>CBIFUL010000013.1:0-108696 GCA_966185695.1 uncultured Pantoea sp. | reverse complement strand
AAATTACCAATGGTCAGGACGCAGCCGCGATGCTGCTCTTTCAGATTGTAAATACCGCGGATAAACTTCATGGCTGACTCAAACCGGTGGAAATCGGCGGATTATACCCTTGAATGGCCTTTAGGTTAACCCGTCTGCGTGCCTT
Source organism: uncultured Pantoea sp. (assembly GCA_966185695.1). Lineage (GTDB taxonomy): Bacteria > Pseudomonadota > Gammaproteobacteria > Enterobacterales > Enterobacteriaceae > Pantoea. Next base: position 108,551 of record CBIFUL010000013.1, on the reverse strand, counting down.
TCCTGCGTCTGGCGCGGCTTAATCTGCGTATGACCAAACGCTTAGGCAACTTCTGCAGATTTTTGCTGCGAAATGCTGTATTCAACGCCGCGTTGCTGGTAGAATCCTGCGCCATCAATTACGTAATCAAGCGCCGTTGCTAAAACGACGTTTATTTGCACAAATCCATTGACATGAGAAGGCACAAAAGGCATAGTCCTCGGCCTTTGATTTGTCCATATAGATCACATTTGGGAGTTGGACCTTGGCTAATATCAAATCAGCTAAGAAACGCGCCGTAACATCTGAGAAACGTCGCAAGCATAACGCGAGCAACCGTTCTATGATGCGTACTTTCATCAAGAAAGTATACGCGGCTATCGCAACCGGCGACAAAGCTGCTGCGCAGAACGCATTCAACGAAATGCAACCAATCGTGGACCGTCAGGCTGCTAAAGGTCTGATCCACAAAAACAAAGCAGCACGCCATAAAGCAAACCTGGCTGCACAGATTACTAAACTGGCTTAATTGCCCGTGTGATAATCGCTTTGTAGAAAGAACCGGCGCTCAGCCGGTTTTTTTATGCCTGCAATTCAGGCATAACTTTTTCGCCATACTTTGTTGAACCTTTGTCCATCCCGTTTTTTCACCGTTCTGCCACTATTCCTCCCGGCTTGCCGCCCCTTTCAGGCAAGCATGAAAACCGTATTCATGGAGGAAAAATTCAATGCTTCAACGCAACCCCATTCAGGCAGATCACCCCTTAACGCAGTCGCTCAGCGCCACGGATCAGCAACATTTTTGGTCGTGGGGCATCGGCGATACCGCCCGGCCTACGCATACCTTGCTGCATGAAGCGTTCGCTGCGTGGGTGGCTAAGCAACCGGAGGCGATTGCCGTAACGCATGCGGGAAAATCGATGAGTTATCAGGAGCTCGATCGCCAATCTAATCAGCTCGCACAACAGTTACTGCAACATAATGTGCAGCCTGGTGATAATGTTGCGCTGTTTTTACAACGCTCTATTTCTATGGTCGTAGGTATTTTAGCCACGCTGAAAGTCGGGGCGGCGTATGTGCCTCAGGACGCAGCGATCGCCCCGCAAAATCAACTGGCAGCAGTATTGGAAGCGGCCTCTTGCAAGGTGATCTTAACCTTGAACGCCTGTGCGGAGGCAATCCCCGCCAGCCAACATCACCACATCATTTGCATTGACGCGCAGGATTACACCCTGCCCCAATCAGTTCAGTTACCCAAGGTTACGCCTCAACACAATGCCGTAGTGATTTTTACGTCGGGAACCACAGGTAAACCCAATGGTGTGCAAGTCACCCATCAAAACATCTGTAACATTCTGCTCACTGCACCGGGATCTTTGGGAATGTCCCCTGGAAAACGCGTATCTCAGCTGCTGAACATCGCCTTTGATATGGCAGTTTGGGAAATTCTGGGAGCTTTAACCAACGGCGCCACGCTGGTCATGCGTGAAAAGTCCATTCAACGCGTTGCCGAATGCGTCGATATCCTGATTGCAACGCCTTCTATCCTGGCGGGTCTGGATAGCCGTTCCTGTCAGCAGATCTCAACCGTGGCCTTGGCCGGAGAACCCTGCTCCATTGCGTTGGCAGATGAGTGGGCGGCCTTTTGCCAGTTTTGGAACTGCTGTGGGCCGACAGAAACCACCATCGTAAACACCATGCAGCACTATCAACCCGGCGCTTCAGCAGCGTTAACGATTGGAACGCCAACGCCCAATAACCGGGTGTATATCCTTGATGCGCAACTTGAACCCTGCGCGACAGGAGAAATTGGCGAAATGTGGGCGGGCGGTGTTTGCGTCACCGCAGGCTATATTAATAACCCTGAACTGAATGCCAGCCGCTATCGTCCCGACCCTTTTGCGACAGACGGCAGCATGATGTTTCGTACCCGCGATCTCGCGCGCTGGACGGCCGAAGGTGAGTTAGAGCACCTTGGTCGCTCTGACGATCAGGTCAAAGTGCGGGGCTTTCGAGTAGAACTTGATGCGGTTTCCACGCTGCTTGAGAAGCTCCCCGGCTGCCAGCGAGCGGTCACCATGAAAAAAGATGAGCGCACCTTAATCGCCTGGGTAACGCCTGAAACCGTGGACGTTGAGGCTGCTAACGTTTGGCTGGCACAGCATCTGCCTTATTACAGCATTCCTGAAACCATCATCCCGCTAAAACATTTCCCGGTAACCGATCGGGGCAAAATTGATAAGCGGGCGTTGCTTCCACCTGAAACGCGGCATAAAGCTTCGCTGCCACCGGCGCTTCCCTTGCGAGAACGTCTGGGTGCCTTACCGATTTTTGAGCACTACAAGCGGCTCTTTGCGTTAGTGGTACTCGCTAACGTGCTGTGGCTAGGCTGGGGAATGCTGCCCGGCCACTGGTGGGAAAGTGCCGATCGCCTGGTAACGCTATCGAATACGGTGGTGGTGAACCTGACGCTTGCAGCTTTGATTCGCCAGCAGCATGTGGTGAACCTGTTGTTCTGGCTGGTAACCCGCGCCCCGGTCACATGGCCACTCTCGGTGCGTCGTCATCTGGCCAAGGTGTACCACTTCGGTGGTCTTCACAGCAGTGCAGCCATGGCTGCGACGGTATGGATGACGGTATTCAGCATTAGCCTGCTCAGCAGCCACAGTTTTCCTGCGCTTCCGATGCTGACGCGTATCGCCATCCTGCTACTGCCTCCGCTTTTGATGGCGATGTTGATCGCTGCGCATCCGGCAATACGCATGAAAAAGCACGATCTCTTTGAGCAGATACATCGTTTAGGTGGCTGGAGCGCGCTGACGCTGTTTTGGCTGTTAACGCTAAGTTATAACGCGGCGCAGCAAGGCGATAATGCTTCAGTGTGGCAACTTCCCGCTTTCTGGGCGCTGCTGGCGGTGACCATCAGCGTGATGCTGCCCTGGCTGCATCTGCGCAAAATACCGGTGAAGACGCAGAGACTGTCATCGCACGCGGCAGCAATTACCCTCACGCTACCAAAAGTGCCCTTTGCCGGATCCTCTACTGCGCTGAGTTTCTCGCCTTTAAAAGACTGGCATGCGTTCGCCAATATCCCTGCCCCGGGCGCCCGAGAGTCCCGCCTGGTGGTATCGCGTGCGGGCGACTGGACAGGCGAAATCATCGATAGCTTACCGAAATCACTGTGGATTAAAGGCATTACCACATCTGGCGTAGCCCGCATTGAGACGCTGTTTCATTCGGTATTGTATGTCGCGACCGGCAGTGGCATTGGGCCGGTGATTCCTCATTTGTTGGCGCAGCAGGTTCCAACCAAACTCATCTGGTCAACGCGCACGCCCAATTTGACTTACGGTGACGCCTTGGTGAGTGAAATCCTCGCCGCTCAGCCGGATGCTTTGATATGGGATACCGACACCCAAGGTAAACCAGACTTATTGCGATTAACGCTGGAGATGGCGAAACAGCATCAGATTGAAGCCGTTATTTGCATCTCAAACCGCAAGCTCACCGCCTATATCGTCGAGGGATGTGAAGCTCGCGGCCTTCCGGCGTATGGCGCGATTTTTGATTCCTAGGAGGTCTTATGCACATTCATATGGAACGGGATGGACGCGTGGTGAAGCTTTGGCTCAATCGCCCGCAGGCACGCAACGCGCTGAATCGCGCCCTGTTAACTGAATTGATGTCGCTTTTACAACCGCTGGATAGCGATCCTGACATCGGCTGTTTTTTAATCTTTGGGCAACCGCAGTTTTTCTCCGCAGGCGCAGATATCCGCGAAATGGCTGCGCACACGCAGCACGAGATGACGCGGCAGGATTATTTCGCCGAATGGCAGCAGTTTTGCCAGCTTCGCACGCCTAAAGTTGTTGCCGTCAGCGGCTATGCGTTCGGTGGTGGATGTGAGTTGATGATGATGTGCGACGTCGCCATAGCCGCTGAAAGCGCGCGCTTCGCCCAGCCCGAAGTCAAGTTGGGTGTCATGCCCGGTATCGGTGCAACGCAGCGTTTAACGCATCTGGCTGGCAAAACTAAAGCGATGGATATCATGCTCACGGGCCGGGAGTTAACGGCGCAGGAAGCTGAACAAGCGGGATTGCTTTCGCGCGTGGTGGCTGATGAACAGCTACACGCCACGGCATCAGAAGTGGCGCACCAGATTGCAGGCTGGAGCAAACCGGCAACTGTCGCCATCCGTGAAGCGATAAATATGGCTGACGAGATCGGTCTGCAAGCAGGTTTGCTGTTTGAACGCCGGTTATTTCACAGCTTGTTTGCCAATGACGATCGGCGGGAAGGCATGCGCGCCTTCCTGGAAAAACGGCAGGCGCAATTTATACATCAATAAGTTTCATACTCGTCAGAAGGCAACCTCAAGGTTGCCTTTTCTTTTGCCTAACGCAGCTTGATACGGAGCAACGTGTAACCAATAACCGCTGAAAGTAGCGAACCGCTGAGTATGCCCAGTTTGGAGAAGGTCACCAGCTGTTCGTGAGCGGCATCAAAGGCCAGCGAACTGATAAAGATCGACATGGTAAAACCGATGCCGCACAGCACGCCAATCGCCAAAATATCACGAATGGTGGTACCGCTCGGCAGCACCGCCAGCCGTAGTTTCACCGCCAGCCAGCAGAACAGCGTAATGCCCAAAGGTTTACCAATCAGCAGGCCCAGAATGATGCCCAGCGGTTCTGGCGACAGCGCATCCATCAAAGTAATGCCGCTTAGCGAGATGCCCGCATTGGCGAAAGCGAACAGCGGCAGAATCAGCCAGTTCACCCACGGCATCAAACCATGCGCCAGATGCTCGGCCGGCGAATGGCCATTTTTCTCTTCCAGCGGCACAAAGAAACCAACAATCACGCCCGCCAGCGTGGCATGCACGCCGGATTTTAACACTGCCGTCCACAACACGATGCCTACCAGCATGTAGATGGCGATGTTACGCACGCCGCAGCGGTTGAGAATCGCCAAGAGCACGATCGCGCCCGCTGCCACGCTCAGCGACAGCACCGACAAATCGCTGGTGTAGAACAGCGCAATAATAACGATGGCGCCGAGATCATCAATGATCGCCAATGCCATCAGGAACACTTTCAACGCGGTCGGCACGCGACTGCCCAACAGCGCCAATACGCCGAGCGCAAAGGCGATGTCGGTCGCCGTGGGAATCGCCCAGCCGTTGCGCGCGATAGGATCGCCGTGGTTGAACAACAGGAAAATCAGCGCCGGTGCCGCCATGCCGCCCAGGGCCGCAATCACCGGGAAGATAGCGCGATCGCGGCTGGCAAGTTCGCCAGTAATTAGCTCACGCTTTACTTCCAGGCCGATGAGGAGGAAGAACAGCGCCATCATGGCATCGTTGATCCACAACAGCAGATTTTTGCTGATATCCAGCGCACCAAAGCGGATCTGTACCGGTTCGGCGAGGAAGGATTGATAGCCCTGCGCAGTTTCCGCGCTGTTGGCTAAAATCATTGCCGCAGCCGCAGCCAGAATCAGCACCATGCCGTTGCTGGCATCGCTGGCGATAAAGCTTTTCAGCAAGCTTCGTAAGTTACGGGGTGTGTTCACAACTCCTCCTGAGTAGAGACATTTGGCCGAGAAGTGTAACGGCAGAACCCCCGCGTTAAAAGCCGCTTCTAACCCGCTTCATGCGCGTTCATCCCAAGCAATAATAATTTCAAGGAGTTAGCATTAATTGCAACGGCAGATACGTCGATTAAACCCGTCACACACATAATGCGGGCATAAAAAAAGCGGAGAGTTTCCTCTCCGCTCAGTCTGGAATCATCGACGTGATTAACGCGTCAAATCATCAAAAAATTTCTTTACGCCATCAAAGAAGCTTTTGGAGCGCGGGCTGTTTTTCTCACCGCTTGGGCCACCAAAGCTCTCTTCCAACTCGCGCAGCAGCGCTTTTTGCTTGTCGCTAAGGCTAACGGGAGTTTCGACCACTACACGGCACAGCAGATCGCCAACCGCGCCGCCGCGTACCGATTTCACCCCTTTGCCACGCATGCGGAACAGCTTGCCGGTTTGTGTTTCATGCGGCACTTTGAGGTTCACGCGACCGTCCAGCGTTGGCACTTCGATCTCGCCGCCCAGGGCTGCCATCACGAAGTTAATCGGCACTTCGCAGTACAGATTGTTATCTTCGCGTTCGAAGATCGGGTGCTTTTTCACCGAAACCTGAACGTACAGATCGCCCGCTGGCGCACCGTGTTCACCGGCTTCACCCTCGCCGCTCAGACGAATACGATCGCCGGTGTCCACGCCCGCCGGGATTTTCACCGACAGAGTTTTGCTGCGCTCTACGCGGCCATGACCATGACACGCATTGCACGGATCTTTGATAACAGAGCCGCGACCGTGGCAGGTTGGACACGCCTGCTGCACGGTGAAGAAGCCCTGGCGCATCTGCACCTGGCCCGCGCCGTGGCAGGTAGAACAGGTTTGGGGTTTGGTGCCCGCTTTCGCGCCGCTGCCGTGGCAGACATCGCACTCTTCCAGCGTAGGAATACGGATCTCTTTGGTCACGCCGCGTACCGCTTCTTCCAGCGACAGCTCCATGTTGTAGCGTAAATCGGCGCCACGAGCAGCGCGCTGACGGCGGCCACCACCAAAAATATCGCCAAATACGTCGCCAAAGATATCGCTGAAATCAGCACCGCCGCCGCCAAAGCCGCCACCGCCGCCCATGCCACCTTGTTCAAAGGCTGCATGACCGTATTGGTCGTAGGCCGCACGCTTTTGTGCGTCGGTCAGGATTTCGTAGGCCTCTTTGATCTCTTTGAATTTAGCTTCGGCTTCTTTGTTATCCGGGTTGCGGTCCGGATGGTATTTCATCGCCAGGCGCTTATAAGCCTTTTTGATTTCACGCTCATCTGCGGATTTAGAGACGCCTAAGATCTCGTATAAATCACTCTTAGCCATATTTATTCTGCCCTTAACATGATCGCACGGGCGTGGAGAAATCTCCTACGCCCGTGCTGGTTTCAACAGCTGTCAGGCCAGCTGCAGTGCCCGGTAAGGGCTATTATTTTTTGTCTTTAACTTCTTCGAATTCAGCATCGACAACGTCGTCGTCTTGCTTCGCAGAAGCATCACCAGCATCAGCGCCGCCGGCCTGGCCTTGCTGCTGAGCCAGTTCCATCAGCTTGCTTGAAACTTCCATCAAGGCCTGCATTTTGGCTTCGATTTCCGCTTTATCTTCGCCTTTCAGCGCACTATTCAGCTCGGTCAGCGCAGCTTCGATTGGCGCTTTGTCTTCAGCTGACAGTTTGTCACCGGCTTCATCCAGCTGCTTACGGGTGCTGTGCGCAATCTGGTCGCCCTGGTTACGCGTCTGCACCAGCTCTTCGAACTTACGGTCAGATTCCGCATTCGCTTCAGCATCACGCACCATTTTTTCGATCTCTTCTTCATTCAAACCTGAAGACGCTTTGATGGTGATTTTCTGCTCTTTACCGCTGTTCTTGTCTTTCGCAGACACGTGCAGGATGCCGTCGGCATCGATATCGAAGGTCACTTCGATCTGCGGTAAACCGCGCGGTGCAGCCTGGATACCGTCGAGGTTGAACTGGCCCAGCGACTTGTTATCACCTGAACGCTTACGCTCACCCTGCAGCACGTGAATGGTCACGGCAGATTGGTTATCTTCAGCAGTCGAGAACACCTGGCTGTGCTTGGTTGGAATAGTGGTGTTCTTGCTGATCAGCGCGGTCATCACGCCACCCATGGTTTCGATACCCAGCGACAGCGGAGTAACGTCCAGCAGCAGAACATCTTTCACTTCACCCGCCAACACGCCGCCCTGAACCGCAGCACCAACGGCTACTGCTTCATCTGGGTTCACGTCTTTACGTGGCTCTTTACCAAAGAATTCGGTCACTTTTGACTGAACCATTGGCATACGGGTTTGACCACCCACCAGGATTACGTCGTTGATGTCTGAAACTGACAGACCTGCATCTTGCAGCGCCACTTTCAGCGGCTCAATTGAACGCGTAACCAAATCTTCAACCAGTGATTCCAGCTTCGCACGGGTCACTTTGATGTTCAGGTGCTTAGGACCGGTCGCATCAGCCGTGATGTACGGCAGGTTGACGTCGGTCTGCTGTGCAGAAGAGAGCTCAATCTTCGCTTTCTCAGCGGCTTCTTTCAGACGCTGCATTGCCAGCGGATCGTTGTGCAGATCGATGCCCTGATCTTTCTTGAATTCAGCAACAAGGTAGTTGATCAAGCGGCTATCGAAGTCTTCACCACCCAGGTGCGTATCACCGTTGGTTGCCAGCACTTCGAAGGTTTTCTCGCCATCAACTTCGTCGATTTCGATAATAGAGATATCAAAGGTACCGCCGCCGAGGTCGTATACCGCGATGGTGCGGTTGCCCTGGCCTTTATCCAAACCGTACGCCAGCGCTGCCGCAGTAGGTTCGTTGATGATGCGTTTTACGTCCAGACCCGCGATGCGGCCGGCGTCTTTAGTCGCCTGACGCTGTGCATCGTTGAAGTAGGCTGGCACGGTGATAACCGCTTCAGTCACCGCTTCACCGAGGAAATCTTCCGCGGTTTTCTTCATCTTTTTCAGCACTTCAGCAGAGATCTGTGGCGGTGCCATTTTCTGGCCTTTGATGTCTAACCATGCATCGCCGTTATCAGAACCGGTGATTTTGTACGGCATGATTTTGATATCACGCTGCACTTCTTCGTCCTGGAAACGACGACCGATCAAACGCTTGATTGCGAACAGGGTGTTCTGCGGGTTGGTCACCGCCTGACGTTTAGCCGGTTGACCGACCAGAGTTTCGCCATCCTGTGTATACGCAATAATTGACGGTGTGGTGCGATCGCCTTCGGCGTTTTCCAGCACGCGCGCTTTACCGCCATCCATAACCGCCACACATGAGTTGGTTGTACCCAAGTCAATACCAATAATCTTGCCCATCTAAACGTCTCCCACTTAAATTCTTTGTTAATTTCGGTTGTGAAGCAGATATGCGGTCAAACTGACCGTTTTCAACTGCCGAAGCAGGCTTTTTTTGCTGCCTCACAACGCGCGTTGAGAAGTAAATGGGGCCGGTTCAGAGCGCATCAAGGGTTAAAACTAAAAAAAATTTTTATTCTCTCGGCGATGCAGATCAAAGTTGGTAAAAAGTAGCTTGATTAATATGCAGCGCCCCGCGTAACACCACGGTTTATGCGGGTTTTCACTTAACCTTTATTTCTGGGGAATTATGGGTAACACCACTTTGGCCAATCCCGCTCCGTTGGGTTTGATGGGTTTTGGCATGACCACCATCCTGCTTAACTTACATAACACCGGCCTGTTTCCGATGGATGTGATCATTCTGGCGATGGGCATCTTCTATGGCGGCATTGCGCAAATCTTTGCCGGGCTGCTGGAATATAAGAGAGGCAACACCTTTGGTTTAACGGCTTTCACCTCATACGGCAGCTTCTGGCTGACGTTAGTGGCGATTCTGCTGTTACCGAAAATGGGCTTAACCGAACCGGCAGAGGGTCGCTTTTTAGGGGCTTATCTGACGTTGTGGGGGATTTTCACGCTGTTTTTGTTCTTCGGAACCTTGCAGAGTCCGAAAATGTTGCAGTTCGTGTTTGCCAGTCTGACGCTGCTGTTTGCGCTGTTAGCGATGGGCCATCTGATGGATCACGCTGCGCTGCTGCGCATTGCGGGTTGGATTGGCATTGTTTGCGGTGCCAGCGCGTTTTATCTGGCGATGGGCGAGGTGCTGAACGAGAAGTTTGGTCGCAGCGTGCTGCCGATTGGCGAGTAATTGAAAAGGCGGAGCCAGTTAGCTCCGCCTTTTCATTATGATGAGTGCAGTGAAATATCCAGCTGCGCATCATGTTGCCGACTATCGCGCCACAACCAAATGCCCACCAACAAACCAATTCCCGCCAGCGCCAGCACGTACCACGCCGGAGCCATTGGCGTCAGCGTCATCATTAACGTCACGCTAATCGGCGTTAGGCCACCAAAAATCGCGTATGAGACGTTGTAGGAGAACGAAATGCCGGTAAAGCGTACCGCCGCCGGAAATGCACGCACCATGACATACGGCACCACGCCCACTACGCCCACGCTTAACCCCGCCAGACCGTACCAGACAAACAGCCTTTCCGGTGAACCATCCAGCTGATGGAAAAAGTTCCAGCTACCTAATGCTAACAGCAGCGAGCCACCGATCAGCACGCGCGCCGCGCTAAAGCGATCCACCAACCAACCGGCAATCACGCAGCCGATTAGCAGCATAACAGTGGCAAAGCTATTGGCTTGCAGGCTCAACGCGGCCGAGATGCCGTGTTGTTTTTGCATCAGCGTAGGTGCCATCAAAATCACCACCACGATGCAGGCCGACAGCAGCCACGTCACCAGCATCGAGATGACGATGCTGCGTTTGTGATTCGCCAGAATGGTTTGCAGCGGCATTTTTTCCGACAGGGTTTTGCGCTGCTGCATCTGCTGAAACACCGGGGTTTCATGCAGCCAGCGGCGTAAATACATCGCCAGCAAACCAAACAGGCCGCCGAGGAAGAACGGAATACGCCAGCCGTGATCGCGCATCGCCTCGGGAGACAAGGTGGTATTCAGCACCGTCGCCACCAGCGAACCTAACAGAATACCCGCAGTTAATCCGGCGGTCAGCGTGCCGCAGGCGAAGCCCACCCGCTTCTCCGGCACATGTTCCGCCACAAACACCCACGCGCCCGGCACTTCGCCGCCAATCGCCGCGCCCTGCAGCACGCGCATCAACAGCATCAATAATGGAGCGGCAATACCGAGGGTTGCATAAGTTGGCAGCGCACCCATCGCTAGCGTGGGCAAAGCCATTAGCAGAATGCTCAGGCTGAACATCTTTTTGCGCCCGACTTTGTCACCAAAGTGCGCCATGATGATGCCGCCAAGCGGCCGCGCCAGATAACCTGCCGCGAAGATGGCAAAGGTCTGTACCTGGCGCAGCCATTCAGGAATGTCCGGTGGGAAAAACAGTTCGCCAATCACTGCGGCGAAAAACACAAATATGATGAAGTCGTAGAACTCCAGCGCCCCGCCAAGGGCAGCCAGCGACAGGGTTTTATAATCCTGTCTATTGAGTCGGCGCGTTGTGTGCGATTCCATAATCTAGCGGTATCCAGAAGCAATAACGGAAAGGTTGTAAAGCTGGAGTTACTATACCGTCAATAATTTGCCACACCAGTACCGCTGAATATTATGCCTGAAAGCGGTAATTTTCAGAGGTTTGTTTCACGCCTTGCGCTTTTGGGGCGAAAAGCTGCTACCACGTCGCTGTTCGTCTCCACGTAAGGTCCTTCCAGCAGCTGTAAGCAATAAGGTACAGCGGCAAAAATCCCCGGCACTTTTACCGATCCATCTTCCGCCTTTAACCCTTCTAACGTCTCTTTGATCGATTTTGGCTGGCCCGGCAAATTGAGGATCAGCGACTGTTTGCGGATCACCCCCACCTGACGCGACAGGATCGCCGTTGGCACGAATTGCAGGCTGATTTGCCGCATCTGCTCGCCGAAGCCGGGCATTTCACGATCGGCAATCGCCAGCGTGGCATCCGGCGTGACGTCGCGGCGCGCGGGGCCGGTTCCGCCGGTGGTGAGCACCAGATTGCAGAACAACTCATCCACCAATTCGCAGATCGCTTGTTCAATCATCGGCTGCTCATCGGGCACCAAGCGCGTTTCGATAGTAAACGGCGTGGCAAGCGCTGTGGCGAGCCAGCTTTCCAGCGCAGGAATGCCTTGATCCTGATAAATGCCATTAGCAGCACGATCGGAAACGGAAATTAAGCCAATACGTAAAGTATCCATAGAGTTATCGCTGTGGTTGGGTTGAGCAAAAAAGCGGGAATGTAAGAAGGATAAACAATGCAGAGGAGGAAAAGCAAAAACCGTGGCGACGCGCGGTCGCCACGGCACATCACCTTACAGCAGTTCGGCGATCATCTTCTCAAGTTTGCCCTGGTCGATGGCAAAGTTGCGGATGCCTTCAGCCAGTTTGGTCACAGCCATTGGATCCTGGTTGTGCTGCCAGAAGAACTCCGCTTCGGTCATTTTCGCTGGGCGCGCTTTCACTTCGCCGGTGTAGCTCAGTTTACGCTCAACGGTGCCTTCGGTTTCTGCCAGCTCTTTCAGCAGACCCGGGGAGATGGTCAGACGATCGCAGCCCGCCAGCTCAATGATTTCGCCCACGTTACGGAAGCTCGCACCCATCACCACGGTTTCATAGCCGTGCTGCTTGTAGTAGTTGTAGATTTCAGCCACTGAAACCACGCCTGGATCTTCGTGTGCAGCGTACTCTTTCTTGTCGGTGTTCTGCTTGTACCAGTCAAGGATACGGCCTACGAATGGCGAAATCAGGAACACGCCCGCTTCCGCACACGCACGTGCCTGCGCGAAGGAGAACAGCAGCGTCAGGTTACAGTTGATGCCCTCTTTTTCCAGCTGCTCTGCCGCGCGGATGCCCTGCCAGGTTGAAGCCAGTTTGATCAGGATGCGATCGTTGCTGATGCCTGCATCGTTGTACAGCTTGATCAGGCTACGGGCTTTGGCGATGCTCGCTTCGGTGTCATAAGACAAGCGCGCGTCGACTTCAGTGGAAATACGCCCTGGAATCAGCTTAAGAATTTCCAGACCAATGTTGACGGCCAGCTTGTCAGAAACCAGTGCCAGCTGCTCTTCTTTGTTGCTGCTCTGCTGACGTGCCCAGGTAATGGCTTCGTCAATCAGTTTGCGGTATTCAGGGATTTGAGCGGCGTTGAGGATCAAAGAAGGGTTGGTGGTCGCATCTTGCGGCTGATACAGCTTCATGGCCGCGATATCACCGGTGTCGGCGACCACAGTAGTCAGCTGACGCAAGGAAGTAAGTTTGTCCGTCATGGTTCTCTTTCTCTTAGGTTGACTGTCAGGGTGTAAAAGGCTGTGGCGATAATATCACGCACAATAAGCGGCGCAACATCACGACGTGCGCGTTTACGATAGCGCTAACAAATGGCAGTGATTTGCCGATTCGCGCGGCTTTTTTGCTACACTCCACCCGATATTTTTCCCACCAATCCCCTGTAAACAGGCGGGTCAACGAGGACATACATAATGCTGATGGTTATCTCGCCAGCGAAGACTCTGGACTATGAAAGCCCGCTGGCGACACAACGTTTTACGCAACCGGCGCTGTTAGAAAAATCACACCAATTAATCGACGTTGCGCGCGATCTTTCACCCGCGCAGATTGGCTCGCTGATGGGCATTAGCGATAAATTGGCGCACCTCAACGCGGAACGTTTTAATCAATGGCAGCCCCCGTTCTCGCTCGACAATGCGCGTCAGGCGATTCTGGCGTTTAAAGGCGATGTGTACACCGGTTTACAGGCGGAAACCTTCAGCGAAGACGATTTTGATTTTGCTCAGCGCCATCTGCGCATGCTGTCGGGCCTGTATGGCTTGCTGCGTCCGCTCGATTTGATGCAGCCCTACCGTCTCGAAATGGGCATTAAGCTGGATAATCCGGCGGCGAAAGATCTGTACGGATTTTGGGGATCGTTGTTAACCGAAAAACTGAACGAGGCGCTGGCCGAGCAAGGCGATGACGTGTTGATCAATCTGGCATCCGATGAGTATTTCAAAGCGATCAAGCCAAAGCAGCTTAACGGCCAGATGATTAAACCGGTGTTCCTGGATGAGAAAAATGGCAAGTTTAAAGTCATCAGCTTCTACGCCAAGAAAGCGCGCGGTTTGATGAGCCGCTATGTGATTCAGAACCGCCTGACCCAACCCGCGCAGCTGAAGAAATTCGATGTGGATGGCTATTTCCTGGATGGTGCAGAAAGCAGCGAGAACGAACTGGTGTTTAAGCGCCGCGAGCAGAAATAACAAAGGTCGCCATAACTGGCGACCTTACGTCAGCACGATTTGGTAGGGTGCGCACTAATGCGCACCTGGCTGATTTACTTCAGTAAAAATGCGCGCAGCTCCGCGAAATCGCCTGTCAGGTTGTGCGACAGCAGCGGCAAATCCGCGCGCTCGGCCAGCTCTTTCGGCAGCGGCACATCCTGTCCCAGAATCTCATCCACGCTCTCTTTGAATTTCGCCGGATGCGCGGTGCCAAGGAACAAACCGTATTCGCCTTCTTGCAGATTGTCGCGCAGCAGACGATAGGCAATTGCCGCATGCGGCTCAGAAATGTACCCGATCTGCGCCAGCTCACGCATGGTGGATTGGGTGGTTTCATCTGATACCGCGCCGTAACCCAGGTCGGTCAAACGCCAGGTTTTGCGGCGGAACAACTCTTCTACGCGCGGCCAGTTGTTTGGCTGGCTCACATCCATCGCGTTCGACAAGGTCGCCACGGTAGCATTTGGCTGCCATTCACCGTTGCCGAGGAAGCGCGGCACGGTGTCGTTGGCGTTAGTGGCAGCGATAAAGCGCTTGATGGGCAAGCCCAGCGATTTTGCCAGTAAACCGGCGGTCAAATCACCGAAGTTGCCGCTTGGCACCGACACCACCAGCTGATTACGCTTCTCTTGCGGCAGCTGCGCCACCGCTTCGAAGTAATAACAAATCTGCGCCAGCAAACGGCTGATATTGATCGAGTTAGCAGAGTTCAGGCCAATCGCCTGCTTCAACTCTTCGTCATCAAACGCTTGTTTCACCAGCGCCTGACACGCATCGAAATCGCCTTCAACCGCGATGGTTTCGATGTTGCCGCCCAGCGTACAGAACAACTTCTCCTGCAAGGGGCTGATTTTGCCCTGCGGATAGAGAATCACCACACGCACGTTTTCCATGCCGTAGAACGCATGCGCCACCGCGGCACCGGTGTCGCCAGAGGTTGCAGTCAGAATGGTGATCTGCTCATCGGCACCGGAAACATACGACAGCATCTGCGCCATGAAGCGGCCGCCAAAATCTTTGAACGCCAGCGTTGGGCCGTGGAACAGTTCGAGGCACGCTACGTCATCGCTGACTTGCGCCACCGGCGCCGGGAAGGCGAAAGCCGTTTTGACGCGCTCGGCCAACTGATGTGCCGCAACTTCATCGCCAATGTAGGCCGAGAGAATCTTGCTGCTGCGGCTGACGAAATCCATCTCCAGCATGGCGTCGATATCGGTCAGTTCAAATTCCGGCAGCTCGAGCGGGAAGAACAGCCCTTGCTGCGAGCCGAGGCCCTGCTTTACGGCCTGAGAAAAACTGACCTGCTCGTTGTGATCCTTAAGGTTGTAGAGTTTCATGCGTTATCCCAATTTACGTGCGCCAGCCGTATCAAGACGGCAGATGTGGACGAAACCTTCTTCATTTTGCAGATAGTGTTGGCTAAGCCAATCCGCCATCCGCTGGGCCGTTGGCATGTCATTGCAAACGGCGAAAAGCGTAGGGCCAGAGCCCGAAATACCACAAGCCAGCGCACCAATATCCTGCGCTGCTTTACGCGCATCGGCGAAGCCCGGCAGCAGTTTGGTGCGATACGGCTCGGCGATGACATCCTGCATCAGTTTAGCTGCAAGCCCCGGCTGACGCGTGTGACAAGCGTGAATAAAGCCCGCCAGCAGGCGGCCATGCTTGATGGCGTCCTGTTTACGGTATTGCGCCGGCAGGATTGCGCGCGCTTCGGCCGTCGAAACTTTGATGCCCGGATACGCCATCACCCACAGCCAATCGTCAAAGCACGGCACGTCCTGACAAATAATGCCGTTTTCTTCAATCATTAGCTGCACGCCGCCCAGGAAGCACGGCGCGACATTATCGTAATGCACGCTGCCCGAGATGCGCCCTTCCAGCTCGCCCATCAGCGTCAACAGTTCGGTGTCGCTGAGCGGTTTGCCGCAAAATTCGTTCATCGCCATTAAACCGGCCACCACCGAACAGGCGCTGGAACCCAGGCCAGAACCGATCGGCATGTTTTTTTCCAGCGTCATCGCCACGGGAACTTGCTTGCCAATCGCCTGGCAAAAACGTTCCCAGCATTGATAAACGATGTTCTCTTGCGGATTGCTCGGCAGCTTGCTCACAAAGCGCCCGGAATTCACCAGGCTGAAGCTGTCGGCCGCTTCAACGGAGACGCAATCCCCTAATAAGGTGCCATCCACCGGCGAAACCGCCGCGCCCAGCACATCAAAGCCGACGCTGACGTTACCAATTGAGGCCGGTGCATAAATTTTTACCATCATCAAACTCCCAACTTCCACGACAGCGTACGCAGCAGGTCAGCAAACACGCCTGCCGCTGTTACATCATTGCCCGCGCCATATCCCCGCAGGACCAGCGGGATCGGCTGATAATAGCGGCTGTAAAACGCCAACGCGTTCTCACCGTTTTTCACTTTGTAGAGCGGATCGTTACCGTCTACGGCATCAATCTTCACGGTACACACGCCGCCCTCTTCAATCGCGCCGACGAAGCGTAACACTTTACCTTCATCACGCGCTTTGGCAACGCGCGCCGCGAACGCGTTATCCAACTCTGGCAAACGCGCCATGAACTGCTCAACGTCGGCAATCTCATTCAGCTCTGGTGGCAGCAGCGGTTCGATTTTGATGTCGCTCAACTCCAACTGATGACCCGCTTCACGCGCCAGAATCAGCAGCTTGCGCGCCACGTCGGTGCCGGACAGATCATCACGCGGATCGGGTTCCGTGAAGCCCATTTCGCGCGCCATATTAGTGGCTTCTGACAGCGACACGCCTTCGTCCAGTTTGCCGAAAATAAAGGAGAGCGAACCGGAAAGAATGCCTGAGAATTTGATCAGCTCATCACCGGCGTTCATCAGGTTTTGCAGGTTTTCAATTACCGGCAAACCCGCGCCCACGTTGGTGTCGTACAGGAATTTGCGGCGCGATTTTGCCGCCGCTGCGCGCATTTGCTGATAGTAATTCCACGACGAGGTGTTGGCCTTTTTGTTGGGCGTCACCACGTGGAAACCGTCGGCGAGGAAATCAGCGTACTGATCGGCTACCGCCTGGCTTGAGGTGCAGTCAACAATCACCGGATTAAGCAGATGATACTCTTTCACCAGGCGAATCAATCGACCGAGATTGAACGGTTCTGTGGCTTCACTCATCTCTGCTTTCCAGTTGCTGAGATCGATGCCGTGCACGTTGGTCAACAGGGCGCGAGAATTGGCAATGCCGCAGACGCGCAGATCGATGTGCTTCTGTTTCAGCCACGCCTGCTGACGATGCAGCTGATTCAGCAATGCGCCACCGACGCCACCGACGCCAACCACAAACACTTCAATGACCTGATCGGTGGCAAACAGCATTTGGTGTACCACGCGCACGCCGGTGGTCACATCGTCATTGCTTACCACCACGGAAATTGAGCGCTCGGAGGAACCTTGTGCAATCGCCACGATATTGATGTTGGCGCGCGCCAGCGCTGAGAAGAACTTGGCGGAGATACCGCGCAAAGTGCGCATGCCGTCGCCAACCACGGAGATCACCGCCAGCTGCTCCAGCACGTCCAACGGATCGAGCAAGCCGTCTTTCAGCTCAAGGTAGAACTCCTCTTCCAGCACGCGACGCGCACGCGCCTGCTCGCTCTGCGGTACGCAGAAACTGATGCTGTATTCGGAAGAGGATTGCGTGATCAGCACCACCGAAATACCGGTGCGCGACATCGCGGCAAACACGCGCGCCGCCATGCCAACCATGCCTTTCATGCCGGGGCCGGACACGTTGAACATCGCCATGTTGTTCAAATTGGTGATGCCTTTGACCGGGCTTTCATCCTGATCGGCTTCGCCACCGATTAAGGTGCCCGGCGCTTGCGGATTGGCGGTGTTTTTAATCAGGCAAGGAATCTGGAACTGGGCAATAGGAGCGATGGTGCGAGGATGCAGCACTTTGGCGCCGAAGTAAGAAAGCTCCATCGCTTCCTGGTAAGACATGGATTTCAGCAGACGCGCATCCGGCACCTGGCGCGGATCGCAGGTATAAACGCCATCAACGTCGGTCCAGATCTCACAGCAGTCCGCGCGCAGACACGCCGCTAAAACCGCTGCCGAATAGTCAGAACCGTTGCGGCCCAGCACCACCAACTCGCCCTTCTCGTTTCCCGCGGTAAAACCAGCCATCAGGATCATGTGATCGGCGGGGATTTGGCTGGCGGCAATGCGGCGGGTGGACTCCGCAATATCAACGGTCGATTCAAGGTAATGACCAAGCGCCAACAGCTTCTCAACCGGATCGATCACCGTAACTTTATGGCCGCGTGCGTGCAGCAGCGCTTCCATGATGGCAATGGAGAGCTTCTCGCCACGACAGATAATTGCGGCGTTGACCGCATCCGGACATTGGCCGAGCAGGCTGATACCGTGCAGCACCTGTTTCAGCTGGGCGAACTCCAACTCGATGCGGGTTTTTAAGCCGTCAAAATCAAAGCCTGGCTGCGCGTGATGCAGGCCTTGCAGCAGTTCAGCAAAAATACGCTCGGCATCGCTGATGTTCGGAAACGCGTCCTGTCCACTAATGGTTTTCTCAATCATCGCCACCAGATGATTGGTAATCTTGGCTGGTGCCGAGAGAACGGTCGCAACCTGTCCTTGTTGTGCATTGCTTTCCAGAATATCCGCCACGCGGAGAAAACGTTCCGCATTGGCTACTGAGGTTCCGCCGAATTTCAGCACTCGCATGATTGAAGCTCTCCTGAATTTTTGCCGAAAAAAAAGCCCGCACTGTTTAGGTGCGGGCTTTTTTCTTTGTTTTTCCTGTATGCGTCAGCCCGCACCGTTACCTGTGGTAATGGTGGTGGTAATAATAATTGTGGTGTTCAGGCTGAGATTACGCATTGAGATTTTCTGTCTGTCTTTGTCTTGTCCGTCTGCCTTCCAGAAGTAAAGCAAAGGGCACATTAAGTCAACGAATTTGTCTTAGCCGCATCGGCTTTGACGCTGCGCAGTGCTGCGCTGGATAATCATAATTTCATGGCATTCGTTCGCCAGCTCGTCAGGTTTCCCGATCAATTACTGCTGAATCAGGATTTATCCGAGCAATTATCTATAAGTTTTTTTTCTACATCATGCAGCAATCGGTGCAGCATCGCGCTGTCGCGCTGTTCCAGCAGGCCAATGCGCTGATCGATCCAATCGGCCATTTTGACATCGTCACTGACATCCAGCTTCACCAGCAATTGATGAAAGCGCTCACGCAGCGCGTGCAGCTGCTGTTCGTTGGCCACGTCAACAGACGGCGCAGCAATTTGATTCAGCGCTGAGAGCTGGTAGCAATACACCATCACCGCCTGGCCAAGATTAAGCGATGGATAATCGTTCGCCATGGGAATGCCGGTTAACAGATCAACCTGCTCCAATTCGTCGTTAGTCAAGCCGCTGTCTTCGCGGCCAAACACTAATGCGATGCGGCTCAGCCACTGACGCTTCTCTTGCAGAATACTTTCCACCTGCAGCGGCGTGGCGTAATAGCGGAATTTCGCGCGGCTGCGGGCCGTGGTCGCTACTGAGAAGTCCACATCGGCCAGCGCGGCGCTTAACGTCGCGTAGGTTTTCACGTTATCAAGAATCTCGCCAGCGCCGTGGGCAACGCGTTTTGCAGCAGGATCCTGCCATGCGTCGCTATCGACAATGCGCAATTCGCTAAATCCCATGGTCTTCATGGCACGAGCGGCGGCACCAATATTTTCCGGGCGGGCGGGCGATACAAGGATTAAGGGGAAATGCATGATTTTTTCCATCGAACTGTTAACAACTCGCGCTATGTTGGCATGCAGACGGAAAATTACCAACTGCGCGCCTGGCGGAAATAAGATGTTAATGATGTTAAAACTCAAGAAAATCCCCGGAAAGACGATATTGAGTGATATAAGTGAAATTTAATGGCTAATTAATTATAAATGCGTTTAATTTCATATTATTGAAATAGCCTTTCATGCAGCATTCTGTTTTACTGATATGCAGTGAATATGTAGCAAAAATGCTGCATTTTGTGAGCTAAACAGGCAATCTTGGAGAAGTTTTTCATAAAAGTGTTAACGTGCTACACTTGCATTTGATATAAGTCAACGAAGCGTTGTTTTTATGCTTATCGGTTGTTGTTGGTGCTGTTAGGTTGCTGTTAATACGGTTAGGATGAGCGCCGGTTCGATATTGACGGGGCACGCAAATATCCATCCTGACTGGCTGAGCTAACACTGAAGTTGACGTAGTTGGATGGTGTATTCCGAAGATTATTTCGTGCATCGATTGCCGCATTGCGCACAATCGCTGTACGCCCTGTTTTCGATTTGTTGGCAAATTTTAGGTAGCGAAACATGCAGACCCCGCACATTCTTATCGTTGAAGACGAATTGGTCACGCGTAACACCCTCAAAAGTATCTTTGAGGCAGAAGGTTACGTGGTCTATGAAGCAACCGACGGTGCCGAGATGCATCAGGTTTTGACAGATAATGACGTCAACCTGGTGATCATGGACATCAACCTGCCAGGTAAAAACGGTTTGCTGCTGGCGCGTGAATTACGTGAACAGGCAAACGTCGCGCTGATGTTCCTGACCGGTCGTGATAATGAAGTGGATAAAATCCTCGGTCTGGAAATCGGTGCTGATGATTACATCACTAAGCCTTTCAACCCGCGTGAGTTAACGATCCGCGCGCGCAATCTGCTGTCGCGTACCATGAATTTGGCGATGCCGAGCGAAGAGCGTCGTCAGGTTGAAAGTTACCGCTTTAACGGTTGGGAACTGGATATCAACAGCCGCTCCCTGATCAGCCCAAACGGCGAACAGTACAAGCTGCCGCGCAGTGAATTCCGCGCCATGCTGCATTTCTGCGAAAACCCAGGAAAAATTCAAACCCGTGGCGATTTGCTGAAGAAGATGACCGGTCGCGAACTGAAGCCGCATGACCGCACCGTGGATGTCACCATCCGCCGCATCCGCAAGCATTTCGAATCAACGCCGGACACGCCAGAAATCATCGCCACCATTCATGGCGAAGGTTACCGCTTCTGCGGCGAGCTACAGGATTAAGTTTCCTCGCCGCAAAAAAAACGCCCATCCGGGCGTTTTTTTATGTCTGCCATTTAATGCCACGGCATGATTGGCACGGCGCTCAGCGCATTCTTCGGTGAGCCGTCAACCACTTTGTCCGAGTAGCTCAGATACACCAGCGCATTACGTTTTTGATCGAAAAAGCGGACGACCTGTAACTTTTTAAACACCAATGAAGTGCGCTTGCGGAACACCACTTCGCCCTGCGACTTGCCTTGCGCGATTTTATCGCTAAGCTCTACCGGTCCAACCTGCTGGCAGGAGATGGCCGAGTCAGAGGTATCCTCCGCCAAACCCAGTCCACCTTTGATGCCACCGGTTTTCGCCCGGCTGATATAACAAGTTACATTTTTAACATCAGGGTCATCGAAGGCTTCCACCACGATCTTATGGTCAGGACCAAATATCTTGAACACCGTATCTACGGAGCCGATCTCTTCGGCTTGTACGCCCGCGCTGAACACATAGGTTGCCAGCGTGACTATAAGAATGCGAGTTATTGTCATTGAGTTACCATTGCCAATCGAATAGATGAGAATGTAATGTACTGTCAATCGAACCGAGAACCAAACTTAAACGGGATTTATCCCGTATTGATTAAGCACATTCGATAGTCACACCGCCCCCACGCTTTTGTGCATTTCGTGCTATTATTCGACGACTTCATAGTTGCGCCACCAGAGAGTTATGAGGATGTTTTATGGACCAAGCCGGTATCATTCGCGATTTGCTTGTCTGGCTGGAGAGCCATCTGGATCAACCGCTTTCGCTCGATAACGTTGCCTTGAAAGCGGGCTATTCCAAATGGCATTTGCAGCGCATGTTCAAGGAAGTGACCAGCCACGCGATTGGCGCCTATATCCGCGCACGTCGGCTGTCGAAAGCTGCGGTGGCGTTGCGCCTGACCAGCCGCCCCATCCTCGACATCGCTTTACAGTATCGCTTCGATTCGCAGCAGACCTTTACCCGCGCGTTTAAAAAGCAGTTTAATCAAACGCCTGCCTGGTATCGCCGTTCATCGGAGTGGAACGCCTTCGGCATTCGTCCGCCGATTCGGCTCGACAATCACTACATTCCGCAGGCCACTTTTGTGACGCTACCGGAAACGGTGCTGGTCGGCCAAACGCAGAGCTACAGCTGCACGCTGGAACAGATCTCCAGCTATCGCGATGAAATGCGCATCCACTTCTGGAAGCAGTTCCTGCTGGAAACCGACACGGTGCCGCCGGTGCTGTACGGCTTGCATCAGGTACGCGCCAGCCATGAAAAGGATGATGAGCAGGAGATTCTCTACACCACTGCGGTGCCCGCCGATCAGCTGGCGAAAAGCATGCAGTCAAATCAGAGTGTGATTGTTGAAGCGGGCGATTATGTGCAGTTCGCCTATGAAGGCCCACGCAGCGCCTTGGGTGAATTCATTCTGTTGCTGTACGGCACCTGCATGCCGACGCTGGGATTAGTGCGGCGTCAGGGGCAGGACATCGAGCGCTTCTTTACGCACGGTGGCAAAAAGCGCAGCGAGCCGCCAACAGAAATCCGCTGCGAGTATCTGATTCCGATTCGCCCGCAGCCAGGCCATTAACAGCAAAATGCCGTCATCACGACGGCATTTTTATTGGGCTTAACGCTGCAATTCATCCAGCGCCGGGGCATCGAGATGCGCGGTATCGCCTGCGGTCTCCACCACCCAACCGGCCGCCAGCCACGCGCTTTGCTGATAATCGACGCGAGAAATCGAGCAGTTACGCAAACGCAAACGCCGTTCCGCGTGCGCCGGCAAACCGAGCAAGGTGCTGACTAACACGCCCAGCGCCATGCCATGGCTGACGATCAGCGGACGGCTGCCTTCCGGCAAGTCCAGCAGCGCGTTCAGCGCCGCGTGCATGCGCGTCGACATCTCCGTCATCGATTCGCCACCCGGAATGCGTCCCCCTTCCGTGCCATCGACCAGCGTTTTTCGCCAGCTCTCTTCTTCCGGGGTTAACCCGTCGAGCGGGCGCTGTTCCAGACATCCCATATTGAGTTCACGCAAGCGCGCATCCACCGCCACGCTGCAACCGCACGCCTGCGCGATAATCTCGGCCGTGGCGCGGGTTCGCCCTAAATCGCTGGCGATCACGTGCGTAATGCCCAGCGATTTAACGCGTTCGCCCACCTGCTGCGCTTGCTGCTCACCTTTTTCCGTCAGCGGACTGTCGGATTGCCCTTGAATGCGTCGAGCCGCATTCCATACCGTTTCGCCGTGACGAACAAGATAGACCTGTAGCATGCTTGATTTCCGTTATACTGCGACAAATTTGCCTTGAGGGTTCAACCAATTATGTACCACGTTGTCGCAGGCACCATCAACCCGGCAAAAATTCGCGCGATTGCGCAAGCGTTCAACGACGTGTTTGGCGAAGGATCCTGCCACATTGCAGGGGTCGAGGTCGAGAGCGGCGTGGCGGCGCAGCCGTTAAGCGATGTCGAAACGCGAACTGGCGCACGTCAGCGCGTAGCACATGCGCGTCAAGCCTGTCCGCAGGCCGATTTTTGGGTGGCGATTGAAGCCGGGATTGAAGGCGATTGCGCCTTTGCGTGGATGGTCATTGAGAATGCGCAGCAGCGCGGTGAATCGCGTTCGGCCAGTTTTACCCTGCCGCCGATTGTGCTGCAGGGCTTGGCGCAAGGTCACGAACTGGGCACGGAAATGGCACGCTTAACCGGCGTAGAGAACATTAAACAGAAAGGCGGCGCGATTGGAGCCTTCACCAACGGCCTGCTGACCCGCTCCAGCGTTTATCATCAGGCGTTGATTCTGGCGCTATGTCCGTTCACGCATCCGCTTTATGCCCCGTCATTAACCGCGACCTAAGCGCGCTTCGAGCCAGCTTTTCAGCTCTGGCGGCGCCTCTTTCAAGCTGTTCGACCCGCGCGTAATGGTGGCAATGCCGACGCCCAGCTCGTTCTTTAGCTCGCGCTGGCTCATGTCATGATTCATCAACTCTTCAATAATGCGCAGGCGCGTGCCAAAGGCTTCGCGCTCATCCGGCGTCATCATCAGCTGCAATAACGGCAACGCCACGCCATCAGCGAACGCGTTTTGCATCAAATCGATAAAGCGCAGCCAGTTATCTTCAACGGGTTGCGATGGGGAAGAAACAGGTTGGCTCATGAAAGACTTCCGTACTCATTAACGAGTACGGAAGCATAGCACAGCTAATACTGACGATTCCACTCGCTGTCGGCGAGAATCTTATCCGGCTTACCCATAAAGTGACGATAGTAGGCATCGTAGGCCAGCACGTTTTTCACGTAGCCGCGCGTTTCAGAGAACGGGATGGTTTCGATAAACGCCACCGCATCCAGCTTGCCGCCGCTGTTGTTCTGCCAGGTGCGCACCCGTCCCGGACCGGCATTGTATGCCGCCGAGGCAAAAATGCGGTTCTGACCAAACTGCTGATACACATATTCCAGATATTGCGTACCAATCTGGATATTGGTCTGCGGATCAAGCAGCTGTGCGCTGTTCACATAGCCGGGAATGTTATACATCTTCACGGTATGCGTTGCGGTGGCGGGCATCACCTGCATCAGCCCGCTGGCGCCGACCGGCGAACGCGCTTTCGGATTCCACGCGCTCTCCTGACGCGAAATCGCCATCGCGTAACTCTGCGGAATACCCTTGTCGCTGGTGTATTGCTGATACAGATTGCGCCACGCCAGCGGGAAACGCTCTTTCAGGCTGTCCCACATTTTCGCTGAGATGGTCGCCTGCACGCTCAGATCCCACCAATCCTGCTCATTGGCGTAGCGCGCCAGCATCTGCTGCTGCGGCCGGGTTTTGCTGGTGATCAGATTGGCCCACTCGCTGCGCGCCAGATTATCCAGCCCCCAATACATCAGCTCACGTACTCGCGCCATCTCCGCGCCCTGCGTGACGCTGCTGTCAGCAGCGGGTGCCTGATCAACCTGCAGCGGATACTCCACGCCAAGACGCTGCGCCGCGACCATCGGATAGAAGCCGCGCGCCTGCATTAACTTGCGCAGCATCTCATCCGCCTCCTCTTTGCGACCTTGCGCGATCAGCAGATCGGCCTGCCAATATTGCCATTCGTCTTTCTCTTTGGCTTCAACCGGCAAACGTGCAATCCACGTATTCAGGCCGCGACGATCGTTTTCGCTCAGCGCCAAACGTACGCGACGTTCCACCAGCGTGGTGGATTCGCTGTTCATCACCACCGCATCGCGCCAACGCGCCTGCTCGGAGGTGAGATCCGCGCCCATCATGCGCCACACCACGGTTTCTTTCAGATCCTGCTCTTCCGCCGCGCTCATTTTCTGCGCTTGCACCAGCTGCGGGATCATCATGCGCGCGTTATCCATATCCTGACGCGCCACGCGGGCGAAGGCGTAGCTGGTGGCCATGCGCGTGAAATCGGTCGGGCCAAGCGTGCTGGCAAACGTGGTAACGGTGAGCGGATTTTGCTGCAGCGCAATCAGCGCGCTGGAGGTGGTTTGATAATCTGCGGGCAGCATTTTCGCCAGGTAATTGACCAGGCTATCATTACCGGCTTTCATCGCCAAACGGATGCGTTCAAGAACGGTGATCGGCGACAGCTGACCGCTGGCTTGCCACACCGAGAACAGTTTGTCGCAGTCGTTGGGCAAGGCGGTGCCGCGCAGCCAAATGGTTTTTGCGCCGTCAAACGCTGCCTGCTGCTGGCCGGTCGCCCACTTGGCGTAATACCAGTTACAGCGCGCCTGCACCGGTTTCGGTTCTTCCGGGCTAAAACTCAACACGCCTGGCCAATCCTGCCGATTCGCCAGGATATTGATGTAGCGATTGAAGAGTGAACGCGCCGACGGCAGCGTAGGATACTGCTGCACAAAATTCTTCACGGCCAGCGGCGTCTCCTGATCGAGATCCTGCGCCAGCAGACGATATTGCAGATACGGATAGAGCGGATAATCCTGTAGCGTCGGCATCAGCTGCGCCACCTGATCCATCTGTTTGCTATCCCAGGCTTGCTTGATCTGTGCATAACGCTGCCGCTGCTGATCCAGCGAATCGGCCCACGCGCTGCTGGCCGTGCTGACCAGACAGATCCCTATCATCCAGTTACGCCACTTCTCCACTACGCTCTCCTCTTAGGTGCTGCGATCCAGCTCATGCCAGACATCCTTCATGCTAACCAGGCCAACCGGCTCTTGCCATGTTCTTCACAAAATTTACGCTGTCGCACCGCGTTAGCACACCCTTTGCGCCGCGGCTGTGCAGTGCGTCATCAGAAAAACCTATTACACATCAATTATCTATCCCCTTTCAGCGGCTTATCAATATGGCACGCGCTTTGCTCTGTTGAATTCCATCTTGTATACCAGTTGGAATTCACTCATGGCATCGACCTTTGGCTTTACGCTCCAGGATTGGCAACGCAGCTACCAACAGGAACCGCAGCAGATCGGCACGCTGCTGGCTGCGCACCTTGACGCACTGGACGCGCAAGATAACGCGTGGATCTACCTCGCGACGCCCGCGCAGCTGCAAGCCCAAATCGAACCCTTGCTGGCAAGCTATCTGCGCAATCCTGCGGCGCTGCCGCTGTTTGGCGTGCCCTTTGCGGTCAAAGACAATATTGATGTTGCCGGTTGGCCCACCAGCGCCGCCTGCCCGGCTTTCACCTATACTGCCGCCGCCGATGCCTTTGTGGTGGCTCAGCTCAAAGCCGCTGGCGCAGTGGTGATCGGTAAAACCAATCTCGATCAGTACGCCACCGGTTTGGTGGGGACGCGCTCGCCGTTTGGCGCGGTGTGCAACACCTTCAATGCCGATTACGTCAGCGGCGGATCGAGTTCTGGATCAGCGTCGGTGCTGGCACGCGGTTTAGTGGGCTTTGCGCTGGGCACCGACACCGCCGGTTCCGGGCGCGTACCCGCCGGTTTCAACAACATCGTCGGCCTGAAACCCACCAAAGGCTGGTTTTCTGCCCGCGGCGTGGTGCCCGCGTGTCGTCTGAATGACACCGTTTCCGTGTTCGCCCTGACCGTAGAAGATGCGTTTGCCGTCGCCAGCGCCGCAGGCGGCTACGACGCCATGGAGGCTTATTCGCGCCGCAATCCGCGCAGCGCGCCGGCCTGCTTTAACGCCCAGCCGAATTTCGCCATTCCTGCGCAAGCGGAATTCTTTGGCGACCAACAAGCCGAAGCCGCCTGGCGGCACGCGCTGGAAGAGCTTGAAGCGGGCGGCGCGACGCTGCATCCGATTGATTTCACCCCGTTCCAGCAGCTCGCCGAGCAGCTTTATTATGGCCCGTGGGTCGCCGAACGCACCGTTGCCGTGGGCGAGATGATTCATCGTCCGGAAGCGATGGATGCGGTAGTTCACGGCATTGTCAGCAGCGGCCTGAAATACAGCGCGGTTGACGCCTATCAAGCCGAATATCTGCGCGCCGAACTGACGCGCCAGATTCAACAAACGCTGGCGCAATTTGATGCGCTGGTGGTGCCGACTGCGCCGACCATTCACACGCTGGAAGAGATGCAGCAACAGCCGGTGCTGTTCAACTCGCACTTCGGCACCTACACCAACTTTACCAACCTCGCCGATCTCAGCGCCCTTGCGCTGCCCGCCCCGTTCCGCGCCGACGGCTTGCCTGCGGGCATCACGCTGATTGCGCCCGCCTGGCACGATCGCGCGCTGGCGCAATTCGGCATGAGCTGGCAGCAGCAGATGGCGCTGCCGCTCGGTGCCACCGGCCAGGCGCAGCCAGCGCAACATCCCGCGCTGCCGCTCTCCGCCGATCACGTCCGCGTTGCGGTGGTGGGCGCGCACCTTACCGGCATGCCGCTCAACTTTCAGCTCACCACGCGCCAGGCGGTACGGGTCGAAGAGACGCACACCGCCAGCAATTATCGCCTGTTTGCCCTGCTCGATGGGCCGATCAAAAAGCCGGGCTTACTGCGCGGCGACAGCGGCGCGGCGATTGCCGTGGAGTTATGGGATATCCCGCTGGCGCGCTTTGGCGAGTTCGTGGCGGAGATCCCCGCGCCGCTCGGCATCGGCTCCTTAACGCTGGCCGATGGGCGCGAGGTGAAGGGCTTTATCTGTGAACCGGCGGGGCTGTCGCAGGCGCTGGACATTACCGAATTCGGCGGCTGGCGCAGCTGGCTGGCTTCGCAGGAGGAGTTATCGGAGGTGCGCACCCGGAAGCTGGTCGTCATGAATGACGACCCTACGTAGGTATTGATGCAGAACGTATGATGGTTACAAAATGCCGCTCTCAACGCTGAAATGGCGTTTCTCACCCGGCGCGAGCGTGATTAACGTGCCCGCACGCTGCGCGGCGTTAAATCCTTCCGGGCGACAGGTGGAGGGCAAAATATACGCTGCCACCTGTTGATCGCGGTTATGCAGCAGCCAGCGCGTAGCGTGCGGAAATTGCTGGCTGGAGAAGCGCGTCATCCATGCATAACCCTGCGGCGCATGCAGTTCGAACTGCACTTCATCGCCGTACTGCGCGAGATTATCGGCAAAGAACACAATCTCAGGATCGCACATCGCCGGCTGATCCAACTGCTGCAACGCTTGCGGATCGCGCGCCAGCTGCGCGGTGTACTCGCTCCACTGCGGCGTGGGTTTGACGTGCGCCGGAATTGAGCTGCGCAGCTGGAAGGCATCGCTGGGAATCGACTGCTTAAAGCGCCCCTGCGCCAGCCACGCGCTGTTCAGGTGACACATGTATTGCAGCGGCATTGGCGCACCCGCCAAATTGGTGACGTTCATTTCGATATGCAAGCGGGCGGTTTTGGCCTCCACGCGCACCGCAGGCGCGGCCAGATAGTGGTGACCGAACCCTTTCACATATTCGGTTTCGCCTTCCAGCGAAACGCGCTGGGCTTCCAGCACGATCCACGCGCTGTCCATGCGCGCGCAGGCCATCTCCCCGTGCAGCGGATGATCGTCATCCGCCGCCGGGCAGCCGTTCGCCAGTAATCCCGAGTGAAAGGCGAAGCAGCCGTAAGTATCAATGATCGAGCTGCCAAGCAGCGGCTGCTTGAAACTGTTGCCCATCGTCATGGTGTGGCCGTCGAACTGCGCATCCCACACCATTTGGCCGTAGAACGGCAGCACAATCACCGTGCCACGCGAGTTGCGGATGCGCACCGCCTCCACGCCCGCCGGATAGCGGAACAGCTCGACGTGAAACTCATCGTTTTGCAACAGGGTGCTCGGCGTTTCATGAAACTGCTCGCGACGCAGCGGTAAACGCGTTTTCATGGCATCTCCTCAACTAAACGACCAGCCGCAGCGGCCTGATTTTTATGGCGCAGTTCGCCCCAGAAATAGAAGCCCACCCACGCGAAGCACAGCAGCGACACGCCGAAGGCCAACTGCATCGATCCCAGATGATCCGAGACGAAGCCCTGCAGTGCCGGAATAAAGGCCGCGCCGACAATCGACATCACGATAAACGCGCCCGCCACTTCCGTGTATTTGTTATCAACGGTGGCCAGCGTACCGGCGTAAATTGTGGCCCAGCACGGCCCGAACAGCACGCTAACGAGCACGGCGGCGTAGACGGCGGTAAAGTTCGGTACCAACATCACCCACGCCAGCGTGATCGCGCCTAACACCGAATAGGCAATCAGCACTTTTTCGGCGCGGAAGCGCGTCATCAGGAAGTTGGCGACAAATTTGCCGATAAAGAAGCAGATAAAGCTATAAATCATAAAGTTAGACGCGTGACGCTCGTTGGTGGCACCCAGCGTCAGCGCCAGGCGGATGGTAAATGACCACACCGCAACCTGCATGCCGACATACAGGAACTGCGCCACAATGCCGCGTTTAAAGTGACGATTTGCCGCCAGATAACGGAAGGTTTCGCCGAGCGACGGCAGCGATTTCTCACTGCTTTCCGGCTTACAGCGCGGATAGCGCGTGAACAGGAACAGCAGCATCACCACCACCAAAACCATCACCAGATATTTGTACGGTTCCAGCGTGTGTTCCAGCATGCTCAGGCGAAACGCGTGCGCCTGCTCGGCGTTCATGCCCGCCAGCTGGCTCTCCAGGCTTTCGCCCTCCTGAAACACCAAATATTTGCCCAGCACGATGCCCATCAACGCGCCAACCGGATAGAAGGTTTGGCTGATGTTCAGGCGCAGCGTGGCGTGATCGCGATGGCCAATCATCGAGCTGTAAGTATTTGCGGCGGTTTCCAGGAAGCTCAGGCCAATCGCAATGGCAAAAATCGCCGCGAGGAACATGGTGTAGGTTGCCATGTGCGAAGCCGGGTAGAACAGCACGCAGCCCACAATGTAGAGCACCAGGCCCATTAAAATCGCCAGCTTGTAGGTGGCTTTGCGGATCACCAGCGATGCCGGGATAGCAATCAGAAAGTAGCCGCCGTAAAACGCGCTCTGCACCAAGGCGCTGGCAAAGTCGCTCAAGGCGAACACGCTTTTGAATTGGGTGATGAGTATGTCATTCAAACTCGCCGCGCAACCCCACAGCGGGAACAGGCAAGAGAGCAAAATGAACTGGAACAACGGGGTTTTATTCAGATAACCATCAGGTTGCTGCACGATGTTCGGTTGCATAACTCACCTCAGTGAACGTTGAGAAAACGCTGGAAGGTTTCCGCGTCGGGATAAGCGCGCTGCGTACCGCGTCCGGTAACGCTGCACGCGGCATAGGCGGAGGCTTGCGCCATCGCGCTGGCAATGTCATTGGTTTGCACCAGCGCGTTGGCAAAGCAGCCGATAAAGGCATCGCCTGCGCCGCTGGTGTCTACCGCGTTTACGGCGGTGGGCGCGACGTGATGGAGGCGATCGCCGCTCATCCACAGCGAACCGCGTCCGCCCAGCGTGATGATCAGGTTTTTCAGGCCGCGTTTGAGCAGCGATTGCCCCGCCAGCTGCACCTCTTCATCGCTGTTGACCGGCAGGCCGGTGAGAATTTCCAGCTCGGTTTCATTGGGCATGAAGAAGTCGCATTGGCAGGCGTAATCGATATCAAGATTCGCCACCGCAGGCGCAGGATTGAGAATCACTTTGATAGCGTGCTTACGCGCAAAATCAATCGCGTAGTAGACGGTTTCCAGGGGAATTTCGAGTTGCAGGATAATGAGTTTGCAGGCTTTCAGCGCGTCGGCAGCGCGATCGATATCGGCCGGTTTCAGCGCCTGGTTTGCCCCTTTAATAATCAGAATGCGGTTCTGCGATTGATCGTCGACGAAGATGGGCGCAACGCCACTGGACATGCCCGGCGCGGTGGTGACAAAACGCGTATCAACGCCCTGCTGCTGCAGGTTCGCGACGGTATTTGCCGCAAACAGGTCGTCGCCGACCTTGCTGACCATCATCACGCTGCCGCCCATTTTGGCTGCCGCCACCGCCTGATTCGCGCCCTTGCCACCACAGCCGATGGCAAAATCGGGCGCTTCCAGCGTTTCGCCCGCTTTCGGTAGCTGATTGGTATAGGTGATGAGGTCAACCATGTTCGACCCAATAACCGCGATATCCATTGTTATCTCCTGGTGATTTTTAACTTATAAATGTTATTAAAATCACAATATCAGGTTAACAACGTTAAATATGTGACAAATTTCACAGGCTGGAATCACGCCAGAAACCGTGTAATTGCCGTTGTACGCCGCGCTCTTATGTGATTATTCTAACAAAATAACATCATATCGATGGCGTTTGGCCTGAGGTGGTGGACAGCGATAACGCTGCATGCGTGGCGTTTGCGGGGCGATCCCATTAAAGGTAATATTGAAAACGTGCCTGCTGAATGCGTCGCAAATCATTAAAATCAGTAAGATTTGTCGTGAGTGGCAGGTGGTTTTATCAATACATCCATCGGTTTTAAAATCCTAATGACACGAGATGCTCATGGAAACCCGGCGCGACGAACGAATTCACAAACTGGCGCAGGCGCTGAAGCGCACCGATAAACTGCACCTGAAGGATGCCGCGCAGCTGCTCGGCGTGTCGGAAATGACCATTCGCCGCGATCTCACCGAACCGGCTTCCACCGTGGTGTTGCTGGGCGGCTATATTGTCAGCGATCCGAAAAGTCACGCCGGGCACTATTTTATCTCCGATCAGCACGGTCAAAACGCCGCGCGCAAGCAGCGTCTGGCGCAGGCGGCGGCCAGCTTGATCAACGAAAACGACACGGTGTTTTTTGATTGTGGCACCACCTTGCCGTACATCGTCGATGCGATTCCCGATACCTTGCCGTTCACGGCCATTTGCTGCGCCATGAACACGTTTTTGGCGCTGAAAGAGAAAGCGGCGTGCAACGTGATCCTCAGCGGCGGCGAGTTTCATGCCGATAACGCGCTGTTCACGCCGATTGGCGCGCACTCGATCCTTGACGATCTCTGCCCTACGCTGGCGTTTATCTCTGCGGCGGGCATCGATCAGGAACAGGGCGCAACCTGCTACAACATCAACGAGTTAGCCATGAAGCATCACGCGATGCTGCGCGCGCGCACGCGCGTGTTAGTGGCGGACAGCAGCAAATACGGCAAAGTGCTGCCCGCGCGCATTGGCGAGCTGCGCCGTTTTGATCTGCTGGTGAGCGACAGTGCGCCCGATGCAGCGCTGAAAGAGTGGCTGGTGCAGCAAAATATTCCCCTGTGCCTGCCCTAACGTCAGGCTTTGCGATCGATCACCGCTTCGCCGTCGCGCAGACGGCGCAGATTGTCGCAAATCCCCTGGATAATGCCCTGCATTGATACATCGGTGACGCCGCCAATGTGCGGCGTGGCGATCACGTTGTAGTTGAACACCGCATCTTGCGGATCCGGCGGCTCTTGCCAGAACACATCCAAGCCCGCGCCTGCCAGCTGCTTGCTCTCCAGCGCGGCAACCAACGCGGCTTTATCAATCAAACCGCCGCGCCCCACGTTGATCAGGAAGCTGCCCGGTTTGATCTGCGCCAGCGCATGGGCATCAATGATATGGTGCGTGTCGGCATTGTCCGGCAGGCTCAACACCACAAAATCGGCCTGCTGCAACAGCTGCGGTAGCTGCGCCATGTCGCCGACCCAATCCAACTGATGCTGACGCGCAAAGCCGCTATCTGCGGTGCGCTTCACGCCAATCATGTGCATGCCAAACGGCGCTAAACGCTTAGCCAGCGCTTTGCCGATGCCGCCCAAGCCGACTAAACCCACAGTTTTGCCCATCAGGCCTAAACCGATCGGCTGGCCGAGTTTTTGTTGCGCCAGGCAGTCGGCGATTTCATGTTGGCGGCGCGCCAGACCAATCATCATCCAGATGCCGAGTTCGGCCACTGAATCGGCGTTGCCGGAATTATCGGAAGGCACGTTCGCCACCATGATGTCGGCGCGCTGTGCTGCCGCCAGATCCACGCCTTCCAATCCTACCCCCGCTTGCTGAATTAACTTCAGCCGGTCAGCGGTGGCCAGTAAAGCGGCATCCACGCGGCACATGCCGGGAATCAAGGCGTCGAAGCCCGCCAGGCTGCTCGCCGCGTGCCCCGCCGAAGCGACAAATTCCACATCAGGTAAGGTCTGGCGAATAGCTGGAATCAGTCCGCCCCACGCGTCTTCATCCGCCGCAATCAGCACTCTCATCCAACCTCCTCTGTTATCAGGACAAAAAGATAAGTCTATACCCTAAATAATTCGAGGTGCAGCAAGGCGGCAAGTGGGTTTATCCCCAGCAGCACACGAAAGTATGTGACCGGGGTGAACACACGCAGCCAACGCAGCTGTCGCTCGAATGATGACGGGTATGAATGCACGGGGAAAACGGCTAAACTTCGGCATCATCAGTCCACCACTCACTGACCAAGAGGCTCATTCCAACGTGGCTCAATTCGTCTATAGCATGCATCGCGTCGGCAAAGTCGTTCCGCCGAAGCGTCACATCCTGAAGAACATTTCTCTTAGCTTCTTCCCTGGCGCAAAAATTGGTGTACTCGGCCTGAACGGCGCGGGTAAATCCACCTTGCTGCGCATCATGGCCGGTATCGATACCGATATCGAAGGGGAAGCGCGCCCGCAGCCGGGTATCAAAGTCGGCTATTTGCCGCAGGAACCGAAACTCAACCCTGAGCACACCGTGCGTGAATCGGTGGAAGAAGCCGTTTCTGAAGTCGTTGGTGCGCTGAAGCGCCTGGACGAAGTCTATGCGCTGTATGCCGATCCGGATGCCGATTTCGACAAGCTGGCCGCTGAACAGGGCCGCCTGGAAGAAGTGATTCAGGCGCATGACGGTCACAACCTGGATACGCAGCTGAACCGCGCGGCGGATGCAATGCGCCTGCCAGATTGGGATGCCAAAATTGGCAACCTGTCGGGCGGTGAGCGCCGCCGCGTAGCGCTGTGCCGTCTGCTACTGGAAAAGCCAGACATGCTGCTGCTCGACGAACCAACCAACCACCTGGATGCAGAATCTGTGGCCTGGCTGGAACGCTTCCTGCACGATTTCGAAGGCACCGTGGTCGCCATCACGCACGACCGCTACTTCCTCGATAACGTCGCCGGTTGGATTCTGGAACTGGACCGCGGTGAAGGTATTCCGTGGGAGGGCAACTACTCCTCATGGCTGGAGCAGAAAGATCAGCGTCTGGCGCAGGAAGCCTCGTCTGAAGCGGCACGTCGTAAGTCAATTGAGAAAGAGCTGGAGTGGGTGCGTCAGGGCGCCAAAGGCCGTCAATCCAAGGGCAAAGCCCGTTTGGCGCGCTTCGAAGAGCTGAACAACACCGAATACCAGAAACGTAACGAAACCAACGAACTGTTCATTCCACCTGGCGCACGCCTTGGCGATAAAGTGCTGGAAGTGACCAACCTGAGCAAATCGTATGGCGATCGGGTGTTGATCGATGATCTGACCTTCTCCGTGCCTAAAGGCGCGATTGTCGGCATCATCGGCCCGAACGGCGCGGGTAAATCCACGCTGTTCCGCATGATGTCTGGTCAAGAGCAGCCAGATTCCGGCACCATCGAGCTGGGCGAAACCGTTAAGCTGGCATCCGTGGATCAGTTCCGTGACGCCATGGACAACTCGAAAACCGTGTTCGAAGAAGTTTCTGGCGGTCAGGACATTATGCGCGTGGGCAACACTGAGATGCCAAGCCGTGCGTATGTGGGTCGCTTCAACTTCAAAGGCACCGATCAGGGCAAACGCGTTGGCGAGTTGTCGGGCGGTGAGCGCGGTCGTCTGCACCTGGCGAAGCTGCTGCAAGTGGGCGGCAACTTGCTGCTGCTCGATGAACCGACCAACGACCTCGACATTGAAACCCTGCGCGCGCTGGAAAACGCCCTGTTGGAGTTCCCAGGCTGCGCCATGGTGATCTCGCATGACCGCTGGTTCCTTGACCGTATCGCCACCCACATCATCGATTATCAAGATGAAGGCAAGGTGGAGTTCTTCGAAGGTAACTTTACCGAGTACGAAGAGTACAAGAAACGCACCCTTGGCGCGGATGCGCTTGAGCCAAAGCGTATCAAGTACAAGCGTATGGCGAAGTAAGGTTATTGACATGAAAAAGGCGCCAGTTGGCGCCTTTTTTCTTGCGGGCAAAACTAACTCCCTAACATCTGCTTCACCAACTCGACACAGCGCAGGAAACGCGCGTCGTAGTCATCTTCTTTCACGTGCACAAA
Organism: uncultured Pantoea sp.; assembly: GCA_966185695.1. Classification (GTDB taxonomy): domain Bacteria; phylum Pseudomonadota; class Gammaproteobacteria; order Enterobacterales; family Enterobacteriaceae; genus Pantoea. Next base: position 72,909 of record CBIFUL010000013.1, on the reverse strand, counting down.
CTCGATGTTATTTTCGCGCAGCATGGTGATCAGCATCGACTGGAATTCACGGCGATCCATTGAGCTGCCGAGGCTGCGCAAGCCGTCCGCTACCCATGGCACGTTGTTCTCCAGCAGAATCACCAGATCAAAACGGTATTCATCAATCAGCGCCTGCACAAACGGGTGTTCGCGTCCTTCGTACTTCAGGCAAAACGCTTGCGTGGTGATGAAGTCGGTGTCGATAAACGCCACTTTGCTGGCGTATTTCACGGCGAAATCGATGTACTGCGCCTGGCCGAGTGCAATTTTATCGTAATCGGAATATTGCAGCGCCATTTCGTCGCCGCCCAAATGCGAGAAGACGTAATCGCGGCCATATTCCCATGCGCTGGTGGTATTGAAGATATTGGCTAACTTATTGACCAGCGTCGATTTACCGCTCGATTCGCCGCCTAATACCGCGACGGTGCGCACAAAGAACGGCTTCACTTCCGTGGGGATGTATTCCCAGTAGCGGAACGGATCCTGACGGATCTGGCCGCCGCTGATGTTCATAAAGGATCGGTTCGGATCGATAACGATTGCCGGTACGCCAAGATGTTGCTGATACATCGCCGCATCGGGTTCTTCGCTGGTATAGATGCAATCTGGCTCAATCCCTTGTTCCGCGAGGAATTTTTTAACGCCTGCACTCCACACGTCCCAGCCGTGCGGATAGGGTTCAATCCCCTCTTCATCGAAAGAGTGAATGCGAATGTTTTTCTGATATTTGAACGTTTGCAGCAGCCAACGCAGGCGATCGCTGATTGTCGGCTGCTGCGACATGGCGCTGTTTTCAAACAGTTCACGATCGCGCGGATCGTCGTGGCCCATGATGATGTGCAGCTCATCCACCTGGCTACAGGCGCGCTGGATTAAATAGATATGCCCGGTGTGCAGCGGATAAAACTTACCGAACACCACGCCAACCGTTTTGCTGCGGCGGGGAAACTCCAGCCCAAGGAAGCGGTGCAGCGCTTCCAGCTTCTGCGCGCTCGGGCTTTTGATTTTGGCATTCAGCAGCTGGCTTAAATAGCCTTTGGTCATTCCGCTGGCATCTGCCACCTGTTGCAGCGTGTGGCCCTGCTGGCGAATGGCGGTTTTCAGGTAGTCAAACGATGACATTTAGTGCCTCCTGCGTGGGCTTCAGCGGCGCAATTCATTGCGCTGCAGTCAGCATAATTGTCGCTTCAGGTACGCGCGATTGATCGCGCCGCTACCGATAAATGCCGAGTTACAACTCTTCCAGAATCGCCAACGCATCGGCTAACTTCTTCACGCTGTAAACTTTCATGCCTTCCGGCATCTTTTTCGGGGCATTGCCCGCAGGCACAATCGCGCGTTTAAAACCGTGCTTGGCCGCTTCGGAGATGCGTTCCTGGCCGCTCGGCACCGGACGGATTTCGCCCGCTAAGCCCACCTCGCCAAAAATCACCAGATCCTGCGGCAACGGACGATCGCGGAAGCTCGACACCATCGCCATCAGCAAGGCCAAATCGACGCTGGTTTCCGTGACTTTGACGCCACCCACCACGTTAACGAACACATCCTGATCCGCCATCTGCAAGCCGCCGTGGCGATGCAGCACCGCCAGCAGAATCGCCAACCGGTTCTGCTCCAAACCTACGGCGACGCGGCGCGGATTGCCCATCATCGAGTGATCCACCAACGCCTGAATCTCCACCAGCAGCGGGCGCGTGCCTTCCCACAGCACCATCACCGAGCTGCCGGCGGTGATCTCATCGCCGCGCGACAAAAAGATGGCAGAAGGGTTGCTGACTTCGCGCATGCCCTGCTCGGTCATGGCGAACACGCCCAGCTCATTCACCGCACCAAAGCGGTTTTTATGGCTGCGCAAGGTGCGGAAACGTGAATCGGCATCGCCGTCCAGCATCACCGAACAGTCGATGCAGTGTTCCAACACTTTCGGGCCCGCCAGCGATCCGTCTTTAGTGACATGACCCACCATGACGATGGCCACGCCGCGCGTTTTGGCGAAGCGCGTGAGGTAAGCGGCGGTTTCGCGCACCTGCGCAACACTGCCCGGCGACGACTGAATATCCGCCATGTGCATCACCTGAATCGAGTCGATCACCATCAGCTTCGGCTGCTCCTGCTCGGCGATCAGGCAGATCTGCTCGATGCTGGTTTCCAACAGCATATTCAAGTTTTCAGTGGGTAATCCCAGACGATGGGCGCGCATTGCCACCTGCTGTAGGGACTCTTCGCCGGTGACGTAGAGCGTTTTCATCCCTTCCGCCAGCTTGCACATCACCTGCAACAGCAAGGTTGATTTACCGGCCCCGGGATTACCGCCGATCAGAATGGCGCTGCCCGGCACTACGCCGCCGCCCAATACGCGGTCGAACTCTTTGAAACTGGTAGAAAAGCGTGGCAGCGCTTCAAGGCTGATCTCTGACAGCTTCTGCACGCGGCTTGGGCCGCTGTTGCTGCCCGCGTAGCCGCTCAGCCGATCGTTGCGCGCTGCGGCAGGCGAGGCGGCGATGCGCACCTCGGTGATGGTGTTCCACGCGTGGCAGGCGCTACATTGCCCCTGCCAACGCGGATAATCTGCGCCACATTCGTTGCAAACGAAGGCGCGTTTTGCCGCTTTGGCCAAATCAAATCCTCAGTTAACGCTCTTCGTGAATCAGGCTGCCGCTCAGGATGCAGAACACCCCCATTAAATCGGCGTGACGGATGATGATCTCCGCCTGCTCATTCACTTTCGGTTTAGCGTGATAGGCGATGCCCAACGCCGCCGCTTTAATCATGGGCAAATCGTTAGCACCATCACCAATCGCCACGGTTTGTTCCGCAGCAATTTCATAGCGTTGGGCCAAATCTTTCAGGGTATCGGCTTTGAATTGGGCATCCACAATTTGCCCCAGCACTTCGCCGGTCAGCTTGCCGTCGCGCATCTCCAACTCGTTGGCCACTGCCGCCGCCAGATGCAAAGTTTGACGCAAATGATCGGCATAAAACGTGAAGCCGCCCGACGCAATCGCCACCTGCCAGCCCAGCGCTTGCAGCTTCTGCACCAGCGTGGTTAAGCCAGGCATCAGCGGCAGCGTATCGCGCACCTGCTTGAGAATGTTGGCATCGGCACCGGCTAATTGCGCCACGCGTTCACGCAGGCTGGCTTTGAAATCCAACTCGCCGCGCATCGCACGCTCGGTGACGTCGGCCACGCGCTCACCGCAACCGGCCAGCTTGGCGATTTCATCGATACATTCGATCTGAATTGCGGTGGAATCCATGTCCATCACCAGCAGGCCTGGCGTTTTCAGATGCGGAATTTTGCCCAGCGGAGCGACGTCGAAACCGGCGTCATGCGCCAGTTTAGTGGCGCGCGCGGTGAGCGAACCGGCTAATCGCACCACGTGATACTCATCGACATTCCATGCGCTGACGATCACCATCGCCGCGCCGAGCGCGTGCTGGTAGTCGGTCAATTTTTGTTTATCGAGTCCGCGCCCATACAGCAACCAACCCGTTCGGCCTGCACGGTAATCTAACGGCATCACTTCATCACCGCTGAGGGAAAGGGGTAAACCCGGCCAAAGGGAAACATCGGCGGGCAGATCGCACCAGGTAAGACGATTTGGCATTACAGCTCCTGTAGGGACAACAAAACCACGCAAGAGGCTACCTTGTCTGCGCGGGTTCTGGCAACATAATTGCCAGCCTTTCTGCTGTTACGTCACATGGGTTTCTGATGGTCAAAACCGCATTGAAATTTCGCCTGCACCGCACGGTAATCGTTCTTATCTCGCTGGCCCTGTTAGTGGTGCTGATGCAGGGGGCATCCTGGTTTAGTCTTGGCCATCAAATGGCGCGTTCTGAACAGGTGGAAGAGCTGGCGCATACGCTGACCAAACAAGTGGCGTTCAGCCTGAAACCTTTGATGGATAACAGCGACGATAACCGCACGCAGATCGCGGCGATCATTAATCAACTCACCGACAACAGCCGCATTCTTGATGCTTCGGTTTACGCCGACGACGGCAGTTTGGTGGCGCACAGTGGTGAAAACATCAACGTGCGCGATCGTCTGGCGCTGGATGGCAAACGCGCGGGCAGCTATTTCAATCACCAAATCGTGCAGCCGCTGGAAGGCCAGGAGGGGCCGCAGGGTTTTCTGCGCGTCACCCTGGATACGCACGTGCTGGTTACCGAATCGCGCCAGGTAGATAACACCACCAATATTTTGCGCCTGATGATGCTGCTGGCGCTGGCGATTGGCATTATTTTGACGCGCACCCTGCTGCGCGATCGCCGTACGCGCTGGCAGCAGTCGCCTTTCCTGCTGACGGCGAGCCGCACGGTGAAAGAGGATAAAGACGAAGAAGACGCAGCGGCGGTGGAAAAAGAGAAAACGCCTTAAGCCATTTTGCTGATGGTGGTATTTAATGCCGCCAACTGCTGCAGGGCTTGCGCGGCAATCTGCCGAAAGCCAGCGCTAAACTGCTCATCTGCTGTGATGGACAGCCAGTAATCTTGGGCCATCACGCTCGCCGCACGCCACACTGCGCCAGACAACGAAAAATCCAGCGTGAGTTTAACCTCATCGCGCATATGCCCTTGCGCATTTGGCGCCAGCGCCATCGGCAGCATGTCGTACGCGGGCGTCAGGCGAAACGTATGACGCTCGGTGAAGAACGACAGATTGCCCGCGTGCATGTCGCTATTAGCGATCAACCGCCCAAACGCCCATTGCAAAGTACCGCGCTGTTGCGATCCCTCTTCAAGACGCTGTTGGCGCTGCAGTTCACGCAGCGCATCAGGCCACGGCAACTGCTGGCCGATAAATTCGGCATTCACGGCTTCCAGCGAACTCATTTCTCGCCGCCCGCCGATGAGCCCGGTTCGTCGCCACTTAATGCATCTTGTGCCCGCTGCGGATAACGCACCATCTTCTGCGCAGTGTTAATGGCTTGCGGCTCAGGTTGCTGAAGCCAGCGCTGATAGACGGTTTCGCCGATGAGAAACGCGCCGGGCATATTAATGCCGTTACTGGCCAGCGCCAACAAACACTGATCGTCGCTCCACAAGCGAATGTCCTCACTTAATCCTAGTGGCTGCGCATGTTCACGGCCCCATTGCCGTCCAAGAAAACCTTGCGGACGCATATCCTGCATGAACCACGGCAAACCTTCATAAAACTTGCCTTGATCCGCTTGTTCAAGATGAAGGCAGCTACCTTGCGGCCAGCTGGGTAGCAAAAAACCGGCAGGCACAGCCTGGCCTTGCGGGGAAATGCGATAGAGGGCGAAGCGAGTTTCACCGCGAACCGGTCGTAGCATGGCATAGCGCGTGGCGCGCCCTTTACCCCAGCGCACGATCTGCGGCTGTTGTCGTAGCTGGCGCGACAGCGTGGCCTGGCTAAAATCTAAACGGCTCAGTAACTCAGCCGCGCTTTTAGGCCCTGCCAGCAGCAAACTTTGCAAACCCGCCATGCTTCTACACCTCACTACACATAATGAATAGATTGATGAATAGGTTAATGCATAGATAGTTACATTAAAAAAGCCCGCGTAGCGGGCCTTTCAGGGTGATGATGCAGTAATAATGAATAGATAATGTTTAGCGTTGAGTCAGCAACGCTTCCAGCTCGGCCAGCGTTTTCACCTGCCACGTTGGCGTGATGTGAGCCGGTAACGGGCGCGTACCGTGGTCGATCCAACACGTTTTCACACCGGCGTTCATGCCGCCAAGGATGTCTGATTCCGGCGTATCGCCAACCATCAAGACGCGGCTGCGGTCGGGATTCCCGAGCAGCGCAAGCGTGTGATTGAAAATGGCGACATCCGGTTTCGGCACGCCGACTTGCTCGGAAATCACCAGCGCATCAAACATATCGCGGAAGCCGGTACGCTCTAAGCGCGCCTGCTGCAATGCGGTGAAACCGTTGGTGATGATGGCGGTTTTCACTTTCCCTTTCAGCGTGTTGAGCAAATGCGCTGCGCCATCCAGCGGCAAACAAATATCGGCCATCGCACTGAGGAAATCGCTGTTGAGCACTTCCGGTGCCACGCTGAGCTTTTCGCCCCACAGCGTAAAGCGGCGCGTTTGCAGCTGTAGCGCCGAAATGGTGCCGTTTTGGTAATCCACCCACAGCGGCTTGTTGATCGCCTGATAATCGCTGTAATCCTGATCGTTAAACTGCACATCGTAATGCGCAAACATGCGCTGCAATCCAGCGTACGCATCAAAATGGAAAAGTGTGTCATCCGCATCAAACAGGATGCAGTCCCAGTCGTTTAACATAGTGCTCCTTAGTCAGACTTTTACAGCGTTAAGGCCATGATGATGGCGTCTTCACGTCCGCTTGCGGTGGGATAATAGTGGGGTCGCACGCTCACCTGATGGAAATCCAGCTGCTCATACAAGGCTATTGCTGGTGCGTTGGACGCACGCACTTCCAGCCACAGCGTCAGGACATCGCGCTTTTCCAGTTCAGCAATCAAATGTTGCAGTAACTGGCGCGCGAAGCCGCGACGTTGGAAATCAGGATCGACCGCAATGTTAAACAGCGACGCTTCGTCCAACACCACTTGAGTGATGGCAAACCCCGCTATTTTGCCTTCTGCTTCAAGGCGTAAATTTATAAAACGCTCGCCGTGATTGCTGGCAAACGTCTGCTCGCTCCACGGAAAGGCATGCGCGCGGCGCTCAATCGCCAGCAGTTGCGGCTGGTCTTCAGGGGTGAGTAAAGAGATGGCTGTCATGGTTACACATCTGTTGCCACAGCGCGCGTTTCGCCGCGCCGCTGCTGATTAGTTCATTAAAAACGGCAGTGGTAAACAGGATGCCGTTAAAGGGATGTTCGCTCTCAACGCCCAGCAGCCAGCCGGCGCAATCGACCTTTTCCGGCAGCATCGGCAGCTGTTCTGGCGTCAACGTCATCACCTGCGCCGGTTCAATCTCCAGCGCACGCAGCACGTCGCGAATCAGCGGTTCTTGCAGGTCCGGCGCGTGTTCCGCGACCAAAATCAAACGCGTTCCCGGCAACAGCGTTACGGCAATTTCCCCTTGCAGCACGCGTGGACGTCGCAGCTGATACTGCGTAATCCCCATTTGCTGTAGAAGCCAGTCGCGCCTTGTGCTCATGCTATTACCCGTTATGCCGCCAGAATGCGAGGCTATGCTAGCAAACCCATCGTACATGCGCCAACAAAGCACTCTACACAACAGTAATCATGATGAGCTTACTCAGGTAAGTGATTCAGGTGAGCGAGAGCCGCCAACGCACCTGTAACTTGAGGTATGACGTGTATATAATCGCCGCTCTGATTCAACAGGAGCGTTCCATGTCTGCTTTTTCCCCGGCCAGCGAAGTAATTTTGCGCCACAGTGATGAATTTACCGCCCGCCACTTGTTGTTTGCGGGTGATTTGCAGGATGACCTGCCCGCCCAGCTAGAAACCGCGTCGAGCCGCGTGCACACCCAGCAATATCATCATTGGCAAACGCTTAGCCATCGCCTGGGTGAGCGTGCGGTTTACAGCATGGTGGCGACCGCTGCGGATGTCGCAGGCTGCGATACGCTGGTTTATTACTGGTCGAAAAATAAGCCTGAAGCACAGTTTCAGCTGCAAAATCTGCTATCGCTGCTGCCGGTTGGCTGCGATGTGTTTGTGATCGGCGAGAACCGTGCCGGCGTGCGCAGTGCGGAAGGCATGTTGGAAGCCTGGGTCAAACTGGAAAAAGTGGACAGCGCGCGCCGCTGCGGCTTGTATCATGGCCGCCTCGATCAGCAGCCGAGCTTTGATGCCAGCCAGTATGGCAACACCTATCAGCTGGATGAGTTGACGATTCATACCTTGCCGGGCGTATTCAGCCGCGATGGTTTGGACATCGGCAGCGATCTGCTGCTCTCCACGCTCACGCCGCATTTCCGTGGCAAAGTGTTGGATATCGGCTGCGGCAGCGGCGTGTTAGCTACCGTTATGGCAACCTTGTCGCCGCGCGTGCGCTTGTGGTTGTGCGATGTGCACGCCGCCGCCATCGAAGCAAGTAAAGCCACGCTGGCAGCGAATCAGTTGGAAGGCGAAGTATTTGCCAGCAACGTGTTCTCTGATGTGAGCGGCCGCTTCGATATGATCATCTCCAACCCGCCGTTCCATGATGGCCTGCAAACCAGTCTTGAAGCGGCCAATACGCTGATTCGCGGTGCGCTGAAACACCTGAATACCGGCGGTGAGCTGCGCATTGTCGCTAACGCCTTCTTGCCCTATCCGCAAATCCTTGATGAAACGTTCGGCAACCATGAAGTGCTGGCGCAAACCGGCCGCTTCAAGGTTTATCGCGCGGTCTATGGTCGCGGTGCCAAAACGCGTTAATTGCGGGTAAATCTTTGCGCGACGGCAGAAACGTTGCTTTTTGCAGCGATCGTGACACCGTCGCGAAATATCTGTTGACGCAATGAGTAAAATCTCTAAAATGCGCCTCCGTGGTTAGCAATACTCTAAGGTATTGCAGGGTACGCGACGGTGGCGGAATTGGTAGACGCGCTAGCTTCAGGTGTTAGTGTCCTAACGGACGTGAGGGTTCAAGTCCCTCCCCTCGCACCAATAATCACAACGTTTATATCGTAGCACTGAGCGATGGTGGCGGAATTGGTAGACGCGCTAGCTTCAGGTGTTAGTGTTCTTACGGACGTGAGGGTTCAAGTCCCTCCCTTCGCACCAATGCGATGATATAAACAGACAACTAACGATGCGATGGTGGCGGAATTGGTAGACGCGCTAGCTTCAGGTGTTAGTGTTCTTACGGACGTGAGGGTTCAAGTCCCTCCCTTCGCACCAACAGTTGTCACCCCGTTCTGATAGTCAACTCCCCAAAGCTTGCAACGTAAACTTCACGCTTAAGCGTGATGTTGTCGTTTCTGCCGTTCAGCGCACCTACAGCACGCTGAAGTTCACGGTGACCGCCGCCGCCCCGCCCGCTAACGCCAGGCAAGAGGGCAGCAGAAGATAGTGGCGCAGACGATGGTGAAACAGCATCACCAGCGTTAACAGCAGCGCGATTATCATCACCACGCGCCACTGGCTGAAACTCGGTTCCCACAACGCAAAAATCGGCATCGCGGCGCTCGGCAGCAGCACGCCCCAACCGCTGTCTAAACGTTTACCCATTATCCAGCTCACACCCCATAAGCCGCAGGCGGCCATCATCGCCATGATCATCGCGCAACCCTCAAATGATAAATATTCCCATTATCATATGACAATATTTCTCATCTTGCAGCGAATTTTTCAGTGCCAGCCAAGCCGGATGACAGATTTATTGGAAAATGCTAAATTGCCGCCGATAACATATTTATAAACACAACAATAACGTGGTCACTATTCGTTTAAGGATTAATTCCAGCGGGTAGCGCTTTGATATTTCAGGGCTGTCACGAGAATAATAATGAAATTACAATCTTATGATGAGTTGAAACAGAGTAAATATCGGCTGTCGCTGATGCTTTTTCTGTTTCTAAATGTCGCGGTGTCGCTCTTTTGCCTGCTCCCCATCTTAGGCACGGACAATCCGGTGCATTCGCTTCCGGCGGCGATTGTCGCGGGCTGCAGCACGGGCCTGCTGGCGCTGTGTTTAATCGTGCCGAAACAAAAATTGCCGCTATTAAATCCTGTTGCTTTACTTTTAGGCGCGCTTTGGGCCTGGCATATCAACCACAAATATCATCTGGTTTTTTATTTTGACGGCAGCTTTTTAATTATCAGTCTGCTGAGCGTGTTCTTTATCAGCGCCATTGCGTTAAGTGATTATTTGATCGCATTTTGTTTACACATTACGCCGCCGGTATTAACGGTTTTGTTATTGGATGATGGGCAGCACTTAGCCATGATCTTATTTACCATCACCTTGCCGCTCATTGGATTTTCGTTACACCACTTAATGCGGCGTCGCTTTGATAGCTTTACGCGGCGCTTAGTTGGCCAGCTGTATGAAGAAAAAGAGAGCTTTAGCGATCTCAGCATGCTGGATCCGTTAACCGGTTTATATAACCGCCGCGGATTGAAAAACCGGCTGGACACCATCATGGAAAACCACGCAGGCAGCCATTTTGTGCTGCTGCTGGATATCGACCATTTCAAAGCCTACAACGACAATTATGGCCATGCGATGGGCGATCAGGCCTTAGCGCGGGTGTCGGTGGCGATTCGCGATGCGGTACGCTCGCGCGATGTGGTTACGCGCTACGGCGGCGAAGAGTTTCTGGTGTTGATGACCAACGTCAATGCCTCGATTGCCATGAAACTGGCCGAGCGCATTCGGCAATATGTGGTGGATTTGGAAATCCCCCATCGCTTTAACGAAAAAGTCTCAACCCATGTCACCATCAGCGCCGGCATTGCGCCCATTTTTGATGACGACTTTGATCAAGCCGTCGCCAATGCCGACCGCGCGCTGTATGTCGCCAAAAATCAGGGACGTAACACCATTTTGGCATGGGAAGATTTGCCCAAACTCACGCCGGTGAGCAACGAATTAGGCTGATGCATCGCCCGACAAGGCGGCGTTTCACCCTGTATTGATTGTGCGAGGATTAAGCAGCGATCTTGTTCAGAATGTCGGGAACGATTATCATTTGTTTTTGCTATTCGTTATCAACTACAGGACTCGCATGGCTACTCTCACGCCTCAGGATCGTCGCTTCAGCGAACATCCTTTGATCTTTATGCAGCGCGATCGCAGCTTAACGAGCGCGCTGGAAGATCTGATGCGTGAACAGCAGAGCTATATGCTGGATAACCTCAAGCTCGGCCAACCTGCGCCAGCAGGCACCTTAACGCTGGCGGAATGGTCCAGCCCGGCCAACTATCGCCGCCTGACGCAGCGCTATAGCGACTATCTTTATCGCAATCATCCTGATGCGCCTCGTGAAGCCAAACCGCTGCAATCGCTGTGGGCGCAATGGTATTTTGGCTTATTGTTACCGCCGCTGATGTTGGCGCTATTGCAGGAGCCGCGCGCGCTCAACTGCGCGCCGCATCTGATTCACGTTGAGTTTCACGAAAATGGTCATCCGTGCGCCTTCTGGCTCGACGTGCAGGAAGACAGCGATGCCCGCTACCTTAACCCGCAGCAGCGCATCGATCGCCTGATTCAGCACTGTTTGATCCCGGCGGTAAACGGCATGGCGCAGCACGGCGATATCAATGCCAGGCTGATATGGAACAACATGGGCTACTCGTTTTACTGGTTCCTCGGCGAGCTAAAAAAACAGCTCGCGGAACACACCGTGTTACAGCTGGAACAGGCGCTGTTCTTCACGAAATCCCTGCTGGATGGCAGCGACAACCCGCTGTATCGCACCATGATTCCGCGCAATAGCGAGATGGAGCGGCGCAGCTGCTGCCAGCGCTATCGCATCCCCGATGTTGAGCGTTGCGGCAACTGCACGTTAAAAGCGGTTTAAGCCACGCGCATTCTGTTACAGATTCTCTTTTTCTCCCGTTTACAGCTTTGCCACCTTATGGCAGTTTTTACGCTCTGTTTTTACCGGAGAATACAATGAGCCTGGAGTCGGTACGGCACTTCTTTGCCGAACACGCACCGGATATCGACATTATCGAGATGCCGGAAAGCACCGCCACCGTTGAGCTGGCCGCACGCGTTCATGGCGTCCAGCCCGGACAAATCGCCAAAACCCTGTCGCTGAAAGTGAAAGATGCGGTGGTGCTGATCGTTACGCGCGGCGATGCACGTCTCGATAATCGCAAGTTGAAAGCGGCGCTCGGCGCCAAAGCCCGCATGCTTAGCGTGGATGAAGTGGTGAACTGGACCGGACATCCGGTGGGCGGCGTCTGCCCGTTTGGGCTGGAAAACCCGCTTGCCGTCTACTGCGACATCTCGCTGCAACATTTCGCCGAAGTGCTGCCCGCCGCCGGATCGATTCACAGCGCGGTGCGCATTACGCCGCAGCGCATGGCTGAACTCACGGCGGCGCAGTGGATTGACGTTTGCGAAGCGCGCTAGCGCGGCTCGCGTGCGGCAGCGCCTGAAATTTCGATGCCGCGCGTTTCCGGCCACACGCGACAAAGACGCAAATCAGCACCGCCACCCTCGCTATGCCCAAGCCATAATTACCGCCGTGCGCCTCGGTAATGCGCGGTGTAAGGAAGCGTGTCGCAATGAGCGTTACGATGAATAATGTGCATCTGGTAGCGGCGCGATTTATCGCGCACCCATGAAGCACTGACGTTGCTTAAAGATGCGCGATAAATCGCGCCGCTACTGAGAATGCAGACCAATGGCGAAGGATATTATGCACGAGCAACCATCTCTTCAGCGCGATAAACGGTTAAACGCCTTCTCGATCACATCCAACAACAGCGCGTTATTCACGGTTTGCATCACGTGCACCAGCGCGCCGGTGTGCGCAGGTACGCCGATATCAAGGCGCAGCGGCGTGCGATAGCGCCAGCTTTTACCGCGCGTGGCGCCCGGACGCAATTCAATATCCACCAGATAATCCACGCCGTCGGCGACATGCTGATTAAGCAGCCACGCCACCACCAGCGCATCATGAATCCAGCAGCCGGGCAAACGGCGCGTCTGGATCGAGTAATCGATCCACGGGCGCAGCGTCTCACGGACAAACCGGGTGAGCGGATGGTCGTTGGCGGTCAGACGCGTCAGATCCTGCTGAGTCAGCAAGGTTTGCGTGGTAGCATCCATCGGCACCAGCGTGATCGTCGCGCCGCTGTGCAACACCTGATGCGCCGCTTCAGGATCGAGACCAAAGTTGGTGTCTTTGATGTAATCATCCAGCGCAAACACGCCGCCCATGATCACAATTTCGGCCACCGCGTCCGCCATTTGTGGAAAGCGCTGGAGCGCCTGCGCCACGTTGGTTAACGGGCCAATCGCCACCAGCGTGATTTCGCCGGGATTGTCGCAAATCAGCTGGCCCATCGCGCCAGCGGCATCGTTGCCGTCGGCAGCAAGCGCCTGCGGCTCACGCACGTTGCGCCACAGCTCGGCCAGCTTCTCATCAGCCAGATGATCAAGCCGCGCGCGCCACGGCGCCGGATCTTCCTGCAGCGCCTGCAACGCGCCCTGCACCACCGGGATATCCACACCCAATCGCTGCAACAAATCTTTCGCCACGCGTGCACCCACCGCACACGGCGTGTTGCCGGTCACGGTGGTAATCAGCTCGAGCGACAGCGATGGCGACGCGAGCGCCAGCGCGATGGCTAAGCCGTCATCGGTATTGGCTCCGGCAATACCGTTCCCTGGATCACAATCAATAATTATTCTTTTCATCGTCTTATCTTATTATTCTGGTAAAGAGAGCTGACAACCGCAGGATTCGCCAATTTCCAAATGGTGCGGGAATTCCGCCAGCTGCGCGTCGCCATCCCAATTTTTCAGCATCGCAATCGCGCTTCGCGCCATGTCGCGCAGCGGCTGACGCACGGTGGTCAGCGCCGGCACGTGAAACGCGGATTGATCGGTGCCGTTAAAGCACACCAGCGCCACATCGTGCGGCACGCGCAAACCGTGCTGCGACAGCGCACGAATGCAGCCAATCGCCTGCCCTTCATTACTGACAAACAGCGCGCGCGGCACGCGTCCGCTGGCAATCATGCGCAGCGCCGCGTCAAAGCCGCCTTGCCGCGTATAGTTCGCCGGGAAGATCAGCGCTTCATCCGCAACTAATCCCTTTTCGGCCAGCGCGTCGCGCCAGCCCTGAATACGATCTTGCGCGTTCAACATCTCCAGCGGGCCGCTAATCATGCCTACCTGCTGATAACCATGGCTGAGCAGATGCGCCGTGACCTGCTGCGCCGCCGCACGCTCATCGACGCGCAAAATGCTGACGCCGGGCTGCGGCTCAACGCGATCCAGCATCACAAACGGCGTCTGCGTGGCTTGAATCACCTCAATGCAGGGATGACGATCGACGCTGTAGTAAAACAGCCCATCAACCTGACGATTCAGCAGGCCCTGCACGATCTCCAGCTCGCGCTTACGGTCATCACCGGCATCACCGAGCAGCATCACATGACCGTGATTCATCGCTTCCTGCAACAGTACGTGCGCCAGCGACGCAACAAACGGGTTGGCGATGTTCGGCACCACCAAACCAAACGTTTTGGTGCTGCCGGATGCCAGCGCACGCGCCACCGCATTGGGGCGATAGCCGGTTTGTTTAATGGCTTCCAGCACGCGCAGCCGCGTGGCTTCTGCCACCGGGCGCGGGCCGTTGTTCATCACATAGCTGACCACCGCAACCGATGTGCCCGCGGCTTTCGCCACATCATTGCGCGTCACGTTGCCGGTTGAAGATTTCGCCATTCCTTTGCCCCTGCATCTAAGCCGCCGAGCGCCCTGCGCTATCGGCGGCGGTTATCGGTTGCGCGATCCTGCGGATTAAACAGCGTCTTCCGGCAGATTCAGATCGCGCCCGCGCGTTTCCGGTGCCACAAGCGTCGTTAAGAAACCAATGGTTGCCATTGCCGAGAAGTACACGGCAATCGGCCACCAGTGGCCGGTAAACGAGAGCAGCGCTGCCGCCACCAACGGCGCAGTACCCCCTGAAAGAATTGAACCTAACTCTTTCGCCACCGCCATTTTGGTGTAGCGGCGCTTCACGCCAAACATCTCCACGCCCCACGCCGCCTGCACGCCGAAAATCCCCAGCGATGCCAGCGCCATGCCGACCACAATCACCGGGATGACAATCGCCGGATCGCGGCTATCCATCAAACTAAAGGCTGGCCACGCATAGACCATCAGCAGCAGGCAGAAGCAGCGATAGGTGATGCGGCGACCAAAACGATCCGACAGCCAACCGGCGCACGGAATGATCAGGAAACCGAGCAGAGAAGCGATAAACACGGCGGTGGTTGGCACCGATTTATCCAGCATCAGCACCTTCGCCACGTAGCCGACGATAAAGCCCTGCGCTAAATAGGAAGGGCCGTTTTCGCCGATGCGTAACCCCACCATCGTCCAGAAGGCGCGGCTGCGCTGCCAGAAGCTGCGGGTATCCACCACCTCCGCTGCCTGCGCCAGCGTGGCGTGGCGCTGCGCCTGCAATGCAGCCTGCTGACGTTCAAAAACCGGCGTTTCACGCAGGTGACGACGAATCCACAGCGCCACGATGGCAATCAGCACGCTGCTGAGGAACGGAATACGCCAACCCCATGCCAGCAAACTCTCTTTATCCATCTGAATCACCGCCAACCACACCAGCGACGCAATCAGGGTGCCGCTGTTGGAGCCAAGCGCAACCACCGACGACACCAGGCCGCGACGTGCAACCGGCGCATATTCGCCGAGCATTACCGTGCCGCCCGACAATTCCGCGCCCGCGCCCAAGCCCTGGCTAAAGCGCAGCAGCACCAAACACGCCGGTGCCCACACGCCGATGCTGGCGTAGGAAGGGATTAAACCAATGAAGGTAGTGGAAGCGCCCATCAGAATGATGGTGCTGATCATCACCACTTTGCGCCCTTTGCGATCGCCGATATAACCAAACAGCAGCGCGCCAATCGGACGGGCGATGAAGCCCACCGACCAGGTGGCAAAGCTGGCAAGCAGTGCCATGGTTGGGGTGGATTCGGGGAAGAAGACGTCGCCAAAAATAATGCCCGCGGCCAAGCCATACAGCGCAAAATCCGCATATTCCATCGCAGTGCCAAGCCAGCAGGAGAAGGTGGCGCGCCAGAAATCTTTGCGGCCTGATGAGGTTTCCAGCCGCGCGTCGGCAGCAGAAGAGGTGTGTGAAGCGTGTTGCGAAGCAGACTGATGCGCAGTCATAACCATTTCCCTGAGAGAGGTGAAAACAGCAAACGCCCTTCCGTGGGTCGGTTCCCTTGCAACAAGCGGAACTCCCCGGTGGCGACGTTCAGTAGGCAAACCTGGATGAAAAATCAGTAATGAATTCCCTGGTGTTGGAATTCGCATCTCTGTCTGTTTTCGTCGGTGTAAATTTCACCGATCGCATTAGTCAGACAAATGTAACTGGGTCATCTCAAGGCCAACTTCGTCTCTGGCACCGTGAGTTATCACTGTGAACACAGTGTATCTACGCGCGTAGATAAATCAAGTAGCAAAGCGGATATTTATTAATTTAGCTACATTATAACGCAAGGGTCAGAGACAAAAATGGCTGAAATTCAGGGTATTACAGCGTCAAAATCGCAGCAAAAAATCGTCGCACATCAGGTAACTAACGATAGTTGCTTATGATTTGCCGTCAGCAATACCATTTTCATCGCGCAGATTTTTTGCATAGTTGAGTGAAGGTTTAATGACAGCTACGCAAAATTCCGAAAACCCGCTTGAGAAGACGGTGCGCCGCCGCAGTGCATTACACTGGAGAAAGTACATTCAGCAGGCTTATGACTTGTGTGGTGTGATGAGGTCCCTTCCGCGCAACCCGGTCGCCATTAATGGCGACCCTACAATTTAAGTGCAAGGTTTTCGTAGAGTGCGCATTTATGCGCACCTGCATATTAAGCGTCTGTTTGCTTAACTGACCAGGATTACGCCACGCATCGCGACTTCCGGCGAATGCACGGTTTTATCGGGTGCGCCTTGTTGCGCCTCAGGCATTCACCCTTGATCCACTTGACGTTCACCCGTGCGCGACCCAACGGGTGGAGACAACAACGAGCACTCGATTTATGACCATCATTCTGATGCGACACGGTAAACCCGACCATCCGGTGAGCGGGCGCTTTACGGCGCGCGCGCTGGCCGACTGGTGCGAAGGTTACGATCTGGCCGACATTTGCGATTCGCCGCCGCCACGCAGCATGACGATTGCGCAGCAGGCCAGCGTCATTGCTTCCAGCCCGCTGCCGCGTGCGCGTTCATCATTAACCCGTTTAGGATTGCAGCCGCATGCGGTGGATGACGTGTTTAGCGAAGTGGCGATGCCCACGCTGCCGTTTGAACGCCTGCATCTGCCGCTCAACGTCTGGCTGGCGCTACTGCGCATGCTGTGGCTGTGCGGTTACGCCGGACAGGTGGAATCAGTGCAGCATGCGCGTGCCCGCGCGTGCCACGCGGCTGAAAAATTAATTGCGCTATCGCAGCAAGGCACGGTGCTGCTGGTTGGGCACGGCATCATGAACAAACTGATCGCCCGCGAACTGCGCAAGCGCGGCTGGCAGGCGGAAAAACATGCCAGCAGCCGCCACTGGAGCAGCGCGATTTACCATCGTCCGTTTATTTAGCGGCCCCCGGTGCAAGCGTAAAGTAGCTCAGCACTTCACAACCGGTTCCCGCCTGCGGCATGGCAATCACTTTCATCTGCGTGAGATCGATCAGGCTCAGCGACCCGTCGCCCTGGTTAGCAATCAGCAAACTGCGGTTATCATCGCTGAAGCAGCCATCCATCGGCTGGTTGCCGACGCGAACGTCGCCAAGCGGATTAAGCAGATCGTCAAACAGCGTTACCACCGCTTCACCGTCCCCAATCGCCACCAGCCGCTCGCCGTTGGCGCTGAAGCGTACCACCTGACACGGCTGTTGATGACCCGGCAACATCAGCCGCTGGCGAATACGGTGGCTTTGCCGGTCCACCACGTATAACAGCGGCGCATCGGCAGCGCTCGCCACCAGATAGGGATGTTTTGGCGATGCCGCGATGCCCGCAATCGGACCGGGCAGCAAGATGTTGTCGATGATGCGCCCTTCCGCCTCGCACAAATCCACCACCGTGATGCTGGCGTCCTCTTCATTCTCGGTAAACAGCTTGCGGCCGCTGGGCGACAGCGTCAGCCGATGCGCATTGTGCGACGGCAATTGAATGGTTTTCTCCAGCCGATCGGTGTGCGGGTCAATGACCGCTATCGCCGCACTGCTTTCACAGCAAAGATAGACTTTGCCGTCGCGTCCTAACTGTCCGCTGTGCGGTGACTGCAACGGCGCAAGGTCGATAAAACCGCTGATTTTTCGCTGGCGCAAATCGATCACCGCCACTTTGTGACCGGGATGCGGATTGGCGCCGTGAATGCCGTCGCCGTAGATCGGCACATACGCTTTCTCCCACTGCGGCAGCATCAGCAATTCGTGTGGACGCGGCGGAAAAGCGTTTAGCTCCTGCTCCACGGCGAAGGTGTCGGGATTAAGAAACAGTACGCGATTGCCCTGCTTATCGACCGCCAATAATCCACGGTTGTGTCGCTGCATAATATCTCCTGTTGTTGAGCACCTCGTCTAAGCGTAGCTAACCCAGGCTAACAAGAGCCAGACCAGTGAAAAATGCAGGCGGATTAACCTGTGATCGCGCCCGCCTTTTTTAATCAGCGCCGCGGCGTGCGCCCTACGCAGGTTATTTTCTTCGGAATAGTCTTAAGCGCTAAAAATAAACTCAACAATAAATAGCCGTTTTATTTCACGCTAAATTAAAGCTTCACGGTCTCTTCATTTTCCGGATTATCTGAAAGAAAAAAAAAGAGATGGTCTTGCCGCGAGGAATGTTTTATTAAGCTTGAGTAGTATTTTTACACACAGCCGTGAGGAAACATAAGAGCGCTCAAGCCGCCAGCATCCGGGAATCCTCTTGCCAGCATAATCACAATAATCAGGTGCATCATGAATAAAAAACGTCTCCAGCCAGCGCTTGCGCTTTGGCACAACTGGAAAAGAATTGCTTTTACCAGCCAGACATTATTACAGAAAAAACAGCATAATGCGCTCTGCGCGCCGGAATATGATCCCAGCGAAGAGGACAATATCGTGTTACTTTCTGGCGAGAAAGATCTGCCAGAAATTCCTAAAAAAGTGTGGATGTATTGGGACAATGAATATTTACCCACCTCCCTGAAATTAAATATAAAACGTATTCGCCGCGATAATCCCGATCATGAAATTCATTTATTAAATCGTTTAACCGTTAAAGAAGTTTTACCTGATTTTATTTTCACTTCTAACCAATTAAGCGCACAACAAAAAAGCGAAGTAATTCGCCTGGAATTATTATTGCGCTACGGCGGCATTGCCATTGATTGCAGCACGTTATTATTTGAAGATCTTGCCTGGGTGCATCGCGCACACCAGGATCGTCGTATGGATGTGATTGGTTATTATCGCGAAATTTCCACCGTCAATTATCTCGCGCCGGTGATTGAGAACTGGTTCCTCGCCGCCGCGCCAAACAATCCGTTTATTCGCGAATGGCAGAAACAGTACGCGCCAATCAAACATCTTGGCGAACACAACTACTTCGCCGAATTAGCCAAGCGCGATGATTATTCGCTGTTAACGCAGAAGATTGCCGAGCCGGTTCAGCAATTGGGTTCACTGGCGCAGCAGGTGGCTATGCGCGAATATCGCCGCGTGAACCTCTATTTGCGCAAATGTGAAGCGAATGCCTATTACTATCAGCGCCTGAGCGGCTGGAAAAGTGATGCCTTTGCTCATGCGGTGCTGTTCCATCAGCGCCCGCATACGCCGCCGCCGGTGATCAAGCTGAGCGGCAATGAGCAGCTGCATCTTGATTTCAACCTGCGCCTCGGCAATTACAACCGCAGCAGCCTACTGGGTGAAATGATGCAGCCGCGTACCTCGCTGCCGCTGGCTTCACCCATCAACAAAGCGCGCGCGTAGCCAGTGTACGAAGGTGGTCACCGCCCGTGGCACTTGTGCCGCATACGGGCGCACCACCCACAACCGATCGGCAAAGGCATCAACGGTATGCCATTGCGGCAGTACCTGCTGCAAACTGCCGTTGGCTAACGCCGCGCTGGCGCTGAAATCGGGCAGCATCGCAATCCCTAAGCCCTGTAACGCCGCATCGCGGATTGATTCGCTGTTGTTGGTGGCAAAGTTGCCCTGAATTTTGACCTGCACGGTTTCGCTACCGCCGCTCGCCAGGCGAAAACGCCACTGCGGCGACTCCAGTCCGCGCGGATAATAGAGACAATTATGCTGCTGCAACGCCTGCGGCGTTTGTGGTACGCCGTTATCCGCCAGGTAGGCGGGTGACGCCACCAGCAGCGCGCGCGTTTCACACAGCGGCAGCGCCACGTGCGTCTCAGGCAGGTTTTGGCTGTGGCGAATCGCCAGATCAAAGCCTTCGCTACCCAGCGACACCAGACGATCGGTCACATCCAGCTGCAAACGCACCTGCGGATATTCCCGCAGAAAATCACCGATCATCGGCACCAGCTGCTGACGCGCAAATGCCACCGGCGCGGTAACGCGCACCATGCCACGCACCGGCCCGGCTTCATCGCGCACGCTGAAAAAGCTCTGCGCAATACGCGCAAAGGGATCGCGCAGCTCATCCACCAGCCGTTCACCTGCCGACGTTAAGCGCACGCTGCGCGTGGTGCGCTGCACCAGCGCCACGCCCGCCATCTGTTCCAGCTCTTTAATCTTTTGGCTCATCGCCGCTTTGCTCACGTCCAATCGTTCCGCCGCGCGGGTAAAACTCCCCAACTCGGCCAATACGGTGAGCCAATGCAAATGTACCCAAAGGGCATCAGTTTTAATTTCTTTCATCAGGATTGTTCAAAATAATAAATAATCATTTCAAGCAGCACGCTTTTTCTTTTCCACAGTAAACGGCAGCATAGACCCACATCCTACTCTTTTCATGTGCGCAAAAACGAGGGTTTATTTATGCCGTTACTGACATTCGATGTTATTCAGGGCCGTTCAGAATCAGAATTACGTACCTTACTGGATGCCGCGCATCGCGCCGTGTTAACCGCCTTCAAAGTTCCGGCACGCGATCGTTATCAGATTGTTCACGAAAACAAAAGCTATCAGATGGTTTTCCAGGATACAGGATTAGGTTTTGAGCGTAGCGATAATTTAGTCATGGTGCGGGTGTACACCAGCCCGCGCAGTGAAGAACAGAAAACGCTGTTTATGGCGGAGCTGGCGCGCGAGCTGCTGGAAAATTGCGGCGTTAAGGGAACCGACTTGATGATTAGCTTTATCACCAATAGCAAAGGCGACTGGAGCTTTGCCGACGGTGAAGCGCAGTATCTCACCGGCAAACTGTAATCTTCCCCATTGCCCTCGCTGGCAGCCGCCGCTGCGTTGCTGCCAGATAAAAACCTCTCTCGACAATCCCCGCCATGCGTCAAGGTGCAAAATGCAAGCAGCCAGCGCATCTGCATTTTGCAGTAGGACGGGGCTAAACCTGCTTAAACAGATCGGAATGTACTGCACAAATCTGGTTGGATGTGTTGCAGCCGTGTGACAGCCCATATAAATTGACGCAAAAATCCCCAAAGAGGGCCGCTAACGCAAGGCATGCGTGCTCATTCACATTGAGGAACTGACGTTGTCCGAATTGATTTCGGTTGTTCTCTTTTTGACGGCGATTGCTGTCTACTCCTATAAAGCCGGGCGAAATACATTCTGGTTTAGCCTGATCTTACTGTTGCTATTCATGTTTATCGTGCTCAACGCCACTCTGTTCGCCAGTAACTACTTTACCGGCGACGGCATTAACGACGCGGTGCTGTACACCTTAACCAACAGTTTGACCGGCGCGGGCGTAAGCAAATACGTCGTTCCGGCGATCGGGTTGATCATTGGCCTGTTTTCACTGTTTTGCCTGCTTTCCTGGCTGCTGCGTCGTCGCAAGATGCCGCATCATCTCGGCTGGAGTTTACTTGCCATCGCCTGCGCCGCCGGTTCGGTGCAAACCACGCCTGCCTTTCGTCAGGTGAAGGATCTTATCGCCTCGCACACGCGTATGGCCGATTCTGATTTCGAGGCGTATTACAAAACGCCCAACAAAACCATCGCCGAGCCCAAGCTCAATCTGGTGTACATTTACGGCGAAAGCCTGGAACGCACCTATTTTGATCAGCAGGCTTTTCCCGGCTTAGCGCCCGAACTGAGCCGTGAGAAAGAGAACAGCATCGATTTCAGCCACACCGAACAGCTGCCCGGCACCGACTACACCATCGCCGGCATGGTGGCGTCGCAGTGCGGCATTCCGCTGTTTGCACCGTTCGACGGCAACGCGTCGGCCTCACTCTCCAGCTTCTATCCGCAGAACGTCTGCCTCGGCGACATCCTGAAAAATTCCGGCTATGAAAACTGGTTTATTCAGGGCGCAGATTTACGCTTCGCCGGTAAAGACACTTTCCTGCTGTCGCACGGCTTTGATGCCGCCAATATGTACGGCTCGCAGGAGCTGAAAAGTCGCGTCGCCGATCCCACGTACCGCAACAACTGGGGCTTCTACGATGACACCGTCATGGATGAGGTGTTTGAGAAATTCGAGGAGCTATCGCGCCAGCAAAAACGCTTTGCCTTGTTCACCTTAACCGTGGATACCCACCATCCGGACGGTTTTATCTCGCGTAGCTGCCAGCGCAAAAGCTACAGCTATGACGGCAAACCTAACCAATCTTTCAGCGCTGTGGCCTGCTCCCAGGAACATGTGGCGCGTTTGATTACGCGCATCAAAGCGTCGCCGTGGTTTAAAAATACCGTGATTGTGGTGTCGTCCGATCACCTGGCGATGAACAACACCGCGCATCAATACCTGATCAAACAGCCGCGTCACGATCTGTTTATGGTAATTCGCGGCGACCAGCCGCAAGCCGAAGTGCTGGAGAGTAAACGCAGCACGCTGGATAACGGCGCCACGGTGCTGGATATTCTCGGCGGCGATAACGCCATTGGTTTAGGCCGCAGCGGCTTATCTGCTACCTCGTTATCAACGCAGTTCGACGACATGGCGAAAAAAGTGACTTCATGGAAAGCGGACATTATTCAGCTGTGGAATTTCCCCAACAGGCTGGATGCTTTCACCATCGACCAGCAGAAGAGTACCTTCAGCTTCTCAGGTGCCACCTTCAAGCTGCCGATTCTGTTCCGCGTGGCGGATAAGCACGTTGAGCCGCTGCCGGAAGGGGAATACTCTGCGCCGCTGCGTTATCAGCTGGCGGATTTCGCCGCTGCCGACAAATTCCTGTGGGTGGATCGCTGTTTCAAAATGGGACGTTTGTGGCAGCCGGAGTTGGCGTTGTCGGGCGATCTGTGTTTGGCGATGGGGCAGATGGGCGCGCAGCCAACGGTGACGCGCATTGATAAACCCGTGTGGAAGGGCAAAGCCAGTTTCCCGAAAGCGGCGGTAAGCGCGGCGACCTACCAGCTGAATGAGCAGCAAATTCGTATTGAAGACAACGCGATTCGCTACCACGCCGACAGCTTCCTGCTGGCGGTGCCCGGCGCGCCCAACAGCATCAAAAGCTTCAGCGGCATTTCTCGCCCGGAAAGCTGGGGACGCTGGTCAAACGCCAATCTGGCACCGGAAGTGAACATCGAATATACCGATCCGCTGCCGCCACGCTTTGACGTGGTGATTACCGCGCGGGCGTTTGGCCCGAATGCACACCGCCCGATTCCGGTGCGCGTTGGCGACGAAGTACAGCAGTTGGATCTCGGCGATGCGTTCTCTACCACAACGCTGCATTTTACTAATCCGGGCGGCAGCCGCCATTTGATCATCGCGCCGCCAGAGCCGCAAGCGTCCAATCTGGATAACATCGTCGGCCAGGCACCGCGCAAACTGGGTATCGGCATGGTAGATATAAAAATCATTCCACAGCCGCAAGATTAAACAAGCGTCGTTAACGCCAAGGCCTGCCTCATCGCAGGCCTTTTTTATGGCCGCACGCGTTATGCTAATCCTGACGCAACGCTTCCAGCCTCGCAAGCTGGACGCCGTCGGCGGTAAAATTCTCCGCCGCCAGCCAGCGCTCGAAACCCTTTTTCACCTGCGGCCATTCGCTATCAATAATGGAAAACCAGCTGGTATCGCGGCTGCGGCCTTTATACACCATCGCCTGACGAAAAGTGCCTTCAAACTGGAATCCCAGGCGGAGCGCCGCTTTGCGCGAGGGCTGATTGCAGCTGTCGCACTTCCATTCATAGCGGCGATAACCGAGCTGTTCCACGGCGTATCGCATCAGCAAGCAGTGCGCTTCGGTCGCCATACGCGTTTGTTGCAACAGCGGCGAGAACGCCACGTGTCCTACCTCAATCGTGCCGTGCGTGGCGTCGATGCGCATCAAGGCAAGCGTTCCCACTGCGCGGTTGCTGCCTGCATCGATTACCGCGAAGTGCATAGGATCGCGACCACCTGCAATTTTTTGCACATAAGCAACGTACGCGGCTTCATCAGCGAAAGGGCCAGTCGCCATATATGTCCAGTCGCGTCCATCCGCAGCTAGCGCATAGGCGGCATAGAGTTCGCGCGCATGACGTTCAGCGCTGAGCGGTTCAAGGCGGCCATAAGCACCGTGAAAGGTTGCAAAGTTCGGCCAGGCGCGAGGTTGCCATTCTGGCAGCGCGCAGCCAATCGGTTGTCCGTAAACATTGGTGGAGGGCGACATGATGCGATTCCTTGATGTGGAGGAGCCTGCCTGGCAGCATGCCATGTCGGTGTGGCGTTTGTAACGAAGGACGTGTGAAATCGGCTGCATGATTTGACTCATGCAGCCAGCGCGGATTAACCGCGGAAGAAGATGTCGCCGGATTTACCCATGACGATCTTGCCGCTATCGTCAGCGATCAAGATGTAATTGGCATTGATATACGCCCAATGCGTACCCGCCTGCGGTGCTGGCAGGTTACGCTTCTGCCATTCCACAATGGTGTACTCTTTTTTGCGGTACTCTTCTGGCACCACATCGCCCACATGGTGTTCTTTGTAGTCGATGATAATGGTGGTCAATTCATAGTTGTTCGCCGCAGAGGGGCCACCGTTACCGCTACTTTGTGGCGGACGAATCGGTGCCACATCGCCGCTGGACTCAGCCGGTTCGCTGCTGGCGGGTGCGTCAGCGGCTGGCGCATCAGCAGCAGGGGCGGAGGCATCGGGTGCCGTTTGTTGTACCTGCGGCGGCATTGGAACGCTGTCAGTTTGCTCGCCTTCCGCCAATACAGCGGGTGACAGGCTTAAAGCGCCCAGAAAAAGTCCTGCAGTAAGCAGGTTAGCGTATGTCTTGCGCATTGGTGATTTCCACTCTGGTTAATTATTACTGTCCATTTAATGACAAGCACAGCGCGCGGAAGGTTCCCCGGCGCGCTCGGCAAGGCGCTGATATCGCCCGAGGATGAGCATACCTTAATTATGGCCGTTTTCTTTTGGGAAATTGTCAATAATCGTTAGTGCAGCACTAAGGCTTAAACCACGTTGGCATCGGTGAATGCGAAATCGTGACTCTATTCTCGCTGTCATTTCCCTGCGCGTCTTTGCTACAAATCAGCGATTCAAATCCCCACTGGTTATCGCGGTTTGAAAAATAAACGGTATAGCGCTCTTCATTAAACCCAAAATATTTTTCATTCTTCACCGCTATTTTCTTTTTACCGCACAGCGCAAATTCACGCCACTCGCCATTGATCGTTTCATTGAATACCAGAACAATAAAATTATTTGCCCAGCGCGGCACAGCCGCAAAAAGTAAAGCCGTTACCAGAAGCAAACCAAAAAGCGTGGCTAGCTTTCCGCCTTTTACTTTATCCGCTAAATACAGGAACACGGCGTAGGATAATGGCTGTAGCAGTAAGAAAAAGTACAAACAAAACAGCGTAATTTTAAACCACAGTTCTACCCACGGCGTATCACTCAAATTAACATTGCTCAGTTCTTTGAAATAACTCGCCGCTAAGGCACTGGTGACAAAGTAGAGCAGCGAGATCAACACGCCAAACAGCCATTGCAGCCGAGAAATCAGACGGTTATGGCTGCGTGCAATATCGTAAAAAACCGTAACGGCGGAGATCATCACCAACCCACAAAAACCCAGCAGCAACCAACGGCCAACTGACATTATCTGCAGGTTAATCATCAATAATGAGCAGTAAACCAGAACCCATGAAATAAGCGTTATCAATCCTGATATTTTCTTATAAACCTTATCATTATCCAAATAGATAAAGTAATCGATAACTCTTTTGGTTGAGGTTAACTTAACGCATAAGATAAATATCAAGCCCAGGTTGATGAACAGCAGTAGCCATGATTTATATGCAAAAGAGAATTTAATCAGCACTGCATTAAGCATAAAACAAAAAACCAGGGCGCAGTGAGAGGCGTAATTATTGAAGCGGCGCAACATATTACCATCCTTGGGGAGAGTCATCGGGAAGGAGTAACATAGACAAACATCGAATTGATTACCACCTTCTTGATTTGAATATTATTCAACGCCGGTATGAATGCTATTCAGCTATTAAGGGGATCATCAAATGTGATTATCACTCATAGCTTTTATTCGCCAGATCCATCAATAGCGCAATGCCGAGATAATTGCTCCAGTTAAAGGCGTTTTGCAGCACGACAATCGCGTTGCCGTTCTGCTTATCATAGCCAATAAAGCTGGAGTAGCCGCCGATATAACCCACTTGATAGGTGATCTGCTGCGCGCCGTAGCGATCGGTTACCCAGGCAATATTCTGCGATTGGTTTCCATGCTGTTCGTAGCCGTGATTCACCTGCGCAAAGGCGGCGTTTAACGTCGCGCTCGTGCCGTCATGCAGGTGCGCATCGAGATAACGAATCAGATCGCGCGCGTTGCTGTACAAACTGGCGGCCGCCACCATGTTATTGCTGAACACCCAATCCGGCGTGAGCTGCCCGCGCGGAATCAGCTTCGGCTGATCGCCCGCGTGGCCGAGCGCGCGCCACGGAAAGAGCGGCAAACGCTGCGGCTCAAAACTGCTGCTGCTCATGCCCAGCGGCTGGAACAGCGTGCGCTGCGCCAGAGTTTCAATCTCCTGGTGGACGCGATGTTTGAGGATGTAGCCCAGCAGGGCGTAACCCAGATTGGAGTAGTGCGCAGCCGGTTGAGCCGGCGCATGAAAATCACCTAAATAGTCCAGCACCGCATCGCTATCCAGATTGCCGTAAAAATTCTCGCCGCTGCGCAAATAGCCCATGAATTTCATGAACATCGGTAAATCCATATCCTGTCGCGGCAAGCCTGATGTGTGCGTCACCAGCTGTAGTAGCGTGATGCGTTTGGCATCGGCGCTCATCGGCACATTGGCAGGCAGCAGCGTCGCCAGCGTGTCGTTCCAGTGCAGTTCGCCACGATCCACCAGCGCAATAATCACCTCGGCGGTGATGCCTTTGCTCAGCGATCCCAGCGCAAACAGCGTATCCGGCGTGATCGGATAGCGGTGCCGCGCATCGGTGACGCCAAAACTGTAAAACATCGGCTGGCTGCGTTGATGAATGATGGCGATGCTGATGCCCGATATCTGCTTCTGCTGCATGTAGTGCCGCACGATGTCATCCACGTTTTCATGGAAGGTGGCATGCGAAAGATAGATTTGATCGCCAACCGGCGCGGAGGTTTGCGACAGCGTGCCGCAGGCGCTGAGCAACACGCTGCAACATAGCAGCAGCAAGCGCGCAAAGATGCGGCGCCGGGCATTCCTGGCGGAGGTGTTCATGACGGAATATTTTTGGTTTATTTTGTGCAAAACGTGCGGCTGGTGTGGTGGCGAAATATAACACAGATGAGAACGAACGCCACCTGCGAAAAGCCGGTGGCGGCAGGGATTATTGCTTCACCGGGATCACCGATCCTTTGTAATGCTGGTTGATAAATTCAGCGGTTTGCTTTGATTCAAGATCTTTCGCTAGCTCAAGAATGCGCGGATCCCTGGCCAGTTTTGGCGTGGTTACCAGCACGTTGGCATACGGATTATCCTGCGCCTTCTCAAGCGCCAGCGCATCTTTCGAGGGTACCAATCCGGCTTGCAGCGCGTAGTTGCCGTTAATGATCGCCAGCTGCGCATCGTCCAACGCGCGTGGCAGCTGCGGCGCTTCAACTTCAATGATCTTCAGCTGGTGCGGATTCTCGGCAATATCGGCGGGCGTCACTAAGCTGCTGGCGCTGCTGCTTTTCAGCTTGATTAACCCGTTGTCCTGTAACAGATAAAGCGCTCGACTCAGGTTAGTGACGTTATTCGGCACCGCAACCTGCGCGCCATCAGGCAGATCCTTCAGCGATTTTACTTTATGCGAGTAAATACCCAACGGCTCGATATGCACGGTGGCGACCACGGAAAATGTCTCGCCGAGCGCCTTTTCCTGATCGCGCAGATAAGGTACGTGCTGGAAATAGTTGGCGTCGATGTCGCCGCGCGCCAGCAGTTCATTGGCGTTCAGGTTGCCGTTGAGTTCGATCACTTTGAGATCGAGCTTGTGATCTGTCTCTTTAATGTGATTGAGAATTTCGCTGTGCGGCACGGCGTCTGCCGCCACGCGCAGCGCTGCGGCAGACGCCGTTGAGCTTACTACTGACGCCAAAACCAGCGCTGCTATCATCTTCATCTTCATCTGTTTGCCTTATTTTTAGGGTTTAACCGTGTTGAGCGTGTCAGCGTAATAACGCTGCGCCACGTCGCGATGCGAACGCAAACGTCCTTTGAGATAGTTCCAGCCTACGTCGCGCAGCAGCGGATTGGTGGGATCGCTGGTAGGGCCGTGCGCTTCGGCCGCCAGTTCTGGCGGCAGTTGATACAGCGGCACTTCGGCATCCAGCTGCGCGCCGAGGAAAAAGGCGATGGAGACGCGTTCCTGCTGGGCGGGCGGCGATACCACGCGATGCACCGTGGCGCGCAGGTAGCCGTTGGTGGCGATCTCCAGCAGTTCACCAATGTTCACTACAAATGCGCCGGGTTTCGGCAGCGCATCGACCCAACGATCGGGGGCGACTTCGACCTGCAATCCCGGCTGCTGGTCCTGCAATAAGAAGGTGAGGAAGCCAGAATCTTTATGCGCGCCCACGCCTTGCTGGCTGGCCTCGGCGGCCTGGCCGGGATAGCGAATCAGCTTCACATGTTCATTTGGCTGGGTGCCGTAAAGTGCATCAAAGGCATCCGGCGGCAGCGACAACGCTTTGGCAAAGGCGCGCAGCAGGCGCAGCGCTACGCCGGTCATGGCTTGCTGCCACGCGTTAATCACCGGACGCAGCTGCGGCAGCGCGTCCGGCCACAGATTGGGACCTTGTAGCTGCTTCCACGCCGCATCGCCCGGCTGAAGTGGCAGCGCTGGGCGCTCAGCACCGATATCAAATTGCTCACGCTGATCGCGCTGCTCGCGCGTGTACTCCACGCCCGCGCGGTTGTAACCACGAAAGTGCGGTGAATGGATCATCGACACGCGCTGTTTCTCGCTATCCGGCAGCGCGAAAAATGCGTGGGTAATATTTTGTACGTTCTGCAACAGCTGCGGATTGATGCCATGATTGACCAGATAGAAAAAGCCAATATCGCGCGCCGTGGTGCGCAGTTCGGTCAGATACGGCGACTGTTCGGCATCCGGCAGTTCCAGCAGCGCTAAATCCAGCACCGGTAAAGACGTCATGTTATGCCTCGTTTATACAGTGAAATTCTGCATTTACGCTGCCATCTGCCGCCATGCGCAGCCAATATTGTTGTGCGATAAGTTATCGCGAATGATTTTTAGAGAAGGTTCAGCAATCGATATGCAAAAAGCAGTAAATCGCCCGCGCTTCCCGCTATAATCGCGGCCCACTTATTTCACGAGCAGGAGTTACTCCATGAACCAAGGTCCGTTAACCGAAAAAGAGCTGAACTGGCTGGAAGATATGCTGGAGAAGTACGGCAACGAACACTCCGTGGTGGACACTTCTGAGTTAGACGGCATGCTCACCGCGCTGCTTTCCGGCCCGAACGATATCGAGCCAAGCGAGTGGTTAACCGCGATGTGGGGCGGCAAAAAGTACATTCCTAAATGGTCCAACGAGCGTGAGATGGATCGTTTTATGACGCTGACGTTCCAACATCTCAACGACATCGCCGAGCGTTTGGCGGAGTTCCCGGAGCAGTTCGATCCGCTGTTCGGTACGCAGGAGATGGAGGGCCAGGAATTTACCGTGGTGGAAGATTGGTGTTACGGCTATTTGCGCGGCGTGGCGCTGGATGCGGATTGGTCGCAGCTACCGGAATCGCTGCAGCCGATGATGGACGCGATTGCGTTGCACGGCAGCGAAGAACAGCTGGCGCAGCGCGAAGCTTTCTCGCCGGATGAATTTGAAGCCAGCATTGAAGCGATTCGCCCGGCAGCGCTGGAGCTGCATGAATATTGGCAGGAACAGCGCATGGCGCAGCCCGATCCTGAACCGCACATCGCCGATGAAAAGGTGGGTCGCAACGCACCATGCCCGTGCGGCAGCGGTAAGAAATATAAGCAGTGCTGCGGGAAGTCATAATCATCCGCACATTTTGGTAGCGGCGCGATTTATCGCGCATCTTATAGCGGCTTAATTGCTTTCAGACGCGCAATTAATTGCGCCGCTACCGGGTGTGCATGTTTGCTGCAAAGACTCCTGCACAAAACCACGATCTCTGACAGGACATCACATTCCTGCCCGATCGGCAGAGTGGTTAATGCGCCGCTTTCACCTCAGCCACCCACGTGGGCAATTGCCATGCGCCGCCAGCGCGAATCGCGCGGCACATGCCGGTGGTGGCATCGCTGCTTTGCACGAAATCTTTGCCATCCCACACCCACGCGGCGGTGCTCCAGCAGTCGCCGATGCCGCGCCCTTTCTGCGCTTCTGAAATCACGCCAGCGCTGTAATCCGAACCGGAATCCGTCACCAGCTGCGGCTGGCCCTGCAATGCTGCGTCGGTCAGCCAGTAACCGTAGCCTTCGTTATACGCACCGCGCCAGCACAGCGCCGCGATCAATGCGTGCGTGCCATCAACCGGCGTTAACGTCGGCGGCTCCGCGCCCTCTTCTGGCTGATCGTCGGACGGCGCGAGGTTGTCGCAGCTGTCGTCATCGGTCAGCGATGCAATCAGTTTGGGTTTCAGCAGCGCCAGCTCGCTGTCGGTTAACGGACGCGCAGCGGCTTTGGCCACCGACACCGCCTGAATGACCGGCATCGCCACCGCCGCAGGCACGCTGCTCTCTGGCTTGTTGCCCTTGCGCACCAGCGCACCCGGCGTGCTAAGGCGGCCTTGCGCCTCGTCCATCTTTAACAGCGTAGCGAACGCGCCGTTGCTGGAGAGATCGAACGGCTCCGCGCCACCGCGGAACTCCACTTTGCCGCTGCCTTTAATGGCGCCAATCAGCGCCTGCGTTTGCTGGTCGCTGAGCGTCCATTCGCTGTTTTCCGCCTGGGTGACTTCACCCAGCGCGCGCTCGTCAATCCACAGCGACAGCGCCTCCACCTGATTGGACGCATCATCGCCGGTATCCGCCAGCACCACGCGCCCCAGCGTTGCGGCGTTCGGCCCGCCTGCGCGGGTCAACAACACCGAACCGCCAGCGCCCTCTTCGGCGCTGTAACCGGCGGCGCGGCAGGTCAGCGTGTTATCACACGCCAGCTCCCAGTCTTTGTGGCTAAACGACACGCCGTCTTGATCGGCGTACAGCGGCGAACTCAAACCGGCAAACAGCGAGATTGCCAGCACTAATCGGGTCATCATGCCATCTCTCCCTAATGTGAAGGCCGCTAGTGTGCTGACTTTTGTGGCGCGGGAGAAGTGAATTTTTTGCGGTGATTCTGGTGGTATGAGTCAGAACAGTGGAGGGGATTCGCAGGCAAAAAAAAAGCCGCTCGGAAGCGACTTAATTTTTTGCATCAATTGATGGTGCCGAAGGCCGGACTCGAACCGGCACGTATCTCTACGGTTGATTTTGAATCAACTGCGTCTACCGATTTCGCCACTTCGGCACTGAAGAGGATGCGGAAAACGTGGGCGATTATACCGTTACGCACGCAGTGCGCAACAGGAATATCGCGAACTGTGTGCTAAGCGTTGAAAAAAGCAGCGTTATGCTGCCAAGTGCTTGTTAAATCATCACTCCCGCAGCAAACCCGCGTTCTTAAACTCAGTCGCCAGCCGAATTTTTGCGCGCTCTGACCAAGATGAATCTCAAACTCGGCGAATCCCGCCTGCGCTGTGGAACTTTCTGCCCTGCTGCTTCTCTTAACCAAAACTGACGCTGTCAGAACATAAGCACAACGAGGTTGAGATGAAAGTACAACGCACTTTTTTGGCATTGGGCATCGCGGCAACAATGCTGGCGGGAAGCGCATCGGCGGCAAGCTGGCAGGATCAACTGAATAGCGCGGCTTCGCAGCTGTCGCAGCAGAACAACAGCACTACGTCCACCAGCAGCAACGCGCAGAACGGGGGCTTATCCCTTTCCACGTTGACCGGTTTGCTGAACGGCGGCGATAAAGCGGTCAGCGCCAACAGCATGACCAACGCCGCGGGCGTGATGTCCTACTGCGTGCAACATAACGTGGTGGATAACAACGTGAAGTCAGTGAAGGATCAGGTGCTGAGCAAACTGGGTTTGAGTAGCCCCACCGCACAAGAGCAGAAAACCGATTACCAGCAGGGTCTGCAAGGTTTGCTGAATACCGGCAACGGTCAGCAGCTGAATTTGCAAAGTCTGAGCAACTCGCCGATGGGTGAGAAGCTGAAAACCAAAGCCTGCGACGTGGTTTTGAAGCAGGGTAAAAAATACATCGGCATGTAAGGACACGCCGATCAAGGCGCGAGCTGTCCCTCGCGCCTCTCTTTTCTCCGCGCTAACGCAACAACCGCCAGGTTTCTTCCGCCGCCCGCTGTAACAATTCCCGCGCCTGCTCAACCGAGCGAACATTGGTATAGCCAATCACCAGGCCATAACGTTTTTGCGTTTGCGTGTACCAGCGTGAAAGTGGCAACACCCGCAGATGATGACGTTGCCAGATCTCCGCCAGAGGCGTATCCAGCGTGCCGCGTCGCAGGAAGGCGATAATGTGCATGCCGCCGTCGGTCATTTCAAAGTGAAACACCTCCGGGAAACAGGCTTCAATGGCCTCGCGCATCATGCCTCGCCGCTGCTGATAAAGGCCGCGCATCTTTTTGATGTGGCGATAGAAGTGCCCTTCATTGAGAAACTGCGCCAGAATTTTTTGCGGCAGCAGCGCCATGCCGCTTTCGAGGATTTCCCCCAACTCGCTAAATCGCTCGATGGCGGCCTGCGGCATCACTAAATAGCCGACGCGCATCGCGGGCATCATGGTTTTGCTGAAGGTGCCGGTATAAATCACGCGGTCGTGCACGTCGAGGCTTTTCAGCGCCGGAATGACTTTGCGCGTGTAATGAAACTCGCCGTCGTAATCATCTTCAATTATCCAGCTCTGGTTCTGCTGCGCCCACTCCAGCAGCTGATGCTTACGCGGCAGCGAAAGCGTGACGGCCAGCGGACTTTGGTGCGTCGGCGTAACAATGGCAAAGCGCGCGTCCGAGTGATGGCGCAGCAGATAATCCACGTCCATGCCCTGACGATCGACCGGCACGTAATGCAAGTTGGGCGCGATGCGCTTCAGCAGCGTTTGGCCAAAGTGATAGCCGGGATCCTCAAACAGCACTTTGTCGCTTGGCTGCGCCAGCACCGCCAGAATGAGCCGCAGGTTGGCGCGATAGCCGCCGGTAATGAAGATCTGTTCCGGCTGGCAGTTCAGTCCACGCGAAATATTCAGGTAGCTGGCAATCGCCTCGCGCAGCGGCTGATACCCCATCACCGGCGGCACCAGCATCTCTTCCGGGCGCAGGCTGCGCGCCGCTTTGCCGGAGATCAACAGCCACTTTTTGCTGGGGAACTCATCCAGCGCCGGAATGCCGAGACGCAGCTCGCCGCGACTTTCCGTCACCGGCAAATGCCGCGTGGCTGGCGACGGCGCGCTGGCGCTGTGCGCCCCGATCGGCAGGATGAGTTCAGGATTGACGCGCGTGCCCTTCGCCCCCTGGCTCACCAAATAGCCTTCACCAATCAGGATTTCATAGGCGGCTTCCACCGTTTTGCGCGCCACCTGCAATTCGCTGGCTAAGGTGCGAATCGCCGGTACGCGATCGCCTGGCTTCAGGCGCCCGGCAACAATCTGCTGGCGAAAGCGCGCGTAAATCTCTTTGTATCCCATCGCTATGTCCTACCTGTTTTCACCGCTTTTGACCCTTTTCACTCCGACATAGAAGTTTAAGATGCGTCCATTCACTTCGCTACAGGAATAACCCATGAAACTGCTGCATATCACCGTGAGTCCAGATTTAGCGGGATCGGCGTCGCGCATGGCGGCGGCGCATTTGGTCGAGAAACTGCGGACGCGGCATGCGGATCTGGACGAAACCGTGCTGGATCTGGCGCAACATCCGCTGCCGCACCTCGACGCCTTTACCATCGGCGCATTTTTCACCCAGCCCGCTGCGCGCAGCGCGGCACAGCGCGAGGCTGTCCAGCGTTCCGAACAGCTGGTGGATCAACTCCTGGGCTGCGACACGCTGATCATCTCTTCACCGATGTGGAATCTCGGCCTGCCTTCGGTGTTGAAAGCCTGGTTCGATCACATCACCCGCGCCGGACGCACCTTCGCCTTCACGCCTGAAGGCACCAAAGTCGGTTTGGTGACCGGCAAGAGAGTCTACAGCGTGGTCGCCAGCGGCAGCGTTTTCGCCCACGGCCCGTTTATCAACGATGACCAGTTCACGCCCTATATCCGCGTGGCGCTGGCGTACATCGGCATCACCGACGTGACATGCATTCGCGTTGACGGCACGCACGATCCCGTCAGCCGCTCCACCGCCTTAACTAAAGCCCTACAAACCATCGACCTGCTATTTTAACTGAGGAAAACACCATGACCGCACGCGTAAATCACTTCAAAACTGTCCCGGCACTGGCGAAAGCCATTACCGAGTTTTCCGCTTCGGTGGCCAATACCGCGCTGGAAAAGTCGCTTAAGCATCTGATTGATATCCGCGCCTCGCAGCTCAATCACTGCGCTTTTTGCCTCGATATGCACGTGAAACAGGCAAAGATCGACGGCGAGCGCGATCTGCGCCTGCACCATGTTTCTATCTGGCGCGAATCCCCGCTGTTCAGCGCCCGGGAGAAAGTGGCCTTCGCGCTGACCGAAGCCCTGACGCGCATTGGCGAGCACGGCATTGACGAAACGCTGTATGCGGCCGTGCGCGAGCACTTCTCTGAGGTCGAAATCAGTGAGCTGACCTTCAAGATCGCCACCATCAATACCTGGAATCGGCTGATGATTTTGTCACAGATGGTACCCGGTTCGCTTGATAGCGCTTATGGGCTGGATCGTGCTGATTTACGTTAATTTTTACCGCCGGTAGCGCATGCTGCTGGCGGTGCCATGTTCATCTGCGCTGCCTGAGGCTATAGTGAGATTTTGCACCACACAGGACAGCGCACATGAAAGGCATCAACATTGCGATTTACTTCGACCCCGACCTGATTCGCCTCTGCGTTCACCAGCAGGATGACAGCTATCTCAGCCACATCTTTAATTATGACGACAGCGTGATTGAAGAGATTTATCAATGGCTGGAGCAGTTCACGCCGAATCGCACCCACATTTGCCTGATTGAGCACGATACCGCCGATATTCTGGCGGATGAGTTGGTGGATAACGGTTATCACGTCCATCAGGTGACCCAGCACGATCTGCTGAGCTGGTTTGCCAGCGAACCCCCAACCCAACCGGACGGTACGCCAGTGCGCGCGCTGCTGCGTTATCTGGAAAGCGAAAAACCACCGGAATACCAATCACGCACACCGCAAATCGAAGCGCTAATGGATATGCTGGATGAGCTGGACGATCTCGAAGGCGTGGATGAAGTCGACGATGAAGATAACCTGCCGGACGACGTGCTGCGCCTGATGAAGCAGAAAAAGATCACCGCCGATGCCGCTGCGCAACTGCTGCTGCCGGATGTGAATGAGCGCATCCGCGAACACCTGATCAACTATCCTGAATTAATGACGCCAGAGCTGCTGGAGGATTTCTTCCCCGAGCTGCTGGAAGCGCTGGAAACGCCGAAGCATTAAGGTTCCAGGCGCGCATGAAGGTTCAACCAGGCACATCGGTAGCATTTCAAACCGGGCACATACGGTAGCGGCGCGATTCATCGCGCAAACCTGAAGCGATGGCGTAGCAGGAAGAAGCGCAATGAATTGCGCCGCTACCGAAGCGTGCGGACATCATGCCCGACGCGCAATTACATTGATTCCTTAGAGAAAAAACGCATGCTGGAACTGTTCAAAGCCATCGGCCTTGGTTTGGTGGTGATTCTACCGCTCGCCAATCCGCTGACCACCGTGGCGCTGTTTCTGGGCCTGGCGGGCGATATGAACTATCGCGAACGCAATCGCCAGGCGATGCAAGCTTCCCTTTACGTATTCATCATCATGCTGGTGGCGTGGT
This sequence comes from uncultured Pantoea sp., assembly GCA_966185695.1. GTDB lineage: Bacteria > Pseudomonadota > Gammaproteobacteria > Enterobacterales > Enterobacteriaceae > Pantoea. Next base: position 36,658 of record CBIFUL010000013.1, on the reverse strand, counting down.
ACGCCGGCAATGCGGTGCTGCACACCTTTGGCATTTCGATTCCTGGTCTGCGCATGGCGGGCGGCCTGATCGTCGCCTTTATTGGTTTTCGCATGCTGTTTCCCGCTAAGCCGGTGGGACACTCAGTGGAAGCGAAGCATAAACAGGATGAGATCGACGCCACCGATACGCACCGCGAAACCGTCAATATCGCCTTTGTGCCGCTGGCGATGCCCAGCACCGCCGGGCCTGGCACCATCGCGATGATCATCAGCTCCGCCTCCACGGTAAAAGCCGGGGTCGATTTCCCGTCGTGGGTGGTGGCCATCGCACCGGTGCTGACGTTTATGCTGGTGTCGCTGATTCTGTGGATTTCGCTGCGCAGTTCGGGCGCGATCATGAAGCTGGTCGGCAAAGGTGGCATCGAAGCGATTTCGCGCCTGATGGGCTTTTTGCTGGTGTGCATGGGCGTGCAGTTTGTGATTAACGGCGTGCTGGAAGTGGTGCGCAGTTTTCATTGAGGGGAAGGAAGGAAACCAGGTCGCCATGAATGGCGACCCTACGCGAATGGTACCGTTTTTTACGTAGGGTGCGCATCGCTGCGCACCTGGTTTTAACAACTTACTTTAAGGTGTTACGCACGTCTTTAACCTGATCCGCTGTCACCGCTGGCGCATGGTTGCTCCAGCCTTGACGGATAAAGGTTGCCAGCTGCGCCACTTCCTCATCCTTCAAACGGTAACCAAACGGCGGCATCGCTAAGGTAGAGGGCGCTTTCGCCGTGGAGGGCTGCTGCGCACCGGCCAGAATGGTGTGAATCAACCCGGTCGGATCCTGCGCATTCACAATGGTGGCCTGATCCAGCTCCGGGAAGATGCCCGGTGCACCTTTACCGGTGACAAAGTGGCAGGCGCCGCAGTTATCGAGGTACAGACGCTCACCTTCGCTCAGGTTTTTCGCCGCCGTCAATTTGGCTTCGGTGGCCTGCTGCTGCTGCACGTTGTACGCCTGCAACGGCGGATTGCCACCGAGGAATTTCAGGTAGGCAGCAATCGCTTTGAGGTCGGCATCGGTCATGTGCGAGCTGGAGTGCTCAATCACCGACGTCATCTCACCGCCCACCGCCGCTTTATCGTTACGTCCGGTTTGCAGGTAATCGACGATCTCCTGTGAACTCCAGCGCGGTAAACCACGCAGCGACGGCACATCCCAGTTATTCAGGCTGCCGCCAGCGAGGAACTGGTCGCCGCCGCTATCCAACGCTTTCTCGTTCATACCCAAGCCGCGCGGCGTGTGGCAGCTGCCGCAGTGACCCAGGCTTTCGACGATGTAGGCACCGCGATTCACTTCTGCCGACGCACCACCAATCGGCTGGAAGGGTTTGTCTTCGGTAAATGCCCAGTTCCAGAACGCCATACCCCAACGCTGACTGAACGGGAAGCTAAGTTTAGTTTCCGGCGGCTGCTCGCTGCTCGGCTTCACGCCTTTCATGAAGTAGACATACAGCGCGTGCATATCTTCATCGCTGATTTTGGCGTAATCCGGGTACGGCATCGCCGGGTAGAGATGCGAGCCATCGGGCAGCACGCCTTTGCGCACCGCATCAGAGAACTGCTGCTCGCTGTAGTTGCCGATGCCGTGCTCTTTGTCCGGCGTAATATTGGTGGAGTAAATGGTGCCGAGATTCGACTCGATCGCCAATCCGCCGCCGTATTCCCCTTTGCCGGAAACGGTATGGCACGCCATACAGTCGCCAAGGCGCGACAGATATTCACCCTGTTTGATCAGTTGAGCTTCATCTTCCGCGTGCGCTTGCAGTGCAAAACTGCCCAGCAGCACGGCGTTGGCGATTAACAATGATTTTAATTTCATGCGCTTATGCCTGTACCAGTGGACCGGGATTTTTCAGATAGTGTTCTTTGATCGCTTGCGCCGCCATCAAGGTGATCGCGCCGATGGTATCGGTCGGGTTCGCCTGGAAGTTTTGCGGGAAGGCGTTGCCGCCCGGCACAAACACGTTATGAACATCCCAGCTTTGCAGGTACTTGTTTAGCGCAGAGGTTTTCGGGTTATCGCCCATCACCGCGCCGCCCACGTTGTGGGTGGAGACGTACTTGGTCAGGTCGAAGTCCGCGCCCATCGGCAGGAAGCTCATGCTCATGCTGTCTGGGTTGAGCTCTTTCGCAATATTACCGACGATGCCTTTCAGGTGCTGTTGCAGCTTGAGCTCGTTCTCTTTCCAGTTGAACGTCATGCGCAGCAGCGGTTGACCGCGATGGTCGGTGTAGTGCGGATCGAGATCCAGATAGATATCGCGATAGGATTGGCAGGTGGTGGTGATGCTGATCTTCATCGAGTGGTTGTACCACTGCTCCAGACCCTCTTTGTAGCCCATGCCCCAGCTCGGCGTGCCTTTTGGCAGCGCCGCAGCGATTGGCGTGCCGGTAGCTTGCGAGCTGTGGATCTTCGCGCCGCCGAGGAAGCCGAGAGCGGGACCGTCCACGTTGCCTGGCGAGATGTCATTGAACATCTGCCCGGTAGCGCCGGCGGTGGCGTACGAGTTGAAGTTTTTGTCTTTGAAGAACAGCGTCGCGCCGCCGTTCGACAGGAAGGCGTAGTTACGCCCTACCACGCCCTCTTCGGTGATCGGATTGTACGGCTTGCCGATGCCCGAAAGCAGCATCAGGCGCACGTTGTACAGCTGGAAGCTCGACAGCACCACAATCTTGGCAGGCTGGAACACTTCGTTGCCGTCCACGTCAAAGTAGATCACGCCTTTGGCGGTTTTTTGATCGTCATGCAGCACCACTTTCACCACTTCCGCATGCACTTCGTAGGAGAAGTTCGGCATGCGTTTCAGTGAATCCATCACCGCCGTTTGCGGCGAGGCTTTGGAGTAGTTCAGGCACGGATATTTCGAGCAGTAACCGCAGTAGTTACACGGCGCGATCTGGTTGCCGTACGGGTTTTTCCACGCGCGTGATACGCAGGCCGACGGGTTCGGGAATGGGTGATAGCCGAGTTTAGTGGCGGCTTCTTTGAACATCACGTTATTCAGCGTGTCATCCAGCGCCGGCAGCGGATAAGGCTCCGAACGTGGACCTTCAAACGGATCGCCGCCTTCCAGAATCCGACCGCGCAGGTTGCCGGTGTTTCCGGATTGACCACAGATCAGCTCGAACTTGTAGAAGTAAGGTTCGATTTCATCCCAGGTGAAGGGGAAGTCCATCACGCGCATGTCGTCCTGCAAGATGCCTGGCGCATACGCTTGATCAACGTAGGTTTTCAGTTTGATATCGGTCGGCGTTGGACGAATCAATACCGCCGTCCAGTGCATGCCCGCGCCGCCGACGCCGGTGCCCGGCGCGAACGCGCCCCACTTACGGGTTGGCAGCGCCGTTTGGTTCATGTTGTAGCGCACGGTGACGGCCACTTCTTTCGGCGTGGCGAACACTTTGTTGCGTACGTTATAGGCGTATTCATCCGCCGGTTTCGGATAGGCGAAATCCGGGTAATCGCGCTCGCCGCCGCGCTCTAACGCGCGTACTTCCAGCCCGGCCAATGCCAGCTCAATGCTCATCAACGAGCCGGCCCAGCCAAGGCCGCAAACGACGACGTCGACTTCTTTCTTTGTAATCTGTGCCATGTTAATCCTGTCTTACATACCAAAAACGGGGGTGTGCTTACGCGCGTTCACCCAAGAGGCTGACCGGTCCCAGCGGGTACGGCACGTTGTGCTGTTTCACCCATTCGGTGAAGCTGGCGCGTGCGCCGGGGAAGCCGATGGCGATCCAGGCTTTCATGCCTTTGTTGCCGCCGTACATCGGATCGGCGAGATAGCCGTGTTTGGTATCGGAAAGCAGCTGGCTGAAGAACTGCGAGGCCTTCATGTTCGGTTCGCCGAGAGCGGCGAAATCAATGCCGTCGTTTTTGTTCACTTTGGTCAGCACCGCGTCTTTCTCTTCCAGCGTCAGCGCATGGAACGGCTTCTGGTAGGTACTCTGCGTCCACTGATTCACCAGCTTGATAGCGGTTTTATATAACTGCTGCGGCGTAAACGGGATTTGATAACCCATGGTTGCGGGTGCATGCACGTTGAACGGACCTTGCATATAGATCTCGTCGCCAAATTCCGGGCTGTGCAGCTGCTGATCGATAAAGATCGGGACGTTGGTTTCCAGTGCGCCTGGCGCTTTACCGTTGCCACCGGCCGGAATCAGACGATCGGTCGCAGCCAGAATAAACTGCCACTCCTCCGCGCTGAAAAAGATCGGTTTGTAATCGGCGAGTTCAGGTGCTGCCATTTCTGCCGCTTGCGCCGCAGTTAATCCCTTAAATACCAGGTCGCTTAATGGCAAAGCCAACAGCGACCCGAGTAAAAATTTACGTCTGGTGGTCGGTTTATTTAGAAGCATGGCGCGACGACTCTCACTTGCTAAGAAAGATAATTATTTTTGTTAATGGCTTTTTACCCAAAATAATTCAGGGTGCAGGAAGGCGGCAAACGAGAAAGTCTCGATGAGCTTACGTCCGTAAGTGATTCGGGTGAACGAGAGCAGCCAACACACCTGCATCTTGAAGTATGACGGGTATATAAATCGGTTAATAACCTGGCAATATTAGGGATACAGATATTTCTGAATGTAAAAATTGAATTACAAGTGTGTTTTGATGAGAAACCATCATCTTGTTGAATTTTGGTTAAGGGCTGGTAAAGGGCTTTCGCGGTGGGAAATGAGATATAAACCATACAAATGCTGGGTTTTTAGCAAATAAAAGTAGGCAATTGACCAAAAGTAATGGCGTAAAGAAATAGTCGCCAGATTGAACCGTTGAAAAAAAATCATACTTCCATACAAGAGAATTATTCTCATTAATAACATCTTATTTACTTAATTGACCAGTGCGTGAACGATCTATTTCCCGTAAATGACAGGCCGCGCACAAAATAAGCGAAATAATTGCCAAATGTTATCAATTGTTATTTCCGGCACAGCTATGAACAAAGCGGCATTTATACCTGAGCGGGAGTGGCGATAGAGTCGATTAATCAATCACTCAGGATGACAATAATGCGCTCATTAATTTTATGCGTGGCTTTATGGAGCAGCGCCTTCGCGTTGCAGGCCGCCACACCTCAAGACACATTGGTGGTTGCCGTACCGCTCGACGGCATCATTAGCTTCGATCCCGCCGAAAGTTTCGAAACCGTGAGCAACAGCGTGCAGCGCAACCTCTATCAAACGTTGGTAGAGGCCGATCGTACTACGCCGCAGAAACTCGCGCCGCTGCTGGCCCGTGCATGGCAGTCTGGCAGCACGCCGCACAGCCTGGTGTTTAACCTCAAACCCGACGCGCGCTTTAGCAGCGGTAATCCGGTAACGCCGCAGGATGTGATTTTTTCCCTCACGCGCGCGGTACAGCTCAACAAAGCCCCTTCGTTTATCCTCGCCGAATTTGGCTGGACGCCGGAGAATATCGCCAACCAATTCAAGGTGCTGAACGATCATCAGCTGGAGATTCAGTGGCCCGCGCAGATTGGTCAAGATTTGGCGCTACGCTTACTGACCGCGCCGGTGGCCTCGGTGATTGATAGCAAAACCGTGCAGCAGCACGCGGCGAATAACGATCTCGGCAACGGCTGGCTGCACACCCATTCGGCGGGCAGCGGCGCGTTCGCTATCCAACAATATGTGCCGCAGCAGGCGCTGGTACTGAGCGCCAATGCGCAAGCGCAGCCGCAGCCCCATCTCAAACGCATTCTGCTAAAAGGTGTGGCCGATGCGGGTGCGCGACGCTTGCTGATTCAGCAAGGCGACGTGGATGTGGCGTATCAACTCGGGCCGGACCAGATTGATGCCTTACGCAGTGATAAGCAGCTGCGGATCGATTCCTTCCCGTCGAGCCTGGTGTACTACCTCGGCTTCAATACGCAAAACAAAACGCAACCGGCGCTGGGCAATCCGGCATTGTGGCAAGCGGCGCGCTGGTTGGTGGACTATCAAGCCATTTCACAACAGCTGCTGAAAGGCCAATACCGCATTCATCAGAGCTTTCTGCCGCAGGGCTTTGATGGCGCGCTAACGGATCAACCGTTCCATTATGATGTGGCGAAAGCCAGGCAGATCCTTGCCAAAGGCGGCATCAAGCCGGGCAGCAAGTTTGCGCTGACGGTAATTAACCAGCCGCCGTACATTGATGTGGCGCAGGCGCTGCAAGCCAGCTTTGCTAAAGCGGATGTGCAGATTGAGTTGCAGCCGGTGGCGGAATCGGAGCTGTGGAGCAAAATGCGTGGCCGCGATTTCCAGTCGATCTTTATTTATTGGGGCGCGGATTATGTCGATCCCAACACCAATGCCAGCGCCTTTGTGTACAACGTGCCCGGCGGTTCGAAAACCCTGGCTTGGCGCGTTGGCTGGGAGATTCCTGAGCTGAGTGCTAAAACCCGTGCCGCAGCAGGCGAAAGTGACGCCGATAAACGCCGCGCGCTGTATACCGATTTGCAGAAAACCGTGCAGCAACGTTCGCCGTTCGTGGTGATGCTGCAGGGCGCGCAGCAGGTAGCGGTGCGCAATAACGTGAGTCACGTGCAGCAGGGCATTGGCGTGAGCTTGCTCTATTTCGATGCGGTGCAGAAGCAGTAAGATCAGTGTGGGCGCGGCGCAATAAATTGCGCCGCGCCAGGCTACGCTTGCTATCCTTTCTGGCATAACCTACTGCCCGAAAGTGAAAAAAATCATGTCGAATCCGCTGCTGATTGCTCAAACGCCTGACGTCCAACTCACGCTGCTCTCCGCTATGGCCAACCGCCACGGTTTGATCACCGGCGCAACCGGCACCGGTAAAACCGTTACGCTGCAAAAGCTGGCAGAATCTTTCTCCAACATTGGCGTGCCGGTGTTCATGGCCGACGTCAAAGGCGATCTCACCGGCATTGCGGTGCCAGGCGAAGGCTCGGAAAAACTGCTGGCGCGGCTGGCAAAAATTGGCGTCGACGATTGGCAGGCGCAAAAAAATCCGGTGATGGTGTGGGACATTTTTGGTCAGCAAGGTCATCCGGTACGCGCCACGGTTTCCGATCTGGGCCCGCTGCTGCTGGCGCGTTTGCTCAACCTCAACGACGTCCAATCTGGCGTGCTGCAAATCATCTTCCGCATCGCGGACGATCAGGGTTTGCTGCTGTTGGATTTCAAAGATCTGCGTTCAATGACGCAGTACATCGGCGACAACGCCAAAGCCTTCCAGACGCAGTACGGCAACATTAATAGTGCATCGGTCGGTGCCATTCAGCGTGGATTATTGGCGCTGGAGCAACAGGGTGCGGAGCACTTCTTTGGCGAACCGATGTTGGATATTCGCGACTGGATGCGGCTGGACGCTAACGGTAAAGGGTTCATCAATATCCTGTCGGCAGAGAAGCTGTACCAAATGCCAAAGCTCTACGCCACCAGCCTGCTGTGGCTGCTGTCTGAGCTGTATGAGCAGCTGCCGGAAGCGGGCGATCTTGATAAACCCAAAATGGTGTTCTTCTTCGATGAAGCGCATCTGCTGTTCAACGATGCGCCGCCGGTGCTGCTGGAGAAAGTTGAACAGGTGATTCGCCTGATCCGTTCCAAAGGCGTTGGCGTCTATTTTGTAACGCAGAATCCGGCGGACATTCCCGACAACGTGCTCGGTCAGCTGGGCAATCGCGTGCAGCATGCGCTGCGCGCCTTCACGCCCAAAGATCAGAAAGCGGTGAAAAGCGCTGCCGACACCATGCGCGCCAATCCGGCGTTTGACACCGTTGAGGCAATTCAGGCGCTCGGCACCGGTGAAGCGCTGATCTCGTTTCTCGACGAGAAAGGCAGCCCGGCAATGGTGCAGCGTGCGATGGTCATCGCGCCCGGTTCGCGCATGGGCCCGGTCAGCCAGGATGAGCGCAACGGGCTGATCAACAACTCGCCGCTGTATGGCAAATACGATACTGAAATCGATCGTGAGTCGGCGTTTGAGAGGCTGCAAAAAGGCGTGCAGGCCGCCACGCAGCAGGCCAACGCGCCGCAAGCCAAAGGCAACAGTGTTGCAGTCGATAGCGGTATACTCGGCGGCCTGAAGGACATCCTGTTCGGCAGCACCGGCCCGCGCGGCGGCAAGCGCGACGGCGTAGTGCAAAGCGTGGCCAAAAGCGCGGCGCGTCAGGTCACGAATCAGATCATTCGTGGCGTACTGGGCAGCCTGCTGGGCGGTCGTCGTCGGTAACTAATCCAAGCCGCGCGTTAGATCGCGCCGCGATTGAAGGATCAATGGAAAAATCTCAACAACTCAAACGCAGTAAACGTCTGGCGCTGACGCTGCTGCTGATGGCCGCAGCCACCTTTGTCGTAACGCTGTTTCTGCCGCCCAACTTTTGGGTGCTGGGCATTAAAGCGATTGCCGAAGCGGCGATGATCGGTGCATTAGCGGATTGGTTCGCGGTGGTGGCGCTGTTCCGGCGCGTGCCGGTGCCGTTTATCTCGCGGCATACGGCGATTATTCCGCGCAATAAAGATCGTATCGGTGAAAACCTTGGCCGCTTCGTGCAGGAAAAATTCCTCGATACCGACTCGCTGCTGGCGCTGATTCGCCGCCACGATCCGTCGCACATGCTGGCGCAGTGGCTGAATACGCCGGGCAACGCCGATCGCGTTGGACATCACTTATTGCAGGTGATGCGCGGCTTCCTCGACCTCACCGACGATCAGCGTATCCAGCGCTTTCTGCGCCGCGCGGTGCATCGTGCGCTGGATAAAGTCGATCTCACCCAAACCAGCGCGCTGCTGCTGGATAGCCTGACGAAAAATAATCGCCATCAAGAGCTGCTTGATGCGGCGGTGCAGCAGCTGCTGCGCCTGCTGCACAAGCCCGGCACGCGCGAATTTATCGCCGTGCAGATAGTGCGCTGGTTGAAACGCGAGCATCCGATTAAGGCCAAAATGCTGCCGACCGAATGGCTTGGCGAGCACAGCGCCGATATGGTGGCAAATGCGGTGGATTCGATTCTCGATCAGGTGGCGCTCGATCAAGGCCACGAACTGCGTTTGGGCTTTAACCGCGCGGTGCAGCGGCTGATTGATAAGCTGAAAACCGATCCCGAGATGGCCGAACGTGCCGAAGTGATCAAAAACTGGCTGAAGGAAGATGAGTCGCTGAACCGCTATATCGGCGAGCTGTGGCAGGATCTGCGCAGCTGGCTGAAAGCCGATCTCAACAGCGCCGATTCTCGCGTGCAGGAGCGCGTGCGGCTGGCAGCCTTATGGTTTGGCGAAACGCTGGCGGCAGATGAGGCGCTGCGCAGTTCAATGAATCAGCATCTGGAAGATGCCGCACGCAGCGTGGCACCGGAGTTCGCTGAGTTCCTGACGCGCCACATCAGCGATACGGTAAAAAGCTGGGATGCGCGCGATATGTCGCAACAAATCGAGCTGAATATTGGTCGGGATTTACAGTTCATCCGCATTAACGGCACGCTGGTAGGCGGCACCATTGGGCTGATTTTGTATTTGCTTTCACAATTGCCTGCGCTGATTCAGCCGCTACTTTAGCGTAACGGGTCAATTTGCGCGATGAATCGCGCCGCTACCAAGTCGCGAGGGATAATGGATTTACAAGGTAAGTGTCTGGTTTCGTAGGGTGCGCATTCACGCGCACCTGGATGCCAGGTCGCCATAAATGGCGACCCTACGAAACTGTATTACTGATTTACGGTAAGTTGCAGCGGTTCAGCAACAGGCTTAGCGAATACATATCACCGACGCTTTATCAGCAGGAAGAAGCTGATGGCGAAGAATGCGGCACTTGGCAGAATGGCGCCTAAAACAGGCGGCAAGCCGTAAACCAGGCTGAGTGGGCCAAAAATTTGGTCCAGCACGTAGAACAAGAAGCCGAAGCTGATTCCCGTTACTACGCGCACGCCCATTGACACGCTACGCAGCGGACCAAAGATAAACGACAGCGCCATCAGCATCATTACCGCTACCGACAGCGGCTGGAAGATTTTGCTCCACATATTCAACTGATAACGCCCGGACACCTGGCCGCTCTGCTTGAGGTATTTGCTGTATTCGTACAAGCCGCTGATCGACAGCGCATCGGGATCCAGTGCCACCACGCCAAGTTTGTCGGGCGTCAGGTTGGTTTTCCACTCGCCGCTCAGGCTTTGCGAACCGGTAATTTGCTTGGCATCTTTCAGATCGGACTCATCAACCTGCGACAGCTCCCACACCTTTCTCTCCGCATTCCAGGCGGCGCTGGCCGCGTAACGTACGCTCAGTAAGCGACGTTGATCGGTGAATTTATAAATGCTGACGCCATCAATCTCGTTGTCGCCTTTGATGCGCTCAATGTAGATGAAGTCATTGCCATCTTTCGCCCACAAACCGTTTTGTGTCGATACCAACGAACCGCCATACAGCTGCTGTGCGCGGTAGTTACGTGCCATCTGCTCGCCCTGCGGCGCAACAAATTCACCTACCGCCATGGTCAGCAACACCAGCGGAATGGCGGTTTTCATCACCGCCAACGCCACTTGCATGCGCGTGAAGCCCGAAGCCTGCATCACCACTAGCTCGCTGCGCTGCGCCAAGGTACCCAACCCCAGCAGCGCGCCAAGCAGCGCCGCCATCGGGAAGAAGATTTCGATATCTTTCGGCACACTCAGCAAGGTGTAGTAACCGGCGTCAAGCGCGGTGTATGCGCCCTGCCCGGTTTTACGCAGCTGATCGACAAATTTGATAATGCCCGACAGCGACACCAGCATGAACAAGGTCATCATGATGGTGTTGAAGATGGTTTTGCCGATATAGCGGTCAAGAACCTTAAACATCAGACCGATCCTCCCCGGCTAAAACGCGCGCGGATGCGACGCATCGGCACCGTATCCCACAAGTTCAGCAGCACCGCCAAGCCGAAGTAGCTGAGGTTCACCACCCACATCCAGATCGCCGGGTCAAAGCGCCCTTTTGAGGCGTTGGAGCGCAGCGAGCTTTGTAACAGGAAGAAGATCAGATAAAGCAGCATCGCAGGCAGCATCGACAGCACGCGCCCCTGACGTGGATTGACCACGCTGAGCGGCACCACCATCAGCGCCATGATCAGCACCGCAAAAATCAGCGTTAGACGCCAGTGCAATTCCGCCTGGAACTGCGGCGTTTTAGTGGTCACTAACGTACTGAAATCTGCCTGATCGGCATCATTCGGATCGAGCGTGGCTTCTTTGTAGCCCACCAGCGCCTGATAGTTGTTGAAATCGGTGATGCGGAAGTCACGCAGCAGCGCGGTGCCTTCAAAGCGTGTGCCTTTGTCCAGTGTCACCACTTGCGAGCCGTCGGCACGCTGCTCCATATGGCCGCTGTCCGCCAATACCACGGAAGGACGCGCGTTGCCTTTTGGTCGCAGCTGGGCGAGGAACACGTTGCCGAACGTATTGCCTTTAACGTCTTCGACAAACAGCACCGCATTGCCGTCGCTGGAGGTCTGGAATTGCCCCGCCGCCAGCGCGGCTGCTCCAGGGTTGGCTTTGGCATTTTGCGTCACCTCCTCCTGATAGCGCGCCGACCAAGGGCCTAACCACACCACGTTGATGGCCGCCACCGCAGAGGTGAGCAACATCAGAATCATCGCCGCTTTCACCAACACGCTTTTGCCCAAGCCGCAGGCATGCATCACCGTAATTTCACTTTCGGTGTACAGCCGCCCAAGGGTCATTAAAATCGCCAGAAACAGGCTTAGGGGCAGGATAAGTTGTGCCATTTCAGGCACACCAAGTCCTAACAATGTCAGAACCAAGTTTGTGGGGATCTCGCCATCCACCGCGGCACCCAAAATCCGCACTAACTTCTGGCAAAAGAAGATCAGTAGCAGGATGAACAGGATAGCCAGCTGGCTTTTGAGCGTTTCCCGAACCAGATATCTAATGATGATCACGCTTAGTACGCCTGTGATAACTTGTCTTTTTGCAGGAAAATCGCTAGTTTCAACGCTTATCAGCCATTTTTATTCATCAATGGCCGCTATCGTAGCTAAAATAGTATGACGAACGCGTTAGTGTGGTGAAAAAACAACATATTGTCACCACCACTCATTATGACCACCGGCGTTAAATTGTCATGGCGTTGTAGTGAATTAATGAGTTACGAACGCGCTACATTCTAACGACAGCTAAGGCCGTTGTCTTTAAGATTCAGGAGAGTGCATGGAGTTCAGTGTAAAAAGCGGTAGCCCGGAAAAACAGCGTAGCGCCTGCATTGTTGTAGGCGTTTTCGAGCCGCGCCGTTTGTCACCCATTGCTGAACAGCTGGATAAAATCAGCGACGGCTACATCAGCGCCCTGCTGCGTCGCGGCGAGCTGGAAGGCAAAGTCGGTCAAACGCTGCTGCTGCACCATGTGCCAAATATCCTGTCAGAACGCATCTTGCTGATTGGCTGTGGTAAAGAGCGTGAACTGGATGAACGCCAGTATAAACAGGTGATTCAGAAAACCATTAATACGCTGAACGACACCGGATCGATGGAAGCCGTCTGCTTTTTGACTGAGCTGCACGTTAAAGGCCGTAATACCTACTGGAAAGTGCGTCAGGCTGTCGAAACCTCAAAAGAAGCGCTTTATAACTTTGATCAGCTGAAAAGCAATAAAGTAGAGCCGCGTCGTCCGCTGCGTAAATTGGTGTTCAATGTGCCAACCCGCCGCGAATTGACCAGCGGTGAACGCGCCATTCAACACGGTTTAGCCGTGGCGGCCGGTGTGAAAGCTGCAAAAGATCTCAGCAACATGCCGCCCAATATTTGTAACGCCGCCTATCTGGCGTCACAGGCGCGTCAGTTAGCCGATGCTTACAGCAAAAATGTCACTACGCGCGTTATTGGCGAGCAGCAGATGAAAGAGCTGGGCATGAACGCCTATTTGGCGGTTGGTGCCGGTTCACATAACGAATCGTTGATGTCGGTGATTGAGTACAAAGGCAGCAGCGATCCTGAAGAGCGCCCGATTGTATTGGTCGGCAAAGGTTTGACCTTCGATTCCGGCGGTATCTCCATCAAGCCGGCAGAAGCGATGGACGAAATGAAATATGACATGTGCGGTGCGGCGTCGGTTTACGGCGTGATGCGCATGGTGGCGGAGCTTAACCTGCCGCTGAATGTCGTTGGCGTGCTGGTCGGTTGTGAAAACATGCCGGATGGCCGCGCAATGCGTCCGGGCGATGTGCTCACCACCATGTCCGGCCAAACCGTTGAAGTGTTGAACACCGATGCTGAAGGCCGCTTGGTCTTGTGTGATGCGCTGACCTACGTCGAGCGCTTCGAGCCAGAAGTGGTGATTGATGTCGCCACGCTGACCGGCGCGTGTGTGATTGCGCTGGGGCATCATGTCAGTGGTTTGCTGTCGAACCACAATCCGCTGGCACATGAGCTGATCAGCGCGTCGGAGCAATCCGGTGACCGCGCGTGGCGCTTGCCGATGGCCGACGAATATCAGGAACAGCTGGAATCCAACTTTGCCGACATGGCAAACATTGGTGGACGTCCTGGCGGCGCGATCACCGCGGCCTGCTTCCTGGCGCGTTTTGCCCGCAAGTTTAACTGGGCGCACCTGGATATCGCCGGCACCGCGTGGCGTTCTGGCAAAGCCAAAGGTGCCACCGGTCGTCCGGTTCCGCTGCTGTCGCAGTTCCTGCTCAACCGCGCAGGATTGAACGGCGACGATTGATTTATCACTGTCCGGTGCTTGCAGCGGTGCGTACTAATGCGCACCCAACCTATTGCAGCAAGTGTAAGGTCGCCATTCATGGCGACCTTATTGTTGGACGCACCGGCCTAAGGGGCGCAAAATGCGCCCCAATGTCATTTTTGGAAATAGGCTTGTCATGAAAAACGCCACCTTCTATGTGATGGAATCCGCCGACGCCAGCGACGGCCTCAGCGCCATCGAAGCGCTGGTGTGCGATCTCGCCGAAACACGCTGGCGTGATGGCAAGCGCATCCTGATTGCCTGCGAAAACGAAGAGCAGGCCAATCGTCTGGATGAAGCGCTGTGGCAGCGTCCGGCCAACGCGTTTGTGCCGCACAATTTAGCGGGCGAAGGTCCGCGCTACGGCGCACCGGTTGAACTGGCATGGCCGCAGCGACGCGGCAGCGCATCGCGCGATTTACTGATCAGCCTGCTGCCGCAGTTCGCAGATTTTGCTACTGCTTTCCATGAAGTGATAGACTTCGTGCCTTATGAAGAATCCCTAAAACAACTGGCGCGCGATCGCTATAAAGCCTATCGCAGCGTTGGTTTCCAATTGAATACGGCGACGCCACCTTCGCCGCAAAAGACAGCGTAGACATGGAAAAGACATATAACCCGCAAGATATCGAGCAGCCGCTCTACGAGCACTGGGAACAGCAGGGCTACTTTAAACCGAATGGCGATACCAGCCAGGAAAGCTTTTGCATCATGATCCCGCCGCCGAACGTCACCGGCAGCTTGCATATGGGTCACGCCTTCCAGCAGACCATTATGGATACCATGATCCGCTACCAGCGCATGCAGGGTAAAAATACCCTGTGGCAGGCGGGCACCGATCACGCCGGTATCGCCACGCAGATGGTGGTTGAGCGCAAAATCGCTGCTGAAAAAGGCAAAACGCGCCAGGATTATGGCCGCGACGCGTTCATCGACAAAATCTGGCAGTGGAAAGCGGAATCTGGCGGCACCATCACGCGTCAGATGCGACGTCTCGGCAACTCGGTTGACTGGGAGCGCGAACGCTTCACCATGGATGACGGCTTGTCGAACGCCGTGCGTGAAGTCTTCGTCCGCTTATACAAAGAGAACCTGATTTACCGTGGCAAGCGCCTGGTCAACTGGGATCCCAAACTGCGCACGGCTATCTCCGATCTGGAAGTGGAAAACCGTGAGAGCAAAGGCTCTATGTGGCACATCCGCTATCCGCTGGCCGACGGCGTGAAAACCGCTGACGGCAAAGATTACTTAGTGGTAGCCACCACCCGCCCGGAAACCCTGCTGGGCGATACCGGCGTGGCGGTGAACCCGGAAGATCCGCGCTACAAAGATCTGATCGGCAAAGAGTTACTTCTGCCGCTGGTGAATCGTCGTATTCCAATCGTGGGCGATGAACACGCCGACATGGAAAAAGGCACCGGCTGCGTGAAAATCACGCCAGCGCACGACTTCAACGACTACGAAGTGGGCCGTCGTCACAAGCTGCCGATGATTAATATTCTGACCTTTGATGGCGACATCCGCGAGCGCGCGGAAGTGTTCGACACCAATGGCGAAGTCAGCGACGCCTGCGCCGATGACATTCCTGCGCCGTTCCAGAACATGGAACGCTTTGCCGCGCGTAAAGCCATCGTTGCCGCCATTGATGAACTCGGCCTGCTTGAAGAGATCAAACCTCACGATTTAACCGTTCCTTACGGCGATCGCGGCGGCGTGGTGATTGAGCCAATGCTGACCGATCAATGGTACGTGCGCACCGCGCCGCTGGCGAAAGTCGCGGTGGAAGCGGTGGAAAATGGCGACATTCAGTTTGTGCCGAAGCAGTACGAAAACATGTACTTCTCCTGGATGCGCGACATTCAGGATTGGTGTATTTCGCGTCAGCTGTGGTGGGGCCACCGCATTCCGGCGTGGTATGACAACGACGGCAACGTCTATGTTGGCCGCACCGAAGATGAAGTGCGTCAGGAAAATAACCTCGCCGCCGACGTCGCGCTGCGCCAGGACGACGACGTGCTGGATACCTGGTTCTCATCCGGCTTGTGGACTTTCTCCACCCTTGGCTGGCCGGAGAACACCGAAGCGCTGCGCACCTTCCATCCAACCAGCGTGTTGGTGAGCGGCTTCGACATTATCTTCTTCTGGATTGCGCGCATGATCATGCTGACCATGCACTTCATCAAAGACGAAGAAGGCAAGCCGCAGGTTCCGTTTAAAACCGTGTATATGACCGGCCTGATCCGCGACGACGAAGGGCAGAAGATGTCCAAGTCGAAGGGTAACGTTATCGATCCGCTGGATATGGTTGACGGTATTTCGCTGGAAGATCTGCTGGAAAAACGTACCGGCAATATGATGCAGCCGCAGCTGGCGGAGAAAATCCGCAAGCGCACCGAGAAGCAGTTCCCGAACGGCATTGAGCCACACGGCACTGATGCCCTGCGCTTTACTCTGGCGGCGCTGGCCTCGACCGGTCGCGATATCAACTGGGATATGAAGCGCCTGGAAGGCTACCGCAACTTCTGTAACAAGCTGTGGAACGCCAGCCGCTTCGTGCTGATGAACACCGAAGATCAGGATTGCGGCTTCAACGGCGGCGAAATGACCCTGTCTCTGGCAGACCGCTGGATCCTCGCTGAATTCAACCAGACCATCAAAGCGTACCGCGAAGCGCTGGATAACTTCCGCTTCGATATCGCCGCGGGCATTCTGTACGAGTTCACCTGGAACCAGTTCTGCGACTGGTATCTGGAGCTGACCAAGCCGGTAATGACCAGCGGCAGCGAAGCGGAACTGCGCGGCACGCGTAACACGCTGGTGACAGTGCTGGAAGCCTTGCTGCGCCTGGCGCACCCGATCATTCCTTACATCACCGAAACCATCTGGCAGCGCGTGAAAGGCCTGAAAAACATCGATCACGATACCATCATGCTGCAGCCGTTCCCGCAGTTTGAGGCGGCGAAGCAGGATGCCGAAGCGCAAGCGGATATCGAGTGGATGAAACAGGCTATCGTCGCGGTGCGTAACATTCGTGCAGAAATGAACATTGCGCCAAGCAAGCCGCTTGACGTGCTGCTGCGTGATTGCTCACCGGCGGCGCAGCGTCGCGTGGATGAGAACCGCACCTTCCTGTCGCGTCTGGCGCGTCTGGCATCGTTGACCATTCTGCCTGCGGGCGAGAAAGGCCCGGTTTCCGTGACCAAGATTGTAGAAGGCGCGGAGCTGCTGATCCCAATGGCCGATCTGGTAAACAAAGAAGCTGAGCTTGAGCGTCTGGCGAAAGAGCTGCTGAAGTTGGATGTTGAGATCGAGAAGATCCAAACCAAGCTGGCGAACGAAGGCTTTGTGTCGCGCGCGCCGGAAGCGGTAGTGGCGAAGGAGCGCGAGCGCGTGGCTGAGCTGGAACAAGCTAAAACAAAACTGATTGAACAGCAGGGCGTGATTGCGGCATTGTAAGCGCATCTGTCCAACTGCTTCATCGAAGCCGGGCACTGCCCGGCTTTTTTCTATCGGAAGAAAATAATGACCACCGTCACGCCGCTCAACCTGCAAGTGCGCCCCATCGTTGTCGCCGATAACCCGCTGATTGCCAAAGTGATCCGCGATGTGTCTGCCGAATTTGGCCTGACGGCGGATAAGGGCTACACCGTTTCCGATCCCAATCTGGATCGCCTGTTTGAGTTGTACAGCGAAGCCAACAGCGCCTACTGGATTGTCGAGCACGAAGGCGAAGTGGTGGGCGGTGGCGGCGTCGCCCCGCTGCTATGCAGCGCGCCCGATATTTGTGAATTGCAGAAGATGTATTTCCTGCCGCAGGTGCGCGGTTTGGGCCTGGCGCGCGAGCTGGCGCTGCGCGCGATGGAATTTGCGCGCCAACAAGGCTTTCGCCGCTGCTATCTGGAGACCACCGGCAGCCTGACGCGCGCCATCAAGCTGTATGAATCTCTCGGATTTGCGCTGATTGGTGATGCGATAGGTTGCACTGGTCACGTCGATTGCGAAGTGCGCATGCTGAAGGTGCTATGAATATGAACGGGTCGCCTGATGCGGCGACCTGCTTCTTACCGCTGCGGCACGCCGCTGTGAAAACGTAGTTCGCCATCTGGCTCGCTGATCAATCTGGCTTCCGCCACGCCAAAAGCCCGCACGCGCGGCGCGATATCTTTGGCTGAAATCTGCTGCGCCAATTTTAAATAATCCTGATAATGGCGCGCTTCGGAGCGCAACAGCGAAATATAGAATTTCTCCAGCTGCTCATCCAGATAGGGCGCAAGGGTGGCAAAACGTTCGCAGGATCGCGCTTCAATATAAGCCCCACAAATCAGCTTATCCACCAGCGCATCCGGTTCATGGTTGGCGATCTCGCGGATCAACCCTTTGGCGTAACGGCTGGCGGTGATTTTACGATACGGCAAACCGCGCGACTGCATGATTTCCCACACCTGATAAAAGTGGTGCAGCTCCTCTTTGATCAGCAGCACCATCATCTCAACCAAATCATCCGCCCACGGCAGCTCGTTACGCACGATGATGCTTTTGGTTAGATTCTTATGCGCATTAATGAAGTTGCTGTCCGGCTCATCGCGATAGATGAAGTCTTCGTACGGCTTGAGCCAGGCCAGAATGGCATCGCCGCTCGGTTTATCGGCAACATAGCGACGAATAATAAACACCGCCGTTTGCGCCGCTTTCAGCTCACACACCATGTGATCGGTGAGCAGCAGCGTAAGGTTTTCCGGCTTGCGCGCTTCCTCAATCCACGCTTGCGGCGTGCGGCAATGCAGGAATGCATAAATGGGTTCTAATAGCGGAGCGTAATTCATTGGCGTTCTTTTGGCTGGCGGGGAAAAGGATCAGGGCGACGAGCGCCGCCCCTGCTGGCTTAGTGACGTACGCCGCTGTCTTCTTCGTCGTCGTCGATGACATCGCCATCGTCGTCTTCATCTTCAGCGTCGGGATCTTCAAAGTAGGTGCCCCAACCGTCGTAATCGACGTTGAACTTACCGGCCAACACCACCAACTGCTCAACCTGCGCATCAATCAGTTCGGCTTTCAATGCGCCTTCGCTGAGGATGTCCACGCACATCACCGTGCCGCCCTCTTCCAACTCCAGCTCTTCTGGCTCGCTGACTTCAAAGCCCAGCTTGAAGGCCTCAACCGCGACTTTCTCCAGTGAATCGAAGTTGTTGCAGGAAAGATGATGCTCGATGGTATACAGCGCATCAGGATCGCTGCCGTCTTCCAATAACTCTTCAATGATCAGGCGGGTCTCTTCGCGCTGTTCTTCCAGCAATGCTTCGTATGCCATGAACGTGTCCTCAAAATATTCGACGTGAATACAATTATTTTCCCACACTGCCTCGCGCGCCACTACACAAAAGCGAAAGTTTCTTTTCACCAGGGTTGAAAATGCATATCCATACGGTTAAATTGAATTTTAATTCAATTATCACCCTAAATTGGAGCGCTATATGAGTCAGCTATATTCCAGGCATTTCTTGAAATTGCTGGATTTCACTCCCGCTGAAATTGATTCTTTGTTAACGCTAGCGGCTGAATTAAAACACGCCAAGAAAAATGGCAGCGAAAAGCCCTACCTGAAAGGCAAGAACATCGCGCTCATCTTCGAAAAAGACTCGACCCGTACCCGATGCTCTTTCGAAGTTGCCGCTTACGATCAGGGGGCAAACGTCACTTATCTTGGCCCAAGCGGCAGCCAAATCGGCCACAAAGAGTCGATGAAAGACACCGCTCGCGTGCTGGGTCGTATGTATGACGGCATTCAGTATCGCGGCTACGGCCAGGATTTAGTGGAAACGCTGGCCGAATTTGCCGGCGTTCCGGTGTGGAACGGCTTGACCACGGAATTTCACCCCACGCAGCTCTTGGCCGATCTGCTCACCATGCAGGAACATTTGCCGGGCAAGCAGCTGAGCGACATGACGCTGGTTTACGTGGGCGATGCGCGCAACAACATGGGCAACAGCATGCTGGAAGCGGCGGCGTTAACCGGATTGGATCTGCGTCTGATCGCGCCTAAAGGCTGCTGGCCGGATGCCGACTTAGTTGAAAAATGCCGAAATGCGGCTCAGCAAACCGGCGGCAAAATCACGCTGACCGAAGATATCGCTGAGGGCGTACACGGCGCCGATTTCATCTACACTGACGTTTGGGTCTCGATGGGCGAAGCGAAATCGGTGTGGGAAGAGCGCATTGCGCTGCTGCGTCCTTATCAGGTGAACAGCGCGATGTTGGCGTTGTCCGGCAATCCGCAGGTGAAGTTCCTGCACTGTCTACCCGCGTTCCACGACGATCAGACGACCCTGGGTCGCCAGATGGCGGAGCAATATGGTTTGCACGACGGTATGGAAGTCAGTAACGAGGTGTTTGAATCGGCGCACAGCATTGTGTTCGATCAGGCCGAAAACCGCATGCACACCATCAAAGCCGTGATGGTGGCTACGCTGGGGAAACGCTAAACGCAAACGGTTACCTGCGCGCGATTTTCGCTTGCTGGCTCGCAGTGAATGCGTATAATGCGCCCCAATTTGTCGGAGGAAACATGCAACAGTGCAGCCTACAATTTGCCGCGCCATTACGCCTGAAAGCAGGCGGCGCCTCTGTTTCTATCCGTCATCAATCGATCGCAAAATAAGCCCCTCTAGCAGGGGCTTTTTTTTGTGCGTAATTCGGCAGCGCAGAGGAGAGAGCTATGGCTAACCCGCTATATCGTAAGCACATTATTTCCATCAACGATCTCAATCGCGACGAGCTGGAGCTGGTGCTGCACACCGCCGCGCAGCTGAAGGCGCATCCACAGCCGGAGCTGCTGAAGCACAATGTCATCGCCAGCTGCTTCTTTGAAGCTTCCACGCGCACCCGCTTGTCATTTGAGACCGCGATGCACCGTCTCGGCGCGTCGGTGGTGGGCTTTGCCGACGGCAGCAATACGTCACTCGGCAAAAAAGGCGAAACGCTCGCCGATACCATTTCCGTGATCGGCACCTACGTTGATGCGATTGTGATGCGTCATCCGCAGGAAGGCGCGGCGCGCCTGGCCACCGAATTCTCCGGCGGCATTCCCATTCTCAATGCGGGTGATGGCGCGAATCAGCACCCCACGCAAACGCTGCTCGATCTGTTCACTATCCGCGAAACGCAGCATCGCCTGGATAACCTGAATGTGGCGATGGTTGGCGACCTGAAATATGGCCGCACCGTGCACTCGCTGACGCAGGCGCTGGCGAAGTTCAGCGGCAATCGCTTCTACTTTATCGCGCCTGATGCGTTGGCGATGCCAGCGTACATCACCGACATGCTGGATGAGCAGAACATTGCCTGGTCGCGTCACGACACCATCGAAGAGGTAATGCCGCAGCTCGACATTCTCTACATGACGCGGGTGCAGAAAGAGCGCCTCGATCCTTCGGAATATGCCAACGTTAAAGCGCAATTCATTCTGCGCGCCGCCGATTTAGCAGGCGCGCGTGACAACATGAAAGTGCTGCATCCGCTGCCGCGTATTGACGAAATCACCACCGATGTCGATAGCACGCCGCACGCGTGGTATTTCCAGCAGGCCGGTAACGGCATCTTCGCCCGCCAGGCTTTGCTGGCGCTGGTATTGAATAGCGAACTGGCACTGTAAGGAGCACCGCTATGACACACGATAATAAATTGCAGGTTGAAGCCATCAAGCGCGGTACGGTGATTGACCACATTCCGGCGCAGGTCGGCTTTAAATTGCTGTCGCTGTTTCGCCTGACCGAAACCGATCAACGTATCACTATCGGCCTGAATTTGCCGTCTGGCGAAATGGGCCGCAAGGATCTGATCAAGATCGAAAATACCTTCCTGACGGACGATCAGATCAACCAGCTGGCGGTGTACGCGCCGCTCGCCACGGTAAACCGCATCGATGAATACGAAGTGGTGGCGAAGATCGCCCCCACCTTGCCGGATCGCATTGACCGCGTATTGACCTGTCCCAACAGCAACTGCATCAGCCGCAGCGAGCCGGTTTTCACCAGCTTTGCGGTGAAAAAGCGTGATGATGATGTTCACCTAAAGTGCAAATATTGCGAGAAGGAGTTCGCGCGCCACGTGGTGCTCGGTCACTGGTAATCGCCCGCGTCGTCCCTATAATGGGGCGAACATTTTCGTGGCTGGCAACGGTCAGCCGCGCACTTCCAAGGAGAAATGATGTCTCGCGAAATCAGCACAGAAAAAGCCCCCGCCGCGATTGGCCCTTACGTGCAGGGCGTGGATCTTGGCAGCATGATCATTACTTCGGGTCAGATTCCGGTTAACCCCGCCACCGGCGCCGTGCCGGACGACATCGCCGCGCAGGCGCGTCAATCACTGGAAAATGTCCAGGCGATTGTGGAAGCGGCGGGTCTGAAAGTCGGCGACATCGTTAAAACCACCGTGTTCGTTAAAGATCTCAACGATTTCGCCACCGTGAATGCGACTTATGAAGCGTTCTTCACCGAGCACAACGCCAGCTTCCCGGCCCGTTCTTGCGTGGAAGTGGCGCGTTTGCCGAAAGATGTGAAGATCGAGATTGAAGCCATCGCGCTACGTCGTTGATTTAACATTTTGCGGATAGCGCATAAATTGCGCCGCTACGGTGCGAGTACGCTTTTGTAGCGGCGCGATTCATCGCGCGATGTGTTATTTAGACGATCTGAGTAGCTTCTCCAGCGGCCGTACCATCGCCAGCACGGTTTCATCCTGCACCTGCGCGGCGGCATCCAACTGCGCTTGCATCTCTGCCACTTCACCCGCACCGAAGGCTTGATTCTTCTCCAGCGCATTCACCAGATCCATGCCCATCTTGCTCAGCGTTGCGACATTCTGCACCTGCGGCTGCAACGCTTTGAGTTGATAATTGCCGAAGATGATTGGCCTTACCGCATCGCTGTTGTTCAGCCAGCGTTGCAGCTGCTGGCGAATAGCATTTGCCGCCACGCGATCTTCGCGATTGCCAATCAGCGCATCAACCTGCTTAGCCAGCGCGCGCACCGCGTCGCTTTCAGCTGGCAGCACATCGGCCAGACGATTCAGCGGCTCAAAATAGTCGTAATGTCCGGCCTGGAATTTCAGATGCTGGCGCGTGTAATACTGCGCCGGCTCCAGCACTTCAGCCAACACGCGCAGCGGTGCGATATCGCTGCGGTTCGCCAGACGCATCATTTGCACTTCGGCCTGCTGATGCTGCTGCAAACCCACCGACACCGTGCCCCAGCGATCCACCGCCTCTAATCGTTGATACATGTTGTCGCTGTCGGTGACATCCTTAGCCGACCACAAACGCTCCGCCACCACAAAGGCGCGCGGCCATAACCGCGTGTCGATTACCCGGCTGTTAACGTTCTCCGCCCATAATGCCGCTTCGCCGCCGATTAGATTGTGTTGCATCTGCTCTGGCGTCGGCACCGATGGCGCGATGCCGGTTGGCACCTGCGCCAGCTTGCTGCCCGTGGTCGGGTAACGCACGTTACCCACCAGCATGTAGCCGTTGAGCTTATCCTGCGTCAGCGTGAGCGTTGGCTGAACCGGGCCCATCCATGTGTCTACGCTAAACGTCGGCTGCGTCGGCGACAGCCAGTGAATGTCATTCACCATGCGGCGCGCTTTGCCGCTGAAATCAATAAAGCCGCGCCAGCCGTTTTTGCCCTCAATCAGTGTGAAACTGCCCTGCACCGCTTTGCCTTTCAGGCGCGGCATAGTGAATTGCCAGCTCTGCGCCTTCTCTCCCGCCTGAATCTGATCCGCCCCGTTCAACGCTTGCGGCCAGGGTTCATTGCGATAGTGATAGGCGGCAGTTTGCGGTTGATCGAGATAGAAACCGGTGGAGAGGATGCCGCGAAAATCGTGCTTCGCCGCGTCGCCCAAGGCGTCCTGACCTTGCCATGATTGAATCAAAATACTTTTGGG
Organism: uncultured Pantoea sp.; assembly: GCA_966185695.1. Classification (GTDB taxonomy): domain Bacteria; phylum Pseudomonadota; class Gammaproteobacteria; order Enterobacterales; family Enterobacteriaceae; genus Pantoea. The sequence continues at coordinate 12,996 of CBIFUL010000013.1, read as the reverse complement.
TAGATCAGGATGATAAATCTCGTCCCAGCCCAACATCCGGCGCTGATGCGCTTCAAGAATTTTCTCTACGCGCTGATTGAACCACGCCTGCAACGCATGTGTGTCTTTCAGGCCGCGATCGCGCATAAACTGTTGAATTTTCGTCGACTCATTCCACTGTGTGGGATCGACCTCATCGCCGCCAATGTGGATATAGGCATCCGGAAAAATCGCCGCCACTTCATCGATAAGGGTATCGATAAAGCGGAATACCTCCTCATTGCTGGGATCCAATAAGGGTTTGAACACGCCCCAGCCGCGCTCCATCTGATACGGGCCGGGCGCGCTGAGTAGCTCTGGCAGCGCCACTGCAATCGCCGATGCATGTCCCGGTACATCAATTTCAGGCACGACGCGCACGCCGCGCTGCGTGGCATAGCGTACCACCTCGCGCATTTGCTGCTGGGTATAGAACAAGCCGTCGCTGGCTTTTTCTTGCAGCTGCGGATAGTGCGTGGACGCAAAGCGCCAGCCCTGATCGTCGGTTAAGTGCCAGTGAAATACGTTCATACGCGCGGCGGCGATGCCGTCGATTTGGCGCTTCACGGTTTCCAGCGGCAAAAAGTGGCGCGCCGAATCTATCAGCACGCCGCGCCACGGAAAGCGCGGTTGGTCATCAATGGTAACGTAAGGAATTTGCGTGCCGTTTTCGCCATTTTCAATCAGCTGCAACAGCGTTTCCATGCCGCGCATGGCGCCAAAACGCGTGGTGGCGTTGAGTAATACACCGCTACTGTTGACCACTAAATGATAACTTTCGTCGCTGTCCGCCTGCGGCAGCGGATCGACCGCTTGGGCGATCTGCACCTGAATCGCCGCGCGATCCTTGGCGGCGCTGGTTGTCAACAGTGCCCAGCCGGTTTGGCGCGCAATACGCTCACGCCAGCGAGATTCGGCCCCTTCCAGATGATCGCCTGAGATGTGCAACGTGAAATCCGGCGTCAGCGGATAGCTGCCGCCCGCGCTCGGTACCGTAACCTTTTGCGGCCAGGGCATTAATGGCAGATCGTTAATGGGTGCAGCAAAGGTGGAAAAACTCAGGGATAAGCAGCAGGCGAGCAGCGTTCTTTGCAAGTGCATGACGGGCATCCTTGTGGAGGTAAACAGCGGGCCAAATAGAGAAAAAACTCATTAAACCTGCTTCGCAGCGCAAATCAAGTTGCACTCCGCTGAAGTCTGGGCGGGTTAAAACTTTTGAAGTTTAGAGGAATTAATGATTGCGCGGCTTTAAAACTTGGTCAGTGCTTCTATGCGACAGGTCAAAGTTAGCGCGATTAATTCTCACTCCAGCACTACATATAGCGATTACACTCCTTAAAAAATCTACATGTAGTTGTATGGAGGAGAAATGGCCAGGGTAGTGATTAAGCGTGACGGCTGCAAAGTGCCGTTCGATGCACAGCGTATTGAGGCGGCGGTACAGGCGGCTGGACGGGCTGCACAGATCGATGATGCAGCCTGGTGCGCGCAGGTGGCGGCGCAGGTGAGCCAGCAATTGGCCGATCGCCTAGAAGTGGATATCCGCGACATTCAGTGCGCGGTGGAGGAGACGCTGATGGGCGGACGCTGGCCGCAGCTGGCGCGCGCCTATATCGAATATCGTCACGATCGCGATCTGGCGCGTGAACAGCGCGGCAAGCTGCATCACGCCATTCGCGGGCTGGTGGAGCAAACCAACGCAGCGCTGCTGAATGAAAATGCCAATAAAGACAGCAAAGTGATCCCGACGCAGCGCGATCTGCTGGCGGGCATCGTCGCCAAACATTATGCACAACAGCAGATGTTGCCACGCGACGTGGTGCAGGCGCACGAGCGCGGTGAAATTCACTACCACGATCTCGATTATTCGCCGTTTTTCCCAATGTTTAACTGCATGCTGATCGATCTGCGCGGCATGTTGACCCACGGCTTTAAGATGGGCAACGCCGAGATCGAACCGCCGAAATCAATCGCTACTGCCACCGCCGTCACCGCCCAGATCATCGCCCAGGTCGCCAGCCATATTTATGGCGGCACCACCATCAATCGCATTGATGAAGTGCTGGCACCCTTCGTTAATCTCAGTCTGGAAAAACACCGCGCCGTGGCGCGGGAATGGCAGATTCCCGATGTGGAAGCCTATGCGCGTGTGCGCACTGAGAAAGAGTGCTACGACGCGTTTCAGTCGCTGGAATATGAGGTCAACACGCTGCATACCGCCAACGGGCAAACGCCGTTTGTTACCTTTGGCTTTGGCCTTGGCACCGATTGGGCGGCACGCCTGATTCAGCAATCCATCCTGAAGAATCGTATCGCCGGGTTGGGTAAACATCACAAAACGGCGGTGTTCCCGAAGCTGGTGTTTGCCATCCGCGAAGGCGTGAATCGCCGCCAGGGCGATTTTAACTACGATATCAAGCAGCTGGCGTTGGAGTGTGCCAGCAAGCGCATGTATCCCGACATCCTCAACTACGAGAAAGTGGTCGAAGTGACCGGCTCGTTCAAAACGCCAATGGGTTGTCGCAGCTTCCTTGGCGTGTACGAAGAGAACGGCGAGCAGATTCACGAAGGCCGTAACAATATCGGCGTGATTAGCCTAAACCTGCCGCGCATCGCGCTGGAAGCGCGCGGCGATGAAGCACAGTTCTGGCAGCGGCTGGATGAGCGTTTGGCGCTGGCCAGGCGCGCGTTGATGACCCGCATTGCGCGCCTGGAAAATACCAAAGCGCGCGTGGCGCCGATTCTCTACATGGAAGGGGCGTGCGGCGTGCGCTTGAACGCCGACGACGCAGTGGGATCGATTTTCCGTCATGGCCGCGCCTCTATTTCACTGGGCTATATCGGCCTGCATGAAACGCTGAATGCGCTGAGCGGTAATCACGTTCATCCGTATGACGCCGAACATCTGCGCGCAAAAGGCGTGGCGATCGTTAACCACCTGCGCAAAGCCGTGGACGCATGGAAAGACGAAACCGGCTACGGCTTTAGCCTGTACAGCACGCCCAGCGAGAATTTGTGCGATCGCTTCTGTCGTCTCGATGCCGCCGAATTCGGCGTGGTGCCGGGCGTGACCGACAAAGGTTATTACACCAACAGCTTCCACCTCGATGTGGAGAAGAAGGTGAATCCCTACGACAAGATCGATTTCGAAGCGCCCTATCCGGCCATCGCGAACGGCGGATTCATCTGCTACGGCGAATATCCCAATATCCAGCACAACCTGAAAGCGCTGGAAGATGTGTGGGACTATAGCTATCACCGCGTGCCGTATTACGGCACCAATACGCCGATTGATGAGTGCTATGCGTGTGGCTTCAGCGGCGAGTTTAGCTGCACCAGCAAAGGCTTCACCTGCCCGTGCTGCGGCAACCACGATCCCGCTCGCGTTTCCGTTACGCGCCGCGTATGCGGTTATCTCGGCAGCCCAGATGCGCGCCCGTTCAATGCTGGCAAGCAGGAAGAGGTGCAGCGCCGCGTCAAACATCTCGCCACCGGACAAGTGGGATGATGTACATCCATCGCTATTACGATATCGATATTGTTAACGGCCCCGGCACGCGCTGCACCCTGTTTGTGGCGGGCTGCGAGCATCACTGCCGCGGCTGTTATAACCAGAGCACGTGGCGGCTGGATTCGGGCGTGCCCTTTACGCTGGCGATGGAGGAGCAGCTGATCGCCGATCTCAACGATCGGCGCATTCCGCGCCAGGGATTATCGCTAAGCGGTGGCGATCCGCTGCATCCACACAATGTGCCGCACATGCGCCGCTTGGTGAAACGCGTGCGTCATGAATGCCCAGGTAAAGACATTTGGTTGTGGACCGGTTACGAAATGGCGGAACTCAGTGCAGCCCAGCGTGAAGTGGTGCAGGAGCTGGATGTGCTGATCGATGGCCGCTTTATCGATGCGGAAAAAGATGCGCGCTTACTGTGGCGCGGCAGCCGCAATCAGCATATCTGGCAGCTGCGTTAGCCGCCGCCTGGCTTGCTTTTTATCGCATGGCATCCAGACTTGTTGGGTTATCGAGGCGACAAACGCGCCGCGTTTGTCCACCAGCCAGGAGAGAAAGATGAGCAAGAAAATAGCGGTGCTGATCACCGATGAATTCGAGGATTCGGAGTTTACTTCACCGGCAGAAGCGTACGCAAAAGCGGGCCATGAAGTGGTCACCATTGAAATGCAAGCCGGCAAAATAGTGAAAGGCAAACAGGGCCAAGCCGAAGTGAAAATCGATAAGGATATCGATCATGTCACTCAGGCCGAGTTTGATGCGCTGCTGCTGCCCGGCGGCCATTCACCTGATGCGCTGCGTGGCGACGACCGCTTCGTTAACTTCACTAAAGAGTTCGTGGCCAGCGGCAAACCGATCTTTGCCATTTGCCACGGTCCGCAGCTGCTGATCAGCGCGAACGGCGTGCGCGGGCGCAAAATGACCTGCGTGAAAGCTATCGCCATTGATTTACGCAATGCCGGAGCGGATTTTTACGACAAAGAGGTGGTGGTCGATGACGATAAGCTCGTCACCAGCCGCACGCCAGAAGATCTTCCCGCATTTAATCGGGAAGCGTTGCGTATTTTGAATGCAACCTGATGTGAGTGCCCTTCTCAGGAAGGGCTTAACGCTGCCACACAATCTTCTTGCCAAATCCCAGCGCGTTATCTGTCATTTTTAGCTCATCGAGCGTGATTTCCCACAGCGGCGCGCTGACTTTTTTTGCCACCGGGAAACGCTTCTGATAGGCCTTGCGCGCCTGCGCTTCCACCTCGCCGCTCAGCAGCTGTATACGACCACGATACTGCACCCCTTTAATCAGCAGCACGCTTTTCGGCTGGCCGTTGATGGTGCCCGCCACTCGTGAATGATGTTGCATGAGTTGGCCGTGGCGCGTTGCGGATTCGGTCATTAACCACAGCGCCATGCGCGCGTCATCGAACACGTAAAAACAGTTGGCGCACCACATATCGTCGGCGCTCGCCGCGCACAGCGACAGCACATGCTGTTTTTTTACATAGCGCAGCAAATGGGATTGGTCAGACAAGGGAGACTCCTGCGGCGAATAGCGATGCGGCGTGAAGCGCGTTACACTGCCTGCCAGCTATTTTCGAGATTAATGATATGGAACAGCGCTGGCAGCTATATCTGCTGCAAACTGCCGCCGGCATGCTTTACACCGGCATTTCGACGGATGTGCAACGCCGTGTGCAACAGCATCAAAACGGACGCGGCGCGCGTTCGCTGCGCGGTAAAGGTCCGCTGACGTTGGTGTTTCACTGCGACGCGGGCGATCGTGCGGCGGCGTCGCGTTTGGAGTATCAGGTTAAGCAACTTAGCCGCACGCAAAAGCTGCTGCTGGTGTCGCAGCAGCCGCCTTGCCTGATAGCCTGGTTTAATCGAAACGATTAAACGGCGTGGCGAATTCGATCAGCCCTTCTGCGCCGACGAATGCGTCATCCGCTAATTTATACACCTGAAATGCCGCTTCGCTACCCAACCAGCGGCAATGTAAACCGTGGCGCGCAGCCGGTTCGAAACCGAGCGGATTATAGAATTCCGGATCGCCCAACACCACCACCGCGCTGTAGCTAAATTCGTTGAGCGAATCCAAACCTTCGTAGACCAATTTTTTGGCTAGCCCCTGTTTACGCACGGATTCATCAACCGCCAGCGGCGCCAGCGCCACCCAGTTGCGGTCTTCCCCCTGCAATGTCACCGGGCTGAAAGCGGCGTAACCTAACACCTGGCCTTCATCATCTGTGGCAACCACGCCCAGCGTCAGCAAGCCATCTTCACGCAGCTGCTGGACCAATTCCGCTTCTGCGGCGGTGGCAAAACTGCGCTTTAACAAGCTGTCGATGCCCGCTGCATCTACACCAATTTCCGTACGAATCAACATGAGATCCCCGCGCGCGCCTCAGCGGCCTTCGCGTCCTGTTTCATTCCAGCCTCAACAAAAGCAGCCAACTGCTGCAACCCCGTGCGCAATGGCGTGGGCATGGCGTCTAATTCAATGGCATCCATTAAATTCTTCACTTCCAGTCCCAGCTCCGTGTCACCTTCAATCACCAAACGGCGTTGAAAGAACAACATATCGGGATCCGCTTTGCGTGCTGCCACCAGCAACAGATCGTTAGCTTCGCCGCGAAACCAGACATCTGCCTCAGCGTCGCGCGAAACGGTCAGGCGTCCGTCTTGCAGTGTGGTGATCCAGCGTAGGTTCACATCCGCAATCTCGATCCCGAGAAAACGCCCTTCCAGAAAGTCTAACTCACCTTCAGACAAAGCATGGCGAAATTGCCAGTTTAAGAGTTGTTGCAAAGCGACTTTTTTCACTGAGAAAGGGGTAATGGATACCGGTAAAGCAAGGAATTCAGGGCCTTTTTCCACCACCAGCCCACGTAAGCGCGCAAACATCATCGACAATCCCTTCAGAAAATTTTACCTATTCTGCCACATCCCATAGGCTTCGCCTCCACTGAGATCAAGGAAATCGTCGTGTAACTGGTCGAAAAACCTTCACTCTGCATCATCAATCGGGCTTTCACTGCCTCAAATCAACATTGGTGCGTAGCCGCTTCTCTACACTCTTTGCCTTCAGAATCCGGGGAGGAAATCGTATGGAACTGCTGTGTCCAGCGGGGAATTTACCTGCGCTGAAATCGGCGGTGGAGCATGGTGCTGACGCGGTTTACGTCGGCCTGAAAGATGACACCAATGCCCGCCACTTTGCTGGCCTCAATTTTACCGACAAGAAACTGGCGGAAGCCGCGCGCTATCTGCATCAGCATCGCCGTAAGTTGCACGTGGCGATCAACACATTTGCTCATCCCGATGGCCTGAATCGCTGGCAGAGCGCCATTGATGTTGCCGCCCAGAACGGTGCAGACGCGCTGATTCTTGCTGATATCGCTACGCTGGAGTACGCCGCAAAACATTATCCGCAGGTGGAACGCCACCTTTCCGTGCAGGCTTCCGCCACCAATTTGCAAGCCATCCAGTTTTATCACCGTCATTTCGATCTCAGCCGCGTGGTATTGCCGCGCGTGTTGTCGATGCATCAAGTCAGGCAGCTGGCGCGGGAAACGCCGGTGCCGCTCGAAGTGTTCGCTTTTGGCAGCCTGTGCATCATGGCGGAAGGCCGCTGCTATCTCTCATCGTGGCTGACCGGCGAGTCACCCAATAGCGCAGGCGCATGTTCTCCCGCCAAATTTGTGCGCTGGCAGCAAACGCCGCAAGGCATGGAATCGCGGCTCAATGAAGTATTGATTGACCGCTATGCACCCAGTGAAAGCGCCGGATATCCCACGCTGTGCAAGGGCCGCTACGCGGTGGATAACCAGACTTATCACGTGCTCGAAGAGCCAACCAGCCTGAACACCTTGTCGCTGCTGCCTGAACTGCTGCGCGCCAACATCGCTTCGGTGAAAATTGAAGGCCGGCAGCGCAGCCCGGCGTATGTGGCGCAGGTGGCGCAGGTGTGGCGTCAAGCGATCGATCGCTGCATGGCCGCGCCAGAGCAATACGCGGTGCAAACGCCGTGGATGCAGGCGTTGGGTGAGCTGTCGGAAGGCAGCCAAACCACGCTCGGCGCATATCATCGTGACTGGCAATAAGGAGAACACATGAAATACGCAATCGGCCCGGTGCTGTGGTATTGGCCAACCAGCACGCTGGAAACTTTTTATCAGCAGGCTGCCAGCAGCAGCGCCGAGATCGTATATCTTGGCGAAACGGTGTGCAGCAAGCGCCGCGCTACGTCGTTCAATCAGTGGATGGACATCGGCCGCATGCTGGCAGAGAGCGGTAAACAAGTGGTGCTGAGCACGTTGGCGCTGCTGCAATCACCGTCGGAAATCAAAGAACTACGCCGCTATGTGGAAAATGGCGAATTCCTGCTGGAAGCCAACGACATCGGCACCGTGAACATTGCGGCGGAGCGCCAGCTGCCGTTTGTCGCTGGCCCAACGCTCAATGTGTACAACGCGCAAACGCTCCAGCTGCTGCTGCAAGAAGGCATGACGCGCTGGTGTATTCCGGTGGAGATGTCTCGCGATTGGTTGATTCAGCTGCTGCAACAGTGCGATAGCGCAGGGGTGCGCGACAAATTCGACGTTGAAGTGCTGGGCTACGGCCACCTGCCGCTGGCGCTATCCGCGCGCTGCTTTACCGCCCGCGCCGAAAACCGCGCCAAGGACGACTGCCAAACCTGTTGCGGCAGCTATCCCAACGGCCGCCGCGTACTATCGCAAGAGGGCCAGCAGGTGTTTGTCCTGAACGGCATTCAAACCCTGAGCGGTTACTGCTACAACCTCGGCAACGATCTCGCCGGAATGCATAACTGGATCGACATTGTGCGCCTGTCACCACAAGACCAAAGTACCCTCGCGGAGATCGATCGCTTCCGCGCCAATGAAGCCGGTGAAGCACCGCTGATGCTGGCGCGCGGCAGCGACTGCAACGGTTATTGGCGGCGGCTGGCTGGGATGGCGCTGGAAGGCGGCAGATAAAGGCACATTCCGGCTATATTCCTGCTGTTAATAGCAGTTTTAATATGGGTAACGATCGGTAATACTCACTGGCGCAGGATTAAGTAAACTCCTGCGCCATCCTTATTTGGAGTGCCCATGTCTGAGAAAAAAACTGTTCGCCTGTCCGTGCTGGATCTGGCCCCTATCCCGCAAGGTTCGACTGCGCGTGAAGCCTTCCATAATTCGCTTGCGCTCGCACGTCAGTCTGAAGCGCTGGGTTTCCATCGCTATTGGTTAGCGGAACACCACAACATGACCGGCATCGCCAGCGCCGCAACGTCGGTGTTGATTGGTTATCTGGCCGCGAACACGACTACGCTGCGCCTCGGATCTGGCGGCATCATGCTGCCTAACCATGCTCCGCTGGTGATCGCCGAACAGTTTGGTACGCTCGAATCGCTTTATCCTGGCCGTATCGATCTTGGACTTGGCCGCGCGCCGGGTTCAGACCAACGCACCATGCTGGCGTTGCGTCGTCATTTATCCAGTGGTCAGGCAGACAGCTTCCCGGACGATGTGTCGGAGCTGATTCGCTGGTTCGATGCCGCAGAAGGCGAGCATCCGCCAGTGCAGCCGGTACCGGGTTTAGGTTTGAAGATTCCGGTTTGGCTGCTTGGCTCCAGCCTGTACAGCGCGCAGCTCGCCGCGCAGCTTGGCTTGCCGTTTGCCTTTGCCTCGCACTTCGCGCCCGATTTGCTGCTTCAGGCGCTGCATTTGTATCGCGAAAAATTCCAGCCTTCTGCGCGCCTGGCGAAGCCCTATGCCATGGTGTGCGTCAATGTGGTAGCGGCTGACAGCGAGCGGGATGCACGCTTCCTGTTTACCTCAATGCAGCAGCAGTTCATTAACCTGCGCCGTGGCAAACCGGGTCCGCTGCCTGCCCCCGTTGAAAACATGGATAATCTGTGGTCGCCATCAGAACAATATGGCGTGCAGCAGGCGCTCAGCATGTCGATCGTTGGCGACAGCGATAAAGTGCGTAACGGTCTAACCGCGCTGCTGCGTGAAACCCAGGCGGATGAAATTATGGTCAATGGCCAGATTTATGATTCGCAGGCGCGCTTACGCTCGTTTGCGCTGGCGATGGAAGCCGCACGCTCGCTGTAAATATCATTGCGGTGGGTACAGCGTTTCTGGCCCCACCGCTATCGTCCGCACATCACGCGCGGGCGATTGACCATAAAAGCGGCTGTATTCGCGACTAAACTGCGACGCACTTTGGTAGCCCACGCGATAGCCCGCCGTTCCCGCATCCAACTTCTCCATTAACATCAAACGGCGCGCTTCATTAAGCCGCAGCTGCTTTTGGTATTGCATCGGCGTCATTGCAGTGACGGATTTAAAGTGATGATGCAGCGAAGAGATACTCATGCCCACGCTGCTCGCCAGCCGATCCATTTTCAACGGTTGATGAAAATTTTCCCGCAGCCAGCGCGCCGCGCGCGCCACTTTGTTGCCAGGACGTTCTGCTAATGCCATGTTGAGAATGCGCGGACCTTCCGGGCCCGTGAGCAGGCGATAGAAAATTTCCTGCTCGATTAAGGGCGCCAGCGCGGGAATATCCTGGGGATGATCCAGCAGTTCAATTAACCGCATCACTGCATCAACCAAAGGTGGTGCCACATTGTGTACAGTGATGCCGCGCTCGCCCTGAATGTTGGCCCCAGTCTGTTGCAGCGGAAAATGTTCCAGATAACGCATCAGGCGCGTTTCGTTAATGGCGATGCCGACACCAAGAGTTGGCTTTTCCGGCGTGGCCTGCACCACACAGGATTGCACCGGCATATCCAGCGTCACCAGCAGTAAATCCCCCGGCCCGTAATGCATCACTTCATCACCCATGCGTAAAGCCTTTTGCCCTTGTGCAATCAGCGCAAAGCTGGCCCAGGTTGCGATGTGCGTCAAGTTGGTGGGGTGGGAGCTGCGACCAAACGAGAGGAAATCAATCGCGCTGAGATGGCGCCCATCTTCTGGCCTGTGACGCGCAATGCTGGCGACCAGCTGCTGCCACTGTTGCTGATTGATCATGCGTTACGCGCTCCGGGTGAAGTCAATATTGAGCCAGCATTCTCGCCTGTCGCCTGGCTTGCGGCTAGAGCTGAAGGCGTAGATTTGCAGGATTGTGCAAAAAGCTTGCAGGATCGCGCTACCGCCTAATCGTACCGCAAGCGCATCCTTTACCTTCCCCGAAATCTCAGGTGGAGAGACATGATGAAAGCACTTGAAGGCAAAATTGCGCTGGTGACGGGCGCTTCGAAAGGCATTGGTGCCGCTATCGCCATGACTTTCGCGGCGGCCGGTGCTCGGGTAATCGTCAATTATCGCCAGGATGAAGTCGGCGCAGCGGATGTGGTCACGGATATCAGTGCACTGGGCAGTGAAGCGATTGCGGTGCAGGCTGACGTTGCACGCGAAGAGGATGTGCGGCGTCTGTTCGCCAGCAGCATCGCGCAGTTTGGCGCACCGGATATCGTGGTTAATAACGCCGGCATTTTTCACCACGGCGACTTTGCCGATTTACCCCTTAGCGAGATGCAGCGGCAGCTCAATGTGAATCTGCTTGGCACCTTGTTGGTATGCCAATATGCCGCGAAGCATTTCCCGGCACGCGGCGGATCGATTATTAATTTGAGCGCACTGAACAGTCAGCGAAATATGCCCGGCTCGGTGCTGTGGGCCACCACCAAAGGCGCAATTGATACGTTAACGCAGGGCCTTGCTCGTGAGCTTGGCCCGCGCAATATCCGTGTTAATGCGTTAGCACCCGGCATTATATTGACCGAAGGTTTATTGGCAGCGAAGAAAATGCACCCTGAGCTAAAAGCGCAGCTTATTGCAGCTACGCCATTGGGACGCTTTGGTTTGCCAGAAGATGTGGCGCAGGTTGCGCTGTTTTTGGCGTCTGAAGAGTCTGCCTACGTTAGCGGCGAAAGAGTGCTGATTGCTGGCGGCGTATAATTTTGCCACCGGCATAAAAAAAGGGACGCTTGCGCGTCCCTTTTTATTTTCAAGCTTTTATCGCTTATGCGTCACGACGACGTGGTGCTGAGGCACCGTCTTCACGACGTGGGCCACGACCGCCTTCACGGCTGAAGCGTCCGCCTTCACGACCGCCTTCACGACGTTCAGAGAAACGACGTGGAGCACCATCGCCACGTGGCGCGCCATTGCCACGACGCTCGCCATCACGGCCAGCAGAAGGACGACGTTCGCTACGCTCATGCACCGGTGCATCACCCATCAGCTGCATATTCATCGGCTTGTTCAGAATACGTGTGCGCGTGAAGTGCTGCAGAACTTCGCCCGGCATGCCTTTCGGCAGTTCGATGGTTGAGTGAGTACCGAACAGCTTGATGTTACCGATGTAACGGCTGCTGATATCGCCTTCGTTAGCAATCGCGCCAACGATATGACGAACTTCAACGCCATCATCACGGCCCACTTCGATGCGATACAGCTGCATTTCGCCAACGTCACGACGTTCACGACGTGGAGCACCATCACGGCTTTCACCACGATCGCCACGGCTTTCGCGCGGGCCACGTGCTTCACGTGAGTCACGACGATCGTCACGATCGCGGAATTCACGGCGCGCTGGACGCGGGGCTTCTGGTGGCAGAATCAGTGGACGTTCGCCCTGAGCCATCTTCAGCAGTGCTGCGGCCAGGGTTTCAATGTCTAGCTCTTCTTCGCCCGGATGCATTTTGCTCAACAGTGCGCGGTACATTTCCAGATCGCTGCTTTCCAGCTGCTGCTGCACTTTCGCAGCAAACTTCGCCAGACGACGCTCACCCAGCAGTTCTGCATTTGGCAGCTCAACTTCTGGAATGGTCAGCTTCATGGTGCGCTCAATGTTGCGCAGCAGACGACGCTCGCGGTTCTCAACGAACAGCAATGCGCGACCCGCACGGCCTGCACGGCCGGTACGGCCAATACGGTGAACGTAAGATTCTGCGTCCATCGGAATGTCATAGTTAACAACCAGGCTGATACGCTCAACGTCCAGACCACGCGCAGCAACATCGGTCGCGATCAGGATGTCCAGACGACCATCTTTCAGGCGCTCCAGCGTCTGCTCGCGCAGTGCCTGGTTCATGTCACCGTTCAGCGCGGCGCTGTTGTAACCGCTGCGCTCCAGCGCTTCGGCCACTTCCAACGTAGCGTTTTTAGTACGCACGAAGATGATGGCAGCATCGAAATCTTCAGCTTCCAGGAAGCGAACCAGCGCGTCAGTTTTACGTCCGTAAGCGGTCCAATAAGACTGCGAAATGTCTGGACGCGTAGTCATGCTTGACTGGATGCGCACTTCCTGTGGATCTTTCATGAAGCGTTTAGTAATACGGCGAATCGCTTCTGGCATGGTGGCTGAGAACAGCGCAGTCTGATGACCGTCTGGAATCTGCGCCATGATGGTTTCAACGTCTTCGATGAAGCCCATACGCAGCATTTCAT
>CBIFUL010000012.1:0-109968 GCA_966185695.1 uncultured Pantoea sp. | reverse complement strand
CTGTAAATCTGCCGTCACAGACTTCGAAGGTTCGAATCCTTCTCCCACCACCATCCTCTCTGCTTTCTCGCTTTTTTATTTACTTCACTCGCTTCGCTGTTCCGATTCACTCCATGACTTTTAAGTGAAAACTCGCTACCATCCTGGCAACCTTTTGCAAATAACAATGGCAGCGATATGAAATTTGTCTCTTTTAACATCAATGGCTTGCGTGCACGCCCTCATCAACTGGAAGCGCTGATTGAGCAGCACCAGCCGGATGTAATTGGTTTGCAGGAAACCAAAGTCCACGACGACATGTTCCCGCTTGAAGACGTGAGCAAGCTGGGTTATCACGTGTTTTATCATGGACAAAAAGGCCATTACGGCGTTGCGCTGCTGACGAAAGCGCAGCCGGTTAATGTGCACCGCGGTTTTCCCACTGATGATGAAGATGCGCAGCGCCGCCTGATCGTCGCCGAAATCCCAAGCCCCATCGGCAATATCACGGTAATGAATGGTTATTTCCCGCAGGGCGAAAGCCGCGACCATCCAACCAAGTTCCCGGCGAAAGAGAAGTTCTATCGCGATTTGCAAAACTATCTCGAACAGCAGCTGGCGGCGGATAAGCCGGTATTAATCATGGGTGACATGAACATCAGCAGCACCGATCTTGACATCGGCATCGGCGAAGAGAGCCGTAAGCGCTGGCTGCGCACCGGCAAATGTTCCTTCCTGCCGGAAGAGCGTGAGTGGATGGATCGTTTACTCAGCTGGGGTTTGGTCGATACCTGGCGCGATAAATACCCAGCGACTAACGATCGCTTCTCTTGGTTTGATTATCGCTCGAAGGGCTTTGATGATAATCGGGGTCTGCGCATTGACCTGATACTGGCGAGCCAGCCGCTGGCATCGCGCTGCATTGCCAGCGGGATTGATTATGAGATTCGCAGTATGGAAAAGCCGTCGGATCACGCGCCGGTATGGTCAACGTTTGCATTGTGATAAATAGCGTGGCGGCTTGCGCCACGCTGTTTTATTTGATGATTTTCCAGATGAGCGGATTCGTGCCAATCACTTTCTCATCGCGCGCGCACTGCAACAGCACCCCTTCGGCTTTTACCACCGCGCCTTCTGAATAACTGCGATTCTCATACACGCAGCACATCAGGCAGTTGCTTTGCTGATTGTTTTGCCCTTGCGTCCACACTTCAGGCGGCATATCCACCACCACGTCCGTATTCCCCATGCGATTGGACTCCGGCTGGCGATTAGCTTGTGCAGCGGTGCTGCTAAGCAGTAATCCCCCTAACAGCAACATGGCATAACGCATCACTCTGTCTCCTTGGTTTTACGGCGCGACGGCTTGGCTTTGCTTTTACGCTTGGCGGAAGCGGGCGCGGCGATGCCTCTAAATGATTGCAATGACGGTCGATGACGCGCTTCGCCAATCAATCCAATTAAGGTGCTGACCAGCGGCTGCATAAACTCATCATAACGACACGACTTTTCGCTGATGCGCGTTAAGGTTGATTCCCATTGTGCGGTCATATCTGGCCGTGCAGCCATTTCTGGTAGCGCATGGATCAACGCCCTGCCCGCATCGGTTGAGTGAATAGAGCGGCCTTTTTTCACCAGGAATGTTCGGCGGAACAGCAATTCAATAATGCCAGCACGCGTCGCTTCCGTACCTAAACCATCGGTTGCACGCAGCACTTTCTTTAATTCTTTATCCTGCACAAAGCGCGCAATACCGGTCATCGCCGACAACAAGGTGGCGTCGGTGAAGGGACGCGGCGGCTGCGTTTGCTTGGCCAGCACTTCACCACGCTCGCACAACAGCGCATCACCTTTGCTCACTACCGGCAGCGGCGTGCCGTCGTTCTCTTCATCACGCTCTTTACTGCCCAGCAGCGCTCGCCAACCGGCCTCCGCAAGGAAACGTGCCTTGGCGATGAATTTGCCGCCGCCAATTTCAAGGTCAATCACGCATTTGCGGAAGATGGCATCAGGACAAAACTGCATCAGATATTGCCGGGCGATCAGGCCATAAATATTGGCTTCATTATCGCTAAGGTTCACTTTACCGGCGCGCGCAGTGGGAATGATTGCGTGGTGCGCATCGACCTTTTTATCGTCCCAGCAGCGATTTTTACGGTCGTGATTGAAATCAGCGGGCGGCGTAAGCTGAGGTTGATGGGCATTGATTGCGTTGAGTACCGCATGACGACCCGCAAAGTGCTCATCCGGTAAATAGCGGCTATCGGAACGTGGATAGGTAATCAATTTATGGGTTTCGTACAGGCGCTGACAGCAATCGAGTACGTTTTGTGCGCTAAGCCCAAAGCGCTTAGCGGCTTCAATCTGCAAACTGGAGAGCGAAAACGGCAGCGGCGCCGTATCCGCTTCCCGCTTGTCGTTGTATCCGGTTACCAGCGCGGGTTTACCGTTAATGCGGTCCAAAACATGATCGGCCAGCGGGCGATGTAATAAGCGCCCTTCCTCGTCCTGCCACGGTTCACAAGCATCGCTGGGAACCCAACTGGCAACAAACCGCTCGTCTTTCGGCGTCACGATGTGGGCTTTGACCTCGAAATAATCTTTCGGGATAAAGTTTTCGATCTCCTCATCCCGGCGTACCACCAGCCCGAGCACGGGCGTTTGCACACGTCCTACTGACAGCACGCCGTCATAGCCAGCATTACGCCCCAGCAGCGTCCAGGCTCGCGTCATATTGATGCCGTACAACCAGTCCGCACGCGCACGTGCTAACGCGGAAACACACAAAGGAATAAATTCGCGGTTCTCGCGCAAGCGATCAACCGCGCGCTCAACGGCGGACGGATTCAAATCGTTGATCAAGCAGCGCTGAACTCTCTGGCGTTTTTCCGGTGCCAACTGCAGATAATCCAGCACTTCATCAACCAGCAGTTGACCTTCACGATCGGGGTCGCCAGCATGCACCACCGTGCTGGCCTGTTGTAGCAAGCCTTCAATCACTTTCAGCTGTTTTGCAACTGAAGGACGCGGCTGCAAGCGCCACTTTTCCGGGATAATCGGTAAATCGGCCAGATTCCAGCGCGCATAGCGGCTGTCATAGCTGTCGGGCTGCGCCTGCTCCAGCAGATGTCCAACGCACCAGGTCACAACCTGATCGTTACCACAGGCAATGTAACCCTCACCACGACGATGCGGTTTTGGCAGTACATCAGCAATAGCGCGCGCTAAGCTGGGTTTTTCGGCAATAAACAAACGCATAAATGGCGTCGTTCCTTTAACGTCAAGTCACTACGGTAATCAAGGGATGCGCGGCGTCAGCAACATACAACTCGCCAATCGCCGTCGCCTGCACGCCCGCCTGGGCAGCGCAACGCTGGAATGCGTCAATGGCGTCGGGTTGCACTGCCACTAACAGGCCGCCAGAAGTTTGTGGGTCGCATAATAAAGCGCGCGTCGCCTCATCAATCGGAGAAATATGCGCACCATAGCTGGCAAAGTTGCGATGTGTGCCGCCGGGTATCGCGCCTTCAGCGACATATTCGTCTACGCCGGATAAACGCGGCACGTTTGCGGCCTTGATGACTGCACGCAGTGAAGAACCCAGGCAAATTTCGCTGAGATGCCCCAGTAAACCAAAACCGGTGACATCAGTCATGGCGCTAACCCCGGCTAATTTCGCAAACTCCGCGCCGGCGCTGTTCAGCTGGCACATCACTTCAGCCGCTAACGATTGGTGCTCGGGGCGGAGCAACCCTCTCTTCTCGGCAGTTGTTAAAATGCCGATGCCAAGCGGTTTGGTGAGGAACAGCTGGCAACCTGCCTGCGCCGCACTGTTCTTTTTAACGCGATCCACTCCAACAATGCCGGTGACGGCAAGACCAAATATCGGCTCTGGCGCATCAATAGAGTGGCCGCCCGCTAACGCGATGCCCGCGGCCTGACATGCCGCGCGCCCGCCTTCAACTACCTGCTGCGCCACGTCCGGGCTAAGCACATTCACCGGCCAGCCGAGAATAGCGATTGCCATGATCGGTTTGCCGCCCATCGCGTAGATATCGCTGATCGCGTTCGTCGCCGCGATGCGGCCGAAGGTAAAAGGATCATCAACGATTGGCATGAAAAAATCGGTGGTACTTACCACTGCGGTGCCGTTACCCAGATCGTAAACGGCAGCGTCATCGCGGGTTTCATTGCCCACCAGCAAGTGAGGATCGTGAAAAGGGCTAAGTTCACTGCGCAGAATAGTTTCGAGTACCTGCGGCGAGATTTTGCAGCCGCAACCGGCGCCGTGGCTGTATTGCGTCAAACGTAGCGGTTCACTCATGGCGGGTTCCTTAAGCACTGAACAGTAGGCGCTATGTTAGCCTGGCTGTTAGCAGGTAGTAAGTGCTGAGCGACCTAACCGCGATCTTTCGTCTACGCGGTGTGCAACAGCGCACAACATGCCGCAGAAACCCGCCGTTGTCTGTCAGAAATAACTGACAAACTGCGCAGTATCTGGCGCGACCACGGTGGTATTGGCTTTCAGCTGCGGCGTGCCGAGATAGAGGAAGCCGACAATCACGTCCTGCTCGCGGCAGCCGAAGGCTTCGCGCACCAGAGCGTGGTCGGTCCATGGGCCGCTGCGCCAGATGCCGTTAAAGCCTTGTGCTAAAGCGGCCATCTGCATCGACATCACCGCGCAGCCCGCGGAGACCACTTGTTCCCAATGCGGCACTTTTTCATGCTGTTCGCAGTGCGCCACCACGGTGATAATCATCGGCGCGCGGAATGGCGAGGACGTCGCCTTGTCGATGGCTTTTTCGTCCAGACTGCTGTCGCGCGCGGCCTGCTCCAGCACTTTACTGAAACGCTCGCGCCCTTCGTTCTCCACAATAATGAAGCGCCACGGTTGCAAGGTGCCGTGATCCGGAGCGCGCATGCCTGCATGCAGAATGTTTTGCAAAATCTCCCCGGCAGGTGCGGGTTCTGCCAAACGTGATGCCGAGCGGCGATTAACTAATAAATCCAATGCATCCATCATTTATTCTCCCGTGAAGAAAAAGCGTCGGCTAATCCTGGCACAGCCCGATCTTTTGTAACAGTCTGGCGCGATTTCCTGCTGACATTTCGCACGCTGCTCATTAGGATGAACCCGACATCGAGGCAGAGCGCGTGCTAATTGCCTCGGCTACGCGAATATGGAGAGTTTATGCGCACTTTGTGGCGAATTATTTCCGGCCTGTTCCGCTGGAGCTGGCGGGTTCTGAATTTTATACGGGAATTTATTCTTAATTTATTTCTTATTGTATTGATCCTGGCAGGCGTCGGGATTTGGCTGCAGGTGTCCAGTGCTGGCAGCAGTGAACCGGTGCAACAGGGTGCATTGAAAGTCGATCTCAGCGGCGTGTTGGTGGATAAGCCTTCCGTCAGTAATCGTCTGAACCGCATCAGCCGTCAGCTGCTGGGTTCCAATAGCGATCGTTTGCAGGAAAATTCGCTGTTTGACGTGGTGGATGCCATTCGCCATGCGAAAACGGATAAAAACATCACCGGTATCGTATTGGATCTGCGCGACTTCGCGGGCGGCGATCAGCCTTCACTAAACTATGTCGGCAAAGCGCTGCGCGAATTCCGCGATGCAGGCAAGCCGATTTACGCCATTGGCGACAGCTACAGCCAGGCGCAATATTATATCGCCAGCTATGCCAACAAAGTCTATTTGTCACCTCAGGGCACCGTCGATCTGCACGGTTTTGCCACCAATGGTCTGTATTACAAAACGCTGTTGGATAAGCTGAAAGTGAGCTCGCATGTGTTCCGCGTGGGCACCTATAAATCCGCTGTCGAGCCGTTCCTGCGTGATGATATGTCATCCGAAGCGCGCGACGCCGATGGACGTTGGGTTGGCCAGCTGTGGCAAAACTTCCTTAATACCGTGGCAGCGAATCGTCAGATCACCCCTGAACAGCTGTTCCCTGGTGCAGCCGGCATCATCAGCGGCCTGCAGGCAGTGGATGGCGATACGGCGAAATATGCGCTGAACAATAAGTTGGTTGATGTATTGGATTCCCGCGCCGCCGCCGACAAGGAGCTGATCAAAACCTTCGGCTGGGATAAAGCCAATAACGATTATCGTAATGTCAGCATCTACGATTATACCGTGCCGCAATCTCATCAAGGTCAGGATGGCAATATTGCGGTGATTCTTGCCAGCGGCGCCATTATGGATGGCGAAGAGAGCGCCGGTAACGTTGGCGGCGATACCACAGCAGCGCAGATTCGTGATGCACGCCTCGATGCGAAAATCAAAGCTATTGTACTCCGCGTGAACAGTCCAGGCGGCAGCGTAACTGCCTCGGAGGCGATTCGTGAAGAGTTAGCCGCCGCGCATGCAGCCGGTAAACCGGTGGTGGTTTCCATGGGCGGCATGGCGGCGTCAGGCGGTTATTGGATCTCCACACCAGCCGATTACATTGTGGCAGCACCGAGCACCTTAACCGGGTCGATTGGCATCTTCGGCGTGATCAATACCGTGGAGAACAGCCTGGACGCCATTGGTGTGCATACCGACGGCGTAGCAACCTCGCCGCTGGCTGATGTGGCGACAACCAAAGCGCTGCCAACGGAAGTGCAGCAATTGATGCAGCTGACCATCGAAAGTGGCTACCGCAACTTTGTTGGTTTGGTTGCTGCTTCGCGTCATAAAACGCCAGAGCAAATTAACGCCATCGCGCAAGGCCACGTATGGACCGGCAGCGATGCCAAATCTAACGGTTTAGTGGATGCGTTAGGCGATTTCGATGATGCGGTAGCCAAAGCTGCGGAGCTGGCGAAAATCACCACGCCGCAGCTCAGCTGGTATCAGGATGAGCCGGGCATGTTTGATCTGCTGTTGAATCAGATGAATGCCTCTGTGCAAGCGCTGCTGCCCGCGACGCTGAAAGTGTGGCTACCTGCCCCCATGCTTGACGTAATGAGCGCGATGCAACAGCAGCCAGGCCTCATAAATCATTTGAACGATCCGCAAAATCGCTACGCTTTCTGCCTCAACTGCGGCAACGTACGTTAATCTTTACAGCCCGGCCGCTGGTCGGGCTGCTTTTCGTTAGCAATCCCCTTATACTGCGCTTTTAACGGCAAGTCTGAGTTTCTCCATGCAAAAGAAAAATATCTACGTAGCCTACACCGGCGGTACCATTGGTATGCAACGCTCTGCACACGGCTACATTCCGGTCTCCGGTCATCTGCAGCAACAGCTGGCGAACATGCCAGAGTTTCATCGTCCTGAAATGCCTGACTTCACTATTCATGAATACCAGCCGCTGATGGACTCTTCGGATATGACGCCGAAGGATTGGCAATCGATTGCTGATGACATTAAGCAAAATTACGACAACTACGATGGCTTTGTGATCCTGCACGGCACGGATACCATGGCGTTCACCGCTTCCGCGCTCTCATTCATGTTGGAAAATCTCGCGAAACCCGTGATTGTGACCGGTTCGCAAATTCCACTGGCGGAATTGCGTTCGGATGGTCAGCAGAACCTGCTGAACTCGCTGTACGTCGCGGCTAATTATCCGATCAGTGAAGTCGCGCTGTTTTTTAATAACACGCTGTTCCGTGGCAACCGTACCACCAAAGCACATGCTGATGGCTTCAACGCCTTCGCCTCGCCGAATTTGTCACCGCTGCTGGAAGCCGGCATCCATATTCGTCGTCTTAACACGCCACCCGCGCCGCGCAGCGCAGGCGAGCTGATGGTGCATCCGATCACGCCACAGCCGATTGGTGTAGTGACCATTTATCCCGGCATTTCTGCGGATGTGGTGCGCAACTTCCTGCGTCAGCCGGTAAAAGCGCTGATCCTGCGCTCCTATGGCGTTGGCAATGCCCCCCAAAACGCTGAGTTTCTTGCCGAGCTGCAAGAAGCCAGCGATCGCGGCATTGTGGTGGTGAATTTGACGCAATGTATGTCTGGCAAAGTGAACATGGGCGGCTATGCCACCGGTAATGCGCTGGAGCATGCTGGTGTGATCAGTGGTTTTGATCTCACTGTTGAAGCTACGTTAACTAAACTGCACTTTTTGTTGAGTCAAAACCTTTCCAGCGCTGAAATTCGTGCCAAAATGCAACAGAATTTACGCGGCGAACTGACCGACGATTGAGACGGAGCAAATTAATGAAGCGGGCATTAATAATCATCGATATTCAAAACGATTTTTGCCC
This sequence comes from uncultured Pantoea sp., assembly GCA_966185695.1. Lineage (GTDB taxonomy): Bacteria > Pseudomonadota > Gammaproteobacteria > Enterobacterales > Enterobacteriaceae > Pantoea. Next base: position 101,778 of record CBIFUL010000012.1, on the reverse strand, counting down.
CGGCGGCCCTATGGCGGTGCGCGAAGGCGATCACACGGTGGCAGTCGCCAATCGTTATGCGCGTGAATTCCGCGATCGTGGAGAGTGTGTGGTGGCATTGCAAGATTGGCATCCAGCCAATCACGGCAGTTTTGCTTCAGTTTCGGGTGAGCCGGTATACACCCTAGGCGAGCTAAATGGTTTAGCACAAATCTGGTGGCCCGATCATGGTATTGAGAACTCGGTTGGCGCGGATTTCCATCCCGATCTGGATCGTACGTTGATTGATGCGGTTTTCCACAAAGGCGGCGACGCGGATGTAGACAGTTACAGCGCATTCTTTGATAACGGGCATCGCCGTAAAACTGAACTGGACAGTTGGCTGCGTGAGCGCGGCATCAGCGATTTAGTGATGTTAGGTATTGCGACCGATTACTGCGTGAAGTACAGCGTACTGGATGCGTTAGAATTGGGATACAACGTTGAGGTAGTAAAAGAGGGTTGCCGCGGCGTGAACCTTAACCCGGATGATAGCGACATTGCGATCGCGCAAATGCGTGCGCAAGGCGCGGTAATAATCTGAAAATTGGGCTGGTTATTACCAGCCCTCAGCGTTCAAACGTTAGTGCAGATTAATACGCGTCACGTCTGGCTCGATACCAAACTCTTCTTTCAGCTGCTTTTTCGATTTCATCACCATATCGCCGCCTTTTCCGATGGTCATATGCTGCGGATCGTGGTTATGACGCGCCTGCCACAGCATCACCAACTGCATGCAGTTATCACGCTGATCTTGCGTCAAGGCTACGCCATCAGGCCATTTTCCCGTCTCAACCGCCGTGGACAGACGCTCGTACACCTCTGGTGTCATCGCTGCCAGCATCGCTTCCAACTCGTGTTTCATGCTTAGCCCTCTTGCTGATTGCCCTGCTCATCGGTGAAGTTCAGCGAGGCGGAGTTTACGCAATATCGTTCGCCGCTCGGCTGTGGGCCATCCGGAAAAACATGGCCCAAGTGCGCATCGCAGTTGCCACAGCGGATTTCTACACGATGCATGCCGTGTGAATCATCTTCTAAATAGCGAATCGCTTCGTCATTGAAGGGTTGATAGAAACTTGGCCAGCCACAGCCGGAATCGTATTTGGTTTCAGAAAGAAACAGCGGTGAGTTACATACCAGGCAGTGGTAAATCCCCTCCTGCTTGTTATGCAGTAAGGCACCAGAGAAAGGCGGTTCCGTTCCGCGATGCTGAGTTACGTAGCGCTGCATTTCGGAAAGCTGCGCGATTTTTGCGTCGGGTGCGGTGTCTTTAGCCATTTTAAGTTCCAGAGTGTCATTCTGTGAAAATCGACTAGTATTCTAACAAATGAACAACATCTATCGGGTCTTTTTTCGTGCGAACCTTTTCAGCGCGACCTCCACAGCACAAAATTGTGACGATGATCACCCTTTGCAAAACTCATCCCTTTTCAGCCCGCTTTCGGCGTAACATAGGCGCGCAGTAAGGGTGTTGCGCAAGCGATTGCGCACTGAATTATTCCTGGTGTTGGAATTGACCTGTCGCAACAATTGACACGATTCCGCTTGACGCCTGGTAAGGTTTTTGTAATTTTACAGCCAACCTTTTATTCACTAACAAATAGCTGGTGGAATATATGACTATCAAAGTAGGTATCAACGGTTTTGGCCGTATCGGTCGCATCGTTTTCCGTGCTGCTCAGCAGCGTCAAGACATCGAAATCGTCGCAATCAACGATCTGCTCGACGCTGACTACATGGCTTACATGCTGAAGTATGACTCTACGCACGGTCGTTTCGACGGCACCGTAGAAGTTAAAGACGGCGCACTGATTGTTAACGGTAAGAAAATCCGTGTTACCGCTGAGAAAGACCCGGCTAACCTGAAGTGGGACGAAGTGGGTGTTGACGTTGTTGCTGAAGCAACCGGTATCTTCTTGACCGACGAAACCGCGCGTAAACACATCACCGCTGGTGCGAAGAAAGTCGTTCTGACTGGCCCATCTAAAGATGCGACCCCGATGTTTGTTCGTGGTGCAAACTTCGACAAATACGAAGGTCAGGATATCGTTTCTAACGCATCTTGCACCACTAACTGCCTGGCGCCACTGGCTAAAGTTATCAACGACAACTTCGGTATCGTTGAAGGCCTGATGACCACCGTTCACGCAACTACCGCTACTCAGAAAACTGTTGATGGCCCGTCTCACAAAGACTGGCGCGGCGGCCGCGGCGCAGCTCAGAACATCATCCCATCTTCTACTGGCGCAGCGAAAGCTGTAGGCGTGGTTCTGCCAGAACTGAACGGCAAACTGACCGGTATGGCGTTCCGCGTTCCTACTCCGAACGTGTCTGTTGTTGACCTGACTGTTCGTCTGGAAAAACCAGCAACCTACAAAGAAATCTGCGCAGTGATCAAAGCTGAGTCGGAAGGCAAAATGAAAGGCGTTCTGGGCTACATCGAAGACGACGTTGTTTCAACTGACTTCAACGGCGAAACGCTGACTTCAGTATTCGATGCTAAAGCCGGTATCGCACTGAACGACAACTTCGTGAAACTGGTTTCCTGGTATGACAACGAAACTGGCTACTCACATAAAGTTCTGGATCTGATTGCACTGGTTGCTTCTAAGTAAGTTAACCGGCTGAACAGACAAGGGGTGACTTCGGTCGCCCCTTTTTTTTGGATTGGAAGAAGAGAAGGTCTGATTATGCAAAACAAAATTTATAGCTTACCTGTTGTCGAACAAGTCACACCTTACATCTCACTGCGCCAAATAGACCAATTGCCGGTTGTGGTGATCAGCCATCCTAAAGTGCGCGCATCCATTGCGTTGCAAGGCGCACATTTATTGACGTGGCAACCGAGTGGTCAACAGCCGGTAATCTGGCTCAGCGAGAAGACAGCGTTTACAACCGGCAAAGCGATTCGCGGCGGCGTGCCAATTTGTTGGCCGTGGTTTGGTCCGGCAGGCGAGCCGGCGCATGGTTTTGCACGCAATCAGGCGTGGACTTTAACCGCGCACGATGAGAGCGATGATGCCGTGATGTTGACGTTCACCCTGGAGAGTAACGCACAAACTAAAAAGCTATGGCCGCATGACTTCACCTTGATCGCGCGGTTCCGCATTGCTGAGCACTGCGAAATTGAGCTGGAAGCGCACGGGGATTATGAAGCGACAACTGCCCTGCACACCTATTTCCAGGTTGCAGATATTGCGCAGGTTGAAGTGAGCGGTTTGGGTAACAGCTTTATCGACAAGGTAAATGATAATACTCCAGGCACTTCTACTGACGGCAAGCAAACCTATCCGAATCGTGTGGACCGTATTCACACCGCAGCTGACGATTGCAATGTTATCCACGACAAGGGCGGAAATCGTCAGATCGAAGTCTATCATCACCATCAGAGTGACGTTGTCACGTGGAATCCTGGCCCAGAGTTGTCATGCAGCATGGGCGACATGCCCAATGAAGGGTACAAAACCATGGTCTGTGTTGAAACAGCGCGCATCAGCAAACCGATGAAAAGCGCCGGCGAATCACCGGCTCGCTTGGGCGTCACCCTGCGCATACGCAGCAGATAATCGCTAGCGGCGTGCCTGCGCCGCTACACCACATCCAGCGGCATCTTATGCTGCGGTGCAGGAAAAACTTGATTGATAATGGCCAGTTCCTCGCTGCTTAAACTGATCTCAAGTGCTGCGGCATTCTCCTGCACGTGCCGCACGCTGCTCGCTTTAGGAATAGCCATTACACCTTCCTGCCTTATGACCCATGCCAGTAATAATTGCGCCACGCTAATGCGCTTACGTTGTGCAATCTGCTGCAAATGTGCGTCGTCGAACAACGCCTGGCGTAACCTTCCCGCCTGCGCTAACGGGCAATACGCCATGATCGGCATCGCGCGCGATTGGCATTCCGGCAGCAAATCATACTCAATGCCGCGCGAAGCCAGATGATAAAGCACCTGATTGGTCAAACAGCTTGCACCGCCCTTTTCACTCCACAGCTCCGCCATATCATCGGCATCAAAATTTGACACGCCCCAATGACGAATCTTGCCCTGCTGCTGCAACGTTTCCATCGCGCGAAGGGTCTCTTCCAACGGGACATTGCCGCGCCAATGTAACAGATAGAGATCGAGATAATCGGTTTGCAGCCGGCGTAAACTGCGCTCGCAAGCGTCAACGGCATCAATTTCGCTGGCATTCCAGGGATAGACTTTTGATACCAGCCACGCCCGATCGCGCCGTCCGCGTAACGCCTCGCCGACTACTTCTTCCGCACCGCCCTCTGCATACATTTCAGCGGTATCAATCACTCGCAAGCCAAGATCCAAACCCGCCTGCAACGCGCTGATTTCCTGATTACGCAGCGCCGCATTTTCCCCCATATACCAGGTGCCCTGACCAATCGCGGGTAATGCGGCTTCACCCTGAAACTGGATAGTTTTCATGCTTCCTCCCGCTGCGCCGCATCCGGGCGCTGTTTTGGTGCAATAAAAGAAAAACGCCTCATTACGAGGCGTTTGAGTGAATCATCAGAAGCTGTAGCTGATGCCGGTCCACAACGTGAACTGCCCGCTTTTATCAATCATTGGGCTGTCTTTAATTTCGCTATCGAAACGCGTATAGCGTCCGGACAAGCTGGCATTCCAACTGTCGCTAAGTTGATAGCTGGCATTCATTTCAACATACGGCGACCAGCTGTCATCGGGTTGATAACGCGCGATGCCGGTACGCGCGCTTTCATGGGAAGAGACGCCGTAGTAATAGCGGTTCTGGTTCGCGCTGTTCCACATGGCACCAATGCCCGGCGTCAGGCTGAACGCGCCGAAATCGAAGCGATAAAGATAGGTAATATCCCACAGCATGCCGTTGCTGTTATTCAGCACGTCGCCAAGCAAGGAGGTACGCACGATGCCCCAATCGGCAACATGACGATAGCTGGCCCCCGCCATCAACGTCATGCGACGTTTGTCAAGGCCTTTCATATCACCGAAATCATTATCTTTCGGGTCGTACTTTTGAGGCGATCCTAATACCGTCAACGAGAGTTGATTCGCCGGATCTTTCCACAGGTAGTAACCGCCCTGCAGGCTGCGGAACCAGAAGTTTTCACCTTCGTAATTAATCACCGGAATCGGCAAGTAACGGTCTTGGCCGCCACGATACGGCGACTGCGCGTAAATCACCGAGGCGCCGAGAGATAAAGGTTCAGCATGCGTGCTGAACGCCGCAAAATAACAAGGAACAACCAGAGCAAGGGCTTTAAGTTTGAATTGGTTCACAATTTATTCATTCCATAAATATAACAATCACACGCAGAGTCTAACCAAATTTTTGCTTTCGGTTAACGTTTAATGATGCTCTTCATGAATAGCCCACTCATTGTCGCCGCGTTCAAATGTGGCTTTCAGCTTAGGTCGATTGCCTCAGAGCTTATGAGACTTTGTTATTGATATATCGCCAGATAAGGAGAAAAGTCGCAGCAGGTTTTCTGAATGCCTTCTACAGTTATTTGTAAGACGAGACTTTTTGTACGAGCAGAGTAACCATAAGAATTGTGTATCCCGATAATAAATCGTCAGGTTGGCATAAGGGTTGCTGTACTCATTAAAGAATATCTTCCGGGAGCTGCTAGACCCTTTTATTACGCTCCTTTACCTGTGCTAAAAACGAAAGGACGGGCATCGCTATGAATATATTCGATCACTATCGTCAGCGTTATGAAGCTGCCAAGGATGAAGAATTCACATTGCAGGAATTCCTTACCATCTGTAAGCAAGATCGCAGTGCCTACGCCAACGCTGCCGAACGACTATTGATGGCTATTGGTGAGCCGGTGATGGTTGATACGGCTCAGGAACCACGTCTTTCCAGAATCTTCTCTAACCGCGTGATGGGCCGTTATCCTGCTTTTGAGGAATTTTACGGTATGGAAGAAGCGATCGAGCAGATCGTCTCTTACCTGAAACACGCTGCGCAAGGTTTAGAAGAGAAGAAACAAATTCTCTATTTACTTGGCCCGGTGGGCGGCGGTAAATCGTCGCTGGCCGAACGTCTCAAGGCGCTGATGCAGCGTGTACCTATTTATGTTTTAAGTGCCGACGGCGAACGCAGCCCGGTCAACGACCATCCTCTTTGCCTGTTTAACCCGCAGGAAGACGCCAATATTCTGGAGAAAGAGTATGGTGTACCGCGTCGTTATCTTGGCACCATCATGTCACCGTGGGCAGCGAAACGCCTGCACGATTTTGGCGGTGATATCACCCGCTTTAAAGTGGTGAAAGTGTGGCCGTCAATTCTGGAACAGGTGGCGATCGCCAAAACTGAGCCGGGCGATGAAAACAACCAGGATATTTCGGCGCTGGTCGGTAAAGTAGACATCCGTAAACTGGAAAATCATGCCCAAAACGATCCTGATGCTTACGGTTATTCCGGTGCGCTGTGCCGTGCTAACCAGGGCGTAATGGAATTCGTTGAGATGTTTAAAGCACCGATTAAAGTGCTGCATCCGCTACTGACCGCTACGCAGGAAGGTAACTACAACGGCACCGAGGGGATTTCTGCGCTGCCGTTTAACGGCATCATTCTGGCGCACTCCAACGAATCAGAGTGGGTGACGTTCCGTAACAACAAAAACAATGAGGCGTTCCTTGACCGTGTTTACATCGTCAAAGTGCCTTACTGCCTGCGCGTTTCTGAAGAGATCAAAATTTACGACAAGTTGTTGAATCACAGTGAGTTGACTACTGCGCCCTGCGCACCTGGCACTCTGGAAACTCTGGCACGATTCTCAATCCTTTCACGTTTGAAAGAGCCAGAAAATTCCAGCATCTACTCCAAAATGCGCGTCTATGATGGTGAAAGCCTGAAAGACACCGATCCCAAAGCCAAGTCATGGCAGGAATATCACGATTACGCCGGCGTAGACGAGGGCATGAACGGCCTTTCCACTCGCTTCGCGTTTAAAATTTTGTCTCGCGTGTTCAACTTTGATCATGCTGAAGTGGCGGCTAACCCGGTACACCTGTTCTACGTTCTGGAGCAGCAGATTGAGCGCGAACAGTTCCCGCAAGATTTGGCTGAGAAATATCTGGAGCATTTGAAAGGCTATTTGATTCCGAAGTACGCCGAGTTTATTGGCAAAGAGATTCAAACAGCCTATCTGGAGTCTTATTCTGAATATGGCCAAAACATCTTTGATCGCTATGTCACTTACGCTGACTTCTGGATTCAGGATCAGGAGTATCGCGATCCCGATACCGGCCAGCTGTTTGACCGCGAATCACTTAACGCCGAGCTGGAAAAAATTGAGAAACCTGCCGGAATCAGTAATCCGAAAGATTTCCGCAACGAGATTGTTAACTTTGTGCTGCGCGCGCGCGCGCAAAACAGCGGTCGCAATCCGAATTGGACCAGCTACGAAAAACTGCGCACGGTCATTGAGAAAAAAATGTTCTCGAACACCGAAGAGTTGTTGCCAGTGATTTCGTTCAATACCAAAACCTCAACGGACGAGCAGAAAAAACACGACGATTTTGTCGATCGCATGATGGAAAAAGGCTATACCCGCAAGCAGGTGCGTCTGCTGTGCGAATGGTATTTGCGCGTGCGTAAGTCGTCTTAATCGTGACCTGTAAGCGCTGCGGCAGCACGCTGTCGCAACAGGAGGCCGGGATTTCCCGGCCTGAGCTTGCAATGAGGTTTGGGGGATTTTTATGTCGTATTTTATCGATCGGCGTCTCAACGGTAAGAACAAAAGCGCCGTCAATCGGCAGCGCTTCTTACGCCGTTACAAGTCGCAAATCAAGCAGTCGATCTCCGAGGCCATTAACAAGCGTTCGGTGACCGATGTTGAGAGCGGCGAGTCGGTGTCTATTCCTATCGACGATATTAATGAACCGAGTTTCCATCAAGGGCGCGGCGGCAGTCGCCATCGTGTTCATCCCGGTAATGACCACTTTGTACAAAACGACCGCATCGAGCGCCCACAGGGCGGTGGCGGCGGCAGTGGCAGCGGTCAGGGAAATGCCAGTCAGGATGGTGAAGGCCAGGACGAATTCTCATTCCAGATTTCGAAAGATGAGTATTTGGACCTGCTGTTCGAAGATTTAGCGCTGCCTAATCTGCGTAAAAATCAACATCGCCAGTTAAATGAGTATAAAACCCACCGTGCAGGTTTCACCTCAAATGGGGTTCCCGCCAACATTAGCGTGGTGCGCTCGCTGCAAAATTCGCTGGCACGCCGTACCGCCATGACAGCGGGAAAACGTCGCATGCTGCATGAGCTGGAGACCACGCTGAGTGAGGTGGAAAACAGCGAACCGGCGCAGCTGCTTGAAGAAGATCGTTTGCGTAAGGAGATCGCTGAGCTACGTGCGCGTATCGATCGCGTGCCGTTTATCGACACCTTCGATCTGCGTTACAAAAACTTTGAGAAGCGACCAGAACCCTCCAGCCAGGCAGTGATGTTCTGCTTAATGGACGTGTCAGGCTCGATGGATCAGGCCACGAAAGATATGGCAAAGCGCTTTTATATCCTGCTTTATCTGTTCTTAAGCCGCACCTACAAAAACGTGGACGTGGTGTATATCCGCCACCATACGCAGGCGAAAGAGGTAGACGAGCAGGAGTTCTTCTATTCGCAAGAAACCGGCGGCACCATCGTTTCCAGTGCGCTGAAGCTAATGGATGAAGTGGTGAAAGAGCGTTACGATCCGGCGCAGTGGAACATTTATGCCGCGCAGGCCTCGGATGGTGATAACTGGGCGGATGATTCACCGCTTTGCCATGAAATTCTGGCGAAACACATTTTGCCGGTTGTGCGTTATTACAGCTATATCGAAATCACGCGCCGTGCGCATCAAACCTTGTGGCGCGAGTACGAGCATCTGCAACAGGTGTTTGATAACTTCGCCATTCAGCACATCCGTGAGCCAGAAGACATCTACCCGGTATTTAGAGAACTTTTCCACAAGCAGGTTGCAGAAGTCTGAATGCCTGAGCCGGTCGCTGACCGGCTTTTTTAATGGTCTCGCCCCCCTTTTATCCCTGAAATCCCTGCTGTTTTCACAGACTTATTTCAGCTTTCATGGAATAACGCTCGCCAAATTGAAAAAAAGTGCAATTAACCGCTGACAAGCTATTGATAAGGCATTATCTTTTGACCTTGTCTGTGTGAATCCCCCGCAGTTTGCCTATTGTGTTCCCGCCGCAGGAGTATGCCGTTGAATGCCAGCATGATTTACAGTGTTTTTATTATTGGTTCCGTGCTGGTGGCAGCAAGTATTCTGCTTAGCTCGTTCTCCTCACGCTTAGGCATTCCCATACTGGTGATCTTTCTGGCATTGGGGATGCTGGCCGGCATCGACGGCATTGGTGGCATCGCCTTTGATAACTATCCGGTCGCGTATTTAGTGTCCAACCTCGCCTTAGCCATCATCCTGCTGGATGGCGGTATGCGCACCAAAGCCAGCTCATTGAAGGTGGCGCTGGGGCCAGCCTTATCACTTGCCACCGTTGGCGTCATGATCACCGCCGGTTTAACCGGTGTGGCGGCCGCCTGGCTGTTCAATCTCAACCTGATGGAAGGTTTTCTGATCGGCGCGATTATTGGTTCTACCGATGCCGCGGCGGTATTTTCCCTGCTGGGCGATAAAGGCCTTAACGAACGCGTGAGCTCCACGCTGGAAATCGAATCAGGTAGTAACGATCCGATGGCGGTGTTTCTCACCATCACCCTCATTGAGATGATTCAGCAGGGTCAATCTGGTTTGAGCTGGATGTTTGTCGTGCATCTGGTGCAGCAGTTTGGATTGGGCATTGTACTGGGCTTAGGCGGCGGGTGGGCGCTACAGCAGTTAATCAACCGCATCAACCTGGCGCAAGGCCTCTACCCGCTGCTGGCGTTAAGCGGCGGCATCATGGTGTTCGCACTCACCACCGTCATGGAAGGCAGCGGTATTCTGGCTGTGTATCTGTGCGGCTTCCTGTTGGGTAACAGCCCGATACGCAACCGCCACGGCATTCTGCAAACGTTCGACGGCATGGCATGGCTGAGCCAAATCGGCATGTTTATCGTGCTTGGCCTGCTGGTGACGCCATCCGATTTGTGGCACATCGCGGTGCCCGCCATGATCCTGTCGCTGTGGCTGATTCTGGTAGCCCGTCCGCTGTCGATTTTGGTCGGTTTGCTGCCGTTTAAAGGGTTCACCGGACGCGAGCGCATCTTTATTAGCTGGGTTGGCCTGCGCGGCGCGGTGCCGATTATCCTTGCGGTGTTCCCCATGATGGCGGGCCTGGAAAATGCCAAACTCTATTTCAACATTGCGTTCTTCGTGGTGCTGGTGTCATTGATGCTGCAAGGCACCTCGCTTGGCTATGCCGCGAAACGCGCCAAAGTGGTGGTGCCACCAACCGCCTCGCCGATTGGGCGGGTGGGACTGGATATTCACCCAGAGAATCCGTGGGAGCAGTTTATCTACCAGCTTAGCGCGGACAAATGGTGTGTTGGTGCGGCACTGCGTGATTTACAGATGCCGCGCGAAACACACATCGCCGCCCTGTTCCGTGACAATGTGCTGATGCACCCGAACGGCAACACGCGCCTGAAAGAGGGCGATGTGCTGTGCGTGATTGGCCGCGAACGCGATTTGCCTGCGCTGGGAAAAATGTTCAGTCAGTCGCCGCCGGTGTCGCTCGACCAGCGCTTCTTTGGTGATTTTATTCTCGATGCTGAAGCGCGCCTGCGTGATGTGGCGCAAATTTACGGTCTCGAACTGGACGAAAACACCAACGATCAGCAGTCGCTAGGTCAACTGGTGATGAGTTTATTGGGCGGCACGCCAGTGGTCGGCGATCAGGTGGAATGGAATCAGCTAACCTGGACGGTAGCCGAGAAAGAGAATAACCATATTCTCAAAATCGGGGTGCGCGTAAGGGAAGAGAAGGAGTAATCCGAGGCCTGGCGACTCGTAAACTGTGTGTCAGCGACTATGATCACTATACCACCCAGCATAAAACGGGAGATGATGATGGGACACGTAGTAAAGATTGGCCGTTATGAAATCGTGGATGCCGAGTTGAATGCAGAGACGCTCGATACCGTAAGCATTCCGTGTCACACCAATCCCGGCCTGAGTTATCAACTCGACGGTTGGGACAAAGAGACCAGCGTGCCAGCGTGGATTGATGGTAAAGAGATTACGCTGCATATCGGACACTATGACAAACAGCAAGACCGCTGGGTTTTAACCAAATAGGTTTTCAATCACCTCCACCGCCAACCACACAGTTTGGCGGTGATTCCTAAAACCTGTCTTAAAAATAAGCGCTACATCGTCGCGATTTTTAATTTTAACTATCTAAATCAATAAATTAATGAATATTTTCTTTAGTCATTAATTTCCTTTTCAGACAATTTCCATATTACTTCTGTCAAATAACTCCTGCATACTCTTAAACGTTGCTGCAGCTTTTCGTGACGTTCATCACGTCTCAAACGGTCCTTTCCATGCAGCGCTTGTGGCAGTAATGACTTATATCTCGCTGAAAAATTGTTTCTTTCCGCTTTCAGCGGACCACTCCTGAGCGCGTACTTGATTCTGGTCAGGCCATCTTTTACTTAAGAAAAGAGAGCAGGTTTTATGGCAAGTACATTGATAATGAATGATGCAACCCGTTCCTGGAGCGGACTGCGTAAAAACCTCATCGCAAAAGTCGCACTAAGTTTTTCCGATTTAGTTGCACTTAATTTGGCCCTGTTTTTATCTGCGGCCACCGTTCAAGGTATTTGGGGAGAGCTGGATACCTTTATTCCGCCACAGCAAATTGAATATCGTTTCATTGCCCAATTAGGTCTTTCCGTGCTTTGCACCGCGTGGTTTTGGGTGCGTATGCGCCATTACACGTACCGCAAACCCTTCTGGTTCGAGTTAAAAGAAGTTTTCAAAACCCTGTTCGTTTTCTCGCTGCTGGATTTGGCCTTGATTGCCTTTTCTAAGTGGGATTTCTCGCGCATGGTTTGGGTGTTTAGCTGGAGTTACGCGCTGCTGCTATTGCCGTTGATGCGCGCCGTGGTCAAACGCGCCATCAATCGCGCCGGTCAATGGCAGAAGGAAACCATTATTATCGGTTCCGGTAAGAACGCCATGGAAGCCTACGCCGCGTTGCAGAGCGAAGAGATTCTGGGCTACAACGTGCAGGCGTTTATCTCGCTGGAAGATGAAAACCATCTGCAAAACGTGAACGGCGTGCCGGTGATTACCTACAAAGACATTAACTGGCAAACCATGGATCGAGACAACACGCAATTTATCGTTGCCACCGAATTTGAGCAGCAGGTGGTGCGCGATAAATGGCTGAAGTTTTTGTCCAAGATGAAGTGCCGTTCAATCTCAGTAATCCCTACGTTACGCGGTGTACCGCTGTATGGCACCGATATGTCATTCATCTTCAGCCATGAAGTGATGATATTGCGCGTTAGCAACAACCTGGCGAAACGCTCATCTCGCTTCCTCAAGCGTACCTTCGATATCGTGGTGGCTTCCCTGCTTCTGCTGTTCCTTGCGCCGGTATTTGGCTTGCTGTGTGCGATGGTGAAACGTGATGGCGGCAACGCGATTTATGGCCATGAACGCGTGGGTCAGGATGGCGAAAAGTTCAAGTGCCTTAAATTCCGCTCGATGGTCACCAACTCGCAGGAAGTATTGCAGAATTTACTGGAAACCAGCGCAGAAGCCCGTGCTGAGTGGGATCGCGATTTCAAGCTGAAGAACGATCCGCGCGTGACTAAAATCGGTAATTTCCTGCGTAAAACCAGCCTTGATGAGTTACCACAGCTGTGGAACGTGATACGTGGTGAGATGAGCTTGGTGGGGCCGCGTCCGGTGATTGAGGCTGAGCTGGAGCGCTATGCTGGCGATGTCGACTATTATCTGATGGCAAAACCTGGCATGACCGGTTTGTGGCAGGTAAGTGGCCGTAACGACATTGACTACGATACGCGCGTCTATTTTGATTCGTGGTACGTGAAGAACTGGGCGTTGTGGACAGACATCGCCATTCTGTTTAAAACCGCTGGCGTGGTGGTGCGTCGCGACGGCGCATATTGATACCCTCGACGCGATGTCTGTGCGGTTTGGCAGACATCGCCTTTTCTTTTTTATCCTTTCTTTTTCGCCCTGAACTCATTACCCTTCCCGCTTGATTAACCGCCTGTTTCTGGTCACGGATGCAAAAATTTACCCTACTACTTTTGAGCCTGGTGCTGCTGGCACCGCTCGGCATTGATCTTTACCTGCCAACCTTGCCTGAAATCGCCGCAGGCTTAAACAGCCCGGTGAGCCTGATCCAAATTACCATTCCGCTGTTTTTGCTGGTGATGGGCATCGGACAGCTGGTTACCGGGCCGCTGGTGGATAACTTCGGCCGCAAACCCATCGCGTTGATCGGTCTGGCGCTTTACATCATCGGCAGCGCCATTGCCGCCACTGCCACCGTTTGGCCGGTATTTTTCCTTGCGCGCATTATTCAGGGCTGCGCGGTATGCTGCAGCGCAGTCGTCGCCTTTAGCGGCGTGCGCGATCGTTTGAGCGGCGAAGATGCTGCGCGCGCTTACGGTTTCCTCAATGGAGCCTTGAATATCGTGCCCGCGCTGGCACCGCTGCTGGGCGGCATTCTGGCGGAAGCCTATGGCTGGCGCATGCCGTTCTGGTTCCTGTGCGGTTATGCGGTGGTCATTGGCTTACTGGTGATCTTTGGGCTGCCGGAAACGCGTCCGGCGAACACGCTGCGGGTAAAGGGTTTACCGCTGGCGCAATATGCTGCCATCGCCCGTGAACCCCGTTTCCTGGCCTTTGCCTTCGCCAACGCTGGCGCACTGGGCATGGTGTTGACCTACGTTTCGCTAGCACCGCACGTGCTGATGACCGAAGGCGGTTTATCCCCGCTGCAGTTCTCTTTTGCCTTTGGCGCGAATGGCTTCTGGATCATGCTGGTGAGCGCTTTCGTTAATAAAACCATCCGTAAAGCGGGACGCCCGTTCTGTTTAGCGATGGGCTTTGTCACTATGCTACTGGGCGCGATTCTGCTGGTTGCGGGCATGACTTTGTTGCCCACTGCGTGGCAGAACCATTGGACGCTCTACATGATCCCGGTGGCCGTTTCCGTGGCTGGGCTGGCCTTTACCGTTGGCCCCGCCACCAGCTACGCGCTGGAGCCGTATCAGCAACAGGCTGGCGTAGCCGCTGCGTTACAGGGTTTTATTCAAATGGCGGGCGGCGCAGGCGGCAGTTTAGCCATTGTGGCTTTGCCCATTGCGGAGAAGTCGTCGCTGGCGTTGATGATGGTTTTAGGTGCAGCGCTGGCGCTGATTGCCTGGCGCTGCAGTAAGAAGATGCACGGCACGCTGAACGCGCTTAAATAAGCGCGACCGGAACGCGGGGCGCGAGCGCGCACATCAGCTCGTAGCCCACCGTTCCAGCGGCTTTCGCCACCTCATCGATTTTCACCTGATTCCCCCACAGCTCAACTTTGGAACCGATGCCCGCCTGCGGACAGGGTTCAAGGTCAATCATCATCATATCCATCGAAATGGCGCCCAAAGTTTGGGTGCGAACGCCCTCTACGCAGACCGGCGTGCCGGTAGGCGCATGGCGCGGATAACCATCCGCATAGCCGCACGCCACGATACCGATACGCTGCGCACCACTGGCGCGATAGCGATAGCCGTAACCCACGCCGTCATCCGCATCGAGTTGCTGCACGCCAATGATTTCACTGCTTAACGTCATTACCGGCTGCAAACCGCTGCTGGCAATGTCTTGCCAATCACCGCTCGGCGATGCGCCATACAGAATGATACCGGGACGGACCCAATCAAAATGCGCTTCTGGATGCCACAGTGTTGCCGCGGAATTGGATAAGGAACGCGTGCAGTTTAGCCCTTCCGCCGCCTGTTCAACCCGGCGCATTGGCTCAATCAGCCCTTCTGGATTTTCCGCATCGGCAAAGTGAGCCATCAACGTCATTTCACCCACATTAGGCAAGGCGCGCAGCTTCTGCCACGCGGCCTGCGCCAGCTCCGGGCGAAAACCTAAACGGTTCATCCCGCTGTTGATCTTCAGGTAAATATCAACGGGGGCAGAGAGCTGCGCTTTGGCCAGCGCCTGAATCTGCCAGTTGCTGTGCACGCTGGTGGTCAGACGATAGCGATCGATCAGCGTCAGATCTTCTGCATGGAAGAAGCCCTCCAACAACAGAATCGGCTTTTTCCAGCCCTGCTCACGCAGCAGAATCGCCTCTTCCATATTGAGCAGTGCAAAGCCATCGGTTTGCGCCAAACTGTTCCACACGCGGGCAACGCCGTGCCCATAAGCATTGGCTTTCACCACTGACCAGACGCGCGCTTGCGGCGCCGCCTGGCGTACCACCGAAAGATTGTGGCACAGCGCCTGTTGATTGATAGTGGCAGCAGTTGGACGTGACATGCTTTAACTCTCCCTGAAAACTCAGCGCGCAGCGTTTGCGTTACGCAGCGGCGACGAATGTGGTCCAAATCCTGGCAGGTAGCGCAGCACCGACAAATCGTCTGCGGCAATCGCCGGTTTTTGACCGGATATCAAATCGGCCAACAGCTGGCCGGAACCACAGGCCATCGTCCATCCCAAGGTGCCGTGTCCGGTGTTGAGATAGAGATTGGAGAGCGGCGTGCGCCCGACAATCGGCGTGCCGTCCGGCGTCATAGGACGTAATCCGGTCCAGAACGTGGCCTGTTCAACGAAACCGCCTTCAGGATAGAGATCGCGCACCACCATCTCCAGCGTTTCACGTCGTGCGGGAGTGAGTTTGGTGTTAAAACCAACAATTTCCGCCATGCCGCCGACGCGAATACGATCGTCGAATCGCGTTACCGCCACTTTGTAGGTTTCATCCAGAATGGTAGAAACCGGCGCCGCTGCGGAATCTTTGATAGGGATGGTCAGGGAATAGCCCTTTAACGGATAAACCGGAATAGGCAGGATATTTTTCAGCAGCGCGGTAGAGTAGGAACCAAATGCCACCACGTAGGCATCGGCTTTGATTACCTCATCGCCACACTTCACGCCGTAAATACGATTACCGTCGCGCAAAAGCTGATCGACCGAGGTGTTATAGCGGAAAGTCACGCCTGCGGCCGCCGCCATTGCGGCCAGGCGCTGGGTAAACAGCTGGCAATCGCCGGTTTCGTCGTTAGGCAAGCGCAGCCCGCCGGTGAGCTTGTGGGCCGTCGCCGCTAACGCCGGTTCGACGCTCTGCAACTGGTGCGCTTCCAGCAGTTCGTAGGGCACGCCTGCCTCTTTTAGCACTGCGATATCCTTGCTCGCGCTTTCAAACTGTTGCTGGGTACGGAACAGCTGCAAAGTGCCGCCTTGACGTCCTTCATAGGCAATGCCGGTGCTGGCGCGCAATGTTTTCAGGCAGTCGCGACTGTATTCCGCGATGCGTACCATGCGCCCTTTATTTTCCTGGTAATGCTGCATATCGCAGTTGCGAAGCATGTTCCACATCCATTCCAGCTGGAACTTACTGCCATCCAGTCGCACCGCTAGCGGCGCATGGCGCTGAAACATCCACTTCACTGCTTTCAGCGGTACGCCAGGCGCAGCCCAAGGTGCAGCGTAGCCCGGTGAGATTTGACCCGCATTCCCTGCGCTGGTTTCCATCGCAGAGGCCGATTGACGATCGATGACGGTGACGTCGTGTCCGGCCTGCGCCAAATACCAGGCGCTCGCCACGCCCACTACACCACTTCCCAGAATGACTACGCGCATAGGCCCCTCGCCGCAGCAAAAGCATAATTAACTGTTAATGAATCTCCGAGCAGAACATCTGAACTCGTGCATTCATATTACATTCGACCGACATATTTCACATGTTTTTCACTTACCTGCACACTGAAATCGTGCGGCAGCGCTAAAATCAGGATTTTTTATGCCAAAAATACCTTAACCAGCGAATTATTATGTCCGGGGCAGCCGATATGACCTTTTTCAGGAGAAAGCGCCGCATTCATACAGCGCGCACATATTCAGAGTTTTATGCTGTTAATTAGTGATGCATCAACACTTATCGTCGATAAAGCGTTAACTCCCGATTTTTGAATGATTTTCTTCCAAATAATTCGTTTGAGATCCGGTTTCGGATAAGCCACAGTGGACTATCATTGATCTGTTCGCTCAGTTTTTTTGGGCTGTCTTTCTCAGGATAGAGCCTTAAACGATCGCGTCAGGAATTTCCTGCCGCTTGTAAAATAGAGGTGCGCTATGACGACAATCTTTGACGAGCCAACCCGCAGTAAACGACTCAATGACGGTCCGGATTGGACCTTTGAACTGCTTGAAGTTTATCTGGCAGAAATTGACCGCGTAGCGAAAAGCTATGGGCTTGATACTTATCCGCATCAAATCGAAGTGATTACCTCCGAACAAATGATGGATGCGTACTCCAGCGTCGGGATGCCGATTAACTACGCGCACTGGTCATTTGGCAAGAAATTCATTGAAACCGAACAGCGCTACAAGCACGGCCAGCAAGGCCTGGCGTATGAAATCGTTATTAACTCCAATCCCTGCATTGCCTATCTGATGGAAGAGAACACCATGACCATGCAAGCGCTGGTGATAGCGCACGCGTGTTATGGGCACAACTCGTTTTTCAAAAACAACTACCTGTTCCGCAGCTGGACTGATGCCGGCTCAATTGTTGATTACCTGCTGTTTGCGCGTAATTACATCTCTGATTGTGAGCAGCGTTATGGCGTGGAGGAGGTCGAGCGCCTGCTGGATTCCTGCCACGCGCTGATGAACTACGGGGTTGATCGCTACAAACGCCCACAGAAAATTTCATTGCAGGAAGAGAAAGCGCGTCAGCAAAGTCGTGAAGAGTATTTGCAGAGCCAGGTGAACACGCTGTGGCGTACCTTGCCGCGCAAAGAGAAAGAATCGGTGCACGTTGAGGCGGCGCGTTATCCGTCTGAGCCGCAGGAAAATCTGCTCTACTTCATGGAAAAAAACGCACCGCTTTTAGAACCCTGGCAGCGTGAAGTGCTGCGCATTGTGCGTAAAGTTAGCCAATATTTTTACCCGCAAAAGCAGACGCAGGTCATGAACGAAGGCTGGGCAACATTCTGGCACTACACCATCCTCAATCATATGTATGACGAAGGAAAAGTGTCAGAACGCTTTATGATGGAGTTCCTGCATAGCCATACTAATGTGGTGTTTCAGCCGCCCTATAACAGCCAATGGTATAGCGGCATCAACCCTTATGCGCTGGGGTTTGCGATGTTCCAGGACATCAAACGCATCTGCCAAACGCCAACCGAAGAAGATCGCTATTGGTTCCCGGATATCGCCGGTTCGGACTGGTTGAAAACCTTGCATTTCGCCATGCGCGAATTCAAAGATGAAAGCTTTATAAGCCAGTTCCTGTCGCCAAAAGTCATGCGTGATTTCCGCCTGTTTACCGTGATGGACGACGATCGTAATAACTTCCTCGAAATCGCGGCTATCCATGATGAGGCCGGCTACCGGGCAATTCGCCAGCAGCTGTCAGCGCAATATAATCTCAGCAACCTGGAGCCGAATATTCAGGTGTACAACGTGGATTTACGTGGCGACCGATCTTTGACGCTGCGCTATGTGCCACAGCAGCGTGCGCCGCTGGATAAAAGCCGCCGTGAAGTGCTGAAGCATGTGCATCGTTTGTGGGGCTTTGACGTGATTCTCGAACAGCAGAATGAAGATGGCAGCGTGGAGTTGCTGGACCGAACGCCGGCGCGTGGCACATCAATCTAAGCAAAAAAAACCGGACTGCGAAGTCCGGTTTTTCTTTCAACGCTTGCTGGCTAAGTCATCCGGCATGCTTTTCTGCATTTTGTGCCAGATCTCCCCGCTGCGACGACCATATTCACGCACGCAATCCACAATCTGATCCTGCGTAGGATTCACGCCACACAAATCCGCCAGCTGGCGATAGAAACTGCGCGCTTGCTCGCGAGCCTCAGGATTGGAGAAGTAGTGGCGGCCAACGCGGGTATACAACCCTTTCAAGCCGTTAAGGATCAAGCCATAAATGGGATTGCCTGACGCGAAGGCTAAGCCGCGAAACACGCGATAATCCAGTTCGGTATAGGCTTCCGCTTTGTCTTCTTCACTCAGGGCGTTTTCCAGAACTTCACGTGCCTGATCCGGGTGATGACGCAGCGCGCGACTGATAAAAATGGAGGCGATGTTGGTGCGCACCGACAGCAGATTATCAATCAGCTGTGGAACGCTGTCGTGATCGAGACGCGCAAGGGTTTCAAGGATATTCAGACCTGAGGTTTCCCAAAAGTCGTTCACCCGCGTGGGTTTGCCGTGCTGAATGGTTAACCAACCATCACGCGCCAAACGCTGCAATACTTCACGTAAGGTGGTGCGCGTGACCCCAATCAATTCAGAAAGCTCACGTTCGGCAGGTAGAATAGATCCCGGCGGAAAACGACTGTTCCAGATGCTTTCAATAATATACTCTTCAGCAAATCCTGCAGGGCTTTGCGCCTTAATCACCATAGCGTTTCTTTCTCATTGCTTTCTTTATCGTAATGCGACTCATCATACCAGAGCGGCTATAGCGGAAATAGCCTGCCAACCGATTAAAAGCGCGTGCTGGCGCAAAATTCAGCCGTGATTTAATGCTTCACCGCACGGGGTAGCGCCGGCTTGCGCTGCGCTTTTGTCGGCTAACCTGCGATCGGCGCTTTCATCTTTCCTTTTTTTGGCATGGATCAGACTTAAGTCATTTTTGTACATGATTTTTTCCCTTTGCCTGGCTGGCACGGTTACGCTTTTGGTTTACACTGCGAAACATTATCGGTTACGGGAAAAGCACTATGTTGCGATATTTGAATCAATGCTCGCGAGGACGCGGTGCCTGGCTGCTGCTGGCACTGACGGCGTTGGCATTTGAATTGGTTGCACTCTACTTTCAGCACGTCATGGGCCTGAAACCCTGCGTAATGTGTATTTATGAACGTAGCGCACTGTTTGGCGTGATGGGCGCAGGGATTGTCGGTGCTATTGCGCCAAAAACGCCGCTGCGCTGGGCGGCGCTGGCAATCTGGATCTACAGCGCGTACGCAGGTTTACGCCTTTCCATAGAGCACACCAACATTCAACTGCACCCGAATCCGTTTGTTACCTGCGATTTTGCCGCGCGCTTCCCCAGCTGGCTGCCGCTGGATAAGTGGTTACCGGCGGTATTCGTCGCCAGCGGAGATTGTGCCGAGCGAGGCTGGAGTTTTCTGACGTGGACCATGCCGCAGTGGATGATTGTCATCTTTGGCGCATTTTTACTGGTGGCGGCTGTGGTGCTCATCGCCCAACCGTTTAAGCCTAAACGTCGCGATTTGTTCAGCCGTTAAGTTCAAACAAAACAGGCAGCCAAGGCTGCCTGTTTTTTTATCCGTTACGGTCGGGTCGATCGATAATGTGATCTTCCCAGTCGCGCACTTCACTCTCGCGTACCGCAATGAAACGCACGGAAATTCGCTGTGCATGCATCGCCTTTTTCGATCCGGACATCAGCGGATGCCATGCCGGTAGACTACCGCCTTCTCCCAACAGCCGATAAGCACAGGTGCGCGGCAACCATTCAAAGCTGGTGAGGTTTTCACGCGTTAGCTTGATGCAATCTTCTTCCAGCTCAAACCGGCGCTCATAGTTACGGCACTGGCAGGTTTTGATATTGAGCTGATTACACGCCACGTTGGTGAAGTAGATTTCATCGGTATCCGCATCCTGCAACTTGTTCAAACAGCATTGGCCACAGCCGTCGCACAGCGATTCCCACTCTGCGTCGTTCATTTGGTCGAGGCGTTTTGTCTGCCAGAAAGGTTGTTCAATCATGATGGCGGTCCGGGTTAAGCGAAAGACCGCACCTTATAAAGGTTCAGGTGCGGTGATGCAAGTTTTACAGCACGCGGGTAGCAATTCCGTGACCCGCCAGGGAAATTTCCAGCTTGTCGCCGGAACGCATAGGGCCGACGCCCTCTGGCGTGCCGGTTAAGATCACATCGCCTGCGCGTAAAGTGAAGTACTGGCTCATATAGGCAATCAGCGGCAGAATTTTGTGAATCATGTCTGAGGTGTTGCCATGCTGGCGTACTTCTCCGTTCACCACCAATTTTAGTTCGGTATTTTGCGGATCGCCGCTGAACTCGGCGACTGGAATGAATCCAGACAGCGGACAGGCATTGTCGAAGCCTTTGGATTTTTCCCACGGTTGTCCCGCCTTCTTCAGGCCAGCCTGCACGTCACGCAGCGTTAAATCCAGCGCCACACCGTAGCCGGCAATCGCTTTGGCAACGTGTTCTTCACTGGCCTGCTTTAAAGTCGCGCCAATCAAAACCGCCAGTTCAACCTCATGATGCACTTCGCCAAAGTTAGCGGGAATCGACAGCGGCTGGCGCAGATCGCATACCGCCGTTTCGGGTTTAATGAAAACCACCGGTTCGGTTGGCGTTGCGCTGCCCATTTCCTTAATGTGTTTGGCATAGTTGCTGCCTACGCAAACCACTTTGCTGACCGGATAATCCAACAGCGCGCCCTGCCAGTTACGATGCTGATACATGCTATTCCCCTGCGTGAGTTGTGTTTGGTGCCAGTTGTACTGACGAATATTTCATATTCAGTGCCGGAACGCGGCAGGCTGAGAGGGATATATTAGCGGGTTTGAGGCGGCAGGCGTGGTGGAAATTGTCAAAAGTCATTAATCATATGCAACAAAATCAGCTAAGCGATTTGATTATTGCCCGCAATATAGTCTTAACGCGGGCAATTAATTAATCAAAATAACACTGATTATTTTTACAGGACATATTTACAGATGAATCCGAATTAAACTTTTTTACCCTGAACGAGGTGAATGTTGAGCAGACTTTCCACCGGAGGCGGAATCTGTAAATAAAAGCCGTGCTCACTTAAACCCTGCTTTACTTTATTGATATCCGCATTAGCCAGCTTGTCACGCTTGTCCAGCGACAGCACCATTGCCAGCTGCGGTTTGCCAAAGCCGCGCAATAATTCGGCCGGGACGCGCGAGAAATCGTCTTTTTTTTCAACATAAAGATAAGTCTGTTCACGTTGCGGGCTTCTGTAGATCACACAAAACATATTTTTTACTCGAATTAACCAGTGGCGTCACTTGCCTGAATATAACAGTAACTATAACATGCTTGCAGAACTTCGAATATTGACCCTTTGATGTTAATGCCGATTTTATCGCGCACTTCTTAAGGTCGTAAAACAGGACTGAGTCAGCACAGATGTCGCAATCGCCAATCGAATTCAAGGGAAGCAGTTTTACCCTGTCAGTCGTTCATCTGCATCATTCGCAACCCGAGGTGATTCGTCAGGCGCTCCAGGACAAAATCGACCAGGCGCCCGCCTTTTTGCAAAATGCGCCGGTGGTGCTCAATGTCTCAGCATTAAATGGCGACATTAACTGGAAACAGATGCAGCAAGCGGTGATGGCCACCGGGCTGCGGATTGTTGGCGTCAGCGGCTGTAAAGATGAAGCGCTGAAGCGAATGATCGCCCGCGCGGGTTTACCGGTGTTGTCGGAAGGTAAAGAAAACCGTAAACATGCCGAAACTGCTGAAGTTGAAGCGGCGCCTGCTGCGCCGATAGTTACTGAAACTGCCAGTAAAACGCGCATCATTGATACACCTGTCCGCTCCGGCCAGCAAATTTACGCACGTAATGCCGATCTTATCGTCACCAGTAGCGTTAGCGCCGGTGCTGAGCTTGTTGCCGATGGCAACATCCACATCTATGGCATGATGCGCGGACGTGCGCTTGCCGGTGTTGGCGGCCAACGCGACAGCCAGATTTTTTGCACCAACCTCGCCGCAGAGTTGGTGTCGATTGCCGGGGAGTATTGGATCATGGATCAAATCCCGACGGAATTCTTTGGTAAAGCCGCGCGTCTCTGCCTCAAAGAAGGCGCGCTCACCATACAGACACTTATTTAGGCCCCTTTTCTTCTGTTAAGGAAATCAACATTTATGGCACGCATTATTGTAGTTACATCGGGTAAAGGGGGCGTTGGCAAGACCACGTCAAGCGCGGCCATCGCTACCGGGTTAGCGCAGAAAGGCAAGAAAACTGTCGTGATCGATTTTGATATCGGTCTGCGTAATTTGGATTTGATCATGGGCTGCGAACGCCGCGTGGTCTATGACTTCGTTAACGTCATTCAGGGCGATGCCACACTGAATCAGGCGCTGATTCGCGACAAGCGCACTGAACAGCTTTACATTCTGCCGGCTTCCCAAACCCGTGATAAAGATGCACTCACCCGCGAAGGCGTGGAAAAAGTGCTGAACGATCTGGCCGCGATGGAATTTGACTTCATCGTGTGCGATTCACCGGCAGGGATTGAAACCGGTGCACTGATGGCGCTCTATTTTGCTGACGAAGCGATCATCACCACCAACCCGGAAGTCTCCTCGGTGCGTGACTCCGACCGCATCCTCGGCATCATCTCTTCAAAGTCTCGCCGCGCGGAAAACAGCCAGGATCCGGTGAAAGAGCATTTGCTGCTGACTCGCTACAATCCAGGCCGCGTAACCCGTGGTGACATGCTGAGCATGGAAGACGTGCTGGAAATTCTGCGCATTCCACTAGTAGGTGTGATTCCAGAAGATCAGTCGGTGCTGCGCGCCTCAAACCAGGGTGAGCCGGTGATTCTCGACGCAAACTCTGACGCCGGTAAAGCTTATGCTGATACCGTAGATCGCCTGCTTGGCGAAGAACGCCCCTTCCGCTTTATTGAAGAAGAGAAGAAGGGTTTCCTGAAACGCCTGTTCGGGGGATAACCAATGGCATTACTTGATTTCTTTTTATCCCGTAAGAAGAACACAGCCAATATAGCCAAGGAAAGGCTGCAAATTATCGTTGCCGAACGCAGAAGGGGCGACCAAGAGCCCCATTATCTGCCGCAGTTAAAGCGCGATATTTTGGAAGTGATCTGCAAATACGTGAAGATTGATCCGGATATGGTGACCGTTCAGCTGGATCAGAAAGGAGATGATATCTCCATCCTGGAACTCAACGTCACCTTGCCGGAGCCGGAAGACGTTCCTAAATGACCGAAACGGATTCCTGATTTCCCCTGCGCATGTGGCAGGGGAGATCAATTCCCTTACAGCGCGGCGATAATCTCGTCGATACGCGCTTTCAGTAACTCCCCGCGCCAGCCCGCCAACAGTTCCGGCGTGCGAGAAGTGTTCTTCAAGCCCCAATAAACGCTTAAGACCTGATTGATTTGACGACGCGATGCCAGCAACTCCTGGCTGTATCCGGTCTCTTCGCTCACCTGCTGCACTAACGCTTTAATCGCCTTGAAGGCGGTTTTATACTGCGGATGGTCGATAAGATTCGGTAACGGCTGCGGCAATGTGGCTTCATCTTGCGCCTGCGCTTCGGCCACCAGCGCCACCATCGCTTTGCCGTGGAAGCGAATTTCATGTCCGTTCAGGCCTAAATGATCCAGCTCACCCAAGCTGCCCGGCATAAAGCGCGCGACTTTCCACAGGTTCTCTTCACGCACCACAAAATTCACCGCCATATCTTTCTGACGTGCGAGGTTCAAGCGCCACGCCGCTAATCGCTGCAATGCCGCTAACTGACGCGGCCGCAACTGCCACGCATTGGTAATGTCCCGCCAGGCTTCTTCCGGCTGCAAGACATCGAGGCGTCGCTGACACAAGGTGGCGCACTCACTCAGCGCGGCCGCCATGTTGCCCGCAGCCTGTGTTTGTTCCACCAGCTGATGCGCAATCGGCAACAAATACGCGACATCGGCTGCGGCGTATTCGCATTGGCGCTCGGTGAGCGGACGCGCCAACCAATCGGTGCGTGATTCGCTTTTGTCCAATTCAATTTGGTTGAAATGCATCACCATTGAGGCAAATCCCCATGACAACGCCTGACCGGTAAACGCCGCAAGAATTTGCGTGTCAATCATCGGTTCGGGTAAGCATTTAAAACGGTGCAGGAACACTTCGAGATCTTCGCCGCCGGCGTGCAGGAATTTGGTCACCTGCTTGTCTTGTAGCAGCGCCACAAACGGCGTCCAGTCGCTGATATTCAGCGGATCGATCAGCACCAGTTGCTCACCATCGAACAGCTGAATTAAGCCGAGCTGCGGGTAGTAGGTGCGCGTGCGGACGAATTCGGTATCCAGCGCGACGGCGGCATGCTGACGCGCTTTCTCGCAGACGCTGGCAAGTTGGCTATCTTGGTCGATCAAAAAGTAATTCACGTTGTCTTTCTCGCTGCGGCACACTTCGCACAGCGCTCCATGTTAAAAGCAATAAAAACGCCGGACTGAGCCGGCGTTAACCTGGGGAGAAGAGCGCGTTACTGCCCTTCTCGCTTCGCCTCATCACGCAATTCACGGCGTAGAATTTTGCCCACGTTGGTTTTGGGCAACTCATCACGAAACTCGATAATTTTTGGCACTTTGTAGCCGGTAAGCTGACGGCGGCAGTGCGCCAGCACCTCTTCTTTAGTTAGCGACGCATCTTTTTTCACAATGCAGACTTTCACCGCTTCACCAGAAAGATCGCTGAGAACGCCGATCGCCGCCGCTTCGCGCACCTTTTCGTGCTGCATCAGCACATCTTCAATTTCGTTAGGATACACGTTAAAACCCGACACCAAAATCATGTCTTTTTTACGGTCAACGATGCGAATAAAGCCTTCGCTATCAACGGTAACAACATCGCCGGTGTGCAGCCAGCCATTTTTCAACACTTCTTCCGTGGCCTCTGCCCGCTGCCAATAACCCGTCATCACCTGCGGGCCGCGAATGCACAGCTCACCCGGCTCACCTGGCGCAACGTCTTGATCCTGATCGTCAACGATGCGGATATCGGTTGATGGTACGGGCAACCCAATGCTGCCGGTGTGACAGGTGATGTCATACGGGTTAACGGACACCAACGGCGAGCATTCGGTTAAGCCATAACCTTCTAATAAATAGTGGCCGGTGAGTTTTTCCCACCGCTCGGCTACCGCTTTTTGCACCGCCATGCCGCCACCCGCCGACAGGCGCAGCGTGGAGAAATCGAGTTTATTGAAGTTGTCATCATTAAGCAGCGCATTGAACAGCGTGTTAACGCCGGTAATCGCGGTAAAGGGGAACTTGCTTAACGCTTTCACAAAACCCGGAATATCGCGCGGGTTGGTGATCAGCAGATTCGTGCCGCCCAGATCGAGAAACAGCAAACCATTCACCGTTAGCGCAAAGATGTGATACAGCGGCAGCGCGGTAACCACCTGCTCTTTACCCGGTCGCAGCAGCTTGCCATAGGTGGCTTTGGTTTGTTCGAGGTTAGCCTGCATGTTGCGGTGCGTCAGCATGGCGCCTTTCGCCACGCCCGTGGTTCCGCCGGTGTATTGCAGGAACGCCAAATCTTCATTGGTGACGGTTGGACGCTGATAGTGCATCTGCTCGCCCTGTTGCAGGGCGTGGCGGAACGGCACCGCGCCCGGCAAGTGGTATTTCGGCACCAGCTTTTTGACATACTTAACGACAAAATTCACCAGCGTGGCTTTCACCGGCGCAAGCTGATCGCCCATACGCGTCAGCATCACATGCTTGACCGGCGTATCAGCCACCACTTTTTCCAGCGTGTGCGCAAAATTCGACACAATCACAATCGCGCTGGCCCCGCTATCAACCAATTGATGTTTCAGCTCGCGCGGCGTGTAAAGCGGATTCACGTTCACCACCACCATGCCCGCGCGCAGCACACCAAATAGCGCGACCGGATATTGCAGCAGGTTGGGCATCATTAACGCCACGCGATCGCCCTGCTTGAGCTTTAAACCCTGTTGCAGCCAGGCGGCAAACGCGCGGCTTTGCTGCTCCAGCTGCCGATAGGTCATGGGTTGTCCCATGTTGATGAATGCCACCTGGTCGGCATAACGCTCGGCGGCATGTTCGAAAAGTTCGACCAGTGAGGTGTAACGATCGGCATTTATTTCCGCTGGGACATCTGCTGGATAGCGTTTGAGCCAAACCTTGTTCAAAGAATCACCCCGATAATCTTCTTGCGTAGCCATCGCCGCCTCGACAATCAATGTTGTTAACAATATTTTAACTGATTGTACCAGTTTGCCTGTTTCGGCATTTTCAGGTTGCGAAGCGCATCACTAAATTTCGCGCATCGGTTGCGCGCCCAATAAAAAGGCCCGTTCGCAAGCACCACGACCGGGCCGTAAAAATCACTGCAAATAGCTATTCGGTAAGGATAGTTTGTACCTGCGCCGGGCCACCCAGATTCATGCCCCAATAAGGATTCGGCCCCCAGTAACCGGGACGATGGCGCGTGGGTCCATACCAGATATAGGGATCGATCGGCTGCGGCGGCGTCATGACTTGCTGTGTCAGATGCCAGCGCTGATACCCTCGCACCTCTAGCACAACAAAGTTGTAGTTTGCCTTGCCGATGTCACCCTTTTCCGTGCCTTTAATGGTGCCCAGCACGGTGATGTATTGGTTGTTGAGATCAATCGGATCAACAAAGCCACGCAAATCAGCATAAATACGCCCAACCGAAGCGGCACCCAAACGCGGGCGCGCGCTGTCATCAAGCGGCTGCGTGGCAATTTCGATACGCGTTGAACCGTTAAGATTGGTGACGTTAACCACCTTGCCACCAAAACGCGATTCCTGACCGACATACAGCTCCGGTGCATTCATCACGCGTAACAGATCTTGCTGTGGAAGTTGTGAACTCCCTTTAATGGAATCTGGCACCGAAACACAGCCGCTGAGCAGCAGCGCGCAGGCTAACAGAGCGCCAGACATCCCTTTACGACTTATTGGCATAATACTTCTCCTGTTATTTCCCCGATTAGACTGAGCGCGCTGCGATAAGTTGCGTGGCGTTTAGCGTCCTGGCAACTTATTCCATGCCACTTCATTGCGTAGATAAACCGGTTCGGCATTCTCCACCGCTACCGCCTCATCACGCTGCCAGGCGATCAGCGCCAGCGGCAACATATCTTCGGCGGCAGGCAGCGTTACGTCGGTGGCGATCAGCTGCGCGCCCGGTGCGTTAAGCAGGTCAGGATAAGCCTGCCAGCCGGTACCCACCGTCGCCCATTCGCCGCTTAAACTGGCGATACGAGCCTGAGCCGCTTCTGGCTTCAACACCGCTTCGGTGGCGGCGCCGTGCCATTCGCCTTGCTCATCGCGCTGATATTCAGCCCAGTAAAGTTCGCCCATGCGCGCATCAATTGCCGCCAGCACGCGCGTTGCACCGCCTAAACGCCAGGCGCCTTGCGCCATGGTTGCCAAAGACGAGACGCCAATCATCGGCAGATTGGCACCCAGCGCCAAACCTTGCGCAATACCAATGCCGATACGCACACCCGTAAAGCTGCCGGGGCCACGACCAAACGCCAGCACGTCAAGCGCGCTCAGCTCCAGCTGCTGCGCCTGCAGCAGCGCCTGCACCAGCGGCAAAATACGTTGAGTGTGATCGCGCGGGGCGATTTCAAAGCGGGCATCAATCTGCTGCTGATGCAGCAGCGCGGCAGAACAGGCTTCTGTCGCTGTGTCCAGAGCTAGAATTCGGGCGGACATAACAACCTCAAGGAGTCAAAAAAATGGCGCGCATCTTATCACAGCCTGGCACAAATTACTGATTCACCGGCTGACGCACGAAGGCAATGGCGCGCCCGATATCGCGGGTGCGTGGCGTTGGCGGCAAACTGTTGAGGAACAATCCACCATAAGGACGCGAAACCAAGCGCTGATCGCAGATCACCAGCACGCCGCGATCGTCGGTATCGCGGATCAAGCGCCCCACGCCCTGTTTCAGGGTGATTACCGCGTCCGGCAGCTGTACATCAGTGAACGGGTCCCCGCCGCGCAGGCGACAATCTTCCATGCGCGCTTTCAGCAGCGGATCTTCAGGAGAGGTAAATGGCAGCTTGTCGATAATCACCAGTGACAGCGCGTCACCTCGCACATCCACGCCTTCCCAGAAACTGCTGGTCGCCACCAGCAAGGCATTTCCCGCATCAAGAAACTGTTTCAGCAGCTGGCCTTTGCTGGTTTCACCTTGCAGCAGCACGGGCAACGTCATGGAAGCGCGAAACTCAGCGGCGAGTTCGCGCATCATTTTGTGCGAGGTGCAGAGAAAGAAACAGCGCCCTTTGTTTGCGTCAATAAGCGGTTTCATCATACGCGCCAACTGGCGCGCGCCGCCCGGCTGATTGGGTTCAGGCATATTGCGCGGCACGCACAACAGCGCTTGCTGCGTGTAATCAAACGGGCTGTCGAGAATAAGCGTGGTGGCCTTATCCACGCCCAACCGGCTGGAAAAATGGCTCATCTGCTCATTCACCGCCA
The DNA here is from genome assembly GCA_966185695.1 of uncultured Pantoea sp. Classification (GTDB taxonomy): domain Bacteria; phylum Pseudomonadota; class Gammaproteobacteria; order Enterobacterales; family Enterobacteriaceae; genus Pantoea. The sequence goes on along the minus strand of CBIFUL010000012.1, from coordinate 72,319 downwards.
GCGTGGCCGAGGTGAACACCCAGGCGGCCTTGCGGTTGTCCATCACTTCGCGAAAACGCTCCGCTACCGACAGCGGGGTGAGCGCCAGCGTGAAGTGGCGGCTGGTACATTCATACCAGTAGCTGAAGCCGGGTTCATCAATGGCCCGCAGGCGTTTCAACCGCGTGCGATACTGCGCGGCACGTTCAAAGGCGGCATCCAGCAGTGCCGAACGGCCGAGCGACAATTTAATCACGTCGTAACACAGTTCCAGCGCATCATCTAACAAGGTCAGCATGCGCAGCGTGTTGTTATCGCTGAGCAGATCGCGCAGATTGCCGCGAAAGCCAGGTTCACCCAGCGTTAAGCGGAAATCCTGCGCACACTGCGCTAAACGGTCGGCGGATTTTTGCAGTTGCTGCACATCGCGTACCTCGGTGCGGTACGCGATGATAATGTCTTTGGCGAGATCCTGTAGCTGGCGGCTGGAGATCTGCTGGCCGAAATATTGGCTGGCAATATCCGGCAATTGGTGTGCTTCATCGAAAATCATCACATCGGCTTCGGGGATCAGTTCGCCAAAGCCGCCCTCTTTCACCACCAGATCGGCGAGAAACAGGTGATGGTTGACCACCACCACGTCGGCGTCCATGGCTTTTTTACGCGCTTTTACCACGAAGCACTCTTTGTAGAGCGGGCAATCGCTGCCGAGGCAGTTATCATTGGTGCTGGTGACAAACGGCCAGATGGGGCTGTCTTCAGCCACGCCGGTGCAGTTGCTGACATCACCGTCCACGGTTTCGGATGACCAGCCGCGCACGCTGATCAAATCTCCCAGCGCCTGCACGGTGAGATCGCCGCCGGTTTGATTTTGCTGTTCAAGACGTTCGAGGCATAAATAGTTGGATCGGCCTTTCAGCAACGCCGTTTTGCCGCTGAATTTCAGCGCGCGGGCGATAGTTGGCAAATCGCGATTGTAGAGCTGATCCTGTAACGCCTTCGATCCCGTAGAGATGATGACCTTCTTCCTGGCGCGCAATGCGGGGGCTAAATAAGCATAGGTTTTACCGGTGCCGGTGCCCGCTTCAACCACTAATTCGCCACCTTTTTTCACGGCTTCGGTAACCGCCTGCGCCATTTGACGCTGCGCTTCGCGCGGTTTGAAGCCCGGAATCGCCAGCGCTAACGCGCCATCAGCTGCAAAATCGTCTGCCACACTTCCTCACATCCAAGGGAAAAAACCACTGTAATTATGTCAGGATTCCCGACCAGCGACCATAACTGATAGTGGATAAGGCCGGTACGCGCTTAACGTACTCATCAGGTTTGCGTGATGACCGCACGCCTAAAGGCAGGACATTCAGGTCCTAAACATACATAACGTGCGCAATATCGATCAAATATGCATCATCTGTATCTAATCCACGCAATGTGCGTATGCTCGCCCCATCAGCCAATGCTGATTATCGGATTTCCCTTTGCAAGAATTTCATGCCTGTGTAACGCAGGCTTTTTTATATCTGGCGCTCTCCGTTTCGCTTATATTTGCGCTTTTACCTTGTGATCTCTACGCGGGTAACTACACTCAAGCCCTTATCGAACAAGTCTGGTGCTCCTACCACCAGGCAAGTGAGAAGAAGCTCGCCACTGTGCGGGCTTTTTTTCGCCTGCAGAAAATGTCCTCATCGCCAAACAGGCCTCAACGTCGTCAACTGCGCCTGCGTCCACGGCTGATTAATGCTATTTTTACGCGGAATATTTCAACTGGGCCTCGTCAGTTCCTGACGTCGGCTGAATAATGAAAAGGTAAAGGTATGTCGAAGGAAATCATCAGGATTGAACCGGTAGAACACCGTATGTCGGAAGCCGTGGTTTATAACCAAACCCTGTATTACACCAGCGTGCCGGAAAATCTGGATGCGGATGCGGAGGCGCAAACCGCCAATGCGCTGGCGGTGATTGATGCGCTGTTGACGCGCGTGGGATCGGACAAGAGCAAAATCCTCGACGCGACCATTTTCCTCGTTGAGAAGTCAGATTTTGCGGCAATGAACCGCGCCTGGGATGCGTGGGTTTCGCCTGGTAATGCGCCGGTGCGCTGCACCGTGCAGGCCGGCTTAATGAATCCGAAGTACAAAGTCGAAATTAAAATCGTCGCTGCCCTGTAACCCTCTGCGGGCGTTAGGCTTCGTCTTCGTCGTCTTCTTCGTCGTCTTCGAACAGCGCCCGAATACCTTCCCCTTTGTAGGTTTGGCGGATTTCCTGCGCCACCTGCGCAATCGCCTGGCCGCTGGCCATACCGCCCGCCATCAATTCCTGAATGCGTTCCACTGCTTGCTGCTGCTGTTCATGAGATAGAGCTGGAAGTCCTGAGAACATGATTCTCTCCTGGTTAAAACGGGGACGCATTATTCCATGCGGAACAAACAGGTGCCAGCGACAAAAAAATGTGTCAGGCTAATTACCTGCTTGCTGAAATAATGTGTCTGATGATCGCCAAAACCCTCACGCTAAAGTATACGCCGGATACGCTGCTGCACCGCTTTTCATCCCTTGCTCATCAACCCTGGGCGATGTTGCTCACGTCCGGCCATGCCGATCACGCCGATAACCGTTTTGATATTCTCACGGCCGATCCGCTCGCAACGTTAATCACGCGTGGGAGTCAAACCACCCTTGCTGGCGGCGGCGATGTCCAGCATTCCGCAGAGGATCCGCTGCTGCTGGTACAACAACAGTGCGCAGCACTGGGCGTGACGCCTGAGTTTCAGGCTGCTTTACCCTTTCAGGGTGGCGCGCTGGGATTGTTTGGTTACGATCTGGGACGCCGGTTTGAGACGCTACCGCAGCAGGCGCAGCACGATCTCAACACGCCTGACATGGCGGTGGGCATTTATGATTGGGCATTAATCGCCGATCACCATCTGCAAAGGCTCACCCTGGTATCGCTCAGCGATGCCGAACAGCGCTGGCGCTGGCTGCAGGCGCAAAGCGCCCCGCAGATCTTGCCCTTCACGTTGACCAGCGAATGGCACTCCAATCTCAGTTTCGATCAGTACGCCGCACGGTTTCAGCGCGTGCAGGATTATATTCAGGCCGGAGATTGCTATCAGGTCAATTTGGCGCAGCGTTTTCAGGCTGGCTATTGCGGCGATGAGTGGCAGGCGTTTCTGCGCCTCAACCAAGCCAACCGCGCGCCGTTCAGTGCGTTTTTACGCCTGCCTGACAGCGCCATATTGAGTCTGTCACCGGAGCGCTTCCTCTCTTTGCAACAGCAGCAGATTGAAACGCGCCCCATCAAAGGCACCTTGCCGCGGCTGGCCGATCCCGCAGCCGATCGCTTGCAGGCGGAAAAACTCGCCAACGCGGAGAAAGATCGCGCCGAAAATCTCATGATCGTCGATTTGCTGCGCAACGACATTGGCCGCGTAGCGGAACCGGGCAGCGTCAGCGTACCCGAACTGTTTGTGGTGGAGCCTTTCCCGGCGGTGCACCATTTGGTAAGCACCGTGTGCGCGCGTTTACCGGCGAACCTCACCGCCACCGATTTACTGCGCGCCTGCTTTCCCGGCGGCTCGATTACCGGTGCCCCGAAAATCCGCGCCATGGAGATCATTGAAGAACTTGAGCCGCATCGCCGCAATGCCTGGTGCGGCAGCATCGGCTACATCAGCTTGTGCGGTCGCATGGATACCAGCATCACCATTCGTACGCTGATTGCGGAGAAGCAAACCTTGTACTGCGCTGCCGGCGGCGGCTTGGTGGCGGATAGCGAAGTGGAATCCGAATATCAGGAAACCCTGCATAAGGTGAATCGCATTTTGCCCAACCTGCGCAATGAGGTTTGAGATGAGTTTAACGCTGGACCAATTCCTGAGCCGCTTCGTGTTGCAGCCGCCCATTGCCACGCCAAAAAGTGCCATCAGCGGACGACGAGCGGCGGTGCTGGTGCCGGTCGTTGCTGGCAGCGAACCCGGTTTGCTTTTGACGCGGCGCTCCTCGCATCTGCGCAAGCACGCTGGCCAGGTCGCCTTTCCCGGCGGCATGCAGGATGCCAGCGATGAATCGCTGATTTTTACTGCGCTTCGTGAAGCGCAGGAAGAAGTGGGCATCGCGCCGGAATGCGTGCAGGTCCTCGGCGTATTACCGCCGGTCACCAGCAGCACCGGCTTTGCCGTAACGCCGGTGGTCGGGATTATTCCTGCTGATGTCGCGCTCAATCTCAATCCCGATGAAGTCGAAAGCGCCTTTGCCATGCCCTTAGCGGAAGCCCTGCGTTTGAGTCGCTACAGCGGCTTAACCCTGCGGCGCGGCCATCGCCAACATCAGGTCTGGCTTTCATGGTATGAGGATTATTTTATTTGGGGCATGACCGCCGGCATTATTCGCGCGCTAGGACAACAAATCGCCCTGCCTTAATCTCCGCTCCTCGCTTCTCCTACAGTGAAATTCGATCTGCTTCACAACTGTACAAATGGATAACTATTTCTGTGGTTTATAATTAGTTTATTTCATGCGAAAAGCTGCTCGTCGCCAGGCGTGGACGATTACTATTAGCCGCATAAACGGCGGCTGCCGTACAGAATAAGCTTTGTGAGGAGTGTCGTGCGTGATTAGTGTTTTTGACATGTTTAAAGTGGGCATCGGCCCATCCAGTTCACATACCGTAGGTCCGATGAAGGCGGGCAAACAGTTTGTTGATCTGTTGATTGAACAAGGCAAACTGCAAGACGTCACGCGCGTAGCGGTCGATGTTTACGGTTCCCTCTCGCTCACCGGTAAAGGCCATCACACGGATATCGCTATCATTATGGGTCTGGCGGGCTTTGAACCGGCCACCGTAGACATCGATGGCATTCCTGCATTTATCAAAGATGTCGAGCAGCGCGAACGCCTGCTGCTGGCGAATGGCGCGCACGAAGTCGATTTCCCGCGTGAAGGCGGCATGGTGTTCCGCAGCGAAAATCTGTCGCTGCATGAAAACGGCATGACGGTATTTGCCTTCGCCGGTGACCTGCTGATCCTCAGCAAAACCTACTACTCCATCGGCGGCGGCTTCATTGTGGATGAAGAGCATTTCGGCCAGCCGGTGCTGGATGAAGTCTCGGTGCCGTGGCCGTTCCACTCCGCCAAAGAGCTGCTCAGCCACTGCCGCGAAAGTGGCTTGTCGCTGTCGGGCTTGGTAATGAAGAACGAGCTGGCGCTGCACTCGCGTGACGAGATCACGGCCTATTTCACAAATGTCTGGCAAACCATGCAAGCCTGCATCGATCGCGGTCTCAATACTGAAGGCGTACTGCCTGGCCCGTTGCGCGTACCGCGTCGTGCGGCATCGCTGCGCCGCTTATTGGTTTCCTCGAATAAACACTCCAACGATCCGATGGACGTGATCGATTGGGTCAACATGTTCGCGCTGGCCGTGAACGAGGAGAATGCGGCGGGCGGCCGCGTCGTTACCGCGCCAACCAATGGCGCATGCGGTATCGTGCCTGCGGTATTAGCCTACTACGATCACTTCATCGAGACCGTCACGCCGGATATCTTTATTCGCTACTTCCTCGCCTCGGGCGCGATTGGCGTGCTGTATAAAATGAACGCCTCGATTTCCGGCGCGGAAGTGGGTTGTCAGGGCGAAGTGGGTGTTGCCTGTTCAATGGCGGCGGCCGGTTTGGCAGAACTGCTGGGCGCCAGCCCAGAACAAGTGTGCGTTGCCGCAGAAATTGGTATGGAACATAACCTCGGTTTAACCTGCGATCCGGTGGCGGGACAGGTGCAAGTACCCTGCATCGAGCGCAATGCGATTGCGTCGGTAAAAGCCATCAACGCCGCGCGCATGGCCTTGCGCCGTACCAGCGAACCGCGCGTGTCGCTGGATAAGGTGATCGAAACCATGTACGAAACCGGTAAAGACATGAATGCCAAATACCGCGAAACCTCGCGCGGCGGGCTGGCGATTAAGGTGCAGTGCGACTAAAACGCAGATTAATGCAGCAAATAAAACTATTTATGCATCACGCTCTACCTCCAGCGGAGTAAAACAGCTACATTAATTTGCGCGCGGCCCTCAGTGGCCGCGCGTTTTTTTAGTGCCGTTTTTTTTACTCGACCGCGCTAAACCTGGCCGCCTCAATGCCGATAACCTACACGTTAATTTGGCTTCAATCTTTGTTTTGCAAGGTGGTTACTAATGCTCATTCCCCAGCAATTTGTGGGTCAATTTCGCCGTAAGCGACTGCTTATTGCGTTGGTGATCGCCTCGCTGGTTTTAGTCCTGACGCTGACTTTTCGTTATATCGAAGAGAAATCGCGCATTGAGCAGCAGTCCTTAAACTTTGCTACGCGCGCCATTGAACGCTTTGACCGCATGTTTTCCCCGCTTGATGTCTCCGCTAACAATACGTTGGGCTTGGTTGGCGTGCCGTGCGCCCAGGTGCGTTATCCGCTGATTGAAAAGATTGCCGCGCTGCAAACCGTGCGCACAGTGCTACTGGTGCAAGACGACAACATGTACTGCTCCAGCATTTACGGCCCGCGCAATATGTCGTTCAGTGATACCTATCCTGAACTGGCAATTAATAATCAACGTATGATTTTGTCCACCGATGATTATCTGCTGAAGGGTTCGCCGGTATTGATGCTGTGGACGCCAAAGTCGCTGGATAACCGCGACGGCCTGCTGCAAATCATCAATATCGAATTGATGACCAATTATCTGCTTGAGCCGCAGCTGCCGTGGGTTGAACGTGCCATTTTCAATGTTGGCGGACAGAGTCTGGAATACGGTAATCCGCTGATCGAGCATACCGTGCCTTCAGAAGATGAAGTGGCCTACGATCAGGCTTCGCTACGCTATCCCTACAGCATTACCTTGTACGGCCCCTCTCCCGCACGCCTGGCGCTGAATACTTTGCCTTCACAGCTGCCGCTGGCGCTGATGCTGAGCTTGCTACTGGGCTACATCGTCTGGCTGGCCACCGCCAATCGCATGAGCCTGAGCTGGCAAATCAGCTATGGCATTACCGCCAACGAATTTATGGTGTATTGCCAACCGCTCATTAACGCCAAAAGTGGCGAATGTGATGGCATTGAACTGCTGCTGCGCTGGCACAATCCGCGTCAGGGTTGGATTGCGCCGGATGTGTTTATCCCGCTGGCCGAACGGCAAAATCTCATCGCCCCGCTGACCCGGTTTGTCCTGAATAAAGTGGTGGAAGAGCTGCCCAAACTGCCGCAGTGTCCATCATTCCACATTGCGATTAACGTTGCTGCCAGCCACTTCCGCGATCGCGCCATTGTGGACGATCTGCAAGGCATCTGGTGGCCAGCTAACCCGCTGCCGAAACTGGTGGTTGAGCTAACTGAGCGCGATGCTCTGCCCGTAATTGATCAAACCGTGGTGTCACAGCTGCATGAGATTGGCGTGCGCCTGGCGATTGATGATTTCGGAACGGGCCACAGTTCGCTGGCTTATCTCAAAGACCTCAAGCCTGATGTGCTGAAGATCGACAAAATATTTACCGCCGCCATTGGCACCGACGCCATCAATGCTACCGTCACTGACATGGTGATTTCACTGGCACAGCGACTTAACATTGCGCTGGTTGCTGAGGGCGTTGAAACTGCCGAGCAAGCGCACTACCTGCGTGAACGCGGCGTCGATCATTTACAGGGCTATTTCTACGCCCGCCCGATGCCGATTGAAGATTTCCCGATCTGGCTGGAACAGCATCACTCTCACCTCAAGGCTTAACCGCCACCGCAAATGACAGCAACAAAAAAGGCCGTCATCGACGGCCTTTGTTTAGCTGAATGCACAACTACTCTTCATGCTCTTCATGGTCAAACGGCTTATCTTTGGTGATACGCACTAAATCGATACGGTATTCCGTTGCCTCAATAACCTGGAAGTGCAGCGGCGGCATATCAATCACATCGCCGGGCACCGGTAACTGACCTTTCTGCGCAATCAACAAACCGGCCAGCGACGCGTGGCCTTCCTCAGAATTCACCAGCTCGTTGTGATCCAATAACTGGTGCAGCGAATGCAAATCGGTGCCGCCCTTCACTAACCAGCCATCGCCATCGGCAATGATGTCTGGCGTTTCATCTTCATCCGGGAACTCACCGGCAATCGCTTCCAGCACGTCCAGCGGGGTGATCAACCCTTGCACCACGCCGAACTCATTGGTGACGATCACGAAGCTGCCTTTGGCACGGCGCAACACGCCTAACAGGTTGATCGGATCCAAGGTTTCCGGCACCACAATTGCCGGCGTGTTGGCCGCGAAGGTCGCCACATCCATGCCGTGCTCCAGCGCCACTAACAGCTCTTTAGCACGCACCACGCCAACAATCTCATCCAGTTCACCACGACAAACCGGGAACAGACTGTGTGGCGTATCCAGCAGCTGAATGCGGATTTCATCCACCGGACGCGTCGCATCCACCCATGAGATATTGCCGCGATGCGTCATGATGCTGCGAATCGAACGCTGCGAGAGCGTCAATACGCCGTTGATCATGTAGCGCTCTTCGTCTTTAAACGCCTCTTTCGGCATCGCTTCCGCTAAACCGCTCTCTTCGCTAGTGACCGGCTGGTTGCTGCTGCGACGGCCGCCCATCAGACGCAAAATCGCTTCGGCGGTACGTTCACGCATAGGGCGATGTTGCTGATGACGAATAAAGTTGCGGCGTGCAATCTGGTTAAACAGCTCGATAACGATCGAGAAACCAATCGCAGCGTACAGATAGCCTTTCGGAATGTGGAAGCCAAATCCTTCCGCCACCAGCGACAAGCCGATCATCAACAGGAAACTTAAACACAGCACGACCACGGTTGGATGTTCGTTAACGAAACGCGTTAGCGGTTTCGATGCCAGTAGCATCACGCCCATCGCGATCACCACCGCCGTCATCATGACCGGTAGATGGTTCACCATGCCGACCGCAGTAATCACCGCATCCAGCGAGAATACCGCGTCCAGCACCACAATCTGGATAACCACCGCCCAGAAGCTGGCGTAGCCTTTATTGCCTTCGTGCTCCAGCCCTTTGTTCTCAAGCCGTTCGTGCAGCTCCATGGTTCCCTTAAAGAGCAGGAACAAACCACCGAACAACAGAATTAAATCTCGTCCAGAAAAGGTGAAATCGCCTACGCTGAATAGGGGCCGCGTTAGCGTGACGATCCACGAAATCAGCGACAGCAAACCAAGGCGCATAACCAACGCTAACGACAAGCCGATTAAACGCGCTTTATCACGCTGTTTCGGCGGTAATTTGTCCGCGAGGATGGCGATAAAGACCAGGTTATCGATGCCGAGAACGATTTCCAGCACGATCAGCGTAAGTAATCCCGCCCAAATGGAGGGATCGAAGAGGATTTCCATCAATGACTCCTAACCAGAATAACGGGCGCACGAAATTGTGCCTGCACCAGAAGGCGAGACGGCAAGTCGTTACAGAGAGAATTAACGCTGAGGCGCGTTGCAGAGTGCGCGATTAAGCGCGAAGAACAGATTGAGCGACGTCGGTGACGGTCCATAAAGGTGAGCTTGAAGCCCGGTACTCCCAAGTAATAAACAGAAGGTTAATGTATCAGTTACATCAACCACGTCAAAAAATTTTATTAGCTTTACACATATCGACGTAAACGCGTGGATAACGAACAAAAAAGCACATTAACCGCGTTACGCTCTGAATAACTGACAAACATCACATAATTTATTTTTTCGATCACTAAAATAAATCGCGACCTGGATGCTGAGCGGCGGAATGTTTCGGTTTATTTATTAAAGCTTTTCTTCACGTTAAACCAAAAAGTTCCACCTCAAATCACAACAGTAGTTTCTCATGATTCTTTGTTAAGCCAGAGAATCTCTCATGCGAACGGAGGTAGCAAGTGACCATTGCTATTGTAATTGGTACACATGGCTGGGCGGCAGAACAACTGCTCAAAACAGCAGAAATGTTGTTAGGTGAGCAGGAAAATGTCGGATGGATTGATTTTGTTCCCGGCGAAAATGCAGAAACGCTAATTGAAAAATATCAGGCTCGTCTGGCAGAACTCGATACCAGTAAAGGTGTGCTGTTCCTGGTGGATACCTGGGGTGGCAGTCCCTTCAATGCGGCGAGCCGTATTGTTGTGGACAAACCCGACCATGACGTAATCGCTGGCGTTAATATTCCGATGCTGGTTGAGACCCTGATGGGACGTGATGACAACCCCTCTTTTGAGGAATTGATTCACATTGCCGTTGAAGCCGGTCGCGAAGGCGTTAAAGCTCTCAAAACCGAAACGCCAGAACCGCCTGCGGCGGCTCCGGTTGCGGTTGCGGCAAAAGCGCCCGTTCAGCCACAACAACCGCTGGCACCCGGCGAGCACATGAAAATCGGCCTGGCACGTATCGATGACCGCCTGATTCATGGCCAAGTCGCCACCCGCTGGACAAAAGAAACCAACGTAACGCGCATTATTGTCGTGAGTGATGAAGTGGCGAACGATCATGTGCGCAAAACCCTGCTGACCCAGGTTGCACCGCCGGGTGTGACCGCACACGTGGTGGATATCGCTAAGATGATTCGCGTATGGAACAACCCGAAATATGGCCGCGATCGCGTCATGCTGCTGTTTACCAATCCCACTGATGTTGAGCGGGTGGTGGAACAAGGCGTGGACATCAAATCCGTTAACATCGGTGGCATGGCGTTCCGTCAGGGCAAAACGCAGGTGAATAATGCGGTATCGGTGGATGAAAAGGATATCGCCGCGTTCCGCAAACTGCACGAACGCGGTATCGAACTGGAAGTCCGTAAAGTCTCCAGCGATCCACAACTGAAAATGATGGACCTGATTGCCAAGGTCTCTCAATAGTTCGCCCTTTGCCTGCGCATGTAGGCGAATTTTTAAGACCTTGCAGAGGAGAAATGCAATGGAGATAACCACGCTACAAATCGTGTTGATATTTATTGTGGCCTGTATCGCCGGGATGGGCTCGATTCTTGATGAGTTCCAGTTCCACCGTCCGCTGGTGGCTTGTACCTTAGTCGGTGCGGTCCTCGGCGATATGAAAACCGGGATCATCATTGGCGGTACGCTGGAGATGATTGCGCTGGGCTGGATGAACATTGGTGCCGCCGTTGCACCCGATGCGGCATTGGCTTCCATCATTTCCACCATTCTGGTTATTGCCGGTGGGCAAAGCGTGGGCGCCGGTATTGCTCTGGCGATTCCGCTGGCGGCCGCCGGTCAGGTTTTGACCATCATCGTGCGTACCATCACCGTGGCCTTCCAGCACGCCGCCGACAAGGCCGCCGAGAAAGGCAACCTGAGCGCGATTTCGTGGATTCACGTCTCCGCTTTGGTATTGCAGGCGATGCGTATTGCCATTCCTGCCTTGATCGTCGCTATTTCCGTCGGAACCAGCGTGGTGCAAGAGCTGTTAGGCTCGATTCCTGAGGTAGTGACAAACGGCCTCAACATTGCAGGCGGCATGATCGTGGTAGTAGGTTACGCGATGGTCATCAACATGATGCGCGCCGGCTATCTGATGCCCTTCTTCTATCTCGGCTTTGTTACCGCAGCCTTCACCGATTTCAATCTGGTGGCGCTGGGCGTGATCGGCGTGGTGATGGCGGTGCTGTACATTCAACTGGCACCAAAATACAACCGCGTGGCGGGGGCTGCCAATGCGGGTCCTGCGCACAATGACCTCGACAACGAACTCGACTAGGAACAGGTGAAATCATGGTAGATACAACTAACTCTCCAAAGAAACTCACCCCGAGCGATGTGCGTGGTGTGTTTATCCGCTCAAACCTGTTTCAGGGTTCATGGAACTTTGAGCGTATGCAGGCGCTGGGATTCTGCTTCTCAATGGTGCCGGTGATTCGTCGCCTTTATCCTGAGAACAATGACGAGCGTAAACAGGCGATCAAACGCCACCTTGAGTTCTTCAACACCCACCCGTACGTCGCCGCGCCCGTTCTCGGCGTAACGATGGCTATGGAAGAGCAGCGTGCTAACGGCGCGGCGATTGATGATGCCGCCATTAACGGCATCAAAGTTGGCCTGATGGGTCCGCTGGCTGGCGTGGGCGACCCGATTTTCTGGGGCACCGTGCGTCCGGTATTCGCGGCGCTCGGCGCGGGTATTGCCATGAGCGGCAGCCTGCTGGGTCCGTTACTGTTCTTTATACTGTTTAACGCGGTGCGCATGCTGACGCGTTACTACGGCGTAGCTTACGGTTATCGTAAAGGTGTCGATATTGTGAGCGACATGGGCGGCGGCTTCCTGCAAAAACTCACGGAGGGCGCGTCGATTCTCGGCCTCTTTGTGATGGGGGCCCTGGTCAACAAGTGGACACATGTGAACGTGCCGCTTGTGGTGTCGCGCATAACCGATCATACCGGCAAAACCACCGTCACCACGGTGCAATCGATCCTTGATCAGCTGATGCCGGGCTTGATTCCGTTGCTGCTGACCTTTGGTTGTATGTGGTTGCTGCGTCGCAAAGTTAACGCTTTATGGATTATCGTGGGCTTCTTTGCCCTCGGGATCTTTGGTTACTGGATCGGCCTGCTCGGTCTGTAATCACGCTGCCGGGAGCCGCTCGTGCTCCCGGCTTTTTTATGAACGAATTTATCTGAGCGCTGCCGCTGAGATAAATTGGGTTTGAGGAAGAACACCGAATGTCATTGACTGACGCCCTGATCGCCTTGCTCATCGCCGCCTTTGTGCTGTTTGTTATCTATGACGATGCCATTCTGCCGCGCCGTAACGGCCCTACCAAACTGCGCGTGGCACTGCGTCGCCGTCATAAAATCGACAGCGGCATTTTCATTGTGCTGCTGCTGATTCTGCTGTGGAACAATGTCAGTAATCACGGCCCACAGCTCTCCACCACGCTGCTGATGGTGTTGTGTTTTATGGCCATTTGGCTGTTTTGGATACGTAGTCCGAAGCTATTGATGAAGCAGGAAGGATTGTTCTGCGGCAGCGTATGGATTGATTACCGCCGCATTAAAAGCATGAACCTGTCGGAAGATGGCATATTGGTGATGCAGTTGGAGCAGCGCCGCCTGCTGATTGCAGTGCAACAGTTAGATGACCTGGAGCGCATTTACAACACTCTGGTGGAGGCGCGTTAGTCGCGCTGCCACAACGTCAGGGTGAAATCGGCGTCGCAACTGAATTCGCTGGCTGCCGCCAGGTTTTGCCACACCTCTTCACGGGCGCGCCAGGCAAATGGCGTCATTTGTAATAAACTCACGGCTGCCGTACCGCTTAACGTCATCGTGTAGCGCAGATTTTGTTGTTCGACTTGCGTAAAGCCAACATACGCCTTCTCTTCTGCCTCATGCAGTTGCACTTCGCGATAAATAAGCGCTTTGAATTGCTGTAAATGGTGGGGACTTGGCGTAACTGTCAGAACATAACCACCCTGCTTTACCACGCGACTTAGCTCATCTTCATTGCAGGGCGCGTAAATGCGCACCACGCCCTCAAGCGATTGGTCGGCAAACGGCAGGCGCTGGCTGGAGGCCACGCAAAACTTCACTGCGCGATAGCGTTTCGCAGCCATACGAATCGCGGCTTTCGCCACATCGAGACCAAACAGCTGCGCACCCGGTAACGCCTGCGCCACTGCGGCGGTGTAATAGCCTTCACCACAGCCGATGTCCAGAATTTGTGCGGGCTGCTGCGCCAGGCGCTGCGCCAGGATCTGCGCGACCGCGTCACGCAGTGGCTGATAGTGTCCGGCATCCAAAAACGTGCGGCGCGCCTGTAGCATTTCCGCGCTGTCCCCCGGTTCACGCGAACCTTTATGCTGAACCGGCAGCAAATTGACATACCCCTCTTTCGCCTGATCGAATTGATGACCATTATTACAGCGGAAGCTGTTGGCTTGTTGCTGCAAAAGCTGATGGCAAAGTGGGCAAATCAAAGACATATACAACTCCGGGTTAGCGATTCGCGGCGCAGTTTACCCTGATCGTCTGGCAACATGAAGCGCAAAGAAAAAGCCCCGGTCATAGACCGAGGCTTTACAATTCGTGTCAGCGGCGCAGAGCACCGAGTCTGAGAGCGAAATCAGATAGCGGTAACGTTTACCGCAGCTGGGCCTTTCTGGCCGTCCTGAATTTCGAACTCAACAGCCTGGCCTTCAGCCAGAGTTTTGAAGCCGTTACCCTGGATTGCAGAGAAGTGTACGAACACGTCTTTGCTGCCGTCAGCAGGAGTAATGAAACCAAAACCTTTAGACTCGTTGAACCACTTAACCTGACCTTTAATCTTTGCCATTTTGCAAATTCCTTTAAATGTTTATTTTGCCCGAAGGCAGTATTGCAGAGAAAAAGAGACGTTACTGAATGAGGCACTAATTTAAGGTTCGGCAAGGAAGCGGTATTCAACGTCAACGTCTTTACTCGTAACTTCTTTACTGAAAATGCCATACATAAACAGAACTGTACCTCGTTTGACCCACGATTTGTTATCACATATTCGCAAATTAATGGCAAGCCATTTTTAAACGCTGATCGACGTGACGCACATATTTAATGATTAACCTGCCTACTTCATTGACGAGCATTTGACAACTCCCTTATATGCTGGCCAAAAAACCTTTATCCGTTGAGTGGTTAGTGCCGATTTGCCTTTTAGTCAAGCGCAGCGGCCAGAGTAAATCTGGCACCTTTAACGCGCTGAAAGCAATGCAAAGAATATTGCAATAATATGGCACGGATAAAATATTCATCCAAAAAGTTCGCTCAGGACGAAACAAGCATGATTTGTATAATGGTTATCCAGAGCGGTAATCCAACATAATGCAAAACTGTTTTGCACCAAAATCAGGAAGGCGAAATATTCTTTGCCCCAAATAACGGCAAAGGTACTGTTTGGCACTTATCTTAATTTCTGCTAATTCTCCAACAATTAAATGTTAACTGCATCATTACCTCGTTTGAGAGAAGAAAATGCCATTAGGATAAATCTTACTCATTATTTGTTTTGCGCTTTTAACTGACTGTTTTTTTGGGATCTTACAGATTCCAGGATGCTGTGCGTGGGTATTAAGACGCAGTGCCCTACATAAAGGTTGGGTTTAATGCTCGATTTTATTTAAGCAGCAATGACGAAGGAAATGGCCGCGCCCGCCTCAAATTGGTGCATTCGCGGCCGCCATCAGTCGCGTTTTAGCGTTCAGGAATCATACGGATGAAATCGCGTGGCTCTTCATTTGTCTCATTGTCTAGAGATTTTGCTGTGACGGGCTGCGCATCGACAATACGACGCAGCAACAGGTTTTGTTTCTTCTGCTCTTCTAACAGCGCTTCCAGCAACTGAATCTGCTCGCTGGCGCGTACGCTGGCCCGGTTAACAAAAAACCAGACACCAAAGGCCACAATAATCGTGATGGCCAGCACGCCATAGTTGAACAGCGGGCTGGTGTTTGCGGCTAACTCGTTCATAACTGCCTCTATTAAACATATCAAAATGCACGTCGTTGCTGATTCTACGCGTTGCCCGGGTAAAAGAAAAAGGCTCGACTGAGAAAGCGGATTATCCCGCACCTCGCGGTCTTTCAGTTATCTCTGAATGATTTAACCAGTCAGACAAGGCATGCTGCTAAAGTAGATCTGGCAGCGACACCAGGATAGCTGCGTTTTGTATCATAAGGAGAAAAAAATGAAACTGATCATACGATTAATCAGCGTAGCAGCGCTATTGTGGCTGGTTATGCTGTTCACCGGCTACGGCGTTTTAACAGGCAGCAACAAGAATGCAGCAGGGTTGGGTTTGCAGTGTAGCTACCTGACCGCACGTGGCATGATCACCGCGCAGTATTTGCATACGGATAGCGGCATTGTGGGCGTCACCGATTGTCCAGTGCTGAAAAAAAGCGGTGAAGTAGTCGATAATTAATCGTGAAAACGGGCTGCATCAAGCAGCCCGTTTTCTGATTCAGAAAGGATAAGCGTGATAGCCCATTTGTTCTGACAGATTACGCGCCGCACGATGCAGCATCGCAACGTAATCATTTTTAGCTTCTTCTGAAAAACGAATCGTTGGGAAGGAGATACTCAAACCCGCAATCACCACACCAAAGCGGTCGAAAACCGGAACTGCGATGCAGCGTAGCCCTTCTTCTTGTTCTTCATTATCTTCACCAAATCCCTGCACCTTAACGTGATCAAGCACATCTAATAAGGCTGCGGCGGTGACGATTGTTTTCGCCGTGCTGCGACGAAACTCTACTTCACTGAGGATCTCCATCACTTCATTGCGATCGCGCCATGCCAACAACACTTTACCAATGGCGGTAGTATGCAGCGGATTACGCCGCCCAATCCGCGAATACATGCGCAGATTGTACAATGAATCGATTTTATGAATATAAACAATACTGTCTTCTTCCAGCGCGCCGAGGTGAATGGTTTCCTTCGTCAGCCGGGACAACTCACGCATCTCAACATCCGCGCTGCGAATCAAATCCACGTTTTGCAGCGCTTTGGCACCGAGTTCAAACAGTTTAAGCGTCAGCGAATATTTCTCGCTTTCCCCTTCTTGCGTCACGTAGCCCAGTGATTTCATGGTCTGCAAAAAACGGTACACGGTGCTCTTCGACATCATGACGCGCTGCGACAGCTCAGTAATACCGTGATCGCGCTCTTCACCTAGCGCCTGCAAAATGCCGAACACCTTCATCACCGATGAAACTGAATCTGGCTGTTTATCGTTATCGCTGCTCGCCATCGCGCGTATCCTTTTTTGAGGGTGTTTCAAAAAAAACGGAACAGAAGCGGCAGTATATGCGTTTCCGCCTGGCGGCGGCAATCCTTGGTGCGTGGAGACACATCCCTACGTAATTTTTTGTCAACCTAAGCGGTGCTTTCCCGCACAGAATTGATTAGCATGGTGATATTCACTCCCTTCATTTATTAATCTATGTCTTCTATGGTCTCCCAAGATGGATTGCCGATACCGCAACGCTATGGCGCCATTTTTACAATAGCGCTTGGCATTATGATGGCGGTACTGGATGGCGCGATTGCCAACGTCGCACTACCCACTATCGCGCGTGAACTTAATGCCAGCCCAGCGGAATCGATCTGGATAGTTAATGCGTATCAGATTGCCATTGTCATCTCGCTGCTCTCCCTGTCATTTCTCGGTGATATGCTTGGCTATCGCCGCGTCTATCAGGCAGGCCTCGTGCTATTCGTCGTCACCTCGCTGTTTTGCGCGCTCTCCTCAACGCTAAACTTGTTGACCGTCGCGCGTGTGCTGCAAGGTTTCGGCGGCGCGGCGTTGATGAGTGTGAATACGGCGCTGATTCGCATCATCTATCCGCAACGCTTTTTAGGGCGTGGCATGGCGATTAACTCGCTGATCGTGGCGGTTTCGAGCGCGGCAGGCCCCACCGTGGCAGCAGCAATTTTGTCTATCGCCAGTTGGCAATGGCTGTTCCTGATTAACGTGCCGTTGGGCATCATTGCGTTGTGGCTGGCGCTGCGTTTCTTGCCAGATAATACGCAAAAAGCCAAACAGCAGAAATTTGATGTGCCGAGCGCCATCATGAACGCACTTTTCTTTGGCCTGTTAATCTCCGCGTTGAGCGGTTTCTCGCAAGGGCAAAATAGCTGGCTGATAGTCGGTGAGCTGCTGGCGTTAATCGTGGTTGGCGTGGTGTTTATCCGCCGTCAGCTCGCCATGCCGGTGCCGCTGCTGCCAGTGGATTTACTGCGCATCCCGATTTTTTCGCTTTCCATCGGCACATCGATCTGCTCGTTTTGCGCCCAAATGTTAGCGATGGTCGCACTGCCGTTTTTCCTGCAAAACGAGCTGGGACGCGATGAAGTGGCTACCGGTTTGTTGTTAACGCCGTGGCCGTTAGCAACCGTGGTAATGGCACCCCTTGCGGGTCGATTGATTGAGAAATTCCATGCCGGATTGTTAGGTGGCTTAGGTTTGGCGATGTTTGCTGCCGGTTTATTCCTGCTGGCGCTGCTGCCAACACAGCCAACCGATATAGATATTATCTGGCGCATGATGCTGTGCGGTGCCGGTTTTGGCCTGTTCCAGTCTCCCAATAATCACACCATTATCTCTGCCGCACCGGGTAATCGCAGCGGAGGTGCCAGCGGCATGCTGGGAACCGCACGTTTAGTCGGTCAGAGTAGCGGCGCAGCATTAGTGGCGCTGATGTTCAACCTGTTCCACGACAGCGGCACGCATGCTTCATTAATCCTGGCGGGCAGTTTTGCCACCGTTGCGGCGGCGGTGAGTTTGGCGCGCATGACGCAATCGCGCGCGCCGTCAGAATCATAATGAAAAAAGGGCGCCAGATTGGCGCCCTTTTCTGTTACTTCACATCACGCTACTTCAAATATTCACCGCTGCGCAGTGCTTCAATACGCTTATCCAGCGGTGGATGCGACATGAACAATTCGCTTAAGGATTTGCTTTTACCGTTAATGCAGAACGCCATCATGCTGCTCGGCTCTTGCGGTTCGTAGCTGGTTTTCAAACGCTGGAGTGCGGCAATCATCTTCTCGCGACCCACCAGTTTGGCTGAACCGGCATCAGCGTGGAATTCACGATGACGCGAGAACCACATAGTAATGATGCTGGCGAGAATACCAAATACCATTTCCAGCACCATCGCCACCACGAAATAAACCATCGGGTTGCCGTTGCTGTTCTCTTCACCATCGCGGTTACCGGACAGGAAACCCGAGGCGATCTGCGCCAAAATGCGCGAAATAAAGATCACGAAGGTGTTCACCACGCCCTGAATCAGCGTCATGGTGATCATGTCACCATTGGCAATGTGGGCCATTTCATGCGCCAACACCGCTTCAGCTTCATCGCGACTCATGTTCTGCAATAAGCCGGTTGAGACCGCCACCAGCGACGCATCACGGCGCGCGCCCGTAGCAAAAGCGTTGATGTCTGGCGCGTGATAAATCGCCACCTGCGGCATAGCAATGCCGGACTGTTGAGCCTGGCGGCCGACGGTTTCCATCAGCCAGCGTTCCGTTTCGTTGCGAGGTTGTTCAATGACTTCACCTCCAACGGAGCGCAACGCCATCCATTTGGACATCAGCAGTGAAACAAACGCACCGCCAAAGCCAAACAGACCTGCCATAATCATCAGGCCCTGAACACTGCTTGACTGAATTCCTGTCAGACTCAAAATCAGTCCGAATACCAACATCACCGCCAGGTTGGTGACCAGGAAAAGCGCAATACGCATCATAAACGTTAATCTTCCTCAGTTGTGCACGCCCTTACGCGCGGATATCTATCCTATGTCCATTGCTCAGCATTTCAAGCAACCTTAATCTTTAAGTGCCTAAAAAGACATAACTTTACATTGAGTTTGTAGCGATAGCGTTCGCTAAACGATGCCCGCTGAACCATGAATTCTAGTCAAAAAAAAGCACCGCCGAAGCGGTGCCTGATGGTGCCTCGAACGATTATTTCGCCTCTGCGGCTGCAGGCTGAGATTTCTCCAGCTGCGCCAGGTCATTAGCGATTTTTACCGTTTCGTCCAGATATGGATCCGGCTCTTTATAATCCTTCGGCAAATCGTCCAGCTTCTTCAGTGGCGCTTTGCCTTCAGCCTGGTAACGCGCATTGAGGCGTTCCAGTCGCAGCGCATCATCTTCATGGTTCTCTTTCTCTCGCTGAGCGAGATTGAGTGACACAATGTTGCGCTTGTCTTTCATGGCTTCAAAGCGTGCGATGTCTTTCATGATGTACTGGAATTCACGATCTTTCGCAACGCGCTCGGCATGCTCTTTCGTCAACTGCGGCACCAGCGGTAAAACATCGCCAGACTTGGTATAGCTGGCGGCGTTCACGCTGTCCCACGGCAGCGCGTTATCTTCAAATTTCTCGCCAGTTTCCGCTGCCTCAACGCCCGTTGGCATCAGCAGATCTGGCGTAACGCCTTTACGCTGCGTGCTGCCACCGTTGATACGATAGAACTTCTGAATGGTGTATTGCACCGATCCGAGCGCAGGCCATTCCGGACGCAGCATCTGATCGTAAATGCGGTTCAGGGAACGGTATTGCTGCACGGTGCCTTTGCCGAAAGTCGGTTCGCCAACGATCAGTGCGCGCCCATAATCCTGCATCGCAGCTGCGAAAATTTCCGATGCCGAGGCGCTGAAACGATCGACCAAGACCACCAGCGGACCTTTGTAATAGACAATGCCATCGTTATCGCTGTCTTCACGCACGCGACCATTATTGTCACGCACCTGCACTACCGGGCCGCTTGGAATAAACAGGCCGGAAAGCGATACCGCTTCCGTCAACGCGCCGCCGCCGTTGGTGCGCAGGTCGATGACGATGCTATCTACGTTCTGCTTCTGCAATTTCTGCAGCTGCACTTTGACGTCATCAGTTAAGCCAACATAGAAGCCGGGAATATCCAGCACGCCGACTTTCTGTTTGCCAACATTGTGTACAGTGCCTTTAACCGCGCGATCTTCCAGACGGATCTTTTCACGCGTCAAGGTTACGGTCCGCGTTTTGGTGCCTTTGCCTGCAGGCAGGATCTCCAGGCGCACTTTGCTGCCCTTGGGTCCTTTGATTTTTGACACCACGTCATCCAGACGCCAGCCGATAACATCTTCCATCGGCTTGCCTGGCTGGCCAACACCGACAATGCGGTCGCCAACGCTGATCAATTTACTCTTGCCTGCCGGACCTCCGGCAACCATCGAGTTAATCACGGTGTAATCGTCATCCATCTGCAGCACAGCGCCAATACCTTCGAGCGACAGGCTCATTTCGGTGTTGAACTGTTCGGTGTTGCGTGGCGACAGGTAGTTGGTGTGCGGGTCGATTTCATGCGCGAACGCCGTCATCGCCAGCTGGAACACATCTTCGCTGTTGCTCTGCGCCAGACGACGAATGGCAAAGTTGTAGCGCTTGGTTAGCGTCTCACGAATCTCTTTGTCATCTTTGCCGGCCAGTTTCAGGCTCAGTTCGTCATATTTGACTTTGGCATCCCACAACGCGTTTAGCTCATCGACACTTTTCGGCCACGGCGATTTTGCGCGGTCAATATCGATGGTGTCGTTGCCGGTGAAATTCATTGGGCGATTCAGCACGCTGAGCGCATATTGGTAGCGCTCGAAGCGGCGCTTCTGCGCCAAATTATAAAGTTCGTAAAATACATCCAGCTTACCGCTGCGGAATTCGTCACCAACGGTGGTTTTTTTATCGGCGAATTGCGCAATGTCCGATGCCAACAGCACATTGTGGCTGTAATCGAGCAGGTTCAGGTAGCGATCAAAGATTTTCGCAGAAAAGTCCTGATTCAGATCGAATTGGCGATAATGGGAGCGGGTAAAACGCGAGGTGACGCGTTCACTGACGGTAGGATGTTGCGGTTCTTCGTGGAGCTGGGGAATTTGGTCGGCACGAGTAATGTTGTCAGCGCCGAAGGTGGGGCCTGCTAATAGCAGGCCCGCGATCATACCGATCTTAAACAGGTTGTTCATGCCAGGGTAAATCTCCGTTTCAGAACTGCAAATGTTCTGCGCGCACAATCATCGCCATGCCGGAAGCGAGCTGAACCCGAACGCCATCTTTAGTGATTTCCAGGATGGTTGCGTCCATTGCGCCTTTACCTGCAGTCACTTTGATGTTCTGGCCCGGCTGTAACGCTGAAGTATCGGTGACAGGCTTAGCTTGCGGCGCAGGCGCTGCAGGACGTTCAGCACGGGGAGCCTGCTGCGGACGCGGCTTGCGTGGTGCATCACCGGCGGCGGCTTTACGTGGAGCAGGTTTGCGCGGACGACGTTCAGCGGTGTCTTCACCGGCTTCACGCTTCTTGGCTTTCTGCTGATCGCGCTGCGCTTGCACGCGCGCTTTCGCTTCTTCCAGCTGCTTGCGCGCATGCTCTACATGTTGCTCATCCAGCACGCCACAAGCGTTACCGTCGAGATCCACACGAATGGCACCCGCTTTGATACCATAAAGGTAACGCCAGCTTGAGGTATAAAGACGTAAGGCAGAACGCAGTTGCGTCTTGCTCAGGCTCATTTCGCCTTGAACACGCTCTACCAGATCTTGAAAAATGCCGATTTTGAGCGGACGCGCTTCGCCTTCGGCGCTAAAGCATTGCGGAAAACGTTCCGCTAAAAAGGCGATGACTTCTTTACTGCTATTCAACTTAGGTTGATTTTCCATGAAATTTCCTGATTACAACGGATTTGCCGACCAGAGCAGGCATGAACAGGCGACATTATAATGACAACATCGCCAAATGCTATGTGATCCAGTCGATTAGCTACGCGTCAGCTGAATAAATTTTACGATGTCGCTGCCCGCCAGCACTTCACAAAGCCCGTCGGTAAGGGCCATCAGCCCCGATTTGTCCTCGCTATCGAAGCGCGAATAAACCGTACTATCAATGTCTAACACACCCACAAGCGTGCCATTCACTTTCAGAGGAATCACGATTTCAGCATTGCTGGCGGCATCACAAGCAATGTGACCCGGGAACGCGTGCACGTCTTCGACTAACTGCACGCTGTCTTCGGCAATCGCAGTACCGCACACGCCTTTGCCAACCGGAATACGCACGCAAGCGATTTTGCCCTGGAAAGGTCCCAGCACCAGCGTATTCGGCTCCGTTAGCAAATAGAATCCTGCCCAGTTAACGCCTTCAAGGCGTTCAAACAGCAGCGCGCTACAATTACCCAGCGCGGCAAGGAACGAGGTTTCACCCGCCAATAAAGCACGGACATCACGATTTAAATCCTCGTAAAAAGCTTTTTTGTTCATTGATTAACCATAACTCATCACTGTGGTGACCGTGTTGTCACTCAGTTGTTAAAATAAGCACTAATAATCCAGCCCGACAAGGTGAATCATTGTGTTAGTTACTATACCCTTAGCAGCTGGTGATTCAGTTAACTCCTGGACCACTGATTAGTGCAGACAGATTGATCTGCTCCACATGCCGGTAACAGTAACGAACGATGGGCACTTGCGTCACTTATGAAAATTCACGCCATTAGCCAGACGTTGCCCCACGCACGTTATCAGCGTTGCCCACAATGCGATACCCTTTTTTCCTTACCGGATGTGAAATCGCACGAGGCGGCGCACTGCCCGCGCTGCCATGCACAAATTCAGAGCGGACGCGATTGGTCAATGACGCGCCTCACCGTGATGGCCGTGACCATGATCGTGTTAATGCCGTTCGCCTTTAGCCTGCCGCTGGTGGATATTCGGCTGCTTGGCATGCGCATAAACGCCAGCGTGATCGAAGGCGTGATCCAGATGGCGCAGCAAGGCAACACGCTTACCGCATCGATGGTGGCGTTTTGCATCATTGGTGCGCCGGTAACGCTGGTGGCTGGCATCGGCTATTTATGGATCGGTAATGCGCTTGGCATGAACCTTCGCCCGGTGCTGCTGATGATGGAGAAGCTGAAAGAGTGGGTCATGCTGGACATCTATCTCGTCGGCGTGGCCGTGGCATCGATCAAAGTGCAGGACTACGCCACGCTGGAAGTGGGCTACGGTTTAGTCGCCTATATCGCATTGACCATCCTGAGTCTACTGACGCTGATTCATCTGAACGTCGAGCAACTGTGGGCGCATTACTATCCGCAAGCGGTGCCCAACTCACCGCCGGAGCAGTGGCAAGTGTGCCTTAATTGCCATCACACCGGCCTGGCCGATGACCGCGGGCGCTGCATGCGCTGCCACACGCCGCTGGATTATCGCCGCCGCCACAGTTTGCAGAAATCCTGGTCAGCGCTGATTGCTTCCATTGTGCTGCTAATTCCTGCCAACCTGCTGCCGATTTCCATCGTTTACGTGAACGGTGCGCGGCGCGAAGACACCATATTTTCCGGCATACTCGGTTTAGCCTCCGGCAACATTCCTATTGCCGTGGTGGTGTTTATCGCCAGTATCCTGGTGCCGTTTACCAAAGTGCTGGTGATGCTGACCTTGCTGCTTAGCATTCATTTCAAATGTGAACAGGGATTAAAAACCCGCATTCGCCTGCTGCGCGCCATTCAATGGGTGGGCCGTTGGTCAATGTTGGATCTGTTTGTCATTGCGTTAACCATGTCGTTGGTCAATCGTGATCAGCTGCTGGCTTTTACTATGGGACCGGCCGCCTTCTACTTTGGCGCCGCCGTGATCCTGACCATTATGGCTGTTGAGTGGCTTGACAGCCGCCTGATTTGGGATGCACATGCAACAGGAAACGCCGACTACACCGACTAGCGCTAATCTGCGCAACAAGCGCAAGATTTCGCCGTTCTGGTTATTGCCCATTATCGCCCTGCTCATTGCTTGCTGGCTGTTGTGGACCAACTATCAGGAGCGCGGTACTACCATCACCATCAACTTCCAGACCGCGGACGGCATCGTACCGGGACGCACGCCAATTCGCTATCAAGGCGTAGAAGTCGGCACGGTGCAAGGCATTGTGCTGAGCGATGACTATCGCAGCATCCAGATCAAGGCCAGCATCAAGAGCGATATGCGCGACGCGCTGCGTGAAAATACCGAATTCTGGCTGGTGACGCCTAAAGCCTCGCTGGCGGGCGTTTCTGGCCTTGATGCGCTGGTCGGCGGCAACTATATCGGCATGATGCCGGGCAGCGGCGAAGCGCGAGATCACTTCACCGCGCTGGATACACAACCCAAATACCGTGTGAATACCGGAGAGTTGCTGGTACATCTGCGCGCGCCCGATCTCGGTTCGCTTAATACCGGTTCGCTGGTTTATTACCGCAAAATTCCGGTGGGCCGCGTTTACGATTACAGCCTCAACAGCAGTACCGATGGCGTCACTATTGATGTGCTGATTGAACGTCGCTTCATAAATTTGGTTAAAAAGGACAGTCGCTTCTGGAACGTCTCGGGGGTTGATGCGGACGTCAGCCTGAGTGGCGCCAAGGTGAAGCTGGAAAGTCTGGCCGCATTGGTTAACGGCGCCATCGCTTTTGATTCACCGAAGTCGGGCCAGCAGGCCGATAGCGATCAAACGTATCAACTCTATCCCGATCTGGCGCGCAGCCAGCGTGGCGTGCAGATCGCTCTGGATCTGCCAAGCGGTGACAATCTGAAAGCCGACAGTACGCCGCTGATGTACCAAGGTTTAGAGGTCGGCACGCTGACCCAACTCAATTTGCTGGAAGGCGGCAAAGTCACCGGCGAACTGACTGTTGATCCCTCAGTGACGGGGTTGATGCGCAGCGGCACGCGCATTGAAATGCGCACGCCAAAAATCAGCCTGACCGATACCAATCTCAGCAGCCTGCTGACCGGCAACACGCTGGAACTGGTGCCCGGCGAAGGTGAACCGCAAGATCACTTCAGCGTGTTGCCCGCTAGCGAAACGCTGCTGCAAAAACCGGATGTGCTAACGGTGCGGCTGAGCGCACCTGAAACCTACGGCATTGATGCTGGCCAGCCGGTGATGCTGTACGGCATGAAAATTGGTCAGGTTATTTCGCGGAAGCTGGATGAAAACGGCATCGGTTTTGTGGTCGCCATCAATCCGGAACACCGCCAGCTGGTGCATGCCGACAGCAAGTTTATCGTTAACAGTCGCCTCGACGTAAAATTCGGCCTCGACGGCATGCAGGTGCTGGGTGCCAGCGCACGCGAATGGGTCGATGGCGGCATTCGTCTGGTGCCGGGCGCGAAAGGGAATCCAGCGCAACGTTATCCGCTCTATGCGGATGCGGAACGTGCGCAGGAAGGCATTATCGGCGATCAGCCGCCTACCACGCTGAAACTCACTGCCAAGAGCTTGCCGGATGTGCAGGCCGGTTCGGTTCTGCTGTACCGTAAATTCCAGGTGGGTGAAGTGGTTGATGTGGTGCCGCGCGCCGATGCTTTTGAGATCTCTATTCATATCCAGCCGCAATATCGCAAACTGCTGACCAACGAGAGTGTGTTCTGGGCCGAAGGCGGGGCGAAAGTGCAGCTTAACGGCAGCGGTCTTACCGTGCAGGCGTCACCGCTTAACCGTGCGCTAAAAGGTGCGATCAGCTTCGATAACCTGACGGGCGCGCAGGCGGTGAAAGGCGTGAAGCGGATTCTTTACGCCTCCGAAACCGCGGCACGCGCTGTGGGGAGCCAGATTTCACTGCATACCTTTGATGCCAGCAAACTGGCGGCAGGTATGCCGATTCGCTATCTCGGCATCAATATCGGCCAGGTCGAATCGCTGGCGTTGAGCACCGATAACAATCAGGTCGTGGCTAAGGCGGTACTGTATCCTGAATATGTTCAGGACTTTGCACGCATCGGCAGCCGCTTCTCGGTGGTGTCACCGGAGATCTCCCCGGCGGGCGTGAATCACATCGAAACGCTGTTGCAACCTTACGTTAACGTCGATCCGGGCAAAGGCGCGCTGGCGCGCAGCTTTGAACTGCAGGAAAGCACCATCACCGACTCGCGTTATCTTAATGGCTTGACGATTTATGTCGATGCCGCTGAAGCCGGCTCGCTTTCTGTTGGCACGCCTGTGCTGTTCCGTGGCATAGAAGTTGGCACCGTCACCGGCACTTCGCTGGGTAACATGGCGGATCGCGTGCAGATTGCGCTGCGTATCAGCAAGAAATACCAGCATCTGGTGCGCAATAACTCGGTGTTCTGGCTGGCTTCCGGCTACAACTTCGATTTCGGCCTGATTGGCGGCGTGCTGAAAACCGGCACCTTCCAGCAGTTCATTCGTGGCGGCGTGCAGTTCGCCACACCACCAACGGTGCCATTAGCGCCGCAGGCAGGCGCCAACAAGCACTTCCTGTTGCAGGACGAAGCACCGAAAGAGTGGCGAAATTGGGGAACCGCTATACCGGATCCACATTAATCAATCGGGCAGCCTGCGGGCTGCCCGATTTGTTTTCACGTGTTACACTTCGCGCCTATTTTGTTGCCCGGTAATTGCCCGTGTCTGAACGCTTCCCTGACGATTTCCTCGCGCTGATGCGCACCAGCCTAGCTGATGAAGAAGAACTGCAACGTTTTATCGCCATTAGCCAACAACCGCTGCGCCGTAGCCTGCGCGTCAACACGTTAAAAATCAGCGTTGATGATTTCCTGGCGCGAACGGCAAATTACGGCTGGCGTTTGTCGCCTATTCCCTGGTGTGCCGAAGGTTTTTGGCTAGAACGCGATGACGAATCGCTGCCGCTCGGCAGCGTGGCGGAGCATCTTAGCGGCCTATTCTATATTCAGGAAGCCAGTTCAATGCTGCCGGTGACGGCGCTGTTTGCTGCCGCCCCAGATGCGCGTCAGGTGATGGATGTCGCCGCTGCGCCCGGTTCGAAAACCACGCAAATGGCGGCGCTGATGAGTAATCAAGGCGCAATCCTGGCAAACGAATACTCCGCCAGCCGCGTTAAGGTACTGCACGCCAACATCAGCCGTTGCGGCGTCAGCAACGTCGCGCTCACCCATTTTGATGGCCGGGTGTTTGGTGCCGCTTTGCCGGAGCGTTTTGACGCGATTCTGCTTGATGCACCCTGTTCCGGTGAAGGCGTGGTGCGGAAAGATGCTGACGCGCTGCGCAACTGGACGCTCGCCAGCACCGAAGAGATCGCCGCAACTCAACGCGATTTGCTCGACAGCGCGTTTCACGCCTTGCAACCGGGCGGTACGTTAGTTTATTCCACCTGCACCTTGAATCAGATCGAAAACCAGCAGGTGATTCACTGGCTACTCCAGCAATATCCCGATGCAGTAGAAGTGGTGTCGCTGGCAGGTTTATTTGACGGTGCCGATCGCGCCTTAACGCCCGAAGGTTTCCTGCACGTGTTTCCGCACATTTTCGACAGTGAAGGCTTCTTCGTGGCGCGGCTGCGCAAAACCGCCAGCATTCCGGCGCTACCAACCCCAACCTATAAAGTCGGCAAATTGCCTTTTTCGCCGCTCAGCCGCAAGCTAAGCAGTGAAGTGCAGCAAGCGGCTGCGAAAGCCGGTTTGTCATGGGATGAGCATCATACGCTGTGGCAGCGTGATAAAGAGTTGTGGCTGTTCCCGGCCGCGCTGGAAAGCTGGTTGGGCAAAGTGCGATTCTCGCGCATCGGCTTGAAGCTGGCCGAAACCTTCCCGAAAGGCTATCGCTGGCAGCATGAAGCGGTGGTCGCGCTGAGCCAACCCGGCAGCGCGCTGGATTTCGAACTCACCGAAAACGAAGCCGAGAGCTGGTATCGCGGCCAGGATGTGCGCCCGGAAAGTTTGCCAACGCGGGACGAGGTGATTGTTACCTATCAGCAGCAGCCGATTGGGCTGGCAAAAAAAGTCGGTAACCGGATAAAAAACAGTTATCCGCGCGAGCTGGTGCGTGATGGACGCTTGTTCCGCTAACCGTTATTGCAACCGCACCAACGTCAGCCTGTTGCCAAATACCGCGCCGGTATCAATGTAATGCTGATTGGCTACGTTGAGCGGCCGCTCCAGCGGTGTATGGCCAAAGTAGAAGTCGCTGGCTCCGTCGATATTGGCGGAGCTGCCTCGATGATGACGTCCTAACCTGTCGCGGCTCCACACCACTTGGTGCCAGTCGACTTCCTGATCCCATTGATAATGATTGGCCGGGTAATCCGCATGAGCGATGACCACAACGCGGTCGGAAAATTGTAGATGCAGAATCAGCGGCAACCCCGCGCAGCGTTTAATGGCGTGTCGTGCGGCAATCAGCGCCGCCCCGCTCAACTGCCAGAACCATTCCCCGCCGTTCATCATCCACAGCATCGGATCGTTTCCCGCCAGCGCCGCCAGCGCCATCTGCTCGTGATTGCCGCGCACGCAGCGAAACCAAGGTTCTTCTAGCAGCGCCAGGCAGCCAAGGCTATCCGGCCCGCGATCGATCAAATCCCCCACGGACAACAACAAATCCCGCTGTTTATCAAAGTTATGCAAGATCAGTTGCGCATCAAGTTGAGTTCGGCAGCCATGTAAGTCGCCCACCACCCAGATGTTACGCCATGACTCTGCGCTTACCCTTTGGTAAAACATGTCATCCCCCGGTTAACTGGACGTTTAAAGAACCCGGATTAAAGTATAGTTCGGTGAGTTTTAGCCAACGGAAGGAACAGCATGAGCGGCCGCAAACAGTTTATTGGGGTATTGATCATGATTTTCGTCGGCAGCTTGCTGCTGCTGGAGACATTGGCGCGGCTGGTGCATGTGATAGTTGTGGGCTAGATAATTTTGCCACACGCTTAGTGTGGCAGTGCAGGCAGCCTGCGTTAGCGCGTAATAAAGAAAATGGCCACTAAGAAAAAGGCCCATAGTCCGGCGAAAGTCATAACTCCGATACGCGGGGTTTTCGTACGCCCAACGACGACACCAATAAAAATGCTCAGCAGCGTTAATGTGCCGATCATAACCCAGAGCAGATATTGCGTATTTGCCATGAAGAATCCTTAACCAGGCAAGAAATCAGACGCAATTTATACCATTTTCCACGCAAACTGGCTGCTGCAAATGCAATAAAAAAGCACTGCCGAAGCAGTGCCAATATTATTGCTATCGCCTGACAATCGTCAGGTTGATAAAAAGATTGTTAAGCAGCTTTCAAAACAATCATTGGCGCTTTGCAGAAAATGCATTTAGCGCCAAACGGGTTCGTTTTCGTCACATCGAATGCGGACATACGATATTGAGAACCCTGACAATGCGAACATTTTAAACGATACGGCATGTATTCTTCTTACAGACCAACGACGTTAGCTGCTGCTGGACCTTTCTGGCCCTGCTCCACAGTAAACTCAACGCGTTGACCTTCATCCAGTGAGCGATAATCAGTGCCCTGAATAGCAGAGAAATGTACGAACACATCTTTGCTACCGTTTTCAGGAGTAATAAAGCCGAAGCCTTTTTCAGAGTTGAACCATTTCACAGTTCCGAGAATTTTATTGGACATTATTTTTACCTTTTAAGTGAGCCATTTGGCATAGAGGCTGAGTTGCAGATACGAATCAGAACTTAGGATAAGACTCAAAAAAGGAAGGCTGGAAACGGCACTTACTGGGATGAGAAATTCAGTGGGATCTAACTTTAACTGTCTGCTTTCAGACCGACGGTGCATTTACACATAAAAAATGACTAAGTGCAAGTCACTATTTTCACTTTTTTTACGACGTGGTTATGTAGAGTTATAAAATCATCCACTGCTAAAGAGGCGGGTCGCTTTATGCACTGAAAATTTTATCAGACTCGTTTGGTAGATGTACGCTTCGCTTTGAACCAGGTCAGAACAATACTTTCTATTTTTAAATTCCACGTTTGCCTACGGATGTCGTTGATTCGTCAACAAGCATAAAATCAATAAACACGCTTTGTAGGCGCAAATTGCCTTGTTAACTGCTAGGGCAATTAATATGTGAAATAGCGTAAGGGGTTTTAAGTTTATATTTAACGAAAGCATAATATTCACATTAAAATAATTTCATCTTGAAATGGAATTGATCGGTTTAAAAGCTGACCAATTCCCTAAGATAAAGTGCGGTTATTCTGGCGGGAAAAAATTAAGCACCGCTTACTTTGCTGGTGCGTATTCCCAAATAGCGTGTCAATCCTTGCTCAGCGGTTCCAGCTGCTAAATCATTTTGAGATTCCAACACAAAATTGCCGGCATTCTTGCGCAGATCAACTTTTGCCGGATGGACTAAATAGCGCATCTCATGATCGCCCTCTTGATACGAACACGTCATATCCCAGGCGCCATGCGGGTTACTGCTTGAAATACACTTACCAGGTCCGTAAGTATATTGAAGCAAATTGTTGGTGGTATTTTCAGCCGCGATAACGTAGTCAGGCTTGCTGCCAGCTTGTGAGTGACTTGCATAAGCAACCGTTGCTAAAACCGCCACAGCCACACCAACGACAATAGTATATTTTTTCATCATCAACACTCCTTTGTAAGGACAAGTGACATGAATGATATAAGAATTTTCTTGCTTACACAGCAAAATATTTCCAAATATGAACATTTATGTGAACTTTTTTTAGCTCCAATCTTCACGAAAACTTATGTGTTTCATTTACATAGCACATCATGAAACCTCAGAAGTATAAGGTTCCTCTTCACGTCGCTCATAATGAAACATGTTGAATATGCTGGATTTATTGTTCACAGGATTACTCATATTGGCCAAACGCAACACTCATTACTTGCGCTCAATATTGTGACTCTTTTGCGCCGACATTAAGCGGGCATTTATGCCAACTATTCCGATGCTTTAAGACCAGCTGATGCCATTACGCGAGGCATCAGTTAACAAGAGATTTTATCCTGCAGAACGTTCAGTCGCTTATTAAGCATGGCTTCCTCGCTAAGGTCGGACGCGCCCATTCATACGTTATAAAAGCACAACGCTGAACACGTAATTGATCGCCTTAATAATTTCAGCATGGCCCTAAGTTACATTACATTGGTCTTTTCAGGACGAGCCTCAGCCTGAGACGTAATTGCAAAGCATGCTGTCGTTAAAATGCACTGACGGATAACGATTCATGTATTAATAATAGAATGTCGTAGGGATGACTATAATTTTCAAAAGGTGAAAAGGCTCGCCAGAACCGCTTAGTTTTCCCTTAATTGAGGCCCCTCCATGTCAGAATTTATGCCAATAAAACTAAAATGATCAGTGGTTGAGAATATTTTGATGTCTGATTACTGATTTTTTGACAAAGGGTTTCTTAAAACTACGATTAGAGGGCAACGAAGTGTTGTCAAAACTGAGGAAGGGATTAAATGAAAACTATTTTGGGTGGACTGATTATTATCGCAGGCTTGTTCACACTGACCGGCTGCCAGAATCCAGACCCAGCAATTGGTCCCGATGGCCGCCCGCACGCGCCAAGCGATCAGTCTGTGCCTGGTGGTCCTTTAGGCAAAGGTCCGGTAGGTCAGCCGCAGGCTTGATATCACACGGCCATCGCGCCGTGTTATTTAATGCCAATCTATGTTTTTTTTTGCTGCACTGATCCACCAATGCGTACAAGATTCCTTATCTAATCTGTTATGCAATCTATGATTTGATAATTACGTATTCCTGTAGTTATCTGAATAGTAACTTCAGAATCGCCTCAAGCCATAGTGCTGCAAGCTGTTTCAAGAAACTGTCTGGCCTTTCTCGCGCCTATTATGAAAGAGAGGACGCCGTCATCCCGGAAAGCCGTTACTCCGGCTGCATTGCAGATCATTTCTATGCGGCCCAGAGACACATTCTCGTCATTGAAGGTGTAGTCAAAGTAGCTGAGGCAGGTAACCTGAGTGTCAATCTCGGCCTGTATCAGGTAAAGGCCGTGAATATCGATGCTGCTTACCGATCCCTTACGCTGGTCGCGTTTTCCGTTTGTCGGACGGTGACCTTTATCAGGGTGTCGTTTGCATAACTGACATTGGTTCTGATATTCACGTCTTGTATCGCCTCAACCTTCAAATAACTGGCGTCACTGCTGTTATCCGTTCGCTGAAAACTGATCGCATAACGCCCACAACCACCGGTGGGAGTCAGCTTGTCTGTCCGGTAGAAGGTGTCAGTTGTTGACTGATGTGGCGTGGTTTGCCTGTTGGTAAACGTCTGTGTCGTGCCGGGGATTTGCACGTTTTCCGCGTCAATCTTCCAGATGGTCACCCTCCAGTTGGTTTTCGTTTGCCCCCAAACCCGGACTGCGTATACAGCTAAAGCTGGGTGAATTGCACCGGCGAGAAGAACGGGCCTATTGTCAGCGCCTGATTGTGGTTGAGGATGAATCTGGTGTTATTGATGGTGCCGCTGGTTATGTATGAAATGTTATCGCCATCAAGGCTGTGGATTACGAAGTTGTAATCATAGATCGGTGCAGTAATAGAACCGTTTGTGATCTGAGTGGCTGATATCAAATTCCCGATAACACCCCGCCCGCTCGCCAGCCTACTCTACTCACTTGTTTACCGATAGCGCATATACTCCATTCAGGGGGAACCGCCATACCACTCAACACTGCAGCACTCAGCTAAGAAGAGCGCGGCAGAATGAATGTGGATCTAGCCGCGTCTGGCGTTGCGTTCAAAGAACGCATGAACGTGCCGGTTATCGCTGGGGAGATAAAGGTGCATCAGTTGCAAAAGTTGAAGGAATACTTCCGCGAGCGCCTGCAGCATTACAGGAGCGTCGCGTTGCTGCTTAGCAAGGAAAGTCAGTAAGGCAGCCCGTTAACTGAGGATGAAGTTAACAGTATCAGGAACAATGCGACGGCTATCAGTCTTGATATAGAAACTGCATTGGCAATGGCCGAGAGCCGTGGCTATCGTGACATTAACCCAGAAAGATGCTGGGCAGAATGGTTAGACTTCAGAAGCGAGAGCGAAAATTTCTTTCTAAAGAGGTGAATTTTTTCGCCAAGGGGTCAAAACCGGCTTATCTGAAAGGAGACGTAATATGAAAATTACTGTGGTATTTGAAGATACCGGCGTTGAAGAGGTGCATGATTTCGACAAAAAACCTTGCGCCGGGGAATTAGTTACACTAACGCGCGATGGGAAAGGCAAAAATTATATCGTCATCATCGAGCCTGATCCTGACCACACTCATGATGATGGGCCTGACGGGCATCCAACGAAGGCAAATGTAAGGCCTGCTTAGCACCCATTAAGATTTAACCAACCGCCCAACGAGGCGGTTTTTATTGCCAAAATTCTGGCGAATCACTGTGTGTGACGAGATTGATGCAGCAGCAGAACTGAAATTGCTCAACACCGAGATAGCGCTATTTTTGATGATTTGATTTGGATACGGGGATTTCGGACAAATTTCGGACATTTTCGGACATTTTCGGACATTTTCGGACATTTTCGGACATTTTCGGGCATTTTCGGGCATTTTCGGGCATTTTCGGGCATTTTCGGGCAACCTGAAAATACCCATTATAAATCATCGAATTAAAAAAAGACCCAATACGATTCCTGTATCGGGTCCAGGGAAATGGCTCTTGAAGAGCCGTGCGCTAAAAGTTGGCATTTTTTGCAGGCGATGTCGCCTTGCCTTTTAAAGGTAGAACAAGGGTGATTATTTTCCAGCCAAGGGGTGGCTGGAGCCCGAAAAGCTACCAACTCTGTGATCGTGACGGCAAATCCAGATAGCAAGCGTAGCGACAAAATTGTGCGCTACGCCCATAAAAAGCGGGGTTACTTACTGCACAACTGCTGCGCGCGATCCACAATCGGTTGCAGGCTCATCTTCTTGCCAGGATTGGCCTTATCTGCCGCGACAATCGTATCGATGGATTGCAGCGTGCCCTGACCCGCGTCGGCCTTAGCGCGCGCATAGGCTTTGTCGTTCAGCGGATATTGCAGCAAGGTCCCGGGATTAATCGCGAACAGCGCACCATCTTTTTCGCAGGTCAACATCACCTCTTCACGGGTGAATGGCCATTTATCCTTGCCAATCTCAAAACGGCTGACGGTAATAATTTGTGCAGCCATCGCCTGGCTACACAGCGTCAACAATACGCCAGCTGGAATCAGTTTTTTCAGCAAAATTTCGACCTCAATCTCTTATCAATCACAATGTTAAGCTGGTGACAGCGTGGCAAACACGCTGACCAGCCCAATAACGCTTACTGCCAGCAGCAGCTCAAGCTGCGTCAGACGAATAAACCGTTGTGCAGCGATGGCTGATGTCCGGCGAAAACGCGGCACCAGCAGATAACGGTTGATCAGCGCGATGCCAATCATCATCAACACCAGCAGGACCTTCGCCAGCAGCAACTCGCTCCATACGCTTGCATGCCAATGCAGAGGCAAACCGGCAATCAATAGACTGTTGATGATGCCGGTGAGCAACGCCAACGCTACCGCCAGATGTCCGTAACGCGAAAAACGCATCATGCAGCGGATTGCATCGGTGTGAAATTCCGGCTGTCGCGCATCGCGCATCAACAACAATAACGGCAACAAACCGCCGCCCCAAAACGCCGCCGCTATTAAATGCAGCGCGTGATTCGTCCGCTGTAAAAAGCCAGGCCAACCATCATGCATAGCGGCATGCCCAACGCCCGCGAGTGCAATCAGTTGCAACACGCCACTAAGCAGCAACATGGTCTGCTGCGCGCTAGCGCGTAGCAGCAGCGCCAGCACACTTAACAGCGCAAAGCCCAGTTCCCAGCGCCACACCGAACCAAACCGGGTATTAAATACCGCCTGCCAGATTTCACTGTTTGCGATGTTGCGCCAGTCACCGCTCATCAAGCCGGTTTGCGTTGCTAACATCATCACGGCGCTGAGCAAGCTGAGCCACGCACTGATTTTCAGCAGCGTGTGTAAACGCTGAGCCAGCGTTAGACGGTAGCGGCGCGGTGCCAGCCACGCCGTGTAAAACGCGCAGCCGGTGAGCAGCATTAACGAGAGAAAATGCAGCGCCCGCAGGCCAATCCACAGCGTGCTAAGGCTCATGCATTACTTCACGCTAAAAGCGTAGCTCCCAGAGGTTTTGTGACCATCCACCGACAGCACATGCCATTTCACTTGGTACTTGCCTGCCGCCAGCGGTTGGCTCAGCGGGACAATGAGCTGATCGGGTTGTTGAGCGTTGAGCTGCACTTTCCCCGTCGCCACCGGCTGATCTGCTGCGTTGTGCAGTTCCACGCCACTGAACGCTGCTTCGATATCTTCGGTGAAGGTCAGCGTTAACTGCTGAGGTGAACGATCGACTACCGCGTTAATCGCCGGCAAAGGAGCTTTAAGATGCGCGTGCGCCAACGTAAACTGGCTGAAGGCCGATGCGGAAAGCGCCAACAATAGCGCCACAGAACGGTTAAACGCAGTTTTCTTCATCGCTTTTTTCCTTTTCAATCGGGTTACGCGCTGCAAATGTGGCAGCAGGATACGCCGCCGATCTGCGAGTGTCGAGACTTGCCGTGCGATCCAATCCCCTTGATCCAGCTGGCCGAAACCATTACTTTGCCCCCTGTTAATCAGGAGAAAAGCATGAGCCAAAACCTTGCCCTGCTGTCGCAGGAAGAGAAAGACAAAGTGAATGTCGATCTGGCCGCTGCGGGCGTCGCATTTAAAGAGCGCTATAACATGCCGGTCATCGCCGAAATGGTGGAGCGCGAGCAGCCCGAAGCGCTGCGCGACTGGTTCCGTCAGCGTTTAATGAATTATCGTCAGGCGTCGCTGAGCTTTTCGCGCCTGCCTTATGAACCTAAACAGAAGTAATTTATGCTGCGAGTTATAGATACCGAAACCTGCGGCCTGCAGGGCGGCGTCGTGGAAGTGGCGTCGGTGGATGTGATTGATGGACAGATCGTGAATCCCATGAGCGATCTGATCAGCCCGGATCGCCCGATCGGTCGTCAGGCGATGGCGGTACACCGCATTACCGAAGCGATGGTCGTGGGCAAACCGACCATTGAGGAGGCGATTGGTCGCTATCACGGCAGCCCGCACTATGTGGCGCACAATGCCAGCTTTGATCGCCGCATGTTGCCCACCATGCCGGGCGAATGGATTTGCACCATGACGCTGGCGCGCCAACTGTGGCCGGGGATTAAATACGGTAATCAGGCGCTGCGGCACAGTTTGAAGCTGGATGTCACGCCGCCGAGCGAACTGCATGCGCACCGCGCGTTGTACGACTGCTATGTCACCGCGGCGCTGTTAATCCGCATCATGGAAACCTCAGGCTGGAACGCCGAGCATATGGCGCGTTTATGCCAGCCCGCGCCCGTGAGCGGTGATGTATTCCCGTTTGGTAAATACCGAGGCCAAAGCATTGGCAGCATTGCGCGCAAAGATCCCGGCTATTTGCGTTGGGTGTTGGAAAATGTGCGCGATTTGCGCCCACCGCTGCGGCAGGCGCTGCGCAAGTACGTGAAGGACGATCAGTAATCGCTGCGGTCTGGCAAACTCCCCTGCGCCAGACCGATCAAGAAAGCGTATTCCTGCGCCACGCCTTCATAGGCCTTGAACCTCCCCGACTTTCCGCCATGCCCGGCATCCATTTCGGTGCACAGCAACAGCAAGGTGTCGTTGGTTTTCAGCTCGCGCAGTTTTGCCACCCACTTTGCGGGTTCCCAATATTGCACCTGCGAATCGTGCAGGCCGGTTGTCACCAGCAGATGCGGATAGGCTTTGGCTTCAATATTGTCATAAGGGCTGTATTGACGAATGATGTGGTAAAACTCCGCCTGCTCTGGATTACCCCATTCGTCGTATTCGCCGGTGGTTAAAGGAATCGAGGGATCGAGCATCGTTGTTACCACATCCACAAACGGAACCTGCGCCACTACGCCGTGAAACAGCTCGGGTGCCATATTCACTACGCCACCCATCAGCAAGCCGCCGGCGCTGCCGCCCATCGCATAGAGCTGCTGCGGGTTGCCGTAGCCTTTTGCCACCAGCGCTTCCGTCACGTCAATGAAGTCGGTGAAGCTGTTGATTTTGTGTTTCAGACGACCATCATCGTACCACTGCTGGCCCAGTTCGCCGCCGCCGCGCACGTGAATGATGGCGTAAATAAAACCGCGTTCCAGCAAGCTAATACGACTGGCGCCGAAGCTGGCCTCCATGCTGCTGCCGTAGGCACCGTAGCCGTAGGCCAACAGCGGATTACGACCGCGCTGGAAATGTTTGCGGTGATACACCAGCGAAACCGGCACTTCGGTGCCGTCGCGCACCGTGATCCACAGGTGTTCACTTTTGTAGTCGTTAGAATCAAAGCCTGGCACGGGCTTCTGCTTAAGCACGCGGCGCGCGCCAGTTTCCATGTTCAACTCAAACAACGTGGTCGGCGTAGTCATGGACGAATAGCCGTAGCGCAGCGTGTCGCTCTCCGGCGAGGGATTGTAAGCCAGCCACGTCACATAAGCCGGATCGTCAAACGCAATACCGAAGCTTTCTCCGCTTTCCCAATTAATCTGGCGCAGCGTATTCACCCCGCGCTGGCGCTCTTCCACCACTAACCAATGGCGGAATAACTGGAAATCCTCCAGCACCACGTGATCACGCGCCGGAATGATCGCCTGCCAGCGATTTTCCGCCAGCCATGCGCTGCGATACAGGCCAAAATTTTTACCGTCGCGATTGGAGCGAATGTAGAACTGGTGATTGTAGTGGTCGAGGCTGTATTCATGATCGCGACGGCGCGGACAAAAGACCTGCGGCTGCGCATCCGGATACTCAGCATCAATCAGCTGGATCTCGCTCGATTGCGTACTGTACATGGCGATCAAAATAAAGTGTTCAGAGGTGGTTTTGTGCACGCTGAGATGGAAACTGTCGTCTCGCTCTTCATAAACCAGCTGATCGTCGCTCTGCGGATGGCCGAGCTCATGTCGCCAAACCTGATACGCCAGCAGCGTTTTGGGGTGCTTGCGCACGTAATAGAGCGTGCGTGAATCGTTGGCCCACGCCACGCTGGATGAAGCATTGGTCAGCACTTCTGGATACCAGCTGCCGGTTTCCAGATTACGGAAGCGAATGCCATATTGGCGGCGCGAGAGGAAATCTTCGGCCAGCGCCATGACCTGATTATCCGGGGTAATCGCCAACGCGCCCATGGTGTAAAAATCACTGTGCGCCGCGCGCTGATTGCCATCCAGCAGCAGATGCCACGGCTCGTCGGCAGGCGCATTAACCGCTAAACGAAAATAAGCCGGATATTCGTTACCCGTTTCATAACGACTTTGATAGCGATAGCCGTTTTTCACGTAGGGCACCGAGTGATCCTGCTGCGGAATGCGATCGACGATCTCTTTCAGTACCCGATCCTGGAGCGCATTTTGTGACGCCATCATGGCGTTGCCGTAGGCATTTTCCGCTGCAAGATGCGCCAGCACTTCCGGATTTTCACGATCGTCGTCGCGCAGCCAATGATAATTATCGGTGCGCGTTTCACCATGTAGGCTCATGACATGCGGGATTTTTTTCGCTTGAGGCTGATTCATACTGGTTCCTTATCCCTTAAAACAACATGTTACAAGCGTGGCACTAATCGCGCGGGAAGCCAAGCAGCAAGCGCACAGGATGTATCCGTGAAATGTATTCACTTAGCTGAAAACCGCCGCCTACCGCTACGTGAGATTATGCGCAGGATTGGCGCACGATTTTGCCGGTGTTTTGCAGCAGGCATGAAAGCCTGATAGCGGCTATGGTGCAGCGCTTTATAGCATGCATCAGGTTGGTAGCTTTGCTCACGCGTCGTCATGGCGCGCATCGCCTCGGTTAGCGCTGGGAAGTGTTGTGCAGCAACCGCCGCTGATTACGATGCTTTGCGTCTGCACACCCTGTTGCCGCTGCGCATCGATGATTTGGCGCAACCCGTAACCCAGGCTGCAAATGGCATACCGCGCGCCAGATATCATTGGCGGACTGTTCCACGCGCTGCCCCTCCGCATGAAACCCAGCAATTGGCTGCTTAGCCGCTGCGATGAGCTTGCCGTTAACGTCAAATACGCCAGCACGTGCGCTGGCGCAACCCACATCATTATCGAAGAAATAGGGGCTGGTCATCTCTTCTTTTCCGTAATGAAGCATTCGCAGCCAACACGATTCGCCGATTGCCCACGCGTATGCCAGGTAACCGGCGGAAGTTGTGAGGCGTTACGCGGCTCTTTCCGCTGCAATATCGCGCTGAATGCCGTCGCGCACGTCTTGCGGAATTTTTAGCGCATCACCCAGCGCGGAAAGATAGCTGCGCTCCATAAAGTGATCGACATCGATGGCCGCGCAGCTGAGGAAGTACAGTTCCAGCGCTTCCTCCTCATTTTTCACATCCGCCGCCAGCCAATGCGGATCGAGCGGACGGTTCATTGCCTGCTGAATCAAGGCTTCCGCCTGTGCGCCATAGCCGGCTTGGTGAATGTTCTGTTCAATCGCCGCGCGCTCCCGATCATCAATGTGACCGTCGCTTTTCGCGGCAAACACTAAGGCGGTGACCAGACGCTCAGCGCGCTGATCCACCGGCGTTTGCAGCTGCCCGAACTGCGGTTCATCTCGGTGCGCTTCCGCGATGCGGCCTTTGTATTTGTTCCATAACACCGCGCCTGCGGCAACGCCACCGCCCACCAGCAGCGCTTTGCCGCCGTATTTTGTCAGCAAGCTGCGCGTTGACTTGTTGCCCACCAGAAATCCCGCCAGGCCACCTAGCGCGCCGGGTGCCAGCATGTCGCTTAATCCCCCCGCCTTGCCGTCACCGCCCTTTTTCGCCAGCACCGATTGGATTTGTTGCAGCCAATTGCTCATCGTTTAACTCCCGTTTAATTTTCCATTCTCCATGCTGCCGCAGCCTCTGTCAGGTAACGTCAGAGCGAGAAAAGTATGGCAAACGCGAAGCGGCTGAACAGGTGAGTACGCAAACGTTTTCGTATATACTGCGGCCGCATTTTGACTGCTAAGGTGAAATTATGACGACTCTTGGAACCGCGCTGCGCCCCGACGCAACGCGAGTAATGCTGCTAGGTTCAGGCGAATTGGGTAAAGAGGTGGCGCTGGAGTGTCAGCGTTTAGGCGTGGAGGTGATTGCGGTGGATCGTTATGCCGATGCTCCGGCGATGCACGTTGCGCATCGCAGCCACGTCATTAACATGCTGGACGGCGAGGCGCTGGCGGCGCTGATTGCGCAGGAAAAACCGCACTTTGTGGTGCCTGAAATCGAAGCCATTGCGACCGAAAAATTGCTGGAGCTGGAAGCGCAAGGCCAGAAAGTGGTGCCCACCGCACGTGCTGCCCGCCTGACCATGAATCGTGAAGGCATTCGCCGTTTGGCGGCGGAAGAGTTGTCGTTGCCGACCTCGACCTACCAGTTTGCCGATAGCCAGGAGAAGTTCGTTGCCGCCGCGCATGAGATCGGCTTCCCGTGCATCGTAAAGCCGGTGATGAGCTCCTCCGGCAAAGGGCAAAGTTTTATTCGCGAAGCCAACCAGCTGGATAACGCGTGGAATTACGCGCAGCAAGGCGGGCGTGCCGGTGCGGGCCGCGTGATTGTTGAAGGCGTCGTGAAGTTTGATTTTGAAATCACCTTGCTGACTATCAGCGCAGTTGACGGCATTCATTTCTGTGCGCCCATTGGCCATCGTCAGGAAGATGGCGATTACCGCGAATCCTGGCAGCCGCAGCAGATGAGCGAGCTTGCGCTGCAGCGCGCGCAGGATATCGCCGCGAATGTGGTGAAAGCGCTGGGCGGCTACGGTTTATTTGGCGTCGAGCTGTTTGTTTGTGGTGATGAGGTGGTGTTTAGCGAAGTCTCACCGCGCCCCCACGACACCGGCATGGTAACGCTGATTTCGCAGGACCTCTCCGAGTTCGCTCTGCACGTACGTGCCTTCCTCGGTTTACCGATTGGCGGTATTCGTCAATATGGTCCGGCAGCATCGGCGGTGATTTTGCCGGAACTGAACAGCCAAAACGTGCAGTTTGTAAATATCGAAGCCGCGCTGGGTGCAGGCCTGCAACTGCGCCTGTTTGGCAAGCCGGAGATTGCCGGGCAGCGCCGTTTAGGCGTGGCGTTAGCGACGGGTGAAACCACCGATGAGGCGATTGCGCGTGCAGTTGCCAGCGCGGCGGCCGTTAGCGTAAAAGGCTAATCGAGAAGCGGCGCGGTAATGCGCGCCGCACCATTTTGTCGGCGTTACTGCGCGCCTGCCACCGCTTCACGCGCCAGACGCGTAATCCGATCCCAGTCGCCGCTTTCCAGCGCATCGTTCGGCACCAGCCAGGATCCCCCAATACACAGCACACTTTTCAGTGCCAGATAATCACGGTAGTTGGCTGGGGAAATGCCGCCGGTTGGACAGAATCGAACCTGCGGGAAAGGACCGCCAATCGCCGACAGCGCTTTCACCCCGCCGTTGGCCTCCGCCGGGAAGAACTTGAATTCACGCAGACCATAATCCATACCCAACATCAGTTCGGAAACGGTGCTGATGCCCGGAATCAAGGGTACCGGACCTTCCACCGCCGCTTTTAGCAGCGGTTCGGTTAAACCCGGGCTAATCACGAATTGCGCACCCGCGTCGGTGACCTCTTTCAGCTGCTGGGTGTTGATCACCGTGCCCGCGCCGACAATCGCTTCCGGCACTTCTTTGATCATGGCACGCAGCGCATCCATCGCTACGGGAGTACGCAGCGTCACTTCCAGCACGCGCACGCCGCCTGCAACCAACGCTTTCGCCATCGGTACCGCGTGTTCCAGTTTGTTGACCACGATCACTGGCACCACCGGTCCCGTTGTCATGATCTGTTCCGCACTCGTTTTCCAGTTCTTCATCACGTTTCCTTGGTTGCATCAGCGCGGCTCAACGCGCGCTGTCAATAATGGGGATCTACCATACAAGATCGGTTAGAGCGACGTCCATCGGATATCAATAATTTTTGAAACTCGGGTTCATTTTTGAGAGAAAGGTTTTCAGGCCAAAAAAAAGCCCGCAGATTTGCGGGCTGAGTGAAACGGGATTATTCGAACTCGTTCCAGGAGCGGCCATCGCGCGTGATCATCGCCACCGACGCCACTGGGCCCCAGGTGCCCGCCTGATACGGCTTGGACGCATCGCCAT
Organism: uncultured Pantoea sp.; assembly: GCA_966185695.1. GTDB lineage: Bacteria > Pseudomonadota > Gammaproteobacteria > Enterobacterales > Enterobacteriaceae > Pantoea. Next base: position 29,793 of record CBIFUL010000012.1, on the reverse strand, counting down.
CCGCATTCCACGCGTTAATGATGGAGTCCACCCACGTCCATGCCGCTTCCACTTCATCGCGACGCACAAACAAGGCCTGAATACCGCGCATGGTTTCCAACAGCAGGCGCTCGTAAGCGTCGGCCAGATGCGACTGGTTAAACGTTTCGGAGTAGCTCAAATCCAGTTTGGTGGTCTGCAATTTATGCTTGTGATCCAGACCCGGCACTTTGTTAAGGATTTCGATATCCACGCCTTCGTCCGGCTGCAAACGGATGGTCAGCTTGTTCTGCGGCAGCTCGGAATAGGAGTCTTTGAACAGGTTCATCTCTGGATTTTTGAAGTACACCACCACTTCCGAACACTTGGTTGGCAAACGCTTGCCGGTACGCAGATAGAAGGGCACGCCCGCCCAACGCCAGTTGTCGATGTCAACGCGAATAGCCACGAAGGTTTCCGTCGCGCTTTGCTTGTTCGCGCCCTCTTCTTCCAGATAACCCGGCACTTTTTTACCCTGCACGAAACCCGAGGTGTATTGGCCGCGCACGGTTTTTTCACGCACGTTGGTCTGATCGATGCGGCGCAGAGATCGCAGCACTTTGACTTTTTCATCACGAATGGCATCGGCGCTAAGATCGGACGGCGGCGACATGGCAATCATGGTGAGAATTTGCAGCAGATGGTTCTGGATCATGTCACGCATCTGGCCCGCTTTATCGAAGTAACCCCAACGGCCTTCGATGCCCACTTCTTCGGCTACGGTGATCTGCACGTGATCGATGGTGCGGTTATCCCAGTTATTCACGAAGATAGAGTTAGCGAAACGCAGCGCCAGCAGGTTAAGTACCGTTTCTTTACCGAGATAGTGGTCGATACGGAAAACCTGGCTCTCTTCAAAATATTTGCCCACGCTGTCGTTGATCTCTTGCGAGGTTTCCAGCGAGGTGCCGAGCGGCTTTTCCATCACCACGCGTGCCGGTTTGGCGTTCAGCTTTGCTGCGCCCAAACCATCGCATATCGCGCCAAAGGTGCTTGGCGGCATGGCGAAGTAGTTAATGGTGACGCGATTTTTCTGGTCAAGCATCTTGCCCAGTTTGGTGAAATGCGAGGTGTCGTTAACATCGAGGTTACAGAAGTCGAGGCGGCCGCTGAGGGTATCCCACAGCGCTTCATCAATCTTCTCTTTCATGAAGGTTTCCAGCGCTTCACGTACCACCTTGGTGTACGCCTCTTTGTCCCACTCTGCGCGGCCAACGCCAATGATGCGGGTGGATTCATGAATCTGGCCGGCTTTTTCCAGCTGATACAGTGAAGGCAGCAGTTTACGGCGTGCAAGATCGCCTTTGGCACCGAAAATCACCAGATCGCATGCCTGGGCTGTTTGTGTTACCGCCATTTTCCTCTCCTCGTTGCAGGATATACCCGGTTTGAGCGTCCTCATCATTCCGGGTCCTTATTGTAATTTTCTTACGGCACAATGTACTTTTTTCGCCGGTTCAGGACAACCCGCACGCAGCGCTTTGCAGCCGATTACTCTGAACCTTTTGGCAGGTTTTGACGTGGTGTGGCGTGCGCTTTTCGCCGCTTTTTTGTTGCGAGTCTTGTCACGGTAAAACACGGCAGCGATCAAAGTATGACAAAAAAATCGCGTATACATTTGCTCACCGCTGCCTGCGAGGCGCTATTACACGGTATATTCATCCACTTTGGCAGCGATTTTAGCGATAGGTTATCGTTAGAAAAAGTCGAACACCGTCATTAGGTTACTTTCATGCTGGAACAGATTCAGGCGCAATTAGACGCGTTAAGTAAATCCGAACGCAAAGTCGCGGAGCAGATTCTTGCCGCGCCACAGCAAGCCATGCATTCAAGCATTGCGACGCTGGCGCGTGCTGCCGAGGTCAGTGAACCTACGGTGAACCGCTTCTGTCATCGCATGGGGACGCGCGGCTTCCCCGACTTCAAACTGCAGCTGGCGCAAAGTCTGGCAAAAGGCCCCAGCTGGGTTAGCCGTGATGTGGAAGAAAATGACAGCGTAGAGAGTTACAGCCACAAAATCTTTGATTCGGCCCTGCTGGTTTAAGCCGCGTGCGTCAGCAGCTCGATCTACAGGTGATTCGTCAAGCCGTGCAGGCGCTATCGCAGGCGCATAAAATCGCTTTCTTTGGCCTCGGCGCCTCCGCCGTGGTGGCGCATGATGCCACCAATAAATTTCTGCGCTTTAATCTGCCGGTCATCTGGTCAGAGGATATTGTGATCCAGCGCATGAGTTGCATAAATAGTGGACCAAATGATCTGTTTGTTCTTATCTCACATACTGGCCGCACCAAAAATATGATAGAACTGGCTCGCCTGGCGCGTGTAAACGCTTCCACCGTTCTGGCCATCACGTCACCCGGTTCTCCCCTTGCAGTAGAAGCGGATTTAGCGCTAACGCTGGACGTCCCGGAAGATACGGATATTTATTTGCCGATGGTTTCCCGCCTCGCACAATTAACCGTGATTGATGTATTAGCAACCGGTTTTACCCTTGAGCGCGGCAGCGCCTTTCGCGAAAATCTTCAACGCGTTAAGGAAGCCCTAAAAGATTCGCGTCTGGAAAAGCGGGTGCAGGAAAATAATTAACATCACATTCACAATGTGAGTCGTATCACAGCCCATCAATCATATAGAATAGATGACCACACCGTGTCCTACGAAAGTGGCACGTTACTTTGTCAACGGAGTCCTTCATGTCAAGACGTCTCAGAAGAACCAAGATCGTTACCACCCTCGGCCCCGCTACCGATCGCGACAATAACCTCGAAAAAATCATCGCGGCCGGCGCCAACGTTGTGCGACTCAACTTCTCCCACGGCACCGCAGAAGATCACCAGCTTCGCGCTAACAAAGTGCGTGAAATCGCGGCCAAACTTGGCCGCCACGTGGCCATTTTGGGCGACTTACAGGGTCCAAAAATCCGTGTTTCGACCTTCAAAGAAGGCAAAGTTTTCCTTAACGTTGGCGACCGCTTCCTGCTGGATGCGGATTTGACCAAAGGCGAAGGCGATAAAGAAAAAGTCGGTATCGACTACAAAGGCCTGCCAGAAGACGTGGTACCAGGCGACATCCTGCTGCTGGACGATGGCCGCGTGCAGCTGAAAGTATTGGAAGTTCAGGGCGTGAAGGTGTTCACCGAAGTTACCGTCGGTGGCCCGCTGTCCAATAACAAAGGCATCAACAAACTCGGTGGCGGCTTATCTGCGGAAGCGCTGACGGAAAAAGACAAAGTTGATATTGTTACTGCCGCGAAAATTGGCGTCGATTATCTGGCCGTTTCGTTCCCACGCAATGGCGAAGACATGAACTATGCCCGCCGCCTGGCGCGCGATGCAGGCTGCGATGCCAAGCTGGTGGCAAAAGTGGAACGCGCCGAAGCCGTGGCGTCACAGGAAGCGATGGATGACATCATTCTCGCCTCCGATGTGGTGATGGTGGCGCGTGGTGATCTTGGTGTAGAAATTGGCGATCCTGAACTGGTCGGCATCCAGAAAGCGCTGATTCGTCGCGCACGTCAGCTCAACCGCACCATCATTACGGCAACGCAGATGATGGAATCAATGATCACGAATCCTATGCCAACCCGCGCAGAAGTCATGGACGTGGCAAACGCCGTGCTGGATGGTACCGATGCGGTAATGCTGTCAGCTGAAACGGCTGCCGGACAATATCCAGCGGAAACCGTGTCAGCCATGGCGAAAGTGTGCCTTGGCGCGGAAAAAATCCCGAGCGTGAATGTTTCTAAACACCGCCTTGAGGTGCAGTTCGATAACGTAGAAGAAGCGATTGCGATGTCAGCGATGTATGCTGCAAACCACCTTCAGGGGGTTTCGGCCATCATCACCATGACGGAGTCGGGTCGCACCGCGCTGATGACATCCCGTATTACGTCGGGGTTGCCGATCTTCGCGATGTCACGTCACGAACGTACGCTGAACCTTACCGCGCTGTTCCGTGGCGTAACGCCGGTCTATTTCGACAGCAATAACGATGGTGTAGCCGCCGCGCATGATGCTGTGAACCTGCTGCGCGATAAAGGTTTCCTCGTCTCTGGCGATCTGGTGATTGTGACCCAGGGCGACGTGATGGCGACCACCGGCACCACCAATACCAGCCGTGTTCTGCGCGTAGATTAATACGCACCTCTGACAGCGGCTGTACAACATGGACAAACGCGACTGCCTGGCAGTCGCGTTTTTATTTTTCTCGGACAAGGAGGCCAGATGGCCCGCTATCAACCGATTACTCAACTCACCGGACGCGTGCTGCTGTTCCCGCTTGCGCTGGTGCTGTTTGAATTCGCGACCTATATCGCACATGACATGATTCAGCCCGGCATGCTGATCGTTACTGATGAATTTCACGTTGGCCCGGAATGGGTTTCGACCTCTCTGACCGCTTATCTGATGGGCGGCGTGGTATTGCAATGGCTGCTCGGCCCGCTATCGGATAAGTATGGCCGTCGCCCTGTCCTGCTGTTCGGCATTCTGTTTTTCGCCGCCGCCTGCATTTTGACCACGTGGGTAAGCAGTATCGAGCAGTTTGTGGCGCTGCGCTTTATTCAGGGTATCAGCCTGTGCTTCATCGGCGCGGTAAGTTACGCGGCGGTGCAGGAAGCGTTTACCGAAGCCTTAGCCTTGCGCGTCATGGCGCTGATGGCGAATGTGGCACTGCTGGCGCCGCTGGCCGGCCCGCTAGCGGGTGCGGCCTGGCTGACCCTGGGTGAGTGGCGCAGCATGTTCTGGCTGTTTGCGCTGTGCAGCGCGATCGCTTTCATCATGCTGTACCGCGTGATGCCCGAAACGGCCGGCGATCGCAACCATTCCATCGCCCTGCCTACCCTGGCGCGCAGCTACGGGCGGCTGTTCCGTCACAAACAAGTGATGTACGGTTCGTTTGCCATTGGCCTGGTTTTTATTCCGATTCTGACGTGGGTGGCTTTGTCACCGGTAATTTTGATGCACGATGAGGGATTGTCGCGGATGCAATACGCCCTGCTGCAATTGCCGGTGTTCCTCGCGATGATCGCTGGGAACATTACCTTAGGTAAGCTGGCAGGCCGCGTTGCGATTGAGCAGCCCATGAAGTTTGCTGCATGGCCGATTTTACTGGGGCTGGGTATCGCGATGGTGGCCAATCTGCTTGATAGTCATACCTACCTGCTGCTGACCGCGGGATTAAGTCTGTATGCGTTTGGTGCGGGCATCGTGAACGCCGGGTTATATCGCCTAACGCTCTACTCCAGCAATGAGGGCAAAGGCAGCGTGGCGGCCATGCTTGGCATGATCAGCATTGTGACCTTAGCCATCGGCATTGAGCTGGCAAAGAGTGGCTATTTCAATGGCGGCACGCCGTGGTTTAGCGGCATCAACTTCACGGCGGGCGTATTGTGGTTTGGCCTGGTCAGGCTATTTCTGCGCGAGCACAAACGCAAAAGCCGGGTGGAATCGCTGACATGATAAAGGGGCCAGTTTGGCCCCTTTTCTATTTCTTGCGCGGATAGAGATCTTTGCGCGCATAGGGTTCGATATCCCCTTCTTTACGCGTTTTCAGCAGCTTCAAAATCCAGGTGTACTGTTCCGGATGTGGGCGCACAAACACTTCCACTTCCTCGTTCATGCGGCGTGCCAATGTGTTGTCATCGGCATCCAGTAGATCATCCATCGGTGGACGCACGTAGATTTCCAGCCGATGCGTTTCGCTGTTGTATACCGGGAAGAGCGGCACCACGCGCGCACGGCAGACTTTCATCAAACGCCCCACCGCAGGCAACGTCGCTTTGTAGGTGGCGAAGAAATCCACGAACTCGCTGTGTTCCGGGCCGTGATCCTGATCGGGCAAATAGTAGCCGTAGTAGCCCTGGCGTACCGACGCAATAAAGGGTTTGATGCCGTCATTGCGTGCATGCATGCGCCCGCCAAAACGACGACGCACCGTATTCCACACATAATCCATCAGCGGATCGCTCTGATTATGGAACATCGCCGCCATATTTTGGCCTTCCGCCGCTAACAGCATGGCCGGTATATCCACTCCCCAACCGTGCGGAACGAGAAAAATGACGTTCTCCTGGTTGGCTTGCAGATCGGTAATGATTTCACGTCCGTGCCAGTCAACACGCTGGCGCACGCGCGATGGATCGCGAATACCGAGTTCAGCCATCATCACCATCGCCTGCGGTGCGGTAGCAAACATACGATCAGCAATCTCTTCGCGCTGCGCTTCGCTGAGTTCCGGCAGGCAATAATAGAGATTGATCAGCGCACGTCGGCGCGCACTTTTCGCCAGCTTGCCGGTGAATTTGCCCAATCTGCCTAAAATCGGATCGCGCACTTTTGCCGGTAGCAGCGCCATACCGGCCAAAGCACCAATGGCCAGCCAGCTGCCCCAATATTTTGGCTTCAGAAAAGATCGTTGAAAAACGGGGATAAATTCGCTGTTACTCTTCTTTCGGGTTTCCATGCACTCGCCTCTGACAATGACCGGACAATAATAGTGACGATGGGTAATTTTGCAATCTTCCTGCATCAGAAAGCAAAAAACCGACGAAGAATCCGTCGGTTTTTACCTTGTTGACCGCATTAATGCATTATTTCAGCGATAATTGCGGCAACCATGTTTTGACCTGCGCCATATAGGTGCTGCGTTCTTTACCGGTCAAGCCTTCCATGCGCGGCAGTTTCGCCGTCAATGGATTCACCGCCTGATTATTGATCCACACTTCATAGTGCAGATGCGGACCGGTAGAACGTCCGGTATTGCCTGACAGTGCAATGCGGTCACCCCGTTTCACTTTCTGACCCGGTTTTACCAGCGCTTTGCTCAAGTGCATGTAGCGCGTGGTGTATTGACGACCGTGACGAATGGCTACGTAGTTGCCAGCAGCGCCGCCATTTTTCGCCATCACCACTTCGCCATCGCCTACCGCCAGAACTGGCGTACCAATCGGCAACGCAAAATCGACACCTTTATGCGGCGCAATACGGCCAGTCACCGGGTTCAAACGGCGCGGATTGAAGTTTGAGGAGACGCGATATTGCTTCACCGTGGGGAAACGCATAAAGCCACGCGCTAAACCGGAGGCGTTTCGATCGTAGAACTTGCCGTCTTCGGCGCGGAATGCGTAATAATCTTTCCCGCCGGTGCGTAAACGCACGCCAAGCAGCTGGCTTTGGGCGCTTTTTCCACCCAGCATCTCCCGCGACATCAACACACTAAAATCGTCACCCGCGCGCAGTTTGCGGAAATCCATCTGCCACTGCATCGCTTTAATCACGTTGCTGGCTTCAGCGCTGCTTAATCCTGCACGCTGCGCGCTCGCTGCAAAACTGCCGCGCACTTCGCCTTTCAAGACGCTGTTCTGCCATTCCCCCTGCTGCATCTCCTGCTGCATCTTAAAGCTGCCATTGGCAGCACGCGCATAAGTGCGGGTTTCACGGCGGTCAATTTCCCAGGTGAAGGTTTGCAGCTGCCCTTCGGCATCCAGCGTCCAGCTTAACTGCTGACCAACGCGCAAGTTACGCAGATCTTTATCGCTGCTCACAATTGCGCTGATATCACCCATATCGATGCCGTACTGATTCAGCGCGCTACTTAAAGTATCGCCAGAGGAAACGGTGTAATCGTGGATATTGGGATTATCGGCCACATCTTGATCGATGTCATCGGCAGGAATATCGTCTTCCGGTTCCGCCGTGGTCTGATCGATGGGCTCGCTGGCTTCCGGCAGTAACGTGCGCAGCTCTTCTTGATCCAACGCGATAGTTTTCACGATGGGCGCAACGTCACGCGGATGATAGACGAAGGGCCGCCACACAGCGACGGCCAACGTAATAACGGTTAATGACCCCAACATAACGCGGTGGGGGCGCGGCAAATTATTAAATGCGAGGGTGACAGAGCGGGCGACCTGCTGCACTTTTACCTATTCCTCATGCTCCATTCAGGCAGCTCGCATACTGGCTCGACAGCTGTGATAAGAATTTCACGTAGCTATCTTTTGATAAGCTGATATTGGTGCCCAACGGATCAAGTGTGCCTTTACGCACGGCGGTTCCGCGGGACACGGCATCGATGACGGCCGGCCTGAATTGTGGTTCAGCGAAAACGCAAACGGCTTTCTTCTCAACCAACTGTGTTCGTATTTGATGTAAACGCTGGGCGCCCGGCTGGATTTCAGGGTTGACGGTAAAATGACCGGTTGGTGATAAACCATACTGTTTTTCAAAGTAGCTGTAAGCGTCGTGAAAAACGAAATAACCCTTGTTCCGCACCGGCGCGAGCTGCGCGCCAATGTGTTTGTCTACGTCGGCTAATTCTGCTTCAAAGTGCTGCAGGTTAGCGTCAAGTTTGGCTTTGCTTTGCGGCATAAGTTCCAATAATTTCGCATGGATTGCAACCGCAGATTGCCGCGCTATTTCCGGTGACATCCACAGGTGCATATTATATTCACCGTGATGATGATGCGCATGAGACAGGTCTTGTTCCTCAGAATTTTCTGACTGATGGGCATGATCGTGTCCGTGCTCATGCTCATCCTCTTCTTCACCGCCTTTAATGAGCAGCGATTTAACCCCCGGCATTGCGGCAATTTCGAGGTTTTTATTGGCGGGTAATTCAGCCGCAACCTTGGTGACAAAGGCTTCCATCTCAGGCCCTGTCCATACGACTAAGTCTGCGTTTTTAATACGTTTTACATCAGAGGGACGTAAGGCATAATCGTGCTCAGAAGCGCCATCTGGCAGCAATACTTCAACAGGCGTAATACCATCTGCGATGGCGGCTGCGATAAATCCGATCGGTTTGATGGAAGCAACAATCGCTGCGTGGGCGGGTAGAGCGGAAGAAGCAGCGATTGCCGCCGCAGTAAGGGTAAAAATAAAGCGCTTTTTATTGTGTAACATAATACGTCATTCCATCGTGACCTTGTGATGGAATGTGATATTATAACATTCGAAATTCAATGCAACCTGTAAATAACATGTCGACACTCGTCACACTTGAAAACATCTCCGTAACGTTTTCCCAGCGTCCGGTGCTATCAGGCGTAAGCCTGAAGCTGGAGCCGGGGAAAATTCTTACGCTGCTCGGCCCTAACGGTGCGGGTAAATCCACGCTGGTTCGTACCGTGCTGGGTTTATTGCAACCCACTAGCGGTCACGTCAAGCGCAGCGCCGATTTACGTATCGGTTATGTGCCGCAGAAGCTGCACATCGATTCCACGTTGCCAATTACCGTTGAACGTTTTATGCGCCTGTCACGCGGTACCCAGCGCGATGCGATTCTACCTGCACTGAAGCGCGTCCAGGCCGGGCACCTGCTCAATGCGCCGTTGCAAAAATTGTCGGGCGGCGAAACGCAGCGTGTACTGCTGGCGCGTGCCCTGCTCAATGAACCACAGCTGCTGGTGCTGGATGAGCCGACCCAGGGCGTTGACGTTAACGGCCAGGTTGCGCTGTACGATCTGATCGATCAGCTCCGTCGCGAATTGAACTGTGCCGTGCTGATGGTTTCCCACGATTTGCATTTGGTGATGGCGAAAACTGACGAAGTGCTGTGCCTAAACCATCACATTTGCTGTTCGGGAACACCTGAAGCGGTCTCTCAGCATCCAGAATTTATCGCCATGTTTGGCCCGCGCGGCGCACAGCAGCTGGCTATTTATCGCCACCACCATAATCACCGTCATGATTTACAAGGACGCATTGTTATGCGCAAAGGAAACGGCCCGCTATGATCGAACTGTTATTACCCGGCTGGTTAGGCGGCGTGTTGTTGGCATTGGCGGCTGGCCCGCTTGGCTCGTTTGTGGTGTGGCGCCGCATGTCCTATTTCGGCGACACGCTGGCACACGCTTCGCTGCTGGGCGTGGCATTTGGCCTGCTGCTAAACGTCAATCCTTACTACGCCGTCATTATGGTTACGGTGTGTTTAGCGCTGGGATTGGTGTGGCTGGAGCGTCGCCCACATCTGGCGATTGATACGCTGCTCGGCATCATGGCGCATAGCGCGCTGTCGCTAGGTTTAGTGGTGGTAAGTTTGATGCAAGGCGTGCGCGTTGATTTGATGGCCTATCTGTTCGGCGATCTGCTGTCTGTGACGCCAGATGATTTGTGGCTGATGGGCGCGGGCGTGGCGATGGTGCTGGCGGTAATGGCGTGGCAGTGGCGTTCACTGCTGTCAATGACCATCAGCCCGGAGCTGGCGCAGGTGGATGGCGTGAATATTCAGCGTACGCGGTTAATGTTGATGTTGGTCACCGCGTTAACCATTGGCGTGGCAATGAAATTTGTCGGTGCCTTGATCATCACCTCATTGCTGATTATCCCTGCCGCCACCGCACGCCGCTTTTCGCGGTCACCGGAGCAAATGGCCGGATTTGCCGTGATTGTCGGCATCATTGCGGTCACTGGCGGGCTAACCTTCTCGGCAATTTACGACACGCCGGCCGGCCCTTCGGTGGTGCTGTGTGCCGCCGTGCTGTTCCTGATTAGCATGACAAAAAAACCGGCGGCATAAACGCCGGTTACGCTTCGCGACTGATACCAAAGTGCTTGTAGGCATGCTGCGTGGCTAAACGACCACGCGGCGTGCGCTGAATGAATCCTTGCTGAATCAAGAAGGGTTCAATCACATCTTCGATGGTTTCGCGCTCTTCACCGATCGCCGCCGCCAGGTTATCTAAGCCCACCGGGCCGCCGGAAAATTTGTCGATGATCGCTAACAGCAGTTTACGATCCATATAATCAAAGCCCTGGCTGTCTACGTTAAGCATGTCGAGCGCGCTTGCCGCGACTTCACCGCTAAGATTGCCATTGGCGCGCACTTCCGCGTAGTCGCGTACGCGACGCAGCAGGCGATTCGCAATACGTGGCGTACCGCGTGCACGTCGAGCCACTTCCAGGGCGCCCTCTTCACTCAGCGCCAAACCCAAACACGCTGCGCTACGGCTGACGATGTGTTGCAGATCCGGCACGTTATAAAACTCTAAACGTTGCACAATACCAAAGCGATCGCGCAGCGGAGAGGTCAATGAACCGGCACGCGTTGTGGCACCAATCAGGGTAAATGGCGGTAAATCAAGCTTGATTGAGCGCGCTGCTGGGCCGTCGCCAATCATGATATCCAGCTGATAATCTTCCATCGCCGGATACAGCACCTCTTCAACTACCGGCGACAGGCGATGAATTTCATCGATAAACAGCACGTCATGCGGCTCAAGGTTGGTCAGCATAGCGGCTAAATCACCGGCTTTTTCCAGCACCGGGCCAGATGTGGTACGCAGATTCACGCCCATTTCGTTGGCAACGATATTTGCCAGCGTGGTTTTACCTAAACCTGGCGGCCCGAAGATCAGCAAATGATCGAGTGCATCACTGCGCAGTTTCGCGGCCTTAATGAAGATCTCCATCTGCTCACGCACTTGCGGCTGGCCGACATACTCCGTCAGCAGCTTGGGACGAATGGCGCGATCCAGCGTTTCTTCTTCATTGATCGTGCTGCCCGAGACCAGGCGATCGGCTTCAATCATGCTTTACCTCAAAGTGCTGCGCGTAGTGCATCGCGAATCAGGGTTTCACAATCCGCATTCGGTTTCCCAACTTTACTGATCATGCGACTGGCTTCCTGCGGTTTGTACCCCAGCGCGACCAATGCCGCAACCGCTTCCGCTTCGGCATCATTGCTTTCAGGTTCAGCCGATGGCGTGGTGAGCGTAAAGGTTGAATCGCCGCCAAACAGATCGCCATGCATGCCTTTGAAGCGGTCTTTCATTTCGACCACTAAACGTTCAGCGGTTTTCTTACCCACGCCTGGCAATTTCATCAGCAGGGTGATCTCTTCTTTCTCAACTGCGGTAACGAACTGCTGCGCCGACATGCCAGAAAGGATCGCCAGCGCCAATTTCGGCCCCACGCCGTTCACTTTGACTAATTCGCGAAACAGCGCGCGCTCTTGTTTATTGTTGAAGCCAAACAGCAACTGCGCATCTTCACGCACCACAAACTGAGTGAAGATAATCGCTTCCTGATTGATCTCCGGCAGCTCGTAAAAGCAGGTCATTGGCATGTGCACTTCATAACCGACGCCGTGCGCCTCAATTAACACCAGCGGCGGCTGTTTTTCCAGAATGTTGCCTCGTAAACGACCAATCACCTGAGCTGTTCCTTATTGGTAGAAAATGGCTGATTAATAGCTTCGCTATTTCAGTGAGCAGCAAGGCGGCAAACGCACCTACTGGTTGAAATATGACGGATATTTATAACATAAAAAAGGCTGGATGAATATCCAGCCTTCATTGTGAACATGATTCCGCTAGCCCGATCGCAAACGTCCCCGCGTCATCACTAATTTGGTGTCACTGAGGCGCGCGGCATTTTGACTTAAATGACAATGCGTAATGGCAATCGCCAGCGCATCGGCGGCATCGGCCTGCGGATTGGCGGGCAGTTTGAGTAAGGTGCGCACCATATGCTGTACCTGACTTTTCTCTGCGCCACCGGTACCGGTTACGGTTTGTTTCACCTGACGCGCAGCATATTCAAACACCGGTAAGTCCAGGTTAACGGCTGCAACAATCGCTGCACCTCGCGCCTGTCCCAACTTAAGGGCTGAATCTGCATTCTTTGCCATAAACACTTGTTCAATAGCGAAATAGTCAGGCGAGAATTGAGTGATGATTTCACTCACGCCAGCATAAATTAGCTTGAGCCGCGCAGGCAAATCGGTGCTGCTGGTGCGGATACAGCCGCTGCCCAAATAGCTGAGCTGGCGGCCAACCTGGCGAATCACACCGTAACCGGTGACGCGCGAGCCGGGATCGATCCCGAGAATTATCGCCATTGCGCGTCTCCGATATAGGGGAGGTTATGCAACGCCATTACAGCGTTTCTGCAATCTCATCGGAAATTTCACCGTTATGATAAACTTCCTGCACATCGTCGCAGTCTTCCAGCATATCGATCAAACGCAGCAGTTTTGGTGCGGTATCCGCGTCCATTTCTGCTTTGGTTGATGGAATCATCGATACTTCGGCGCTGTCGGCTTTCAGGCCAACGCCTTCCAGCGCATCACGCACCGCACCTAACTCTTCCCACGCGGTGAACACGTCAATCGCGCCGTCATCATAGGCAACAACGTCTTCCGCGCCCGCTTCCAAAGCCGCTTCCATCACCGCATCTTCATCTTGACCTGGCGCATAGGAGATCACGCCTTTCTTGCTGAACAGGTATGAAACGGAACCATCGGTACCGAGGTTGCCGCCGGTTTTGGTAAAGGCATGGCGCACTTCACCGACGGTACGGTTGCGGTTGTCGCTCAGGCACTCAATCATTACCGCCGAGCCGCCTGGACCGTAACCTTCATAAATGATGGTTTCCATGTTGGAATCATCTTCGCCGCCGACACCACGCGCAATCGCACGGTTCATGGTATCGCGCGTCATGTTATTAGACAGCGCTTTGTCCATTGCCGCGCGCAAACGCGGGTTGGAACCGGCATCGCCACCGCCCAGCTTCGCGGCGGTCACCAATTCACGAATGATTTTGGTGAAGATTTTACCGCGCTTAGCGTCCTGTGCCGCCTTACGGTGTTTGGTGTTCGCCCATTTACTGTGACCAGCCATCTTACATTTTCTCCAATCTTTTCAATCGCACGAGCTATCTTACTGGCGATCTCGGTTTCCGGCAGTGCTCGCAATCCTCACGTACAGAAGTACGCTCCGGTTGCTGTGCGCTGGCGGTAACCGACCTCGCTGCGCCGATGACGCTCGACTGTTCAATAAGGGCGGCGCAGGTTAGAAACTCTGCGCCGGGTCTGCAAATCTAAATGATTTGCCGCCGGAAAAACGCGCGGCGGCGGGCATTCAGATAAATTCTTCAATCGCCTGACGATTACTCCAGGACTTGGTGAGCGCGGCGGCAGCGCTGGGATCGAGCCAGCGCGCGGCGAGATGCTCGGTGAGCAGCAACGTGCGCTCGGCGGGCAGCGCCAGGCGAAACCAGTGTTCGCGGTTGTGCGTGGTGCCCGGCGCGTAGCGATGCAGGAAGTGCGGGAAGATTTCAAACTCAATTTGTTTACGGCAATCATCCAGCACTAACCTTTCCCCCTCCACATCAATGGCGAGTTCTTCTAACACTTCGCGCTGAGCCGCCTGGCGCGGCGTTTCATCCGCTTCCAGGCTCCCCGTGACCGATTGCCAGAAGGTATCGTCATCACGCCGTTGCAGCATTAACACCCGGCCAGTATCGCGCGCAAAAACCACCACCAGCACTGAAACCGGATGTTTATAGCCCATTACTTGTTCTCTGACTTTTCTTTTTTTGGTGCGATCAAAATGCCCAAATCCAACAGCGCCGCTGGATTCGCTTCGCTTGGCGCTTCCGTCATCATGCACGCGGCTGCGGTGGTTTTCGGGAACGCGATCACATCACGGATGTTATCGGTACCGGTCAACAGCATGGTTAAGCGATCAAGACCAAATGCCAGGCCAGCGTGCGGCGGCGTGCCGTATTTCAACGCGTCGAGCAAGAAGCCAAATTTTTCGCGCTGCTCCTCTTCGGTGATGCCGAGGATGCTGAACACGGTTTGCTGCATTTTGCCGCTGTGGATACGCACTGAACCGCCGCCCACTTCATACCCGTTTATCACCATATCGTAGGCGTTAGCCACCGCTTGCACCGGATTGGCCGCGAGCTCTTCCGCGCCCAGCGCTTTTGGTGAGGTAAACGGATGGTGCATTGCCGCCAAGCCGCCTTCTTCATCCTCTTCGAACATTGGGAAGTCGATCACCCACAGCGGTGCCCACGCATTTTCGTCGGTGATTTTCAGGTCGCGCCCTACTTTCAAACGCAGCGCGCCAAGTGCATCCGCCACAACTTTGGCGCGATCGGCACCGAAGAAGATCAGATCGCCATCCTGCGCCGCCGTGCGGTTCAGAATCTCTCCAACAATTTCCGCCGTCAGGAACTTTGCCACCGGGCTTTGTACGCCTTCGAAGCCTTTCGCACGTTCGTTGATCTTCATCCACGCCAACCCTTTCGCGCCGTAGATCTCAACAAACTTGCCGTATTCATCAATTTGCTTACGCGTTAAGGTTGCACCGCCCGGCACGCGCAGCGCCGCAACGCGACCTTTCGCATCGTTGGCCGGGCCAGCGAACACCTGGAACTCCACGGTTTTTAGCACGTCGGCAACGTCCACCAGCTCCATGGGGTTACGCAGATCGGGCTTGTCAGAACCGTAACGATTCATCGCTTCGGCAAAGGTCATTTGCGGGAAGTCGCCCAGATCCACGCCTTTCACGTCAATCCACAGTTCACGGATCAGACGTTCCATCTTTTCCCGCACCTGCTCGGCGGTCATGAACGAGGTTTCCACGTCGATTTGGGTGAATTCAGGCTGACGATCGGCACGTAAATCTTCATCACGGAAGCATTTTACGATCTGATAATAGCGGTCAAAACCCGACATCATCAGCAGCTGTTTGAACAGCTGTGGCGACTGTGGCAGCGCATAGAATTTGCCTTTATGCACGCGGCTGGGAACCAAATAGTCACGCGCGCCTTCTGGCGTGGCTTTGGTCAACATCGGGGTTTCGATATCCAGGAAACCTTCGCTGTCCATAAAGCGACGCACGAAGCTGGTAATTTTGGCGCGGGTTTTTAAACGCTGTGCCATTTCCGGACGGCGCAGATCCAGATAGCGATAGGTCAAACGCGCTTCTTCGCTGTTGACCTGATTGGAATCCAGAGGCAGGGGTTCCGCGCGGTTAATGATGTTCAGCTCATGCGCGAACACTTCAATTTCGCCGGTCGCCATATCGCTGTTTTTATTCTTTTCATCACGCGCACGCACCGTGCCGGTGATCTGAATACAGAATTCGTTACGCAGCTCAGACGCCAGCTGGAAAGCCTCCTGACGATCGGCATCGAAGAACACCTGTGCGATACCTTCGCGGTCACGCATATCGATAAAAATCAGGCTGCCGAGATCGCGACGGCGATTAACCCAGCCGCAGAGAGTAACTTGCTGACCCACATGAGACAGATTGAGCTGTCCGCAATATTCTGTACGCATAACGTATCCTTTTAAACTTCGCCGCTGCTGCAAGACAGCAT
This sequence comes from uncultured Pantoea sp., assembly GCA_966185695.1. Taxonomy (GTDB): domain Bacteria; phylum Pseudomonadota; class Gammaproteobacteria; order Enterobacterales; family Enterobacteriaceae; genus Pantoea. The sequence continues at coordinate 13,660 of CBIFUL010000012.1, read as the reverse complement.
CAGGCCGCGTAACCTTCTGAGATGCTGTCGCAAAAAGGCGGCCATTATAATGGAAAAAGCCAGACAGGATAAGTAGAGCCAGATCAAAGCGGACAAATCATTGTGGTTTATCGCGCTGTTTTTCCTGCCGACATCAAATCAGGTTACATTACGCCGCCAGTTCTCGCTCTGGCAGTTTCTCGTCCTAAAGATTCAGGAGCCGCGTTTGACACTTCGCATTGGATTACCGCAATGGCATCACGCCAACTGGAAACAGTTTGGCATCGAGACCCTGGCCGATTATGCGCAGCTGTTTTCCTGCGTAGAAGGCAACACCACGCTGTACGCGTTACCCAAACCCGAAGTGGTGCAGCGCTGGAAAGAGATGACGCACGATGACTTTCGCTTCTGCTTTAAATTTCCCGACAGCATCAGTCATAAAGCGGCGCTACGTAACTGCGACGAGCTGCTGAATGAATTTTTCCGCCTGCTGGATCCGCTCAGTCATCGCATCGCGCAATATTGGTTACAGCTGCCCGCCGCGTTTTCGCCCGGCCAGCTCAACGATTTATGGGCGTTTCTCGATCGCCTGCCGCGCAGCTTCGTCTACGGCGTTGAAGTGCGTCATCCGGCGTTTTTCGCCAAAGGTGAAGCCGAGCGCGCGCTCAATCGCGGCTTGCAGCAACGTGACGTGAATCGGGTGGTTCTGGATAGCCGTCCGGTGCACGCGTCTACTTCACAAAGTGCCGCAGCGATCGATGCGCGCGGCAAGAAACCGCGCGTGCCGCCGCATGCGATCCGTACCGGCACGCAGCCGATGGTGCGCTTTATCGGCAGCGACAGCGTGGACGAAAGCGTGCCGCTGTTTCAACCCTGGCACCCTAAATTGCTGGAGTGGCAAACCCACAGCGATCCGCTGCTGTTTATTCATACACCGGATATGGGCGAGGTTTTTCCGCTGCTTCAGGCGCTGTGGCCACAGCTGCAGCAGATCGAACCTACGCTGCGCGATCTCCCCAATTGGCCGCAGCAATCCACCCTGTTCTGAGCGCAAAGCGGGTGCAGCCTGCAGCAGTTTCTGCCAGAATAGCGCCCTTTCCGTTTTCTCTTCGGACCTTCCATTATGTCTGACCGCGATACGCTATTTTCCGCGCCCATTGATAAGCTGGGCGATTGGACCTTTGACGAGCGCGTGGCTGAAGTCTTTCCCGATATGATTCAGCGCTCGGTGCCGGGATACTCCAACATCATTTCGATGATTGGCATGCTGGCAGAACGCTTCGTGCAGCCGAACAGCCAGGTTTACGATCTCGGCTGCTCGTTGGGTGCGGCTACGCTGTCGGTGCGCCGCAATATTCAGGTGCCGGGCTGCCAAATCATTGCCATCGATAACTCCCCGGCGATGGTGGAACGCTGCCGTCGCCATATTGATGCCTTCCGCGCCGATACGCCGGTGCAGGTCATCGAAGCGGATATTCAGGATATCCACATCGAAAATGCCTCAATGGTGGTGCTGAACTTCACGCTGCAATTTCTCGAGCCGCCGGCGCGACTGGAGTTGTTGAAAAAGATCGCGCAAGGGCTGAATCCGGGCGGTGCGCTGGTGCTGTCCGAGAAGTTCAGCTTTGAAGACGCCGATGTCGGCGAATTGCTGTTCAACATGCATCACGACTTCAAGCGCGCCAACGGTTACAGCGAGTTGGAGATCAGTCAGAAACGCAGCATGTTGGAAAACGTTATGCTGACCGACAGCGTGGAAGCGCACAAAGCGCGCTTGAAAGCTGCCGGTTTCGCCCACGCAGAGTTGTGGTTCCAGTGCTTTAACTTTGGTTCTTTGGTTGCTTTGAAATGATTGAGTTTGGCCGTTTTTATCAGCAAATCGCCACTGGCCCGCTGGCCAGCTGGTTAGAAGTCTTACCCGCGCAGGTTGCGGCCTGGCAGCGTGAAAATCTGCATGGCAAGTTCCGGGATTGGGAGAAGTCGGTTGATTATCTGCCGCTGCTACAGCCGCAAACGCTGGATCTGCTGCACAGCGTCAGCGCCAATGCCGATAACCTCAGCGATCGGCAACGTCTTGGCATCGAAAATCTGCTGCGTAATTTAATGCCGTGGCGCAAAGGTCCGTATGCGCTGTACGGCACCGACATAGATACCGAATGGCGTTCCGACTGGAAGTGGGATCGCGTCTTGCCACACATTTCGCCGCTGACGCATCGTACCGTTTTGGATGTGGGCTGCGGCAGCGGTTATCACATGTGGCGCATGATCGGTGCCGGCGCGAAGTTGGTGGTTGGCATCGATCCCATGCAGCTGTTCCTGTGCCAGTTTGAAGCGGTGCGCAAGCTGCTTGGAGACGATCGCCGTGCGCATCTGCTGCCGCTTGGCATCGAGCAACTTCCGGCGCTGCAAGCCTTCGATACCGTGTTTTCCATGGGCGTGCTGTATCATCGCCGCTCCCCGCTCGATCATTTGATGCAGCTCAAAAATCAGCTGGTCAGCGACGGCGAATTGGTGCTGGAGACGCTGGTGATTGAAGGCGATGAAAACGCCGTGCTGGTGCCGGGTGAACGCTATGCGCAGATGCGCAACGTCTATTTCATTCCGTCCGCCGCCACGCTGAAAAGCTGGCTGGAGAAGTGTGGATTTGTCGATGTGCGCATCGCGGATTACGCGGTGACGTCAGTGGAAGAGCAGCGACGTACTGCGTGGATGACCAGCGAATCGCTGGCCGAATTCCTCGATCCAAACGACAGCAGCAAAACGGTGGAAGGTTATCCTGCCCCGCTGCGTGCCGTGTTGGTCGCTCGCAAGCCGTAAACTTATCGCCGCGACAGCGCCAGCTTCGCGGCGAAACCGATAAATACGCAACCCGTCAAACGATCCATGACTTTCAAAACCGCCGGACGGCGCAAATGCGCTGCAAAGTATTGGCTGCCGCCGATCAGCACCGCATTCCACAGCAAGCCAATCACCATGTGCGTCAGCGCCATTAACGTACACCACAGCGGCACCGAAGCACCGGCGGGAATGAACTGCGGCAAGAAAGTGACGTAGAATACGCCGACCTTAGGATTCAACATGTTGCCGAACAAACCGCGTGCGAAGCAGGCAACATAGCCTTGCTCTTTACCCTGCGCGCCGTGCGTTTCTTCCGCTTGGGTGCGCGGATTCAGCAGCAGTTTCACGCCGAGGTAGAGCAGATACGCCGCTCCAACCCACTTCAGCAGGTTATAAGCCATCTCGGACGCCAACAGCAACGCGCCCAATCCTAACCCCACCGCAATGCCCCACACGAGGCAGCCCAACGTCACGCCCAGCGCCGTGGCCGACGCGCGTTTCCAGCCCTGCGCAGCGGCGGAACGCAGCACTAATGCGGTATCAAAGCCGGGCGTAAGCGTGAGAATAGTAATGGCAAAAAGAAATGAAAGTATCAATGTCATGACGGTGCTCCCTGTGAATGCGCGCTTATATTAACCTCGCCATTACAGGGTGACGATAATTTCCTGCAGTGAACATATCGCGGCCTCAATCCGCCGCCTCTCCTGCTGGGCGATCCCAATACTGATACTTGTAAGCCGAGCTGAGATGACGTTCGATCGTGCCTTTGGCGAACACTTCGGTTTCATGCAGATAACTCAGCGTGCAGTTGCCCACCTCATCCCACAACTGACACTCATCAACAGAACGCAAAGTGCTCACCGGCGTAGTAGTGGTACCGTTCAGGCGCATTTCCCGCCACTGGCTATCGTAACTGTAAGTATCTTTACTGCGCGCGCTGGAAGATGATGTCACCAAACCTTGCGGATTCCAGCGCCAGATGTTTTCGCCGTTGGTAAGGTTGTCGCTGCCGCGCGCCACGCTTTTTTCCAGCCGGAAGTGCTTGTCGTAGCGATAGGTGGTGTCGGTGAAGCCTTCTTTGCCCATGCTGGTGAATTTATCCATTGCGCTAACAATGTTGCCATGCTGCCCAATTTGCCAACTGATTGTGCCCTGACGCTCATCCACCACTTCCTCTTTGCCCGCATTGACCACCCGGACTTTGTAGGCATACTCCGCAACCCAACCGCGCTGCACGCGCGCAATGTGCTGTTCCATATTAAGCAGCACGTTGCCTTCGTTTTTATCGTATGAAATATCGGCGATCATTAAGTCGCCGCACTGATCAAACTGACCCAGCACGCGCTTTTGCGAATCGACATCTTTGCCGAATTCGCCCGCCACCACCTGCCGCACCGCCCCTTTGGCATCGCCGCCCAGCATGATCCAGTTGTTGCTGCTGGTGATATTTTGGCTCATCGGCGGACAGGCGGTACTTGCCGCTAACGCAGCATCAGTAACCGGTAAAAGCAGCACTAACACAACATAAAGAGAGGATTTCATGGGGGTTATCCGCGCTAAGCCATAGAGTAATCAAAGCATCTTTTTTTCAAACGCGCTATTCGCGGCCAAACGGCGGACAAAAAGAACCCCAGCAAGATAACTGGGGTTTGGTACTGGCAAACATCACGTCATAAAACGTTGGCGTGCTGTGCGGCAAAAGAGGCGCGAACTCAGGCAACGCGGACGTTGGTCATTTCCAGCATGCTTTTCATGGCTTCGACGACATCACCATCAACGCAGCTGCGGCTGAATTCATCGGTTTCCGCTTCGGAGCACATTGAAACACCGGCTTTACGGTAGCGCATCGGCGAAGCGACTTGACGGCTGGCGGAGCTGTGCACTTCCTGCAATCCACTGTCGATAAACTTCTGGATATTGCTTAAACGCACGCCCGCACCCGCCATAATGATGGGACCTGTGCTGTGTTCATTTAGTTCCCGCAATAATGCAATTCCTGCTTCGGCGCTCTGCTGCTGTCCTGAAGTCAGAATGCGTGCGATGCCTAAATCAGCCAGCACTTCCAGCGAGCGTTTTGGGCTGTGGCACAAATCAAATGCGCGATGAAAGGTCACCGCCATGCCATCACACATCGCCATGATTTGCTGCATGCGCACCCTATCAACGTGCGCATCTTCATCCAACATGCCGATCACCAGCCCGGGAAATCCGAGTTCGCGGATTAGCGCCACGTCGGATTTCATGGTTTCAAATTCCTGCGCGGTGTAGCAAAAATCACCGCCGCGCGGCCGCACAATCGGGTGAACCGGAATCGACAGTTCACGCTGCGCGGATGCCAACATGCCAGCCGAAGGCGTCAATCCGCCTTCACGCGGTGCGCTGCACAGCTCCACGCGATCGGCACCGGACTGCTGTGCAGTCATTGCACAGTCGATGCCATAACAACAAATTTCCAGTTTCGTCATACCTTGCTCCTTTTCATGACTTCTGGCTCGGGGAGATTGGTTCAGTTAATGTGCTTAGTTGGACAGTTTACGTGGAAACCTCACTATGGCATTCGATTTTAATCAATGGGTAGACCGTCGTCACAGCGATAGTTTGAAGTGGCACAAATATGGCGATCGTGATGTGCTGCCGTTGTGGGTTGCGGATACCGATTTCCGCTCGCCACCCTGCGTAATTGAGGCCATTCAAAAGCGTGTAGATCATGGAATTTTTGGCTATGGCGATACGCCAAAGGGTTTGATCGACATCACCGTTTCGCGTTTAGCGCAGCGGTTCAACTGGCAGATTCAACCGGATTGGATTGTGATGCTGCCGGGCGTGGTATGCGGACTCAATCTTTCGGTCCGCGCATTTACGGAATCCCACCAGGCAACCGTGGCGCCAACGCCGATCTATCCGCCTTTTCGTGCCTCAGCAAAATTGGCCGATCGCGCGCAGGTCAATCTGCCGCTGCGTTTGCAGGACGACCGCTGGGTGATGGAGATGAATTCAGCCATGCTGCGCGGCAACGAAAAGCTGCTGATGCTGTGTAATCCGCAAAATCCCGGTGGCACGGTCTATCGCCGTGCTGAGCTGGAAGCGCAGCTGGCGTTCGCGCAGCAGCATGATCTGATCGTCTGTTCGGATGAAATCCATTGCGATTTGCTGCTGTCGCCTGGAGTCGAACATATTCCCTTCGCCAGCCTGAGTGAAGATGCCGCACAGCGCAGTATCACGCTGATTTCTCCCTCGAAAAGCTTCAACATTGCCGGACTTGGCGCCTCCATGGCGATCATTCCTAATCCAGAATTGCGGCGACGTTTTAAACAGGTGCGCGAAGGTATTGTGCCGGGGGTCGATATTTTGGCGCTGATCGCTGCTGAGGCGGCGTGGCGCGATGGCGATGCCTGGCTGACGGCCCAGCTGACGTATCTGCGCGCCAATCGCGACTGGTTGGTCGAGCAGCTTCAAGCGCTACCGGAATTGCAGATGGTAACGCCGGAGGCGACCTATCTCGGCTGGATCGATGCCAGCCAACTTAAGGTTGCCCATCCGGCAAGCTACTTCGAGGAGCACGGTTTAGGCTTTTCCGCCGGTCAGGACTTTGGCGCTGAGCAGTTTGTCCGCTTTAACTTTGGCTGCACGCGCGCCACGCTGGAACAGGCCGTCGTCCGTTTGCAGCACGCGGTTTACGCCCGTCGTTAACCCTGCTCGCTGGCGACGATCTCTTCCAGTCGCCACGGGTGAAACTTGATGGTGGTTTGCCCATCTGTTACCGCTAAGGTCGGATTGGGCAAACGTTCATTTTCGCCCTTTGGCGCGCTGGTTTTAAACGAGATGCCCTGCTGTGTAAGCGCATCGTCAGAAAGCAGCGCCATCGCGCGCATGCCCAACGTTTCCGGCTCGCCGCGCAGCACAATTTCCACGTGTTCCCACCCTTCATGGCGATACAGCTTTTCGCCGGGCCACGGCAGCTCGATCACCTCGATTTCCCAACCCGCGACGCACAACGGCTGATGCAGTTTAAACAGGCAAATCGGGCGGCCATTGATCATCGCCTCTGAGAACAGCGTGCCCATCTGCAGCAGTCCCGCTTTCCAACGCTCAGCGGTAGAAAATTGGTGGCAGCGTACCGCAATGTGATCGGCTTCAAGTTCTGCCAAATCCAGGCCTAAACGTTCAGAGAATTGTTGAATGTCGCTTTCAAAACGAGACAGGTCTCGATCCAAATCGCTCAACTGCGTAGGAAAGTGCATGGTCATAAAGCAAGGGCCTCAGATTCAGTTCACATTTGTTTATCATTAGGAATAACGGCATACGGAGGATTCCGTTTGACAAAATAGTCGGATTCATCCGATTTCGTTAAGGAAATGCATGAAAAGCGCATAAATGGACAATTCAATTCGGATTTATCGTCGAAACAGGACCAGTGATTACTTTATGAAAGTAACATAACCAATTGTTATTATTCACTAAAGTTTATACAATGAGATAACTCTTATTTCAGGTCCAAACAATTGCAGCTTAACCCCCTTTCTTATAAATTTGAGTTTCACAACTACAAGGAATGGCCTCATGTCTATGCTCATCGTTGTCGCGGTCCTGATTGCATTAATGGGATTTGCAATTTCCCGCCATTGGAAGGTGCGTGAAGACAAAAGCGTTAAAAATCCACGCCGTCACCCTCGGCGCCGTTAATCGGCGCCGCAGGCCTGCGCCATCCCTTCACCGCGCAGCGAAAAGCTGACGCACTTTAACATTTCACGTATACTTCCCCACCTATTTTTCCATCCCGCCGCGCAGTTGCGGGATGATGACATCGGCTCGCCGCTAACGGCGGGCCTTTTCAGCATATGAAGGTAACGCGGTGAATATTCAGGCTCTTCTTTCCGACAAAGTCAGTCAGGCGATGGTTGCAGCGGGTGCGCCTGCCGATTGCGAACCCCAGGTTCGTCAATCTGCCAAGGTGCAGTTCGGTGATTACCAGGCAAACGGTATTATGGCTGTGGCTAAAAAGCTCGGTCAGGCACCGCGACAACTGGCTGAGCAGGTGATTCAGCATCTGGATCTTGCCGGCATCGCCAGCAAAGTAGAAATCGCCGGCCCCGGCTTCATCAACATCTTCCTCGATCGCCAATGGCTGGCCGCGCAAACCGCGCAGGCTTTGCGATTGCCGCGCCTGGGCGTCAGCCCGGTTGCGCCGCAAACCATCGTCATCGATTACTCTGCGCCTAACGTGGCAAAGCAGATGCACGTCGGCCACGTGCGTTCCACCATCATTGGTGATGCTGCCGTGCGCACCCAGGAGTTCCTCGGTCACCACGTGATTCGCGCTAACCACTTGGGCGATTGGGGCACGCAGTTCGGCATGCTGATTGCCTATCTGGAAAAGCAGCAGAACGAGCATCACGAAGAGATCGCGCTGGCCGATCTGGAAGAGTTCTATCGCGCTGCCAAAGTCACCTACGACGCCGATGAAGCCTTTGCTGAGCGCGCACGCGGATACGTGGTGAAGCTGCAGGGCGGCGACGAATATTGCCGCAGCATGTGGAAAAAACTGGTTGATATCACCATGAGCCAGAATCAGGAAGTCTACGACCGCCTGAACGTGACCTTAACCCGCAACGATGTGATGGGTGAAAGCCTGTACAACGATATGTTGCCGGGCATCGTCGCCGATCTGCGCGAAAAAGGCCTCGCGGTGACCAGCGAAGGGGCCACCGTAGTGTTCCTTGATGAGTTCAAAAACAAGGAAGGCGAAGCGATGGGCGTCATCGTGCAGAAGAAAGATGGCGGCTATCTCTACACCACCACCGATATCGCCTGCGCCAAATATCGTTACGAAACCCTGCACGCCGATCGCGTGCTGTATTACATCGATTCACGTCAGCATCAGCATCTGCTGCAAGCGTGGACCATTGTGCGCAAAGCCGGTTACGTACCGGAAGCGGTCACGCTGGAGCATCACGCGTTTGGCATGATGTTGGGCAAAGATGGTCGTCCGTTCAAAACCCGCAGCGGCGGTACCATCAAGCTGGCCGATCTGCTGGATGAAGCGGTAGAGCGTGCGCACACGCTGGTCAGTGAGAAAAACCCTGAGATGTCAGCACAGGAGCTGAAAGATCTGGCGGAAGTGGTTGGCATTGGCGCGGTAAAATACGCCGACCTGTCAAAAAGCCGCACCACCGATTACATCTTTGATTGGGACAACATGCTGGCGTTCGAAGGCAACACCGCGCCTTACCTGCAATATGCTTATACGCGCGTACTGTCAGTGTTCCGCAAAGCGGAAATCGATGCCGACAGTCTGAGCGGTGACATCGTGCTGAGCGAAGAGCGTGAAGCACTGCTGGCTACGCGTCTGCTGCAATTCGAAGAGACCATCACCCAGGTCGCGCGCGACGGCACGCCGCACGTGATGTGTGCTTACCTGTACGATCTGGCCGGTCAGTTCTCGGGCTTCTACGAGCACTGCCCGATCCTGGCGGCAGAAGATGAAAACGTCCGTCAGAGCCGCCTGCAGCTCGCGGCGTTAACCGCCAAAACGCTGAAGCAAGGCCTCGATACGCTGGGCATTAAAACCGTCGAACGTATGTAATAAAAAACCCGCTGCGGCGGGTTTTTTATTGGCTTAGTGATAATTCACCGTGACTTCGCTACCGATCACGCGCAATCCCGGTGGCAACGCGCCCCGCCCTTGAAAACCAAACGCCAGATGCAGCGTCTCCTCCGCCGAGACGTTCGCCAGTGCGCGCGTGCTGCCGCTGGCGCCTTCAATCTCCACGCAGCGTTGGCTGGCGCATAAACGCACCACCAAGCCCGACGGCGCCGGGCGACTGAGTTGATAGCGCCAGTTCACCACCGAGATCATACCCGGCGCAGCCGACGGCGCACGCAGCGCCGGCGTCATCAGCCAGTTACCGCGCACGCCAAGGCTTGGCCCGCTGGCGCTGGCGGTCCACGCGCCATCGGCCGCCTCAGCGGCTAACGGCAACGTCATCAGCGGCAACATCATTAACGCCCAGCACCAACGACGCATTATTTGCCTCCAATGGTTGCGGTCATGCGAATTTGGCGGTTGTCGGTCAACTCCATGTTGGATAGCACAATCAGCTGCGGCAGGTTGCGACGCAGGAAGCGCGCCAGCAGCGCCCGCAGCGGATGGTTGACCAGCAAGACCGGCGGAGCGCCCGCCATCTCCTGCTGCTGCAGCGCCCCTTGCGTCTGCACCAGTAAGCGGTCCGCCAGGCCCGGCTCCAGGCCGCCGCCGCCCTGCAAGGCTTGTAGCAGCAGGCGTTCCAGCGTGGCGTCGAGGCCAATCACCTGCACTTCGCCGTTGCCCGGGAACCACTGTTGCGTAATGGCGCGGCCCAGCGCCACGCGTACCACGCTGGTTAACTCGTGCGGATCGTTCTGCACCGGCGCATGTTCCGCCAGCGTTTCGATGATGGTGCGCATGTCGCGGATCGACACGCGTTCGGTAAGCAGGTTTTGCAGCACTTTGTGCAGCGTGGTCAGCGAAATCACGCCCGGCACCAGATCTTCGGTCAGCTTCGGCATCTCTTGCGTCACGCGATCCAGCAGCTGCTGCGCTTCCTGACGACCAAACAGCTCGCTGGCGTATTGCCCAATCAGGTGGTTCAGATGCGTCGCCACCACGGTGCTGGCTTCCACCACGGTAAAGCCCTGAATCTGCGCCTGCTCTTTGAGCGCGCTGTCGATCCAAATCGCCGCCAGGCCAAAGGCCGGATCGACGGTTGGCTCGCCCGGCAGCGAACCGGCGGCGGTGCCAGGGTTAATCGCCATCCAGCGGCCGGGATAGGCATCGCCACTGCCAATTTCTACCCCTTTCATCAGGATGCGGTAGCGCGCAGGCGGCAGCTCCATGTTGTCGCGGATATGCACCACCGGCGGCAGGAAACCGACTTCCTGCGCCACTTTTTTACGAATGCTGCGGATACGCCCCAGCAGCTCGCCGTTTTGCGTATGGTCAACCATCGGAATCAGGCGGTAACCCACTTCCATGCCGAGGGAATCCTCCAGCTGGACATCGGTCCACGAGGCTTCCACCGTGGCTGGCGTATCGTGGCTTTTGACCAGACTGGCGCTCTCCACCGGTTTCTTCGGCTGGATTTCACGCCCACGCAGCCACCATGCCAGGCCCAGCAGTCCGGCAGTGAACAGCAGGAATACCAGATTCGGCATGCCCGGCACCAAACCGAGCAAGCCAATCACGCCGCCGCTCAGCATCAGCACGCGCGGGTTTTTAAACAGCTGCGTCACCATCTGCTCGCCGACATCTTCGTCAGTGCCGACGCGCGTGACGATGACACCCGCCGCGGTGGAGATCACCAACGCCGGGATCTGCGCCACCAGGCCGTCACCGATGGTCAGCAAGGTGTAGGTTTCGCCCGCATGCCCCAAATCCATGCCGTGCTGCACCACGCCGACCAGCAGGCCGCCAATGATGTTGATCACCATAATCAAAATGCCGGCGATGGCATCGCCGCGCACAAACTTACTCGCACCGTCCATAGAGCCGTAGAAATCGGCTTCTTGCGTCACTTCGGTGCGCCGTTTTTTCGCTTCCTCTTCGCCGATCAAACCGGCGTTCAAATCGGCATCGATCGCCATCTGTTTGCCGGGCATGCCGTCAAGCACGAAGCGCGCGCCCACTTCGGCGATACGCCCGGCACCTTTGGTGATCACCATGAAGTTGATGATGACCAAAATAATGAACACCACGATACCGATGGCGAAGTTGCCGCCGACGAGGAAGTGACCAAAGGCTTCCACCACGCGTCCGGCGGCATCCGCGCCGGTATGGCCTTCCAGCAAAATGATACGCGTCGAGGCAACGTTCAGCGCCAAACGCAGCAAGGTAGAGAACAGCAGAATGGTAGGAAACGCGGCGAATTCCAGCGTGCGCTGGGTAAACATCGCCACCAGCAGCACCATGATCGACAGCGCAATGTTAAAGGTGAACAGCAGGTCGAGAATGAAGGCTGGCAACGGCAGCACCATCATCGACAGGATCAACATGATCAGCACCGGACCGGCCAGTACCTGCCACTGCGTGTCTTTGAAACTGCCCGGTAAACGCAGCTTTTCGGCCAGATTAGCCATCGTTTTTACTCTCTCCTGCGAAGTCCATGTCTGCCGGTACCGGCAGCTGTTTTGGTTTGTTCGGGATCAGGCCGCCTTCGCGCTTCCAGCGACGCAGCTGCCAAACCCAGGCCAGCACTTCCGCCACGGCGGCATACAGCGCGCCGGGAATGAACTGACCAATTTCAGTGTGACGATACAGCGCACGCGCCAGCGGCGGTGCTTCGAGGATCGGTACACGGTGCTCTTTGGCTAACTCACGAATTTTCAAAGCGATATCGCCCGCGCCCTTCGCCACCACTTTTGGCGCGCTCATTTTGCCTTCCTGATACTTCAGCGCGACCGAGTAGTGTGTCGGGTTGGTGACCACCACGTCGGCGGTCGGCACATCCGCCATCATGCGGCGGCGCGCGGCGGCGCGCATCGCCTGACGAATACGTCCTTTAACGTGGGGATCGCCTTCGTTTTGTTTGTGTTCGTCTTTGATTTCCTGACGCGACATGCGCAGCTTTTTGAAGTAGCTGTAAAGCTGGAAAAACACGTCGAAGCCCACCATCGGGAACAGCCCGAGCATCACCAGCGCACAGCAAATTGCCACCAGCGATAGGCCGTGATGCAGCGCGTTGATGGTGGGTTCGCTCATCAGGCGCAGCATCTCTTGCCAGTGGCTCCAGATGTACCAACCGGCCACCACGCTCACCAGCACCGCTTTGAGAATCGCCTTGACTAATTCAGCGGCAGTTTGGCTGGAGAACATGCGTTTGATGCCGCTCAGCGGATTGAGTTTTTTCAAATCCACCTTGATGGATTTACCGCTGATGTTCAGGCCGCCGAGCGCCATGGGCGCGGCCAGCGCCACGATCACCAAGCCGCCCATCAGCGGCAGCAGCGCGATCACCGCCTGCTTAATCAAGTTACCGATATGCGCAATGATCACTTTGTCGTCGCTGACCATGCCGTGATCGAAGCGAAACCCGGTGGCGACCATGCTAGCCAGACGCTCCGCCATGCTGCTGCCGCCGATCCACAGGATCAGCAAACCCACCAGCAGCATCATCACTGATGTCAGCTCGCGCGATCGCGGAATCTGCCCCTCTTCGCGCGCCTTTTCGAGTCGGTGCGCCGTGGGCGATTCTGTTTTGTCCTCGTCACTCTCTTCAGCCACAACAACCTCAGCTGGCAGGATTTCTGAGCATAGGATGCCAAAAGTGCCGCTGGCTAAAGCGTGGATTAAAGGGGGGAAATGTGAGTTTATTCGCCCATAAGGGAAATTAGGGTGCGGGCGGCGGGGTTGCGGCGGCAACTGGCGCTTTGAATCAATGTCAGTGTCCGTTTGCGGCGGAGGCGATTTTGTTCATGGCGGTGCGATTTCGTTTGCCGCGGTGCGGTTTCGTTTGCCGCGGTGCGGTTTCGTTCGCCATGGGTAATGGCAGTTGCAGCAACTTCGTTGCGGCGACCGAGCAAAGGACGCCTGGCCGCGTCCTTTGCAATCCTCGGCCTGCGCCGTCCTCGCTGTTCCCTCGCTTATCGCGCCGCCCCGACGGACCGCGCGGATTCGCCCTCCTGCCTCATTCCGCGCTCTCGACGACATCCCTGTCGTCTCGTCCTAGCCGTCACTCTGCGCTCGGCGCTGCGGATGGCGCGCCCACCTCTCGCCTGCTGATGCTGTTTCTCTTTTTTTTATGGCGTGGTCTGGTGGTTTGCGCAATAAATTGCGCCGCTACCAAATGTGTGGGGATTAATCACCAGGCAC
>CBIFUL010000011.1:0-113375 GCA_966185695.1 uncultured Pantoea sp. | reverse complement strand
TGCAGTGCACGTAACGACGGAAGCGCGGTCATACTCATCCCCTGTGTAAAAACCTAACAGGGATTGTCAATTTATATCATTTTAATGTCCAGCCGCATTGGCCTAACCTTTCCCCCTGATTCTGGCGGGTTGACGGGCGGCTTTGTGTGTGTTTACGCCGAGCGTGTCCGCCACCTTTCACCGCCATCACCCAGTACGATCAACAGAGAAATGTCACGCGATGGCTCCACTACAAGCGACTGCCAGGGCGGCGGAAGCGCGCGATAAATTGCGTGGCTTGCTATCCCGTCACTACCGGCTCGAAAATTACGATCTCTTTTTTGCTCCTTCTCTGCACATTGCACGCGTGCTGCTATCGCAGCTGTTTTTGCGCCAGGAACAGGCGCGTAACCAAACGCGTTACGCCTCGCACTATCCAGTGAGTGAACTCAGCGTCCTGCCGACTTTGCCGATGATGGCGGGTAACATCGCGCTGGTGGAACACGTCGATATGCAGCAGGGCAGCGTGCGTGCGCTCAGCACTTGCCAAAGTCAGGGCGTCACCGATGCATCCGAATCCTTTGCCACCCAACTCCACAAGCGTCTGATCAGCGATGCGCGGCTATTTGTCGCGCGGCTGGATCGCCATGCGGCATTGTGCGGTGATTTAGTGCTGATCGCGCTGCGGACCTACGATTTCAGCACGCTGGTGCGCAGCGAACTGCGGCTGTTTGAGCAAGGTTTGTCGCTGGGTGATGCGCCAGAAAAAGCGCTGAGCATCATGGAAGAGAGCGCATGGCGGCCGTTTAACATCGCGACCGTAGAGAGCATCGCGCTCGACGCGCCGATGATGCTGAACTCCATTCAGCAGCCGGGTTTGCCGTTCGCCCTGTTTCCGCTTCCGGCTGGCCTGAATATCAGCGCGCTGCCGCAGGATATTCGGGTGCTAAAAGCGCTGAATCGATTACAGCTGCAGGCCAACGTGCGCGGTGGCGTGAACAAACATCTCAACGTTACTTTGAGCGTAAAAAAACGGCTGAAAGAGGTGCTTATACTTAGCCGTAATTCTTAAAAACAGGCGCTCCGCTGGCGTTAGCGTCTAAAGCAGGTCAAAGTAAGCCTTTGGTTGGAAGCGCGCCCGTTTCCTTGTGGTGCGCGGGTCATAATGGTATGTTCTTGGCCTTCTCAGATTGTTCAATGCGATTCGCAAGGGGAATTACGCAATGCGTATTATTCTGCTCGGGGCACCGGGCGCAGGTAAAGGCACTCAGGCTCAATTCATCATGGAGAAATACGGTATTCCGCAAATCTCTACCGGTGACATGTTGCGTGCGGCAGTTAAAGCAGGCACAGAATTGGGTCAACAGGCGAAAGCTATCATGGATGCCGGTAAATTGGTGACTGATGAGTTGGTGATTGCGTTGGTTAAAGAGCGTATTACGCAAGAAGACTGCAAAAACGGTTTTCTGCTTGATGGCTTCCCGCGCACCATTCCGCAGGCTGATGCCATGAAAGATGCCGGAATCAATGTGGACTTCGTGCTGGAGTTTGCCGTGCCAGACGAGCTGATTGTGGATCGTATTGTTGGCCGCCGCGTACATGCGCCTTCAGGCCGCGTGTATCACGTGACTTACAACCCACCAAAAGTGGCGGACAAAGATGATGTGACCGGCGAAGAGCTGACCACGCGTAAAGACGATCAGGAAGAAACCGTGCGTAAACGTCTGGTGGAATACCATCAGCTGACCGCGCCACTGATCGCTTACTACAGCAAAGAAGCTGAAGCGGGTAACACGCAGTATCACAAGATCGATGGCACCCAGAAGGTGGCTGAAGTCAGCACCCAATTAGCCGAAATCTTAGGCTAAATGACTAAAGGGTCGGTTAACCGGCCCTTTTGCAGCAATTGCTTTCCCCTCCCACAAATTCCGCTACAATTTGCCCCAGATTTTGACCCATTCGTTTCGACAGCAAGGAAATACAATGAGGCAAGAAAAGCCCGGGGTTTTACTGGTCAATTTAGGTACACCAGACGCACCCACCACACCGGCCGTTAAGCGCTATTTAAAACAATTTCTTGGCGACCCGCGCGTCGTAGATACGCCGCGCTTGTTGTGGTGGCCGATTCTCAATTTCATTATTCTGCCGTTCCGCTCGCCGCGCGTGTCGAAACTCTACGCGTCCGTGTGGATGGACGAAGGTTCACCGCTGATGGTGTTCAGTAAGCGACAAGCCGCCGCTCTGGCGCAGCAGCTGGATATGCCGGTGGAGTTGGGCATGAGCTACGGTCAGCCGAGCCTCGACAGCGCGCTTAATCGCCTGTTGGCGCAGGGCGTTACCAAGCTGATCGTGCTGCCGCTCTATCCACAGTTCTCCTGCTCGACGGTGGCTGCGGTATGGGATGGTTTAGCCACCAGCTTCAAACCGCTGCGTTCGCTGCCGGAGGTGGCGTTTATCCGCGATTACGCTGAGCATCCTGCTTACATCGCGGCGCTGAAAGCCTCGGTTGAACGCTCGTTTGCGCAGCATGGCGAACCCGATCTGCTGGTGTTGTCGTATCACGGCATTCCACAGCGTTTCGCGAATGAAGGCGACGATTACCCGCAGCGTTGCAAAGATACCACCGAGGCGCTGGCTGCGGCGCTGGGCATTGCGCCGCAGAAAATCATGATGACCTTCCAGTCACGCTTTGGTCGCGAGCCGTGGCTGACACCGTACACCGATGAAACCATGAAGAGTTTACCGGCTAAAGGGATCAAACACGTGCAGGTGATGAGTCCGGGCTTTGCCGCCGATTGCCTCGAAACGCTGGAAGAGATCAGCGGAGAGAACTGCGAGATCTTCCTGCATGCCGGTGGTGAGAAGTTTGAGTACATTCCCGCGCTCAACGATGATGCCGAACACATCGACATGATGGTGCAACTGGTCAACGCGCGCCGCTAAGATGCAGGCAGAGAATGTGCTACCATTCTCTGCCTGATTCTCTTCTGACGGCAGCCTGCATGAAATTTCCCGGCAAACGCAAATCCAAACACTATTTCCCCGTTAACGCGCGCGATCCGCTGCTGCAAGCTACGCAGCAAGAGCTGGAAGAGGGCAGTTGGGTGGTGGGTATCGACCAAACGCTGGTGGATATTGAAGCCAAAGTTGATGACGCCTTTTTACAGCGTTACGGCCTGAGCGCCGGACATTCGCTGGTGATCAACGATGTGACCGCAGAAGCCCTCTATCGCGAGCTGATGCGCGAAGAGTTGGTAAGCCACCAATTTGCGGGCGGCACTATCGGCAACACCCTGCACAACTATTCGGTGCTGGCTGACGACCGATCGGTGCTGCTCGGCGTGATGTGCAATAACATTCAAATCGGCGGCTACGCATACCGCTATCTGTGTAATACCTCCAGCCGGATGGATCTTAACTATCTGCAAGGCGTCGATGGCGCGATTGGCCGCTGCTTCACGCTGATTGGCGAGCAGGGCGAGCGCACGTTTGCTATTAGTCCCGGTTTGATGAACCAACTGCACGCCGCCAGTATCCCGGAAGAGGTGATTGCGGGCGCGTCGGCGCTGGTGCTGACCTCCTATCTGGTGCGCTGCCAGCCGGGCGAACCGATGCCGGAAGCCACGTTGCGCGCGATCGAGTACGCCAAAAAGCATAACGTGCCGGTGGTGCTGACGCTCGGTACCAAATATGTGATTCAGGACAACCCGCAGTTCTGGCGCGATTTTCTGCGCGATCACGTCTCGATCGTGGCGATGAACGAGGAAGAAGCGTTTGCGTTAACCGGCGAACAGGATCCGCTGCTGGCGTCCAACATGGCGCTGGATTGGGTCGATTTGGTGTTGTGTACCGCCGGGCCAACCGGTTTGTACATGGCCGGTTTCACCGAGGATGAGTTCAAGCGTAAAACCAATCATCCGCTGTTGCCGGGCGCCATTGCCGAGTTCAACCAATTTGAATTTAGCCGGGCGATGCGTCATCAGGATTGTCAGCAGCCGCTGCGCATCTTCTCGCACATTGCGCCTTACATGGGCGGGCCTGAGAAGATCATGAACACCAACGGCGCGGGCGATGGCGCGTTGGCGGCGCTGCTGCATGACATTACCGCCAACAATTTCCATCGGCAGAAAGTCCCGAACTCCAGCAAACACGGACGCGACTATTTGACCTATTCGTCGCTGGCGCAGGTATGCAAATACGCTAATCGCGTGAGTTATCAGGTGTTGAATCAGCATTCACCACGTTTAACGCGCGGCTTGCCGGAGCGGGAAGACAGTTTAGAAGAGTCGTATTGGGATCGCTAAGCTGAGACCAGCGGCGCGCTGCGCCGCTGGTGATAATGCAGAGGATTAAATCGGGCACTCGCGCACAATCGGGTTCTGCGCGATCTCCTCTTCCAGCACGTTCAGCATGCTGTTGGCGATTTCGCGCTCGCCCATCACTACGCGGTTCGCGCCGCGCTCCATAATGTAGGTCACTTCATCATCGTAATGCGCCCGCGCGATGATCTCGATATCCGGACGCTTCTCACGCGCCGCCGTCACCACTTCACCTGCTTCATAACCATTGGGGATGGTCAGCAGCAGCCAGCGTGCGCAATCCAGACGCGCCAGCTCCATGGTATCAACGCGTGCGGCGTTGCCCAGCACCGCTTTGATGCCTTGCTCGCGCAGCGCCTCAACGCGCGGGCGGGAATTTTCCACCACCACCAGCGGCACATCGGCCTCCAGCAATTTTTGCCCCAGCAGGCTGCCCACGCGACCATAGCCCACCAGCACCGCGTGATTGCAGATATCCACGGGGATCTGCTTCTCCTCTTCAATCGCCTCTTCCAGCGTCTGCTCCTCGATGGTTTCGGTCTTGTCGAGGTAGCGTTCCAGCACGGTAAACAGAATCGGGTTGAGCATGATGGAAAGAATCGCGGCGGCGAGCACCAAATTGCGGCCTTCATCGCTCAGCATGCCGAGCGAAATCCCCAAACCGGCAAGAATAAAGGCGAACTCACCAATCTGCGCCAGGCTAACGGAAATGGTCATCGCGGTGCGGCGTGAATGGCCGAGCATCGTCACCAGCAGCCACGCGGCGATGGATTTGCCCAACACGATAATGGCCAGCGCGCCCAGAACGGCCAGCGGCTGCTCAATCAGGATCCTCGGATCAAACAGCATGCCGACGGAAACAAAGAACAGCACGGCGAACGCATCGCGCAGCGGCAGCGTGTCGCGCGCGGCCCGATGGCTAAGTTCGGATTCGTTCAGCACCATGCCCGCGAAGAACGCGCCGAGTGCAAAGGAGACATCAAAGAATTCCACTGCGCCAAACGCGATACCGAGCGCCAGCGCTAATACCGAAAGCGTAAACAGCTCGCGCGAACCGGTGGCGGCGCTTTTCGCCAGAATCCACGGGACGACACGACGTCCAACCACCATCATCAGCACCATAAACGCGACCACTTTGCCGATGGTCAGCATCAGATCCCACAGCAGCAGCGTCGGGCTGGCGTTGCCTTCTTCCAACATGCCCGCTATCGCGGGCAGCAGCACCAGCGTTAATACCATCACCAAATCTTCTACGATCAGCCAGCCAATGGCGATCTGTCCGCGCTGGCTATCAATCAGCTGACGCTCTTCCAGCGCCCGCAGCAGCACCACGGTACTGGCGGTAGAAAGGCACAAACCAAACACTAAACCGGTCATCCACGACCAGCCCATTGACCAGGAGAGTCCCATTCCCAACAGCGTGGCGACCGCGATCTGCGCGATAGCGCCGGGAATGGCGATCGACTTTACCGACATCAAATCTTTGAGCGAGAAGTGCAAACCCACGCCAAACATCAGCAGGATGACGCCGAGTTCGGCCAATTCTGGGGCTAGATTGGTATCCGCGACAAAACCTGGCGTAAAGGGACCGGCAAGCACGCCCGCCAGTAAATAGCCGACTAACGGCGAGATGCGCAGGCGATTTGCCAGCATACCAAGGAGAAATGCGAGGACCAGACCTCCGACAATGGTGGTGATCAACGGTGTAGTGTGATGCATGCCAGTCTCCTTGTGTGCAAATGTATCCGCTTGTAACAACCCAGTAAGTGTAATGCACAATTGCTCACCGCGTTTAAACATTTGAGCGGTGAAAAGCGATTAAATTGAAAAATTGAGATAAAAACGTAGCTTAAGCTCTATTTTCGTCAGTTATCTCATACTATCGGCAGCGATTACGCAGAATGAAGGGGGGCGAGGAAAAAGTTTGCCCCCCGAAAGCAGCTTAAGCGTGGCGGTTATCAGGCAGGAAAGCGGTCAACAGGCCGATAAGAGGCAGCCAGGCGCAGATTTGATATACCCATTCAATGCTGGTGTGGTCGGCGACCACGCCCAGCACCGCAGCACCCAGTCCGCCCATGCCAAAGGCAAAACCGAAAAACAGTCCAGAAACCATACCGATACGGCCTGGCATCAGCTCTTGCGCGTACACCAAAATGGCAGAAAATGCCGATGCCAGAATCAATCCAATAATCACGCTCAGCACGCTTGTCCACATTAATGAGGCGTGTGGCAGCAGCAGGGTGAAGGGTGCGACGCCGAGAATAGATGCCCAAATCACATATTTACGTCCAATCTTGTCACCAATCGGCCCGCCGATAATGGTGCCCGCCGCCACCGCGCCGAGAAAAGCGAACAGATGGAATTGCGACGCCTGCACCGAAAGACCGAACTTCTGGATTAAATAGAAGGTGTAATAGCTGCTCAGGCTGGTGAGATAAAAGTACTTAGAGAAAATCAGCAGCAGCAGAATGGCGATGGCCAGCACGGTTTTCTGGCGCGTTAACGGATTCGCCGGTGGCGTCGCCGCTTTGGCTTTCATGCTGCGCTGCTGGTGGCTGTACCACCGGCTCACCTGCAACAGCACAATGATGCCGAGCAGCGCCGCCAGCACGAACCAGCCAACTTGCCCTTTGCCGTAGGGCGCGATGATCATCGCGGCCAACAGCGGCCCCATTGCGCTGCCGAAGTTGCCGCCTACCTGGAACAGTGACTGCGCTAAACCGTGCCGTCCGCCGGACGCCATGCGCGCCACCCGGGAAGATTCGGGATGAAACACCGACGAACCGCTGCCAACCAGCGCGGCAGCCAGCAGCACTTGCTCGTAGCTGGTTGAGTAGGTCAGCAATACCAAACCGCACAGCGTAAAGCCCATGCCAACCGGCAGCGACCAGGGTTGGGGATATTTATCGGTGTAGTAGCCAATCAGCGGCTGCAGCAGCGAGGCGGTAACCTGAAACGTTAACGTAATCAGGCCAATTTGCACAAAGCTGAGGCTAAAATCCTTTTGCAGTAAGGGATAGATCGCCAGCAGTAGCGATTGCAGCATGTCGTTCAGCAGATGCGCGACGCTAATAGCACCCAGAATGCCAAAAGCAGTACGTCCCGGCGCGTGCGCCGGCGTGAGGGTTGGTTCACTTGCCATAAAAATCCCGGAATAGCCTGTATTTGTTATCGTTGTGTGACTCTATAAGCCTTTCATCTTGAGTTAAAGTGCCATCTGTGCGACACAAGTGGGCGATTAAGCCCAATACATCCACTGTTCAGTGGAGAAAGAATAAGGAGATCGGTTTTGTTTCAATTAATGCTTAAAGGGCGCTGGCTGGCGCTGATGATCGTGCTGCTGCCGATGTTGGCGCAGGCGTGGCAAACGGATCGCAGTTATCGCTTTAGCATTTTGCACACCAACGATCACCACGGCCGTTACTGGACCAACGCGCAGGGTGAATACGGTTTAGCCGCACAGAAAACCCTGATGGATCAACAACGGTACGACGTGCAGGCGCGCGGCGGCGGCGCGTTAATTCTGTCGGCGGGCGATGTGAATACGGGCGTTCCTGAATCCGACATGCTGGATGCCGAGCCTGATATTCGCGGCATGAATCTGGTGGGGTACGATGCGATGGCGCTCGGCAACCACGAATTTGATAAACCGCTCAGCGTGCTGCAGCAGCAGCAGAAATGGGCCAAATTCCCGTTCCTGTCGGCCAACATCTATCAAAAAGGCACGGATACGCGCTTATTCAAACCTTGGGCAACCTTCAATCGCATGGGCCTGAAGATCGCGGTAATTGGCCTCACCACCACCGATACCTTGCGCATCTCCAATCCAGAAAACCTTGCTCAACTCGACATCCGCGATCCGGTGAAAGAGACGGAAAAAGCCGTGGCTGAATTACGCGCCACGGAAAAGCCAGATGTGATTGTAGCGTTGACACACATGGGACATTACGACGACGGCCAGCACGGCAGCAACGCGCCGGGCGATGTGGAGCTGGCGCGCAGCCTGCCGCCAGGCACCATCAATGTGATCATCGGCGGCCATTCGCAGGATGCGGTGTGCATGGAGAAAGACAACGTCAGCGTCAAAGATTATCAGCCGGGCCAACCTTGCCAGCCAGATCGCCAGAACGGCGTCTGGATCATGCAGGCAAAAGAGTGGGGCAAGTTTGTTGGACGCGGCGATTTCACCTTCCGCAACGGGGAGTTAACCCTGGAGGAGTACAAGCTGATCCCGGTGAATCTCAAACACAAAATCAAGAATCTTGACGGCAGCGAATCCTGGCTCACCTGGCAGGAAGAAATCCCGCCAAACGGCGCGATGATGCGTTTGCTCACGCCATTCCATCTGCGGGCGGGCAAACAGTTGGATGTGAATGTGGGGAGCAGCGACGGCGTATTTGTGGGCGAGCGCGACAACGTGCGCTTCGAACAAACCAACCTCGGGCAACTGATTCTGCGGGCGCAAATGGCAGCGACTCAAGCCGATTTCGCCGTGATGAGCGGCGGCGGCATTCGTACCTCGCTGGCAGAAGGTAAGCTGAGCTGGCGCGATCTGTTGCAGGTGCAGCCGTTTGGTAATCAGGTGGTTTCCGTTACCTTAACCGGCAATGAACTACTGAGCTATTTGGCGACCGTGGCCAATATCAAAGTGGATTCCGGCGGCTTTGCCCAGTTCACCAACATCAGTTTGATCGCGGACGGTAAAACGGTGAGCGAGGTGAAAATTAACGGCAAGCCGCTGCAAAAAGATAAAACTTATCGTATGGCGACAAACAGCTTCAACGCCAGCGGCGGCGATGGCTATCCAAACCTGGTAACGCATGCCGGATTCAGCAACAGCGGCCAACGCGACGCGGATGTACTGCGCGATTACGTCAAGCAGCATTCACCGCTGAAGATTGCCGATTACGCGCCCACCGGCATAGTGCATTTAACCGAACAGCAGGTGCAGGAGCGCGATAAGGCTCTGGAGCGGCAGAGAAAACCCAGCTATCCGCAAATGATTTTAGCGTGGTTCTGGCCGAAGTCCGGGCAACATTGAACTCTGCGTTTTACCTGATTTGCGCAAAAAATTGCGCCGCTACCGGTTCGTGCAGCTTGTCAGCTCAGCGGCGCCACATCGCACCTATCGGTAGCAGCGCGATTCATCGCGCTATGTCAGCGTTACACCTCGCAGGACTTCTGCGTCACCCAACGCTGACGCAGCTTATCCCACATCCAGTTGTACGCCATGGTATACGGCAGGAAGAACAGGAAGAACGCCACTTCCAGCACAAACGCTTCCAGCAACGAAATCTTCAACATCCACGCCGCAATCGGCAAGCCGATCAAGATAAAGCCGCCCTCAAAACCGAGCGCATGCACGGCGCGCAGTCCTAATCCACGTTTTACCTGCGGTGGCCAGATGCGATCGAAGCCGGCGTTGTAAACCATGTTCCACAGCATGGCGACGGTCGAAAGCATGATCGCTAACGCGCCCATCTGAAACAGCGGCTTTTCCATAACCCAGGCTGCCAGCGGAGCAACCGTAACAATCGCCAACACTTCAAAGCCTGCGGCATGGCAAAAACGTTCTTTCAGCGAACGGGTACGCATATAAACCTCCTTATTGGTAATAGCGGGCATTTTCTCACTGCAAAATGCTAAGATAAAATGATTACCTATCGATAAAAGCGATGGTTCGCCATGAAGTACTCCCCAGAATCCCTTGAGGCATTTGTGCAAACGGTGGCCAGTGGATCCTTTTCGGCTGCGGCGCGCGCATTAGCCAAAAGCCAATCCACCATCAGCAGCGCGGTGGCAAATCTGGAAGACGATCTCGGTTTCATATTGTTTGATCGCCGCGGTCGTCAGCCGGTGCTAACCGATCAAGGAGCGCGCGCGCTGGCGCAGGTGCAGCAAATTTTGGCGGCCAGCCAGCGGCTGGATGAACTGGCGGTGCGGTTGTCGCAGGGCGTTGAGCCGCGCCTTAGTTTGGCGATCTCCGATTTCTGGCAGGCCGATCACCACGAAAACCTGCTTAATCGGTTTGACGCGCGTTATCCCGACATTGAGTTCGAATGCATGATTGCCGAGGACGCCGATGCGCTGGATTTGTTACAGGCCGGGCGCGTACATCTCGGCGTGGTGCGGGCGCAACCCAAGCTGCCGCCAGATCTTGCAATGGCGCGTTTGCAGGTGGGGGCGCAGATGGCGATCTATCTGCACCGGGATCATGCCTTGTCGCAGCAGGCGCAGGTTAGTGAAGCACAACTCGGCGAGCTGCGGCATTTGCGGCTGAATACCTGGACGCAAAATCGCGCGCCGCTGCCCGCCGGACGCGTGTGGTCGGCACCGTCCTATTTACTGCTGCTGGAGATGGCGGAACAGGGTTTTGGCTGGAGCGTGTTACCGCGTTGGCTGGTCGAGCAGTTTGGTCATCAGGTGCTGAAAGAGCTGCCGGTGCCCGGCTGGCCGCAACGCATTGATGTCGATGTCATTTGGTCGCGGCGCAATCCGCCGGGGCCCGCCGGGCGCTGGATGATCGATCAACTCTGTGCCCAGCAGCCCGATTAGTCACGACGCGCCACGTCGGCCAGCTGCGCATCCAGCAGGCGTGCCAGATCCTGCGCCGCCAGTTCGATATCCAGGCCGCGTTTACCGCCAGAAATAAAGATGGTGGCGAACTCAGCGGCTTGCTGGTCAATCACCGTGGGCAGACGTTTTTTCTGCCCCAGCGGACTGATGCCGCCCACCAGATAACCCGTAACGCGTTGTGCCAGCTGCGGATCGGCCATGTCTGCTTTCTTCGCGCCCAGGGCTTTCGCCACCTTTTTGAGATCCAGCTGCGTTGAAACCGGCGTCACCGCTACGGCCAACATTTTGCTGTCACTGTTGAGCGCCACCAGCAGCGTTTTGAACACCTGACGCGCATCCAGATTGAGTTTACGTACCGCTTCGTCACCAAAGTGGGTTTCATGGCTATCGTGATCGTAAGGATGCAGGGTAAAGGTGACTTTCTGTTTTTCCAGCAGTTTTACGGCGGGGGTCATGATCGGTCCTTGTTAGGAAAAATCTTATTTCATCTTGGGTGGAAAATAACTGGCGAAATTCTGAACTTTGAGTAAGAATTGGCCCGCGTCAGCAAGAGATTGCTGGTGATAACCAAAATCATAAACACGTTCCTCTTTGACGGGCCAATATTAATATTGGCCTTCTTTTTTTCTGCTATTCGCCTTGCAACAATCCCGGCAAATTATCCTCGCCATACAGATGCAGCGCGCCAACCGCCACCACATAGCGTCCTTCAGGCAACGCCAGCAGCAGCTCGCGCCAGTGTTGATTACGATGACGCATCAGCGTGTCGTTGAGTTCGCTGCTGAAGGTGGTGGGCAGCGCGACCGGCTGCTGCGTCGGCGGTGCGTCCAGCCACCAGCTGATCATGGTTTGCAGCAGCCGTGCGTTGGTATGCCAATGTTCCAGCGTATCCAACAGCAGCGATAAACCCTCCTGCGGCAGCGACTTCAGCAGCGCGATCTGTGTTTCCGGCCCTTCCAGCTCGATGATGCGTTTATTGGCGCTTTTCGCCGCCTGCAACAGCTGATAATCCACCCCATATTCTGGGCGCAATCCCAGCCGCTGTGCCTGCTGCGCCTGCAGCATTAAGGCAATTTGCCAGAAGGGCAGCGTGTCGAACAGCGCGATAGAGAGCGAAAGCTCATCGCAAAGCGCCTGCAGCCGCTGCATCGTTGCTGGCGCAAGTCGCGTCGCGAGCGGCGGCCGTTGTTCGTCGTTGCTGAACGGCGAGCCACCTTGGGTGATGTCCGCTTCTACAATCAGCGCATCCGCTTTGTGCAGCTGGCGGAGCAGACCCGCGGGCAACGGCTGCATATCACGCGTGCCCATATGAATGCTGCCCGCTAAATGCAGACGACGATTGCCAAGATAGATATCCATGGCAGGCCAGCTGAAACTGGCGGGGAAAAGGCGGGCAATCAATTGTCGAACGCCGTGTCGCAGACCGTAGCTCATTCCCTGTCCTATTCTTTTTAAGGCAAAAAAACCATGCTAGCGATTTCGTCTGGCGAAAAACAGGGCAGAGGTTGCTATTGCCGCGAGGTCGGCTTAAAGCGCAACAGGCGGTTGGCGTTACTTACCACGGTTATGGATGACAGCGCCATCGCCGCGCCTGCCACAATCGGGCTAAGCAACAGGCCGGTAAACGGATAAAGCACGCCTGCCGCAAGCGGAATCCCGCAGCTGTTATAGATGAACGCGCCCAACAAATTCTGCCGCATATTACGCAGCGTGGCACCAGAGATTTCCAACGCATCGGCTACGCAGTGCAGATCGTTGCGCATCAACGTCATCGCCGCCGTTTCCACCGCCACATCGCTGCCGCCGCCCATAGCAATCCCCACATCGGCCTGCGCCAGCGCGGGAGCATCATTGATGCCGTCGCCGACCATCACCACGTTACGGCCCTGCTGCTGCAACTGCTTAATCGCCTGCGCCTTGCCATCGGGCAGCACGCCAGCAATCACTTCATCTATGCCTACTTCGGCGGCAATGGCCTGCGCAGTTTTTTGATGATCGCCGGTGAGCATTATCAAGCGATAACCCTGCTGATGCAGGCGCTGCAACGCCGCCTGGCTCTCCGGACGCAGGCTGTCGCGCAGCGCGATTAACCCCAGTAACTGACGGTTATCGGCCAGCAACACCGGCGTTGCCCCTTGCGCAGCACAGCGATCGATGTCGGCTTGCGCCGCGCGGTAATCAATGCGCTGCTCGTCCAGCAGCGCCTGATTGCCGAGCAGCAACGCTCTATCCGCAACTGTAGCGCTGATGCCTTTGCCGCGTATTGTACGAAATTGCTCAACGGCGGCGGCGCTGATGTCTGGCGCAGCGGCGATAATCGCCTTTGCCAGCGGATGGCTGGAGCCTTGCTCCAGCTGTGCCGCTGCGCTAAGCACCTGTTGGCGAGACCAGTCGCCGTAAACCCGCACCTCGCTGACCTGCGGCGTGCCGCGCGTTAAGGTGCCGGTTTTATCGAACACCAGGGTGTCCACGTTGCTGGCGCGCTGCAATGCATCGGCATCACGCACCAGTACACCTAACTCCGCCGCGCGCCCGACGCCAGCTATCACCGACATTGGCGTGGCTAAACCCAGGGCGCAGGGACACGCGATGATCAGCACGGTGGTGACGATCACCAGCGTATACGCCAGCTGCGGCTGCGGGCCGAGCCAATACCACAGCAGGCCGCTGACCAGCGCAATCGCCACCACAATGGGGACGAATACTGCCGAAATGCGATCGGCCAGGCGACCGATATCCGGTTTGCTGCTTTGCGCCTGACGTACCAGATTGATAATGTGCGAAAGCCGCGTATGGCTACCGGTGGCGCGCGCCACAAAGTGCAGCGTGCCATCCTGCACCAGCGTGCCAGCAAAAATTTTATCGCCGGACTGCTTTGCCAACGGCACCGCTTCGCCGGTGAGCATTGCTTCATCCATCCAGGCTTCGCCATCAACCATTTCGCCATCAACCGGCACTCGATCGCCGGTGACCAGCTTCAACAGCATGCCGGGCTGCACTTCCGCCAGCGGCAGTAGCGTTTCGCCCCGATCGGTGACCACGCGCGCCTGCGCAGGCGTGAGATCCAGTAAACGCTCCAGCGCTTTCGATGCGCGCTGGCGTGCGCGTTGTTCCAGCGCGTGACCCAAATTAATCAAGCCGACGATCATCACGCTGGCTTCAAAGTAGAGATGGCGTCCCTGCGGCGGGAAAAAGTCCGGCCACAGCGCGACGCTCATCGAGTAGAGCCACGCCGCACCGGTGCCGAGTGTTACCAAGGTGTCCATGGTGGCGCTGCCGTGCCGTAGGCTACGCCACGCGCTGCGATAAAAGTGGCCGCCTGCAACCATCAGCACCAGCAAAGTGATGACGCCCAGCGAGCGCCATAAGGTTTGGTTCGCGGCGCTCAACATCATGTTGTCGCCGAACATGCCCCACAGCATCATCGGAATGCCGAGTAGCAGCGCCAGCGCGGCTTGCCAGCTAAAACGGCGCATGGCCTGCTGCGCGCTTACCTGCTGGCGTTCGCGGCGGGTTTGCTCATCGTCGATGACTTCAGCGGCATAGCCCGCGCGATCGACGGCGTGAACCAGATCGGAAGCGGCGGCTGTGCCAATAATCAACGCGCTGCGTTCACCGAGATTAACGCGCGCCTGGCTGACGCCGGGCACCTTTTGCAGCGCCTGTTCAACGCGGCTCACGCAGCTGGCGCAGCTCATGCCACCAATCAACAAATGATGCACCGGAAGCATTTCTGCTTGCGATGCTGCCGGTTGCGACTCCGTTGTCAGCGCCTCCGGCGGCGGCTCTGTAGCTGTCAACGGATCAGGCTTTGGGCTGGCAGCGCCCTCTTTAAGCACCGCGTGATAGCCGGCTTGCTCCACGGTGGCGATGAGATCGCTGGCGCTGGCCGCGCCGGTCACGCGCGCTTCCTGCTGAGTGACCTCAGCCTGTTCGACATCGTTGCGCTGTTCCAACGCCTCTTTGACGCGTTTAACGCAGTGGCCACAGGACAACCCGTCCAAAGCTAGTAATTGAGTGTGTGACATACTTTGCTCCTCGAAGATGTTTTGACTGCCTGCAAACTTTGCATTAGTTATAGAGCCTAAACCTTCCATTCAGGGGAAGGTCAAGAGGTAGTTATGAACATCAGCGATGTGGCAAAAAAAACAGGGCTTACCAGCAAAGCCATTCGGTTTTATGAGGAGAAGGGGGTCGTGACGCCGCCCTTACGCAGTGACAATGGTTATCGCCGCTACGCGGCGCATCATCTGGATGAGCTGCACTTATTGCGCCAGGCGCGTCAGGTCGGATTCACGCTGGAAGAGTGCCGCGAGCTGGTGGCGTTGTTTAACGATCCGGCGCGCCACAGCGCCGATGTGAAAGCGCGCACCTTACAAAAAGCCGATGAGATTGCTGCCCATATCGAAGAGTTACATGCGATGCGTGCGCGTTTGCTGCAGCTGGCGGAGGCGTGCCCTGGTGATGACAGCGCGGAGTGCCCCATCATCAATCATCTCGCGGGTTGCTGCGCTCAAAGCGGTGGCAAGCGCGGCTGAACCCGCAGCGTGATGCCGACCACGCCCGTAACAATTACCGCAGTGCCCGCCGGCAAATCGCTCTCGGCCTGCACGCGCCAGCTGCTGTCGCCAATCCGCACATGGCCCAAACCGTCCTTTAGCGGGCTATCCAGCGTCAGCTGCATGCCGATTAGCTGATTACCCCGCTGATTCAGCGTGTTAGGCTGCTGCGATGCTTCGCGACGACGCATCCAGCGATACCAGAAAAATACGCACAGCAGCATCAGCAGCGCGAACAGTAATCCTTGCTGCGTCCACGACAGTACGAAGATCCATTCGATCACGCCCACCAGCAGCGCCGCCAGCCCGCTCCACAGCAAATAACCGCTGGTGCCGAGCATTTCTGCGGCCAGCAGCAGGCCGCCCAAAGTGATCCAGAACCAATGCGGATGCGCGATCACTTCCATCAGGATCATGGCCGACGCTCCGAGCGGCTCTGGTGCAGCAGTTCACTGATTCCCGCAATCGATCCCAGCAGGCTGCTGGCGTCGAGCGGCATCATCACCACTTTACTGTTATTGGCTTCACCGATTTTTTGCAGCGCATCGGTGTATTTCTGCGCCACGAAGTAGTTCACCGCCTGAATATCGCCAGCGGCAATCGCTTCTGACACCATACGCGTGGCGTTGGCTTCCGCTTCGGCCTGGCGTTCACGCGCTTCGGCTTGCAGGAAGGCCGAGGTGCGTTCACCTTCAGCCTTAAGAATTTGCGACTGTTTATCCCCTTCGGCGCGCAGAATCGCCGCCTGGCGCACGCCTTCGGCTGCCAGAATATCGGCGCGCTTGGTACGTTCGGCTTTCATCTGCGCATTCATCGCCGCAATCAGCTCCTGCGGCGGCCGCACATCGCGAATTTCAATGCGGGTGATTTTGACGCCCCACGGATTGGTGGCTTCATCCACGATATGCAGTAAACGGGTATTGATGTTGTCGCGCTGCGACAGCATTTCGTCCAGCTCCATGCCGCCCAACACCGTACGAATGTTGGTCATGGTGAGGTTGAGGATCGCCAGCTCCAGATTGCTAACTTCATAGGCGGCGCTCGCCGGATCCACCACCTGAATAAAGCACACCGCATCAATGGTAACGTTGGCATTGTCTTTGGAGATGATTTCTTGCGAAGGGATGTCGAGTACCTGTTCCATCATATTGATCTTGCGACCAATGCGATCCATAAACGGCACCACTAAATTCAAGCCAGGCGGCAGGGTTTTGGTGTAACGGCCAAAACGTTCGACCGTCCACTGATAACCTTGAGGGACGATTTTTACTCCGGCCCATACGATGACGAGCGCGAGCACGATGATGACGGGAATCACAGTTAACATACAACCTCCTGGCTGTCAGATTATCGGGCCGAGTCGCTTCGGCCCGATTATACCCGTTATACTTCAAGCGGCAGCTGCGTTGGCTGCGCTCCTTCACCCCAGTCACTTACTGGAGTAAGCTCTTGGGGTTCATTCGCTTGCCGCCTTTCTGCCGCTTGAATTATTTAGGGTATAATGCACTGCTGCGATCAATACAGCAGCGAGTAGAGCTGGCGGCGATAGCGTGCGGCGAGCGCGTCGCCCGTGCCGAGAGCGGCCAAAATTTCCTGGAACATTTTGCGCACCTGGCCTTCGCCAGCGCTGAGATCGCTTTTCAGGAAACTAAACAGCAGATCCAATGCCTCTTCATTGCGACCCACCTGATGCAGCTGTAACGCAAGTTTAGCAGCCAGCTCGGCGTTCGCGGGCTCGCTTGCTAGCTGATCCTGTAACAGCTGAATTTCTGGCGTGTCCGCCGCTTGTTTCAACAGATCAATTTGCGAAATCAAGCTTTGATAGCGCGTGTCCTGATCTTGTAACGGTACCGCAGCCAGCACGGTTTCAGCTTCATCGCTGCGATTCAGGGTGATCAATACTTCTGCCAGCAGAAAGCCGATTTCGCTGGCTTGATTGCTGAGCTGCCACGCATCTTTCAGCAGCGGCAGCGCTTCAATCGGCTTCCCTTCCTGCATCAATTGAATCGCCTGCTGCGCTTTCAGCTCTTCTTCGCGCGGCAAGACTTTTTGCAACAGGGCACGGATGGCCTCTTCTGGCTGCGGCCCCTGGAAACCATCCACCGGCTGCCCGTTCTGGAACAGGTACACAGTGGGGATTGAGCGCAAACCAAATTGCGATGCCACCATCTGCTCTTTATCGCAATCCAGCTTTGCCAGAATAAACTGTCCCGCATATTCCTGCGCCAGGCGCTCCAGCACCGGCGTTAACTCCAGGCAGTGCTGACTGCGCTCAGACCAGAAGTAGAACAGCACTGGCATTTGCACCGATTGTTCCAGTGTCTGCTGCAGATTGGCTTCGTTGATGTCGATAATTAACGCGTGTGACATGAATACGTCTCTTTGCTGAAAGTGTGTTGAGGATATGGGGGCAAGCTGCCCGGCTTCAAGTTTGATTCTGTGATGCAGCTTAGTTGCTGCGCAAAATGCGATCCAGCATCCAACCTGGCAACAGGCGCTTCAGCAGGCTCATCGCCCACGCTACCAGGGTAACGGGATAGCGCAGGCGCGGATGTTTGCTCTCCAGCGCGTGACGCAGCTTGGGTAAAATCGCTTCGGGTGGCAGGGTAAAACGCGCCGCGATGCCGGGATTGCGCACCGGATTGTGCTGCTCGCCTTGCTGCACGTTGTCAGTGAAACGGGTTTGAATGGGGCCGGGTTCGATCAGGCTGACGCGCACGCCGGAAGCGCGGACTTCGAGACGCAGCGCGTCGCTCCATGCTTCCAGTGCCCATTTACTGGCGGCATAAGCGCCGCGACCCGGCGTGGAGATCAATCCCAGCACCGAACTGGTATTCACGATGCGACCATCGCCGCTGGCTTGCAGCGCCGGCAACAGCCGCAGAGTCAGTTGGTGCGTGCCGAACAGGTTAGTGGAAAACTGTTTTTCCAGCTGCTGACGCGAAATGCTGCTCAGCGGGCCATAGTGACCAAAGCCGCCATTGTTAAATAAGCCGTGCAAACAACCCCCGCAAAGTTCCAGCACGCGATCGGCGGCGGCATCCACGCTGGCGGCATCGTCCAGATCCAGCTGCACGCCAACAAAACCCAACGCATTCATGCGCGCAACATCCTCCGCGCGCCGACAGGCCGCCAGCACGCGATAGCCGCGTGCTAACAGATCGTGCGCGGCGACCAAACCAATGCCGCTGGAGCAGCCGGTAATCAAAATCACTTTTTGCATTTCTTTACCCGTTGAAAATCACACACCTGCATTAATCATGCTTTACTAGCGGAGCCAGTTCTTGCGCCATGAGCTTTGCGATAAAGGGCTGTGCATCCGGATTGGGGTGAATACCGTCCTGCTGCATCCATTCCGGCTTCAGATACACCTGTTCCATAAAAAAGGGCACCAGCGGAATAGCGTACTGCTGCGCCAGGCGCGGATAGATGGCGCTAAACGATTCAATGTAACGACGTCCATAATTAGCGGGTAAGCGAATCTGCATCAGCAGCGGCTGCGCGTTTGCCGCTTTAACCTGATCGATCACTTTGGTCAGATCCTGGGCGATGCTCTGCGGCGGAAAGCCGCGCAGGCCATCGTTACCGCCCAATTCGATTAACACCCAACGCGGTTGATGCTGTTTTAATAGGCTCGGCAAGCGCGCCAGGCCTTGGGCGGTGGTATCACCGCTGATGCTGGCGTTGACGATTTTAGGCTGCTGTTGCCACTGCTTATCGAGCAAGCTCGGCCAGGCGGTGTTCGCCGACATGCGATAGCCCGCGCTCAGGCTGTCGCCCAACACCAACAAGGTATCGGCGGCGGCAATGCGCGACACCAGCAGCAATAACAACAGGAAGGGATAATGCCAGCGGAAAACATTGTTGCAGTTCATCATCTTACTAAGTCCGTCGGTCAGGGAGAGCATCAGCTGACCATCCTTACCGGAGTTGAGCTGGTTGTCAAACCAGCCGAGACCATTGCGTTGATTGGCGAATCCGGCTCCGGCAAATCAACGTTGCTGGGGATTTTGGCTGGCCTCGATGATGGCAGCAGCGGCGAGGTGAACCTGCTTGGCCAGCCGCTGCACAACATGAATGAAGAGCAGCGTGCTGCGCTGCGGGCGCGTGAAGTCGGCTTTGTGTTCCAATCCTTTATGCTGGTGCCGACCCTGAATGCATTAGAAAACGTGCAGTTGCCCGCGTTGCTGCGCGGCGACAGCGATCGCGTAAGCCGGACGCAGGCCGTTGAGCTGCTTACGGTGCTGGGATTGAAAGACCGTTTACATCATCTGCCCGCCCAGCTTTCCGGCGGTGAGCAGCAGCGCGTGGCGCTGGCGCGTGCGTTTAGCGGCCGCCCCGGCTTGCTGTTTGCCGACGAACCCACCGGCAACCTGGATCGCAAAACCGGCGATCGCATTGCCGATCTGCTGTTCTCCTTGAACCGCGATTTTGCCACCACGCTGATTCTGGTGACGCACGATGAACAACTGGCGGCGCGCTGCGATCGTCGCCTGCGGCTGCGTGACGGCAAGCTGTGGGAGGAGACATGATTTGGCGTTGGTTCTGGCGCGAGTGGCGTTCGCCTTCGCTGCTGATCGTGTGGCTGGCGCTGACGTTAGCGGTGGCGTGCGTGCTGGCGCTGGGTTCGATCAGCGACCGCATGGAGAAAGGGCTGAGCCAGCAAAGCCGTGACTTTATGGCGGGCGACCGCACGCTGCGCAGCACCTCGGTAGCGCCCGAGGCGTGGCTGACCAAAGCGCGCGATGAAGGGCTGACGGTGAGCAAGCAGTTACACTTCATGACCATGACGTTCGCGCAGGAGACGCCGCAGCTGGCGGATGTTAAAGCGGTCGACGATGCTTATCCGATGTTTGGCACGCTGCAAACTAATCCGCCGGGATTAAAGCCGCAGGCGGGCACGGTGTTGGCCGCGCCGCGTCTGCTGGCGCTGCTGAACTTAAAAGTCGGCGACAGCGTGGATGTTGGCGACACCACGCTGCGTATCGCCGGTGAAGTGATTCAGGAACCCGACGGCGGCTTTAATCCGTTCCAGACCGCGCCGCGCCTGCTAATGAACCTGGATGACGTCGAGAAAACCGGGGCGGTGCAGCCGGGTAGCCGACTGAGCTGGCGCTATAAATTCTCCGGCGATCCGGCCCCGCTGGCGCGCTACGACAGTTGGATTCAGCCGCAGCTTAAGGTCGACCAACGCTGGATCAGCGTCGAGAACTCGGAAGATGCGCTGGGACGTTCCATGCAGCGCGCCCAGCAATTCCTGCTGCTGTCGGCATTGCTGACGCTGATGTTGGCCATCGCCGCCGTGGCGGTGGCAATGAGCCACTATTGCCGCAGCCGCTACGATTTGGTGGCGGTGCTGAAAACCCTGGGCGCAACGCGCAAGGCGCTGCAACGGCTCATTATCGGACAATGGCTGGCGGTGTTACTGCTGGCGGCAATGGTCGGCAGCGCCTTGGGGCAGGGCATCGAAGCCATCTTGCTGGTGATGTTAAAACCGGTGCTGCCCGGCGCACTGCCCGCCGCCAGTTTCTGGCCGTGGCTGTGGGCGATTGGCGCGATGTTTGTGATTTCGCTGCTGGTGGGGATGCGGCCCTACCGCTTGTTGATGGCAACCCAGCCGCTGCGCGTGCTGCGGCGTGATGCGGTCGCCAACGTTTGGCCGCTGCGCATCTATTTGCCCGCCATGGCGCTGGTGGTTATTGGGTTACTGGCGCTGCTGATGGGCGGCAGCAAAATGCTGTGGGCGCTGCTGGCGGGCGTGGTGATGTTAGCGCTGCTGCTGGCGCTGCTGGGCTGGGGCACGCTACTGCTGCTGCGTCGTTTGGTGGTGCGCAATCTGGCGATGCGGTTAGCCATCAATCGCTTGCTGCGCCAGCCTGCGATGACGCTCAGCCAACTGGCGGCGTTCTCGCTGTCGTTTATGCTGCTGGCGCTGCTGTTAGTGATGCGTGGCGATCTGTTGGATCGCTGGCAGCAGCAACTGCCAGCGGATAGCCCGAACTTCTTCTTGCTGAATATCACGCAGGAGCAGGTGCCGCAGGTACGCGATTTCCTCAATCAGCATCAGATCAAGCCCGAAACCTTCTATCCGATTGTGCGGGCGCGATTAACGGCGTTGAACGGTAAAGAAGCCGATCCGAAAATGGATAATGCGCTGAATCGTGAGTTGAATCTGACGTGGCAGCGCGAGCGCCCGGATCACAATCCGCTCACCGCCGGCAGTTGGCCACCCAAGGTGGGAGAAGTGTCGGTGGAAGCGGAGTTGGCAGATCGTTTGGGCGTGAAGCTTGGCGACAGCCTGACCTTCAGCGGCGACACGCAACAGTTCAGCGCGAAAATCACCAGCTTGCGTAAGGTCGATTGGGAAAGTTTGCGGCCGAATTTCTTCTTTATCTTTCCGCCGGGCGCATTGGATCACCAACCGCAAACCTGGCTGACCAGCTTCCGCATGGAGAGCAATCCGCCGCTCCTGGCGCAGCTGAACCGCAGCTTCCCGACGCTGAGCCTGCTGGATATTGGCAGCATGATGCGGCAAATCGGTCAGGTGCTGGCGCAGGTCAGCCAGGCGCTGGAGATTATGGTGGTGCTGGTCACGGTGTGCGGCGTGCTGCTGCTGCTGGCGCAGATTCAGGTTGGCATGCGGCAACGTCGGCAGGAGCTGGTGGTGTATCGCACGCTCGGGGCCAGCAAGCGGCTTCTGCGCGGCACGCTGTGGTGCGAGTTTGCGCTGCTGGGTGTGGTGTCGGGCGTGGCGGCAGCGCTGGGCGCGGAAGCCGCATTGTGGGGCTTGCAGCGGAAGATTTTTGATTTCCCGTGGCAGCCGGATTGGACCTTGTGGCTGGCGCTGCCCATTTGTGGTGCCGTGCTGCTGTCGCTGTGCGGTGGCTGGCTGGGCGTGCGGTTGTTAAAAGGCAAGGCGCTGTTTCGGCGGTTTGAGGCGGCATAAAAGCATGGTGTGCGAGGTACATCTGGTAGCAGCGCGATTTATCGCGCAAACCTGATGCATCAACACTGCTGCAAGAAGCGCGAAAAATCGCGCCGCTACCGAATGTGCAAACTTGTCTGGCTTGAAAATTGGAGCGCGAAAAAAATTAAGGCCGCTTGCGCGGCCTCTCTTTTACAGCTTCTCAACTGCCCAGGCAATGCCGCTGGCGTACTCAGCGGGCAGCAGCGGAACCAACGCCTTTAACGCCGCAGCAAGACGCAATTGGTCGCTGTCGGTCAGGTTCAAATGTCCGACTTTACGCCCCGGGCGCACCTCTTTGTCGTACCAGTGTAAGTGCACCAGCGGTTGTTCCAGCCACGCCAGGTTCACTGCGGTACCAATCAAATTCACCATCACCGATGGCGCGAACACCACCGGTTTTGGCAGCGCCAATCCCAGCACCGCGCGCAGATGCAGCTCAAACTGGCTGATGGATGCGCCGTTTTGCGTCCAGTGACCGCTGTTATGCACGCGCGGCGCTAACTCGTTGATCAGCAAGCCTTGCGGCGTGATAAAACACTCCATCGCCATCACGCCGACGTATTCCAACTCGTGCATGATCGCGCTCAGCATCGCTTCGGCCTGCTGCTGCTGTGCGGCGTCGGCCTGCGGGAAAGCCACGCTGGTGCGTAGGATGCCTTCTTCGTGCAGATTGTGCGTCAGCGGGTAGAACACCGTGCTGCCGTCGTGTCCGCGAGCGCCAACCAGCGACACTTCACCGCTGAAATTAATGCCTTGCTCAACAATGCATTCGCCGTAGCACTCATCTGGCAAGGTGTGGGTTTGATCGGCACGCAAACGCCATTGACCGCGTCCGTCGTAACCGCCGGTGCGGCGCTTCACAATCGCCAGTTCACCCAGCTGGGTGAACACCTGCGGCCACTCGGCTTTATCCGCCAGCAGCTGCCAGGGTGCGGTAGCGAGGTTAAGCTGATCGAGCAGCTGCTTTTGCGTCAGGCGATCGGCCAAACGCGGGAAAATATCGCGATTCACAAATGCCGCATGGCTTGCCAGCTCGCGCGTTAACGCGGTTTCCGGCCAGCGCTCAATCTCTGCGGTAATCACGCTTTCCGCAATCGGCAGGGCGGAAGGCTCAGCATCCAAACCCACCGGATAAACGGCGATGCCCAGCGGTTCGCCCGCCTGGCGCAGCATGCGGCCAAGCTGACCGTTGCCTAACACGCAAACCGGCTTCATGCGTTCACCCGTGGATCTGGATTCTCCAGCACTTCGTCAGTTTGGCTTTGACGCCAGTTTGTCAGGCGCGTTGCCAGCGCGGGATCGTGGATTGCCAAAATTTGTGCCGCCAGTAA
This sequence comes from uncultured Pantoea sp., assembly GCA_966185695.1. Taxonomy (GTDB): domain Bacteria; phylum Pseudomonadota; class Gammaproteobacteria; order Enterobacterales; family Enterobacteriaceae; genus Pantoea. The sequence goes on along the minus strand of CBIFUL010000011.1, from coordinate 89,644 downwards.
CGCGGCGTTCGCTGCGCCGGCTTTGCCGATCGCCAGCGTGCCAACCGGAATACCGCGCGGCATCTGCACGATGGAGTACAGGCTGTCGACACCGCTCAACGCGGCGCTTTGCACCGGCACGCCCAGCACCGGAACCAGGGTTTTGGCTGCCAGCATGCCCGGCAAGTGCGCTGCGCCACCGGCACCGGCGATGATCACCTGAAAACCGTTATCAGCCGCGGTTTCCGCAAAGCTGAACAGTTTGTCGGGCGTACGGTGAGCAGAGACCACTTCAACGTGGAACGGAACATCCAGACTGTTAAGGATTTCCTCGGCGAACTGCATGGTCGCCCAGTCACTTTTAGAACCCATGACGATGGCGATACGAGCCGGGGTGGCGTTGGATGACATGTGGTCAACTCCTGTGAATAGTCGAACGAACCTGGCCGGGCGGGCAGGTAAAGAAGGGCACAGAGAATAGCATGAGATGGCAGCAAGGAAAACGGTTGCGTAGACGGAAAACGGGCATTTACGCCCGTAAATTAAAACGGGAATTCGATCAGGCGCACGCCTGCGGCATCGACTTCAATCATCGACCCTTTTTCGTGCCATGCGCCCAGCACCGCGCGTTGCGCCGGATGACCGTGCAGCGAAAAATGATGAATTTCGGGACGATGCGTATGGCCATGAATCAATGTAGGAACCTGCTGGCGCGTCATGGCGGCGGCAACCGCTTGCGGATTGACATCCATAATCGTCAACGACTTGTGCTGATTGGCTTGCTTGCTGCCGCTGCGCATGCGCGCGGCGATGCGCATACGCAGACGCAGCGGCAGAGCGAGGAACAGCCGCTGTAACCAGCGCTGATGCACCTTGGCGCGAAAACGCTGATAAGCTTCGTCATCGGTGCACAAGGTATCGCCGTGCATGATCAAGATGCGATGGCCGTAAAGTGTTAGCACCTGTTCTTCCGGCAGCAACGTCATGCCACTGGCACGCGCAAAACGCTGCCCGAGCAGGAAATCGCGGTTGCCATGAATAAAGAATTTGGCCACCGGCAACGCTTTGAGCGCGGCGGCAATGTGCTGATGCAGCGGATTGGGATCGTCATCGCCGATCCAGGCTTCAAACAGATCGCCAAGGATATACAGCGCGTCGCACTGCTGTGCTTCGCCCTGTAAAAAATGCAGAAAACCGGCAGTAATTGCCGGTTCTTCATTACACAGATGCAGATCTGCGATAAACAGCGTGCGCGACATTACTCGCTAACAATCACTTTCTGGATGACAACGTCGTCAACCGGAACGTCCTGATGCATGCCGCTGCGGCCGGTTTTCACCGCTTTGATTTTTTCCACAACGTCCATGCCTTCAATCACTTCAGCGAACACGCAGTAACCCCAGCCTTGCAGGCTTTCGTCGCGGAAGTTCAGGAAGTCGTTGTCCGCTACGTTAATGAAGAACTGTGCGGTAGCGGAGTGTGGAGCTTGAGTACGCGCCATCGCCAAGGTGCCTTTGGTGTTTTTCAGGCCATTGTTGGCTTCGTTGCGGATATCTGCTTTGGTGTCTTTCTGCTTCATGCCCGGCTCGAAACCGCCGCCCTGAATCATGAAGCCATTGATTACACGGTGGAAGATGGTGTTGTCGTAGAAACCTTCGGCGCAGTATTCCAGGAAGTTTTTCACTGTCTCTGGTGCTTTGTCGTCAAAAGTTTTAATTACGATGTCGCCATGGTTCGTCTGAAAAGTGACCATTATGTTCTTCCTGTCAAGGTTGTCGTCAGTAGCAAACGCCGCGCCTGCATAGTAGCGGGACATTTTTGTAGACGCTTCTTATATCATAAGATCCGCTGGCTCGTCAGCAGGGCGGCGGCAGTTGATATGCTAGCGATGCATAACTGAGAAAAATACGGCACAATGTTCAACTGATTTTGTTACAACATAACTCGTTCGAATCCCGCACACGTTAAAAACGGAACCGTTCAATGCTAAAGATTTATAACACCCTGAGTCGCCAGAAAGAGGAATTCAAACCCATTCATGCCGGTGAAATCGGTATGTACGTGTGTGGTATTACGGTTTACGACCTCTGTCATATCGGCCACGGGCGTACGTTTGTGGCATTCGACGTGGTCGCGCGTTATCTGCGTTATGCGGGATACCAGCTGAAGTATGTACGTAACATCACCGATATCGATGACAAGATCATCAAACGCGCCAATGAAAACGGTGAAAGCATTGAGACGCTGACCAATCGCATGATCGCTGAAATGCACACCGATTTTGCGGCGCTGGGCATTTTGCCCCCGAATCTTGAGCCGCGCGCGACACGTCATATTGACGAGATTATTGAGCTGGTCGGCACGCTGATCGAACGGGGTCACGCGTACGTTGCGGCCAACGGCGACGTGATGTTCGACGTGCTGAGCGACAAAGACTACGGCGCGCTGTCGCGTCAGGATCTGGAGCAGCTGCAAGCCGGTGCGCGCGTCGAAGTGGCCGAAGTGAAACGTAATCCAATGGATTTCGTGCTGTGGAAAATGTCCAAAGCCGACGAACCGGCGTGGAATTCGCCGTGGGGCAATGGTCGTCCGGGCTGGCACATTGAGTGCTCTGCAATGAACTGCAAGCAGCTGGGCACCCATTTCGATATTCACGGCGGCGGCTCGGATCTGATGTTCCCGCATCATGAAAACGAAGTGGCACAATCCACCTGCGCGCACGATGGCCCGTATGTGAATTACTGGATGCACTCCGGCATGGTGATGATCGATCGCGAGAAGATGTCGAAATCACTCGGCAACTTCTTCACCGTGCGCGACGTATTGCAGCATTACGATGCTGAAACCGTGCGCTACTTCCTGATGTCCGGCCACTATCGCAGCCAGCTTAACTATGGTGAAGATAACCTCAATCAGGCGCGTGCCGCGCTGGAGCGCTTGTACACCGCGCTGCGTCACACCGATGCGAATGCGGTTGCTGCGGGCGGCGAATCGTTTGAAGCGCGTTTCCGTAGCGCAATGGATGACGACTTCAACACGCCGGAAGCTTATTCCGTGCTGTTCGATATGGCGCGCGAAGTGAATCGCCTGAAAACCGAAGACAAAGCAGCAGCAGATGCGCTGGCAGCGAAATTGCGTCAGATCGCCGATGTGCTGGGGATTTTGCAGCAGGATCCAGAACAATTCCTGCAAAGCGGGGCGCAGGTAGATAGCGATGAAGTGGCTGAGATTGAGCATTGGGTGAAAACCCGTGCCGACGCGCGTGCCGCCAAAGATTGGGCGCAGGCCGATGTGGCGCGTGACAAACTCAATGAGCTGGGCGTGATCGTGGAAGATGGCCCGCAAGGTTCGAGCTGGCGTCGTAAATAAGTGAAAACAAAAAGGGCGAACAGATGTTCGCCCTTTTTTATTGGCAGAAAAGCTTAAGCGACAACGGTGATTTTGTAGCCGGCAAACGCAACCTGCTGGCCTGCCACAATCTTGCAGCGCTTACGCGTTTCCACTGCGCCATCCACGCGCACTTCGCCATCGGCAATCACCGCTTTGGCCTGCGCACCGCTTTCCACCCAACCTTCCAGTTTCAGCAGATCGCACAAATCAACGTGGGCATGTTTACCGAGAGAAAAACTGGCCATTATGCCTCCTCAATGTCGTGATAGTTTTCGCACGCTGACAGCGTGTTTTGAATCAATGTTGCTACGGTCATCGGGCCAACGCCGCCCGGCACTGGCGTGATGTAAGAGGCGCGCTCGGCAGCCGCTTCGAATGCCACATCGCCCACCACTTTGCCGCTTTCCAGACGATTGATGCCGACATCAATCACCACCGCGCCCGGCTTGATCCACTCACCGGGAATAAAGCCCGGCTTGCCAACTGCCACCACCAGCAGATCGGCATGCTCAACGTGATGACGCAGATCTTTAGTAAAACGGTGCGTAACGGTGGTGGTGCAACCCGCCAGCAGCAACTCCATGCTCATCGGGCGACCCACGATATTGGATGCGCCAACCACCACGGCGTTCAGGCCGTAAGTGTCGATGTTATGGCGCTCCAGCAAGGTAACGATGCCGCGCGGCGTACACGGACGCAGCTTTGGCGCACGCTGGCACAAACGACCCACGTTGTACGGGTGGAAACCGTCGACGTCTTTATCCGGTACGATGCGCTCCAGCACTTTGACATTATCAATGCCCGCCGGCAGCGGCAGCTGCACTAAAATGCCGTCGATGTCGTTGTCGTTATTCAGCTTATCGATCAGCTCCAGCAGCTCAGCTTCGCTGGTGGTGGCCGGCAGATCGTAGGAGCGCGACACGAAGCCCACTTCGTCACAGGCGCGACGTTTGCTGGCGACGTAAATCTGCGAAGCGGGATTTTCACCCACCAGCACCACTGCCAAACCCGGCGCACGTTTTCCGGCCGCCAGACGCTGCTGTACTTTTTCAGCAACCTCAAGGCGCACCTGCTGCGCAATCGTTTTACCGTCAATAATTTTTGCTGCCATCAGAGAGGAAATCCATCTGTAGAGGGTTAAATCGGGGATGGCGCCTATTCTGGCAGAAGCGCGTGCGACTGTCAGGTAGAGAATCGTCTTAGCCGCGCGTTTCACGATTTTTCGCCGTGACGCCGGGCCGCGTTAACGCTTATCATGCCCGACAACGAATGAGACGGATGACGCAATGATTTGGTTAATTCTCGCCACGCTGGCGGTGGTGTTTGTCGTAGGTTTCCAATTGCTGACCGCCTCCTCACGCCATGCGGTGCAGGCGCTTAATAAACGGCTGCAACTGCCGCCGGTACACATCGAATCGATGCTGTCTTTGATGGGCAAAGAGGCGGCGAAGGAGTTCACTGATTACCTTGCGGGCAATAACGATGCGCATCTGCAATACGGCGCAGCGGTGTTGCTGATTTGGCAGGTGCTGATTGTTGATGGCAGCGATGAGAATGCGGTGCGCTGGCACGGCATTTTGAGCCGCGCAGGATTCTCGCCGCTAATTTCGCGCCAGCAGTTGTTACTGGCGCTGGGATTTTTGCGTCAGCTTGAGCCGGATAGCCAAGAGCTGGGATTGTTGCGCGAACAGTACAATGCGCGCTTCACGCCGCAAGGGATTGAGCTGGAAGGCGAAACCAGTGAGGGCAGCAATTTGGTGTCGCTGAGCGAGTGGCGCAAGCGGCATTAAGGGGATTTGGTTAATCGGTGGTCACTCGCCGCTGTTTAAGGGCAAAAACGTTGACGCAGGTACACCGCGAAGTATAATCCGACCCCATCACAATGCGCCCTTAGCTCAGCTGGATAGAGCACCGGCCTTCTAAGCCGTAGGTCACAGGTTCGAATCCTGTAGGGCGTACCATTTTCAAGTCAACACACTTCTACTGAATTCGCTTTTTATCCCTTATACTCCCTGAAATTACTGAATTTTTCTGTAACGAACTCTATCGAGGTCAACTCAGTTATACCCAAATCAAGTGGTATCTGGGGGCCTTTGAGGGGGCTCATCTCGTTCAATGGAAATTAGGGGCCCCTTTATGCCACTAAATGCACGTCAGATTGATACTGCAAAACCTAAAGAAAAAGAATACAAGCTCACTGATGGCGGGGGTCTGTATCTGTTGGTGAAGCCTAACGGCGCGAGATACTGGCGCTTGAAGTATCGTTTTTTGGGTAAGGAGAAGAAGCTTTCTATCGGTGTTTACCCTGATATCTCTCTGGCTGATGCTCGCTTGAAGCGAGAGGAAGCACGGAAAATCATTGCTTTAGGCGGTGACCCTGGAGAGGAAAAGAAAGCAGGAAAATTGGCTCAAAAGGCCAATGTCGAAAATACTTTCAAGGCTATCGCGCTGGAATGGCATGAGTACAAGCGGCCTAACTGGTCGAAAGGCTATGCCGAAGATCTGATGGAAGCATTCGAGAACGACATCTTTCCTGATATTGGTAAGCGTCCCATTGCTGAGATCAAACCGCTCGAAGTGCTCAGCTCACTGCGTAAACTCGAAAAGCGGGGTGTGCTCGATAAACTGCGTAAGATCCGTCAGGCCTGCAATCAAGTATTCCGTTATGCCATAGTCACCGGCAGAGCTGAAACTAACCCGGCCTCTGAACTGGCAAGTGCTTTAACTGCACCTAAATCCACCCATTATCCCCATCTGTTAGCTGATGAACTCCCTGATTTCTTACAGGCTCTTGCCGCGTATTCTGGTAGCCCGATCACCCGACTGGCTACTCGTATTCTGATGTTGACCGGAGTTCGCACCGTCGAACTCCGCCAGGCTGAATGGAAAGAGTTTGATTTCGATAAACGTGTTTGGGAAGTTCCGGTCGAAAGGATGAAGATGCGTCGTCCGCACCTGGTCCCTCTATCCGATCAAGTTGTGGCAGCACTGCGAGAGATCCAAGCAGTGACGGGCCGTTACAACTTGGTTTTCCCAGGCCGTAACGACATTACGAAACCGATGAGTGAAGCGAGTATCAACCAGGTACTGAAAAGGATAGGTTATCATGGGAGGGCTACGGGGCACGGTTTCCGGCACACGATGAGTACTATCCTGCATGAACAGGGCTATAACACGGCGTGGATCGAGTTACAGCTTGCGCATGTGGATAAGAACACCATTCGTGGCACTTACAACCATGCGCAGTATCTGGATCAGCGTAGGGAGATGCTGCAGTGGTACGGGGACTATGTGGATAACTTAGAATTCGGTGGGGATGTGGTTCATGGGAAGTTTGGTAGCCGAGTCTAAGTTAACGTGATTTTTCTTAATTAGATCAACAGTGCTAGAGCGAAAGTTCTGGCACTGTTGGTTTCAGCAGCCACTTGTTTTTTGTTTCGGTGAGATAATGGAAGGTTTGTGCTGGGGTGGTGACCGTAATCAGGCCGCAACCGATGATCACGAACACCGTCAAAAAAGTAGTACGTGTGATGGACTATGATACCTAGGTTGAAATTGCGGACATATTGTCAGCGCCAAGGTTTTTGACAATATTTCAGAAGGATAGCTTGTAGTTCGTTGATTGAGTCGCGATTGTGGTCGAAGGATGCGGTAGAGAGGCAAATGAGCAACATAGAGCGTAACTCTGTGCGAGCGGTTTACATTCATAAGGCCGAGCACTTAGGAGAGCGAAGACTAATGCTGCAGTGGTGGGCGGATTATCTAGATGCAAATCTGCAGAAGGGGAAGTCCATTTGATTTTGGGAAATTGGAGTCTTCGAGGTCTTAACTGGCTGTCTTATGCTTAAATTTGCGCTGCAGGCTTAAGTACTTCGATTAAAGCCTGTCAACTTGTGGAGGCAGGCGGCTAAAGTTTTTTATGTTTTGATGCAACCGAGGTAACGCATTGGAACTACTTGATAATAGTTTCTTCGAGTAGAATGAGTGCATCATCATCTGTGGATATTGTAGTTTTTTAAGGAATAACAATGGCTGTTAATCAGGCGAAGATTTTTGAACATCTCGAGCAACTTGTAGCAAATCCTGAGCAAAATGAATTTATCTACGGCTTTTTAACCGCCTTTGAGTTCCCTAAAGCGACCCTGAGCCTGATTCGGCAAGATGGGGCACGTAATGTTGCGAAAGAGCCAGGACACGTTGGATTAAAAAATAAGCTCTACTATCAGCCAGTTGCTGATAGCGATGATATCGAATCTGCTTTTGAGAAACGTATTGCCGACACGGCTGTTGCAAAAAATAAGATCCGCTATGTTCTGATGACAAACTTTGTTCGCTTTTTAGCCTGGGATACACTGACACAGGAACGTCTCGATATTGAGTTTGAAGAGTTGCCACGCAACTACGGTTTTTTCTTACCTCTGGTCGGATTGGAGAAGGCTATTCTCAATAGCGAAAATCCGGCGGATGTGAAAGCCGCTGAGAAAATGGGAAAGTTATTTGACTTTATCAAGGCACGTAATGATTTAAGCAAAGCAGAAGATATTCATGCACTTAATGTTTTTCTTACTCGTTTGTTGTTTTGCTTTTTTGCTGAAGACACAGGAATCTTTGAAAAAGGTCAATTCACCTCGGCAGTTAAAAACTACACCACCAAGGATGGTAGCGATTTAGATCAGTTTCTAACAGACCTGTTTGCAGTTATGAATAGTAAACCGAATAGTGGATTACGACAGTCACTTCCTATTCATTTAACTGCATTCCCATATGTTAATGGTGGTTTGTTCGCGAGCGATGAGCCTATTCCAGAGTTGGGATTGAAAGGCAGGCGTATATTACTTGAATGTAGTGCAATGGATTGGAGTGCGATTAATCCTGATATCTTTGGGAGTATGTTCCAGGCCGTGATTGATGTGGAGCAGCGTAGCCGTTTAGGTCAGCATTACACTTCATACAGCAATATAATGAAGGTTATACAGCCACTATTTCTTGACCCACTGCGTACGGAGCTGGAAAAACAACGCACAAATACGAATGGCCTTAAACGGTTACTTCTCCGCCTGGGGAAAATGAAGGTATTTGATCCTGCCTGCGGTTCAGGAAACTTTTTGATTGTTGCCTATAAAGAACTGCGTCTTTTGGAGATGGATGTTATCCAGGCTCTTTTGCAGTGTGACCCACAATCCATTTTTATGAGCGGTATCCATCTCGACCAGTTCTACGGCATTGAGATTGATGATTTTGCCTGTGAGATAGCACGTTTATCTCTCTGGCTTGCGGAGCATCAGCTAAATAAACAGTGGGAAGAACACATTGGTTCAGCACCACCAGCATTACCGCTGCGTTCATCAGGTAAAATTTGGAGCGGGAACAGCCTGAAAATTGATTGGCAGACAATATGTCCAAAGGATGTTGATGATGAAGTTTATGTGATTGGTAACCCGCCGTTTTTAGGTACGTCAAGGCGTTCTGATGAACAGCGTGCTGATATGCAAGCTGTGTTTAGCGGCTTCAAATCATTAGGCAGTCTGGATTTTGTTGCCTGCTGGGTCTGGAAGGGGGCAAAATATATCCAAAACAGTTCCGCTGAGCTGGCACTGGTGGCTACAAACTCTATTTGCCAAGGTGAGCAGGTAGCAACACTCTGGCCTTCCATATTCGAGCTTGGGCTTAGTATTCATATTGCATATCCAACCTTTACATGGGCAAACAATGCTCGTGACAAAGCAGCGGTACATGTGGTCATTATTGGTCTATCAGGACAAAGCAAAAACCGTCAACTTTACCAGCAAATTGATGGGCATTGGCACAGTAAGCTAGTGAACAATATTAGTCCTTATTTGGTTGAAGGTAATAACATTGCTGTGGTGCCGAGAATCAAACCAATGATAAACGACGTCCCCCAGTTGTTATTTGGTAATAAACCCACTGAGGGTGGTAATTTGATGATGAATCGGGCTGAACGTGATGCCCTACTAAAACAAGATCCACAGGCAGCTCCTTGGATAAAAAAAGTATTGGGTGCTGATGAATTACTCAATGGGCTGGAGCGTTGGTGTTTGTGGTTAGTGAATATCACCGATACCGAACTTCAGTCGATGCCACATGTTTATAATCGAGTACAAAAAGTGGCTGAGATGAGGAGGAGAAGTACTAAATTAAGTACTCAGAAAAAATCAAACACCCCCCATCTTTTTGATGAAAATCGCCAACCCATATCTGGTGATTATATCCTGATACCCCATGTATCGTCTGAGAGACGCTCTTATATTCCCATTGCTCTTGTTGATGCTAGCGTTATTTCAACGGATGGTAATTTTATTCTCCCCAATGGTACTTTGTACGAATTTGCCATCCTGACTTCACTAATGCATAACGACTGGATGAGATTGGTAGCTGGACGCTTAAAAAGCGATTATCGTTACTCAACTAAAGTGGTTTACAACACTTTCCCTTGGCCTGATGTAACCGATGTACAGCGAAAATCCCTTATCGCATTAGCTAAAACAGTATTACTGACGCGGGAAAATTACCCAGAAAATACTCTAGCTGAGTTGTATGACCCGTTAAAGATGCCCGCAGATCTTTTGGAAGCCCATCAGGCTTTGGATAAAGCTGTTGATCGTCTCTATCGTGACAAACCATTCAGGGACGCCACTGAGCGTTTGAGCTTCCTGTTAGAAAGCTACGAAGCGCTGACTAAAGCATAAGGTTTCGCTCTGCCAGCCAGGGCCTACAGAGGATTGCATCGTGGAAAATATTTTACAGGTTACGTACGGGCAGACCGGGCAAAGTGCGAGTCTTAATGATCTTGGTATGCGAGAAATGCAGGCGCGAGCCTTTGAGCAGCGCAATAGCCCTTATCTACTTATCAAAGCTCCGCCAGCGTCTGGTAAATCAAGAGCATTAATGTTCCTTGCCCTGGATAAACTTGTTAATCAGGGTTTACGCAAAGCTATTGTCGCGGTCCCTGAAATGTCCATCGGTGGTTCGTTTAAAGATACTGCGCTCACGGAGCATGGTTTCTTTGCTAACTGGAGAGTGAAACCTGAAAATAATCTGTGCATTGGCGGTGGGGAGGCTGGGAAGGTTGAAGCCTTTAAACGATTTATGGCGAGCCCTGACGACATTCTGGTTTGTACTCACGCCACCCTGCGATTTGCTTTCGATAAGCTGAACATTGAATCATTTAACGACTGTCTGGTGGCTATAGATGAGTTCCATCATGTCTCAGCGGATGAAAACAACCGTTTGGGCAATCTGATTGATGCATTGATGCAAGGCTCTAATGCGCAGATTGTTGCGATGACCGGCTCTTATTTTCGAGGGGATACCGTACCCATTCTGCAACCCGAAGATGAAGCCCAGTTCACGAAAGTGACCTATACCTACTACGAACAGCTTAATGGATATCAGTATTTAAAATCTTTAGGTATTGGCTACCATTTTTATCAGGGACCATACATCAAGGCACTACCCTCAGTGCTGGATGCCAGCAAGAAAACCATCATTCATATCCCCAATGTTAATTCCGGCGAATCCACAAAAGATAAACATGCCGAGGTTGATGCCATTCTGGATGCGCTGGGGGAGGTGCAACAGCAAGAGCCAGATACTGGTATCTATCGGGTGAAACGTAAAGGCGATGGTAAATTATTGCGTGTGGCGAATCTGGTTGATGACAACCCGGCGGAAAGACCTAAAGTTCAGGCGTACCTGCGTAACATTCAGTCTGCTGACGATATGGATATCATCATTGCATTGGGCATGGCGAAAGAAGGGTTTGACTGGCCTTTCTGTGAACATGTACTGACGATTGGTTATCGCAGCTCGATGACAGAGATTGTGCAAATTATTGGGCGTGCTACACGGGATTGTGAAGGTAAAACTCACGCACAGTTTACCAACCTTATTGCTCAGCCTGATGCTCAAGATGATGACGTTAAAGTATCGGTAAACAACATGCTTAAAGCCATCACCACCTCGTTGCTGATGGAGCAAATCATGGCTCCAAATATTCAATTTAAGCCACGATCTCAATGGACTGGTGAGCCGTTACCTGCCAATACGGTTCTGGTTGATGATCATGCGTTACCGGTATCAGACAAGGTACTGACAATCCTTAACGGCGGAAAAAACGAGATCCTGGCAGCCTTAATGGCGAATGAGCAGGTGGTTAAAGAGGCTATCACTGAGTCAACGCCGCCTGAAGTGATCACTCAGGTAGTGTTACCATCGGTGATACAAACGCTGCACCCTGACTTGACTGAGTACGAACTAGAACAAGTGCGCAGTGGTATTTTGCAGAGTCTTTTTGTGGGGCAATGTGGTGGTCTTATTGATGAAGCCGATTTACCGCCGGATGCCATTATCGATAACCGTCCAGGCCAGCGTACCGGTAATTCGAATGACTCATTAAACGTTAGCCATCAATTTTTAAAAATGGGTGATAAATTCATCAATATTGAAAATCTGAATATTGACTTGATTGATGTGGTCAATCCTTTTCATGGTGCTTACGAGATTTTGTCAAAATCAGTCACCGCGACGATGCTAAAAACGATTCAGGAAGCAGTCAGAGCAAATCAGGCGCAGGTATCTGAGGAAGAAGCAGTGATGCTCTGGCCCAGAATTAAAGCGTTTGCCAGTGAACATCAGCGGGAGCCATCACTAAATGCCAGCGATGCGATAGAGGTTCGTTATGCTGAAGCATTGGCCTACATCAGAAAAATGAAACAACAGCGCGCTGTGCGACAGGAGCCGTAACTTATGCTCAGGCTTTCTCCTGTTCAACCTCGTCAAAAGGTGACCATTGACGATATTTTTTCTGAAGCTGATGATCTAGGTTTACTGGTGGTTGAACCACTGAAAATGTACTCACCTACCAGTAATCTGTCTGTCAGTCGATTAGAAGAGATTAATGCCTTTTATGTGGTTCACGGCCATCCTCCTCTAACCGATTCGGAGGAGTTTAAAGAAACGCTGCTTGCTCAACGTTTGAGAGCACTCAGGGATAACAAACAATGCCATGAGGTGTTGCAGCCGTTTGATATCCACGGCTTGCTTGCGGGTGAAAATACCGAGAATATCTATGAACCAACGGTAACATTATCAGCCCCCCCTGTAGTGGTTGATAAATCAGAGCTGGTCACCTCGCTGGACGATATCTTTGCAGATGACGATGATGGGCTACTCTCATTTTCTGCACCCGATATTTTCACCTTAAAACATGTCCCTATTGAAAAGAAAGCTCAGCCGGATGAGATTGCAAAACGGCAACCTTGCCCCGATTTCAATCGCTTTGCCCCGCTGTTCGAGACCGTCCAAAATGGCCTAAAAACGGGAGCGTTTTCATTTGTACGTTTCCGCCATGAGTTAAAAATTCATGAAGGTGATTTTTTTATTCTCAATGGAGTGATGGGCTATGTAGATAAAGTCGGTGAGCGGTTAGATGAGTACGGTCCTTGGAATGCCCGATTGCATCTGGTATTCGAAAACGGGACTGAGTTGAATATGCTTTTTCTCTCACTCACACATGGTCTTGTTCGTGATACAGAAGGCCGTAAAATTGTGCTGAATGGACATGCGATTCGACCTGATGAGACACCTGTTCCTACGGGATTTGTCTATGTTCTTGCAACGTATAGCAATCAACCCGCTCTTCAACGTTACAAATCTGATTTGTATAAAATTGGCTTTACCGAAGGAACGGTCGAAGAACGCATTAAGCACGCGGAAAAGGATAAAACCTTTCTTGAAGCACCGGTGCGGATTGTCATGACCACGCAATGCTTCAACATCAATACTCACAAGCTGGAGGCGCTTATTCATGGTTTTTTAGGAGCACAGCGACTCAGTATCACGCTACGGGGACAGGATGGGCATACCTACCATCCACGGGAATGGTTTCATGCGCCTTTGGCGACGGTGCTCACGGTGATTAAATACATTCTTGACGGTACTATCTCGCAATACCGGATGGATAATACTACTGGGAAAATTGTAGCTAAGAGAGATGTGAATCATCAATAAGGCGGTTGGTGAGCAATTCCACTGCAGTCACTAGAACCCAAGCAACAGAGCGAAGCCAAAGTTTGGCTTGCCCGTGCTGTGATGCTATTTTCTAGGAAGGAAAATTAAGGGAGGTAAGTATGTTTGAGTCGATTGAGCCACTGGACGTATACAATAAGAATATCAATATACTGATTGGCTCAGGCGCTTCAGCAGACTTGTTCCCGACGCTTGCTCTCGCCCTTAAAGACGCTCAGGGGGGCAGGGAAACGATTGAAACACTCGCCACGAAGTTTGAAAACTGGCCTGAGAAGCGAACTGCCTTGTTCATGCACTACTACAACACGTGCATTTTTCCAGTCCAGACCTTCAATCCAAGTTCAATCACCTCAGATGATGGAAACGAAAATCTCAAGAATTATGATGTTTTCTTGACGACTCTTTTAGGTCTTCTAGACAGAAGGAAAGATCTCAACCGCAAGATCAATATTTTCACCACTAACTATGATGGATGCCTGACCCATGTAGCTGACAGTATTCTCATGAAGGGCTCACATGATTTTGTGGTGAATGATGGCACTTCAGGTTTTCATCGGAAGCACTTGCATTCCAAGAACTTCAGTACGTTCCAATGTCAAACCGGAATATTTGAACGCAGCAACTACGGTACCCCACAGCTTAACATCATTCACCTTCATGGTTCTGTCTACTGGTCCAAAAGCGGTGAGAAGATTGAAGTCAATTACCGCAATGATTTCAATAACCTTTTGACCAAACAGACAATCGAAAATCTAAACAAATATTCGGCGTTTCTGGGCACCAAAAATAACCAGACTGAAGACATCCCCGACCTGTCCTTCAACAAAGGGCAGATGGACACCTTCTGGGATGAGTACAATAAGCTCCCTATCGTGAACCCCACTAAGTGGAAGTTTTACGAGACTGTCTTTGAAGAGCATTACTACCAGATGCTCAGACTATTAAGCTATGAGCTTGAGAAGCCAAACTCCATACTTATCACATTCGGGTTTTCGTTTGCAGATGAGCACATTCTCAGGCTTATTCAACGCTCCCTCTCCAATCCGCAACTTCATACCTTCATTTGTTGCTACAGCGACGACAGCGCGAACAGCATGCGCGAAGAATTCAAGCTATGGAAAAACGTCAAGGTCATTGGACCGCCGGAAGGCATGAAGATGGACTTCACCAACTTCAACAGGTATGTCTTCTCTCTCAAGCCGGAGAAGTACGAACCACCGGTCGCGGCTGTAGACGAGGATACGCTATGAATATCGTAGTTGGTGAAGTCATCGCAGTCAGTGGGGTACGCATCTCTCTTCGCATTTTTGAAGACTCCAACCATGAGACCATCTTCTACGGAGGCGTTAAGTATCGGGGAATTTCACTCAGAGAACACGTCACCATTCAGCGAGGCTTCATAGATATTGTCTGTCTTGTTGAAGGCGAGTTTCTGGATGAGAAAAGGCTTGAGGCTGACGCTGAGAAGATCCATTACATCCGAAAGGTGGATGTTCGTCCCATCGGCTACATCGTTGATGACAAGTTTTTTGAAGGTGTGAAATACATGCCGATGATCAGAGATAAAGCATCTCTTCTCAGCGAACTCATGGTGGGGAAAATCTATGGTTCCGAAGGAAAAACTGATTTTTCTATTGGGTCCATGCTCAAAGAGAACGTGCCCATCAACTTACCATGGACACGGTTATTCAATAGCCATCTAGGTATCTTCGGCAATACCGGAAGCGGTAAGTCTAATACGCTAGCGAAACTCTATACGACCCTCTTTAACGAGAGGCTCCCAGCACTCAAGCGCAAGAGTCTATTCGTTATCATTGACTTTAATGGCGAATACACCGAAGACCAGATCCTGTCGGCCAAGGACAAGCGGATAACTGTGCTGGACTCTAAAAAAACCAAGCACAAATTCAAGATTGAAGCCGTTCACTTTTGGGATGTAGAAACCCTGAGCCTACTCTTCCAAGCTACTACCAATACACAGCAGCCGTTCTTGCGCCGCGTCCTGTCTGGCAAGGATAAATTTAAAGATGTGCAGCTCAAAAGGTATGTGGAAAAGGTTTTTGAGAAAGTTTTTAGTACTGGTGAGGCTAAATCAGATGCGTTGGACCTGAGTCGTGAAATTGCGCGGATGATTGACTGCGAGTCGTTGCAGAATCATCTTAAGGGAATCATTTATTACAACAAAGATAAGTATTTCAGGCATAGCAACGGCACTTACTACAACTCAAATGGCAATGGTTTTGACTTAAACATCAAGCCCATCATTAGTGAGCATGTTAATTTAGATAGCATCGATCCGTTCGATGAACTCATTTTGAGGTGCTACCTTCAACTCTGTTCAGATATCGTGTTCGGCTATGCCCAATACGAGCACATTCAGCCAGTGCTTGCCAGGGCTAAATCATCTACCTCGGCTCTTCGCAATGTCCTTGAAATTGTTGATGTGCCACCGCCGCCACATCTCCTGCATGTCATCTCTTTGAAGAAATGCAAGAATGAGATCAAGAAGATCTTGCCCTTGCTTATCGCTAAAAATTTCTACACGAATCACAAAGACGCAGAGAATCTGAAGAGTCCGCCTAGCAGAACCCTTCACCTTATCATTGATGAAGCCCACAACATCTTGTCAGAGCAGTCCACTCGTGAGCATGAAATATGGAAAGACTACCGACTTGAACTCTTTGAAGAAATCATCAAGGAGGGACGCAAGTATGGCGTCTACCTTACTCTCTCCAGTCAGCGGCCAGCCGACATTTCACCCACCATTGTTTCCCAGATTCACAACTTCTTCATACACCGGTTGGTGAATGATCGCGACCTCATGCTGCTGGACAATACCATCAGCACCTTGGACTCCGGTTCCAAGGCTCTCATCCCGACGTTAGCCAAAGGTTGTTGCGTAATTACAGGAACGGCATTTGATCTGCCAATGATCCTGAAAATTGACCCGCTGCTGAAGCAGCATCGGCCCAGCAGTGATGATGTAAACCTTGAAGAGCTTTGGGCAATGCCTCCCGTTTAGGGCAGCGTTTTTTGCTGTCGCTCCGTTGCTCCTATTCCCCTGATTATCTCAATAACATACGGTAAGTATCCCATCGGAGAAATCATCAACATGGCCTTCGGTTGACGCTTACGATAAGACTGTATCGCTATCGGAGCAAGGACAGTCTATCAAGTAGAATTACCGAAAATGCCTAAACAAGCCTGAGGGAAGGGGGGCGTGTGGGAGAGGAATACCCACCACCACTGATTGTGGCAACGCCAAATAAAAGACTTGAGAGTTCATCGAGAGGGATATTTAAATTTTTAGATATAACAGGTAGCGTCACACCTTCGGATTGAAGCATTGATAAAACCTTATCAATTATCAGTGATTTTTCCCTTTCAATACCACCAGGTTCTCCATAGCGGTAACCTTTGGCAGAGGCATCTCGTAGCAGGCTATTGTACTGCCATTCTGATAACCCACTTAGGTTACGCATACGAACGATCAGCGCGAATGCCGAAACTTTCCAATTCGATTTAAGCTGAATTATTTTTTCAAGTGTAGGAACCGCCATTTTCACGGCAAGGACGTTCTCTTTTGGCATAAGAAACGCGGAAGCAAATGCATCTGCTTCTTTCTCGATGTCTGCTCCCTTCAAAACGCCATGACGATGCATAATCAAGTGGCCCAATTCATGTGCTGCATCAAAGCGGCTCCTCTCCCCTGTTTTTTTTGTATTCAAGAAAATATAAGGTGTATTGTCCTTCCAGAAGGAAAATGCATCAATATCAACAGTGTTCTCCGATAAGAAAAAAACTTTGACCCCGTTCTTCTCGAGAAGGTGAATCATATTGGGAATGCTTTTTTTTCCAAGATGCCACTCCTCCCTCAACGCTTCAGCCGCAGTATCTGGTGTTGTGCCTCGCATGTCAGGAAGAGTTGGTGATGGTAAATTGAATCTGGAGTCGAAGTAATTCGCAACGATAACCCCGAGCCCCCCAGCACCAATTGCTGCATGTTGATCTGCAGCTTTCGTTCTGCGTAATGATCGGAAAGACACTGTAGATGGGTCTATACTTTCTAGGTCATCCCCAAAGAAAAAAGACTCAGGATACCGTAACGCTTGTGCGTAAGCGGCAACGGTGGCCGTTGTTGGTTCATACAAGCAGTATGTTTTTTCATATTCAATAACTATACGTGAGGAAAGACCCGTTGCTTCAGCAAGTTCTTTTAGGGTCAATTTTCTCCGAATCCGCGCCAGTTTCAGTCGGGAAGGGTTAAATAACCGTTTGTTTTCTATATCGTTAGTGTTCATTTCATATCAATGGAAATCGAAATGTCATCAGTGAAATCTTCTTCAGGGAAGATGTCAGCGCCATCAAATGGTAGAGGGCTGATAATTAATCGTTCACTCCAGTAATTAACCTTAGCGAACCCATTCACTACTTTCATACCAACAGGGAACGAAATCTCACAACGAATTTCTTTCTTACCCGCATCGTAGAAATAAAGCACAATGTAAGTCTTGGTACCATCAGCGGATGGAACCGACATCAGTCCGTCTGTTGAAGTAAAAGAGGAGTCTGTAGGAAACATTTCGATTGTATCGGAGTTGCTGCTCACGATACTCATAGTTGCTTCCCCTTTCGCATTTTTGGTCTTCGGCCATCCATCGGCTAAACCCGTATCTTTATCGCCCGATGTGATAATCATATTGATACCATGCGTCGGGTTAGATACCAATTCCATGCGATTCCGGCGTACCATTATCCAACCGTTATCTTTGGCAATTAGTACACTGCGTAATGAGGCTACCAACTCACTCCAGAAACGGAAACCACCATCAATGACAGGATGAAGCTTCGTTGTGCGACGCCTCTCATAAAGAGCTGCCGTTAAAGCTTGGACAATGTCCTGCTCATCAATACCCATTTTTGCCAAAAGTGGTTGGGAATCCTGCTGAGAGAAAGTTCTGCATTGCGGTGCGCTCATAAGTAAAATCTCCAAAGTGGTCACTTCATGATTTTTGCATAAAAATTATGTTGAAATCAAGAAGTGAATTTTGGGGCAGATAGTAAGCACTATAAGCTGTATTTTGGAGTTCCGCGTATGTCGTTGCTCTTCTTGTGACCCTGGTGCCCCGGGCTTCATCTTGATATGTGGTTGAGCTGGCATGTTCAGTTATGGCCGCGTGAATCTGTGATGCGTTGCTGCACCCACGCCTCCACCTCACTCTGCAACCAACGAGAGCTGCGGCCCTGTTTGATGGGCTTCGGGATTCACCGAGTTGAATCAGTTTATAGAACCCCTTGTCGGGAATGATCGTGTAGGTGGTGATGAGGGCAATATGAATGAGCTGAACGTTTAGCAGGGTGGGGTGATGTTCATGACTAAACCTTTTTTAAGTCAGTGAGTTAAAGGAAGGGAGCTGTCTTCAGGTATGTGTTCCAGCCTTCCTCAGTGGATGGGAGGCCGTGTGAAAAATAAAAGTAATGATGGTCTTAATACGCAGCGCGGGGATGGGTCTGTTTGCTTATCTAACACTTCCCCCGAATGAGCGTTCTTCTTTGTCGTAAACCTTGCTGTATTCTTTTGCAAAGTAGCTAAGATGGCTACGTAATTCCAGGTACTGATGCCCATAGCGGTCCACATGCAGAAACTCAAGATAGTGTGGCTTGTTAATGAAGGTAACCAGCGTTCTATACTCAGGGAAATCGAGTAGACCTAATGCACTTAGCCAGGCCTCGCTAATGTAGCTCCCCAAGTTGTGTTCTTTCTTTGAATAATTCCCTAAGCTTCTAAAGGTATCTTTGTTAACGAATATCGCTACGTGATAGTGATCTTTGCCGCTGGTTTCACCTACCTCGCGTACCCATAGGTATCTCAGATCTGTTGGGCATACTTGTGACCCTGCCTTTTCAAGTCGTTTAAGATGGGCTGCTATACGAGCCTTCAGCGCCCCTTTGAAGCGTTCCATTAATCCGGAACTCAGATTAGGGTCACTAGCAATACTGTCGCCTGTATCGCGGTACTCAGGCAGTCTGAGTATGAAAGTGAAAACAGATGTTCTGACGTGGGCGTTTGTTGCTTTGCTGATGATGTCACTTATACGTTTCATATAGTCCTGGTTCAGGGGGCCAAATTTACTGCTGGTCATGACGATTGCTCCTGTGGGTATATTTCAGACGTGTGCAGACCCTGCCAGAGCAAATGACAGCGGTGTGGGCACGAATGAGGGTTGTGTGTCATAAGGTGGAAAGACATGATGCTGCAGGGTAGGTATCAGCTGCTGCTCATGTGGGGTGTGACAGTAAATGCTCTTGCTAGTTGTTATTTAATGGATACTGAACGGTGATGGGTGATTATCATGGCTTAATGGAAGTCAGGGTATGAAAATGATACTGCTGCTATCAGGGACACGTGTGTTTTTATTTATTATATCCCCGCGGCGTCCTTTTCCGGGTGCGGTAAATACTCCCGCCATGAGAAATACACATAACTGAATTTTATTCCACACCTCTTGGCTTGTTGAATTATCAGTATCTGTTAACCCCTGTAAATATAACTTACCGTATGGTTGTTACACCCCCTTGTCTGTATATTACTCATATTACATCTACCTATGTAATAATATATATTACACACCCTTATATATAATATATATACTGTATTGAAATCACCGTAAATTACCTTGCGGCACCTTGCAGGTTGCGGCTGGTTATATTCATCATACTTAATTTTTACTCCA
This sequence comes from uncultured Pantoea sp., assembly GCA_966185695.1. Lineage (GTDB taxonomy): Bacteria > Pseudomonadota > Gammaproteobacteria > Enterobacterales > Enterobacteriaceae > Pantoea. The sequence continues at coordinate 69,494 of CBIFUL010000011.1, read as the reverse complement.
GGGTTATCCATTCAGGACATAAAAAAGCTTTGTTTTCCTGAGAACAGGTTTAGCTCATTAAACCACTCCCGCTCAGTCCATTTTGGGCTTCTGTCAGACCTTACTGGTGATGGTACAGCCTTTCTTTTTGGCAGACCTACTCAGTTACCCCGCGAGTCAGTTATACGTTGCTGCATCCAGGCTTCCACTTCGCTCTTAAGCCAGCGGGAGCTGCGCCCCAGCTTGATCGGTTTCGGAAACCGTCCTTCGCTGATGAGTTTGTAGAACCATTTATCACTGCAATGGGTGTAAGCAGTAATGAATGCCATATCGACAAGCTGGTCATTCAGCAGAGCAGGTGATGTGTTCATGGTGGGATCCCCTTTACGTGAAAATGAAAGGAGGAATGACTGTTCTCAGCGTTGATTTGCAGCCTTCCTCAGGGGATGGAAGGTCGTGTAAAAAAATAATGATTAGGCAATGTTTATCCTGTCGGGTCAGCCTCATTCGGAGAGGGAGGGACGGCTGGGCTGAAGTGGAAAACAGACAGAACAGATGACATAGAGCGAACCCGGGGCGTTGCCGTTCGGGGCAGGGACATCGCCTTTCAGTTGCCCCATTCTCACCTCTTACTCCCTCTGGTTGCCAGCCCTCTCAATGAGGTGATGACCGGCTGTTTCTGAAGATAAATCTTCCCGTTTTTTTATTTTTTTTGGTTGCGTCAGTCCGCGGCTGCAGGAAGAACAGGATTTATGCAGGATTCAGAATTTACATGTGTTTTTCATATCATGATGATAAACATTAAATAAACAAAAAGTAGGTCACTTTTATAGCTTACTTTAATTTTTAATGATATTTTTAAGTAGGTTACAATCGCGTATTGATGCCATCTCTGCCATGCGTGTGCGATGGATGGCTGAGTGCCGGGAACCAACTATCAGGTGGTTATACTTTTGAAGCGGTGGTCATGATAGGAGACGGGGAAGATGGGCTATAAATACAAGGCGACGATGTACTACTCTGATGACGAAACCAATGAGTTTCTGAAGGAAAAAGCCGCAAAACCAAATGGAAAGAAAAGTGCTTCACACTATCTTTATTCACTGGTAACACGTGAAAGAGAAAACGCAGCCTCTGTTGAACTAAATCAGGAAGAAGTGGATGTGGTTCGAATTTATCCTGAGTACACCGTTCAAGAAGGATTGAGGTTAGCGGACTGATTTCCTTTACAGCTCTGCCTGCATTTTTACTAGAGAGTAAATCAACTCAAAAGAGACTTGATCACAAAAATTTGATGAAGGAAATTGATGATAAGGTCCATCAACATCTCTCTTCGAAGGACAATAATCCTAGCAATTATTTTAACCATGATGGGAGTTTCCTTGTTGTGATTAAAACAGATGTTATCTGTTACTATAATAGCACTATCTCTGAGGTTGGATATTGCGAGGGGAATTTTCTAGCAAATTGTAGCATCGTTCATGTCACTCAATCTGAATGGGTTAGGTTTGGGGGTAAATATGATTTTGAGAATATCCAATATATAAAGTTCAGAGACCTCTCGAGACTTAAAGTAAGAAAGGGTATGGGATTTTGTCAACTGGCAGAAATAAATCCACTGGATACGGTTGGTGCATTTTTCATCCCCGTACGAACAACTTCTAAAGATTTTCCATTAGACAAGTTTTCTACCCCTTTGCTCAAAGGCGTTGATATTAACTTCAATAAAGACAGAGTGAGACTTAAAGCAATGAATGACACTCAAAAGAAAAAATATTTCGGATAAGTCAATGCCTGGGGTTTAGCTGTAAATATTTTTAGGCCTATATTATCACCATGAGAACGGTTGCAGATTTCGCTACCGTTGTATAATTTCAACTCACGGAGATTAATGTGCCAGATAAAACCGAACAAGGCATATCTGCTTTGACACAACCACTTTCCCTTATCCCTGAATACCTCACCTGTGCCATTCTCAAACATATACGTCATTGCATTCATTACGAACCAACCATTGGCATTATGGGTAAAAGCGGCGTGGGAAAATCCAGCCTCTGCAATACCCTATTTACTCCACCACCAGCCAACGTCAGCGCAGTCAAAGGCTGCACCCGGCAGGTACAGCATTATCAAATGAGCCTTTCTCCGCATTCCCTGCTCATTGTGGACTTTCCGGGAATAGGTGAAACGCCAGAACTTGACCGCATTTATACACGGTTATATCAACACTGGCTGAACCAATTGGACCTGATTGTCTGGGTGTTGAAAGCTGATGACCGTGCCTGGAATGATGATATCCGGTGTTATAGGCAACTGGTTTCTCAGGGGGCAGAACCCGCCCGGTTTCTGTTCGTCCTTAACCAGGCTGATAAAATAGAGCCTTGCCGGGAATGGGATATAGAAAGCCGCCAACCTTCTATACGGCAGCAGCAGAATCTGCAGGAAAAGGTGACCCAGGTGTATGCTGCCTTTTCTCCAATTCATCCTGTTCTGGCTGTTTCTGCCTCGGAAGGTTTCAATATACCCCGGTGGGTCGAAACTCTAATCACCATTTTGCCCGACAAAGCCAGCAGTGCGGTTACCCGTCAGCTCGAGCCTGAGTATCGGACGGAGAAGGTTACCACCACCGCACAAGAAAGTTTTGCCCGAGTTGTAGGCGATATCTTCGACGAAAGCGTGGATGCCCTGCTGGAGTCACACACAATAAGAACGTGGTTAAAACAAGTCCGTAGTCGGTTACTCTCTTTGGCCAGATTATTCTGGCATCGCTTCTTTTAAGTCTTAGCTAAAACTAGCTACCCGTTCGATCTGTTTCGCCGATCGAACATTGAAAATAAATAGTTTTTATCTATCAATTATCCATTAATGATCGTTTTTATCGATAGATTTCAACGATCAATTTCTGTTTATTGATCTCCACTAACGATTATCCCTCCTCTTTACATCCCGATACGATCCCTGGCTGGGGAGGTCATTTAATCCCAATACTTTCTAATCAATTGTTAATAATGGAATCTTTTATGCTGAAACCTTACCCGCTTCTCAAGCTGGACGCCTATGCCTGGTGCTTGTCCATTGGCCTTCCGGTTATCTGGATACCCTTCGCCATTTTCTTTCCTAAAGAAATTGCTCTTGGCCTGTATATGGTGATCTCCCTTATTTGGGTGTTGCTCGACCGACTCAACCTGATGAAACAGGAGATCACACCCCCTTCAATGGGATGGTTCTTGCTACCGATGGTTTATCTCCGTCAACGTGACGAGCGTCAGGGTAAGCCCTGGCGTTTGTTGCAGGTATGGCTGATTTGCACGGTGTTGTCAGCCGTGGCTGGTAATCATTTTAAAACGCAATCTAATACCGAGCGGCTGGCACAAAGTGCTTGCCCGCTGGTCACTAAAATCCTGCAGCGTCAGGGTATCGAGGAGCACTGTATCCGTATCACAGATATCAGGCAGGAGGTGGCAGGGAGTTTTTATCAGGCTCAGGCTTTGCTGAATACTGGCTCAAAAGAGCCGCTGACGATAGAAGTACGCTCAGGCGGGAATATTTACGTCACGCTCACAGATTCGGAATGAGTGATTTTTATCAAGGAGAAGATGAACATGAAAGAAATGATAATGATGTTTACCCTGCTGGTCAGTACTCTGTTGAGCCAGGCCGTTTGCGCAGCGGCTTATGATCCCAAGCCGGTAGAATACCGGAACGTGGTGGCTGACAACGTACAGGTTGAGCATGACCGTATTATGGATGGTGTTGATGAATTTATCATCACGGGGAAGAAGGGGAAAATCACTGAGAAATTCCGGCTCACCTGCAACGCCGATGAAGCACGTCTGGGCATCTTATATTACCTGAAAGATATCTATGGCGATAAGGCTGAGGGGGCAACGGGAATGACTCTGCAGTATTACCCGGCAGGGGCTCATCAAATGAACATCAGTATCGATCATCCCGATACGCTGATGGATAGTCTGCTGACAGCCAATTTGGCACAGGCTGTTTCAAAAATGCTGGATCACAAGACTGGAACCTTTGTTTTTCACTTCTACCACAACGACAGCAGCTTCGATCATGTCCCTCTGGCGTACAGCTTCCAATACCCCGCGAAATTGCTGGCCCCAGCCCTGGGGAAGGCATTGGTTGATGCTAAAGCAACATCATGTGACATCAAATCGGGTAGCAGTCAGCTATCAGTTCTCAAACGTCTTGTTGATCACCAATAGCTAATTGAATAACGTCATCATTCTGCTACTCACTTCGAGCCCTGTCGCTGATCGCGATGGGGCTTTTTGTATTAAGGAGCCGAGATGACCTATTTCAAGCAGTTTCCTGCGATACCGCCCAACAAAACCCAAATGCAGTGCCATCATGCATGTGACTGACTGAAAACAACGGGAAAAACTTCATGAACTTAACCTTATCCCCGGCAGTCACTGAACTGCCATTAAGTACGCAACTTACAATCAAACGCGCCCTGTTCTTGCTGGAGACTCATCTGCGTGAACCGGGAACATCATTCACTTCACTCGGTACTGTCAGCGATTGGCTGCGATTGCGAATGGCTAGACTGGAGCGGGAAGTGTTTATGGTGCTCTGGCTCGACAATCAACACAGGCTGTTGGCGCACGAAACGTTGTTCACCGGCAGTATCAACAGTACCGAGGTCCACCCCCGCGAAATCGTGAAAGCGGCACTGCAACACAATGCTGCTGCGGTACTTCTTGCACATTGCCATCCCTCCGGCCACGCTGAGCCCAGTGTTGCCGACCGACAAATTACCGGCAAGATTAAAGATGCTCTGGCACTGGTTGATGTCAGGATGCTGGATCACTGTATTGTCGGCGGCATGGCGGTGTATTCGTTTGCTGAGCACGGCTTGTTATAGGGGGCACGATGCCATCAATCACTACCCCAGTCTGGGGACTTAAACGCAACGTCACTCCGCAGTTTGGTGCCCGTTTGGTACAGGAAGGCGACCGACTACATTTTCTGGCCGACCGTGCCGGTATCAGCGGAACCTTCAGCGAAGTGCAGGTACGTGATTTAGATAACGCCTTCCCGCAGTTCATCAACCACCTGGAACTGATGCTGCTCTCCGGTGAGCTCAACCCTCGCCACCAGCACTGTGTCACGTTGTATCGCAATGGCTTGACCTGTGAGGCCGATAGCCGTGGAAGCTGCGGCTACGTTTACATTTCTATTTATCCTACCCAGTAACGCCTTCTCTCTTCTTCTCTTCTTTTATCAGGACTCAACATATATGCACATTTCATCTGTACCGGCCACGGTGCCGGTTTCGTCACGCTTGTCGCCCTTACAGGTCTGGCAGCAATTGTTAACGTATCTGCTGGAACATCATTACGGCCTGACACTTAACGATACGCCATTTCATGACGGCACGGCCATTGAGGAGCATATCGAAGCGGGAATCACGCTTGCCGATGCGGTTAATTTTCTGGTGGAACGCTATGAACTGGTGCGTACTGACCGTAAGGGATTCACCTGGCAGGAGCAGACGCCGTTCCTGACCGTCACCGATATTCTCAGAGCCAGGCGAGCTACCGGATTGATCAATACTTAAATTCTTCGGGCTTCATTCCTGATTTTTACCTCTGAACTTCCCACCTTTTTTATTCATCGCATAATGCGCCTGCCACTCCCGGCAGGCGTGTTTGCTTTTATGGACGATTAACGATGCAAACAGAACCCGATGTGTTAACAGACCATAACGAACTGATCCTTTCGACCAATATTGAACGCGTGGTCACTGGCCGCGATACCGCACTGAAACAGATAGAACAACTCATTCAGCAGCTTGATTCGATTTCACGGCTAACCTCAGAAATTGGCGGTGGCACAGCGCAAGACTGGGCGATGAAAGCCGGGCACCGTTACGATAGTTGGATGACCGAAAAGGTAGATAAAGCGCTGCCTGCCGTCACCCGCAATATTGATCGCAGTATCTGGCGCGATTTGATGTTGAAGTCTGGCATGATGGCATTGATGGATGCTCAGGCTCGTGACCAGTGGCATAAGAACCTGGAGGAGGGGGATCTTCCAGCCATCAGCGAGGCGAACATCCTCAGTACTTTTGAGCAGCTACATCTGAACAAAATGGATGTCTTTGAGCGGGGCATCATCAACGTGTTCAAAGGACTGTCATGGGATTATAAGACCAATAGTCCCTGCAGCTTCGGTAAGAAGATCATTATCAATAATCTGGTAAGTCACAATCGCTGGGGGTTTAGTCTGAACTGGGGTTGGCGGCGGGATCAACTGGCGGACCTAGAGCGAATGCTGTTTCTGCTGGATGGAAAACCTATTCCTGATAATCGCGGTGATGTCACGACCCGGCTAATGGAACATATTCGCAATCATCCGGGTGTGCAGTCGTACGAAGATGATTTCTTCAGCATTCGTTACTTTCAGAAAGGAACCGCACATCTGACATTCAAGCGCTCGGAGCTCATAGAAAAGATGAACGACATCATCGCAAAGCACTATCCGGGGATGTTGGCAGGGCGGTAGTTCATCGTTACAATCACCGGGCTCGAAATCGCATATGTTTTCAGCGAAATACGATTGGGGGCCTAATTGGGGGCTCCGGCGTTTTTCGAACAGAGAAAAATGCTGTAATAACAAGGCTTATATGGTCTGTATTCGAATCCTGTAGGGTGCCAAATTCATATCAAGAGACGTCAATCGACGTCTTTTTTTATGCCTGAAATAAGAAGATTAGCACTTAACCAGGCATTAAAAATCAACCTGTGTCCTCATGCATCAATCCATTTCAAATAATCTTTTTTGCTAGAGGTGGTAATCATTTAACGGACGATGATTTCTATTCAAATAAGTTTTTTTTAAAAAAATGTCCGCGATTCAATGTTGGTGAAGATATCCGAAAAATATGCAAAAAAAATAATAAAAGTCGCTTCTTTATTCAAATGAAAAAATATTAGCTAAGCCTTATTGGTAATAATTTTGAATGGGCTGATCCGTTTATTCAAACAACGATACTGTTTGAAGACTAATCATCACATTTAGGCATAATTAAGCCCAGGTAATAAAGCCTTTAAACGCGCTGATAGTTTTTATTCGGTTACCTTAAAATCTTCGAGACACACTAAATTCTCTATTGCTCACGATAAACAAATTCTTGCGATCGCGCTTATATCGTGGAGAATGTTTGACCATATATGATTTTTACGTCAATAAAATCAATCTCTTTGCCTAATTCAAAGGATGGAAAATGGACAGTAATACTCAGGGGTTCACCTCATACTGGCGTAACTCTTTAGCAGATGCGGAGTCTGGAAAAGGGGCATTAAAGCAGAGTGAGGCTGATGCATTCACTAAGTGGCCAGACATCACATCAGGAAAGTTAGACGAGAAAGTCGTTCTTTCATTATTTGTCGATGAAAACCCTGCGGTAAAAACTGTGGAAGTGCTGCTTAGGCCGAAGGTATGGATTCGCCAGATCAAACATGGCAAAGCGCGAACGGCTGGTGCACCTGATATCGCTTCACCATTGGTTACTTTTGCCCGACTGAATCGTGAAGGATTTTTGTTTCCCTCTGCTCCCGCCACCATTCCCCGTGATCTGCTGGAACCTCTTCCTAAAGGCACCTTCTCAATTGGTGAGATGACGCAATATGACATATATAAAACTACACACAACACCCTTACTTTCATTGATGATGTGCAGGTACCCAATACAGAGACTGTTGAGCAGCAGGAAGAAAGATATGCCCGTCATCAGCAGCTTTGGCAAAGATATCTAAATGAGTGCAGCGACCTGTTAAATAATGTGGTCGGAGAATGGGCTGATTCCCATGAACAATATGAAGCTGCTGAATATGGTTATATTAGTAAAGCCAACCAGCTCAGCGGAGCCAGTATTCATATTCTCCCGATGTATGATCATCTGCTGACCTGCAAAAAACAGGTGCCATTATTGGCGCGCTTTGCCTCGATGAAGAAGCCCACTTTAGAGCCGCTTCTTGTCAAAAATGCAAAATTTAGCGCGCGTCTCGGGCATTCTGGCGATCAGTTCCCGCTAGCGCCGGCACAGCGGGATGCATTGAGTCATTATCTTACTCAGCAACCGGGTGACATTCTGGCGATTAACGGGCCTCCGGGAACGGGAAAAACAACGCTGGTTCTCTCAATTATTGCCACTGAATGGGCGCGGGCTGCTCTTAATAAAGCTGAACCGCCGGTGGTCATTGCCACATCAACCAATAATCAGGCAGTGACCAACATTATTGAAGCTTTCGGTAAAGATTTTGCCACCGGCGCAGGCGTGATGGCAGGTCGTTGGCTACCCGATGTCACGAGCTTCGGCGCCTTTTTCCCCTCATCAAGCCGAAAGGCTGAAGCAGTAAAAAAATATCAAACTGAAGATTTTTTTAACCGAATCGAATCCCTGGAATATGTAGAAGATGCTCAAATCTACTTCCTTGAAAAAGCACGCATGGCGTTTCCAGCCGAGAAGATTGCTTCAACTGAACATGCTGTGGATCTCATACACGCGCGTTTAGCCGCGCTTGATATTCAACTAAAGCAGATCGAGCCAGCGTGGGACAGGCTTAAAAGCATTCGAGAGGAAAGATATGCAATTAGCGAAAATCTTGAGCAATATATTAAGGACAAAAATACTTTACTGCTCGCCTGCACAGATGAAATCTCAGTTCTAAATCAGGGGGTAAAAGGGTGGCAGCAATATCGGGCTAATGAGTCGATGATATATGCATTCTTGTCCTGGATTCCGTTTATACGCGCTAAGCGCCACTATCAAATGAGAATATTTTTAGACGCAACCTTTGGCTCTAAAGTGACTGCGTTTCAGGGCGTTCTACCCGATGATATTGACGTATTTATCGATAACGTAATTGCACAAGCCTTAAAAACCCAGGCTGGCTATCAGCAGCAAATTGATTTGGCTCACGACATTTTACGACGTGAAAGTGAGGCTCTCCAACACTGGCGCGATGTGACGTTAACCTTAGGCCATGCGGGAGCAGATGAAATCAGCATTGAGCAAGCCGATGAACTTGCTGATACGCAACTACGGTTCCCGGCATTTCTGCTGGCGACGCATTATTGGGAGGGACGCTGGCTCATGGACATGATTGCCATTGATAACCTCCAAAAAGAAAAAGAACGCAGTGGAGCGAAAAGCGTTAAAGCCCGTTGGCAGCGCAGGATGAAACTCACACCCTGTATAGTAATGACATGCTATATGTTGCCGAATCATCTGAAGATCAGTGAGTTTGTCGGTGGCGATAAACGATTTGATGGCAGCTATTTCTATAATTTTGCCGACTTACTGATTGTCGATGAAGCCGGACAGGTATTGCCTGAGGTTGCAGCAGCCTCCTTCGCATTAGCACAAAAAGCATTGGTGATTGGCGATACTGAACAGATTGAGCCTATCTGGAGCTGCCTGGCGGCCACCGATATTGGCAATATGACGGAGGAAAACATCCTTACCGGTAGCTCTCAGGAAGAACTCATGACTGCTTATGCAGCAGTGACTGAATCAGGAAAAAGTGCCGCATCGGGCAGCGTTATGAAAGTCGCACAGTTTAATTCGCGCTACCAGTATGATCCCGACATGGCGCGTGGAATGTACCTTTATGAGCATCGTCGTTGTTTCGATAACATCATTGGCTACTGCAACACCCTTTGCTATCACGGCAAATTACAGCCCAAGCGCGGGGTGGAAAAGGAGGCGCTGTTGCCAGCAATGGGGTATCTGCACATTGATGGCAAAGGCTTAAAGGCGAGCAGCGGGAGTCGTTACAACCTTTTTGAAGCTGAAACTATAGCGGCATGGATTGCGGCTAAAAAAGAGGAAATTGAGCTTTATTATGGTCAGCCGCTACATAAAGTGCTCGGAGTGGTAACGCCATTTTCTGCTCAGGTTAATGCCCTAAAATCGTCATTACGTAAATTAAGTATCAATTGTGGCGAGGATGAAGATTCAATCACCGTGGGTACGGTGCACTCTTTGCAGGGGGCGGAAAGAGCGATTGTGCTTTTCTCCTCGGTATATTCAAAGCATGAAGATGGTAAATTTATTGATAGCAAAAGCAGCATACTTAACGTTGCCGTATCTCGTGCTAAAGATAGTTTCCTGGTATTTGGCGACATGGATCTTTTTGAAATTCAGCCAGCATCATCACCGCGCGGGTTGCTGGCAAAATATATGTTTGCTTCCGGCAGCAACGCACTGCAGTTCAACTTCAAAGAGCGTCAGGATTTAACTACCGCGCAATCGCAGATCTCTACTTTGCACGGTGTTGAGCAGCATGATGCGTTTCTGAACCAAACTTTTAATGCTATCGGAAAAAATATTACTATCGTTTCTCCCTGGCTGACTTGGCAGAAGTTGGAACAAACGGGGTTCCTCACGTCAATGTCTCAGGCCCGGGCACGGGGTATTAACATCACTGTCGTGACGGACAAGAGTTTTAACACCGAACATGACAATTATGAAAAGCATAAAGAGAAGCAACAGCGGCTTAATGATGCGGTAGAAAAACTAAGCGAAATGGGGATCGTCACGAAGCTGGTTAATCGCGTGCACAGTAAAATAGTGATTGGTGATGATGGAATACTGTGCGTTGGATCGTTTAACTGGTTTAGCGCGACGCGCGATGAGAAATATCAACGGTACGATACATCGATGGTATATCGTGGAGAAAACTTAAGGGGCGAAATTAAAACGATCTATTCCAGCCTCGAGCAGCGTCAACTGTGATACTGAAGCGGTGTTACCTGTATCTTGCAGTGTAATTGGCTTCTGGCAACATCGCTTATCGATGTTGCCTATGTTTCACTTTTTTAATGCTATACCTCTCGTTGCTTCAGGCGCTCAATAAGTTCATCTAACCCGCACTCCACCAGCATCTCGACCGCATCGCTGCGCGTGCTTTCACTCAGACGCACAACCTGGTCAATTTTTCTCAGCACCGACATCCGCAACGACAGCGACACCGCTTTTTTCTTCTCTTTATCCAAAAACACCCGGCTCACCGTTTCACTCTGCTGCAATTCAGCGTTGAGTTTGAGCGCATCGGTAATATGTTTAAGGCTTTTTTTATCCAGCTTGCCGGGATCGGTTAACTGGTAACAATGAGAAACCCGGCTGTATTTGATCTCGGCGGACCAGGATTCGCGCAGCTCTTTCAAGGCGCGCGTCAGCGTCGGTTCTGAGCAGTCGAGCGAAGCCAGAATGCGGCTAGCGGCGATCGGTTTGCCGCTGCTGAGCAGCGAAGCGAGCATAAATACACGTGTTTGTCGGGTACTGAGTTGCATGATCGAGTATGGCCTGGGTTAGTCGTCAATGTGGATCGCCCTCCGTGGCAAACAACTTACCAAAGTAGCAGTAAGTGTCTAAATATCAGGTCAATAGCTTCCGAAATGCGGTGTGCCATGCCCATGAACCTTTACGTCACCAACATCAATGCGCCATCCGCGCGTGCATCCGGCGCAATACCGTATTCCTGCGCCCGGGCCAAAATGCCTGCCGCCCAGCGGCGATGCGTGGCCGGTTCGCACATCGCACCCTGCGATTTAAACACCGCCTGCGTCGAGTTGAGAATGCGCAGCGCATCCGCATGATCGCTGGCGGAAACCAGCAAACCCTGATGAATTTTATCGATTTGGCTGGGATGAATCGCGGTTTTTCCCACTAAGCCGTGCGCCAGATCCAGCGCCAGTTCGCGATCCATAATCTGCTGATCGTCAATGTGTTCACACACCGGCGCGGTGAGCGCGAAATCACGCGGCGCAAATACCGCCACCAGCATTTTTATGGTGTAGCCCATTGGGCTGTCATACAGCGTGAAGTGGCGCGAGCGACGCAGCGACAGCACATTCATTAAGTCGTTGCCGCCGATGCGCAGCGCAATAATGCGTGGACGGCAAGGGTGGGTTTGCAGCGTCAGCGCCAGCGCGCGCATCTCCACCACGTCAAACACCTCTTCAGTTTCCAGCGTCGGCATCATGCACAAATGGCTGTGTTCGAGGATTTGCCACCACACTGGCAGCGAGGTTTGGGTGAATTTCGGTAGCACCAGACCATCCACCGCGCTGAGGTCGAGATGTTCCACCAGCCACGCGCCCATTTCACTGCTACGCGGGCGAATAAATACCAGCGGCCAATGCGCATTGCCCTGTGCGGCGCGTGCAGCATTCAAGGTGCGCAGCAGCTGTTGCAGGTTGTGCAGCGCCTGTGGCAGTTCGCTTTCACTCACCGCATCTTCCAGACAGATCACCAGCGAGCGCAGTCCGTTGATTTTATTATGCAAAATCACATCGGCGATGTCGTTGCGCACCGCCGGCATATACAGCGTTGCGCCCAGTCGCCACGGCGAGAGACGGTGACTCATCACAGCACCTTCTTAATGATGGTAACGGCGCGATATTGCCCCAAATCGTCGCCAGCTTCGGTGATCGGCAAGCCTTTCTGCTGCGCCAGATAAACCAGCAGCGCCACATCAGGATCGTCCACCGATCGCACCAGCACATGATCCGGCACGCGGCGCAGCACCGCGCGCGTGGCTTCGGCGATGCCAGGTTTGATGCGGTTAACGTTGTCGATCTGGTAGTGGTCGGCGAGCAGGGCAATCACCGCTTCACTGCGTTGAATTAAGTGCGGCTGCGGCTGATGAATGCAGGCGGGCAGGGCGCGGAGATCCAGCTTGCGCGCATAATCTGCCACGCTATCCACCAGCCGTTGGCTGCAATCGTATTGCGCCAAATGTTCGCATTTTACGCAGCCGTGCAGGCCCTTTTCCGCCCACAGCGAACGCGAAATCAGCCCCGAAACCGGCGCGCCCATAATGCCAAACGGGATCAGCCAGTCATCGTCGCTGGCCGAAAGCCACGCGCGACCGCAGGGATCGGCCAGCACCACCAGACGCGGCTGCGCTGGATAGCCGGGACGAGATTGCAGGCTACGAATCAGTTCACCGGTGATGGCACCTTTGCCGGTCCAGCCATCGACAAACACAATGCCTTCGGTGCCGTGTCGCGCTTCGATATGGTCCAGCGCCGCACCATCAATGCCGCGATCGCGGATAATGCTGATGCCGTAATGGGTGGAGACGCGTCCCATGGCGCGTAGCGCCTGTTGCAGCATCACGCCCAGCGGCACGCCGGCACGCACTAAACTTGCCAGCACAATCGGCGTATCGCCGAAGTGCTGCACCAGCGCCTGCGCCAGCATGTTCACTTCTTTGGCTAAACGGGCCGCCCCCTGATCCAGCGCGCGCGCGAACAGATCGAGGTGCCAGGCGGTAGGTTCCGGCTCCTGGCTCAGCATATCGGAATAGTGGCGCGCGCCAGATTGAATCAGCTGCTCTTTTTGCTCAACCGGCGTCATGGCGATCTCCACCGGATTCAGCAAAAATTCCACGTCGCCGGGCAGATAGGAACCAGAAAAAGCGGGGGTCTCAGACATCGGGCTGCTCTCCGAACACGTTGCGGTTAATCTTCTCAGCGAACTGGCTTTGACGCGGTAAACCGTACCAGCTGCACAGCTTCATGAAACGGTGATCGCTCAGGCTGTCGCCTAAGCCAATCACCGGAAACACGCCGCGTTCGCTGCGCAATTTTTCCAGCAGGTAACTCACCGCCAGGCCTTTTTCCACCACGGTGGGCAGCCACGCGACGTTGTTACTGTTGCGATGCACGTAATAACCGGCGGTCGGGAAGCGCTGTTCGATTTCGTCGGCGATGGCATACAGCTCGTCGAGCCGCGTGCTATCGCGATGTTTCATCACTAAATAGATGGGCGTGTCGCCATATTCATAGTTAATACGCGCCCAGCCGTTGATGTCGCGCTGCTGCATTAACTCGGTGATGGCGGCTTGCATCGCCAGCAACGCCTTTTGATAAGGATAGAGCTGCGCTAGCATATGCGCGCGCCACTCCGCATCTTCTTCCCCCTGCGGATTGAGGATCACCGCGCCGTGCGTGGTGACCGCCCAGGAACGGAACGGGATCTGCACGCGCGAGATCTCTTCGGTGCCACGTGCAGTGACGGGGATCAGATCGCCATGCTCCAGCATCCAGTCAACCAGCATGGCCTGCTCTTCGGTCATGAAACTGCGCGGCGCCAGGCTTTGATCGAGCGCGCCGGTGCGAAACGGCGCCAGATCCAGCTCGTCCACCATTTTGCGGCGCGTCTGGAATAGCGTGTCGTCGAGATCGGAAAAAATCACCGGCTTATTCATAGCAAATCACCTCAACCTGAGCGGCAACTTTGGCCAGCGCGGCGGTGAGCCGCGGATCAACGCTGTCAGCCGGGGTTTCAACGCACAGTAAAATGCGGTCGAACCGTTGGTGCGCGACGTTATAGACAAAGTTGGCAATGCCCAAACCGTAGTTATCACTAAAGGCGAGAGCCGATTCGATGGCGAATCCGACCGCAATCGGCGAGCGTGTGACCGAACTGTATTTCACCTCAGCGCCTTGCGCCGCTAAGCGCTCGGCCAGCAGGAAGGGTTCCCAGACAAATTCGCTGGTGCCGAGCACCAGGATATGTTCGCCCGGCTGCGCCTGGATGTTGCGGCCAAGATCGCCCGCTGGCGTCAGCATGCCGAGGCGACCCCAGCTCTGCTTGCCGATCAGCGGCACCGCATTGAGATTGCCGAGCGGTGCGGCGGGCATCGCGGGCAGCTCGGCTGCCGGATCTTGCTGCCAATGCCAATCGCCTTGTACCAGCGAAATGCTGCGCACCGGCACCGGACAGCGTTTTGCCAGCGCATCGCCGCTCCAGTCGGTGAGCGTCACGGCAATCACCTGTTCGATCTGCTTCAATCCGCCCTCGTTGCGCAGCGCATCCAGCAAATTAATAAAGGTGTTGCCGGTGGTGGCTTCATCATCAATCAACACCAAAGTGCGCGCGTTAAGCACGCGTTCTCGCAGCTGGACGTCGTCCGGCAAATAGATCAGATGATCGGTGGCGTGGCTGTGATTCTCTTTAAACTCACACAGCAAATCCGCCGGCTGCGGATGACGGGTTGAAGTGAGATACACCGCGTCGTGCGCCTTGTGACGCACTTCATCAAACACGCCTGCGCCTAAGCCTACGGCAGTTTCAGCCATGCCGATAAACAGCACCGGGCCTTGCGGCAACGCGGGAAACTGTTCGGCTAACTGGCGATAAATGGCGCGCATTTTAGCGGGTGCCACCGGAATGTGGCGGCCTAACACCTTGCTGACAAACAGGAAGGCGCGCTTGGGATTGCGGCGTTCGGCAATCTCAAATAAATCGTCGATAGCCGTAATGCCACCGGTAGGTGTGACGCTCAGCGTGCCGCATGAAAGCGTGCGGCTCCAGAGAGAAGTCATGGTGAACTCCTTATTGCAGCTGATTAGTCAGGACGGGATCGTAAGCCACCACGTCGGTGAGCGAACGCACGATGGCCGGTTTAAAGGCGCGGCGCGCTTCATCGCTGACCTGTTGTGCGCTGATCAAACCGAGCTGACGCAGGGCGAACAGGCCGGGCAGATTAACGCCGCTAAAGCGGGTGTAACCAATGCCACCCGAAGGACGCATATTGATCTCCAGCAGCAGCGGGTTACCGTTGGCATCATTGCGCGTTTGCACGTTAATCAGCCCGTCGGCTCCCATCGCGGCAGCACAGCTCAGCGCCAGTTCATAGGCTGCACCGCCGTTTTCCAGATATTGCAGCGCGCCCTCTTTGCGACGCGCCACCGCCGCCAGCACCTGGCCGTTTTCCGCCAGCATGTCTACCGAGTATTCCGGGCCGGGCAGGTAAGGCATCAGCACCAGCGGTTCCATATGTGGCGCGGCGTCCAGCGCCTGCAAATAGCCGTGCGCGTTAACGCGGCGGGAATCGGGATGAGTAAATGCCGCCATCGGCGAGACGCTTTCATCAAACTGCCAGAATCCCATGCCATAAATACCCTGCACCGGTTTCACGCACAGCGGCAGATCGCCAAACGGCTGGCTGGCCAGCAGCGTGCGCAGCTGCGCGGGAGAATTGACGCGGATTGATGGCACCACCGGCAGAGAGCGGCTCTGCATGGCGTCGGCAAATGCCACTTTATCGTCGGCCAAATTCAGCATATCGAGGCTACGTGCGCCGGTGGTTAAACGTGCACCGCGCGCTTCCAGAGCCGCGCGATGGGTTTCAAACCATTTCGCATTACGGCCGGTGTGAATAGCCTGAATGGCATATTTCTCAAGATTATTAAGAATAAAGCTAAGACGATCCTGTTCATCACCGGGTTCAATAAAAGCATGGTCAGCCAGCGAAAGAATTTCATTACGTGGCTGGCGGTGCGAAGCATATATGGTGACATGATGATTAAAATATTTCGCTGCTGAAGTAATACCTTGAATAATATCGCGCTGGGAAGAGAGTCCTTCCGTAAGCCAAATTTTGTGCGGCATCTCTCATTATTTCCGTAGAGTGTATTACGGTTGCATTATGGGTAGCGAGTGTATTTACGCCACATTTAGCTGTCAATCATAATATGATTTTTTGATGCTACGTAACCTTATGAATTTTAATGTAAAGAAAAGTCAGTTTTTCTGCGGTTTTTTGCTGGGTGCAAAAGCATTAATTTGTTTTAAATCAGTTGGATAAGATATTTCAAATCGTTACGGTGAAAATAGCAGTTGTTCGAAAATACCATCATGATATGATTTTCGCCTTACGGAAATAATGCAAGTTAAATCCCTTTTCAAAACCTGTTTATAGGAATTATGACATGGTTTCATTAAGCAAAAATCAAACGGTTTCACTGAGCAAGCAAACGGCTACTCTAAATAAACTGCATTTCGGCTTAGGCTGGGATCCCATTAAAAAGAAAGGTTTTATGGGTAAGCTATTTGGCGGCGGCAGTGATTCAATTGATTTGGATGCCAGCTGCATATTATTGGATCAATCGGGTAATCAAATTGATACTATTTGGTTCCGCAAACTTAATTCTTCTTGTGGTTCGGTTGTTCATAGCGGTGACAACCGCACCGGCGAAGGTGACGGTGACGATGAAGTGATCAACGTCGATTTGACCCGTTTACCGGCGCAGGTGGAATACCTGGCGTTCACCGTGAACAGCTTCCAGGGGCAAACCTTCAATGAAGTGGAAAATGCTTTCTGTCGCGTAGTCGATCAGGCCGGTAAAGAGCTGGCGCGCTATCAGCTGGCGGAGCAGGGCAGTCACACCGGCATCGTTATCGCTTCGCTGCATCGCAACGGCGGTCTGTGGGATTTCACCGCGCATGGTCGTCCAAGCGCCGGTCGTACCATTGAAGCGATGCAAAACGACATCGTTGCCGCAGTGGTGCGCTAATGAATATGACGCCGGGGAGCAATGCTCCCGTTCCTGCCAGCCCGCTCACCGTGCGCGTTCTTTCCGGTGGAGCGGTAGATGCGTCTGCGTTTCGTCTGTTTGCCAGCGGCAAAGTTAACGGCGACGCCGACATGGTGTTTTACGGCCAGACGGATAACGATGACCGTACCATCAGCCTGAAAAGCGAAGGGCACAACGCGGCGTTTTCGGTGGATCTCGGCCGTTTACGTCCCGAGGTGCAGAAGGTCGCCTTCACCGTGACCTGCGACGGCGGCACGGTGGCCGGTTTGCAGCGTCTCGCCATTCAGGTCGAGCAGAACGGCGAAGTGCTGCTGAACGGCAGCGTGGAGCTGGCGAATCGTCAGGAAGCGGCGTTGATTCTGGGTGAACTTTACCGCCGCAATAATGACTGGAAATTCCGCTTTATCGCCCAAGGTTTCAACGGCGGTTTACAGCCGTTAGCCGAGCACTTCGGCGTGGAGATCGCGGCTGCGCCCGCGCCAACGCCGGCGGCGCCATCAACGCCGCCGCCTTCCGCGCCGCCAGCCGCAAAAATCAATCTCAGCAAGGTGTCGCTGACCAAAGAGAAGCCCGCAATCAGTTTGACCAAGCGCGATGACTTCGGCCAAATCCGCATCAACCTCAACTGGCATCGTGAAACCAGCGGCGGTGGCGGTGGATTACGCGGATTCTTTGGCGGTGGCAACAAAGGTGTAGATCTCGATCTTGGTGCGTTTATCGAGCTGCAAGATAACTCCAAAGGGGTGATTCAGGCGCTGGGCGGCAACTTCGGTGCCTTCCACACTCAGCCGTTCGTGGAGCTACAAGGCGACGATCGCACTGGCGAAGTGAGCAGTGGCGAATGGATCCACATCAATGGCCGCGAATGGAAGCAGGTGCGCGAAGTGCTGATTTTCGCCTTCATCTACGAAGGTGCGCCGAGCTGGGATAAAACCGATGGAGTGGTGACACTGCATGTGCCGGATCAGCCGCCGATTGAAACGCGTCTGACCGATGGCCCGAACCGCAGCAACATGTGCGCGATTGCCCGTTTAGTTAATGAAAACGGCAGTATTCGCGTCGAACGTATTAACCGCTTCTTTAACGGACATTCAGAAATGGACAAGGCGTTCGGTTGGGGATTCAACTGGCGAGCGGGTTCTAAATAATAACTGACAGGGGATACACCATGAGTTTTTTCAACAAGGTCAAAGGCGCATTTAACTCGGGCCGTGATGAGCTGACCAAGCAGGTTAGCCGCTTCAAGAACAAGAAATTTATGCAGGGCACCGTCGCGGTTTGTGCGCGTATAGCGGTGGCCAGCGACGGCGTTAGCGCAGATGAAAAACAGAAGATGATCGGTTTTCTGCGCGCCTCTGAAGAACTGAAAGTGTTCGACACGGCGGAAGTGATTGAGTTCTTCAACAAGCTGGTGACCAGCTTCGATTTCGATCTGGAAATCGGGAAGGGCGAAACCATGAAGTACATTCTGGCATTGAAAGATCAGCCAGAGGCCGCGCAGTTGGCGATCCGTGTAGGTATTGCTGTTGGTAAGAGTGACGGTGATTTTGATGCTGACGAGCAGAAAGCTGTGCGTGAAATCGCCGTGGCTTTAGGCTTTGATCCAGCTGAATTTGGTCTGTAAGTTTTTATCCTCTAAGGGTTAATCATGGTAAATACGCATATTGGCTTCCCAACAGAAACGGTGATCGTGTTCATCGCGCTGTCCGTGGGGGCCATTTTTATCGACCTGTTTATGCACCGTGGCGATAAGCCAATTTCGCTGAAAAGCGCGGCGCTGTGGTCGGTGTTCTGGGTGGTGGTGGCCATGGCCTTCGCCGGTTTCCTGTATGTTCATCACGGCGCTGAAGTCGCCAGCCTGTTTGTTACCGGTTATGCGCTGGAGAAAGTGCTTTCCGTTGATAACCTGTTCGTGATGATGGCGATCTTCTCCTGGTTTGCCGTGCCGGATCGCTTCCGCCATCGCGTGCTTTATTGGGGCATCATCGGGGCCATTGTCTTCAGGGGCATCTTTGTGGCGATCGGTACCGGCTTGTTGAGCCTGGGCCCGTATGTCGAAATCGTGTTTGCCCTGATCGTGGCGTGGACGGCAGTGATGATGCTGAAAAGCGGCGACGACAGCGATGAAATCGAAGACTACTCGCAGCACCTTGCGTACCGCATGGTAAAGCGCTTCTTCCCGATCTGGCCAAAAATTCGTGGCAACGCGTTCTTGCTGAACCAGAAAGAGGTCGATGAAGAGCTGCAAAAGCCAGAAAACAAAGACGTCACCATTGGCCGTGGCAAAAAAGCCGCGCTGTATGCCACGCCGCTGATGCTGTGTGTGGCGGTGGTTGAGCTGTCTGACGTGATGTTCGCCTTCGACTCCGTGCCGGCGATCATCGCGGTGAGTCGTGAGCCGCTGATTGTTTACAGCGCCATGATGTTTGCTATCCTCGGCCTGCGTACGCTGTATTTCGTGCTGGAAGCGCTGAAGCAGTATCTGGTTCACCTTGAGAAAGCGGTTATCGTGCTGCTGTTCTTCATTGCGGTGAAACTGGGCCTGAATGCCACCGATCACATCTGGCATCACGGTTACAACATTTCAGCGAGCGCAAGCCTGTTTGTCGTCCTGGGTGTGTTGGCGCTGGGTATCATCATCAGCGTGATGTTCCCCGGTAAACCGGAAGAAAAAGAAGAGAACTGATTTTTCCGGCGCTATAGCCAAAATAATTCAAGTCGCCGGACATAGACGTTAAGCGTTTTTGAACAGCGCTCACGCTGGCCCCGAAGGGGTGAGGCCAACGGCCGAATCACGCGGCAAACGCGTTCATCCCGATGAGCTTATACAAGTGAGTGATTCGGGTGAGCGAGAGCAGCCAACGCATCTGCAGCTTGAAGTATGACGGGTATAAGTTTGAAAATTTTAACCAAGAGGTATTCACAATGAGCGTTTCTCTTTCAAAAGGCGGTAACGTTTCGCTGAGCAAAGCGGCACCAACCATGAAAAACGTCCTCGTGGGCCTTGGCTGGGATGCACGTTCCACCGATGGTCAGGACTTTGACCTTGATGCGTCAGCGTTCCTGTTGGCAGCCAGCGGCAAAGTGCGCGGCGATGCTGACTTCATCTTCTATAACAAGCTGGTATCGGCCGACGGTTCTGTGTCCCATACCGGCGATAACCGCACCGGTGAAGGCGATGGCGATGATGAGTCGCTGAAAATCAAACTGGATAAGATCCCGGCTGACGTCGACAAGATCGTCTTTGTGGTAACTATCCATGACGCGCAAACGCGCCGTCAGAGCTTTGGTCAGGTTTCCGGCGCATTCATTCGCCTGGTGAACGACGACGACAAAAGTGAAGTGGCGCGCTACGACTTAACTGAAGATGCCTCAACCGAAACCGCCATGCTGTTTGGCGAGCTGTATCGCCACGGCGCGGAGTGGAAATTCCGCGCGGTTGGCCAGGGTTATGCCGGTGGGTTGGCCTCGGTTTGCGGTCAATACGGCATCAACGCGTCTTAATCATCTGATTTCATGGGCAACCGCGTGTTGCCCAGTTCATCCAATCACAAGCAGGAGCGTTAAAATGGCAGTTTCTCTGGTAAAAGGCGGCAACGTATCTCTGACTAAAGAAGCACCGACCATGAATGTGGCTATGGCCGGTCTGGGTTGGGATGCACGCGTAACCGATGGTCAAGACTTTGACCTTGATGCATCAGTCTTCATGGTTGGCGAAGATGGCAAAGTGCTGAATGACAGCAGCTTCATCTTCTTTAATAACAAAACCAGCGCCTGTGGTTCTGTCGAGCATCAGGGCGATAACCGCACGGGTGCAGGCGAAGGCGACGATGAGCAGGTGAAAATCACCTTGTCGAAAGTGCCGGCAGAAGTGAAAAAGCTGGTGTTCGCCGTCACCATTTATGATGCAGAAGCGCGTAAGCAGAACTTCGGCATGGTGAGCAACAGCTTCATGCGTATCTTCAACAATGACAACGGTGCAGAAATCGCGCGTTTCGACCTGTCAGAAGATGCCTCCACCGAAACCGCGATGGTGTTTGGTGAGCTGTATCGCAACGGCAGCGAGTGGAAATTCAAAGCCGTAGGCCAAGGCTTTGCCGGTGGCCTGTCCGCGCTGGCTTCGCAGCACGGCGTGAACGTGTAAGCGAACTCTGGCATTCGAAACCCCGGCTGGTCCGGGGTTTTTTTATCGCTAAATTTTATCCACCGACCAGAAAAGGACTTTAGCGTGATGACACTACAAGCTGGCGAAAACCGCGTTTTACCCTCTGAACAACTGACGCTGCACCTGAACTATCGGCTTCCTGCGGGCTTTTACGCCGAGCTGGATACCAGCATTTTTCTGCTAAACGCAGCAGGCAAAGTTGGCGGGGATAGTGATTTCATCTTCTTTAACCAGCCGACCAGCGCCAACCGTAGCGTGGTGATGCAAAGCGAGCCGCACGGCAGCGTGATCGCCCTAAACCTCAGCAATGTCGCCCCTGACATCAGCAAAATTGCCATTGCGTTGGTTATTGACGGTGAAGCCACCTTCGCAGCGCTCCACAGCATCACGCTTAGCGTCGAAAACGTGGCGCAGTTTAGCCCGGAAATTCAAGGGCGCAGTGAGAAAGCACTGATCCTCGCCGAAATCTATCGCCATAACGGCGGCTGGAAAATCCGCGCGCTGGGGCAAGGCTTTAATGGCGGGCTGGAACCGCTGGCGCGGCATTATGGCGTCGATGTGGCCGCACCTGCCGCTGCACCTGCACCTGTACCAGCGCCTGCCATCACGGTTAGCCTGGAGAAAAAGCTGCAAGCGAAAGCGCCGCGTTTGGTGAGCCTCGCCAAAAACGCATCGGTGAGTTTGAGCAAATACCAGCTGCAATCTGCGCAGGCCAAAGTGGCATTCGTACTGGATGCGTCCGGTTCGATGAAAGGGCAGTTCAGTAAGGGTAACGTGCAGGCGGTGCTGGATCGCATCGCCGTGCTGGCGGCACAGTTTGATGATGACGGTTCAATGGATGTGTGGGGGTTTGCCCAGCAGCACGCCAAATACCCTGATGTGACGCTGGATAATCTTGACGGCTACGTCGCCAACATACAGCGCGGCAGAAAGGCATCGTCATGGGAGATTTTACCCGGCTTGGGCGGCACCAATAACGAACCGCCGGTGATGGAAGAGGTGATTGATACCTTCCGCCACAGCCCGCTGCCCGTTTATGTGGTGTTTATTACCGACGGCGGCATCAGTAAAACGCGCGCCATCAAAGAGGCGATTCGCCGCTCGGCCAATTACCCCATCTTCTGGAAGTTTGTGGGGCTTGGCGGCAGCAATTACGGCATTTTGCAGGAGCTGGATGATTTCACCGATCGGCGCATCGATAACACGCACTTCTTTGCGATCGATAACTTCGCGACGCTGGCGGAAAATCGGTTGTACGATCTGCTGCTGGAGGAGTTTAAACCCTGGCTGGATGCGGCCAAAGCTGACCGCATCTACTAGCGCGACACGGCAATTCGGCTAGGGATCGAGCCGCATCATGCGCAGCTTATCCAGCGGCACGCGGCGTTTTTTCCAGCCCGGATGGAAATGACGCCAGTGCGGATCCTGGGCGGCGGCAAGCAGCTCAAAATCGCCGCGCGTGTCACCCCAGGCGCGCAGATGATAGTGGTGCAGCGAGCCGTACACCGCTTCCAGCCGCTGCACTTTCTGCGCGCAGCGGCAGTTGTGGCCGGTGATTTTTCCGGTCAGCATGCCATCCACCACTTCCAGCTGCGTACCGATCAGTTTGATGCCAAGGCGCTCGGCAAAAGGCTCCAGCACCAGCGCCGGAGACGCCGAACAGATGGTGACTTCGGCTTGAGAGTTGACTTCCGCTGCCACCGCCAGCAATCCAGAGGGGCGCATCAGCTTGTGCCATTTCGCCGCGCAAAACAGCTGCGCTTGATCGCGTAACCACTTCTCATCCACACCGGTTAAAAAGGTGTGGATCAGCACCTCTTTCAACTCGTCGCGCGTCAGCTTTTTGCGCATATGGCGCAGCGCAGGCAGCGCCAGTTTCGCCAACTTCCGGGCAAATACGCGCTTGCCGAAACTGAAGCGCAGGAAAGGGATGAAGCTGTCGTGAATGGTTAGCGTGCCGTCAAAATCAAAAACCGACAGCACCTGATTGTCACGTTGGGGGATAGAATCCGTGGCCATGTTGTTCTCGTCATCGTCACAAGCCGTCATTAAGGCAACGATGATAGCAAATGTTGGGGAGTTGGGGAAAAGTGGCTGCCAGACGCGGCAGCCACCTGAAAGGCACGCTTATTCGGACTCGCGCAGTTTCCCCTCTTCGATAAACTCTTCGTCGATCTCTTCGGCATTGTCGCGGTTATCGCGGCCCGACAACAGATTCCAGCAGGCAATAAACAGCGCAGCAATCAGCGGACCGATCACAAAACCGTTGATGCCGTAGATTTCCATGCCGCCCAGCGTGGAGATCAGAATCAGGTAATCCGGCATTTTGGTGTCTTTGCCGACCAGCAGCGGACGCAGGATGTTATCCACTAAACCTACCACCACCACGAAGAAGCCGATCAGGAACAGCGCTTTCCACACCGCGCCGGTCGCGAAGAAGAAGATGGTGGCGGGTACCCAAACAATCGCAGAACCGACCGCCGGGATCAGTGACAGGAACGCCATTAACGTTCCCCACAGCAGGCTGCCGTCAATGTCGGTGATCCAGAAGGCGATGCCGCCGAGTACCCCTTGTACCACTGCCACCACTACCGTGCCTTTCACCGTGGCGCGCGATACGGCGGCGAATTTCATCATCAAGTGATGCTTCACGTAGGTAGAGAGCGGCAGCGCTTCCAGCATTAAATTCACCAGCCATGCGCCATCTTTCAGCAGGAAGAACAGCAGATACAACATCACGCCGAAGCCCACGGTAAAGGTAAAGGTGCCTTTACCGATCAGGAACACGCTGCCGGCCATGTATTGACCGCCTTTCAGCGCGAAGCTGGAGAGTTTCTGCTGAATCTCTTGCGCGTTGTTGAGGTTGTTTTCCGCGAGGAAATTACGCGCCCACGACGGTAAATGCTGCATCAATTCGGCAAACACCACCGGGAACTGCGTGGAGTTGTTTTGCAGTTTGGTATACACCGTGTTGACTTCAACCACCATCGAGGAGGTGATGATCGCCAACGGCGTGAAGACGATCAGGCAGATGATCAGCAGGGTCACAAACGATGCCAATCCGTTACGGTCGCCCATTTTACGGCGCAGCAGGGATTTAAGCGGATGGAAGATCACCGCCAGAATCGCGGCCCAAAAAATCGCGGAAAAATAGGGTGTCAGCACATCAAAAAAGGCGATCGTGACGATGGCTAATATCACGATAAAGAAGCCGAAATTAAGTCCTTTAATACGCATTACATTGTCTCGTTAGCTAATAAGGCGAATGAACTATAGAACGCCTTTCGGGGAATGTAATGCTTTTAGGAAAATCGTTTCGCTTAATAAACCTAATCGGTGCGTAACCGCACGCCATTTCAGGCAGACAGCGGCCAGACGACGATATAAACGTTCCACGTGAGGCAGCGGAGGGTGAGTGCGTTGAGTGCTCTGCGGATGTCCGGATTTGTCCGTTTAATGTCTGCACGCTGGCTGGCGCAGGGACTTTTTTACGGCGATGATAGCGGCTGAAATGAACAGGAGAGTGCCATGCTTGAACTACGTCCAAACTGCGAATGCTGTGATAAAGATCTGCCGCCGGAATCGCTCGACGCGCGCATCTGCTCGTTTGAATGCACTTTCTGCGTGAGCTGCGCGGAAGGGGCGCTGGAACAGCGTTGCCCGAATTGCAGTGGGGAATTAGTGCGTCGACCCATTCGTCCGGCGGCCGCGCTGCAACGTCATCCGGCTTCCACGCAACGTCATCTTTCTGCCTCCGCAACGCGCTGAATCAGCTCGGCTAACTGTGTTTCAGCGTAGACGGCAATGCCATGTTGGCGCAGCAGCGCGGCCGCAACGCCTTGACCAGGCCACTGTTGGCCGCGGAAGCCGCCGTCGTAGACGCGTTGGCTGCCGCAGGTAGGGCTGCCGTCGGTAAGCAGGGCGAAGCGGCAATGCGCATCTTGTGCGGCCTTCAAGGCCAACCACGCGGCTAGAACGTAATGTTGCGTGACATCCTTGCCGTTGGATTCAATGATGCGCGCCGTGCCGCTGAGCACCTGCGCTGCGCTGCCGTTATGAATTTCAGCAGGCAAGCGCGGCGTCTCTAAACCGGCTGCCAGCTCAGGGCAGTGAATGATTAAACGCTGCTCGCGCCGCCAGCGCGCCACGGTAGCAGAGATAAACGCTTTATCCCTGCCGTTATAGCGAACGGCGTAACCCATCAAGCAGGCGCTGATTAATATTTTTTCCATTTCATCATCCTTGTGAAATAACTCTGCGCTTAGCGAATCGGCAGGTATTAAACAAAACAACGTTGCGCATCAGCAGTAATATTGAGCACGGTATTAATCACTGCTGTGTATTAATGGCGCAGAAAGGGGATGTTATCTTATTAACAAAGATACGAATGGTGAATTACCCTTAACTGTGAGGGTTAGAATTGACCTGCCAAGGTGATTTTTAGATTAAAATTATTAAAATCAATAGTTTAATTATTTTTCTGTGTTGGTTTTTGGTTAAAGGTTATGCATGTTATTTAAATTTCATTCATTCTGGTCAGAGCACAGACCTTATTCTCGGTGAATCATTCTGGCGACAAATATTATTTTACCGTGAAAAAGAGTTTTTAAGGTTTAATCCGAAAAGCAGACAATTTTAAAAGAGTTTTGCCATACAAAATGGTATTGTTTATCGGCAATGCTAGTGATGTGGCGTTGTGTGCTTCAGTTTTACCCTCACCTTTGCAGGGTTTACCCGCTTTATGCAATTTATGGAAATTGAATTCTCCACCCGATCCTTGCGGTCGGGTTTTTCTTTATTACCAATTGATATTGCAAATAAAACACCCGCCATCTTTTCGATCCAATCCATGTCAGAAAAAACATAATCGTTAAGAAAGTGATAATTTGACGTAATTTCATGTAAGTTTCGGATTTTTAAGAGTTTTGGAAGTGCCTTTTTACGTCCACTTGATGAATAGTCATATTCGACGGCAGCGTAACCGCCGTTATCATTGGAGGTAACAGTATGAAAAAAACAACGTTAAGCCTTATTGCTTCACTTATTGCATGCAGCACACTGTTTTCTGGCGTCACCCAGGCGGAAGGTCCAGGCGATCAACGCTGGCAGTCGCACGGCGGCGACCAGCATCAAGATCGTGGACGTGGCCCGGATCGTGGCGACCATCACGATCGCGACGATCATCGCGACGACCGTGGACGTGGCCCGGATCGCCACGACCACTATGCCGATCATCGTATGCCTGAAGGGCACCATGGCGGCGATCGCTTTGCCTGGCGCGGGCATGATTTTCGTCGCGGCTATGCGGCTCCGCCAGAATTTCGCGGCCCGCATTATCGCGTCGATGACTGGCGCGATCGCGGTTTGTACGCGCCGCCGCGCGGTGAACATTGGGCCTACATTGACGGCAATTACGTGTTAGTGGCCGCGGCAACCGGCATCATCACCGCGATTTTGCTCAACGGTGCTTTTGACTGATCTTTCGGCGGATGGCTACGGCCATCTGCATCTCTTCCCGCCGCTGATGTGCTTTCTTTCTCCGCTTTCCCGGTTCACCAGGTTATTCTCTCTGCGACCCGATTACTCTTTCAATGCGTTAAGGAGTCATGATGACCGTGGTAAAAATGGTGGCGGTAGACAAGGACGGCACCTTTCTCGACGATAAGAAACAGTTCAACCGACCGCGTTTTCAGGCCTGCTATCAACAGATGAAGCAGCGCGGTATCAAGTTTGTGGTTGCCAGCGGCAATCAATACTACCAGCTCAAATCCTTCTTCCCCGACATCGCCAGTGAAATCGCTTTTGTGGCGGAAAACGGCGCGTGGATTATCGATTGCGATGAAGAGTTGTTCTGCGGGGAATTCAGCCGCGCGGACATCAGTGCGGTGCTGGATACCTTGCACAACGGCCATTATCCCGAGCTGCGTTACATCCTGTGCGGACGCGACAGCGCCTACTACTTTGAGGGTCTGGACGAAAGCTGGCTGGTGAAAATGCGTCATTATTGCCATCGCCTCAAGCCAATCAGCAGCCTGGATGAGGTAGCGCATGACAAAATTTTCAAGTTCGCGCTGAATCTCTCGGATGATTACGTGGACCCGCTGATGGCGGACATTGAGCGCCTGTATCAGGGCGCGGCGGCGGCCACCTCCAGCGGCCACGGATCGGTGGATTTGATTGTGCCGGGCAATCACAAGGGCCACGGTTTGGATCTGCTGGCGGAGCGCTGGGGCATCAAACGCAGCGAAATTTTAGTGTTCGGCGATGGCGGCAACGATCTGGAAATGTTGCAGCAGTCTGGCTTCAGCTTTGCCATGGCGAATGCGCCGCAGAAGGTGAAAGATGCCGCGCGCTTTGAGGCACCCAGCAACAACGAAGAGGGCGTGTTGCAGGTGATTGAGCAGATGCTGGCGGGCAAGCCACCGTTTGCTCTTTAATCAACCCTTTTTCCTCGCAACAATTTAGGGTGCAGCTCGGCGGCAGATAAGTGAACCCCGATGAACTGACTGACGTCAGGGATTCGGGTAAACCAAAGCCAACGCGCCTGCAGCTTGAATTGTAACGGGCATCCTCAATTTATTCTTAGCTCTGCCGATATTCGAATCTGACGGAACGCACAACTCGCTGCTGAGCAGCACTTTCTTATCTCATTCGAAAATGTAGTCGGTAAGTAAGGATTAATTATGTTGCCAACCCGTTTGGCCGCCCGCATGACGTTGGGCGGCCTGTTATTACTGGTTATCACCACCGCCGTGGTGTTTTCCGTGCTGATGCTGCGTGGACAACCGCGCGTGATTGAGGCCAGCCACACGCTGATTGAGCAGGCCGGTAATAATCTGGTCAGCCAGTTAAATCAACAGCTCGTTCGTATTGAAGGTGAAGCCGTTAGCATGGCGCGCCTCGCTGAAGTGTTGCCGCATGACGTGGCGCTTTGGCAACAGAGCTTCCCCCAAATCATCAACAGCAGCGGCAATAAAACCATTGCCGGTGGCGGCGTGTGGCCGGAACCCGATGCGTTCACCGCAGGCGTGCCGCGTCGCAGCTTTTTCTGGGCGCGGCAGAATGACGGTTCGCTCGCGTACTCTGAAGATTACAACAAGCCTACGGGCACCGGCTATCAGCAAGAGAGCTGGTACCGCGCGGTGCGCGACGGCGCGCGCGATCGTTGTGGTTGGTCTGAGGTGTACCAGGATCCGGTTTCCAACGTGAAAATGGTGACGTGCAGCGTGCCGTATCTGGCAGGCGAGCGTTTTGCCGGTGTTGCCACGCTGGATGTGCAGTTGGATAACCTGGCCGGTTTCATGCAGCAAAAGGGGCAGGTAACTGGCGGCTATGCGTTTGCGCTGGATGGCGCAGGTAATCTGCTGTATTACCCGGGTCAAGATCTTCACGCGTTGACCACGTTAAAGAACCTCGCCGAGCGAACCCGTTGGCTGGCACCCTTAGCCGCGCGCGTTAGCGATCTCAAAAGCAGTGACCACGTGCTGCAACTTGATGATTTCAGTGATGAATACCTGCATACGCGCGCCGACGTTTCGCTATTTCGCATGCCGGGAACCGGTTGGGTGATTGGGTTGGTCACGCCGGAAAGCGCGGTGAGCGGCCTCGCGCGCACCATGATGCGTGATATTTTCACCTTCCTGATCCCGGCGATGATTGTGCTGCTGCTGTTAACCTGGGCATTTACCCAACGCATCGGGCAGCGCTTAAAAGCCACGCACGTTGCGCTGGATGCGATTGCCAATGGCGATGGCGATTTAACGCGGCGTTTGACGCAAAGCGGACGCGATGAGCTGGCGGATATCGCCGGCGCCTTTAACAGCTTCGTCGATAAGATTGCGGGTGTCATCACACGCGTGCAGGGCAGCGGCGAAACGGTGGCGGCAAATGCCTCCGGCCTGGCGCACAGCAACACCGCGCTGTCGGAGAAGATTGCGGAACAAGCCGCCGCGCTGGAGCAGAGCGCGGCGGCAATGGAACAGCTTAATGCCACCGTGCAGCAAAACGCTGAAAATACCCGCCTGGCCGATGCGGCCGCTGAGCAAACGGCACAAATCGCCCGTAACAGCAGCGCGGTGATGGAGGAAGTGGTCAGCACCATGGGCGCGATTCAATCCTCTTCACGCCGCGTGGGTGAGATTCTGTCGGTAATCGACAGCATTGCATTCCAGACCAACATTCTGGCGCTAAATGCGGCGGTAGAAGCGGCACGTGCCGGGGAACAAGGCCGCGGCTTTGCGGTGGTAGCGTCGGAAGTGCGGGCGCTGGCTCAGCGCAGCGCGAATGCGGCTCAAGAGATTAAAGCGTTAATTGCCGATTCCGATAGCAACGTGTTGGCCGGCAGCAAGCTGGTGGAGGGCGCAGGTCAGCAGCTCACGCAGCTGGTGAACGATGTGCATAAGGTCAAACATGTGGTCAGCGAAATGCGCGTTGCGGGCGATGAGCAGAGTAAAGGCATCAGTGAAGTGACGTTGGCGGTGTCGCAGATGGAACGCGGCATTCAGCAAAACCTGATGCTGGTGACGCAAACGGCGGAAAATACGCAGGCGCTGCGTGATGAAGCCGCGCAGCTGGCGCAGGAAATTGCCATGTTCAAGGTGGCGGCACCGTAAAAAAATCGGGCAGCGCAGGCTGCCCGATTTGTTCAGACAATGCGCCAGGCGGCGACAATCATCTCGGTGAGGGTAGGCGCGTCGTAGTTGACCCATCCGTTTTTACTGTTGGCACGTGCCACAATCCAATCGACTTCACTGGCCTTCAGCGTTGGGCCACCCAACCAAAACGGCACGATGGCGTGCTGTTGCAGCCAGGCTTTCAGCGCCAGCGCGGGCGGTGCGGGATCGTCGGGCAGTAACTGCTGGCCAAGCTGCGCCATTAACCGCTGCTGCTCGACGTGCTCACTTTCCGCCAGCACCTCAAGAAACGGAAACAGCAGGCGTCCGCACACTTCGCCATGGTGGAAAGGTTTGATTGCGCCGAGTTCACCGGCAATGCCGTGAATCACGCCTAATCCGGCGCTGCTCAAGCACACACCGCCCAGCCAAGACGCCATCATCATCGCCTCGCGCGCCGCATCACCGCGTTCATCTTCACGATTCAAATCTGGCCACGCTTTAAAGAACAGCTGGAGGCCGTTAAGCGCGGTTTGTTGACTAAATACATTACCTTTGCGCGACAGATAAGCTTCGAATAAATGGGTAAACGCATCAATGGCGCAGGATGCCAGCACGCTGTCCGGCGCCCCTTTCAGCAGGTCGGGATCGAGAATCGCTACCTGCGGCACAAACACCGGATGGCGCAGCGAGGCTTTCACCTGAATGTGCTGTTGATCGGTCACCACCGCATTTTGCGTGGCTTCGCTGCCTGTTCCTGCCGTGGTCGGAATGGCGATCAAAGGCAGCGTGACGGCTTGCACTGGCGTGTCGCCCACCTTTTCCAGATAGCGCGCAACAGGCAGCGGATGCTGCATCATGGCGCTAAAGGCTTTAGCCGCATCCAGCACGCTGCCGCCGCCAATCGCTACCACGCGATCAACGTGACCGCGCCAGCGCGTCACCCACGCGTCGATCTCCTCCGGCGAGGCTTCATGACTGACGATTTCATAAGCAAGAATATGATCGTTCAGCGCTGCGCCCAGACGCGTCCAGGCAGGGCTATTGAGAAACGAGCGGCCGCAAAACAGCAGCGTCGGCTGGGTATTCGCGGCCAGCAGCGGGATCAATCGGTCTATGCTGCCGCGTCCAAACAGGGTTTGTTGATTACTGTACAACTCGATCAGATTCTCACTCACCTGCACGTCCTTTTTGATTGGCAAAGAGGTAAGTGTAACCAAAAGGGATGACGCTCCTGCTGCAAACATTCTGATAACCACTCAGCAAAAAGTTGATCACCTTCGCAAAACAGAAATTCACCCGCCGCGACGGGTGCTTTACTCAGCATGTTACCCTTAACATGATACCCGTAACATTACGCTGCAGGAGGATCTCCTGCTGTGAGAATGGCTGCATTCAACATCCTTTGGGATCACAAAATAAACCGCTGCCGGCCCACGCGTCGTGCACAAAAGTGGAGAAAAATTATGCCATTACTCTATGTGGCGATTGGCGTAGCGCTGCTTTTATTACTGATGATCCGTTTCAAACTAAACGGTTTTATCGCGTTAATTTTGGTCGCGCTGGCGGTCGGTGTGATGCAGGGCATGCCGGTCAACAAAGTCATTATGTCGATTAAAGCGGGCGTCGGCGGCACGTTGGGCAGCCTGGCGTTGATCATGGGCTTTGGCGCAATGCTGGGTAAATTGCTGGCCGACTGCGGCGGCGCACAACGCATTGCGACCACGCTGATCGCCAAATTTGGTGAAAAGCACATTCAGTGGGCGCTGGTGTTAACGGGCTTCACCGTCGGCTTTGCGCTGTTTTATGAAGTCGGTTTTGTTTTGATGCTGCCGTTGGTGTTCAGCGTGGCGGCGTCGGCGCGCGTGCCTTTGCTGTATGTGGGCGTGCCCATGGCGGCGGCGCTTTCCGTTACCCACGGTTTCTTACCACCGCATCCGGGACCGACGGCAATCGCCACCCTGTTCAACGCGGATATGGGCAAAACCTTGCTGTACGGCACGCTGCTGGGTATTCCCACGGTGATTCTGGCGGGGCCGGTTTATGCCCGTTTCCTGAAGGGGATCGATAAGCCGATTCCTGAAGGCTTGTGGAACCCGAAAACCTTTACCGAAGCGGAGATGCCAAGTTTTGGCGTCAGCGTTTGGACCGCCCTGGTGCCGGTAGTGCTGATGGCGCTGCGTGCCATTGCGGAAATGCTGCTGCCAAAAGGCCATGTGCTGCTGCCATACGCCGAGTTCTTTGGCGATCCGATCATGGCTACGCTGATTGCGGTGCTGATCGCTATCTTCACTTTCGGCCTGAATCGCGGTCGCAGTATGGATGATGTGATGGGCACCATCACCGATTCTATTAAGCTGATTGCAATGATGCTGCTGATTATCGGCGGTGGCGGGGCGTTCAAGCAGGTGCTGGTCGACAGCGGCGTGGACAAATATATCGCCAGCATGATGCATGCGACCAATCTCTCGCCCATCTTTATGGCGTGGTCGATTGCGGCGGTACTGCGTATTGCGCTGGGTTCTGCCACTGTTGCCGCCATTACCGCGGGCGGAATTGTGGCGCCGTTGATTGTCACCAGCGGTGCCAGCCCGGAATTAATGGTGATCGCAGTAGGCTCGGGCAGCGTGATTTTCTCGCACGTCAACGACCCTGGCTTCTGGCTGTTTAAAGAGTATTTCAATCTGACCATTGGCGAAACCATCCGCTCATGGTCGGCGTTGGAAACCATTATTTCGGTATGCGGTTTGATCGGCTGCTTATTGCTGGCGAACGTGATTTAACGATTTAGGCTGAGGCGATGCGCCTCAGCCTGCTGCGGTTTACTGCGCTACAGCGCGGTAGGCCGCTAACTCCTCTTGCGGCATGCCCGCTTGCTGCGCCGCTGCGCAGATTTGCTCCCAACTGTTGCTATCCAGCGGAATGCCGTCCCGTTCACGCACTTGTCTATTTTGTTCTTCCCATTCGCCCGGTACCTGAATGGGTGCATCACCGCTTTGCGGCGAACGTTTTACCCAGGCGAGGAAGGATTCGGCTTCTTCCTGCATGGCGGGTGCATCAAAGGCTTCAGGATTGACGATGATGGTGGTCATGCAGTTGAAAATGCCATCGTGGCTGGTGACCAATGTGGCATCGTGCGTGGTGCGTCCGCCAGACAGCGCGCCGCCGAGAACTTCACACAGCGTCGCCAGCGCGTACCCTTTGTGCAAGCCGAATGCGGTGAGTGAGCCGAAAGGCGCCTGATGCATCACGCCCGGTTCGGTGGTCGGTTGGCCTTGATGATCGATTAAGTAGCCTGCTGCAACCTGCTGTTCTTTATTCCATGCCACGCGGGTTTTACCAAAAGCAATACCGCTGGTGGCGAAATCAAGCAGCAGCGGCTTGCCGTTCTGACGTGGAAAAACGGCGCAGAACGGATTGGTACCGAAACGGCGATCGCTGCCGTTAAACGGCGCAACCATCGGATCGCCCATAACGTTAACAAAGTGGAAAGAGACAAAACCGGCGGCGGCACACTGTTCTGCCCAATGCCCTATACGGCCAATGTGGTGCGAGTGGTGCAAACCCACCGCCGCAATGCCAAATTTGCTGGCACGCTCGATACCAAGCTGCATTGCTTCATACGCAGCGACCTGACCAAAACCGTTGTTACCGTGCAGCGTGAGCACGGCACCGACATCCTTCGTGAGCGTCGCGTGCTGATTGAGTTGCAGAAAACCTTGTGCCAGCGACGTGATATAGCTGGGGATCATGCCTACGCCATGCGAATCATGACCCGCGAGGTTAGCGGCGACCAGATGATCGGCCACCAGACGCGCCTCTTCATTGCTGCTGCCAGCATGCAACCATATGGCCTGAACAAATTGATGAAGCTGAGAAGGGGGAAGACGAAAAAGGGTGCTCACGCGGTAATCTCCATATCAAGTCATCCCACATCCTGTGCTGAAAACCGTGTTCACTGCAAGACACCGTTTTCAGAGTAAGGGCCACAGATTGTGGCCCAAAAACTCAGTGCGGCTGCTCAAAGCCCGCTTTAACCATCTGTTCCCGTAACGCGCGCGTTATTTCACGGTTCCCACCCGTGACCGGGTAAATGACATTGTTGACGACATCGTCAAGATAGTGCTCTTCAAACTCTTGCATGGTGAGCTGAGTGCCACCCTCATCATTAATGGCAATGGTGCCGCTGATGTGGTTGCCGTAATCCTTTGCCTTAAGGCTGTAACGCCCCATGCTGGTATTAATTGTGCTCATAGAATCTCCTTGTTACGTAGGCAGTGATAACAATCGAGGCCTGCTACAGGCGCTATAAGTTTAGTCAGTGTGGCACCATTTCATGCAGTAGCCCGAGGCGTTAAAGTCGCCAGCTGCGACCTTTCTCGCAGAAATAGATTCTGCTGAAATGCCGCGCATCCTCTTCAGTCTAAGCGTGAGGAGAGACGCCAGCAAAAGCAGAATGATCATCTATACTGATTGGCAGAAGCGTTATTTTTCATCACTGAAGGAGCGAACAATGAAAATAATTCTATGGGTAATCGCCATTATCTTTATCGTGGGACTATTAACAATTACTGGTGTCTTTAAGCTTATATTCTGACAATAATCGGCACCTACGGGTGCCAGTTATAATATTGTGGCATGGGATTTGACTACTTCATCATGGGAAACGTCTGACGCTATTATGTCGCGAATATCAAGCGGTTTGCCGCATCGAGCGCAACAGGCGCCATGATGTTGTCCTGTCTCAGAATTTTCCTTGTTAGAACCAGTAAAAAAGAATTTAGTGCAACCGCAACTGCGACAACAAATTGTCATCTCAGTATTCCCTCTCTCCATCCTAGAGCCATGAGATTAATCTCATCGGGCGGTTGACTTCAATTGGTAAATTTTATTTATTTATTTCTAATATGAATCATCAAAATTAACGTGCTGAAAATTAAGCTATTACCGCAGGTTATCATCACATTGTGCCGTCAATAATTGAGCTTATCCACCGAACGGTTTCGTTTAGCTTGCGTTTCGACTCTCGCCAACAAATAAGGTAAAATTGCCCGCTTATTAACCTGATAACACAGACTTAACCTGGTTAATTAAGCGCGAATTTTTATTACGCTAAGAGTGAGCGCAATAAGTTCGCCCGCTTCAGGCTTGTCGAATTTATAGTCCTTATAAACGAATGTTATCAGAATGAATTAACAGGAAATATCGTTGTGAATCGGCACATTTCTGCCGCCTTATTGGGTGGCATTTTGACCTCATCGGTCACTTTATCAGCATCAGCGGTAACCACATCGCAAGCAATCAAATCTGGCTGGAATACGCTTAGCGAAAATGTGGCACAAACGTGGTCACAACCGCAAAGTTATGATCTCTATCTTCCGGCAATCACCTGGCATAACCGCTTAACGTACGATGATGCGCACATCAAGAAGTACAACGAACGTCCTTGGGGCGCGGGGGCTGGCGTATCGCGTTGGGATGAAAAGGGTAACTGGAACGGTCTGTACGTCATGGCGTTTAAAGATTCGTTCAATAAGTGGGAACCCATTGGCGGCTACGGTTGGGAAGCCACCTGGCGACCGTTAAACGACGAGAATTTCCATTACGGTTTGGGCTATACGCTGGGTGTTACGGCCAGAGATAATTGGAAATATATCCCCATTCCAGTGATTTTGCCTTTAGCCTCAATTGGATATGGCCCCGCAACTTTTCAAATGACTTACATTCCAGGGACTTATAACAACGGCAACGTGTTCTTTGCCTGGCTTAGATTCGAGTTTTAAGCGGCGTTAATGCGCAGAAAGTGTGAACAGGGTGGAAAAAATCGACATTTATCACTTTTTCATCAAATCGCACTGGACAAATGCCACCGCAATTGCTGTACTAGACGTCGACACAGTTTAGTGTCCATTTTTCATGTAAAGGTAATATAGATGTCCAAGATCAAAGGTAACGTTAAGTGGTTTAATGAGTCCAAAGGATTCGGTTTCATTACTCCAGAAGATGGCAGCAAAGATGTATTCGTACACTTCTCTGCAATCATGAGCAATGGTTTCAAAACTCTGGCTGAAGGTCAGCGCGTTGAGTTTGAAATCACTGACGGTGCTAAAGGCCCTTCTGCTGCTAACGTTATCGCTCTGTAAGTTATCAGTTAGAATTCTGAAAACCCGCCTAATGGCGGGTTTTTTTTGCTCATTTTATGCTTGCCACCACATTATCGCCCATCCAACCAGAGCGACGCCGCTCAAGCTCAAAGCCATAAACTCATTTATGGAACGTGGGATCATCTGCTTCATTGCGCTACCTCAACCATGCTCTTTCCTTCAGCATCGCAAAGTCACATTAAGCGCACCTTAAGCCGCGATGACAGTGCCATGACAAAATCTATTCTGCGGCGCATCTCACAGTTCATCTCTGTAACAACCTCATAACAATCCATACTTGCAGCTTTTTATCCGGCAAGGCTATATAACAGCGTAGGACTTTTAAGGAGGCAGGATGAAGATACGTCAGGCATTGGCAACAGACAGCTTTGCACTGAGCGCGCTATTAACCGAATTAGGTTACAGCGGCACGGAAGAGTTTATCGATACGCGTCTGGCGCAGCTAAGCGCCCATCCAGACGAAATATTGCTGGTGGCGGAACATGGTAGTCAGGTACTGGGTTTTTTATCGCTGCACTTTATCCCGCAGTTGGCGATGTCCGGTGATTTTGCCCGCATCAGTTATTTCTGCATTGCCGAAGGTGAACGCAGCAAAGGCAGCGGGCAGCAACTGTTGAACCACGCCGAGCAGTTAGCGCGATCGCGCGGCTGCGATCGCATGGAAGTGCATTGCCACGCGTCGCGCCTGAAAGCCAATCAGTTTTACGCGCGTGAAGGGTATGTGGAATCACCGCGCTATCACATTAAAGATTTGGGTTAACGCTGAATTCGCGTCCGGTGGCAATCACAATGGCGTCAGCGATGCTATCAAGCTGTGCGAAGGGCAGCAGCGCGGCGCTGACGCGGATAAATTGCCGACTGTTGATACTACAACGTTCACCTGGCAGCACGGCGATACCGCGCGCCGCCAGCGTGATCATCGCATACTGTTCGGATTCCACCGGCACCAGTACGCTTAAGCCATCTCGTTCCTCTAACAGCAAACCCCGCTTTGCCAGCGCCGCTAACAGTTGCTTGCGGCGATCTGCATAGATGGCTTTTGCCTGTTGAACTTGCTGCTGGGTTTGCTCATCACTCAGCATCCACGCTACCGCATCCTGTAGAATGCGGCTGGTCCAGCTGACGCCAAAATTACGCCACGCCTGCAAACGCTGCACCATGGCTTGCGTGCCGGAAAGCACAGCCAGGCGCAGATCCGGGCCATACGCTTTGGAGAAGGAGTGCACATGCAATACGCGTTCGGGAAAGTGAAAACCCAGGCTCCACACCGGCCAACGTGACAAATCGCCAATACCGTCATCCTCCACAATGAGCGTGGATCGATTCGCCAGCACGCGCGCCAACTCGGCGCTGCGGCGCTGCGTTACGCTGTGCCCGGTGGCGGAATGGGTGCGCGGCTGGTAGATAAACATGGCCGGTGATTTCTGCAGCAGCGTGGCCAAGGTGCCGGGCAGCGGTCCTTGTTCATCGCAGGGTAACGGCAAAATTTCCGCGCCAATATTATCCAGAATATCCAGCAGGCGCGTGGCGGTAGGATCTTCAATCACCACGCGATCGCCCGGTGACAGCAGGGTTTGCATGATCAAATTCATGGCATCAAAACCGCCGTCGGTCGCCAGCCAGGCTTCAGCGGGATAGGGCCAACGCGGTGCAATTGCCGCCTGCAATGTGGCGGAGATGGGCTCACGTTGATAGCTATTAAGCTGCGGCGAGGTGATGCCCGCCAGCATTGCTTGGCGCAAATCCGGTAGCAGCGTGGGATCGGGCGAGGCCATTGCCAGTGACGCCTGAACGTTTTCTCCGTAGTTGCC
Organism: uncultured Pantoea sp.; assembly: GCA_966185695.1. Classification (GTDB taxonomy): domain Bacteria; phylum Pseudomonadota; class Gammaproteobacteria; order Enterobacterales; family Enterobacteriaceae; genus Pantoea. Next base: position 31,402 of record CBIFUL010000011.1, on the reverse strand, counting down.
AATCTTCTCGAAACGAATCGGGCGGGGCATCACATTGTTGCCGCTTACCCACACGCCGCTGCGGCCTTTTCCCGCCAGCACTTTTTGCTTTTTCAGCTGCGCCCACGCCGCCGACACCGTTGCGGGACTCACGCCTAAACGTTCGGCCAGATCGCGCACAGCGGGCATCTGCATGCCAATCGCAATCTCCCCGTCGCGGATTAAGGTGGATGCCGCATGCGTGATGCCTTTCACCGATGCATCTGTGATTTGCTGACTAAGCCACGTCAAATCCACGATGTGCGTCATAAGAAAATCCTTTGTTCAGTAACAAATAATAGATTGTTCAGATTAGTATTGGCGATTTAGACTCAAATTCAAGCACTATTTGCTGCATAAATCATCACAGCCTTGTGGCTGACTGAACAGACGGGGAAAACAATTATGCTAACCATCAGACTAGCGGTGCGTGACTGGGATTACTTCACACCGCTAGCGCTCGGCGATATCCAACCGGAAGGCTTTACGCTGAAGATTGATCGCGTGGGCACACTGGTCGATAACTTAGCCACCAGTGAACAATATGATGCGGGAGAAGTGTCGTTCAGCCGCTACGCTCAGGCGTGTGCGCGAGATGATTATTCACTGCTCGGCTTGCCGCATTTCCTGATGCGCGGTTTTCGCCAACGCTGCATTATCACTACCGCCAGCAGCCCGATCACTGCGCCCGCCCAGCTGAAAGGCAAAAAAATCGGCGTGACCGGCTGGCAAGACTCGGGCAACACCTGGACGCGCACCGTGCTGCGTGAAGCCGGTGTTGAAATAGATGATGCTTATTGGTTTGCCGGTCGGCTGACTGCTGAGCATCCGATCGTGGATCGTTTAGCGGGCTTTGGTCGTCCCGGCCGCATCGAACCCGCGCCAGATGAGCGTCCGCTGATTGAACTGCTGCAAGCGGGCGAATTGGATGCCGTGTTCACCCCCTTCATGCCGGAAGGCTTTTTCCTCAAGGATTCCGGTTTGCGCCAGCTACAGGTGGATTTCGTCAGCGCCGAGCGTGACTACTTTAATCGCGTCGGTTACGTGCCGGGCATTCATCTTCTCGGGCTGAAACCGGCTTTGGCGGAAGCGCATCCGTGGTTGCCACAGGCGCTAAGTGACGTTATCGACCGTTCGTACCAAATGTGGATGAGTAAACGTGAGAAATACGCCGACACCACGCCGTGGCTGTTGGATGATTTGCGACGCACCGCGCAGGAATTACCGGCTGACTGGAATCAGAACGGATTTGCCGCTAACAAAAAGATGATTGCCGACTTTGCGAACGAGTTGTTCCAACAGGGCTTAACCAAAACATTGCTGACGCCGGAAGCTATTTTTCCGGCTGCGGCACGAGGAGATCGCGCATGAAAGTCGCTATGGGTCAATTTGCCGTTAGCCGTGAATGGCAGGAAAACACCGACATTTGCATCGGTTTGATGAATCAGGCGCTGGCAGGCGGTGCGGATTTACTGGTGTTACCGGAAGGGGTACTGGCGCGAGATATCGCCGATCCAGATTTAGTACTAAAAGCGGCGCAGCCGCTGGATGGCCCGTTTGTCACGCAGCTGCTGGCGGTGAGTAAAGGCAACATGTTAACCACCATGATGAGCGTGCACGTGCCCACTGAAGGAGAGAAGGCGCATAACGTCCTGATCGCCATCCGCAACGGCGAAATCATTGCTGAATACGTGAAATTGCACCTTTACGATGCCTTCGCGATGCAGGAATCACAGCGCGTTAACCCCGGTCGCGAAGTGCCGCCGCTGGTGGACGTGGCGGGCATGAAAGTGGGTTTGATGACCTGCTATGACGTGCGCTTCCCGGAGTTGGCGCGGCGCCTGGTGCTGGACGGTGCGGACGTGTTGGTTCTGCCCGCCGCATGGGTTAAAGGTCCGCTGAAAGAGATGCATTGGGAGTTACTCACCACCGCGCGTGCGCTGGAAAACACCTGCTATATGGTGGCGGTGGGCGAATGCGGTCCACGCAACATCGGCAACAGTTTGGTGATCGATCCGCTTGGCGTGGCCATTGCCAAAGCGCCGGAGTCAGCGGCGCTGGTGTTTGCCGATCTCGATCCGCAGCGCATTGCCTATGCGCGCAGCGTGCTGCCGGTGTTGGAAAACCGCTGTTTTGCTCGTCCTGAACTAAAACCACTTTGACCGCTGGGGAGTGCCACTATGAAAACATTTGCTACCGCCATCGCGCTTGCCGTGGGCTTGACGGCCAGCTTTGCTCAGGCCGCTGAGGCGATTCCCACCCAAAAAGTGGATCAGGCGCTACACGATCGTTTGCCAGCGCAAATTAAAAGCAGCGGCAAAATGATCTCGGTGAACAACGGTTCGTTTCCTCCGTATGAAATCGTCAATGGTCCACACTCAATGGACGGCGCTTCCGCCGACCTCACCGAAGCGCTGGCGCAATTGCTAGGCGTGAAAATTGAACATGCCACCGTCAGCGGGCTATCGGGTGTGCTGGCGGGGATTAATTCTGGCCGCTATCAAATGGCCATTGGCCCGGTCGGCGACTATCCGGATCGCCAGCAGAAGGTCGATTTCATCGACTTCGTGCAGGAGTTTGTGGTGTTTGGCGTGCAAAAAGGCAATCCATCCAGCATTAACGGGTTGGATGATACCTGCGGGAAACGCATTGCGGTGATGGCGGCGGGATCGGCTGAGCAGGTGATCCGCAAGCAGTCAGAGGTGTGTGTCGCAGCCGGTAAACCGGCGGTGCAGGTGCAGTCGTTCACCGATCAGCCGTCATCAATTTTAGCGGTGCGTTCAAAACGTTCTGATGCTTTCTTCTCGTCGCAAGCGCCGCTGACCTACTTTATCGATCAGGCGAATGGTCAGCTAGAGCTGTCAGGTGCCGGACAGAAAAACGGCTTCGGCGACATCTTCCAGGGCACCGTGGTGCCGAAAGGTTCGGAGCTGGGTAACGTGGTGTTGGACGCTTATAAAGAGCTGTTCGCCAATGGGACGTATGCGGCCATCATGAAAAAGTGGAAGCTGGACGGCAACATGCTGCCGCAGCCCGGACGTAATCTGGCGCAAGGAGCGGCAAAATGAGTGCCGCTAACCACCATTCACGAGCCACGGACAAGGCCGACGTGCAGCAGCGCGATGTCACTTTTGCCCGCAACGCGCCTACCTACGGGCGCTGGATCTCATGGATTGTGGTGCTGGTGATCGGATCTAATTTACTCTGGCTGATCGCCACCAATCCCAACTTTGAATGGCATGTGGTACTGGAGTGGTTCACCGAAGGATCGGTGATGAAAGGGTTGCAGGTGACGTTAGGCTTAACCGTGGTGTCAATGATTCTCGGCACGCTGCTTGGCTTGCTGCTGGCGGTGTGGCGTTTGTCGGAGAACAAATTGCTGAGCGGCATTTCATCACTCTACATTTGGTTCTTTCGCGGTACGCCGCTGCTGGTGCAGCTGATTTTTTGGTACAACCTGTCAACGCTGTTTCCAACGCTTTCCCTGACGCTGCCGTGGACGGATGTCACCTTTGCCAGCTGGAATACCAACGATCTGATCACGCCGCTAACCGCTGCCATTGCGGGTTTAGCCTTGAATGAAGCGGCGTATATGGCGGAGATCATTCGAGCCGGTCTGCTATCGGTGGATAATGGCCAGGTAGAAACCTCGCAGGCGTTTGGTATGAGCCGCAGCCGCGCGCTGCGCCGTATCATCATTCCACAAGCAATGCGCGCCATCATTCCGCCGAGCGGTAACCAGTTAATTAGCATGATTAAAGCCACCTCGCTGGTGAGCGTGATAGCGATGGGCGATCTGCTGTATTCAGTGCAGGCCGTGTATAACCGCACCTTTGAAATTATTCCGATGTTGATGGTGGCGGTGATTTGGTATCTGCTCATCACCTCAATTCTCAACGTTGGCCAATCCGCGATTGAGCGTTACTACGCACGCGGGACCAAACGCACGGTGGTGGTGAATAAACGCCGCGCCGCTGAAACTGCGCCGCCCGTTGCGCGTCGCCTGAAGGAGGATGTATGAGTGACGTTCAGCCGCTGGTGCGCGCCCGTAATGTGCAAAAAAGCTTTGGCGATAATGCGGTGCTGAAAGGCATCGATCTGGATGTGTTTCCCGGCGAAGTTGTCGTGATTTTAGGGCCGTCCGGTTCAGGGAAATCGACCTTTTTACGCTGCATCAACCATCTGGAAGACATGAATGCCGGATCGATTATGGTCGGCGATGAGCAGATTGGCTATGAGCTGAAACGCGGGATTTTGCATCGCTTATCTGAGCGACGCATCGCGCATCAGCGCCAGAAAATTGGCATGGTTTTCCAGCAGTTCAATCTTTATCCACACATGACGGTACTGCAAAACATCATTGAAGCACCGATTGGCGTGCATAAGTTTCCGCGCCAGCAGGTGCTGCAACATGCCCGTGAACTGCTGGCGACGGTGGGATTGAGCGACAAAGCCGATGCCTGGCCGCGCCATTTGTCCGGCGGCCAACAGCAGCGTGTGGCGATTGCGCGCGCGCTAGCGATCAAACCGGCACTGATGCTGTTTGATGAACCGACCTCCGCGCTCGATCCTGAATTGGTGGGCGAAGTGTTAGCCACCATGCGCACGCTAGCCGATCGGGGTTTGACGATGATTGTGGTGACGCACGAAATTGGTTTTGCACGCGAAGCGGCCGATCGCGTGGTGTTTATGGATGGCGGCGTGGTGGTGGAGCAGGGCCCGCCTGAACGGGTGATTGGCAATCCACAGCATCCGCGTACTCAGGCGTTTCTCAGCCGCTTTATCTGATAACCCGGTCTCACTCTGTTACAGATTGCAGTTGAGGGCGTGCAATAACTGCGCGTTAATAGCGGGGTTCGATTTTTCACAATGGTTGAAAGGTAAAATATGGAAGGTATCAGTATTGCCAAACTGCTGATCATCGGTGCGCTTATCGTACTGCTTTTTGGCACCAATAAGTTACGTTCACTGGGTGGCGATCTGGGTTCCGCAATCAAAGGCTTTAAAAAAGCCATGAAAGATGATGAATCCGCCGCAACCAAGCACAGTGCGGAAGACGTACCCGCAGAACGCGTCAGCCACAAAGAGTAATCTTTGCGCCAAACGTCAATAAATGTAAATATTTATTACGTTGAAAAAAACCAGACTGTCGGCAGTCTGGTTTTTGTTTTTATGTTCAGTGCCACAGGATGGTGTCGTTTTCCAACTGATGGAATGCAACATAATCCATGAGGTGTACGCTAATTCCGCCCAAGGTTTGCTCTGCATCCAGCCCGGCCTCAGGTAATACCAGCGGCTTGATGGTTGGCGCAGCTTCTTCCGGAGCCAGCGTCAGCGCTATCAAAGCATCGTCCATATCCCTTAAAGCGCCGTCATCAATCGGCAGAAGCATCATTTCCGGTTGAGGTTGATGGATAAATGCAACGTCAATTTTATGCATGATGGCACCGTTCGCGTCAGCTATCACGGCACTGAACCTGTGCTCGGCGGCAGGTACCTGACTGGGCGCGGCAAACTGCCATTGGCCCCCATCATCGACTTCTGCGCTGCCCACTAACACATCATCAAGAAAGAACTGCACTAAAGCGCCCACCGGTGCCTTGCCGCTAAACTGCACGCTTTCGCGATCATCGCGAAACTCAAGTAGCTGAAATTGCTGAGTTTCGATGTTGACTTTGGCCTCAATGGCCTCCGTTAACGGCAATACGCGATCTCGCTGATATACCTGCGATGCTAGCGCCTTCATGGCCTGCGGCTGAACAGAAGAGGGCAAAATCAGTTCTGGTAGCGTATCGCTTAAGAACAGCGATGGCATCACGCTTGTCAGCTCAGCAGCATCGCCGTGTGGCATTGCCGCTTGCGGCATCAACGGAAGAGGCAGTGGCGCGAAGTCCATCAAGTCGATGTCCAACGGCGTTGTTTGCGTCAGGATTGCAGCCAAAGGCATGACGGGGTCGTCTTCATGCTGAAAGAGCATCTCACCTAAGCGATCTTGCTGGCTGATAGCCGTGGCTAAAAAGGCTTGTGCGCATGAAGCGTGGGCGGTGACATACGGGTTGGTGCTGTCAGGCGGGGTGGTACGCGCTTTTAGCGCGTCCAGACTTTCATCAGATGCGCTATATCGCCGCACATCTGTTACTCGCGAGCTGTCGCGTCCATTTAAACCAATGGATGTTTGCATAATCTGACCTTTAATAAAAAAACGCTGAGAATTGAAAATAGGCTGTTATGGCCTCAGCGGTTAAAGCGACAGATTTATGGCGGGAGTTAAGATTGCAGCAAGGGGAGTTTTTGCGGCTGTACCTAGAGCAGGCACAGCCGCGAAGATGAATTATTTCACTTCCAGGCCTTTGGCCTGCATATCCGCATGATAAGACGAACGTACAAAAGGTCCGCAGGCAGCATGGGTAAAGCCCATTGCCATCGCTTCTTCTTTCATCTCATCAAACTCAGCCGGGCTAACGTAGCGCTGTACCGGCAAGTGGTGGCGGCTCGGCTGCAGGTATTGACCCAGCGTTAACATGGTCACGCCGTGGCGACGCAAATCACGCATCACTTCAACGATCTCCGCATTGGTCTCGCCTAAGCCAACCATCAAACCGGATTTAGTCGGAACATCGGGATGCGCTTCTTTAAAACGCTCCAGCAGCTTCAGTGACCAATCATAGTTTGCGCCCGGACGAACCTGGCGATAGACGCGCGGTACGTTTTCCAGATTGTGGTTGAACACATCGGGCGGCGTAGCGGTGAGAATTTCCAGCGCGCGATCCATACGTCCACGGAAGTCCGGCACCAGCGTTTCAATTTTGATTGTGGGGCTTTTTTCGCGGATGGCGCTGATGCAATCGGCAAAGTGCTGGGCACCGCCATCGCGCAGATCGTCACGGTCAACCGAGGTGATCACCACATAGCGCAGCGCCATATCGGCGATGGTTTGCGCCAGCTTCACCGGCTCGTTGGCATCCGGCATATTGGGGCGACCATGCGCGACGTCGCAGAACGGGCAGCGACGGGTGCAAATCGCGCCGAGGATCATAAAGGTCGCCGTGCCGTGGTTGAAACATTCGGCGAGGTTAGGGCAGGAAGCCTCTTCACAAACCGAGTGCAGACCATTTTTGCGCATCGCGGCTTTAATGCCCTGAATGCGGCTGGAATCCGCAGGTAGCTTGATCTTCATCCACTCTGGCTTACGCAGAATCTCTTCACGCTCAACCACCACGGTTTTCACCGGGATCAGCGCCATTTTGTCGGCATCGCGATATTTGACGCCACGTTCCATCTGAATTGGTTTACTCATAAATCTGCAGGTTCCGGTCGGGATTGCGATTTGAAAGCTTCCTCACTCAAACTGAGAACCAGGCTTTCAACTTTTTTTGAAAATATGGCAAAAATTATATCATCTCGTCTGCACAGAAGCAGCCGATTCACCGGTGCAAAAGTTACAATTTTGTAAATACGCACTCACAGCCAAGGTCAAAAGCCTACTTCAGCTCGCCATTCAAGATGGGAAAATCCGGTTAAACGCGCAAAGTGCTGCACCAATCGCGGCTGCACGTCTGCGGGCGTCACGCCCGGCTTAAAATGGCTGAGTTGGGTCATTTGCATTCCGGCATAGCCGCACGGATTGATACGCAGGAAAGGGGCTAAATCCATCGCGATATTTAATGCCAAACCGTGGAATGAGCAGCCCTTGCGGATACGCAGTCCCAGCGAGCAAATTTTATTATCGCCAACGTAGACGCCGGGCGCATCGGCGCGCGCGCGGGCGCTGATACCGTAATCTGCCAGCGTGGCAATCACCGTCTCTTCAAGTGCGGTAACCAGTTCACGCACGCCCATTTTGCGGCGTTTCACATCAATCAACACGTACATCACCTGCTGTCCCGGCCCGTGGTAGGTCACCTGGCCCCCACGATCGCTTTGCACCACCGGAATATCGCCCGGCATCAGCAGATGTTCTGCTTTGCCCGCCTGGCCTTGAGTAAACACGGGAGGATGTTCTACCAGCCAAATTTCATCGGCAGAAACGCTGTCGCGTTGGTCGGTGAAGTGATGCATGGCATCAGAAATGGGCTGCCAATCGCGCTGGCCCAGTTGACGAACAAGAAGCGTATTAGCTGACAAGGCGAAGATCCGTTAGAAGGAAAGAGGCAAGTATAACGCTGGCAAAGCGGCCTTTGCCAGCGCGGGAATTACAGCACCATGCGCACGATATCGATGTTGCCCAACTCTTCATACAGGGTTTCTACCTGCTCGATATGGGTGGCGATGATGGTAATGGAGACGGAGTGATAGTTGCCTTTGCTGCTTGGCTTAACGTCAGGTTTGTAATCGCCTGGCGCGTGGCGCTGCACCACTTCAACCACTTGATCAACCAGCTCCGGTTGCGCTAAACCCATCACCTTGTAGGTGAAAGGGGTAGGAAATTCGAGCAGTTCATTCAATTTGGTTTTCATCATTAACTCCGGTGCTTAAAAACAGGCTCCCGCCGAAGCGGGAGCAAAGATAGTAACGTATCTGGGGGCAATGTGGCGTTTTTTCAAGCGCGCCTTAGCCGAACCAATGGTGGAACATCAGTTTGATGTAGTCGATGATGCGACCAATGAAACCGCCTTCCTGCACTTCGTTCAACACCACCAGCGGACGCTGTTCAATGGTTTTGCCATCCAGCTGGAAGTTGATGCTGCCCACCACCTGATTTTTCTGCAACGGCGCGTGCAGCTCGGTGTTATTCAGCACATAGCTGGCTTTGAGATCTTTCATACGGCCACGAGGAATGGTCAGATAGGCATCTTTTTCCACGCCAAGCTGCACGCGATCGCTATTACCGAACCACACCGGCTCAGACGCAAACTCTTTGCCTGCTTTCAACGGCGCCACGGTTTCGAAGAAGCGGAAGCCCCACGTCAGCAGCTTTTTGCTCTCGGTTTCACGCCCTTTATAGGTACGACCACCCATTACTGCCGAGATAAGACGCATCTGACCTTCTGTAGCCGATGCCACCAGGTTGTAACCCGCGGCTTCAGTGTGACCGGTTTTGATGCCATCTACGTTCAGGCTGGTATCCCACAGCAAACCGTTACGGTTAGTCTGCTTGATATTGTTGAAAGTAAAGTCTTTCTCACGGTAAACCGCATACTCGTCTGGCACATCGCGAATCAGCGCCTGACCAATCAGCGCCATATCGCGCGGCGAGCTGTACTGACCTTCTGCATCCAGACCGTGTACGGTTTGGAAATGGGTGTTTTTCAGACCCAGCGCACCAACGTAGTTGTTCATCAAACTGACGAACGCATCCTGGCTACCGGCCACATAATCGGCCATGGCCACGCACGCATCGTTACCCGATTGCAGCACGATACCGCGCGTCAGCTGGGAAACCGGTACGCGATCGCCTGGCTTCAGGAACATCAGCGACGAGCCTTTAAACACCGGATTGCCGGTTGCCCAGGCATCTTTGCCGACGGTCACGATATCATCGTTATGGATTTTACCGGCTTTAACTGCCTGACCAATAACGTAGCTGGTCATCATTTTGGTCAAACTGGCCGGATCGCGACGTGCATCGGCATTCTTTTCCGCCAACACCTTGCCGGAATTCGCATCCATCAGCACATAGGCTTCAGCATCAATGTCCGGCACGCCCGGAATCATGGTTTTCAGATTCACATCTTCCGCAATCGCGGCATGGCTGAGAGAAAGGGCGACCAGTGATCCCACTGTCAGGCGTTTCAGCAAACGAGCAGATTTCAGCGTATTCATGTTTAGGACTAGAGCATCCGTGGGTTTAGAGTGAAAAAAAGTGCCTAACTATAGCAAACGTCTTATTCAGAGACATCTTGCTTTAGAAATCAGTATCAGCAGAAATGTCACAGCCCGTTACATAGAAGGACGGGCTGTGGTGATGAATGAACTCATGTTGGCTTCGCTGTTCAGACGCTGCTGCAACGCAACGGCGTCGGCGCGATTCTGATAACCGCCCAGCTGAATACGATACACGTTTCCGTTAGCTTCAACCGCGCCCGGCACGCCAAAGCGCTTGCCGAGACTTTCCGCCAGTTGGCGTGCGCGAGCAGCGTCATTGATCGCGCCAACTTGTACCACAAAACCACTGCCCGCATGTGCATGGGGGCGACTTGCGGGCGCGGAGCTGTCTGCTGCTGGCGCAGTGGTTTGCGCAACGACCGGAGCCGGCGTTGGCTCGCTGCCTTCCAACACGCCATTCGCCAGCGGCTGCGGCGCACCAAGGAAGCCGCTGCTGTTGACGGGCGCGCCGATGTTGCCATTGCTTTGCAGTGTGCTGTTATCCACGGCGCGAATATCTTGTGGCGCTGCGGCAGGCGCGCTATTAACGCTGCTGTCGCCCATCATCACCGTGCCGCCGCCCAAGTCTGGGCGCGCGGGCAGGGCATAACTCTGCTTCGCGACAGTGGTGCCAATGCTGCCTGGACCCGAAACTGCACCATCCGGCGCCACCTTGATATAATCAACGCGCACGCGAGTATTATTTGAAATGTTGAGACGATCGCCCGCAGCGCGTGACAGATCGATAATGCGGCCCGGCGTGTAAGGACCGCGATCGTTAACGCGCACCACAATCTGGCGACCGTTGGCAAGGTTAGTGACGCGTACATAGCTCGGCAGCGGCAAAGTAGGATGTGCCGCACTCATGCCTTCTGGATCGTAGGTTTCCCCTATCGCGGTACGATTGCCTTGTGCTTCATCGCCGTACCAGGTTGCCAAACCCACTTCGCTGTAGTTCGACGGATCTTTAATCACGCGATAAGTTTTGCCATTGACGCTGTAATCCTGGCTGGTGGCGGGATTCACCGCTTCGTAACGTGGTTCCACACCAGGGATCTCTACCACCGGCCCGTTATACGCTGGCTGCGGCGGAGCAACGTTATTCTGCGGTTCGGGTGTCGAACAGGCCGCTAAAACTAATGATGCCAATGCAACTCCAAGCCAATCCTTACGCATGTGCAGCCTCTTAAACGCTTTTAGACAACATTTTTCGATGAGTATGGATCGACATCACGATGCCGAATCCCGCCATTAACACAATCAATGCCGATCCGCCGTAGCTCACCAGCGGCAGCGGCACGCCGACCACCGGTAAGATACCACTTACCATGCCAATGTTAACGAAAACATAAACGAATAAAATCAGCATCAAACCGCCGGCCATCACGCGACCAAATGTGGTTTGCGCACGGGCGGCGATGATCAGGCCACGCATGATCAGCAGTAAATAGAGCACCAGAAGCACTAGTACACCGAACAGGCCAAGCTCTTCAGCGAGCACCGCAAATATAAAGTCGGTGTGGCGTTCCGGCAAAAACTCCAGCTGCGATTGGGTGCCATGCATCCAACCTTTGCCGCGCAGGCCGCCGGAACCAATCGCAATTTTCGATTGAATAATGTGGTAACCCGCGCCAAGCGGATCGCTTTCGGGGTCGAGCAGCATCATAACGCGATCGCGCTGATAATCATGCATCAGGAAGAACCATAGAATTGGAATAAAGGCCGCCACCAGCAGCACGGCAACGCCAATCAACTTCCAGCTCATGCCAGATAAAAACAGCACGAACAGGCCAGAAGCCGCAACCAAAATGGAGGTGCCGAGATCGGGCTGCGCGGCGACCAGCAGCGTGGGCATGAATATCAGGATCAGCGCGATGCCGGTGTTTTTTAACGTCGGTGGACAAACGTCACGGTTGATGAAGCGCGCCACCATCAGCGGCACCGCGATTTTAGCAATTTCCGATGGCTGAAAACGCACGAAGCCAAGATCGAGCCAGCGTTGTGCCCCTTTACTGATATGACCGAACGCATCCACCGCAATCAGTAAGATGACGCAGACGATATACAAATAGGGCGCCCAGCTTTCATAAACGCGCGGCGGGACCTGCGCCATCACCAGCATCACCACGGTTCCCATGGCGATTTGGCCGAGTTTACGCTCCATCATGCCAGGATCTTGTCCGCTGGCGCTCCAGATAACGATAGAACTGTAGATCAACAGGCTGATGATGATCAGCATAAACAGGGGGTCGATATGGATACGCGTCCAGATTGATCTTTTTTGCGGACTATCGTTCATGGACATCGTTATTCACCTTCATAGCCGGGCGGCGTGGGGGCGGCTTCTGGCAGCACGGTATTGTTGTCGCCTAACATAATGTGGTCGAGAATTTGACGCATCACGGTGCCGACCGCGGGACCCGCACCGCCGTTTTCCAGAATCATGGTTACCGCTACGCGCGGCTTGTCGTAGGGCGCGTAAGCGGTCATCAATTTGTGGTCGCGTAGACGCTCAGCAATCTTGTGCGCGTTATAGGTTTCATTCTCTTTCAAACCAAACACCTGCGCGGTACCGGATTTTGCCGCGATTTTATAAGGCGCATCGGCGAAACTTTTGTGCGCGGTGCCGTTGGCGCGGTTGGCAACGCCGTACATGCCGTCTTTGGCGATTTCCCAGTAACCGGAGTGAATATCACCGATTGGTGGATCGGGTTGCTGGCGGTAGGGCACCATCGCCTGGCCTTCACGCGTGGCGCGCAGCAGATGCGGCACTTTTACCACGCCATCGTTAATTAAAATCATCATGGCTTTGTTCATCTGGATCGGGGTCGCCGTCCAGTAACCTTGCCCGATACCCACAGGAATGGTGTCGCCTTGATACCACGGCTTTTTAAAGCGCTTCAATTTCCATTCGCGGGTTGGCATGTTGCCTGCGCTCTCTTGCGGCAGATCAATGCCGGTGCGGTGGCCGTAGCCAAATTTCACCATCCATTCTGACAGGCGATCGATGCCCATATCGTAGGCGACCTGATAGAAGAAAGTATCCGCCGACTCTTCCAACGATTTAGTCACGTTCAGGCGGCCGTGGCCCCATTTTTTCCAGTCACGATAACGCTTCTCTGAACCGGGCAGTTGCCACCAGCCAGGATCGAACAGGCTGGTATTACGATTGATCACGCCGGCGCTTAATGCGGAGACCGCAACATAGGGTTTCACCGTGGACGCCGGGGGATAGGATGCTTGCAGCGCACGGTTATACAGCGGACGGTTTTCATCGCCCAAAAGCGCTTTGTAATCTTTGGTCGAGATGCCATCAACGAACAGATTCGGGTCGTAGCTTGGCGTGGAAACCAGCGCCAAAATCTCGCCGGTACGCGGATCGCTTACCACGACCGCCGCGCGGCTGCCAGTAAGCAACGTTTCGATGTACTGCTGCAGTTTGAGATCGACGGTTAAATAGATGTCGCGTCCGGCCTGCGGCGACTGCTCGTGCAATTGGCGAATGACACGGCCACGGTTGTTCACTTCAACCTCTTCGTAGCCGGTTTTGCCGTGCAGCACATCTTCGTAATAGTTTTCGATACCGAGTTTGCCAATGTCGTGCGTTGCCGCGTAGTTCGGCCATTTGCCTTCTTGGTCAAGGCGCGTGACATCACGATCATTGATTTTGGAGACGTAGCCCACGACGTGCGTCAGCGTCTGGCCGTAAGGATAGTAGCGGCGCTGGTAGCCTTTAACTTCTACGCCAGGAAAACGATATTGGTTTACGGCAAAGCGCGCGACCTGCACTTCGTTCAGGCCGGTTTTTACCGCGATCGAGGTAAAACGGCGCGAGCGCTTGCGCTCTTTTTCAAAAGCGTCAATGTCGTCGTCGGTCAAATCCAATATCGGCCGCAGATCCTGCAAGGTTTGCTTGAGGTTTTCCACCTTCTCCGGCATCAGTTCCGCCTGATAGATGGTGCGATTCAGCGCCAGCGGTACACCGTTGCGATCAAAGATGATCCCGCGGCTGGGCGCAACCGGCACCAGCTTGATGCGGTTCTCATTGGAGCGGGTGCTGTAATCGTCGAAGCGCAGAATTTGCAGGTGGTACATATTGACCACCAGAATACTGGAGAGCAGCAGGATGCCGAAAAAAGCCACCAGCGCTCGGCGGACAAAGAGTTTCTGTTCGGCAGTGTAATCGCGAAAGGCGTTGCTCTGTAATTTCATCCGCTACGTTTATTGTCTGGGGGTTGTCAGGCGTTTATTCACGATGATAAGGATGATTCGTGGTGATGCTCCAGGCGCGGTATAAGCTTTCTGCGACCAGCACACGCACTAGCGGATGCGGCAACGTTAGCGTTGACAGCGACCAGCTCTGCTCCGCTGCGGCTTTACACGCGGGCGCTAAGCCTTCCGGGCCGCCGATCAACAGGCTGACATCACGGCCATCCTGCTTCCAGCGCTCAAGCTGTTGCGCCAACTGCGGCGTTTCCCACGGCTGACCAGGAATATCCAGCGTTACGATACGATTGCCTTTACCCACCGCCGCTAACATCGCTTCACCCTCTTTTTCGAGGATGCGTTTGATGTCGGCATTCTTGCCGCGTTTACCTGCGGGGACTTCGGTGAGCTCGAACGGCATATCCTTGGGAAAGCGGCGCAGATATTCCATGAAACCGGTTTGAACCCAGTCGGGCATTTTGGTGCCGACGGCCACAAGCTGCAGTTTCAAATCTTAGCCCCAGAGCTTTTCCAGCTCATACAGCTGGCGGCTCTCTTCCTGCATCACGTGCACAATCACTTCGCCGAGGTCAACAACGACCCAATCAGCGGCCGCTTTGCCGTCAACGCCGAACGGTTTCAAGCCCGCAGCGCGCGATTCTTGAATCACGTGATCCGCAATTGAAACAACATGGCGAGTTGAGGTGCCGGTGCAGATAATCATGCAATCGGTGATGCTGGATTTGCCTTGAACATCTAACGCAACGATGTCCTGGCCTTTGATATCGTCAATTTTATCAATAACGAAGTCTTGGAGTGCTTTACCTTGCAAAAGGTTCCCCTTAAAAACAGGTGATTACGAGCAGGCGGAATGCCTTATAAACGTAGCCGAAAAATGAAGCGGCGCAGTATAGCATGCTGCACTTAGCGGCGATATAAGCCAACGCGATCGATATAGCCGATTACTGCGTCAGGCAATAAATCGGTACAAGCGAGGCCCGCATGGCGACGCTGGCGGATTTCTGTGGCGGAGATGTCGAGCAGCGGCGTATCGGCGAGCCAGATACGTCCCGCTGGCAGCCGATGCAGTTGCTGCACGTCATGCGCCTGATGATCGTCAAGCCACTGCTGCATTGCTGGCGATTCCATACGCGTGGCGTAGCCTGGACGCTGGCACACCAGCAAATGGCACAGTGATAACAGATCTTGCCAGCGATGCCATTTGGCTAACGTTAGCAGAGAATCCTGACCAATGATAAACGCGAGGGGCTGTTGTGCGCCGCGTTCTGCACGCAACATTTCCAGTGTGGTGACCGTCCACGACGGCGTTTCACGTGCCAGTTCGCGCGTGTCGATATCAAACAGCGGACGATCGGCTATCGCGCAGCGCAACATCTCCACGCGCTGCTGCGCACTGGCTTCTGGCTGTGGCCGATGCGGCGGCACATTATTCGGCAGCAGCGTAACTTTCTTCAAACCCACCTGCTGCGCCAGTGCTTCAACCGGACGTAGATGGCCATAGTGAATCGGATCGAAGGTGCCGCCAAACAGGGCAGAGAGTTTAGACATCGGTAAAGCTTAGAGGAAAATCACGATGACACAGCAACAGCGATAGCGTTTCCAGCTGTGGCCACAGGTTTTGACCATAATCCTGCTTCATGGAGAGCTCCAGCTCCGCCAGCAAATGTATCGCACGTTGCAAACGGCGCGCATCCAGACGCTGCAGCGCTTCGGTGAACAAGGCGCGCCGGTTCTGCCAGATGCGTTGTTGATCCATCAGCGTGCGCAACGCGTGTTTGGCTTGGTTACGTTGCAGATGCAGCAACGTCAGCAAATCACGTTGCAGCGTGCGCAGTAAGATGACCACCTCGCTGTCCTCTTTCTCCAGCTGATGCAAGATGTGCAGCGCGCGCTTGCTTTTGCCCGCCAGCAGCGCATCCACCCAGTGAAACGGCGTAAAGTGCGCAGCGTCGTTGACGGCGGTTTCAACGCGCGGCAAGGTCAATTTGCCATCCGGCCACAACAGCGATAAGCGTTCGAGCGCTTGCGCCAGCGCCAGTAAATTGCCTTCATAGCAGTAGCAGAGCAACTGGATAGCGGCGTCATCAACGCTGAGCTTCATGGCTTTGGCGCGCGCCGCCACCCAGCGCGGCAATTGTGCCTGTTCCGGCGTTTGGCATGGCACCAGCACCGCTTGTGCGCTTAACGCTTTGAACCAGGCGCTGTTTTCCTGCGCTTTAGTGAGCTTCGCCATGCGCAGCACCAGCAAAATATCGCTGTGCAGCAGCGTGGAAAGTTGCACTAGCTGTTCAGCCATCGCGGCATTAGGACCGTTTTCTGGCAGTTGAAGCGTTAAGGTTTGGCGCTGGGTAAATAAGCTGAGCGATTGGCAGCTAACAAAAATGGCGTCCCAATCGGTTTGCGCATCCAGGGTTATGCTGAAGTGTTCGGCAAATTCCTGGGCCGTCGCGGCGGCGCGAATGGCGTCTGCACTTTCCTGAATCAGCAGCGGTTCGTTACCGGTGAGAAAATAGCAGGCGCGCAGCCCCTCACGAAGCTGCGCGCTCAGTTGTTCAGGATAAATCCTGATCATTGCAGACTGGTAGCTGACGAAGAAGGCACTTCCGGTGAATCTTCACCCGGCAAAATGGCTTCCGGCTCTGGCAGCGTAGTCTTGTTGTTTTCCTGTGCGGCGTGCACCGTCAACAGTTTACGCACCAACTGCTCGGCGGCACGCTGGCGCATCTCTTCATAGATCAACGTCTGTTCGGAATCTTTCGCCAACGCCGCATTCGGGTTGTCGAAGAAGGAGCGATACACGGTTGTACTGATCGGGTAAATGCCTTTACCCGGCAGCAAAACCTGCGCGCTGACCGTCATCACCAGCGAATATTCCGCAGTGGTACCGCTGATGAATACCGACGCGGTATCACGGCCTTGACGCGCAGCGCCCAGGCGCAGCGTTGGATATTGCGCGCTGGCTTCCTGGCTATCTTCAACGATGTTGATGTTGTTGATACGCAATTGCTGACGCACCGCTCGTGACAGCGGACCATAGGGATCGCCCGTTTGGACGATCAGGGTTTTCATTTCACTTGGCACCGAAGTGGTGCCGCGCGGGTGAAAACCACAGCCTGCGGTAGCCAACACCGCAAGCAGGACAAACAGCCGGATAATCAGTTGTCGCACAGTTCCTCCTGAACTTAACCTACGACCAGGTTAAGCAGTTTGCCAGGGACATAAATCACTTTACGAATGGTGACGCCTTCCAGATATTTCGCCACCAAATGCTCCTGTGCAGCACGCGCTTGCACCTGCTCCTGCGTGGCATCCGGCGCGACGGTAATCTTGCCGCGCACTTTGCCATTCACCTGAACCACCACCAACAGCGAATCTTCTACCATGGCGGATTCATCCGCCACCGGCCAGCTTGCTTCGTCGACGTTGCCTTCGCCGCCCAGCGCTTGCCACAGCACATAGCTGGCGTGCGGGGTAAACGGATACAGCAGGCGCACCACGGCGATCAGCGCTTCTTGCAACAGCGCACGATCTTGCTCGCTCTCTTGTGGCGCACGCGTCAGCTTGTTCATTAGCTCCATGATGGCAGCAATCGCGGTGTTAAAGGTCTGACGACGACCCACATCATCGGCCACTTTGGCGATGGTTTTATGCAGGTCACGACGCAGGGCTTTCTGATCGTCATTCAGGTTATTCACGTCCAGCGCGACGGTGGCGCCTTTCGCAACATGTTCGTATGCCAGTTTCCACACGCGCTTCAGGAAGCGGTTAGCACCTTCAACGCCGGATTCCTGCCACTCCAGCGTCATTTCCGCAGGTGAAGCAAACATCATGAACAAGCGCACGGTATCAGCACCGTAACGTTCAACCATCAGCTGGGGATCGATGCCGTTGTTTTTCGACTTCGACATCTTACTCATGCCGGCGTACACCACTTCACGGCCTTGATTATCGATGGCTTTAGTGATGCGGCCTTTTTCATCGCGCTCAACGTTAACGTCAACCGGTGACACCCAGTTACGCTCGCCGTTTTCTCCGACGTAATAGAACGCATCGGCCAGCACCATGCCCTGGCACAGCAGACGTTTGGCCGGTTCATCAGAGTTAACCAGACCAGCGTCACGCAGCAGCTTGTGATAGAAGCGGAAGTACATCAAGTGCATGATGGCATGCTCAATACCGCCAACATACTGATCGACCGGCAGCCAATAGTTTGCCGCCGCGGGATCCAGCATGCCTTCATCATAATTCGCGCAGGTATAACGCGCGTAGTACCACGATGACTCCATGAAGGTGTCAAAGGTGTCGGTTTCACGCAACGCAGGCTGGCCGTTTACGGTGGTTTTTGCCCACTCTGGATCGGCTTTGATCGGGCTGGTAATGCCATCCATCACCACGTCTTCCGGCAGAATTACCGGCAGCTGATCTTCTGGTGTTGGCATTACGGTGCCATCTTCCAGTGTGACCATAGGAATTGGAGCGCCCCAGTAACGCTGACGAGAAACGCCCCAATCGCGCAGGCGATAGTTCACCTTGCGCACGCCCACACCTTTCTCCGCCAGCGCATCGGCAATGGCGTTGAAACCTGCTTGATGATCCAGACCATTGTAAGCGCCTGAGTTAAACAGCGCGCCTTTGTCGGTCATGGCTTCAATGCTCAGGTCGGGTACGGAGCCGTCGAGATTAAGGATGACCGGCTTGATGCTGAGGTTGTATTTGGTGGCGAATTCCCAGTCGCGCTGATCGTGACCCGGAACGGCCATCACCGCGCCTGTGCCGTATTCCATCAGCACGAAGTTGGCGACCCACACTGGAATCTGTTCACCGGTCAGCGGATGGATAGCAAACAGGCCGGTGGCCATGCCTTTCTTCTCCATCGTCGCCATGTCGGCTTCGGCAACTTTAGTAGTGCGGCACTCTTCAATGAATGCCGTCAGCGCCGGATTAGTAGCCGCCGCCTGCTGTGCCAACGGATGACCAGCAGCTACAGCAACGTAAGTGGCACCCATAAAGGTGTCAGGACGCGTAGTGTATACGGTGAGTGTCTCAGCGCTGTTAGCCACGTCGAAGGTGATTTCGACACCTTCCGAGCGGCCAATCCAGTTGCGCTGCATGGTTTTGACCTGCTCAGGCCAATCTTCCAGCTTATCGAGATCGTTCAGCAGCTCTTCGGCATAAGCAGTGATTTTTACAAACCACTGGGGAATTTCTTTGCGCTCAACCTTGGTATCGCAGCGCCAGCAGCAGCCGTCGATAACCTGCTCGTTGGCCAGCACGGTTTGGTCGTTCGGACACCAGTTCACTGCGGAGGTCTTTTTATAGACCATGCCTTTTTCATACAGCTTGGTGAAGAACCACTGTTCCCAGCGATAATACTCTGGTTGGCAGGTGGCCAGCTCGCGGCTCCAGTCGTAACCAAAACCCAGCAGCTTCAGCTGGTTCTTCATGTAGGCGATGTTGTCGTAAGTCCACGGCGCAGGCGCGGTGTTGTTTTTCACCGCAGCGCCTTCAGCTGGCAGACCGAACGCATCCCAACCGATTGGCTGCAGGACATTTTTTCCGAGCATACGCTGGTAGCGAGCAATCACATCGCCGATGGTGTAGTTACGCACGTGCCCCATGTGTAGGCGGCCAGAAGGATAGGGCAGCATTGACAGGCAGTAATATTTCTCTTTGCCTTCCTGCTCGGTCACTTTAAAGGTTTCGTTTTCGTCCCAGTGTTGTTGGACGCGGGATTCTATCTCTTCCGGGCGGTATTGCTCTTGCATGGCTGCCTGTGGTCCTATATGAAAATCGTTTTGCGTACATAATGATCCGCATAGCATACCCATAAGCCTGCCCCTCAACAACTTTTCGCGCCGCTGCCGCGTGGATTTCTACGTAATGCGCCGCCGCTTTCACCCTTTTGTGATTTCTCCTGCTATCGCCGCCGCAATTGTGACAAAACAGCTAAACTTAACAGCAGCAATCACTGCGGAAAGGAGAACAAAATGAATAACGTGGCGCAGGAGTATCGTGCAACGGTTGCGGCATTAACGCAGCGGCTGGAAGGGGGCGAGCGCGATGTTGACGCGCTGGTTGCCGAAGCGCGTCAACATCTGCTGGTAAAGGGCACGCTTTCGCCGGCTGAAGTTAACGAAGTGATGCGCGCGGTGCGGCGTGATTTGCACGAGTTTGCATTGAGCTATCAGGAGTCTTCAGACGCACTGGGCGATTCGGTGTTTTTACGCGTGATTCGTGAAAGCATCTGGAAAGAGTTGGCGGATATCACCGACAAAAGTCAGCTGGAGTGGCGCGAGGTCTTTCAGGATTTGCGTCATCACGGGGTATATCAAAGTGGCGAAGTGGTGGGGTTGGGCAATCTGGTGTGTGAACAATGCCACTTTACCCGCGCGATTTACACGCCAGAAAGCTTAACGCGCTGCCCGGAGTGTGGACATGACCACTTTCAACGTCAGCCGTTTGAGCCGTAAAAGAGCCAGCAGGAGCAGGATGCCTTCGTTGTGACGAACGTGAGCAATGAAAGAGAACGGGCAGCTGAGCTGCCCGTTCTGCTTAGTGCAGAATCTTCGCTAAAAAGTCTTTGGCGCGATCGGATTGCGGGTTATTGAAGAAGTCATCCTTGTTGGTGTCTTCAATAATTTTGCCTTCGTCCATAAAGATTACGCGGTTCGCCACTTTGCGGGCAAAGCCCATTTCATGGGTCACCACCATCATGGTCATACCTTCGTTAGCCAGCTCCACCATCACATCTAACACTTCGTTGATCATTTCAGGATCGAGTGCTGAGGTCGGTTCATCAAACAGCATCGCCACCGGATCCATGCACAGCGCGCGCGCAATCGCCACACGCTGCTGCTGACCACCAGAAAGCTGCCCAGGGAATTTATCAGCGTGCGCGGTAAGCCCAACGCGCTTTAATAGCCCCATGGCTTTGTCACGCGCGGCGGCTTTATCCCGCTTCAAGACTTTCACCTGCGCCAGCACCAAGTTTTCCACAATGCTGAGGTGCGGGAACAGTTCGAAGTGCTGGAATACCATGCCCACTTTGCTGCGCAGCTGCGCCAGGTTGGTTTTCTTGTTGTTCACTTCGGTGCCGGTGACCTGAATGCTGCCCTTTTGAATGGGTTCAAGGCCGTTGACCGTTTTAATCAACGTTGATTTACCCGAACCGGACGGACCGCAGACCACCACCACTTCACCTTTTTTCACTTCGGTGGAGCAGTCAGTCAGCACCTGAAAGTGCCCATACCACTTAGATACATTTTTCAGGCTAATCATTTAAACCGTCCTTTTTCTTTTTAGGTAGCTAACCAACAGCGAAGCGCTCAGGCTGATCACGAAATACACCAGACCGGCAAACAAAATCATTTCAACTTGGGTGCCGTCACGTTCACCAATGGTGGACGCGGTGCGGAAGAAGTCGGCCAGGCTCAGCACATACACCAGCGAAGTATCCTGGAACAGCACAATACCTTGCGTCAGCAGCAGCGGCACCATGGCGCGGAACGCTTGTGGCAACACGATCAGCTTCATGGATTGCCAATGCGTCATGCCGAGCGCCAGCGCTGCGTTGGATTGGCCGCGTGAGATGCTTTGAATACCGGCGCGAATGATTTCCGAATAGTAAGCGGCTTCAAACAGTGAGAACGCCACCATCGCGGAGATCAGGCGAATATCGGTTTTCGGGGACAGGCCCAGCACTTGTTGCAGGAAGCTCGGCACCACCAGATAAAACCACAGCAGCACCATAACCAATGGCACCGAGCGGAACAGGTTGACGTACAGCTTGGCAAACCAGCGCACTGGCGCAATGGGCGACAAGCGCATCACCGCCAAAATCGTGCCCCAGATAATGCCGAACACCACGGCGATCAGGGTAATTTTGAAGGTCACCATCAGGCCGTTCAGCAGGTAAGGCAAGCTGGGGACAATCGAACTCCAATCAAATTCGTACATTATTTGCCTCCCATATTGCCAGGCAGGCGAATTTTGCGTTCTACCACACTCATGATCAGCATGATCACCAGGTTAATTCCAACGTAGGCCAGCGTGATGGCAGTAAAGGATTCGTAAGCGTGCGCGGAGTAATCTAGCAGCTTACCTGCCTGCGCCGCCATATCCACCAAACCGATGGTTGAAGCGATGGCCGAGTTTTTCACCAGGTTAAGCATTTCCGACGTCATCGGCGGCACAATCACGCGATAAGCATTCGGTAGCAGCACGTAACGGTAGGTTTGTGGCAGCGTTAAGCCCATCGCCAATCCGGCATTTTTCTGGCCTCGGGGCAGCGACTGAATCGCCGCACGCACCTGCTCGCAGACGCGCGCAGCAGTGAACAGGCCAAGACAAATGGTTGATGAGAGGAAGAACTGCACGTTCGGATCCAGCTCAGATTTGAACCACATACCGAGGTTTTCTCCCACCAGTTCTGGAGCAACCAGATACCAGAAGAAGAACTGTACAATCAGTGGGATATTACGGAAAAGCTCTACGTAGCAAGTGCCGATGCCCGCCAACAGGCGATTGGGCACGGTACGCAGAATGCCAAAGAAGGAACCTACCAGGAAGGCGATAATCCAGGCACAGCAGGACACGGCAATCGTGACCTGAAATCCGGACCACAGCCAGCCAAGGTAAGTCGTATTGCCGAACGGAGCGTCTTGTAAAAAAATGCCCCAGTTCCAATCGATACCCATAACGAGCTCCGGTAAAAAAAGGGTAGCGAAGCTACCCATAAGATTGTTGAGCGGTGTCTTGTGAACTGCCTCAGGGGAACGGCCTGTTACAGCTTGTCTGTCCACACCGCGTGTTCAGCAATCGAGAGGGCAGCAGGGCTGCCCTTGTTGTCGTTGTTAATTCACAGTGCTTTATCGTTCGGTGCTTTGAACAGTGCCTGCATATCTGCAGAGAGTTCAAAGTTCAGGTTCAGATTTTTTGGTGGAATTGGCTGTTTAAACCACTTTTCAAACCATTTTGAGGCTTCACCCGAGGTTTGCGCTTTGGCAATGGTTTCATCCAGCAGCTGCTTAAACTGTGGATCTTGATTGCGCAGCATGCAGCCGTAAGCTTCTTTCGACTGTGGCGTCCCCACGATGTCCCAGTTATCCGGCTTTTTCGCCTTAGCGCGTTCACCGGCCAGCAAGGCATCATCCATCATAAAGGCCACAGCACGACCGGTTTCCAGCGTACGGAAAGAATCGCCGTGATCTTTGGCGCTGATGATGCGCATGTCCATTTTCTTCTCGTCGTTCAGCTTGTGCAGCAGCACTTCTGAAGTGGTGCCGGAGGTGACGACGACGGTTTTACCTTTTAGATCCGCGAAATCTTTAATGTCGCCGCCTTTTTTCACCAGCAGACGTGTACCAATGATGAACACGGTGTCAGAGAAGGCTGCTTGCTTCTGACGTTCCAGGTTGTTGGTGGTTGAACCACACTCGAAATCATAAGTGCCGTTTTGCAACAGCGGGATACGGTTTTGTGAGGTGATTGGCAGCATTTTGATCTGCAAATCGGGTTTGTTCAGCTTGGCTTTAATAGCCGCTACGATCGCGTTGGAATAATCCTGAGAGTAGCCCACCACTTTTTGCTGATTGTCGTAGTAAGAAAAGGGAACTGATGACTCACGATGCCCAACGACGATAACGCCGTTATCATTGATTTTTTTCAGGGTTCCCGTGAGCTCTTCCGCCTGGGCCGCTCCTGCTGCTGCACTTAATAGCAACAGAGATAATGCCACTTTGCGTATCTGCATGTTCCAACTCCTTCGAATGGATGTCGCGCAGAACATAAACTGCGCAGATTGTGATGTTGTGTGTATTTCGTGCTGCTTTTTTATTTATCCCATAGCGCAAATGCGCGCAGGATAGTGATTAACATAGCGAATTGTTAACGCAATGAAACAAAAAAGTTTCTTTTTTGCGAGCCGATTCGCACCAATAACAGGCAAAAATTGACCTCTGCGCGATAACGGTGCGCATCGATGTCCTATATTGGTGCGTCAACATTGCATTACGCTGACAAAAACAGGTGTATATGAAAATCACTGAAATAATTAGCAATGATCGTGCCAGTCACAGGGACGAAGGGAAAATGGCAGCAGAGAATCTGGCAAAGCACGGCGGAAGGGAGCGGAAAGCGTGTATCAAAAAGGCGAAGCGAACGCTTCGCCTGATGGAATATAAAGGGTGATTAACGATGTCTGCGCAAAATGGCCAGCACAATGGCAATCAGCGTTAACATCCATACTGGCCAAATACCGGCTTGTGCATAGGGTGTTTTTCCGCTGGTGGGTGTGACATTCGCCTCAAGCACGCCGCGCGTAAACTGCGGGATCGCTTGCTCAACATCACCTTGGGCATTCACTACCGCTGTAACGCCATTATTCGTAGAGCGCAGCAGCGGACGTCCCAACTCCAGCGCACGCATACGCGCCATCTGGAAATGCTGCCAAGGGCCAATCGAGTGCCCGAACCATGCATCATTGGAGACGGTTAGCAGGAAATTGGTATTGTCGCGGAAGTTGGCGCGTACCTGTTCACCAAGCACAATCTCATAGCAAATGGCGCTGGTAAGATCGTAGCCCGCCACTTTCAGCTGCGGTTGAATATATGAACCGCGACTAAAAGAGGACATTGGCAAATCAAAGAAAGGGGCCAGTGGACGCAGCAGATTCTCCAACGGCACAAACTCACCAAACGGCACCAGATGATTTTTCTGATAGCGATTTTGGCTTTGATAGCTGTAAGGCTGCTCGCCGCCCAGCACAATCACCGAGTTGTAATCGTGGTAGCGATTATCGCGTTCCACGCGCGAATCGACGATTCCGGTAATCAGCGAGCTACCGCGCACGCGCAATTCATTGTCTAACGCATGCAAGAACGGCTGCTGATTGCTCTCCAAATCGGTAATCGCCGATTCAGGCCAAATAATGATTGGCGCTTTACCCATTTGCGGCTGGCTAAGCGAGGTGTAAACGCGCAGCGTATTCAGCAACTGCTGCGGATCCCACTTCATGGACTGCGGAATGTTGCCTTGCACCATTGCCACATTTACGCTGCGCTCCGGTAGCGCTTGATACCACTGCAACATGCGCAGCGGCCACGGCATTAACAGCAGCATCACAGCGGCGATGAGGCTTTTCACCGTGCGGTAGTGGAAGGCATGCACCAGCAAACCGGTAATCACCATCAGCAGGAAGGTGATGGTTTCCACACCGCCCAGCGGCGCGAGGCCTTTCAGCGGGCCATCGATTTGGCTGTAGCCGAATTGCAGCCACGGGAAACCGGTGAGTACCCAGCCGCGCAAGAATTCGCTGATTTGCCACAGCGCAGGTGCAGCCAGCGCTAAACGCCATAAGGTCGCACGGGGCCAGAAGCGATTAAGTACGCCAGCAAACAGCATAGGGTAAATCGACAAATAGGCGGCGAGCAGGATCACCAGGAAGACGTTGACCGGACCAGGCATGCCGCCAAAGGTGGCAATGCTCACGTAAACCCAATTGATACCGCTGCCGAACAGGCCGAAGCCCCAGACGAAACCAATTGCTGTGGCTTGAGCACTTCGACGTTCCAGCAACAACAGCTGCAAACCAAACAGCGAAATGAGTGCGGCAGGCCAGAAATCGTAGGGAGAAAAGGAAAGGGTGCCAATGGCACCCGTTATCAACGCCAGCAGCAGGCGAACCCTCTGCTGCGAGTAAAGTGAGGCTAAAGCCATAAAGTTATTCGTCTTCCAGTTGCGGTTGCTGTGAATCTTCCGGAATTTTTACGTGCACCTGGATGATACGACGGCTATCAGCCATCGCGACTTTGAATTGGTAACCTTCAATGTCAATGCTCTCGCCACGCGCGGGTAGGTGTCCAAATCCTTGCATCACCAAACCGCCAATGGTATCGACTTCGTCATCACTGAAGTCGGTGCCAAACACTTCATTGAAGTCTTCAATAGGCGTCAATGCACGCACCGTGTAGGTTTGGCGATTAAGCTGACGGATATCACGATCTTCTTCATCGTCATATTCGTCTTCGATTTCACCGACGATCAGTTCCAGAATATCTTCGATGGTGACTAAACCAGACACGCCACCAAATTCATCAATCACAATCGCCATGTGATAACGCTGCGAGCGAAACTCCTTCAGCATGCGATCCACGCGCTTGCTTTCCGGCACAACTACCGCAGTGCGCAACACTTTTTCCATGCTGAACGGCTCAGAAGCGCTGCTCATAAACGGCAGCAAATCTTTGGCCATCAAAATGCCTTCAACATGGTCTTTGTCTTCGCTGATCACCGGGAAGCGTGAGTGGGCGGATTCAATAATCACCGCCAGACACTCTTCCAACGTTTGGTTGCGTTTCAGGGTGATCATTTGCGAGCGCGGGATCATGATGTCCCGCACGCGTTGTTCGGCGATATCCAGTACGCCTTCCAACATGTCGCGAGTGTCTTGATCGATCAGCTCTTTCTGCTCAGAATCGCGGATTAGCCCCAGGAGTTCGTCACGGTTTTTAGGTTCACCGTGAAACAGTTGGTTGATTAACAGGGAGAAAAATCCCTTTTTACTACTGGGTGCGTCGCTGTTTTGAGAATGGTCGTCGCTCATGGCGTTTTTATTTAGATCTCTCGAATGAGGAGTGGAAACTGCCGACATCCTCGCCGGCAGCGCAATAACCTGAACCTGAAATTCAGGCGTCTTCTTTCTCCGAAATGTACGGATCAGGATAACCAAGAGCAAGCATTATCTCGGTCTCCAGCGCCTCCATTTCTTCGGCTTCACTGTCTTCTATATGATCGTAACCCAATAGATGCAGCGTACCGTGTACCACCATGTGCGCCCAATGCGCTTCCACGGTTTTACCTTGTTCAGCAGCTTCTTGCTCCACAACCTGACGACAAATAATCAGGTCGCCCAGCAGCGGCAGTTCGATGCCCGGCGGGGCTTCAAACGGGAAAGAGAGCACGTTAGTTGGCTTGTCTTTGCCGCGATAAGTCAGATTAAGCTCATGACTTTCCGCTTCATCCACCAGGCGAATGGTGACTTCGCTTTCCGGTTGAAACGGGGTGACTGCTGCTTCCAGCCAGCGCTGGAAGGCAGCTTCCGCAGGCAGGCCATTCTCTTCGGTACAGGCCTGCTGTAAATCAAGAATTACCGCGCTCATGAAGGCTCCTGTGTGCCTGATTGACTGGCAAGCTGCGCGGCAATGGCTTCGCGCTTGCGATCTTCTGCCTGCTTATCGCGGCGTTTTTGATCGGCTTCTTCCCATGCTTCATAAGCATTCACGATGCGCGCGACAACGGGATGACGCACGACGTCTTCGCTGTGGAAGAAGTTGAAACTGATTTCTTCCACTTCAGATAACACTTCAATTGCGTGGCGCAGCCCGGATTTGGTGCTGCGCGGCAGGTCGATCTGCGTGACGTCACCGGTAATCACCGCTTTTGAGTTGAAGCCGATGCGCGTCAGGAACATTTTCATCTGCTCGATGGTGGTGTTCTGGCTTTCATCGAGGATCACGAAGGCATCGTTAAGCGTACGACCACGCATATAAGCCAACGGCGCGACTTCAATCACGTTGCGCTCCATCAGCTTTTCAACGCGCTCGAAGCCGAGCATTTCGAATAAGGCGTCATACAACGGGCGCAGATACGGATCGACTTTTTGGCTGAGATCGCCTGGCAAGAAGCCCAGCTTCTCACCGGCTTCTACTGCCGGGCGCGTCAGCAAAATGCGACGAATTTCCTGGCGCTCTAACGCATCAACGGCGGCAGCGACGGCTAAATAGGTCTTACCGGTACCCGCAGGCCCAATACCAAAGGTGATGTCATGGGTAAAGATATTCGAAACGTATTGGGCCTGATTCGGCGTGCGCGGCTTAATTACGCCACGCTTGGTCTTGATGTTCACCGCCTTGCCGAATTCCGGCACGCTTTCAGCGTTTTGCTCCAGCACGCGGCTCTCTTTGATCGCCAAATGAATCTGGTCCGGTTCGATATCCTTGATCTGCCCGCGCATCGGCGCGGTATCAACGTACAGCGTACGCAGAATCGTGGCCGCAGCTTCAACGCTTAATGTGCGGCCAACCAGCGTGAAGTGATTGTCGTGGCGTTTAACTTCAATGCCGAGGCGACGCTCCAACTGCTTCACATTGTCATCCATTGGACCGCACAGGCTTAGCAGTCGACGGTTATCAGCCGGTTCAAGGGCAATTTCACGAGTTTCGATATTCAATTGAATCCTTAAGGTCACTCAGGGCCAGTTGAAAAAGAGGTCAGATGCGGCGTTTATACGCGTTGGCATCATTACGGAATTATTTATGGGGTAGCGCCCAGGCGCAAGCTTGAGAACTGATATTTGGGTGCCGCTTGCAGAAAGCAAGGGCCGCAGAGTGAAACAGGCGACAGCGCTTTGTGCGCTGCCGCTCAACATTCGCGGGTTCAGGGCTGGAACTGACCTACGCCGAGATCATTCTCTTTGCGGGTACGCGCAATCACCGAAGCGGGACTTTGCGCAACGCGCAGGCTCATTTGATCTTCGGTGCGCACGAGCACACCGCGCAGCGACGTGGCGTAAACATCGACAATTTCCACGTCAACAAACTTACCGATCATGTCGATAGGCGCGGCAAAGTTCACCACGCGGTTATTATCGGTACGTCCGGTAAGCTCCATCACGTTCTTACGTGAAATGCCCTCTACCAGCACGCGCTGGATGCTGCCCAACATGCTGCGGCTCCATGCCATCACTTGCTGGTTGATACGCTCTTGCAGGATGAACAGGCGCTGCTTTTTCTCCTCTTCGGAGACATCGTCAGGCAAATCCGCCGCTGGCGTACCGGGACGCGCGGAATAGATAAAGCTGAAGCTGACATCGAAATTTATTTCGCCAACCAGCTTCATGGTTTGTTCGAAGTCCTGCTGTGTTTCACCGGGAAAACCAATGATGAAATCTGAACTCATCTGAATATCCGGACGCGCGGCTTTGAGCTTGCGAACGATTGCTTTGTACTCCAGAGCAGTATGGGCGCGCTTCATCAACGTCAGAATACGATCCGCGCCGCTTTGCACCGGCAGATGCAGGAAGCTCACCAACTCAGGCGTATCACGGTACACATCAATGATGTCGTCGGTAAATTCAATCGGATGGCTGGTGGTAAAACGGATACGATCGATACCATCGATCGCCGCGACCAGGCGCAGCAGTTCGGCAAAAGTGCAAACTTCACCATCAAAGGTGGCGCCCCGATAGGCGTTGACGTTTTGGCCGAGCAGATTGACTTCACGCACGCCTTGTGCGGCGAGCTGGGCGATCTCTAACAGAATATCGTCGCTCGGGCGGCTCACTTCTTCACCGCGCGTATAGGGCACGACGCAGAAGGTACAATACTTGTTGCAGCCTTCCATGATGGAGACAAATGCAGTCGGGCCATCGGCGCGCGGCTCTGGCAGGCGGTCGAATTTTTCAATTTCCGGAAAACTGATGTCGACGACCGGGCTTTTGCTACCCCGTACGGTGTTGATCATTTCCGGCAGGCGATGCAGCGTTTGCGGACCAAACACGATGTCCACATAGCTGGCGCGCTGACGCAGACGCTCACCTTCTTGCGAAGCGACGCAGCCACCCACACCAATGATCACCTCTGGATTGTGTGCTTTGAGTTTTTTCCAGCGTCCTAGCAGGGCAAAAACCTTCTCCTGCGCTTTCTCGCGAATTGAGCAGGTGTTGAGCAGCAGAATGTCCGCATCTTCGGCATTCTCTGTCAGGACATAGCCGTGCGTGCTGTTCAGCAGATCGGCCATCTTCGATGAATCGTATTCATTCATCTGACAACCCCAGGTTTTGATGTGCAGTTTTTTGGTCATCGAGCTAGCCATTGATTCAGAGCAAGAAGGTGCAGGGCGCGTATTGTAATGCTTCACCGCCGCTGTGACCAGCCTACTTGATTAGGGCGCTAAGCAATCACATCGCCCGGCGAATTTCCGGTACACTTTGTACATCAACGTGATGCCGCAAGGCGTAACGGCTCGAATAAGGGTTTAAACAATGCAAGATGCTCATTTTGATGTGGTGATAGTCGGCGGCGGCATGGTTGGCGCTGCGTTAGCCTGCGGTTTGGCGCAGCAACAATTTCGTGTGGCGGTGATTGAACGCGCAGAACCCACGGCGTTTGATGCCAATAGCGATCCTGACATCCGTATTTCAGCAATTGGCGCGTCGTCTGTCGCGCTGCTGCGTCAGCTGAATGTCTGGCCGCGCGTCACAGCGATGCGCTGTGCGCCCTATCGTCAGCTGGAAACCTGGGAGTGGCAAACGGCGCATGTGAGTTTTGACGCGGCATCGCTCGGTTTACCCGAATTAGGATTTATGGTGGAAAACAGCGTGTTACAGCGCGCGCTGTGGGAACAGATGCAGGAAGAGGGCGTCACGCTAGTTTCTCCAGCTAGCCTGCAAGCATTGCAGGCGCAGAGCGGCGGCTGGCAGGTGCAGTTGGACAATGGCAGCACTCTCGATGCCCGTTTAGTGGTGGGCGCAGATGGCGCGAACTCGCGTGTGCGGCAGCTGGCGGGCATTGGCGTGCGCGGCTGGAATTATGCGCAATCTTGCATGTTGATTAGCGTGGAGTGTGAGCATGATACGGGCGACTCGACGTGGCAGCAGTTCACACCAGATGGTCCGCGTGCGTTCCTGCCGCTGTTTGACCGCCGCGCTTCGCTGGTGTGGTATGACGCGCCAGCCCGCATTCGTCAGCTGCAGAGCTTGCCGCTGGCGCAGTTGGAGAAAGAGGTTCATGCGCATTTTCCCGCGCGGGTAGGGCGTTTTCAGGTGAAAGCGGCGGCCTCGTTCCCGCTGGTGCGGCGTCATGCGACAAAATATGTGCTGCCGGGATTAGCATTAGTGGGTGATGCGGCGCACACCATTAATCCGCTGGCTGGGCAAGGTGTGAATCTGGGATATCGCGATGTTGATGCGTTGATCACCACGGTGGTTGAGGCGCGTAATCAGGCGCAGCTGTGGTCATCCGATGCCGTGTTGCAGCGTTATCATCGTCAGCGTTACAAAGACAATTTGTTAATGCAGGGGGGCATGGATCTGTTCTATTTCGCGTTCAGTAATAAGCTGCCACCGCTGCGTTTTGCGCGTAACCTGGCGTTAATTGCGGCGGAAAATGCCGGCGCCTTGAAGCGTCGCGTGTTGCGTTACGCATTAGGACTTTAGAGGCGGGGAGCGCTGCGAGGCGCTTCAACTTCCTGCCTGAGCGCAGAAAACATTAAAGCCCGCAAAAGCGGGCTTTAATGTTTAATGTGGCTGGGGTGCAGGGATTCGAACCCCGGAATGCTGGTATCAGAAACCAGAGCC
>CBIFUL010000010.1:0-139654 GCA_966185695.1 uncultured Pantoea sp. | reverse complement strand
TTAGTTGTTGAGTTAGAACATGTTGCTAAAGGTATTGTCAATTTCAAAATTAATGAACCTATAAATATAAATATTATTCATAATTGCGTCAGTAGTGTTTATCATGAACCTCATCGATGGAAGTCGTTACCAGTCGAAATCAACGCAAAAAATTTTAAAATTGGCTTTGTCGGTAGAAATTATCTTCACAAAAATACTAAAATCCTGCCTTCTATAAAGAAGATTCTTAGAGAAAATTTTAAAATTGATGCTGATTTTTACGTTACATTCACGGAGACTGAATGGCTTGAATCCAGTACAGATTTTAAAAAGCAAATTAAAAATGTAGGTGTATTGTCAGTTGACCAATGCCCTTCATTCTATAAAAAAATGAACGCAATAATTTTCCCAAGTCTTTTAGAATGTTTTTCAGCTACGCCGATAGAGGCATTAATCATGGAAAGACCTCTTTTTGCTTCGGATCGACCTTTTAATCGTGATATATGTCAGGACAATGCCATCTATTTTGATCCAATGGATGCTTACGATGCTGCATCAAAAATTGCTGAATATATATTGCAACAAAACACACCAACTGCTCACAGTTACGACTTTCATACAGCACGAGATCGCGCAATGCATTTTATAAGTGCAAAGCAAAGAGCTGAATTATATTTAGAATGCTTACTTTCTGAAAAGCGTTAATTTAGGAGATTATGATGTTTAAAGGCAAGACACTGCTTATCACTGGTGGCACTGGTTCATTTGGCAATGCTGTGCTCAAGCGTTTCCTTAATACCGATATTGGTGAAATTCGCATTTTTAGTCGCGATGAGAAAAAACAAGATGATATGCGAAAAAAATACAATAACAGTAAGCTGAAGTTTTACCTCGGTGATGTACGCGATGAAAACAGCATCGCCGCGGCAATGCGTGGTGTTGACTATGTTTTCCATGCTGCCGCTTTAAAACAAGTGCCGTCTTGCGAATTCCATCCAATGCAAGCTGTTCGTACCAATGTATTAGGTACTGAAAATGTTCTTAATTGTGCGATCGCATCAGGCGTTGAACGCGTGGTTTGTTTGAGCACGGACAAAGCCGTATACCCTATCAACGCGATGGGAATTAGCAAGGCGATGATGGAAAAAGTCATGGTCGCTGCCAGTCGAAATCTTGAAGGAACTGGTACGGTGATTTGCGGTACCCGTTACGGCAATGTCATGGCTTCGCGTGGCTCTGTTATTCCACTTTTTGTTCAGCAAGTGCAGCAAGGTAATACCATCACAATTACCGAGCCAAGCATGACGCGTTTTATGATGACGTTGGCGGATGCCGTAGATTTGGTTTTATACGCGTTCGAGCATGGTAATAATGGTGATATTTTCGTGCAGAAAGCACCCGCAGCAACGGTTGAGACATTAACAAAAGCAATTCTACAATTAATGAATAAACCCGATCATCAAGTCAGCGTGATTGGCTCTCGTCATGGAGAGAAGTTGTATGAATCATTATTAGGAAAAGAAGAGCGCGCTTGTGCGGAAGACATGGGCGATTACTTCCGGGTTCCGGCAGATACTCGTGATCTGAATTACGCAAAATTCGTTGAAGAAGGTGAACAAAAAATGACAGATGCGCTATGTGGAGAAGAGTATAACTCGCATAACACCGAGCGCCTTGATGTCGAAGGTATGACTAAACTGTTACTGAAACTCGAGTTTATGCACAAAATTTCGCGTGGTGAATATGCGGATCCGGAGGAATAAGCAGTGAAAGTGCTGATTACAGGTTCTGACGGATTCATAGGGAAAAATCTCAGCCTTCGCTTGCGTGAATTAAAGGACGTTGCTGTTCTCACGTTTAGTCGCAAGCAGAATGAGCAAGCGTTATCAGCACTGTTGCAGGAAGTTGATTTTGTCTTTCACCTTGCGGGAATCAATCGTCCGCAAAACCCAGAAGAATTTGTTGTCGGCAATATCGAACTTACTCGTTTACTGGCATCAAGTATTTCTGAAATAGCTGAAAAAACTGGTAAGCGAATTCCTGTCCTATTTTCCTCTTCCATTCATGCTGTTGCAGATACTGACTACGGGCGTTCAAAATGCGAAGCTGAAAATGAATTGCTTACGCTCAGCAAAAATAACGGTGTTCCGGTGTTTATTTGTCGATTACCTGGTGTCTTTGGTAAATGGGCAAAGCCTAATTATAATTCTGTGGTTGCTACATTTTGCCATAACCTTGCAAACGATATCCCTATTTCAATCAATGATCCCAATCATATAGTTAAATTGGTTTATATCGATGATGTTATCAATACATTCATCAGCGCAATGCAAGATAAAGACATAGAACTAGCTGAATCTGGTTTTTTGGACATTCAGCCAGAATATCATCCTACACTTGGTGAATTAGCTGCTACGCTTAAGAGTTTCATTCATGGGCGTGAAACATTGATAACTGAGCGGGTCGGCCACGGCTTCATTGGATCTCTGTATTCAACTTATGTCAGCTATCTTCCCAAAGATAAGTTTTCATATTCTATCCCGGAACATAAAGATCCTCGAGGCCGTTTTGTTGAAGTCATTAAGACTCCAGATTCAGGGCAGGTATCTTATTTTACTGCTTTTCCAGGAGTAACTCGTGGCGGGCATTATCATCACAGCAAGACTGAAAAGTTTTTAGTTATTAAAGGGACTGCAAGATTTCGTTTTCGTCATTTGATTACGGATGAGTGCTACGAACTTACAACTAACGATCAGCAAGCTCAAATTGTTGAAACAATCCCCGGTTGGTCACATGATGTCACCAATATTGGTACTGATGAAATGATTGCTATTGTTTGGGCTAATGAAAATTTTGATCCAAAAAAACCAGATACAATTTCATCTACCTTAGAAGGAGCGCTAAATGAAAAAACTTAAAATTGTTTCTGTGGTGGGTACCCGACCTGAAATTATTCGTCTTTCTCGTGTTCTGGATAAACTTGATACCTATTGCGATCACATTCTCGTTCATACTGGTCAAAATTATGATTATGAACTGAACGAAGTTTTTTTTAATGATTTAAATGTACGCAAGCCTGATTACTTTTTGAACGCGGCTGGCAAGAATGCTGCCGAAACGATTGGTCAAGTAATCATCAAAGTTGATGAAGTATTTGCGGAAGTACAACCCGAAGCCATGCTTGTTTTAGGTGACACCAATTCCTGTATTTCTGCTTTAGCAGCGAAACGCCGTAAAATTCCCATCTTCCATATGGAAGCGGGTAATCGTTGCTTTGATCAGCGCGTACCGGAAGAGACAAACAGGCGTATCGTTGATCACACGGCTGATGTTAATTTAACTTATAGTGATATTGCTAGGGAATATCTATTGGCTGAAGGCTTACCGGCAGACCGTGTAATCAAAACTGGTAGCCCAATGTTTGAAGTGCTTTCTCACTACATGCCACAAATTGATAATTCCGATGTGTTGGAACGTTTGGGATTAATTAAAAATAACTTTTTTGTTATTAGTGCGCACCGCGAAGAGAATGTTGATTCACCAAAACAACTGACAAAATTGGCTGAAATCCTCAATACCATCGCCGAAAAGTACCAGTTGCCAGTGATTGTCTCAACTCATCCTAGAACCCGTAATAGAATTGAAGCCAACGGAATTGTCTTTCACGAAAATATTCAATTATTAAAACCGCTAGGTTTTCATGATTACAACCACTTGCAAAAAAATTCACGTGCAGTACTTTCGGATAGTGGCACCATTACCGAAGAGTCTTCAATCATGAATTTCCCAGCGCTTAATATTCGTGAAGCGCATGAGCGTCCAGAAGGTTTTGAAGAAGCATCCGTGATGATGGTAGGTCTGGAAGTTAATCGTGTTTTACAAGCGCTTGAGATTTTGGAAACTCAACCTCGCGGTCAAGAGCGACTGCTACGCCAGGTTTCAGATTACAGCATGCCGAATGTGTCTGAGAAAGTGGTTCGTATCATTCATTCGTATACCGACTATATCAAGCGAGTTGTTTGGAAAGAATATTAATGAATCTGGCTTTAATTATTGATGATTATTTACCGCATAGCACGCGCGTAGGTGCCAAAATGTTTCACGAATTAGCGCAGGAATTGTTAAAGCGTGGACACGGCGTCACCGTCATTACGCCGTCTGTCAATCAGCATGAGAATCTCGATATAGCTACATTTGATAATGTTAATGTATGGCGATTCAAAAATGGCCCTATTAAAGATGTTAGCCATGCGAAGCGTGCAATTAATGAAACTTTTCTTTCTGTGCGTGGCTGGAAAGCGATTAAATCTTTAGTTAAAGCGGATACATTCGACGGTATTATTTACTATTCCCCCTCAATTTTTTGGGGGGGGTTAGTGAAAAAAATTAAGCAACGCTGCCATTGTCAAGCATATCTTGTTCTCCGCGATATATTCCCTCAATGGGCTGTAGATGGTGGCATGATTAAAGCAGGCTCTTTAATTGAACGCTATTTTCGTTTTTTCGAGCAGCGTTCTTATCGTCAAGCCAAAACAATTGGATTGATGTCAGAAAATAATGTAACTCAATTCCGCCAAAAAAATGCGCAGCTCTCAAGTGAAGTGCTACGTAACTGGGCTGATCTTAATCCAGAAAATCATACTCCTGCTGGCTATGTCCCGATTCGCACAATGTTAAATTTGGCTGATAAAGTGATTTTTTTCTATGGTGGCAATATCGGTCATGCTCAAGATATGGCTAACTTAATGCGTTTAACAAAAAACATGCAACATTATGAACAAGCACATTTTCTATATGTAGGGCAGGGTGATGAAGTTGAATTGATTAATACGATAGCCCAAAAAGAAGCATTGAAGAATGTCACCTATCTTCCCTCAGTCGATCAGGAAACGTTTAAAGCGATACTCAGTGAAGTTGATGTCGGTTTATTCTCTCTTGCGGCCAACCACACCGCTTTTAATTTTCCAGGGAAGTTATTAGGCTACATGGTAAAGAGTATTCCTATTCTCGGTAGCGTTAATGCAGGTAATGACCTTGAACAAATCGTCAATGATCGTGGTGCTGGCTTCATCCATCGTAATGGCGAAGACGATAATTTGCTGCAATCAGCCATTGTGCTGCTTGAGAATAAAAGCTTAAGAGTTGAAATGGGCTACCACGGTTATCAATTACTAAAAGATGAATTCTCGGTCTCTCATGCCGCGAATATGATTGAACACTCTTTGGAAATGAAACATGAATCTCATTGATGATGTTGCTATTAACAACTTATTTGAAAATGCTCGTCAATCAGAGCGTAAGCGTGCTCATTTACTTCTCCATCGCTCGCATGATGATAAAGTTCAAAGGCTGTTGATTGGTTTAGTTAAAGATAGTTTTGTTGAGCCGCATTATCATGAACTCGCTAATCAGTGGGAAATGTTTACTGTCCTAACAGGTGAATTAAAAATAACGCTATATGAGACGGATGGCGCAATAAAAAAGCAATTTAATGCAGGACCAACACGTTCGGTGAGTATCGTTGAGTTCAGCCCAGGAGATATACACAGCGTGGAGTGTGTTTCTGATAAAGCGCTAATGCTTGAAGTGAAAGAAGGGCCTTTCAATCCAGATTATGCGAAAGCATTCCCACACTGGATTTGAGGATATCTCTCGCGCTCACATTGGCAAGGGTGACATTTATCCAATTAATTTTAGTGACGCATCTTACGCTATCCAACTTTGACTCTGGTGAGTTAACATCGAACTACTTTTGTGCTGCATTAAACACGGTGTAGCTAACACATCTGACAGGAGTATGTAATGTCTAAGCAACAAATCGGCGTTGTAGGTATGGCTGTTATGGGCCGCAATCTGGCTTTGAACATCGAAAGCCGCGGCTATACGGTTTCAATCTTCAACCGTTCTCGTGAGAAGACCGATGAAGTGATTGCTGAAAACTCCGGCAAAAAACTTGCACCGTTCTATACCGTAGAAGAGTTCGTTGAATCATTGGAAAAACCTCGCCGTATTCTGCTGATGGTGCAGGCAGGTGAAGCGACTGATAAGACCATCGCTTCCCTTACGCCTCATCTCGATAAAGGTGACATCCTTATTGATGGCGGTAACACCTTCTATAAAGACACTATTCGCCGTAATAAAGAACTTTCTGATCAGGGCTTTAACTTTATCGGTACAGGTGTTTCTGGTGGTGAAGAAGGAGCATTGAAAGGCCCTTCAATTATGCCTGGCGGCCAGCAAGAAGCTTATGAGCTGGTTGCACCTATTTTTGATAAAATTGCTGCCCGCGCTGAAGATGGTGAAGCTTGTGTTGCTTACATCGGTCCAAACGGTGCTGGTCACTATGTGAAAATGGTTCACAACGGCATTGAATACGGTGATATGCAACTCATTGCTGAGGCTTATGCACTGCTTAAAGGTGCGCTTGGCCTGAACAATGAAGAATTGGCGCAAACCTTCACTGATTGGAATAATGGCGAACTTAGCAGCTATCTGATAGATATCACCAAAGATATCTTCACTAAAAAAGATGAAGATGGAAAATACTTGGTTGATGTCATTCTGGATGAAGCGGCGAATAAAGGCACTGGTAAATGGACCAGCCAAAGCTCATTGGATCTCGGGGAACCGCTGTCACTGATCACTGAATCAGTTTTCGCGCGTTATCTTTCATCTCTGAAGACACAGCGCGTTGCTGCCTCAAAAGTTTTGAGCGGTCCACAGGCTAAAGCTTTTGCGGGTGATAAAGCTGAATTTGTTGAGAAAGTACGCCGTGCTTTGTACTTGGGCAAAATTGTATCTTACGCACAGGGCTTCTCACAGTTGCGTGCTGCTTCAGAAGAGAACAATTGGGATCTGCAGTATGGTGAGATTGCTAAGATCTTCCGTGCCGGCTGCATTATCCGTGCTCAATTCTTGCAGAAAATCACCGACGCCTACGTGCAAGATGCAAATATTGCTAACTTGCTGCTTGCTCCTTATTTCAAAAATATCGCTGATGAATATCAACAAGCATTGCGTGATGTGGTTTCCTATGCGATTCAAAATGGTATCCCAACACCAACCTTCTCAGCAGCAATCGCCTATTACGACAGTTATCGCTCAGAAGTGCTGCCAGCCAATTTGATTCAGGCTCAGCGCGATTACTTTGGAGCGCATACTTATAAGCGTATTGATAAAGACGGTGTATTCCACACCGAATGGTTAGACTAATTAACTATGCCCCTTGGTAACAAGGGGTATTTTTAAAAATTTAATTTCCATTTTCGACGAGCAACAGTATTTATGATTGAAAATAAGAAACCTGATAGTGATAATTTTTCTTCTCGTCGGGCTAATGATGCCAATGACATTAATTTGCTAGACTTAATTGTGTTATTGTGGAAAGGTAAAATCACTATTGTTATAACCGTTTTTCTAACATTTGCTTTGAGTTTAGTTTATCTTAATTATGTTAAAGAAAAATGGACATCCAAAGCGATTGTAACATTGCCGGCTGCGGGTCAGGTTGCTACCTATAATGCCAACCTTAGTGTTCTATATG
Organism: uncultured Pantoea sp.; assembly: GCA_966185695.1. Taxonomy (GTDB): domain Bacteria; phylum Pseudomonadota; class Gammaproteobacteria; order Enterobacterales; family Enterobacteriaceae; genus Pantoea. The sequence continues at coordinate 132,132 of CBIFUL010000010.1, read as the reverse complement.
CACAAAGCCCACAAGATAAGCCTTCCATTACAGACCTACAAAAACAATTATTTACACGCTTTAGCTCATCAATGAGTGCGCTTTCAGGATCGTTAGCTAATTTGGAAAGCCCTCTCGTTTTGAATATTGCTCAAGTAAACAAAGGCAGTAATGATGCATTCATTATCTCCTTCAATGCGCAAACTGCTAATGAAGCTCAGAAGCAGTTAACGCATTACATCACTGAAATTGACAAAGATGTAGTAAGTAATTATGGCGAAGACATTAGACGTAATCTGAGTGTGAAAGCTAAAGAGCTAAGCGATATTCTTGATGCTCACAAGCAAATAGCAATTAATCAAAAGCAGCATAGAATTGATGTGATCAAGCAAGCGCTCAAGGTTTCCCAGGACTCAGGGATTCACAAGTCACAATTAAATCAGGCTGAATATTTATCAGATGACACATTGTATTTGCTCGGTAGCGAAGCATTATCTGCAATGATTGCTAATGAATCTACTAAGCCTCTTGATTATGACGCCGATTATTACGCTGCTGAACGTGCGTTACTCTCAGTTACCCATTTAAAAATTCAAACAGATAATCTGGATTCGTTCCGCTATATTTCTAAAGCAGATCTTCCAATTAGACGCGACAGCCCTAAAAAGACCTTAACCGTTCTACTAGCCTTAATTTTAGGTGTCGTATTAGGTTCTAGCATCGTGATTGGCCGTAACATCGTGACCAATTATCGTAGTCGTCATTAATTATCAAAACCGGCCTTACCGGCCGGTTTTCCTATTAACCCACCAACAACTCCCCATCCCGCCCCGCATTCTCTCCCGCCAGCCTCACCACCAGCATCCCCGCGGTTGCAAACTTCATCAAATTCCTTGCATACAGCACGCCACCAAACTCTGCCACCAATGGCGTTACCACATCCGTAATTGGATCAACGATCTCCGCCACAACTTCCCCAGCCTTAATCCATTCACCCAACTCGCGGCGATTCAACACCAGCCCAGAGTGCGGTGCATGAATATATTCACACCCCGCCAGCGCGGTTGCCGGATTAATCAGGGCAGGGGACTCGCCCACATCACCGGCAATATATCCGCCCTCAATCAGCGCGTTGATAATCGCATCCGCATCTTTCTCAGCCTGCTCTGGCGAAACATCAGCCACGCCGCGCAATTCCAGCGTCACCGGCAATAAGCCGCGCGGCATGGGATAGGATGCACCAAATTTCTTCGCCAGCGTCAACCAAGGCTCACAACACGCTTCATCAAAGGGTTCACCGCCAGAAATTTGCGCCAGCAGCTGTACTTCGCTGCCCAACCAGCGCGCCAGCGGTTCAATGTCTGGCCATGCATGTGGCGTGGTGTACAGATGCGGCAGCGCATCCCAATCGCAGTGCAGATCAATCATCAAATCCGCCTGGCTTGCCATGCGCATCAGGGTAAACCGCTGCGCCTCTAGCTCGGTCTTGGCAATACGATCGCGGTAGTAGCGATCGATTGCATCACGAATCAGGCGTTTATTTTCATATTCGCTTTGCGTGAGGCAACCGGCCAGCTCCGCAGCCAGCGTTTCACCTAACGCCGGAAAGCGGCGATTGAAGTCTTGCCCTGATAAAGTATGAAAACGCCCCAAATGGCTGCCATGCCAGTGTTGGCCCATTGCCAGCGGGTTGGCCACCGGCACCAGCGTAATTTTCGCTTTGAGCTGTCCCGCGCTTTCCAGCGTGAGCAGCTTATGCTTCAAATACCACGCCACCGCCATGCCCGGCAGTTCATCGCCGTGCAGCGCGGCCTGAATGTAAACGCGCTGATGCGAATCGGTGCCAAAGTGAAAGCTTATAATTTCGCGCTGGGTGCCGAGCGAAGCGCTTAGCAGAGGATGATGTTGTTGTTGCATAATCCGGTCGATGTCCTGTTTTCACGGCGCATTGGATCGCGCCTGATGAATTTATGCTTGGAATTATAGTGCTGCTGCGAAAAGGGCGGCAAAAAGCCGCCCAAAAGATTACTGCTGAATCGAGATATCCGTCGCGAAATACTGCTTCTGAATCTTGTCGAAGGTGCCGTTCTTTTTGATTTCCGCAAAGGCGTTGTCCAGCGCCGCTTTCAGTTCGCTGTCGCCTTTACGCAGGCCGATGGCGGTGCCTGGGCCGATAATCGGATCCTGCACAATCGGGCCAGCCAATTCGAAATCTTTGCCCTGCGGATGTTTCAGGAAGCCGTTGGCGGCTTGCGCGGCATCGGTGAACACCACATCCAGACGACCAGAAATCAAATCGCTTTCCACCTGCGCCTGATCGCCATAAGGCACGACCTGCACGCCAAACGGCTGCCATTTGGCGCGCGCATAACGTTCCTGCACCGTGCCTTGCTCCACGCCAACGGTTTTACCTTTCAGCGACGCGGCGGTTGGCAGCAGGCCAGACCCTTTGCGCGCAATCAGCTGGGTATGCGTGTCGTACAGCGGCACCGTGAAGTCAATCTGCTTCAGGCGTTCTTCTGTGATACCCATATCAGACAGGATGGCGTCGAACTTACGCGCCTTCAGCGCCGGAATCATGCCGTCGAACTGGCTTTCCACCCACACGCATTTCGCCTGCATCTGCGCGCACAGCGCATTCCCGAGGTCGATATCAAAGCCAACCAGCTTGCCCTGCGGCGTTTTGGATTCGAAGGGAGGATAAGTGGGATCAACCGCGAAACGCACCTGGTCAATTTTCGCCTGTGCGCCAAACGCGCTGCTTGCCAGTACTGCTAAAGCCAGCGTATTGCGCAGGCGGGCGGTAAAACGGGAACTTGCCATAATGTTGGTCTTCTTTTGTCGTCATAGTGAATGACGCAGAGTACCGTTCACAGTAAATCATGGCAATTAGAGGATTATTTTCATCACGTTACCATTATGCAGCGCCTGATAATCTGCAATATTCAACACCATGGATTTCTCCAGCACGCCGGCATTGAAGGCGATTTCTTCATAACGTTCGAACAGCAACGGATCAACCACCACCCGCAAATCGGGGTGAAAGCTAAACGGCGGAATCGCGCCGAACACGCATCCGGTTAACATATCAACTTCGGCTGGCGACGCCAGCGAAGCGCGACGTCCTCCCACGGCAGCCGCGACTTTACTGAGATCCGCCTGCTGGTCAGCGGGCAGCACCGCAAGCACGTGTTGCTTGATGCCGTTGCCTTTCACATGACACACCAGCGCCTTCGCGCCTTGTCCCACTTCGGTACCGCGTATCGCCGCCACCGCTTCGCACTTACCGGTGGCTTCATGCGACATCAAACGATAACGCGCCTGATGTTGGTCAAGCAGGGCGATCAGTTTTTCATGGGTGGTCATCAGTTGTTCCTTGTTGTGTTAACTGCGCCAACAGCGTTTGCAGCATATGGGGTTGTCGCGGCAGCAGGCCCAGCTTCAAACCCAGTGGACGAAAGGCTTTATTCAGTGTGGTGAGCGTCACATTTTCTTTGTCTTGTTCGATATCCGACAGCGTGCGGCGGCTGATGCCTGCCAGCGCCGCGTAACGTTCTTGCAATTTTTGAGAAGGATTCTGCTCAAAATCCGCTATTTCGGCCAATTTTGAGCAGTATATTGCACAAAGCTTTATTTATGCCGCGCGCGCAGATTATTGATAATGGTGCTCAAATCCAGATCTTGATCCTGCAACAGCACCATCAGGTGATAGAGCAAATCAGAAGCTTCATTGGTGAGTTCGTGACGATCGTTCACCGTGGCCGCTAAAGCCGTTTCCACGCCTTCTTCGCCAACTTTTTGCGCGATGCGCTTGGTACCGCTGGCGTAAAGCTTCGCGGTATATGAGCTTTCGGGATCGGCGGATTTACGCGCAGCCAGCAGCTGCTCCAGCTGATACAGGAAGGTCCAATCCGGTGCCGCCGGTGAGAAGCAGCTGGAGGTTCCCAAGTGGCACGTTGGGCCAATGGGATTAGCCAATATCAGCAGCGTATCGTTGTCGCAGTCTGGCGTAATGCTCGCCACTTGCAGGAAATGGCCGGAGGTTTCACCTTTGGTCCACAAGCGATTTTTAGTGCGCGAGAAGAAGGTGACGTTGCCCTCGCTGATCGTTTTTTGCAGCGCCTCTTCGTTCATATAACCGTGCATCAGCACTTCGCCAGAGACGTTGTGCTGGACGATGACGGGCATCATGCCCGCGGTTTTGACCCAATCCAGCTTGGTCAGTTGTTCAGCTGTTAACACGCGCGAATCTCCACACCGTTGTCGATCAGGAAGTTTTTCAACTCGCCGATATTGATAATTTGTTTGTGAAACACCGAAGCGGCTAGCGCGCCATCAACATTAGCTTGCTCAAACGCCTCGAGGAAGTGCGGCATGGTGCCCGCGCCGCCAGAGGCAATCAGCGGCACCTTGCACACTTCACGCACTTTTTTCAGCTGCACCAGATCGTAGCCGTTGCGCACGCCGTCCTGGTTCATCATGTTCAACACGATTTCGCCCGCGCCAAGCTTCTGCACTTCCTGCACCCAATCCAGCGTCTCCCAGGTGGTTACGCGGGTACGGGATTCATCGCCGGTGTATTGATTAACGTGGTATTTGCCGCTGGTTTCGTCGAACCAGGTATCAATGCCCACCACAATGCACTGCACGCCAAAGCGATCGGCCAGGCGGGTAATCAACGTCGGGTCGGCCAGCGCCGGCGAGTTGATGGAGATTTTATCCGCGCCGAATTGCAGAATACGCGCCGCGTCTTCTTCACTTTTGATGCCGCCCGCCACGCAGAAGGGAATATCGATCACTTCCGCCACGCGCGAGACCCAGCTCTTGTCGACTACGCGGCCATCCGACGACGCGGTGATATCGTAGAACACCAGCTCGTCCGCGCCTTCTTGCGCATAACGCTGCGCCAGCGGCACGATATCGCCAATGATCTCGTGATTGCGGAACTGCACGCCTTTCACCACTTGCCCATCACGCACATCGAGACAAGGAATTATCCGTTTTGCCAGCATGCAATCGCCTCCGCTACGGTGAATTTATCTTCCAACAGGGCGCGACCAACGATCACCCCTTGCGCTCCGCTGCCTCGCAGGGCAACGATGTCATCCAGTGAACCAATGCCGCCAGAAGACTGGAAGGCGATGTCCGGGAACGCCGCCGACACTTCCTGATACAGCGCCACGTTAGAGCCGCTCAGCGTGCCATCGCGTGAAATATCGGTGCACAGCACATGTTTCAATCCCACTGGCTGATACCAGCCAATCACCTCTTCCAGCGTCACACCGGCGGCTTCTTGCCAGCCGCTGATCGCCACCTCTTTGCGATTGTTGGCATCAATACGCACATCCAGCGCCAGCACAATCGCATCGGCACCAAACTCGCTAAACCAGCTTTTTACCTCGTCGGGCTGCTTCACGGCGGTGGAACCCACCACCACGCGCGTCGCACCGGCCGCCAACAGCGCGGCCACATCGTCGCGCTGGCGGATGCCGCCGCCAACTTGCACCGGCACGTTCACGCCGCGCAGCAAGGTGGTCAGCAGCGGAATTTGACGCTTGGCCGGATCTTTCGCACCGGTCAAATCCACCAGATGCAGCAGCTCTGCGCCCTGGCGTTGGTAATCTTGCAGGCGCGGCAAGGGATCGCTGCCGTAATCGCGCTGCTGGCCGTAATCGCCCTGATGCAGGCGCACCACTTTGCCGTCGATCAAATCTAATGCGGGGATAATCATCACATCTCCAGGAAGTTTTTCAGCAGCTGTGCGCCGGCTTTGCCTGAACGCTCCGGGTGGAACTGCACGCCGAAGAAGTTATCTTTCTGCAACGCGGCGGTGAACGGATAGCCATAATCGCACTGCGCAATGGTGCTTGCGTTCACCGGCATGGCGTAGCTGTGCACAAAGTAGAAGTAGCTGCCGTCCGGAATATTGCGGAACAGGTGATTGCCCGCCTGCGCGGTGATCTGGTTCCAGCCCATGTGCGGCAGCGGCAAACCTTGCGTGTCCATCAGCGAAACCGGCTCATCGAGAATGCCCAGCGTGCTAACGCCGCCATTTTCATCGCTGCCGCGCCCCAGCAGCTGCATGCCGAGGCAAATGCCCAGCACCGGCTGGGTACAGGCTTTGATCAGCTCAATCAGATCGCGCTCCTGCAGCTGGTTCATCGCCGCCTGCGCCGTGCCCACGCCCGGCAGCAGCAGTTTGTCGGCGCGCAGCACCACATCCGGATCGCGACTCACGCTCGGCGTGTAGCCCAGGCGCTCAATCGCCCACTTCACCGACGACAGGTTGGCGCAGCCGGTATCGAGGATCACCACGTTCATCACAGCACTCCTTTCGAGCTCGGCAAGGTATTGCCTTCCACGCGAATCGCTTGACGCAGCGTGCGGCCAAAGGCTTTAAACAGGCTTTCGACGCGATGATGATCGTTGCGGCCTTTGGTTTTCAGGTGCAGCGTGCTCATCATGGCGTAGGAGAGCGAGCTAAAGAAGTGCTCCACCATTTCGGTGCTGAGATCGCCCACGCGCTGGTAGCTGAACTCGGCTTTGAATTCGATGTGCGGACGACCGGAAATATCCAGCGCGCAGCGCGCCAGGCACTCATCCATCGGCAGTACAAAGCCGAAACGCCCGATGCCGCGCTTGTCACCCAACGCTTTCAGCAGCGCTTCGCCGAGCGCCAAACCGGTGTCTTCCACGGTGTGGTGATCGTCGATATAGAGGTCGCCTTTAACTTCGATGTTCATGCGGAAGCCGCCGTGCACCGCGATTTGATCCAGCATATGATCAAAGAAGCCGACGCCGGTGTTAATTTTGCTGCCGCCTTCGCGATCCAGCCACACCTCCACCCGCACCTGAGTCTCTTTGGTGTTGCGCTGTACCAGCGCGTAGCGATCGCGCTGGGTCAAACGCGCCTGAATCGCATCCCAATCTTCACCTTCTTTGCCATAACGCAGGCCCTGAATGCCCATGTTTTGCGCCAGCTGAATATCGGTAAGGCGATCGCCAATCACGTAGCTGTTGGCGGTATCCAGCGCGCCAGCCGCCAGCCAGGCTTCCACCATTTTGGTTTTAGGCTTGCGGCAATCGCAGTTATCCTCCGGCATATGCGGGCAGATCAACACGTCACTGAAGTTAACGCCCTGCGAGCTGAGAATCTGCATCATCAGATTGTGCGGGCCATCAAAATCGGCCTGCGGGAAGCTGCTGGTGCCTAAGCCATCTTGATTGGTGATCATCACCAGCTGGTAACCGGCCGCCTGCAACGCCAGCAGCGCGGGAATGGCGTTCTTCTCAAACGCCAGTTTCTCCATGCGATCCACCTGATAATCAGTGGGTGGCTCGGAAATGATTGTGCCGTCGCGGTCGATAAAAAGGATCTTCTGACTCATGCTTGCTCCACTGATAAGGCTTGCAGCGCGGCGATCAGGCGCTCGCACTCTTCACGGGTGCCGATAGAGATGCGCAGGCATCCCGCAAGGCCGGGGTTTTTATTTTGGTCGCGCAGAATAATGCCTTGATCCCACAGCGTTTTAAACACTTTTGGCGAATCCGTAAAGCGCGCCAGAATGTAGTTGGTTTCGCTTGGGAACACCTGCTGTATCACGCTGAGCGTCGGCAGCTGCTCAAACAGCCAGGCGCGATTGGCGTTCAGCTCGCTGACGTGCTGACGCATCAGCGCAATACCTTGATCGCTCAACGCTTGTCCGGCCACATCGGCCACCGGCGTGGCGAGCGGATAGGGCGCAATCACTTTCATCAGCAGATCGATCACCGGCCTGTTCGCCAGCGTAAAGCCGCAGCGTAAACCGGCCAGCGCAAAGGCTTTCGACAGCGTGCGCAAGATAACCAGATGTGGATAATCTTTTAGCCAACCCGCCAGCGTCGCCTGCGGGCAGAACTCGATGTACGCTTCGTCGGCCACCAGCAGCGCTTTCCCGGCGGTCATCTCCAGCAGCTGACGAATGTCATCCGGGTTAATCAGGTTGCCGGTGGGATTGTTCGGGCTGCACATATACACCACTTTCACGCCGTCGAGCTGCTCGGCAATCGCGGGCAGGTTGAGCTGCCAGTTTTCCAGCGCGGCGACGGTACGATATTCGATGCCGATGGTTTCAGCGCTAACGCTGTACATGCCGTAGGTCGGCGGGCAGAACAGAATCGCATCTTTACCCGGCTCGCAGAACGCGCGCATCAGCAGTTCGATACCTTCATCCGCGCCGCGGCTCACCAGCACCTGTTCCGGCGTTAAACCGGCATAGGCCGCATAACGTTCAATCACCAACTTCGGCTGGCACTCCGGGTAACGGTTCAGCGTCTGCTGCGACAGCTCAAACGGCACCGGCAGCGGGAATTCATTGGCGTTCAGCCACACATCGCCGTTGCCGCCGAGGCGGCGCGCCGACTGATACGGCGTCAACGCGCGCACATTGGCGCGGGCGAGATCTTCAATACTCTGGCTCATGCTTGCTCCTTCAGCGCGGCAACCCGCAGCGTCACGGCGTTTTTGTGGGCTTCCAGCTGTTCCGCGGCGGCCAGCGTTTCAATGGTGGCGGCAAGATTCAGGAAACCTTGCGGCGTCAGCTCTTGCACCGTCATGCGCTTCTGGAAATCGGCGAGGCCCAGGCTGGAACAGGTGGCGGTGTAACCGTAGGTTGGCAGCACGTGGTTGGTGCCCGACGCATAATCGCCCGCCGATTCCGGCGACCAATCCCCGAGGAACACCGAACCGGCGCTGGTGATGTCATCCACTACTTCGCGTGGCTGGCGCGTTTGAATGATCAGGTGCTCGGGGCCGTAGAGGTTGGAGATCTCCACGCACTGCGCCACATCACGCAGCACGATTAAACGGCTGCTCTCCAGCGCCTGACGCGCAGTCGCAGCGCGCGGCAGCTGCGCCAGCTGTTGTTCCACCGCCAGCGCAACCTCTTCGGCCAGTTGCAGCGAGGGCGTCAGCAGAATTACCTGCGAATCCGGGCCGTGCTCGGCCTGCGACAGCAAATCCGACGCCACAAACGCCGGCGTGGCGCCCTCATCGGCAATCACCAACACTTCGGAAGGGCCAGCGGGCATATCGATCGCCGCGCCGTCGAGCCGCTGGCTGACCTGACGTTTGGCTTCGGTGACATAGGCGTTGCCGGGGCCAAAGATCTTGTCCACTTTTGGCACGGTGGCGGTGCCAAAGGCGAGGGCCGCGATCGCCTGCGCGCCGCCCACCTGAAACACCTCTTTCACGCCGCACAGCTGCGCAGCATAAAGGATTTCATCGGCAATCGGCGGCGGCGAACACAACACCACGCGACCGCAACCGGCGATGCGCGCAGGCGTCGCCAACATCAGCACGGTGGAAAACAGCGGCGCGGAGCCGCCAGGAATATACAGTCCCACCGATTTCACCGGACGGGTAATCTGCTGGCAGCGCACGCCGGGCTGCGTTTCCACATCAACCGGCGACAGAATCTGCGCGTTGTGGAAGGTTTCGATATTCGCCATCGCGGCGGCCATCGCCTGTTTCAGCTCATCGCTGAGACGTTCGCTGGCGGCCTGCATCTCTTCCGGCGTAACGCGCAGATTCTCGACCTGCGCCTTATCAAAGCGCGCGCTAAATTCACGCAGCGCATCATCGCCTGCGGCTTTCACTTTCACTAATACGTCCTGCACCACTTCACTGATGCTGGCCGAAGCCGAGATCGCTGGCCGTTGCAGCAGCGCTTGCTGCTGTTCGGCATCGCATTGCTCCCAGCGGATGGGCGTCATGATTGTGCTCATGCGATTACTCCAGCATCTTTTCAATAGGCAGCACGAGAATCGAGCTGGCACCCAGCGCTTTCAGCTTCTCCATGGTTTCCCAGAACAGCGTTTCGCTGCTCACCATGTGCATCGCCACGCGGCTCACGTCGCCCGCCAGCGGCAGTACGGTGGGACGCTCAGCGCCCGGCAGCAGGGCGATCACTTCTTCTAAACGCTCGCTTGGCGCGTGCAGCATGATGTACTTGGATTCACGTGCTTTAATCACGCCCTGAATACGCGTCATCATTTTGTCGATCAGCTCTTGCTTGGCAGCAGGCAACTCGCCGTCGCGCTGAATCAGCACGGCTTTGGAGCGGTAAATCACATCGACTTCGCGCAGGCCGTTGGCTTCCAGCGTTGCGCCAGTTGACACCAAATCGCAAATCGCATCAGCCAAACCGGCGCGCGGCGCCACTTCGACGGAACCGTTTAGCAGGCAGGATTTAAAGGCGACGCCTTGTTTATCAAGGTATTTCTTCAGCAGGTGTGGATAAGAGGTGGCGATACGGGAATTCTGCAGGCATTGCGGGCCGGTGTACTCGGCATCCACCGGCATCGCCAGCGACAGGCGGCAACCGCCAAAATCCAGGCGGCGCAACGTGAAGTAGCGCGGATCTTCGCCCTGCGCACGGCGCGTCAGCAGCTCTTCTTCCAGCACGTTTTCACCGACGATGCCGAGGTCGACCACGCCATCCATCACCAGGCCAGGAATATCGTCATCGCGCACGCGCAGGATGTCGATGGGCATGTTCTCCGCAAACGCAATCAGACGCTGCTGCTGAAGGTTAATTTTGATACCGCAGCGGGCCAGCAGTTCGCGTGATTCATCACTTAAACGGCCAGATTTCTGCATAGCTATGCGTAAACGGGTGTTATCTAACATGGTTCCTGTCCTCTTATTTGATCCTGTCTGAACGTGTTACGTTTGCGTTCGCCCATAAAAAAACCCCCGGAAGATGATCTTCCGGGGGCTCTCTTTGCGCTCGCACCACTGGAAGATCCTAATCGTCTCCCAGCACACATCGCCTGAAAGACTAGTCAGGATGATGGTGATGATGGTGGTTGAACTGAACGCGTGTCATAGTAAATTCCGTTGCTGAATGAGTATTCATTTGCGTGCTGATTAACCTAACGAAGATGACAACAATTGGCAACCCTTTTTTAACCTTCACTGTCTGAAACAGTTTGCGTTGGTTTGGCAAAGATGCCGACACTAAAATGAAGTTTGATCCGATAGCAGGAGTCGATATGAAAAAGGTGGCGATTGTAGGTCTGGGATGGCTGGGCATGCCGCTGGCGCTGGCGCTCGCCGCGCGCGGCTGGCAGGTTAGCGGCAGCAAAACCTCGCCGGACGGTGTGGAGGCCGCGCGACGTTGCGGCATCGAAGCGGTGCAGCTGGTGTTAACGCCAGAACTGGAGTGTGAAGCCGAAGATTTAGACACGCTGATGGCGGTGGATGCGCTGGTGGTAACGCTGCCCGCCAGCCGCACGGTGCAGGGCGGCGAAGAGTATCTGCGTGCGGTGCAGAATGTGGTGGATAGCGCGCTGGCCAATAAGGTGCCGCGCATCATCTTTACCAGCTCGACCTCGGTGTACGGCGCGGACGAAGGCGTGATGAAAGAGCACAGCGCGTTGCAGCCCAGTACCGTCGCAGGCAAAACGCTGGTGCAGCTGGAGAACTGGCTGCATGATTTACCGGGCACCAGCGTCGATATCGTGCGCCTGGCCGGTTTAGTCGGGCCGAATCGTCATCCGGGGCGTTTCCTTGCCGGGAAAAGCGGAGTGGAAAAGGGTGGCCACGCGGTGAATCTGGTGCATCTGGATGATGTGGTGGAAGCCATTACGCTGCTGCTGCACACTCCAAAAGGCGGACGCGTGTATAACCTGTGCGCCTCAAAACATCCGGCGCGCGATGATTTTTATCCGTTGGTCTCGAAACAGCTCGGCCTGCAGCCGCCAACGTTTGCGCCTGAAACGCAGCGTTCGCGCGGCAAAGTGATTGATGGCAGCCGAATCAGCAGTGAGTTGGGATTTGAATACCGCTACGACGATCCGCTGAAAATGCCGCTGGAGTGAAATATTACGCCGCAGCGATGTACACTCGGTAGCGGCGCGATTTATCGCGCATCTCTATAGCAACAGCATTGCTGAAAGGCGCGCGAAGAATCGCGCCGCTACCGATAATGGCACAACCTGTCGCCGACAGAATCCCCTCAAACCCCCAACCGATCTCGCAACGCATACCACGCCGCGCCCATCGCGGTGAGCGGTACTTTGAAGCGTCGGCCGCCGGGAAACGGCAAATGCGGCAGCTTCGCAAAGGCATCGAAGCGTTCCGCCTGGCCGCGCAGCACTTCGGCAATCAGCTTGCCGGCCAGATGGGTGCAGGTCACGCCGTGGCCGCTGTCGCCCTGCATAAAGAACGCATTCTTTTCGACCTGGCCAAATTGCGGCATGCGCGACAGCGTCAGCAGGAAATTGCCGCTCCAGCGATGGCTGAATCTAATGTCGCGCAGCTGTGGAAAGGTGCGCAGCAGTTTGGGGCGGATCAGCGCTTCAATGTCATCCGGCTCGCGCGCGCCGTACACCACGCCGCCGCCGTACAGCAGGCGGTTGTCGGCGGTAAGCCGGAAGTAATCGAGCAGATAATTACAATCTTCCACGCAATAATTATTCGGCAACAGGCCCAGCGCCTGATCGCGCGTCAGCGGTTCGCTGGTGATGATTTGCGAACCGCACGGCATACTTTTGCGGCTCAGACGCGGCTCAAGCTGCGCCGGAAGATAGGCGTTACCGGCAAAAATCACAAAGGTGGCGCTGACGTCACCTTTAGCGGTTTTCACCCGATGCGGCGCGCCATACGTTACTTCCAGCGCGGCCGATTGCTCATAGATGCGCCCGCCGTGGCGCCGAATCGCCTCGGCTTCGCCTAACGCCAGATTAAGCGGATGCAGATGGCCGCCACGTTTATCCAGCAGCCCGCCGACATAGCGATCGGTCGCCACTTCGCGCCGAATACCGCGCTCGTCGAGCAGCTCCAAATCGTGATTACCGTAGCGCGCCCAGCTGGCCTTCTGGCTGCGCAAGTGGCCCATTTGCCGCTGATTGAGCGCGGCGAAAATGCCGCCGGGACGATAATCGCAGGCGATGGCGTAGCGATCGATGCGGTCGCGAATGATCTCTGCGCCTTCAAACATCATGCTGCCGAGCATCTGCGCGGTCTCTTGGCCGTAGCGCTGCTCAATCACATCCACATCGCGGCTGTAGGAGTTCACCACTTGCCCGCCGTTGCGGCCGCTGGCGCCAAAACCGATTTTGGCGGCTTCCAGCACGATCACATCGTAGCCTGCCTCGGTAAGAAACAGCGCCGACGACAAGCCGGTAAAGCCGCCGCCGATGATGCACACATCGCACTGCACCGAATCCTGCAGTTCTGGCCAGGGTTCATGCGCGTTGGCGCTGGCCGCGTAATAACTTCCCACATGTTGCATCACATCCTCCTTTACACGCTGTAATGCTGCTCGCGTGAGCAAATAAACGCGTATTTACGCAGGTGCGCATGAATACGCACCCTACGAAAACCAGGCACGAGCGCCGTAGGGTTGCCATTGATGGCGACCGAAACACAAATATCATCTCTATTCGCCGTGGCTAGAAATTCGCGGGCGTATGCGCGCTCACAATTCGGCACGGTCGATCCGAGTTATTGGTAAAGCTGTGCGGCAATCCGGTATCAATGACGTAACTTTCGCCGCAGTAAAGGTGGAATTGCTGCCCGTTTACCACCAGCGTAATTTCGCCTTCCAGCACCGTACCGGTTTCTTCGCCAGGATGGCGCAGCTTCTCACCGGTACTGGCGCCGGGTTCATAGCGCTCCAGCAGCATCGCCAGCGCGCGTTTCGCCGCGCCGTTATCGATCAACTGTAGCGACACGCCAAGGCTGCCAATCTCCACGCACTCCTCCGGGCGCACAATCACGCGCGGCGTAGGGTCAATTTTCGGCTCGGAGAAAAATTCCGAGAGCGACAAGCCATACACTTTCAGCAACTTTTGTAACGTGCTCACCGCCGGGCTGACTTTGTCCTGTTCTATGGTGCTGATGGCGCTGTGGGTTAAACCTGATAACTCCGCGGCGCGACGCTGCGACAGCCCCAGCGCCTGGCGGATCTGCGACAAGCGCTTTCCGGGGGCCAGAGCGGCCTCATTCATGGTGATGTTCCTTGCGATAGCAACGTGCGGCGTGGATAAAAGCGTCGAACAACCGGCGCGATACCGCATCGCGATCGGATTGCCATTCCGGATGCCATTGCACCGCAAGGGCAAACGGGTGCTGGCGTAGGCTAACGGCTTCGATCAACCCATCCGGCGCGCGCGCATCCACGCGCAGCTGCGGGCCGGTTTCACGAATGCCCTGGCCGTGCAGCGAGTTGACCGCAAACGCGGCATCGCTGCCGAGCAGCTGGCTCAGCAGGCCACCGCTTTCCGGTTGTACCTGATGCGCCGGCGCATATTGCTGATCGAGCGGTAAGCTGGCGTCCTCGCGGTGCTCCTGGAATTGATGCGTCATGTGCAGCTGACGATGCAGCGCGCCGCCGTTTGCCACCACCAGCTCCTGCAAGCCGCGGCAAATGCCAAACAGCGGCATCTTTTTACCAATCGCCTGGGTGATTGCGCCGAACGCCAGCCGATCGCGTGCCGGATCGGCATGCGCTTCTTTTCCGGCTTCGCCGTAATGCCAGGGTTCAATGTTGCTGGGACTGCCGGTCAGCAGCAGACCATCCAGCACCGTCATACCGTTTTCTAATAGATGAGGCGCGTGCATCAGCTGATGCGGTAAAGGCAAGGGCACGCCACCGGCCATCACGATGGCATCAAGGTATTTGTTATGTACCGTTTGCCCGGCATGGCTGCCGATGAGGTTTTGGCACATCACTACGCCAATCAAGGGTTTGTCAAAAATAATGCCCATAACGTCTCCACGTCGCTGTTCAATATTTTCACCGTTTTTGCGCGGTCAGCCGAATAAGTGTGCAATATTTTGTCAATCTAGCAATCGCTTGTACGTTCTTCAAACAGATTTGTTACATTTGCACACTATTTGCGTTAGAGCTATGTTAGAAGAGTGGCTGTTATTTTGAGCATTGCGCGAACCATAACGAAACGGTAAAGGGCGGGTGGGAACATGACGAACCTCGTAGAAGTAGAAGACTTCACGCGGCACAGTGAAGAGAAACGAACAAGCGCGTTCCAGCTGGAGGTGAAAACCTGGCTGGAACGCCATCCTGAAACGCAATATGTCGATATTCTTCTCAATGATTTAAACGGGGTCTTTCGCGGTAAGCGCATTCCCGTCTCCGCACTAGCAAAACTGGAAAAGGGCTGCTATTTCCCGGCCTCGGTTTTCGCGATGGATATCCTCGGCAACACCGTCGAAGAGGCCGGATTAGGCCAGTCGCTCGGCGAACCTGACAACCTCTGCATTCCCGTCGCCGGCTCCTTAATTCCTTCTGCCGCCGATCCGCAACGCATCGCCCAGCTGCTGCTGACCATGTGTAACCAAGATGGCACTCCCTTTGACGTTGAACCCCGTAATGTCCTAAACCGGCTGTGGCAACAGCTGCGCAATCGAGGACTCTTTCCGGTGGTAGCGGTAGAGCTGGAGTTCTATCTGGTGGACAAGCAGCGCGATGCGGAAGGCTATATTCAGCCGCCGTGCGCGCCGGGCAGCGATGAACGTAATAGGCAAAGCCAGGTGTACTCGGTGGATAATCTCGACCATTTCGCCGACGTGCTGCGTGATATTGACCATCTGGCGATGCAGCAGGGCATTCCCGCCGATGGGGCGTTAGCGGAGGCGTCGCCGGGGCAATTCGAAATTAACCTGCATCACACGCGTGATGTGCTGAAAGCCTGCGATCATGCCATACAGCTGAAGCGCTTAATACGTCAGGTCGCGGAGAACCACGGCATGACCGCCACCTTTATGGCGAAGCCGTATGAAGAGTACGCGGGCAGCGGCATGCATGTGCACATCAGCATGCTGGATGCCGCCGATCACAACGCTTTCGCACTCGACGACGGCAGCGATTCGCCGCTGTTAAAACGCGCTCTGGCGGGCATGATTGATTTAATGCCCGCGTCCATGGCGCTGCTGGCACCGAACGTCAATGCCTATCGTCGCTTTTTGCCGGAAGCCTATGTGCCGCTACAAGCGTCATGGGGACATAACAATCGCACGGTAGCTTTGCGTATTCCCTGTGGCGATGCCGATAACCATCGTATCGAATACCGTGTGGCCGGTGCCGATGCAAATCCCTACTTAGTGGTGTCAACTATTCTTGCCGGGATGTTGCACGGTTTGGATAATCAGCTACCTTTACCTGCTGCGGTGCAGGGCAACGGACACGAGGCGGAGGGGCTGGCGTTACCAATCCGCCAGAGCGATGCGCTGTATGAATTCGAAAACAGCTACCCGCTACAAACGCTATTGGGTGAGCGTTTCAGCCGCGTGTGGCACAGCTGTAAACAGTACGAGCTGGCGCAGTTTGAGCGGCTGATCACCGCCACCGAAATTGACTGGATGCTGAAGAACGCCTGACCCAAGAAGTTTTGATCTAACGTCTTGTGCCGATGGCATAAGTTAGGGCAAAATACGCCCCCAGCAAAATACAGATATAACCGACGCCTATGCCGTCGGTTATTTTTTTGCTGGAAGTATTCACTAAAATCACCGAGGCCGGACACGCATCCGGATAGATAAAGACTGAAACACGCGTAGGCGTGAGAATTGAGGAAAACAAAGATGGGGCTGTTTACAATTGCACCGGCGCAAGCTGGTTCTCGCTTTCGTGATGACTACGGCGCGACAACAATCGCAAACACTAATATCACTTCTCACTGCAGCGCATTGCGCAGTATCTCTGTGGTTCAATCTTTAACGGTTGCTGCTTTCGGGAGCCTGAATAATGTCGCTTAACACCTCTGCCGCACCTCAGCGCGCACACCTGAAAAAATCTCTGACCCTGATCCCGGTTGTCATGATGGGCCTGGCATATATGCAGCCAATGACCCTGTTTGATACCTTCGGCATCGTTTCAGGATTGACCGACGGCCACGTCGCCACCGCTTATGCTTTCGCCTTGATCGCGATACTGTTTACCGCCGTGAGCTACGGCAAGCTGGTACGCCGCTTCCCATCTGCGGGCTCCGCTTACACCTATGCTCAAAAGGCCATCAGTCCGCACGTCGGCTTTATGGTGGGCTGGTCATCGCTGCTGGACTACTTGTTCATGCCGATGATCAACATCCTGCTGGCGAAAAGCTACTTTGAGACGCTGGTACCGGGCATTCCGTCATGGATTTTTGTGGTGCTGCTGGTGGCCTTTATGACCATTTCGAACCTGCGTGGTATCAAAACCGTTGCCAACTTCAACAGCGTGATCGTGGTGCTGCAAGTGGTGGTGATGGTGGTGATCACCGGCATGGTGATTTATGGTGTGGCGCACGGTGTAGGCTCAGGAACCTTGACCAGTACCAAACCCTTCTGGTCAGAAGATGCGCACGTGGTGCCGATGATTACCGGCGCAACCATTCTGTGCTTCTCGTTCCTCGGCTTTGACGGCATCAGTTCGCTGTCGGAAGAGACCAAAGATGCCGAACGTACCATTCCGCGTGCGATTTTCCTTACCGCGCTGATTGGCGGGGTGATCTTTGTTGGCGTGTCGTACTTCCTGCAGCTGTACTTCCCGGACATCTCGCGTTTCCAGAATCCGGACTCTTCACAGCCAGAAATCATGCTGTTTGTTGCGGGTAAAGCGCTGCAAATCGGCATCCTGATCTTCTCGGTGGTGACGGTGCTGGCTTCCGGTATGGCGGCGCATGCAGGCGTTTCGCGTTTGATGTACGTGATGGGCCGCGATGGCGTGTTCCCGCAGCGTTTCTTCGGCTTCATTCATCCAACCTATCGTACGCCGTCGCTGAACGTGCTGCTGGTAGGTGGCGTGGCGCTGCTGGCGATCAACTTCGACCTGGTAACCGCTACCGCGCTGATCAACTTCGGTGCACTGGTGGCGTTCACCTTTGTGAACCTGTCGGTGATTGCCCAGTTCTGGGTGCGTGAGAAGCGCAACAAAACGCTGAAAGATCACTTCAACTATCTGGTGCTGCCGGTCTGCGGCGCGCTGACGGTTGGCGCGCTGTGGATTAACCTGGAAGAGACCTCAATGGTGCTCGGCCTGGTGTGGGCCGCGATTGGTATTATCTACCTCGCGTTTGTCACCCGCACCTTCCGCAATCCGGTGCCGCAGTTCAGCGAAGAGATGTAAGTGAAATAACCCGGTGCGCATGAATGCGCACCCTACGAAAATACTGCAATAGGTAGGGTCGCCATTAATGGCGACCTGGTTAAACCCCGCAGAAAATTATCCCGCCAGTATCAACTCCCAATTGCCCGCACCCAAGGTTTCCCGCGCCGCTTTACTCAGCTCACCGTCAGTAATCAAGGTATCAAACCGCTCCAGCGGCAGCGCCAGATAGGTGGCGATTTTGTTGTATTTCGAACTGTCGCTCAGCAGCACGCGTTTGCTGCTGACATCACTCGCCGCCTGTTTAACCGGCACTTTATCCTCATCCGGCGTATATAAGCCGCGCGGCCCCCAGCAGGAGGCGGAGATAAAGGCGATATCGATCGCCAGCTGACGCAAACTCCGCGCTGCGGCTTCACCCACGCTCGAACGGTTCTCACGGCACACCGTGCCGCCGGTGTGAATCAGCTTGCAGCCGCTGCTCTCCATCATTAAGCGCGCAATCACGAAATCGTTGGTCACCACCAGTAGATCATCGCGATCCACCAGTTCACGCGCCAGCGCCAGCGTGGTGGTGCCCGCATCGATATAGATGCAACTGTTGCGCGGAATATGGCGCGCGGCCAGCTGCCCAATCGCCATCTTCTCGCTGCTGTACATGCCGGTTTTCGCCAAGTGCGACGGCTCCGCCGCCAGACGATCCGCCGAGCGCACGCCGCCGGAAACTGACAGCACCGCACCTTGTTCTTCCAGCTTCTGCACGTCGCGACGAATAGTCATGTGCGACACGCCCATACGCTCGGTCAGCTCGGCAATGCTTACCACGCCGCGTTCAGCAACCAGCGTTAAAATTTGTTGATGACGTTCTACCGGAATCACACCGCGCTCCCTGAATTATCATTTTTTCACATTGTAGAGCATCGATTCACGCCCTGCAGCACAAATTATTTCCCCGGAATCAGCAGGCAAATAGCGCGGCAGCAGGCTTTCTCGCCCTGGTTTACCGTTGTGAATTGCTGTGACTTTGTGAGCAAGTAAGTTAATTTTTGTGATATCACGCACGTTTCTTCACCAGCATCTGCGGCAGAATTAACACCAATGAACAAATTATCACTTTAATTAACAACCGGAGGTGGGCTGTGTCAGCAACCGTGAATAATATCGGCGTGATTGGTTTAGGTTCTATGGGCATGGGCGCGGCGCAATCCTGTATTCGTGCGGGCTTGAATACGTGGGGCGTGGATCTGAATCCGCAGGCGCTGGAAACCCTGCGTCAGGCGGGCGCGCGCGATGCACAAACCTCTGCGGCCAGCTTCGCGCAGGAGCTGGATGCGGTGCTACTGCTGGTGGTTAACGCCGCTCAGGTGAAAGCGATTCTGTTTGGTGACACCGGCCTGGCGGCGCAGCTCAAACCCGGCACGGTAGTGATGGTTTCTTCCACCATCTCGGCGCAGGACGCGCAGGCGATCGAACAACAGCTGGCGCAGCATCAGCTGCTGATGCTGGATGCACCGGTTTCTGGCGGCGCAGCGAAAGCCGCCGTGGGCGAGATGACGGTCATGGCCTCCGGCAGCGAAGCGGTGTTCGCCCGCTTAAAACCGGTGCTGGATGCGGTCGCGGCGAAAGTCTACTGCGTTGGCAGCGAAATCGGCCTGGGTTCAACCGTGAAAATCATTCACCAACTGCTGGCGGGCGTACACATCGCCGTGGGTGCGGAAGCGATGGCGCTGGCGGCACGCGCGGGCATTCCGCTCGACACCATGTATGACGTGGTTACCAACGCCGCAGGCAATTCGTGGATGTTCGAAAACCGCATGCGCCACGTGGTAGACGGCGATTACACGCCGAAGTCGGCGGTCGATATCTTCGTAAAAGACCTCAACCTGGTCGCGGACACCGCCAAGTCGCTGCACTTCCCGCTGCCGCTCGCCTCAACCGCACTCAACATGTTCACCGAAGCCAGCAATGCCGGTCACGGTCGTGAAGATGACAGCGCGGTGATCAAAATTTTCAGCGGCATCACGTTGCCGCAGGCCGGGGAGAAGTAACTATGCGTTTAGGCGTGATTGCAGATGACTTTACCGGCGCGACCGACATCGCCAGTTTTCTGGTGCAAAACGGCTTGCCAACGATCCAGTTCAACGGCGTGCCCGCCCGTCACGATGACGTGAGCGCGCAGGCGATTGTTATCAGCCTCAAGTCGCGCTCGTGCCCGGCGGAACAGGCGATTGCGCAGTCGCTGGCGGCGCTTGAGTGGCTGCAACAGCAGGGCTGCGACCGTTTCTACTTCAAATATTGCTCCACCTTCGACAGCACCGAGCAGGGCAACATTGGCCCGGTCACCGATGCATTGCTGGCGGCGCTGGGTGAAACGCAAACCGTGATTTCGCCAGCGCTGCCGGTTAATGGCCGCACCGTATACCAAGGCTATCTGTTCGTGGCCGATCGGCTGCTGGCGGAATCGGGTATGCGTCATCATCCGGTAACGCCAATGACCGACAGCAATCTGGTGCGCTTAATGACGCGCCAGGCCAAAGGTCAGGCGGCGGTGGTCAACGCCGCGCAGCTGGATCAGGGTGCGGCGTCGGTGCGCGAGCAGCTCGACGTGCTGAAAGCGCAGGGCATCAACTATGTGGTGCTGGACGCGCTCAACGAGCAGCACTTGTTAACCCAGGGCGAAGCGCTGAAAGCGATGCGTTTGGTCACCGGCGGTTCCGGTTTGGCGATTGGTATCGCGCGCGCTTGGGCAACCCAGCAGCAGCACAGCGACGCCGAGCGCGCCGGCCGTCCGCAGGGCGAACGTGCGGTGGTGATCTCCGGTTCGTGTTCGCAAATGACCAACCTTCAGGTGCAGGCCTATCGCACCCGCGCGCCCTCGCTGGAAGTGGTGGTTGAGCGTTGCCTCGACGATGCCGAAGGCTACGCGCAGGAGTTGTGCGATTGGGTGGCGGCGCATCATCAGCCGTCGCTGGCGCCGCTGCTGTTTGCCACCGCCGATGCGCAGCAGCTGCAGGCGATTCAACAGCAGTACGGCGCGGCACGCAGCAGCGCAGCGGTTGAGCACCTGTTTGCCGCCGTGACGCGCGAGCTGAAAGCGCGCGGCTGGCAGCGCTTTATCGTCGCCGGCGGAGAAACCTCGGGCGTGGTGGCGCAAAGCCTCGGCGTTACCGCCTTCCACATCGGCCCCACCATTTCGCCGGGCGTGCCGTGGGTGCGTGACATCCAGCAGCCGCTGTCGCTGGCGCTGAAGTCAGGCAACTTTGGCGATGAACAGTTCTTTGCCCGCGCACAAACGGAGTTTTTAGCATGACCGAACAACAAGCCCGTGAAGAGATGGTGCAGCTTGGTGCGTCGTTCTTCCAACGCGGTTACGCCACCGGTTCTGCCGGAAATCTGTCGCTGCTGCTGGACGATGGCAACCTGCTGGCAACACCAACCGGATCGTGCCTCGGCGAGTTGCAGGCCGACCGCCTGTCGAAAGTCACGATGCAGGGGGAGTGGATTTCCGGTGATAAGCCATCGAAAGAGGTGGCGTTTCACCGCGCGCTGTATCTGAACAATCCGGCCTGCAAAGCGGTGGTGCATCTGCACAGCCACTATTTAACCGCGCTCTCCTGCCTGCGCGATCTCGACAGCGAAAACTGCATCCGCCCGTTCACGCCGTATGTGGTGATGCGCGTCGGCGATGTGCCGGTGGTGCCGTACTACAAGCCGGGCGATCGGCGTCTGGCAGACGATCTCGCCGCACTGGCCCCGCGCTACAACGCCTTCCTGCTGGCCAATCATGGCCCGGTGGTGGTGGGGAAGTCGCTGCGTGAAGCTGCCAACAATACCGAAGAGCTGGAAGAGACCGCGCGTTTGATGTTCACGCTCGGCGATCGCGCAATCCGTTATCTCACCGATAGCGAAGTCGCGGAATTGAGGAATTTCTGATGCCTAAGTTTGCCGCCAATTTATCGACGCAGTTCGGCGAACTGCCATTTATCGAGCGCTTTGCCGCTGCCGCCAACGCCGGTTTCCGTGCGGTGGAGTTCTTGTTCCCGTATGACTATCCTGCGGCGGCAATCAAAGCCGAGCTGGAGCAGCATCAGCTGGAACTGGTGCTGTTCAACACCGCCGCAGGTGACGTGCAGGCGGGCGAGTGGGGCGTGTCGGCCATTCCGGGGCGTGAAGAGCAGGCGCGTGCTGACATCGATCGTGCGCTGGAGTATGCCATCGCGCTGAACTGCCCGCAGGTGCACGTGATGGCCGCCACGGTGCCCGCTGGAGCCGATCGCGCCGCCTACGAAGAGACCTTTGTGCGCAATATGCATTACGCCGCCGAGCGCTTTGCGCCGCACGGCATTCGCCTGCTGCTGGAAGCGTTGAATCCGGTCACTAAGCCCAATTATCTCTACGCCAGCCAATATCAAACACTGGCGATGATGGAACGTATCGATCGCCCGAACGTGTTCACCCAGTTGGATCTGTTCCACGCGCAGCTGGTGGACGGCAATTTGACGCATCTGATTCGCGAATACGCCGGACGCTATCGTCACATCCAGTTCGCCTCTGCGCCGCATCGCCACGAGCCGGACGACGGCGAAATCAACTATGCGTACCTGTTTAATCTGCTGGATGACGTGGGTTACGACGGCTGGGTGGGCTGCGAATATTTCCCGCGCGGCCGCACCGAAGACGGCCTCGGCTGGTTCGCGCCCTACGCAAAATAACGTTTCTGGCTGTGCCCCACGCCGCGCCAAAGCGCGCTGCGTGGGTTAAGTGTTACCTGAATCCGTCTATCCCAGAGAAAATTGTACCCAAAATATTCTAATTATTCAGAGGCTTGACATGTCAACCGCGTTGTTACTCGCTATTGCGACCGCCAGCATCGTGATATTGCTGTTACTGGTGATTAAAACCAAAGTTCACCCTTTCGTTGCTCTACTGATCGTGAGCCTACTGGTGGCGATTGCCACCGGCATTCCCGCTGACAAAATCATGGAAACCATCTTTAGCGGCATGGGCAACCTGCTGGGGCATATCACCATTATCATCGTGCTGGGGGCGATGCTGGGCGCGGTGATTGAAGCCTCGGGCGGTGCCGAATCCTTGGCGCAGCGCGTGAGTAAAACGCTGGGCATGAAGCGCGCCGTGGCCGCATTGACCATCGCCGCCTTCATCTTGGGCATTCCGGTGTTCTTTGAAGTCGGCTTTATCATCGTGATCCCGCTGATTTACGGCTTCACCAAAGTGGCACGCGTCTCGCCGCTGAAAGTGGGTTTACCGATGGCGGGCGTGATGCTGACGGTGCATGTGGCGCTGCCGACGCACCCCGGTGCCGCGGCGGCGGCAGGCATTCTGCACACTGACATGGGCTGGTTGATGATGCTTGGCATCCTGATCTCGATCCCGGTTGGCGTGGTGGGTTACTTCGTGGCGAAAGCCATGAACCGTCGCCACTATCAGCTTTCTGTAGAGGTGCTGGAGCAGTTGCAGCTGGCGAAACCTGAAGGCACGCCGAAGAGTGAAGCGCCAGCGCCAGGCGCGATGACCATTGCCGGCTTAATCGTGGTGCCGATTCTGCTGATTGTGCTGGGCACGCTGTCGCACTCGGTTCTGGCGGAAGGTTCGCTGTTGCGCTCGGTGATGACAGTGATCGGGAATCCGCCGATCGCGCTGCTGATTGCCCTGGCGCTGGCGGCATGGCTGCTGGGCGTACGTCGCGGCTGGAGCAAAGAGAAGCTGGAGGATCTTACCGGTCGGGCGATTCCCAGCTCTGCCAGCGTGATTCTGGTGGCGGGCGCGGGCGGCGCGTTTGGGAAAGTGCTGGTGGAATCGGGCGTGGGTAAAGCGCTGGCGTTAACGCTGGAAACGCTGCATCTGCCGCTGGTACCAGCGGCGTTTATCCTGTCGCTGGCGCTGCGTGCCTCGCAGGGTTCTGCCACGGTGGCCATTCTCACCACCAGCGGCTTGCTGAGCCAGGCGGTGGGCAACGTTTCTGATATGCAGCGCGTGCTGGTGACATTAGCGGCGTGCTTCGGCGGCTTGGGGTTATCGCACGTTAACGATGCTGGCTTCTGGGTAGTGACGCGCTACCTGGGACTTTCGGTGGCGGACGGTTTGAAAACCTGGACAGTGCTGACCACCATTATGGGCCTGAGCGGCTTTGCGCTGACCTGGCTGGTGTGGGGCATGATTTAAGGTTTGAGCGCCGGTTTTGGTTTCAGGTCGCCATCAATGGCGACCCTACGATAAAACAGCGCTTGAACTTGTAGGGTGCGCATTCATGCGCACCTGGATGCCAGGTCGCCATGACTTAATAACGCGCCAACCGCACATAAGGTAGCGGCGCGATTCATCGCGCAACCCTGAAGCAACGGCTTTACAGGAAGACGCGCAATAAATTGCGCCGCTACCAGAGAGTGCGGGCATAATGTCCGTTGCGTATTACACGCATCGGGCAAGCAACGAAATTACGACACCAGCTCCTGCGCATACAAATACAGCGCTTTCAGCTGCGCCATTTTCTCCGCGTTATCCTCATGCAAACTCGCCAGCGACTCCAGCTCCAGCAAAAACGCCTGGACGCGTTCGGCATTGAGCGCGTCACGACGATGCTGCAACCAGCGCTGCTGCTCTTTATCATCCAGCGTGCCGGGGAAATTACGCGCGCGATAGCGGAACAACAGTTTGGCGATGCGCGAGTCGTTGAAGGTGAGATCCAGCGCCGGTAAATTTTGCGGCGGCGTTTGACGCACGATATTCATCGCGGCGCGATCGGCATCGCTGAAAAAGCCGTCATAAAGCTGCGCATCCACGTTATCCGCAGCGGTAAACGGCTCGGCTTCGGCAAACAGCGCCACCACTTTTTCGCGCACTTCAGCGTGATCGCGCAGCAGCGCCAGATTCGCCAGGCAGCGTTGACGATCGATATTCAACCGCTCGGCATCTTCGGGGCGCAGCGTATTTGCGGGCGCTAACACCGGGCATTTATTGATATGCACCAGCTTGATTGGCACCGCCGCTAAGTCTCCCAAATCGCTGTGGCGCGTATACAGGCGTTCGCGCAGCGCATCGGCATCCAGCGTCAGCAGCGGCGACATATCGCCCGCCAAATCTGCCACAATCAGCGCGTTGCGATTGTCAGGATGCCACGCCAGCGGTACCACCCAACTGGTGTTACCGCGCGCCGCGCCGAACATGCCGGAAACGTGCACCAGCGGTTTCATTTGCGGGATATCAATCAGCGTCATCAGTTTCTGTTTGTTGCGATGCGTAAACAGAAACTCAAACAGCTTCGGCTGCTTCTCTTTCACCAGCTTTGCCATCGCCAGTGTTGCGTACACATCCGACATCGCATCGTGCGCCTGCTCGTGCGCCACGCCGTTGGCTTTGGTCAAATGCTCCAGCTTGAAGCTGGGGAAACCGTCGTCGTTCTCCGGCCAGACAATGCCTTCCGGGCGCAGCGCGTAGCAGGCGCGCATCACGTCGAGCAAATCCCAGCGCGAATTGCCGTTTTGCCAGCTCCAGCCGTAGGGATCGAAGAAGTTGCGGTAGAAAATATTGCGCGTCACTTCATCATCGAAACGCACGTTGTTATAGCCGATCACGCAGGTTTGCGGCTCGGTAAACAGCGCATGAATGCGCTCGGCAAACGCGGTTTCCGTGATGCCGCGCGCTTTCGCCACCTGCGGCGTGATGCCGGTGATCATTACCGCTTCCGGCTGCGGTAAATAGTCATCGGCGGGCTGACAGTAAAACACCTGCGGTTCACCCACCGGGTTGAAGGCGATATCGGTACGCAAGCCAGCAAACTGCGCCGGACGATCCAGCGACGGACTTTTGCCGAAGGTTTCATAATCGTGGAACAAGAAGCTGAACTCAGAGGCGGGCACGGCGTTATCCTGGCTGTGGAAAATCAACGCACAGGATAGTCGTGTGCTGGAAGCAGCACAACCTCGAAAGCCCGCGCTGCGAGCAGGCGCGCAGCATTTATCCGCAGTTCATACTTTTTTTCAATTTATTCAGAACGCTAAGCGCTAATTGCCGTACAACGTGCAGCGAAAATTCATTTTGATATGAGGAAGATGTGTTGAAAAGGCGTTTGCTGGTTACTGTTTCTGGAATGATTGTTTGGGCATCGCTGGCGCAAGCCGACGACAGCGTGCCGTTTCCCCTGACGCCTCCGCCGGTGGATGCGGCATCCTGGGTGTTAATGGACGCCACCACCGGACAAATCCTTACTGCGGGCAATCCCGACGCCGAGCGCAATCCGGCCAGCCTCACCAAATTAATGACCGGCTATGTGGTGGATCGCGCGGTCGATCAGAAAAAAATCACCCGTGACGATGTGGTGACGGTCGGCAAAGATGCCTGGGCAGCGGGTAATCCGGTGTTCAAAGGTTCGTCGCTGATGTTCCTGAAGCCGGGCGACCACGTTACGGTGCGCGACCTGATGCGCGGCGTCATCATCGATTCCGGCAACGATGCCTGCGTCGCGCTGGCGGATTACGTCGCCGGCAGCCAGGAGAGCTTCGTCAACATGATGAACAGCTACGTGCAGAAGCTCGGCTTGACCCATACGCATTTCGAAACCGTACACGGCCTTGATGCGCCAGGACAGCACACCACCGCGCGCGATTTGGCGGTGCTGTCGCGCGCCATCATCAACGGCGAACAGGATTTCTATGCGATGTACAGCGAGAAAACCCTGACGTGGAACGGCATCACGCAAAATAACCGTAACGGATTGTTATGGGATAAAAACCTGCACGTTGATGGCATGAAAACCGGCCATACCGAAAGCGCAGGCTTTAACATCGTGGCGTCGAATGCGGTAGGGCGTCATCGCTTGATCGCGGTAATCATGGGCGGCAAAAGCAGCAAAGGCCGGGAAGAGCAGGCGCGCAAGCTGCTGGTGTGGGGACAAAACAACTTTGATACCGTGCAGCTGTTCCACGCGGGCAAGAAGATTGGCAGCGAAAACGTCTGGTACGGTAATCCGCATAAAGTGGACGTCGGCACCACTCAGGATATCTACCTGTCGCTCCCGCGTAGTGAAATCGCCAACGTTATGGCGAAATACGTCATCGATCGTAAAGACCTCGAAGCGCCGTTGAAAGCGGGTGAGCAGGTGGGCGAAATACAGGTAATGGACAAAGATAAGCAGCTGGCGAGCTATCCGCTGTATGCGCTGCACGCGGTGGATCAGGCGGGCATCCTTACGCGCCTCAGCGATTACGTGAAGCAGAAGCTCTAGGCCGGGGCTGATTTCAGCGCCTTACACAGCAGCGATGAGCGGGGGGGGCGGTCTATTTCTGTCCGCGCAGTGGTAGGACCGGATAACCGCACGCTCCGGTAGCGGCGCAATGTATTGCGCGTCCTCCAGCAACAGCGTTGCTTCAGGTTTGCGCGATTCATCGCGCCGCTACCGAAACCGCAGGGGGAATCAGGGACGTAGCCCGCCGCTCCGTTACATCAATGTTTCCATTAAGAATATTAGATGTAACGCGCATGTTGCTTTTCAGAAAAACGCCAGAAATAATTGCCGCCAACAGTGATAGCGGGCGCAGCGCCAGGGTAACATAACGCGCAAATTATCCCGTTCCCGGACCACCATGTTACGCGCTGACAAACCCATCTCTGCCATTGAGTTCTGGTTCTACCGCCACTATCGCGCCGTGCACGGCGTGCGCATCGCCATCGCCTTTGTGCTGTGCTTCCTGTTTGTGCGCCTCACCGACATCCCCGAAGGCACCTGGCCGCTGATTACGCTGGTGGTGGTGATGGGGCCGATTTCGACGTGGGGCAACGTCTTCCCGCGCGTGGTGCAGCGGATCAGCGGCACCTTCGCCGGTTTACTCTCGGGCCTGATCGCGCTCAAGCTGGAGCTGTTTTCGCTGCCGCTGATGCTGACGTGGTGTTTCGTGGTGATGATTGTCTGCGGCTATCTCACGCTCGGCAAACATCCCTATATGGCGCTGTTGATCGGCATCACGCTTGGCGTCGTGGTCGGCGCGCCCGCCGGGGATTTCACCATTGCGCTGTGGCGCGGCGGCGATGTGATTTTAGGATCGCTGATGGCGCTGATGTTTAGCGCAATTTGGGCGCAGCGCGCCTACACGCATTGGCGCATCCAGCTGTCGGATGCGTTTATCGCCATGGCAAAACTGCATCACACCGGCTTCTCCGCCAACCTGCTGGAAAAGCCGCGCCTGAATAAAGCCTTCCAAAAACAGCTCTCCAGCGTGATCAAAATGCGTGCGCTGCTGGAGCCGGCCAGCAAAGAGACGCGCATTCCGAAATCGGTGTTCGAAGCGATCCAAACCATCAACCGCAATATGGTGAACACCATGCAGATGCAAATTGATGCGTGGTGGTCGTCGCGCGAAAGCCACTTGCTGCTGCTAAACGCGCCCACGCTGCGCCGCACGCAGCAGATGACGGAAGATACGCTGAACGCGCTGGCGGCGTTGATGGTGAAAGGGGAAACCGATCGCATCACCGCCAACAGCCATGCGCTGGAAGAGATCACCCAAGAGTTAGAACAGCTAATGGCGCAGCGCAGCGGGCGCTCGCAAACCACGGCGATTTACGGCTACGTCTGGTTGAGTCTGGAGCAGGCGCGTCAGCTGGAACGTATGACCGATCTGGTACGGCTGGCGCTGCGGAAATAGTTTTCTCAGGCAATGACTTAATGTGAATCACCCTTTCTTTGCGCTAAGATAAGCGCCAGTCCGAATTTAGCGGTGAAAATTGCTCTCCCGGCGGTCAAACCGCTAAGCTGAACGTTATGACTATTCCGCCTGCCAATGCAGGCCTCAAGAAAGGTGCCAACATGGATAATGCCAAGCAATCATTTCAGGACGTACTGGAGTTTGTGCGTATGTTCCGTCGTAAAAACAAGCTGCAGCGCGAAATCGTGGATAACGAGAAGAAAGTCCGTGATAACCAGAAACGTGTGCTGCTGCTGGACAACCTGAGTGAATACATCAAACCCGGCATGAGCGTTGAAGCCATTCAGGAGATCATCGCATCGATGCGTGTGGATTACGAAGATCGCGTGGATGAATACATCATCAAGAACGCCGATCTGTCGAAAGAGCGTCGCGAGCTGTCGAAGAAGTTGAAAGCGATGGGCGAGCCAAAACCGCAATAAGCGGATGTAACCTGATTCTGGGGTCGCCTTTTACGGCGACCTTTTTTATTTCTGCACTAACTTCCGCGCCAAAATCTGCAGTTGCCGGGCAATCTCCGCGACATCCACGGCCTCTTGCTGCGGCGCAGCGGTGGTTTCACGCAGCACCAACTCGGTGTCTAACGCGCCATCCGCTGCTGCTGCGCCATCCAGCTGCGCCAATAGGCGATCGACACTCACCGCGCCCAGCCGCTGCAAATCTTGCCGCACGGTGGTGAGCGGCGGCTGATACCACGCGCTTTCGGCGGTGTCGTCATAGCCAATCAGCGACAACTCCGCCGGAATCTTTACGCCATGCTGATGCAATGCGCGCATAGCGCCGAGCGCCATTTGATCGTTGGCCACCAACAACGCCTGCGGCAGCGGCTGCGTTAACTGCGCCAGCAGCGCCTGATAACCGGACGCCGCGCTCCAGTCACCGCGTAACACGCAAAACGGCTCCAGCTGATGCGCGGCCAATGCCTGTTGCCACGCCGCGAAACGCGCACGCGCAGACGCCGAACGTTCCGGCCCGTTCAATACGCCAATCTGACGATGGCCCAGCGCCACCAGATGATCCACCGCCTGCTGCGCGCCGCTGGCGCTTTGATATTGACACTGGGCTACCGCGGCATCGCGCTCCACGTCCAAAAACAGCGTTGGTTTGCTGCCGCACTGGTGCTGGATCTGCGCCGCCTGCGCGGCATCCAGCGGCAGATTGATCAGCAACGCATCCACGCGCTGCGCCAACAGTTCATTGACCGTGTCCTGCGCCAGGCTGGCGGGATTTGCCATGGCGATCACCAAATGATAACCCTGCGCTGCGGCACGCTGCTGGATCGCCGAGGCAATCTGCGCCGGTGCCATCAAGGCTAAATCGCTGGTGGCGAGACCCAGCGTGCGCGTGGCTTTGCCGGCCAGCTGCTGTGCCACGCGGTTCGGCACGTAGTTAAGCGCCTGCATCGCCGCTTCGACTTTGGCGCGGGTACGCGGCGAAACCTGAGCCGAATGGTTAAGCACGCGGGAAACAGTTTGATAAGAAACCCCGGCGCGCTGAGCAACATCGTCGAGGGTAACGGAACGCGCAGTCATTGATTTCTCCTGAAGATTAAGCGGCGAGTGTAGCAAATTTTCCCCGCTCGTCCCGCGTTTAAGCGGCTAAACTGCCCATGTATACGTAAGGAGAATCAGATGCAGCTCAATCCACAACAGATTCAGGATATCAACACCTTGGCGACCTGGCTGGCGCTCGATCACATGCCGCAAAACGGCACGCTGGATATCGATCTGGCGATTCTGGCGGGACACGCGGTGCTGCCGAACGTTGAAGCGGTGATGGCGGTGGCGAAAAAATATCAGCTGCCGCTATTGATCAGCGGCGGCATCGGTCACTCCACCCGCCTGCTGGCGGAGGTGATCGCCACGCACCCGCTCTATCGCCACATTGCCACAGCGGGCAAAAGCGAAGCCGAACTGCTCGGCGAGGTGGCGCGCACGTTTGCCGCGCTACCGGACGATCGGCTGCTGCTGGAGACTGCATCACGCCACTGCGGGGAAAATGCCGCCTTTAGCCAGAAACTGCTGGATGAACACGATTGGCAGCCGCAGCGCGTGCTGCTGGTGCAGGATCCGCTGATGCAGCGCCGCACGTGGGAAACATTTCGCTATCAGTGGCGCGATCGCGCCGACGCGCCCGAGTTCATCAGCTGGCCGGTATTTGTGCCGCAGGTGACGATGGATGCGGGCATGCTGCGCATAATCGGCGCGCCGCCGCAGGGATTGTGGTCAATGGAGCGTTTTCTGTCGCTGCTGATGGGGGAAATCCAGCGCCTGCGCGACGACGAAAAAGGCTATGGCCCGCGCGGCAGCGGTTTTATCGGCCACGTTGATATACCGGAAGCGGTGGAGGCGGGTTGGCAACGCTTGATGGCGTTGCCGGGCGTGCAATCGCGTTTGGGGTAAAGCAAGTCAGCATTGCAACCCGGTAGCGGCGCAACTTATTGCGCATCTTCCAGCGATACCGTTGCTTCAGGCTCGCGCGATAAATCGCGCCGCTACCGGGCGGTGCCTTACATCAACCTGCTGCCTGCCGCTGCTGCACATAGACCTGCAAATTGACATACACCGCGTTCAGCAGCGGCGTTACCATGCCGCTGCGTGCGCCGCGCACCAGCAAATCGCCAATCACCTGATCGGCTTCAATCTCGTAACCCTGTATCAAATCGCGGTACATCGACGAGGTCATCGCCACCTTAGGATTATTCAGCGTCTCAAAAATCTTCGCCGTCACCGCCGGACGCGGCTGATAACCGTCGGCGCTCAGCACCGCCAGCACTTCGCCGAACACCGTTTGCAGCAAGGTTTCGCCGCCCTGTGATTGCAGCAGCTGCTGGGTATCGCCGCGCGTAATGCAGCACACCGCGCCGAGCGTGCTCAGCAGCAGCCATTTCTCCCACAGTTCGCTAAGGATGTTGTCGGTGAACACCGCATCAAATTGCGACACGTTCAGCGCTTCATCAACCCGCTGCAAGCGCGGATCGTTATTGCCGTTGAGCGCGCCGTAATAGAGCTGGTGCAGCGGCGTCATCTGCACCACCTCGCCGTTTTCGCCCAGCGTGGCGTTGATTTTGCACAGCCCGCCAATCACCTTGTCGCCAAAGCGCGCGCGCAGCGCGTCGATGTGGCGCATGCCGTTAAGGATTGGCATGATCAGCGTGTCCGCGCCTACTGCGGGTGCAATATCGTCCATTGCCTGTTCCAGGCCAAAGCTTTTCACCGTCAACAGGATCAGATCAAACGGGCCTTGCAGTTCACCGGCACGCGCCAGCTGCGGCTCAATCCGTTCCGTGCCGCCTGGCGTTTTCAGCAGCATCCCGGTTTGCTGCAACTGCTGAAAGCGGCGCTCGCGCACCAGAAACGTCACGTCTCGCCCCGCCTGCGTCAGCCGCGCGCCGAAATATCCGCCCGTTGCTCCCGCTCCCACCACCAGAATGCGCATGCTTATCCCCTTGAAGATAGAAAGCCTTACCTTAATCGGCTGTGCGCGATCGCGCCAGCCTGCAAAGGCTGAATTCACCACCATGCTGCTTTCAGGTCGCCAATAATGGCGACCCTACAGGGTAAGCGCGGTGTTCGTAGGGTGCGCATTCATGCGCACTAGGCATCTTAATGATCACGTTAAAATCGCAGCAAGGTTTCAACGATGGTTAGAAAAGGCTCAAACTGTTCGTATTAATACGTACAATAGCAGTAGGCTAGGGCGCAGCGGCGGGCAATGGTGCTTGCCGCTTATCAAGTCGAAAAGACTAAGGACGCATCATGCCCCGAACCCTACCCATCGAACGTTATCGCAATATCGGCATCTCCGCGCACATCGATGCCGGTAAAACCACCACCACCGAGCGCATCCTGTTTTACACCGGAATGAGCCACAAGTTGGGTGAAGTGCACGATGGCGCGGCAACCACCGACTGGATGGCGCAGGAGCAGGAGCGCGGTATTACCATCACCTCGGCGGCGGTCAGCTGCTTCTGGCCGGGCATGGATGGCAGCTTCACGCCGCATCGCATCAACATTATTGATACGCCCGGCCACGTTGATTTCACTATCGAAGTTGAACGCTCCATGCGCGTGCTGGATGGCGCGGTGATGGTGTACGACGCGGTCGGCGGCGTGCAGCCGCAGTCGGAAACCGTATGGCGTCAGGCGAATAAATACCGCGTGCCGCGCATCGCCTTTGTGAACAAGATGGATCGCCAGGGCGCGGATTTCTTCCGCGTGGTGCAGATGATGAAAGATCGCCTGCACGCCAATCCGGTGCCGATTGTGATTCCGATGGGTGCCGAGGAGCACTTCGCGGGCGTAGTCGATCTCAACAAAATGCGCGCCATTTATTGGGATGACGCCAGCCAGGGCATGACGTTCAGCTACGCGCCGATCCCTGATGAACTGCAAGCATTGGCCGCCGAATGGCGTGAAAACATGTTGGCGGCCGCAGCCGAAGCCAGCGAGGCGCTGATGGATCGCTACCTCGAACAAGGCGACCTGAGCGAAGACGAGGTGATTGCCGGTTTACGCCAGCGCACCTTGCTGGGCGAAATCCAGCCGATGTTGTGTGGCAGCGCCTTCAAAAACAAAGGGGTGCAGCGCATGCTGGACGCGGTAGTTGAGCTGATGCCGTCACCGCTCGACGTGCCCGCCGTCAGCGGCGTGGATGAGCAAGGTGCATCCGCCGAGCGCCACGCCGACGACAGCGAACCGTTCTCGGCGCTGGCCTTCAAGCTGATGAGCGATCCCTACGTCGGTCAGCTTACCTTCGTGCGCGTTTACTCTGGCGTGCTGCGCAAAGGCGACAGCGTATGGAACGCGGTGAAAGGGCGCAAAGAGCGCATTGGTCGCATCGTGCAGATGCAGGCCAACGATCGCCTCGAAATCGATGAGATTCGCGCCGGGGATATCGCCGCGTGCGTCGGATTGAAAGAGGTGACCACCGGCGAAACCCTGTGCGATCCCGACGCGCTCATCACGCTGGAGCGCATGGAGTTTCCTGAGCCGGTGATTGCGCTGTCGATCGAGCCGAAGACCAAAAGCGATCGGGAAAAAATGGGCCTGGCCTTGCAGCGGCTGGCGGCGGAAGATCCATCCTTCCGACTGCACACCGATGAGGAGTCGGGGCAAACCATTATTTCCGGCATGGGCGAGCTGCATCTGGAGATCATCGTCGATCGCATGAAGCGCGAGTTTGGCGTGGAAGCCAACATTGGTCGGCCGCAGGTGACCTACCGTGAAACCATCCGCAAAACGGTGCACGAGGTGGAAGGCAAGTTTGTGCGTCAATCCGGGGGCAAAGGACAGTACGGACACGTGGTGTTGTCGCTGGAGCCGCAGGCGGCGGGCGCGGGCTTTGCCTTTGTCGATGCCACCAAAGGCGGCGTGGTGCCGCGCGAGTTCATTCCTTCGATTGAGAAGGGGATTCGCGAAGCGCTGAACGGCGGCGTGCTGGCCGGTTATCCGGTGGTGGATCTCAAAGCCACCTTGACCTTTGGTTCGTATCACGATGTCGATTCATCGGAAATGGCGTTCCGCATGGCGGCGATCTTTGGCTTTAAAGCGGCGGCGAAGCAGGCCGATCCGGTGATCCTCGAACCGCTGATGCAGGTGGAAGTGGAAACCCCGGAAGCGTACGCCGGCAGCGTGATGGGCGATTTGTCAGCGCGGCGCGGCACCCTGCAGGGCATGGATGAGCGTTTTGGTGCGCGCATTATTCGCGCCGAAGTACCGCTCTCCGACATGTTCGGTTATGCCACCGCGCTGCGATCGCTGTCGCAAGGCCGCGCCACCTACAGCATGGAATTTGCACATTATGCTGAAGCTCCGCGCAACGTGATGGAAACCATTATGGCGGCACGCGCGCAATAAAATGTTAGCGGCAGGGAAGCCGCTTATTTTATTTTTATCTTTTATATTCCCTGACGTGTGATTTATTTTGCACGGCCTTTGATCCCGCCTTAAACCTATTTCTCACATCGATTGCCACTATTCTCGTTTTACTTTTAATTATCCAGATTTTAATAATTTACCGGATATCACCGCACCTTTGCGGCTCATTAAAATAACCTGCTATCACCAAGGATAATATGAACAAGCATTCACTCGCGTTGGCGCTGGGCGTTAGCCTGCTGGGAAGCGCATTACCGGTTCTCGCCGCGGATAAACCGGTGAGCGGCGGCACTTTAACCGTCGGCGTCGAAACCGAACCGACCACCTTTAACCCGCAGCTCAACGGCCAGGACAAAGCAGAGATCAGCCTGCGCAACTTTTGGGAATCGCTGCTGGCGCGCCGCCCGGACGGCAGCTTCGTGCCGTGGTTAGCCGAAAGCTACGAAGTCAGCGAGGGCGGCAAAGTCATCCGCTTTACGCTGCGCCGTGACGTCACGTTCTCCAACGGCGAAAAACTCGATGCCAACGCGGTGGCGCAAAACTTCCGCCAAACGCAGGTGGCGCAGTATTGCGCCGGCAGCAGCTTGTGCCTGATGGGATCGCACATCGACAAGATTGAAACGCCGGACGATCGCACCGTAGCGATCACGCTGAAAGAGGTGTATGCGCCATTCCTCTCCTTCGCCGCCGGTTTACAGATTCTCGCGCCCGCCAGCTGGACGTCACCGCAGCTGAAATCGGGCGGCAAAGAGATCGCCGGCACCGGGCCGTTTATTCTCGACAGCTACGAGAAAGGCCAGCAGGTGACCTACGTGAAAAACCCGAAATACAACTGGGCACCCGCCACCGCCAGGCATCAAGGCCCGGCATATCTGGATCGCGTGACCTACCGCTTCCTGCCGGAATCCTCGGTGCGCACCGGCGCGCTGCTCTCCGGGCAAGTGGATGTGATTGAGGGCATTTCCGGCAACGATGCCGGAGAGTTCAAAGACAATCCTGACTTCAGCTATCAGCATGCGCTGAATACCGGCACGCCGTACTCGCTGTTCCTGAACGTCGAGTTTGGCCCGACGCAGGATGTGAAAGTGCGCCAGGCGCTGCTCCAGGGCTTGGACATCGATCCGCTGCTGAAATCGGTGTATCGCGGCGAACGCACGCGGGCGTGGGGCATCACTTCGCCAATTGATCCTCTGTATCACAACGAGCTTGAGGGCAAATACGGCAACAACCCGGCGGCGGCCAACGCGCTGCTGGATGAAGCGGGCTGGAGCACGCGTGATAGCGCAGGCTTCCGCAGCAAAGATGGGCAGCGTTTACGCATCGAACTGATTCAGGCGCAGGCTACGGTGCGCGATCAGCGTGATGTGCTGTTGCAGGCGATTCAGGCGCAGGCGCGCCAGCGTTTAGGCATAGATTTGAAGCTGAACTATGTGGATTCCGGCACCTACGCCGATGTGCGTAAGAGCGGCAAGTTCGGCACCATCGCCAACTCCAACACGCCAACCGATGGTGTGGATATTGAAAACCACTATCGGCCGATTACGCAAGGCGGCGCGATTAACTACAGCCGCGTCAACGATGCGCAGATCAATACGCTGCTGGATAAGGCCGCCGCGACGTTAGATTTGAATCAGCGTCGGGGTTTTTACCGCGAATTGCAGCAGCGCGCCTTGCCACAGCTGGCGCTGGCGCTGCCGCTGTATGAACCTGAGGATCAGCTGGCCGCGGCCCGCTATGTGCAAGGTTTCGGTTTCCGCAGCTACAAGCAGATGCCAGAAAGTGCTTACGATGTGTGGTTGAGTAAGCAGTAATTCCGTCAACCAGTTTGTGAGTGCGCCTACATGTGCACCTTACATAATATCTGCACGTTCATTGTAGGGTCGCCATTTATGGCGACCTGTTTCCCGGTGCGCATAAATGCGCACCCTACAACGTCCTGTTTATTTATCGTAACGTTACCCTTTACGGCGACTTGATTTTTTTCCGCCACACCCATCCCAAAAAAATAGCTATTTGCCACATTCAACAAATCGATTGCCACTATTCTCGTTTTACTTTAATTCGCCAGATTTTAATAATTTAAACCGGATAGATGACCGGGAAAATAATTATGAGCCAACTGATTGAGGTGGCGAAACCAGAGGACGCCGAAGAGGTATTTGCGCTGCTGCAACGCGCCTACGCTTCGCTGGTGGCGCTGGATGTGCATTTCACTATTTCGCAGGGCAACGTCGAGCAGGTGCGCCGCGTGATCGAACAGGAAACCGTGCTGGTGCTGCGCAAATGGAAGCGCGCGGTGGCCACCGTCACGGTGCGCTTTACGTGGCAGCAGGATGCGCAAGCGCCTTCATCGCTGCCGTTTATTCACTGGTTCGCAGTTGATCCCGATTACAAAGGGCAGGGTTTTGGCCGCGAAATCATCACTTACGCCGAAGAGACCCTGCTGCAACACACGCTAAAAGCGCCTGGCGTCTACCTTGCCACCGCCATCAAGCATCCGTGGCTCAGCGAGCTTTATTTGCGGCGCGGCTACCAACCCTTCTATCACCGCACCAATCCGCTCGGCGAAGCGCTGGTATTCCTTAAAAAAGAGTTCAATCAGCTGCCGATCGCCAACATCGCCTGATTCACACCTCAAACCGGAGGCGAAATGAGCCTGGAAAGTATGGTTACCCGCGCGCCGCGCGCGCGTCGCCCCACGCTGTGGCGGAGCGATCTGTCGCGACGCATTGTTAGCCGCCTGCTGGGCGGCGTGCTGGTGCTGTGGGCGGCGGTGTCGCTGGCGTTTCTCGGCGTCCACTTAGCGCCGGGCGATATCGTCAGTTTGCTGATTGGCGAACAGCTGCGCACGCCCGCGATTGAAGCAGCGATCCGCGCCGAATGGGGCCTGAACGAGCCGCTGTGGTGGCAATATCTGCACTATTTATGGCGCGTGCTGCACGGCGATTTTGGCCGCTCCTACCTGCTGAATACCGATGTCAGCCAGTTGTTGGCCACACAGCTGTGGCCGACGCTCAAACTGACGCTGGCGGCGCTGCTGGTGAGCATTGTGTTCGCGGTGCTGATCGCCGTGACCACCGCGCATCGCCGCATTGGTCGGCGTATTGCCAACGGCGTGGAGCTGCTGCTGGCCTCCACGCCCTCGTTCTGGATGGGCATCGTGCTGCTGTTTGTTTTCAGCTTCACGCTGCGCTGGTTCCCGGTGGCGGGCGACCGCACACTGTCATCGCTGGTGCTGCCCGCGCTGGCGCTCGGGATGGCGCAGGGCGCGGTCATTGCCCAGCTGCTGCGCCGCGAACTGGAGCGCGCGCTGGATGCGCCGTTCACATTAACGCTGCGCGCGTGGGGCGTGGGGGAGAGCACGCTTCGGCTGCGCCACGCGCTGCGCCATGCGGCGCTGCCGGCGGTGACCTTAACCGGCTGGCTGGTGGGCGGATTGCTGAGTGGCGCGGTGATCACCGAACAGGTCTTTGGTCGTCCCGGCCTCGGCAAACTCACCGTGGATGCGGTGCTGGCGCAGGATCTGCCGGTGGTACTGGCGGTGGCGGTGCTGTCGGCGCTGATTTACGTGGTGATGAGCACGCTAGTGGATATTTTGGCGCTGTGGATCGATCCACGCCTGCGCGGGGAGACGCGCGCATGATCGCCGTACTGCAACGTTTTCCGATGGCGCTGCCTGCGGCGGTGTGGGCGGCGCTGGCCTTTTTGCTGCTGTTGGCTGTGGCGGTGATCGCACCGCAGTGGCTGGCGCACAGCGATCCGCTGCTGGCCGATCCGCTCAACGCGCAGCTGCCGCCCTCGGCGCAGCATTGGCTCGGCACCGATCAGCTGGGGCGCGATCTGTTGACCCGCGTAATTTACGGCAGCCGCTATTCACTGCTGATAAGCGTGGCGGCGATGGTGCTGGCGGTGCTTTTTGGCACGCTGCTTGGCCTGATCGCCGCCCTGGCGCGCGGCGTGGTGGATGAAGTGCTGAGCCGCGCCGTGGATGTGATCTCGGCGTTTCCCGATCTGCTGCTGGCGCTGATGCTGATCGCCTTCACCGGGCCCGGCACCAATAACCTGATTATCGCGCTGGGCGTGGCGTCAATTCCACGTTTTGCCCGCGTGGTGCGCGCGCAGACGTACAGCGTGATGACCTCCGGCTACGTCGAGCAGGCGCGCACCTTTGGCCTGTCGCGCGTGACCTTAATTACGCGGCA
Organism: uncultured Pantoea sp.; assembly: GCA_966185695.1. GTDB lineage: Bacteria > Pseudomonadota > Gammaproteobacteria > Enterobacterales > Enterobacteriaceae > Pantoea. The sequence continues at coordinate 93,265 of CBIFUL010000010.1, read as the reverse complement.
CATCCTGCCGCACGCTATTGCGCAGGTTCCGGCGCTCGCCACGCTGGGACTGGGCACGGCGATTATCGGCACCGCCGGGTTGAGTTTCCTCGGCATGGGGCCGCAGCCGCCCACCGCCGAATGGGGATTGATGCTGGCGGAAGGGCGCAACTATCTGCGTAACGCCTGGTGGATCGCGGTGTGGCCGGGGGTGTTTATCACGCTGACGGTGATTGCGGTGAATACGCTGGGACGCTACTGGCAAGCGCGGTTTGAGGGGAGATCGGCATGAGTCAGCCTTTTATTGATATCCACAACTTGTCGATTCGGTTTGGCGCGCAGCAGGTGGTGAAAAACCTCAGCCTGCAAGTGTGGCCGGGCGAATCGGTGGCGCTGGTGGGTGAATCGGGATCGGGTAAAACCCTGACCGCGCGCAGCCTGCTCGGCCTGCTGCCGCCCGATGCGGTGCTCAGCGCCGATCGCTTCACCATTGATGGGCGCGACATGCGCCAGGCGACGCGCCGCGACTGGCAAGCGTTGCGCGGTCGCCGCATCGGTTATGTGTTGCAGGATGCGCTGGTGTCGCTCGATCCGCTGCGGCGGATTGGTCAGCAGCTGGGCGATGCGCTTAACGCCGCCGGCTATCGCTGTGCGCTGCACGCGAAAAGCCTTGAACTGCTGAAAGCAGCGGGCATCCACGATGCCGAAAGCCGCCTTGAACGCTATCCGCATCAGCTCTCCGGCGGCCAGCGCCAGCGTGCGCTGATCGCTACCGCGCTGGCGGGCAGTCCAACCCTGCTGATTGCCGATGAACCCACCACCGCGCTGGATATGACGGTGCAGCGCCAGATTCTGCAACTGCTGGCGCAGCGCCGCCGCGATGGGCATGGCCTGCTGCTGATCAGTCACGATCTGGCGGTGGTGGCCGAGTTGGCCGATCGCGTGCTGGTGCTGCGCGATGGCGACGTGGTCGAGCAGGGTGCCAGCGCGCCGCTGCTGCAACGCCCGCAACACGCCTGGACGCAGCGTTTACTGCGTGCGGTGCCCACGCCCGCCACGCGCGGTTTACGCCTCAGCGCGGCAGAACCGACGCCGCTGCCCGCGCGCGCCGCGCGTGGCGATGCGCCGCTGCTCGAAGGCGTGGGATTGCACAAAGCTTACGGCGATCGGCTGGTGCTGAATAACATCAACTTCCAGCTGCGCGCCGGTGAAACGCTCGGCGTGGTGGGCGAATCCGGTTCCGGCAAAACCTCGCTGGTGAAAGTGGTGATGGGCTTAACTGAACCCGACAGCGGCACGCTGCTGCTGGAGGGCGAGCGCTGGGATCGGCTGCCGGAAAAGGCGCGGCGTGCGCGACGAGCGCGTTTGCAGCTCATCGCGCAGGATCCGTTCAGCTCGTTTGATCCGCGTTACACGGTAGAAAAAATCATCGGCGAAAGCCTCGACAGCGCGGGCATTTACGGCGATGCGCGCCGCCAGCGGGTGCGCCAGCTGCTGGATGAAGTGCAGCTCGGCGACCGCTTTCTACAACGTTATCCGCAGCAGCTTTCCGGCGGTCAACGCCAGCGCGTAGCGATTGCGCGAGCGTTTGCGCCCAATCCGGCGCTGCTGGTGGCGGATGAACCGGTCAGTGCGCTCGATGTGTCGGTGCAGGCGCAGGTGCTGGATCTGCTGGCCGACATGCAGGCAGAACACGGCACCGCGCTGCTGTTTATTTCGCACGATCTCGGCGTGATCCAGCATCTGGCGGATCGCGTATTGGTGATGCAGAACGGACAAGTGGTGGAGAGCGGCGCGCTGCAACAGGTGTTCGCCGCGCCGCAGCATCCGTGGACGCAAAAACTGTTACAGGCGCTGCCGGTGTTACCCGCCTGGCAGCCCGCACACGCATAGGAGCGATTCATGAGCCAAACACAACGCCAGCTGCGGCTGGGTGCGATTATTCAGGGCGTTTCCGGCAACATGTCGGCGTGGCGTCATCCTGATGCGGTGGCGGATGCCAGCATCAACGTCGATTACGTGCTGGATCTGGCGCGTAAGGCTGAGCAGGCGAAGATTGATTTCCTGTTCGTCGCCGACGGTTTGTACATCACGCCGCAGTCGATTCCGCATTTCCTCAACCGCTTCGAGCCAATCACCTTGCTGTCGGCGCTGTCGCTGGTGACCAAAAACATCGGTTTGGTGGCCACGCTTTCCACGTCGTACAGCGAACCGTTCACCGTGGCGCGCCAGTTCGCCAGCCTCGATCATTTAAGCGGCGGGCGCGTGGGCTGGAATGTGGTGACGTCGCCGCTGGAAGGTTCGGCGAAGAACTTCTCGCGCAGCCACCACCCGGAACACGATGAGCGCTATCGCGTCGCCAGCGAATATGTGCAGGTGGCGAAAGGGCTGTGGGATTCGTGGGAAGCGGATGCGTTTGTGCGCGACAAAGCCAGCGGCGAATTCTTTGCCGCCGACAAGCTGCACACGCTGAATCATCGAGGCAACTACTTCTCGGTGCAGGGACCGCTGAACGTCGGGCGATCGCCGCAGGGGCGGCCAATTGTGTTCCAGGCGGGCGCCTCGGAAGCGGGCAAGGCCTTTGCTGCCGAAGCGGCTGATGCGATCTATACCCGGCAGGATACGCTGGAGCAGGCGCGTGAATTCCGCGAAGACGTGCGCCGTCAGTTGGTGGCGCGCGGACGTGATGCCGACGACATCCGCGTGTTTCAGGGCATCAGCGTGATCGTTGGCGCAACGCCGGAAGACGCCGAGCGCCGCTATCAGCAAACCGCCGAACTGGTGACGCTGGATAAAGCGCTGGAGTATTTAGGGCGCTATTTCGAGCATCACGACTTCAGCCAGTACGATGTGGATGCGCCGTTCCCGGCGATTGGCGATCTCGGCAGCAACAGCTTCCGCAGCACCACCGATAAAATCAAACAGAATGCGCGGGCGCGTGGGCTAACGCTGCGCCAGGCGGCGCTGGAGGAGGCCACGCCGCGCCCGAGTTTCCTCGGCACCGCAGAACAGGTGGCCGACGGCTTGACCGAATGGTTCCGCGCCGGCGCGGCGGATGGTTTTATCGTGCGCGGCGGCACGCCGACGGCGTTTGATGATTTTGTCGCGCAGGTGATCCCGCTGCTGCAGGCGCGCGGCGTGTACCGTCGCGAATACCACGGCACCACATTGCGCGACAATCTCGGCTTAGCCGAGCCGGAAAACCAGTTCACCGCGCAGCGTAGGGAGCCGGTGGCGTAGCGATTGAGTGGGTCGCCATGAATGGCGACCCTACAGGATATTGCCTGGCGATTTGTAGGGTGCGCATTTATGCGCACCTGGCAACGTCAACCCCCTCACAGCGCCGTCACGCCCAGTGCGGCGGCTTGCTGTTCCCACGCTCGCACGTCGTCATACCACGCACGATCAACCACCCCGAATCCGCCGATTAAATGGGCGGCCAGCAGCGGCTGGTAACGCTCTGCCTGGGTCAACTCGCCTAACGCGCTGCGCAAGGTTTTTAACGTGCTGGCCGAGGTGGTTGCCGAGGTAATCAACGGCAAGCCGGTGCACTGCGGGGTTTTACCGATAATCGATAAACCGCGTAATGCCGCGGGGAAATGGGCGCGCAGCAGCGCCCAGGTAAGGCAATCGATCGCCGCGACATCCGCCTGTCCGGCCTGCAGCGCCGCCAGCGATTGGCGGTGGCCGCCGCTAAACTGCACCTCGGCAAAAAATTGGCCCTGCTGCGCCAGCGGAGCCACCACGTGGCGCAGGGCATTGTAGCCGGAGTGCGAATCACTGCTGTTGCACACCGCACGACGTCCACGAAATGCGGCTAGCGTCAGATTTTCATCTTCGCTGCGTGCCACCAGCCAGCTGCGATAGCGCAGCCCGGTGCAGCCTGGCGCGCGCGCGTAAAACGCGCCGACCAGCTGCACATCCGGCAATAACGTCATCAGCGGATAACCGCAGGTTTGGCTCAGCAATAAATTCTCATCGCGCCAGTGCGGCAACAGATCGCGGGGCCATGCAACGTCAGCCTGCACGCCGCGTTGCTGCAACAGCGTCGTTAGCGCTGCGGTCAGGTCGAGGGTCGCTTGATGATGGATGTCGTACATGGGTAACGCCAGAATCGGCATGCTGTGCCCCCTTTTGCCAGCCGGGATGCGCGTTAACGGCCACCGATTGGCGCCAATAACGCGTTAACCATTCGCCATAACCGGCGACGCGAAAACCGTGATTGCGCTGATGATAACCGTCGCGATACAGCAAATAGACTTTACGCAAGCCGTACCACGGCAAACCGGGCAGATCGTGATGTACCGAATGATAGTTGAGATTAAGAAACAGCAGGCGCCAGAACAGTGACGCTTCGTTATTCACCGAGCGCGCAAGGGGCGCTTCCTCGGCGCGATGTTCGTAGAAAGAGCGCACTTTGGTCAGCATCAACGCCGGATAACTTACCGCCAGCACAAACCACAGCGGCGAAAAAGCGTGCTGCATCATCCAGTAAAACAGCGCGCCCAGCAGCGTCAGGTGAACCAGCCACATCGCCATCGCCCGGCGATCGCGTTGGATGAACGCCTGCACGCCGGTGTTAATCGTCGCCGCAATATCCAGCAGCGGCCCCAGCAGCAAGCGGCCGGGAAAGGTGTTACGCAGGTGGATAATCTGCTGCTGCCACGGTTTGAGCTGTGCCCAGCGTTCGGGCGAGAGATAGTAGCTTTCCGGATCGTCGTGCGGGTCGGTCAGCGTATGATTGTGGTGATGCGCCAGATGAGAATCCCGATATAAACCATACGGATACCAAACCGCTAACGGCAAGGTGCCGAACAGCTGATTGAGGCGCGGATGGCGCGTCGGGTGGCCGTGAATCAGCTCATGTTGCAGCGACAAATACCACGTAGTGAACAGAATCAGCAGCAGCGTGCTGAGCGTTATGCCCAGCACTTGCCAATAGATCACGCTGGCAAACCAGCCGCCGTAAATCACCATCATCAACAGCCACGTCGGCAACTCGCTGCGCCATAGCCAGCTGCGCGCCAGCTGATGAATCACCTCGCGCTGTTGCGCGGTGAGATAAGCAGAAGAACCGGTTGTCATGAAGCCGCCTTGAACCTGTCAGGCAAGAGAACATAAGCGCGACGATGCGCCATCGCCGTGCGGAACACAAAGAACCTGTTTTTCTTTCTTATGCAAAAAAGTTGATGATGCGCACGAAATCTATTGGCTATCAGTCACCTCGTCTGTGGCGTAACCTTTCTGCATCGAAACTTGCCTTAACACGCCTGGGCACATTGCGCCCACGAGGAGACACGCATTATGAAAAAGATTGGCTTTTTATCCTTTGGTCACTGGACGCCGTCATCACAATCCGCCACCCGCTCGGCGCAGGATGTGCTGCTGCAATCAATTGATTTAGCGGTCGCCGCAGAGGAGTTAGGGGCGGATGGTGCCTACTTCCGCGTGCATCACTTTGCACGCCAGCTCAGCTCACCGTTCCCGCTGCTGGCGGCAGTCGGCGCACGCACCAGGAACATCGAAATTGGTACCGGCGTGATTGATATGCGCTACGAAAATCCGCTGTACATGGCGGAAGATGCCGGCGCGGCCGATTTGATCTCCAACGGTCGCCTGCAGCTGGGGTTAAGCCGCGGATCGCCGGAGCAGGTGATTGAAGGCTATCGCTATTTTGGCTTTGATCCTAAGAACGGTGAAACGGACGCCGATATGGGACGTCGTCATACCGAAGAGCTGCTGGAGGTGCTGCGCGGCGAAGGTTTTGCCAAACCGAATCCGCAGCCGATGTTCCCGAACCCGCCGGGACTGCTGCGCCTTGAGCCGTTCTCAGAAGGGTTGCGTGAGCGTATCTGGTGGGGATCGGGTTCCAACGCCACCTCAATTTGGGCAGCGCAGCAGGGCATGAATCTGCAAAGCTCGACGCTGAAAGATGATGAAACCGGCGAACCCTTCCACGTGCAGCAGGCGAAGCAGATTCGTGCGTACCGTGAAGCCTGGCAAGCGGCGGGACATCAGCGCACGCCGCGCGTGTCGGTGAGCCGCAGCATCTTTGCGCTGACCAATGACACTGACCGCGCCTATTTCGGTCGTAGCGGCCAGGATCGGGATTCCGTGGGCTTCCTCGACGAGAAAACCCGCGCAATTTTTGGTCGCAGCTACGCGGCAGAGCCGGAGGAGTTGATCAAGCAGTTAGCGCAGGACGAAGGGATTGCCGAGGCGGATACGCTGCTGTTAACCATCCCGAACCAGTTGGGCGTGGATTACTGTGCGCATGTGATTGAAAGCATTCTGACGCACGTGGCGCCGGAGCTGGGTTGGCGATAATTCAGCGTAGGGTCGCCATTGTTGGCGACCCGTTCACGCGGTGCGCAATAATGCGCACCTTACTCATGCGTCACTCCACACCCCATTCCCACCACAATTTATCCAGCGCGTAATAACGATCGCGTTCTGATTCAGGCTGGTTGAGATCGCGCTTCCAGGGTTTCGCCAGAATGTAATGCAGGTTTTTCACATCCGCTTCCCGCCACATTGCGCTGTGCTGGAACGGCAAGGTTTTCAGCGCGTTGTAAATATACGGCAGCGGCAGCCAGCGGTTCTCGAACACTTCATTCAACAAATCCTGCTCGGAAAACGGATAACGCCGCAGATCGTCGATCGCTAACACTTTTTCCCGCAGCCACGCAAACACCGCTTCATCGGGCTTGAGCACTAAAAATCCGCCATTCAGATAGCGATCGAGGCTGGCCGGAGCCTCAGCACCGCGATCGTGCCAGGTATAATGGCAATTTTCTGGCTGCCAGCTGGCAGGATAACTTTTGATTTGGTTGGGATTGCAGCGGCAGGCGTGGCACGCCGCCAACGCGTGATCGCCGAGATCGAGCGTGAACAACTCATCCATATTGCGCAGCACCAACATATCCGCATCGAGAAACACCACGCGCTCGCAGCCGGTGAGTTCCCATGCGCGCAGTTTGCTCCACACCTCGCCAAACTGCGCGGAAGCGTAGTGCTGTTCCAGCTCCGCGTTCGGCAACAGCGGTTCCACCGGATGTATCACACAGCCCATCTCCTGCAACGCTTCGCGCGCGTTCAGGTCAATCGCCTCCGTGACCATCACAATCAGCGGCCAGCGCGTTTCGCTGCGTTTCAATGAACGATGCAGCGCTTTGACGCCAATTAAATAATCCGGCTGCGTTAGTAACGTGACCCAGGCAAACATAATTTTTCCCTCATTTTTCTCCCTCTTAATACGTCAAGCTGCAGCATGGCGGCAAACGAGAGGCACATTGCAGCTGAACGACAGGGGGATGAAATTAATCAAACAAAGCCGTGACGTAGTCATTGCTAAAGCGGCGCTGCGGATCGAGCTGCGCGCGCACGTCGCGGAACGCATCCCATTGCGGATAGATGTCGCGCCACTGATAACGCTGCGGATCGTAATATTTGCCCCAGTGCGGGCGTCCGCCTTCGGCTGCCAGCAATTTCTCTACTTCAGTAAGGAAATGCAGGCCTTCCTGCGACAGCGATCCATCATCGGCGTAATACACCACAAAGCCAAAGAAGCAGGTGGCATGCTGATGTGCCGGACTCAGCCAGGCTTCGGATGCCCCGGTGCAGCGCAAGATAATTGGATAGTGCATGTGCGGCCGGTTGTCGGCGTACCACGCTTTGATTTTGCTGATAATCTGCGGCGTTTTCTCCAGCGGCACGCCAATCTCAACGTTGATCTGCGGCACCGCAATGCCGCGACAAAACAGCTGGTAGATATCGCCGCTGATATCGGTGAAGTCGCGGAAGCGCGTCACGGTGCGGAACTGTTTGCCGCCTTTGCCATGAATCTGCGTATCGCGATGCATCTGCGCCAGCGTTTGATCGATGGTGTGATTCAGGCTGCTGTCGGTGTCGCTGCCGTGCTCAATCACCTCACGCTGATTCGCGTGCCACTGCTGCACATCTTCGGCGCTGGCCGGATTGGCGTTCCACACGTGCATCAGGTTGTCATCCACAAACCACCAGGCTTTGCTGAGTTCGTACTGCTGATTCCACTGCGGCAAATCCTGCTCCAGGCCGTCAGCGGAAACGGCGAATTTGTGGCAGGTAAACAGGCCGAAAGGGCGGGTGCGCAGCGTTACGGCGGTGACAATGCCGAGCGTGCCGAGCGCCACCTGCGCGGCGGCGAAATCGGCATCGCCACGCTGAAACTCGCGCACGCTGCCGTCGGCCAGCACCATGCGAATCGATAACGCTTCATCAGCCAGCGAGCTTTGGCCTAAACCCTGGCCGTGCGTGCCGGTGGCCATGGCGCCCGCCAGCGTTTGCACCGCAATCACGCCGGGCGAGGACGCCAGCATGCGATCCATGTCGGTTAGCGTTTGATAAACCTGCTCCAGCGGCGTGCCCGCGCCAAAGGTGACGCTGTCGCTGTCGTGCCCGATCAGGCCGCTAAAGGCGCTGAGATCCAGCAGCACATCCTGCGGATTGACGTCGAGCATGCGTCCCGGCGACAGGCGGCTGCCGAGCACGCGCACCTTGCCGCGGGAATCGCGCAGCAGCTGCTGCAGCGCGGCTTCGTTGGCAGGCTGATGCAGCTGCTGACGTTGGCCGACCACGGTGTTTTGCGCCCAATTCCACAGGGCGCTGTCGTGTTCGGTGTTGTGCGTGTGGCGTAACGGATAAAGCGAGGAATCGTGGCTCACTACGTCGTTCCTTAATCTGAGGTCTGTGACGGTCCCAAGCTGTTAAGCGTAGACCATCAGCGCGTTGCCGCTTCAGTTACGCCTCTCATTCACCACCGGGTTATCGGGTTGCAGCGCGCCGCGAACGGAGCGTGCGGTGATGAAAGGCGGTAACGCGGGCGCATTACGCCACAGCTTATGGCGCTGTGCGGATGTAGCGCAGCGTAGCGGTAACGGCTAACTGGCGATTGCGGCGAATGCTGTCTTCTTCGCTGTCCTGCGGAGTAAACAGCGTGTGGAAGGTGTAGCGATTAGACACGTGATGCACGCAAATGCTGCTCAGCAAACGGTGCACGTCCACGGTGTTGAGATCGTCAATAAATATGCCTTGCTGCTGGCCGCGCGTCAGGATGTCGTCCAGCACATCCAGTGCGCTTTTATTGAGGGTTTTGATGCGTTCCGACTGCGTAATATAGCGCCCGCGCAGCAGGTTTTCGCAACATACCAGCCGCATAAAATCGGGATGCGAAACGTGATAATCGAAGCTGGCTTCCACCAGTTTGGTCATGGCGAGTTCGGGTGCCATTTCAGCCAGATTCAATCCGGTTTCATGCTGGCGAATCGCCTGATAAACCTGCTCCAGCACCTCGATATACAGCTGCTCTTTATTCACAAAGTGATACACCACCATGCGTTTGGTGGTTTGCGCATGCTCGGCAATCTGCTCGAGGCGCGCGCCCTGCATGCCAAACTCGGCAAACATTTTCAGTGCACCGGCAAGGATGCGCTTCTTTAGCCCTTCAGGGTCATTTTTTCGTTTAGGGGAGGTATCCGACATCGCGCTCAATCACCGCTGATTCAAAAACGGCATGGTAACACAGCCGCCTCACGGCGCGTGGCGATGCAGGGGGTGTTTTATGCTTTTCAGGAATAGCATTCCCGGATAAATCATAATGTGGGAATAAGGCGCGGCGTATACTGCGGCTTAAAACTTACCTGCGGGTCGGCGAAGGGAAACAGGCTATGACGATGATCACCCCAGCGGAAACGCTGGCACGCGCGGCGCTGGACAGCTCGCCGGAGAGGCTGCCAACGCCATTGCGCCACGGCGACAGCGTGGTGCGTCTGCACGGCGTTTCGCGCCGCTTTGGCCACACGCAGGCGCTGCGCGATGTTTCACTGACGCTGCAAAAAGGCGAAATTCTCGGCTTGATTGGCCGCAGCGGCGCGGGAAAATCGACGCTGATTCGCTGCCTCAACGGGCTGGAACAGCCGGATGCCGGTGTGATTGAAATCGAAGGGCGCGACATCACTGGCCTGTCGGAACAGCAGCTGCAAAGCGTGCGCAGCCGCGTGGGCATGGTGTTTCAGCACTTCAATTTGCTGTCGGCCAAAACCGTGGCGCAGAACGTGGCGCTGCCGCTGAAAATCGCCGGGCTGAACCGGGCGCAACGCCAACAGCGCGTAGCGGAACTGCTGGATCTGGTGGGATTAAGCGACAAAGCGCAGCACTATCCGGCGGCGCTGTCGGGCGGGCAAAAGCAGCGCGTCGGCATTGCGCGGGCGCTGGCCGCCAACCCGGCGCTGCTGCTGTGCGACGAAGCCACCTCGGCCCTCGATCCCGACACCACGCGTTCGATTCTTACGCTGCTTAAAACGCTTAATCACCGGCTTGGCATCACCATTTTGCTGATTACTCACGAAATGGAGGTGATCAAGGCGGTGGCACATCGCGTGGCGGTGATCGATGCCGGAGAGATTATTGAACAAGGTGCGGTGTGGCAGGTGTTCGCCCATCCGCAGGCGGCGCTGACCCGCACGCTACTGCGTGGCCTGCTGCCGCAGCTGCCACAGCATCTTGTCGCGCGACCAGACGCTCAACCGCAGGGCGAGGCGATTTATCGGGTGGAATATGCCGGAGACGCTGCGCAGGGCGACGTGTTAACTCGCCTCGCCAGCGCCATGCCGAGTAAATTTCGCCTGCTGCACGGCGGCATCGATCACATCCAGCATTACGCCGTTGCGCGTTTCTTTATCGCGCTCCCTGCCGCCAATCAGGCCGACGCGCAACAGCTGCTCAGCTGGCTGCATGCGCAGCAGGCCACTGTGGAGTTAGCGGGTTATGTCGCCAGTGATGATTGATTTACTGCTCAACGCGTTGGGCAAAACGCTGCTGATGACGGCAGTGGCAGGCGGATTTTCGCTGCTGGCGGGGTTGCCGCTCGGCTTGATTTTAGTGATGACCAGCGCGGGCGGCATGGCTGAACATCGCACAGTCAATCGCCTGCTTGGCGTGGTGATCAACGGCTTCCGCTCGCTGCCGTTCATTATTTTGCTGGTGGCGCTGATTCCGTTTACCCGCTTGTTGGTGGGCACCTCGCTCGGTACCTGGGCGGCGATAGTGCCGCTGTCGATTACCGCCACCCCCTATTTTGCACGCGTGGCGGAGGTGTCGCTGCGCGATGTCGATCGCGGCTTGATCGACGCGGTACGCGCGATGGGCGCCAGCAAGCTGCGCATCGTGTGGGAAGTGCTGATTCCCGAAGCGCTGCCGGGCATCGTATCCGGCTTCGTGGTCACGCTGGTGGCGCTGATTGGCGCATCGGCCATGGCGGGCGCGATTGGCGCAGGTGGGCTGGGCGATTTGGCGATTCGTTACGGTTATCAACGCTTTGATACCACGATGATGCTGGCGGTGATCGCCGTGCTGATGGTGCTGGTGTGCGGCATTCAGTGGCTCGGTGACCGGCTGGTGCAGCGCATCGATAAACGGCATTAGTTCCATCCGCCGTCGCGTCGCTATTCATGCGCACCCTACGAGACGGTGCACTTACGCCGTAGGGTCGCCATTCATGGCGACCTGGTTGTCAGGTGCGCAGCCTACGAAATCAGGCGCGATCTTTCGCGCGGTTAACACGCCGCACCCTTAAGGAGAATGCTCAATGACGCTCAATGCACTGCACTTCACGCTGGAAAGCCACCTCGAACAACAGCGTGCGGAGTATATCGCGGTGGCGCAAGCCATCTTTCAACGGCCGGAAACCGGCAACAACGAATATTTCGCCAGCGAACAGCTCACCCAGCTGCTCAGCGCCAACGGCTTTGAGGTGACGCGCCACGTTGCCGGACACGAAACCGCTTTTCATGCGGTAAAAGCCAGCCATAAACCTGGTTCCACCATCGCTTTTCTCGCTGAATATGATGCGCTGATCGGCATCGGCCATGCCTGCGGCCACAACCTGATTGGCACCACCAGCGTGGCGGCGGCAATCAGCTTATCGCAGGTGCTGGAACACACCGGCGGCCGCGTGGTGGTGCTGGGCACGCCCGCAGAGGAGGGCGGCTTAGCCGGGCCGGGCGGGCCGAAAGGCAACGTCAAGAAGCGCTTTGTCGAGGCCGGATTATTAGCTGATGTGGATGTGGCGTTAATGGTGCATCCCTCCGGCAAAACGCGGCTCACCGAAGCCACGTTGGCCAACAATCATCTCTACTTTCACTTTTACGGCAAGCCGTCGCACGCCGCCAGCGCACCGCATGAAGGCATCAACGCGCTGGATGCGCTGGTGCTGCTGTACAACGGCATCAGCGTGCTGCGTCAGCAGCTGCCGGACGGCGTGCGCGTGCACGGCATTATCACCAACGGCGGACAGGCGCCTAACGTGATCCCGGAATATGCCGCGGCGCATTACTACATCCGCGCCGACAGCCGTGAACAAGTTGAAGCGCTGGAGCCGCGCCTGCGCGCGATTGCCGAAGGCGTGGCGCTGGCCACCGGCACGCGCGTTGAGATCGACCACCAAATCGGCCCGCAAGATTTCAAACGGAACGCGGCGCTGGATGCGCTGCTGCTGGAGGAGTTTCGCGCGGCAGGTGAGCAGGTGGATCTGTCGCCGCAGGTGAACAAAGTGTCTACCGATGCCGGTGACATCAGCCACGCGGTGCCGACCGCGCATCCGTGGCTGAAAATCGGCCCGGACGATCTGATTTTTCATACCGTGCCCTTCCGCGAAGCCGCCAATTCCGAGCGCGGCTACCAGGCGTTACTGATCGGCGCGCGCGTGTTAGCGCGAACCGGATTACGGCTGTTAACCGATGCGGAAGCCCTGCATCACGTTCAAGTGGATTTTGCCCAATAGCAAACAAGGAGAAAGCCGTGTCGCATACCGGTCGTAGAAAACTGAAAACCCTGGTGGGTGCCAGCAGCGTGATTGCCGCAGGCAACGACAGCCAACCTCGGGTTGGCATCGCCCGCGCCATTGAGCTGGCGAAGATCGCCGAACGCGAAAAAATCACCGGTTTGTTTACCGCCGATCTGCTGCAAGCCGATCCCGCAGGCTTGGCAGGCACCACCGGCACGCAGGATCCGCTGATTGCGCTGGCGGCGTTGAGCCAGGTAACGTCACAGATTGGCCTGATCGCTACCGTCAGCACCAGCTGGCTGCATCCCTACAATCTGGCGCGTCAGGTTGGCACGCTCGACCACATTAGCGGCGGGCGCGCCGGTTGGAATGCGGTGACATCCTCGGTGGGCGAGGAGAACTTTGGTGAAAGCCACCTGCCGCCCCCGCAGGCGCGTTACGCGCGCGCCACCGAATTTATCGAAGTCATGAACGCGCTGTTTGACGCCAACGAGCACGACGCCGTGCAGCGCACCGCCAGCGGTGGCATTCGCCTCGATCACACCAAGCTGCATCCAATAGATTATCGCGGCGACTTTTTCCAGGTGGCCGGGCCGCTTAACGTGCCGCCGCCGCCGCAGCGCCGTCCGGTGCAATTTCAGGCCGGACAGTCGGAGGCGGGCGTCACGCTCGGCGCACGTTATGCCGAGGTGATTTATACCTCGCAGCCCACCTTCGCCGCGGCGCAGGCTTTCGTCGCGGAGGTGCAGCAGCGCGCGCGACGCTTTGGCCGCGAGCATAATCCGCCGCTGATCATGAACTCCTTCCACGCGATTATTGGCGACAGCGATGCGGATGTGGCGCGGCGTTTGCGCGCAAAGCATGAACGCATCGACTATCAACAGGGCCGATTGCGCGTGGCGGATATGCTCGGCGGCGAGGTGGATCTGCGTGATGTCGCGCTCGACCAGCCGCTGCCGTCGGCGCTGATCCCCGAACTGGCGCAGGTGCATCGTCGGCAAGGGCGTGCAGCGATTTTCCGGGGTTACGCGCTGGAAGGTTTAACGCTGCGCGAGCTGATTATCAAAGCGGAAGAAACCGGGCACTGGTTCGTGGCGGGCACGCCAGAAACGCTGGCCGATGCCATTGCACAGCGCTATCACGCTGGCGTGCTGGACGTCATCTCCCTGCACGGTTTAGGCCAGCCGGATCAACAGGATCTGTTGCTGAACGGCCTGCTGCCGGAACTGCGCCGCCGCCAGTTGATTGATACTGACTATGTTGGCAATGATTTCCGCAGCAGTCTGGAGCTGTCACCGCTGCCGCAGAAAGGGCAATAGTTCTCAGCAGGTAAAGCCCGCACGCGGTCGCTGGTGCGGGCTTTGTGTTTGTTGCAAGCGCACTCCCCACCAAGTTATTCGTGAGATCTCCTCCATCGCCACCTCCCATGCTGCTTTCTATCTCTTCCTGACGCCTGGCCGTTCCCCTTGTCAAAACCTTAGAAAAACCCACTTTTTTGCATACCAAAAAAATACAAGGAAAATACAAAAATGTAGAATGAAATGACGCGGAATTTTTTTAATATCTTTAAAATTTAATAGCTTAAGCATTAAATTTTTGCGTAAAAATTTTCTAAATGATTTCAGATAGCGATCACATTCTCAGATAATCGCCTGTTTTGGCATATTTACAGGCCACTAAAAGCAGCATAGTTTAAACATGAAATTAACCCGTAATTAACAGCATGGCGCGTTAATTAACAGTGACGGGAAATAACCTGATGAGATGAATGATTTCATGCCCGTTCCTAAAGCGTTTAATTTATTGAGGACGCCGTTTATTAAGCAATAAATCGCGCCGCGATCCCATGTGCTCATCCAGGATTAATTAATTGAGCGTTTAACATTAATGACCAGGAGTTAAATGGGGCGCTAAGCACGGCTCGCGCATTGCGGCAAACGCATTAAGTCGTGAATACACCCAACGTTTATTTGTACCTGATACTCACTGTTCCAGCCAAATATCCTTTTATTTGGACGAATTGCTGTACCCGAAAATCATTAAATATAATCGGAGAACATCTGCAATGAATAACAACACTCTCTCCATCGAAGATGTACCGTTAAATAATTTTCACCAGTTAATGTCGCTACGTGCGGGTGGCGGCTGGATCCTCGATGGCTACGTGCTGAGTATTATCGGCGTAGCGATTGTGCAATTTTCACAGAGTATGCAGTTAAATAACTTCTGGCTTGGCATGGTGGCGGCTTCTGCAATGCTGGGCACCTTTTGCAGCGGTTTCCTTGGTGGCTGGTTGACGGATATCGTTGGCCGTCGTCGCCTGTTCTTTGTCGGGCCGATTCTGTTTATCCTCGGTTCGGTCGGCACCTTCTGGGCGGAATCGGCTATATCGCTGTTCATTTTGCGCTTCTTAATAGGTGTTGGCGTCGGCCTCGAATACCCGGTAGCCGGATCGCTATTAACCGAATTCCTGCCGCAGAAACACCGTGGTAAGCGACTGGCGGGGTTGACCATCTTATGGTTCGCCGGTGCCGCGCTGGCGTACATCGTCGGTAACCTGATTCTTTCGATTGGCGGCGATGCGGCATGGCGTCTGGTGTTGGCGAGTCCTGCGGTGCTGGGTGTGCTGCTGTTCGTGATCCGTATTGGGACGCCAGAATCGCCACGCTGGTTGATCAGTAAAGGGCGTTTTAGCGAAGCAGAGCAGATCATCAAAAAGGTCTACGGCCCGGACTTCTCATTAAAGAACGTGCCGGCTGAAAATAGTGAAGCCAAAGTGACGCTAAAAGATCTGGTTCGCTCTGGCTACGGCAAGCGCATGCTGTTTGTCTGCGTGTTCTGGAGCGCTGCGGTGGTGCCGATGTTTGCGGTTTACTCCTTCGCGCCGGTGGTGTTGAAAGCGCTCAACCTCAACGGTGAATGGGCTTCGCTCGGTTCCGTGGCCATCACCTTATTGTTTGTGGTCGGCTGCATCATCGCGACGCGTTTGATTGACACCATGGGCCGCCGTCGCTTGATCATCCACAGCTTCTTGTGGTCAAGCCTTGCGTTACTGGGACTCGGCATGTTCTCGCACAGTTCTGAAATGCTGGTGCTGGTGATGTTCGGTGCTTACGCAGTGTTTATCGGCGGGGCGCAGGTGCTGGAGCTGGTGTATCCCAATGAGCTGTTCCCGACGGAAGTGCGCGCTTTTGCGGTGGGCATGGGATCGTCAATGTCACGTATCGGTTCTGCGGCCGGCACCTGGCTGGTGCCGGTATCGCTGCAAACGCTGGGAATTGCCCACACTATGTATGCAGCAGCGATTGTTTCGTTTATTGGCTTGCTGGTGTCGGTGTGGCTGGCACCTGAAACCCGCAACATGACGCTCGATCAAGCGGCTTCTCTGGCACGTTAATAGACGAAAACTGTTATAGGTTGCAGCGCCCGTTCAGGCTTCTGAACGGGCTTTATACCCCCTCTTCAAGCCGTTGCCCGCTCATTCCACGTATCGCGATAAATGATATTTCCCTCCGTGTATTTCCAGGTTATCGCTTGGTAACGCATTTCCAGCGTCACAAGGTGCGTGCTGCTCATGCCGTTGGGCGATAAGGTGGTGATTTTCACATTCTCTAAAACGGTATTGAAATACTCAGCTTCCATATCGGATTCAAGAATGCGATACATCCTGATGAGCGCTTTTTTCATAGTACGGCCTTCGCAAACGGCGCGATAAAGCATCGGCGTGGTTTTATCGAACTCTTTCACAATAACAATCGGCTGATGAATCCGTGTGCCGGTAAGCTTGCCTCAACTCGGATCAACGGGAAGGGTGATGCCATGTGAAAAAGACTTCACTTCAATCGAACCTAATCGCATTGGCATCAGGCATTCGCCAACTAGCGGTGAACCTGTTTCATCTTCTAACCATAAATGTGCTGGAGTCGACATAACCTTTCCTTGTTAATGAATATGAATGCAATCTTGGGGAATAAACGGTCAACAGTTGAAGATATGTACAAAAATAATAATGATGATGACGAGGAAAAGAGGCACCAGCCATAACGGCGCAGCTGGAAAATAATTACCTAAGCTGAGCGCCAAGCAAAATGTCAGTAATGCAGGTGCGTACATTGAGAGCAGTGATTTAAAAACCCGTTTAAGTACTCTTTTGATAATATTATTCATGCGCTATCGAACCCTATTAGTGATGATATCAACAATATGAGCATCGGATGGCTGCCAATGACTACGAGCATCAGCTCGTTGAAATAATGATTCGATAAGAAAATACAGCATTTCTAATTCTTGAGCGTAAAGTGCTGCATAATAAGCAGGATGAGTAATGTGAAGGCGAGCGCGCTATCAGCTGCTTTCTGAACCACACCCTATATGCCCGCAGCTAAGATTTCTTTTATCGTCCATTTTCCACAGCTGCACTTATTTGAATCTGCTTTTCCACCGCTTTTCCGACACCGTTAACAGCGCGATCGAGTTTCAATGCCAAAATATGGTTGGTTTGCAGGTAGCTGATGACATCATTGCTGTAGTTCATAACCGCTCCGTGTTGATGCCCGAAACATCCTGGCCGCATCCTATCTCGCGGCGGCAAATGGCAAATGAGTAGAACTACTGAGCAAACCTTAAAAGACTCAAAATGATCCAAACGCTCGGGATTAAGCAAGTGAGGGGGAAGTAAGAGCAGAGGGAAGCCGTATCGGCATCCATGAACGCCAGAAACACAAAAGCCCGCTCAGGTTTCCCTGAGCGGGCTTTTTGAATTTGGCTCCTCTGACTGGACTCGAACCAGTGACATACGGATTAACAGTCCGCCGTTCTACCGACTGAACTACAGAGGAATCGTGTGAACGAGGCGAATAGTAGCGAGCCCGATCCCGCTTGTCAAAGCCGTACTGCACACTTTTGGTTTAAGTGCGCGCAAAAGCACCATTCTGCTGCTTTTCTGCCTGATATGGTGGCAAAGCAAACTGCCAACAGGATCTCACTTCAGAGGCATTTCCGCTGAGATGTTAGAGGCGTGTCAAATTTTTGCGGTTTGCTGATTTTAAAACAACCGTTTCAGTGCTTTTATGATGAAAATTTCATATGAAGCAAGTATGAAACAAATGAACTGCTTATCATCACGCCGGAAACTATTTTTTACCCGGCGGCGGTGACAGCAAAATTAACCTGTTGATAAGGAGCGCGTTCTTCAGAACAACATCAGCTGGCTTCAGCGCGAAAAGTGCAACTATCCAAAATCTGTACCCATAAATAACGCCAGCCGCGGTGCGCAAAGGCAAAAAATTTTTTTCATTTACCTGATGCATCATGCTGTGCGTGCGTTAACCAACAATAAGAAGGTAGAAGGTGCCCTATGAAATTTAAAAAAGCGTTAGTCACTTCCCTGTTGGCCTGCATGTTGCCCGCTGCGGTTATGGCGAAAGATCTGCAGGTTGGCGTCTCAATGGCGCTGTTTGACGACAATTTCCTGACCATTCTGCGCACGGCCATGCAGAAAGAGATGCAGAAAGATAACGTAAAAGGCCAGCTGGAAGATGCCAAAGGGGATGTGTCACAGCAGCTGCAGCAGGTACAGAATTTTATCGGACAGGGCGTGGACGCCATCATCGTCAACCCGGTGGATACCAACGCCGTGAAACCGATTATGGACGCGGCGAAAAAAGCCAACATTCCGCTGATCTTCGTTAACCGTAAACCTGCCGGTGAACTCACGGACAAGATGGCGTATGTCGGCTCAGACTCCGAGCTGGCGGGTCGCCTGCAGATGGAAGCGCTGGCTAAAGCGATGAACGGCAAAGGCAACGTGGCGATCCTGATGGGCGATTTAGCGAACGAATCAACGCGCGACCGCACCAAAGGGGTGGAAGCGGTGGTCGCGAAATATCCCGATATCAAAGTGGTGCAGAAACAGACCGCAAAATTCACCCGTAACGACGCGGTGGATGTGGTCAGCAACTGGATGACCGCCGGCGATGACATCCAGGCTATCGCCTCTAACAACGATGAAATGGCGATTGGCGCACTGCAGGCGCTGGGTAAAAACCCGAACCATATCCTGATCGCCGGCGTGGATGGCACCCCGGATGCGCTGCAGATGCTGAAAAACGGCAAAATGGTCGCCACGGTTTTCCAGGATGCCAGCGGGCAGGGTGCAGGCGCAGTGCGGGCTGCGGTGAGCCTCGCAAAAGGGGAGAAAGTTGAGAAAGTGATCAACATCCCTTACCAGCTGATCACCAAAGAGAACATGGCGCAGTTTGAGAATCGCAACCAGAAATAACCGCTCTCCCCTTAAGCCGTATGGAGGTGATGTATGACCGCTTTTGCGCTTGAAGCCGAAGGCATCAGCAAGTTCTTCCCCGGAGTGAAGGCTCTCGACAATGTCTCACTGCGTATTAAACCGGGGTCGGTACATGCCCTGATGGGCGAAAATGGCGCGGGCAAGTCCACTTTAATGAAATGCCTTATCGGGATGTATCGTCCCGATAAGGGCACCATTCGCATTAAAGGGGAGCCAGTGCAGTTTCAGGACACGATGGATGCCTTGCGTTCCGGCATCTCAATGATTCACCAGGAACTGAATCTGGTGCCTTACATGACCGTCGCCGAAAACATCTGGCTCGGTCGCGAACCGATGAAGTACGGCTTTGTTGACCACGGCAAGCTGAACAAGCAAACCCAGGAGCTGCTCAACAAACTTAATATCCGCCTGAAAGCGGATCGGCTGGTGGGCGAGTTGAGCATCGCCGCGCAGCAAATGGTGGAAATTGCCAAAGCGGTGTCGTGGAACTCTGACATCGTGATTATGGATGAACCAACGTCGGCGCTGACGGAAACCGAAGTGGCGCACCTGTTCACCATCATCCGCGACCTGCGCGAGCAGGGTAAAGCCATCATCTATATCAGCCATAAAATGGATGAGATTTTCACCATCACCGATGAGATCAGCATCTTCCGCGACGGCACCTGGGTGGGCAGCAATAACACCTCGGAATTTACACGCCAGTCGCTGATTACGCAGATGGTCGGGCGCGAACTGACGCAGCTGTTCCCGAAATTCAACGGGGACATCGGGGCAGACGTGTTAACGGTGCGCAATCTGACCTGCAAAGATCGCTTCACCGACATCAACTTCACGGTGCGCAAAGGCGAAATCCTTGGCGTAGCGGGCTTGGTTGGCGCGGGTCGCAGCGAAGTGATGGAAAGCCTGTTCGGCATGGAGAGTTTCGATAGCGGAGAAATCCTCATCGACGGCGTGCCGGTGAACATCGATTCGCCCTCCACGGCGATTGAGAAGGGCATGGCGTTCCTGACGGAAGATCGTAAAAAGTCCGGTCTGTTCCTGGTGTTGTCGGTGATGGAGAACATGAGCATCGTCAACATGCCGGATTACATCAGCAAAACCGGTTTTGTCAGCCACGTGAAAATGGCGCAAGACTGCATGGATCAAATCCGCAAGCTGAACATCAAAACGCCGACCATGGATCAGATCATCAACAACCTGAGCGGCGGTAATCAACAGAAGGTGTTGATTGCCCGCTGGCTGCTGGCACAACCGAAGATTTTGATTCTGGACGAACCCACGCGCGGTATCGATGTGGGCGCGAAAGCAGAGATTTACCGCTTGATCAGTGAACTGGCAAACCGTGGCGTGGCCATCATCATGGTGTCGTCCGAACTGCCGGAAATTCTCGGCATGAGCGACCGCGTGATGGTGATGCACGGCGGGCGTATAACCGGCATCCTCGATAAAGAAGAGGCCAATCAGGAAACCATTTTGTCGTTGGCATCCGAGTGAGGCGTGAGACATCTATGAGTAACGTAAAAATTACGGCCCCGCAGGCCGCAGAAACCAGCTCCTTCTTCGGCAACTTGCGCCATAAGTTGCCAAAAGACACCGGTATTTTCGTGGTGATGCTCGGTATTGCCCTGATTTTTGAAATTGCAGGCTGGTACGTGCGTGACCAATCTTTCCTGCTCAACACCAACCGTTTAGTGTTGATCGTGCTGCAAGTGGCGATCATCGGCATCATCGCGGTGGGCGTGACGCAAGTCATTATCACCACCGGCATCGACTTATCTTCCGGCTCGGTGATTGCCTTAACCGCCGTGGTGGCCGCCAGTTTGGCGCAAACCTCTGACAGCCTGTCGCCGATGTTCCCGTCGCTGGTGAATCTGCCAGCGGTGATACCGATTGTGGCGGGTATCGGCGTGGGGTTACTGTGCGGCGTGATGAACGGCGTGCTGATTACCAAAACCGGCATTCCCCCGTTCATCGCCACGCTCGGTATGATGGTGTCAGCGCGCGGCCTGGCGCAGTACTACACGCAGGGTAATCCGATCAGCTTCCTGTCCGACGGCTTCACCGCCATCGGCCAAGGCGCAATGCCGGTGATTATCTTCCTGGTGGTGGCGTTCCTGTTCCACATCGCGCTGAAACACACGCGTTACGGCAAATATGTTTACGCGATTGGCGGCAACATGACCTCCGCCAAAGTGTCCGGCATCAACGTTAATAAATACCTGATTATTGTCTACACCATCGCCGGTGCGCTCTCGGGTTTGGCGGGCGTGGTGCTGGCGGCTCGCGTCAGCAGCGGACAATCAAGCATGGGCATGGCGTACGAACTTGATGCGATTGCCGCAGCGGTTATCGGTGGCAGCAGCTTGATGGGCGGTGTGGGTCGCATCACCGGGACATTGATTGGTGCGGTGATCCTCGGCTTGATCAAGAGTGGCTTTACCTTCGTTGGCGTCGATGCTTACGTGCAGGACATCATCAAAGGCATGATTATTGTTGCAGCGGTGTCCATCGATATGCACAGAAATAGGAAAAAGAGATAGTACCTGGAAGATACCTTCCGCGTACTCTGTTCCTGATTCCCTGGTCGGCATGAATGCCGACCCTACGTTGAAAGTGCCAGATTTCGTAGGGTGCGCATTTATGCGCACCAGGTTCTCAAATTGGCATCCATGCCGCATCTGTATCACCGTTTTTTCAATAAGTTTTCCCACTGGCTACATCCGCTTCGCACCCCGAATCTGATGCTGTTCTGCCAATTTTTGCTTAATTCTTGTCTCTTCTGCACCAAATCGGCTCATTCAGTCATCACTTTTTTGCACACCTCACTCGCATTTTCTGCACCATGCCAGTGCAAATTACCGTCTTCCAGCGCATCCAACGTAAAGCCGTCAGCCACTTACCTCATTCGAGGTAATCAGAAAGGCTTACTTATCGTGCCGTTAGGAACATTCTAGTGTTGTTGAGCGCCATGCCCCTTAAACCTGGCCTGCATATTGCAACTCGCTTAATACAAGCCAGCGGGCTGAAACACCCAAACGGGTATTCGGGGATTGACGGAGGCAATATGAATTTAAGACGACTGAAGTACTTTGTGAAAATCGTCGATATCGGCAGCCTGACTCAGGCAGCAGAAGTGCTGCACATCGCGCAGCCTGCGCTTAGCCAGCAGGTTGCTACGCTGGAAAACGAACTCGATCAGCAACTGCTGATCCGCACCAAGCGCGGCGTGACGCCGACCGAAGCCGGAAAAATTCTCTATGCACATGCGCGCACTATTCTGCGCCAGTGCGAACAGGCGCAAACCGCAGTGATTAATGCCGGACAAGCGCTGAACGGCCAGGTGTCGATTGGCCTCGCGCCGGGCACTGCCGCATCCTCGCTCACCATGCCGCTGCTGCAAACGGTGCGCGAGCAGTTCCCGGATGTGCTGGTGTACCTGCATGAAAACAGCGGCACCTCGCTGAATGACAAAGTGATGAACGGCCAGCTGGATATGGCGGTGCTGTACGATCGCGCGCCAACCGCCGGCATCAACAGCATTCCATTGATGAAAGAGGAGCTGTATCTGGTTGGCGCGACCGCCTGCCCAGGCGCGGCGGTGGATCTGACCGAAGTGGCGCAGATGAACCTGTTCCTGCCGCGCGATTACAGCGCCGTGCGCAAGCGCGTTGACGAAGCGTTCTCATTACGCCGCTTAAGCGCGCGCATCATCGGCGAAATTGAATCGATCTCTACCTTAACCGCCGCCGTGGCCAGCGGCATGGGCGTTACCGTGTTACCTGAATCGGCGGCGCGTGCGCTGGTCAGTTCAACCCATGCGTGGATGGCGAAAATCAACAGCCCATCGCTGCATCTGCCGCTGTCGCTCAACATCTCGGCGCGCTTGCCGCTGTCGCCATCCGCCCAAGCGGTGAAAAATATCTTGCTGGGGCTGTTGAATAAGCCGATGGCGGAAGAGCGAGAATTGATGTTGGTGGGATAAGCGTGGCCGGGGCTGGCCTAACGTCAGCCCGGCTCGCCGCATCCATACGGCTCGTCCTGAAATGCTTCACTCGCTCAGCGATGCTGGATGTCGCCTCACACCCACAGCCCTGCTTGGGTGTTTTTTCTGTTTTCACTGCAACATCGCGCGATAAATCGCGCCGCTACCGGGCGTGCGTTGGGTTTGCTCGGCAATATCCATTCGCTTATTTGGTCGCGGCGTAATTTATTGCGCAAATCTCCATACCGCAGTGAAATCACGCCATATACATGTTTCCAGGCGCACAACAATGCGCACCCGACAAACCCCGCACATTCGGTAGCGGCGCAATTCATTGCGTTCATTCCCAACCGCACCAAATGAAACAGACAAAAATCCACATGCACAGGCAGTGGTGAGGAAGCGCCATCACTCTTCGCCCGGTCTGGTGCCGTCCCTTATTACTATTCCGCATAACACACCGTTTTTTATTATTTGTTGCCATGACGCCAACTTCATAACATGGACACAACAGGGGCAGGGATCAGGAGAAAAGGGTGTGAATTTCCAGCAACTTAAAATTATACGTGAAGCCGCGCGCTGCGAGTTCAACCTGACCGAAGTGGCGAACACGCTGTTTACGTCGCAATCCGGGGTGAGCCGCCATATTCGCGATCTGGAAGATGAACTCGGCGTAGAGATTTTTATTCGCCGTGGCAAGCGGCTGTTGGGCATGACTGAACCGGGCAAAGCGCTGTTAACCATTGCTGAGCGCATCCTTGATGAAGCGGGCAAAGTGCGCCGCCTGGCGGATGTGTTTACCAATGAAACCAGCGGCGTATTAACCATCGCCACCACGCATACGCAGGCGCGTTACAGCTTGCCGCGCGTCATCAAAGCCTTTCGCCAACTCTATCCGAATGTGCGTCTCGAACTGAATCAAGGCTCACCGCAGGAGATCGTGGCGATGCTGTTGGCCGGGGAGGCGGATATCGGCATTGCGTCCGAGCAGCTGGTGAACAACAGCAGCCTCGCCGCGTTTCCATGGTTCAGCTGGCATCACTCGCTGTTGGTGCCGCACGATCACGAACTGCTGCAAAACCAGCCGATGACGCTCGCCAGTTTGAGTCGCTATCCGTTAATCACCTATCGCCAGGGCATTACCGGCCGATCGCGCGTCGATCGGGCATTTCAGGCGGCAGGGTTGAAGCCGGATATCGTGCTCAGCGCGCAGGATTCGGATGTGGTGAAAACCTACGTTGAGTTAGGGTTAGGCGTCGGCATTCTCGCCGATCAGGCGTGCGATATTTACGAGGGCGAAGACCTGGTGAAAATCGACACCCATCATCTGTTCGATGCCAACACCGTGTGGCTCGGCCTGAAACGCGGTCAGCTACAGCGCAATTATGTCTGGCAATTCCTTGAGTTATGCAACGCCAACCTGTCGCTGGAGGAGATCAAACGTCAGGCGCTCTCCTACGAAACCGACAACGAACCCGCCATCGATTTCCAGATTTAACGCCACCGCATGCGGCTCACCTGAGCCGCACAGCATAAAATTTTTTTTCCCGCGCCAAAACGTTCCCCGCCGCTGATTCCCTGCGCCACAAAAACATCCTGCACTGCTGTACAGCGTTACAGTGAAATGACGTAGATACAGGGGATAACCATGTCGCGAATTAAACTGAAAGATGCAGAATTGCTGCGCCAGCAGGCGCTGTTTGGCGGTCGTTGGCAGGATGCGCAGGCCGGTGCCACGCTGCCGGTCATTGATCCCTCCACCCAACAGCAGATTGCCACCATCCCCGCGTTGGGCGCGGCGGAAACCGAGCAGGCAATTGACTATGCGGAATCGGTACGCGTCAGCTGGGGCAAAGTGCCGAATGCCACGCGCGCGGCGCTGCTGGAAAAGTGGTACCAGCTGATTCTGGCTAACGCCGATGATCTGGCCGTGATCATGACCGCCGAGCAGGGCAAGCCGCTGGCGGAAGCCAAAGGCGAAGTGCTGTACGGCGCAAGTTTTGTGAAGTGGTTCGCGGAGGAGGCGCGCCGGATTTATGGCGATACCATTCCTGCGCCGAGCGACGATCGCCGCATTTTAGTGCTCAAGCAGCCGGTTGGCGTGGCGGCCGCGATCACACCGTGGAACTTCCCGATTGCGATGATCACCCGCAAAGTCGCGCCAGCGCTGGCGGCGGGCTGCCCGATAATCGTTAAGCCGTCGGAGCTAACGCCGCTGTCCGCGCTGGCACTGGCGGTATTAGCGGAACGCGCCGGTTTCCCCAGCGGCGTCTTGCAGGTGCTGACCGGATTGCCAACTGACATTGGCAGCACGCTCACCGCCAGCCGCACGGTGCGTAAAATCTCCTTCACCGGCTCAACGCGCGTCGGCCAGCTGCTGATGCAGCAAAGCGCCGACAGCGTTAAACGGCTGAGTCTGGAACTCGGCGGTAACGCGCCGCTGATTGTGTTCGACGATGCCGATCTCGACGTCACCCTTCCCGGCGTGATGGCGAGTAAATTCCGCAACGCCGGACAAACCTGCGTGTGCGCCAACCGCATCCTGGTGCAGCGCGGCATCTATGAACGCTTCAGCGAAAAACTGTTGGCCGCGGTGGCCACACTCAAGGTCGGCGACGGCTTTGCGCCAGACAGCACAATTGGCCCGCTGATCAACCCGCGCGCCGTGGAAAAGGTCAACAGCCACATTGATGATGCCTTGAGCCAGGGCGCGACGTTGCTGCACGGCGGCATCAGCACGTCCAACGGCACCTTTGTTGAGCCAACGGTATTGGGCAACGTCACCAGCAGCATGCGCATTGCGCATGAAGAAACCTTCGGCCCGGTGGCGCCGCTGTTTGTGTTCGACACGGAAGAAGAGGCGATCCGCATGGCGAACGACACGCCGTACGGTTTGGGCGCCTATTTCTTTACCGAAAATATTCGACGCGCCTGGCGCGTTGCCGAAGCGCTGGAATTTGGCATGGTCGGCTTTAATACCGGCGCGATCTCTTTAGACGCGGCACCGTTCGGCGGCATTAAATTATCCGGCCTGGGGCGTGAAGGCTCGCGTTACGGTATTGAAGAGTATTTAGAACAGAAAACATTCCATATGGGCGGGCTGTAATTTTAATCTCATCGGCCTTTTCAAAGCGGTCGCCATAAAAGGCGACGCTACGATTAATTAAATGTGTCAGGTACGCATTTATGCGCACCTGAAAAAGCACTGCATTAATGCGCCGCACAGGCTTGTACGGCGCTTTTTATTTTGTGCGCCACATCATACTTTTCCCACCCATCCCCGTTTTAGTGCAAGTTTCATGCGAGTTGCACCGCCGCGATGCACATAATTTGTGAAGTAAATCATCTGTTTATTCCTTCGGC
The DNA here is from genome assembly GCA_966185695.1 of uncultured Pantoea sp. GTDB lineage: Bacteria > Pseudomonadota > Gammaproteobacteria > Enterobacterales > Enterobacteriaceae > Pantoea. Next base: position 66,817 of record CBIFUL010000010.1, on the reverse strand, counting down.
AATTCCGCAAAATTTCCCTCGCCAATACGGCAGAAAATTTTTTTGGGCTGTTTTTTACGCATTTTTATTTTTTAGCGGGCTGGCATACTTTCTGCATTAGCTTATTAGCGCGACAGATAAACGCGCTGCAAAACGTTAATAAGCGCGTCTGTGATGGGTGTAACAAATAAGGAATTTTCCATGTTAAGTTTCGACCCAGAAAAAGTTTCGTTACCGCTTGGTCATTATATTAGTGGGCAACATGTGCAAACCCATGGCGCACGCTTTGCCGTTAAGCGACCGTCCGATGGCAAAATCTATGCGGAACTCAGCGAAGCGCAGGCTGAGGATGTGGATCGCGCGGTAACGCTGGCGCATCAGGCGCTTAGCGCCAGCGGCTGGCGCAGCTGCTCGCCGCGTGAACGTGGCAAAGTGCTGCGTCGCTGGGCAGATTTAATTGAAAGCGATCTGCTGCTGGCACAACTGGAATCGCTTGGTTCGACGCGACCAATTAGCGATGTGGTGCAGCACGAAATCCCGTTCACCGCCGAAGCGATTCGCTTCTACGCCGAGTGCGCCGACAAATACAGCGGCGACCTGTTCCCCACCCAGCACAGCAGCCTCGGCATGCTGATCGCCGAACCTTATGGCGTGATCGGCGCGATCACCCCGTGGAATTTCCCGCTGTCGATGGCGTCGTGGAAGTGCGGCCCGGCGCTGGCCGCCGGCAACGCGGTGGTGTTGAAACCCTCTGAGTTGACGCCGTTCTCCACCGTGCGCATGGCCGAACTGGCGGTGCAGGCCGGTTTACCGGCGGGCGTGCTCAACATTGTGCAGGGCGGCGGCGCGGTAACCGGCCACGCGCTGGTCACGCATCCGCTGGTGCGCAAAGTCTCCTTTACCGGCTCAACCGTGACCGGCGCGCGCATCATGGGCGATGTGGCGCAGCACGGCATGAAACCGGTGACGCTGGAGCTGGGCGGCAAAAGCCCGCAGCTGGTGTTTGATGATGCGGGCGATATCGAGGTGCTGGCGCAGCGCATTATGCGCGGCTTCACCGCCAACGGCGGCCAGGCGTGCGTGGCCGGTACGCGGTTGATTGTGCAGCAGGGCATTGCGCAGCCGCTGCTGGATCGGCTGGTGGAACTGTGCCAGCAGCCGCGTCCGGGCGCGACATGGCAGGACAGCAGCCGCTACGCGCCGCTGATCGATGAACGTCAGGGCACCAAAGTGGCCTCGCTGATTGCCGCTGCCACCGCGCAGGGCGCGCAGGTGCTGGTGGGCGGCGAACGCTTTGCCGACACCGCCGACGGCTGGTTCTGGCAGCCCACCTTGCTGTGCGGCGTCGCGGCCGACAATCCGGCGGTGCAGCAGGAAATTTTTGGCCCGGTACTCACCGTGCAGGAGTTCGAGAGCGAAGAGGAGGGCTTAGCGCTGGCGGCGCACGAAACCTACGGCCTGTGCGCGGGCGTTCATACCCTGAGCCTGCCGCGCGCCATGCGTGCCATGCGTGCGCTGGACGCCGGCACCGTGTGGATCAACCGCTATGGCCGCTCGGGCGACTTCATTATTCCGACCGGCGGCTTCCTCGGATCCGGCATCGGCAAGGATTTGGGACGTCAGGCGTTCGAAGCCTGTCAGCGTCAGAAAAGTGTTCTCATCGATTTTTAATGGCATCCAACAACGACGAGGTTGCGTCATGGCACTGTTTAAACCGAAATTCATCACCTTTGATTGTTACGGCACCCTGATCAACTTTGATATGGCCGGCGCTGCCGCACGCTGTTTCAGCGATCGCGTAGCCGCAGCGGAAATGCGCGCCTTTACCACCGATTTCTCACGCTATCGCCTGGATGAAGTGCTGGGCGCGTGGAAACCCTATTACGATGTGGTCAGCAACGCCATCCAACGCACCTGTAACAAGTGGGGCGTAGCCTGGAATCAGGCCGACAGCGACTTTATCTACACCGATTGCGCCACCTGGGGACCGCACCCGGATGTGCCGGCCGGATTAGCGAAACTGGCGCAAGAATTCCCGCTGGTGCTGCTCTCCAACTCAATGAACGATCTGCTGCCGCACCACATTCCGCGTCTTGGCGCGCCGATCCACATGGCGATCACCGCTGAAGAGGTGGGGGCCTACAAACCGCAGATGAAGGGCTTCGAATACATGCTCGACAAGCTCGGCTGCCGCCCGGACGAAATTCTGCACGTCTCCTCCAGCTTCCGTTACGACCTGATGACGGCACATGATTTGGGCATTACGCACAAAGCCTGGATCAATCGCGGCCACGAACCGGCGAATCCCTATTACGGCTACAGCGAACTCAACGATATTGGTGAACTTCCGGCGCTGGTTGGACTGTAAGGACAATGTCATGAAACTCGAATCATTCTGGCAGGCCACCGCGCCCGCATTCAGCGGTGCTGCCCGCGGCGAGCTGCCGGGCGTGGCGGATGTGGTGGTGATTGGCGGTGGCTTCACCGGCATCTCTGCTGCACTTAACCTGGCGCGCAGCGGCATCAACGTGGTGCTGCTGGAGAGTGGCGAGGTGATGAGCCAGGCGTCGGGACGCAACGGCGGTCACTGCAATACCGGCGTGGCGCAGAACTTTGCCTCGCTGGTGGAGAGCCGGGGAATCGAGCAGGCCAGCCGCTTTTATCGCGCCTACGACGACGCGGTGAGCTACGTCGAGCAGCTGGTGCGGGATGAGCAGATTGACTGCGATTTCCGCCTGTGCGGCAAGCTGAAACTCGCCAGCAAAGCTTCGCATTTTCCCGGCCTGCGCAGCGCGTGGCAGCTGATGCGCGACACCGTCGACCCGGACATCGAGTTGATTAGCCAGGACGACATTCGCCGTGAAATCGGCAGCGACAGTTTTCACGGCGGGCTGCTACAGAAGCGCGGCGGCCAGATGCACATGGGCAAATTCGGCGTTGGCCTGGCGGAAGCGGCCGCGCGCAGCGGGGCGAAGATCTTCCCTCAGCACGCGGTGACCGGATTAACCCGGTTGGACGGCTATCGCCACCGCGTCAGCACCGCCAAAGGCGACATCATCGCCGACAAAGTGCTGGTGGCCACCGGCGTCTCGAACGAGGGGCCGTTCCCGTGGTTCCAGCGCCGCATCGTGCCGGTCGGCAGCTTTATTGTGGTGACCGAACCGCTGGGCGAGGCGCTGATCAATCAGGTGCTGCCGCGCGACCGCACTTACGTGACGTCGCTGAACATCGGCAATTACTTCCGCACCACGGCGGATCGCCGCCTGGTGTTTGGCGGGCGGGCACGCTTTGCCGTCAGCAATCCCACCTCGGATTCACGCAGCGGCGAGGTGTTACGCGCCGCGATGACCGCGCTGTTCCCGCAGCTTGGCCAGGCCAAAATTGATTACTGCTGGGGCGGCATGGTGGATATGAGCGCCGATCGCTTGCCGCACGCCGGTGAGCAGGACGGCCTGTTCTATTCGATGGGTTACAGCGGCCACGGCACGCAGATGTCGGTGTGGATGGGGCGCGTAATGGCCGATCTGCTGGCGGAGAAGCGCAACGACAATCCGTGGCAGCGCGACAGCTGGCCCGCGCTGCCAGGTTATCACGGCAAGCCGTGGTTCCTGCCGCTGGCGGGGCTGTATTACAAAGCCAAGGATCGGTTGTCTTGAGGATCGGCAGGCGCAAACACCAGCGCGATACATCGCGTTGCTACCAAAGCGTGCGGTTGGTGGGGGCGGTCATCAATCACCGCCCATTCGGTAGCGGCGCAAGTCATTGCGCTAAGCCTGATGCTGCACGTGGTGAATGAAACACAGCCAAAAAACGATTTACAACAATTCATATTGAGGGTGTGCAGATGAGTAAATTCAATCCAGATTCTGACGCAGTAAATCCGGCGTTAACCCGCATGCTGACGCAAGGCTCGATGTCACGCCGTGGCCTGATGAAGTTGTTGTCGGCCGGTGCGGCCATGAGCAGCGGCATTATCGGTTTCCCGCAGATGAGCTTCGCGGCAACCACGCCGGTTAAGGGCGGTAAACTGCGTGCCGCCATGTCCAACGCCTCGGCCACCGATACGCTCGATCCGGCCAAAGGCAACAACAGCGGCGATTACACGCGCCAGTTCATGGTTTACAGCGGCCTCACCGAGCTGGATAAAAGCCTCGCGGTGCAACCGGCGCTGGCCGAATCGGTGGAGTCCAGCGACGGCATCACCTGGCAGATTAAACTGCGTCAGGGCGTCACCTTCCACGATGGCAAACCGCTGACCGCCAAAGACGTCATCTATTCGCTGAGCCGCCACAAAGATCCCGCGGTCGCCTCCAACGCCTTCAAGCTGGCGGATCAGTTCAAATCCTTTAACGCCGTCAACGAGCATGAAGTGACGCTGGTGCTGAGCCAGGCCAACTTCGATGTGCCCTTTATGCTGGCGAGCGCACCCTTCCTGATCGTGCAGGACGGCACCCGAGACTTCAGCAAAGGCATCGGCACCGGGCCATTCAAGCTCAAAGAGTTCACGCCGGGCGTGCGTTCGGTGGGGGTGAAAAACCCCAACTACTTCAAGTCGGGATTGCCGCATTTGGACGAAGTGGAGCTGCTGGGCGTCACCGATCAGGCGGCGCGGGTCAATGCGCTGATGTCTGGCGATCTGCACATCGTTTCAACGCTGAGCGCCGCCGACTGCAACCGCATCAAGGCCACCAGCGACTTCGGCATTCTGGAGAGTAAATCCGGCATGTACACCAACCTGATCGTTCGTACCGACGTCAAACCGGGCAGCAACGAAGATTTTGTGTTGGCGATGAAATACCTGCAACCGCGCGACATCATCGTGAAAACCGTGCTGCAAGGTTACGGCGACGTCAGTAATGACACGCCGGTGCCGCCGTGGCACCCGCTGTACAACGCCGATCTCAAACCGCGCGCGCTGGATGCCGAAAAAGCCAAGTTCCACGTGGAAAAGGCCGGCATGAAAGGCGCAACGGTGGAGATCATCACCACGCCCAACATCGAAGGTTCGGTGGAGGGTGGCCAGCTGATTCAGCAAGTGTCGCGCAGCACCGGCCTCAACATCAAAGTGCGCCGCGTGCCGTACGACGGCTACTGGTCAACGCACTGGACCAAGGATCCGATTGGCTACGGCTCCATCAACCCACGCCCGACGCTGGATATGCTGTTCTCGCAGTTCTACCTGTCGTCGGCGGCCAATAACGAATCCGGCTGGAAGAATCCGCAGTTCGATCAGCTGGTGGTAGCCGCACGCGGCGAGCGCGATCAGGCGCAGCGCAAGCAGATGTACGGCGACATGCAGAAGCTGATTTACGACCACTGCGGCACCATCATTCCCACCTTTATCAGCTCAACCGACGGCTACAGCAAAAAAGTGGGCGGCGTGGAAGCCTGGCCAAGCGGCATGATGATGGGCTATCGCTTCCATGAATTTGCCTGGCTAAACGCTTAATATGAACAATTTCTCTACACAATGAATGCAGGGTGCAGGAAGAGACCTCTGTAGCCTGACGTCATTGGGTATAAGGAGTACGCCGATGAATCGATACCTATTGTTCCTGATTGCCCGACGCGCGGGAGCGGGCATTCTGACCTTGCTTATCGTCTCGGCGGTGGTGTTTTTTATCACCAGCATGCTGCCTGGCGATGCCGCACAAATGATTCTCGGGCAGAACGCCACGCCGGAAACGGTGGCGGCGCTGCGCCAGCAGCTGGGGCTGGATCAGCCGCTGCTGGTGCGCTATTTCAGCTGGTTAGGCGGCATGCTGCAAGGTGACTTCGGCACCTCGTTTGCCAGCCATTTGCCGGTGTTGCAGCTGGTGGAGCAGCGCATACCGGCCACGCTGGAGCTGGCGGGCATCACCACGGTGATTTGCGTGCCGCTGGCGCTGGTGATTGGCATTCTCGCGGCGATGAACCGTGGCACCGCGCTGGATCGCTTCCTGGTCATCAGCACCATGGCCACCGTGGCGGTACCGGAGTTTCTGGTGGCGACGGTGGCGGTGCTGATCTTCGCGGTAAAACTGCATTGGGTGTCGGCGATGTCATTCGGCAGCCCGGATATGGATCTGGTGAGCTACCTCAAAGCCTACGCGCTACCGGTGTTGACGCTGTGCTGCGTGCTGGTGGCGCAAATGGCGCGCATGACGCGTGCGGCGATCATCAATCAGCTCGACAGCCCTTACTTAGAGATGGCGCTGCTCAAAGGCGTGTCGCCGCTGCGGGCGGTACTGCGCCACGCGCTGCCCAATGCGGTGGGGCCGATTGCCAATGCCATCTCGCTCAGCCTGTCCTATCTGTTTGGCGGGGTGATCATTATCGAATCAATCTTCAGCTATCCCGGCCTCGCCAGCGCATTGGTGGATGCGGTGAGCAACCGCGATCTGCCGGTGGTGCAGCTGTGCGTAATGATGTTCGCCGCCTGCTATCTGGTGCTGCTGCTGGCGGCGGATATTTTAACCATTGCCTTTAACCCAAAATGGAGGAGCTGATGAAGAGCTTACTGCTTCCCGTGCGCCTGTTTCAGGCGCTGTCGATCTCCGGGCGTCTCGGCCTGCTGATCTCGCTGTTTTGGGTGTTGATGGCGCTCTTTGGTACGCAGCTGGCACCGCATAACGTGGATGACATCGGCGGCGGGCCAATGCTCGGCGGCATGACCGACGTCAACCTGCTCGGCACCGATTACCTTGGCCGCGACATTCTCAGCCGCATTCTGTACGGCGCGAAGTTCTCCATTGGGCTGGCGCTGAGTGCCGCGCTGTGCGCCAGCGTGATTGGTACGTTACTGGCACTGCTGGCGGCGCTGGGCGGCCGCTGGCTGGAAGAGCTGCTGGGGCGCATTAACGACGCGATGCTGGTGCTGCCGGGCAAAGTGCTGTCGCTGATGATTGTGGCGGTGTTCGGTTCGTCGCTGCCGATGCTGATTCTCACCGCCATCATTACCTATTGGCCGGGCGCGTTCCGCATTGCCTTTGCCATGGCAAGCAGCCTGCGCAACATGGACTACGTGCGCGCTTCGCGGCTGCGCGGCGAAAGTCGCTGGTACGTGGCGATTCACGATATTTTACCGAACATGGTGCATCCGATGCTCACCGACTTTGGCCTGCGCTTTGTCTACGTGGTGCTGACGCTGAGCGGCTTGAGCTTCCTTGGGCTCGGCGTGCAACCGCCGTATGCCGATTGGGGCACCTTGGTGCGGGAAAACATTCAGGGCTTGTTCAACGGATCGCCTGCGGTGCTGATGCCGGCGGTAGCGATTGCCAGTTTGACCATTGGCGTAAACCTGTTCATCGACAGCTTGCAGCAGATGCGACCGCTGACGTTGGCGAAGGAGGGAGCATGAACGTGACGCCACATACTGCCATGCCGGTGATTGCCGTGGAAAACCTGCGCGTCTCAGCGCACGGCGATCGGGGTGAAGAGATCGATCTGGTTTCGGACATTCGTTTTACCGTTCAAAAGGGCGAAGTGCTGGCGCTGATTGGTGAATCCGGCTCCGGCAAAACCACCATTGCCATGGCGCTGATGGGCTATGCGCGCCACGGCTGCCGCATCGCCGAGGGCAACATTCACGTGGCGGGCACCGACGTGCGCAGTTTGTCGCCGGGCCAGCTACGCGAGTTTCGCGGCAACAAAGTGGCGTACATCGCGCAGAGCGCGGCGGCATCGTTTAATCCCGGCATGCGCATTCTCGATCAGGTGATTGAGCCGGTGGTGATTCACGGCACCATGAAGCGCAAAGCGGCGAAGCAGAAGGCGATTGCGCTGTTCCGCGAGCTGGCGCTGCCCAATCCCGACACCATTGGCGACCGCTTTCCGCATCAGGTTTCGGGCGGCCAGCTGCAACGTGTAATGACCGCGATGGCGCTGATTGGCGATCCCGACGTGGTGATTCTGGACGAGCCGACCACCGCGCTGGACGTCACGACGCAAGTTGAAGTGCTGAAGGCGTTTCGCCGCGTGGTGGCGCAGCGCGGCGTGACGGCGATTTACGTCAGCCACGATCTCGCCGTGGTGGCGCAAATGGCGGATCGCATTCTGGTGCTGCTGCGCGGCAAGATGGCGGAATACGGCAGCACCGAAAAGCTGATTGGCGCACCCCAGGCGCCCTATACCCAATTGCTGATGGATGCCGCGCGCCAGCTTGAGCGCCCCAGCAGCTGGAGCGGAGCCGCAGCCGATAGTCAGCCGCTGATGGAAGTGCGCGATCTTAGCGCCGGTTACGGGCCAATCGGCAGCGACGGCCAGCCGAAAGTGCGCATTCTGGAGGAGATCAACCTCAAGCTGTGGAAAGGCCAGGCGATTGGCATCATTGGCGAATCCGGCTCCGGTAAAACCACGCTGGCGCACGCGATTGCCGGGCTGAACGCGCCGTGTCACGGCCACATTCTGTTTAACGGTTACTACATCAACGGCGACATGCACAAGCGCCCGGATAACGAGCTGCGCCGTATTCAGTACGTGTTCCAGATGGCGGATACCGCGCTGAACCCGGCGCACAGCGTCGAGCAGATTCTGACGCGCCCGCTGACGCTGTTCCACGGCTTGAAAGGGGCTGAGCGCCAGCGTCGCTTGCATCAGCTGTTGGATTTGGTGAAGTTGCCGCGTAACGTCTTGTGGCGCCGCCCGTGGGCGCTGTCGGGCGGGCAGAAGCAGCGCGTCAATCTGGCGCGCGCGCTGGCGGCGGAACCGGATTTGATTCTGTGCGATGAAGTGACCTCGGCGCTGGATACGGTGGTGGCGGCGGCGGTGTTGGATCTGATCAGCGAGCTGCGCCGCGAACTGGGCCTGTCGGTGCTGTTTATCAGCCACGACATGCACGCAGTGCGCGCGGTGTGCGACGACATTGTGGTGATGCAATCTGGCAAGATCGTCACGCAGATCGCCCGCGCCGATTACGATAAGCCCACCAGCGAACTCTACTTCGAGCGCCTGAAACGCGCCGTACCGGAACTGCGCCAGGGCTGGCTGGACGAGCACGAAGAGGTGCTGAAGGCGGAATAGTGACATGTACCCGGTGCGTATTAATGCGCACCCTACAACTGCCGGGATCGTGCGCCTGTAGGGTCGCCATTTATGGCGACCTGGTTAATGAACGCACAAGTAGTGATAACGCCATTCATGGCGACCTGGTTTCAAATAATGCGATGTATCGCACTGCCACGACGATGTGCGATGCCAACACAAGGAACAGCAAATGATCACACTACGCGCCATGACGCGAGAGGATACCGAACACGGCTTGGCGATCACCCAGGAGCTCAAATGGCCGCATCGCCGCGAAGATTGGCTTGAGGCGCTGGCGCTGGGCGAAGGGATCGTTGCGGAGGAGCAGGGGACATTCGTTGGCAGCGCCTTTGGCTGGCGCTGGGGCGAACGGGCTGCCACCATCGGTTTGGTGGTGGTCAATCCGCACTGTCAGGGACGCGGCATCGGCAAGCAGCTGATGCTGGCGGTAATGGACACTCTCCCCGATTACCACATCCGCCTGCACGCCACCGAAATGGGCAAGGGGCTGTACGAAAAACTTGGCTTTCAGGTCACCGGCCATATCCAGCAGCATCAAACGCGCGAGCTGGCCGCGGTGCCGCCGGTCAACATGCCCGCCGGGTTAACGCTGCGAAATGCGCATCCAGCAGATGCGGATCGGCTCACGCAACTCGATCATCAGGCGCACGGCATGTGGCGTCCCACGCTTATCAACAGGCTGATCGCCGATCACCAAACCGTGCTGCTGCAAGACGCGCAGCAGCAGGTCCACGGCTTTGCCAGCCTGCGCCGCTTTGGGCACGGCTGGGGAATCGGCCCGGTGATCGCGCTGGATGTTACCCTGGCACAAACGTTGATTGCCGCACTGATGCAAGGTCTTCGCGGCGAGTTCGTGCGTATTGATACCGACGGCGCGCTGCCGCTGGGCGCGTGGCTGACATCGCTGGGTTTGGTGCAGGTGGATGCGCCTACCACCATGGTGCGCGGCACGCCGTGGTCGCCGCAGGTCGGGGAAATGCAGGCGTTCGGGTTGATGACCCAGGCGATGGCCTGATGCATATCGTCTACAAATCTGAAGCCACGCGCGGCGCGCACTGGCAGCGCTGGCTGGCTGAACATGCGCCCGACGTGCAGCTGCATATCTGGCCGGACATCGGCGATGCCAGCCAGGTTGAACTGCTGGTGGCGTGGCAGCCGCCGGACGATGTCATGGCCACCTTTCCCAATCTCAAAGCGCTGCTTTCGGTGGGCGCGGGTGCCGATCAGTTTGATCTCAGCGCGCTGCCGCCCGATTTGCCGGTGGTGCGCATGATCGAACCCGGCCTGACGCAAGGCATGGTGGAGTACGTCACCTTTGCGGTTATTGGTTTGCACCGCGACATGCCGCGCTACTTTCAGCAGCAGCGCGACGCCGTGTGGCAGGCGCATCCGATTCGCACCGCCGCGTCGCGACGCGTCGGCGTGATGGGCTTGGGCGAACTTGGCCAGGCCGCGCTCAAACAGCTGGTGGCGCTGGGCTTTGACTGCGCCGGTTGGAGCCGCACGCCGCGCGCGATCAACGGCGTGCGCTGCCTGCACGGTAGCGACCAGCTCGGCGACTTCCTCGCCCACAGCGACATTCTGGTGTGCCTGCTGCCGCTCACCGACAGCACGCGCGGCCTGCTTAACGCCAAGCTGTTCGCGCAGCTGCCCGCCGGTGCGGCGCTGGTGCAGGTGGGGCGCGGGCCGCAGCTTGATGAAGCGGATCTGCTGGCGGCGTTGCGCAGCGGACACCTCAGCGCGGCGGTGATCGATGTTACCGATCCCGAGCCCTTGGCGGCAGATCATCCGTTTTGGCAGCATCCGGCCATTTGGCTAACGCCGCACATCGCAAGCGCAACGCAAACCGATAGCGCGGTCGCGGCGCTGCTCGACAACGTGCGCCGCTATCAGCGCGGTGAAGCGATGGTGGGCGTTATCGATCGTCAGCGAGGATATTAAGATGCAACTGGAACAATTAGTCGCGCTGCGCCGGGATCTGCACGCCCATCCTGAGTTGGGTTTTCAGGAAACGCGCACCAGCGCTATCGTCGCCAACCTGCTGCAACAGCACGGCATTGAGGTGCATCGCGGCCTGGGCAACACCGGCGTGGTTGGCGTGCTGAGACGCGGCTCGGGTTCGCGCATGATTGGCCTGCGCGCCGATATGGATGCGCTGCCGATGCAGGATAACGGTACCCAGCCGTGGAAAAGCGTGGTGGATAACGTCTGTCACGCCTGCGGTCACGATGGCCACACGGTGATGCTGCTGGGTGCGGCGATAGCGCTGGCGCAGCAGGATGATCTCAATGGCACGCTGGTGTTTATCTTCCAGCCTGCGGAAGAGGGATTGGCTGGCGCGAAGGCGATGATTGACGACGGCCTATTCCAGCAATTTCCCTGCGATGCGGTGTTTGCGCTGCACAACTGGCCGGAACTGCCGCTCGGTAGCGTACAAACCCGAGCGGGCGCCATCATGGCGGCGGCGGATCGTTTTGATATCACCCTCAAAGGCGGCGGCGGACATGCCGCGCAGCCGCACTTAACCCGCGACACCTTGCTGGCCACCAGCGAACTGGTGGTGCAGCTCAACACGCTGGTGGCGCGCGCGGTTGATCCCTGCGAGCCGGCGCTGCTGAGCGTTACCCGCATGCAGGGCGGCTTCTCGCACAATATGATCCCGGCGGAAGCCAGCATCACCGGCACGGTGCGTACCTTTAGCGCGGCGGCGCAGGACACCCTCGAACAGCGCCTGCGCGCCATGGCGCAGCACATCAGCGCGGCGCACGGCCTGCAGGCTGAGGTCAACTATCTGCGCTATTACCCGGCCACCGTCAATCATGCCGCCGCCGCGCAGCTGGCGCTGGAGGCGCTGATTCAGGCCGATGTGCCCGCGCAGCAGGCGGCCCAACCGGCGCTGACCTCGGAAGATTTCGCCTTTATGTTGCAGGCGCGTCCCGGAGCCTATCTGTGGATCGGTTCTGCGCCGAGTCAGCCTCTGCATCACTCCGCGTATGACTTCAACGACGCGCTGATTCCGCACGGTATTCAGGCATTCACGGCCATCGCCCGCGCTGCGCTGCGTGCAGAATTTCCCTGCTGAATCGCGGGGGATTTTGACAGGAAATGCCGCTGCCCGTGCGATTACGGCAGCGTGAGAAACCAACGGGTTGCGATACTTGAGCCAACCGAACGTTAAGTGGAAAGGGGTGGTTAAAATGCAGAATGTTATGGCGGAGCAGCAAACATTTACCGATAGCAGCTTGTTACTGGACGCGCGTGAGCAGCAGGTGCCACGGGGCGTCGTCACCGCCCATCCGCTGGTGATTGAACGAGCCAAGGGCAGTGAAGTGTGGGATGTGGAAGGGCATCGCTATCTCGATTTCGTCGGCGGGATTGGCGTGCTGAACGTCGGCCACAACCATCCGGCGGTAGTGAATGCGGTGACGCAGCAGCTGGGGTTGGTATCGCATGCCTGTTTTCAGGTGTTGGCCTATCCCGGCTACATCGAGCTGGCGAAGCGCCTGAATGCGCTGGTCGGCAACGGCGAAGATTTCAAGAGCGTGTTCTTTACCAGCGGCGCAGAGGCGGTAGAAAATGCGGTGAAAATTGCGCGTGCGCACACCAAACGCCCCGGCATTATCGCCTTTGACGGTGCGTTTCACGGCCGCACGCTGCTTGGCACCACGCTGACCGGCATGAGCCAGCCGTACAAACAGAACTTCGGCCCGTTCCCGTCCGATATCTACCGTTTGCCGTTCCCCAACGCGTTCTATGGCGTTAGCGATGAAGATTGCTTGCAGGCGTTGGATCAGCTGTTCACGGTACAAATTGCGCCCGAGCGCGTGGCGGCGATCATTATCGAGCCGGTGCAGGGCGACGGCGGTTTCCTGCAAGCCGGTGCCGATTTCATGCAGGCGCTGCGTCGCATTACCGAGAAGCACGGCATTGTGCTGATTCTGGATGAAGTGCAAACCGGTTTTGGTCGCACCGGCAAGATGTTTGCTTTCCAGCATCTCGGCATCACGCCGGATCTGGTGACGGTGGCGAAAAGCCTCGGCGGCGGCCTGCCGATCTCCGGTGTGGTGGGTAAAGCGGCGATCATGGATGCGCCACAGCCGGGCGGATTGGGCGGCACCTACGGCGGCAATGCGCTGGCGTGTGCGGCGGCGCTGGCGGTGCTGGATCTGCTGGAACACGACAACCTGATCGCGCGCAGCAATCAGCTGGGTGAGCAGCTCAATGCGCGCCTGCAACAGCTGGCGGAGAAGTACGCCTGCATTGGCGACGTGCGCGGCATTGGCTTTATGCAGGCGGTTGAAATCATCGATTTCGAAACCGGCAAACCCGACGCGGCGATGACGCAGAAAATCCTCGACTGCGCCTGCCAGGAGGGATTACTGCTGATTAAGTGCGGCATTCATCGCAGCGTGGTGCGCTTCCTTGCGCCGCTGGTGACCACCGATTCACAGCTCGAAGAGGCCTTGCATATCTTTGATATCGCGCTGGCCCGCGCCAGCGGGCGTTTAGGATAAATACCGCTTCCTCATTGATAACGCTGGAATTATTGACTACAAGTTCGCTCGAGGTGGCGCGTGCAAGTGCTTTGCAACGCCCCCTCAGCGTGCTATACCTTCGGGACTGCCTGCACGTTTGGTCCACAATGAGGTGTGCTATGAACGGCTTAATGAAACTCGACCGCATCGACATCAATATCCTGGTGCAACTACAAAAAGATGGCCGAATCAGCAACGTCAATCTCGCCGACGCCGTGGGACTTTCGCCCAGCCCTTGTCTGCAACGGGTGAAACGTCTGGAACAGGCCGGTTTTATCACCGGTTATGAAGCGCACATCAATCTGACCAAAATCACCGATTCCGTAACGGTGTTCACCGAAGTCACGTTGTCGGGCCATCGCCGTGAAGATTTTATGAAGTTTGAGAATGCGGTTCGTGACGTGGATGAATTGATGGAGTGCCATTTAATCACCGGCGGCTACGACTATTTGCTGCGTTTTATTACCCGCAGCATTGAGCACTACCAGGAAGTGATTGAGAAGATGCTGGATGCGCAGATCGGCATCGATAAATATTTCAGTTACATCGTGATCAAATCACCGGTTATGAAGAGCAGCGTACCGTTACGTTCGCTGATTACCCGCCACAATACGGTGGATTTCAGCGTGTGATTTCCCCGCGGAATGGGCTAAAAATTCCAAAAAATACTCCAGGTGCGCATAAATGCGCACCCTACAAAACCCGTAGGGTCGCCATTCATGGCGACCGTGTTAATCACCGCACGATGCGCAATGACGCCTGATGCGATGTGCCATCCACACACCCGCGCGTTAACCCTTAGCGGCCTTATTTATCCCGCAGCATAAAATTTCTTCACGCCACAAAATTCCCTCTATCTTTGCTGTTAACGCGGCGGCTTCAAACGCCGTGCGTACCCGTCTGTCCGTACACTCAATAAACCTCATAAGGAGTGGCCTTTATGTCCTTAACCATTGCCGATCACCTGTGGCAGCGCGATGACTTCACTATCTCCACCAAGCGTCAGCGGCTGGATATGGATTGGATTCATCAGCAGCTGGTAGAGAAATCCTACTGGGCGAAAGAACAGTCGCGCGCCAAAACCGAACGCGCCTTTGCCGGATCGCTGCCGTTTGGCGTCTATCACCAGGAGCAGCAAATCGGCTTCGCGCGCCTGGTTACCGATTACACCCGCTTTGGCTGGCTGTGTGACGTGATGATCGATGAAGCCTGGCGCGGTCACGGCCTGGGGACGTGGCTGGCGACCTGCGTGCGTGCGCACCCGGAACTCGCCACCGTACACCGCTGGATGCTTGCCACCCATGATGCCCATCAGCTGTATCAGCGCCTTGGCTGGCGCGTGGTGCAGGACCCGCAAAAACTGATGGAATTTCCTCTCTCCTGATCACGGAGCTTTCACACCATGAGTTACCGCGTTGGCGTTGATATTGGCGGATCGTTCACCGATTTCGCCGTGCTGAATCAGCAAACCCATCAGATTCATACGCTTAAAGTGCTGTCGCGTCCCGATCGGCCAGGCAGCGAAATCCTTACCGGGCTGGCGCAGTTACAGCAGCGTGATGGCATCGATCCGCAGCAGATTGAGTACTTCACGCACGGCACCACGGTGGGGATCAACGCGGTGATTCAGCGGCGTGGCGTGCGTCTCGCGCTGTTCGCCACCGAGGGATTTTGCGACGTGCTGGAGCTGGCGCGCCTGAAGATTCCGCATATTCACGATCTGTTCTCGCGCCGCCCGGCACCGCTGATTACGCGCGATCGCGTATTTGCCATCAAGGAGCGCTGCGATCGGCACGGCAAAGTGTTGCAGGCGGTCGATCGCCAAAGCGTGCTGGCTGCGATTGCCGCGGCGCGCGCCGCCGGTTGTCAGGGCATCGTGGTGGCGCTGCTGCACAGCTACCGCAATCGCCACAACGAAGCGGCGGTGAAAGCCATTATTGATGAGGTGGCGCCGGAGCTGCTCACCTCATGTTCCGCCGATATCTGGCCGATCATTCGCGAATACGAGCGCACCATCACCGCCACCATCAATGCCTACGTGCAGCCGATGGTGATTCACTACCTCGAATCCTTCGAGACCGCGCTGCAAAGCATGGGCGTGCGGCCGCCGCCGCGCATCACCAAATCCAACGGCGGCGTGATGGGGGTGGAGCAGGCCAAAAGCGAATGCGTGCAGATGGTGCTGTCAGGCACGGCCTCGGGGGTGATTGGCGCCAGCTTCCTCGCCAGCGCCTGCGGTTTCGACAAAATCCTCAGCCTGGATATCGGCGGCACCAGCGCCGACGTGGCGGTGATCGTGGATGGGCAGGTGGCGCAGGGCAACGGCGAAATCATCGGGGATTTCCCCATCTATATTCCTTCCGTTGCGGTGACGTCGGTCGGGCAGGGCGGCGGATCGCTGGCGTGGATCGATAATCAGGGCGTGCTGCAAATGGGGCCAGACAGCGCCGGGTCGCTGCCGGGGCCGGTGTGCTTCCAGCGCGGCGGCACGCAGCCGACCGCCACCGACGCCTTTGCCGCCTGCGGCATGATTGGGCACGGCGATCTCGGCTACAACGCGGTGCAGGTGGACGTCGCCGCCGCGCGCGCCGCGTGGCAGCCGCTGGCCGATCGGCTCGGCATTACGGTGGAAGAGACGGCGGAAACCGCCATCGAGCTGGCGATCTCCAGCATGTACGGCGACACCAGCGGCTTGCTGTCGCGCTTTGGCCTCGATCCGCGTGAATTCTGGTTCCTTGCCTTTGGCGGCGCAGGCCCGATGATGGGCTGTTTCCTCGCGCGTGAACTCAACATGAAAGGGGTGATCGTGCCGCCCACGCCGGGCGTGCTGTCCGCACTGGGCGGCTTGGTGGCCGATATTCGCAACGACTTTATCCGCACGCTGTACAGCGATCTGGATAACGCAGTGGCCGATCGTCTGGCGACGGAAGCCGAGGCGCTTAGCCAACGCGCGCGTGATTGGCTGGCGGCGCAGCACGGCGGCAACCTGCCGTTTACGCTGCATTACAGCGCGGATATGCGCTATCGCGGGCAATCGTTTGAAATCGAAGTCACGCTGGAACCAGACTGGCTGGCGCAGGCCGATGTCGCTGCGCTGCACGCGGCCTTTGATCGTCAGCATCAGCAGCTGTTTGGCCATTGTGATGCCGCCGCGCCGGTACAAATCATCAACCTGCGTTTAGTGATCGCTTCGCCTACGCCGAAACCCACGCTCGCGCCGCTGCCCGCCGCTGCTGCGCCCGTGGAGGTGGTGAAGCGGGTGAGCGCATGGATCGATGGCGCGGCGCATCAGGTGGATGTGGTGGCACGCGCCACCCTGCGCGCCGGGCACCAGCTGATCGGGCCGGTAATTATCGCGCAGGACGATTGCACCACCTGCGTGCCGCCGCGCATGCAAGTGGATGTCGACGCCTTTGGCAACCTACTGATCACGCCGCAGGAGGCGAACTAAGATGGCGATTGACGGACGTAATCTGCAAATTCTGGCCAACTACTGCGCCGCGGCCGCCGATGCGATGGCCTTTACCCTGATGCGCACCGCGCACTCCACTTTCGTGAAGGAGACGGAGGACTTTTCCTGCCAGATCGTCAGCCGCGACGGCTTAGCTTTTGCCTCGCCGCGCAGTTTCGGCGCGCCCTGGTACAGCGGCATTGATTACGGCCCGGTCCTGGCCCTGATCGACCACTACGAGGAGGGTGACATCTGCATCACCAATGACTCCTACGCAGGCAACGTGGCGACGCATTCACCGGATATCCACATCTGGAAACCGGTGTTCCATCATGGCGAGATCGTCTGTTTTGTGGTGGGACACATTCACAATACCGACGTGGGCGGCGCGGTGCCCGCCTCGCTGTCGCGTTCGCTCACCGATATTGTGCAGGAGGGCATCCGCATTCCGCCGCTGAAAATTGTGCGGCACGGCGAGTTGAATGAAGAAGTGGCGCGCATCATGCGCCTTAACGTGCGCGCGCCGGCGCAAAACTGGGGTGATTTCAAAGCGCAGATCGCTTCGGTGAACGTCGGCGAACGCAAGATCCACGACATCATTGCGCGATTTGGCGTCGAGGATTTCCTGCAAGGTATTGCAGGCATACTGGATTACGCCGAAGCGCAGGCGCGCAGCATCATCGCCACCTTGCCCGACGGCGACTACTTCTACGCCGATTTCGCGGATGAGGATGGCGAAGGGGGCTTTCCGTGCCGCGTGGCAATTACCTTGCGCATTCGCGGCGAGACGCTGGAGCTGGATTACACCGGCAGCGATCCGCAGTTGGCGTCATCGCTGAATATGCCCACCGGCGGACGCGAACGGCATCCGCTGGCGCTGGTGGGCGTGACGTATGTGCTGGCGACGTTGGATCCTCATCTGCTGCTAAATGCGGGCACCTTGCGCCCAACGCGCGCCATTTTGCCGCCGGGCACGGTAATGAACTGCGAAGCGCCTGCGGCGGTGGGTATGCGTTCGCTGACCTGCGCGCTGTCGCAGATCGCCACGCTCGGCGTGTTCTCGCAGGCGATTCCCGACCGTTTACCGGCGAACTCACCGGGCGGTAATTCGATAATGAATATCCGCACCAGCGACAGTGCTAATCGCAGCGTGGTGGCGTCACTCGGCCCGGTGGGCGGCGGCGCAGGCGGCACGCCACGTCACGATGGCCCCGACGGCTCCGGCGGGTTATCGGCGTTTTTGAAAAATACCCCGATTGAGATCAACGAAGCCGAAGTGCCGATTCATTTCCATCGCTACGGCTTGGCCGTCGACAGCGCCGGGGCAGGACGCTATCGCGGCGGCTTAGCCACCGAAATGGCGTTTGAGATTTTCGCGCCGAATACCACGGTGACGGCGCGCAACCGCAACCGCTCAGTTTTTGCCTCGGCGGGCGTGCTGGGCGGCGAGTGCGGTGCGCTGTCGCACTTCCGCACGCGGCGCAACGGGGAGGTGCTGGAACATGGCAACACCGATGTGATCCACTGCCAGCCGGGTGACATCGTTGAAGTGCGCGGGCCGGGCGCAGGCGGCTACGGTTTGCCGGTGCAGCGCGATGCCGAGCGGGTGTTGCAGGATGTGCGCTGCGGCTTTATCTCCGCCCAGGCGGCGCGCGACCGTTACGGCGTGGCGCTGGTCACGGGTGAAATCGATGCGGCGGCAACGGCCAGCTTGCGCGCAGAGATGCGCCATCGTGCGGATCACCATTTTGACCACGGCACAGCGCGCACGGCATTCGAAGCCGTTTGGACGGCGGAGCGTTATCGTTTGTTAACCGCATTCCTCGCCGCCGCGCCGGTAAGCTGGCGGCATTTCTTGAAGCAGCAGGTGTTCGAAGCGGTGGCGGCGAATGCCGAGGTAAACATGGAACAGCTGTTCACCGCGCTGCGCCAGCGCTATCCGGCAATGCTGGTTTAGTTTAAAAATGTAAAATTTAACGTCTCACCCGGATGCCTGGTCGCCATGAATGGCGACCCTACGTTAACCGGAGCGGGTAATAGTCAACAGTGTAAAGATGAGGTTGTAGGGTGCGCATTCTTGCGCACCCGGATGCCAGGTCGCCATGAATGGCGACCCTACATTACCGGAGCAGATAATTGTCAGCGGTATAAAGGTGGGATTGTAGGGTGCGCATTCTTGCGCACCTGGATTTCTGGTCGCCATGAATGGCGACCCTACGTTAACCGGAGCAGGTAAGTGTCAGCGGTACAAAGGTGGGGTTGTAGGGTGCGCATTCTTGCGCACCTGGATTTCTGGGCGCCATGAATGGCGACCCTACAATTACTTTATGGTTATTTATAAGATGCAAAGGAGTGCTTGTCTTGTATATATAATCGATCTAATTCCCAGCGAAGGGGATTCTCTTCTATGTATTTACGGGCATTAAATAATTCATTTTCATTACGGATAACACGGTCATAAAAACTACGTTGCCAAACTTTAAAACCTGCTTCACGCGAAACGCCCGCTTTAAATCCATTCATAATCCTACAAATCGAATACGGGCTATTTTCAGTAAGCCAGATGATTCCGTGAAAATGATTGGGCATCACTATAACAGCGTCAGTTTCCACCCAAGGATAACGGCGCTCTAATTGCTTCCATGCACTGATAACACGCTGACCCAGTGTGGTAGGAAACATTTGTCCAGTCCGGATTTCTCCAAACAAAGGTTTTCGACGGTAGCAAATAATTGTAAAAAAATAAGCGCCATTGGCACGGTAATCATGAAATTTAAGACGGGGGTATTTACGATATTTCATTTTAGCCTCCTTGCCCGATCAATGTTGCCGCATATTTAACAACGGATCGAAGGTAGCGTTGATTTAATGCGAGCGGTATTCAGATTTATTATTGTTTAAGTAAAATTCCAGACCAATAAAAAGTCTTGTTGGGTACGTTTACTTGCGCACCCGGATGCCTGGTCGCCGTGAATGGCGACCCTACGTTAACCGGAGTGGGTAATTGTCAGCGGTGTAAAGTTGAGGTTGTAGGGTGCACATTCTTGCGCACCTGGATGCCAGGTCGCCATGGATGGCGACCCTACGTTAACCGGAGCGGGTAATAGTCAACAGTGTAAAGATGAGGTTGTAGGGTGCGCATTCTTGCGCACCTGGATTTCTGGTCGCCATGAATGGCGACCCTACGTTAGCCGGAGCGGGTAATCGTAAACGGTGTAAAGATGAGGTTGTAGGGTGCGCATTTTTGCGCACCTGGTTACCGGTCGCCAGTAAATAACCTCAAACCATCTTCTCCACCACTTCGAACGGTACTGCCTGGCTGAACAAATACCCTTGCAGCTGGTTGCAGCCCGCATCGGCCAGCGCGGACTTCTGGCCTTCGGTTTCGACACCTTCCGCCGTCACGGTTAATCCCATCGCATGCCCTAGCCGTACCACCGATTCGACAATTGCATTCGAATTCTGCGCCACGCCCAGTGATTGGGTAAAAGATCGGTCAATCTTGATTTTGTCCACCGGGAAGGTGCTGAGGTAATTCAGGCTGGAATAACCGGTGCCGAAATCGTCCAGCGCGATGCGGAAACCGGCTTCACGCAGGGCGATAATGTTGTTGCGCGCCTCGTGTTCATCTTCGATCAGCACCCCTTCGGTGATCTCCAGCTCCATACGGTGCGGATCGGCACCTTCGGCCTGCACAATCTCAATAATGCGCTCCACAAAGCCGCTGGCGCGGAACTGCACCGGCGAAACGTTCACCGCCACAATCACCTGCGGCAGCTTCAGCGAGGTTTTACAGGCCTCGCGCAGCACCCATTCGCCCAGCGGAATGATCATCCCGGTCTCCTCGGCGATGGCAATAAAATCGCCGGGCGACACATCGCCGCGCACCACGTGATGCCAGCGCAGCAGCGCTTCCAAACCCACCACGCGTTGCCCATCAATATCCATCAGCGGCTGATACCACACCGCTAATCCGTTGAAGGTGGTTAACGCCTGGCGCAGATCGGCCGCCAGGCTTTGACGGGTGCGCAGCGACTCGTCCATCACTTTTTCAAACTGACGATATTGGCCGCGCCCGTTATTTTTGGCTTCATACAGCGCGATATCGGCTTTGCGCATCAGCTCGTGCCGATCAACACCGTCTTTGGGCGCCAGCGCCAAACCCACGCTCACGCCGACCCACAGTTCGCTGCCAACCACCTGATACGGCTCGCTCAGGCGCGTAATAATGCGCTTCGCCAGCGACTGCACCTGCCCAATATTCTCCACGTTGGGCATCACGATAATGAACTCGTCGCCGCCGATGCGGCCAACGGTATCGCTGCCGCGCACGATGTCGTTCAGGCGTCTCGCCACTTCAATAATTAAATCGTCGCCCGCGTGATGGCCGTAGGTGTCATTGATGTTTTTAAAGCGGTCAAGATCGAGCAGCAGCAGCGCCACGCGCTGATCGTGACGCGTTGCCAGCGCCAGCGCTTGCGTCAGGCGATCGTCAACCAGCGCGCGATTGGGTAAACCGGTCAGCACATCGTGAAACGCCAGATGCTGCGCCTGCGCTTCGCTGGCGCCGAGTTTGAGCAGCGACTGCGACAGCTTCAGCGATGACGTCCAGATGCGCCGCACCATAAACAGACACAACAAGGTGATCATCAGCACCGACAACAAGGTGCTTGGCCCCAGCGTGCGCAGCATCTGCGCGCCCGGCTTATCCGGCTGCCAGCTGAGATAACCCACCGGCTCGCCTTGCTGCGAATTCAGTAAGTAGCGCGCTTTGGTTTTACCCAACGGTTCGCTGTCGCTGAAGTGCAGCTGGCGCAGCTGGCTGCGATCCGCCAGGTTGCGCAGGTAGCCATCATCCAGAAACTTAATGCTCACCAGACGATAGCGTCCGGCCTGACGCGTGCTGCTGATATCGCCCACCGCCAGCGCAGCGGCGCGCTGGCCGATGCGCACGAAATCGGCGAAATCATTGGGGCCAGCGGCTTCATCGCTGCGCTTCACCAGCGGGCTGTTCAGCATGTCCTGCAAATAGGGGCCGACGCGTTTATCCGGCACCGCCTGGCCGTTGCGCCACACGTTAATCAGCTGATTGTCGCGATCCAGCAGCACCACCAGCTGATGATCAAACATGTCATACAGCCAGCTGCCGACGTTTTCATTAAGCCAGTGCTGATCCGGCGTGCTCTCCGCCAGCCGATCCGCCAGCGGCGACCAGCGCGTCAGGCTGCGCAGCTGGCGCAGATGTTCCGTCAGACTCTGGGCAAAGGAGGCTTGGATCATGCGCTCCTGCTGATCGCGCGCTTCATTGTTGGTTAGCGACGTGCCCCAGAACAGCCCGATGCCGGCACCCACAAAGGTCAGCAGCAGAATCGCCACCAACGGCAAAATGACTTCACGCACGAAATTGCGTCGAAAACCATCCGATAGTTTTATTGTGTTAATCATTTTTGGGTTCGCGTCACAAGAAGGGAGTCAGTTATTAACTTAGCAGAATTTTCCGAGGCTGCGATGCGCAAGGGAAGCGCTAAATCGGTGAAAATAAGCGCTAAATTCTTGAACGCTGTCACAAAGGGAACAGTTAAACATATTTTATTAAATCTGCCGCCGTTTGGCCGAGATTCTCCTCTCTTTAGCCAAATTCATCGTGGCGTCATTGCGCCGTCACGGCGCTGTCATCTGACGCGCGCACTGTAAATGCCATCACGCAGCCATCTTGCTGCGCTCCTCAACCTGTAGCGAATGAGGTATTGAACGTGATGGAGATATCCAGACATCCGACCACTGTTTACCAGGCGGTTGCCGCCCAACTGGAGCAGGCGTTGCAGGAGCGTTATCGCTGCGGCGATTACCTGCCTTCCGAGCAACAGCTGGCCGATCATTATGCAGTGAATCGCCACACGCTGCGTCGGGCGGTGGACGAGTTGGTGAATAAAGGGTTGCTGCAACGGCGTCACGGCGTGGGCATTTTGGTGCTGATGCGTCCTTACGACTACCCGCTACATGCGCAAGCGCGTTTCAGCCAGAACCTGATGGAGCAGGGCAGTCATCCCACCAGCGAGCGTTTGCTGGCGGTGCTGCGCCCGGCCAGCAGCGATGTCGCTAGCGCCCTGGCCATTAACGAAGGCGAAAACGTCATCCATCTGCGTACCTTGCGTCGGGTGAACGGCGTCGCGGTGTGCGTCATCAACCACTTTTTGGCCGAGCTGAGTTGGTGGCCGACGCTGCAACAGTTTCACAGCGGCTCGCTGCATGATTTTATGCAGCAGCAGCTGGGCCTGAACCTGACCCGTTCACAAACCCGCATCAGCACGCGGCGCGCGCAGGCCAAAGAGTGCAAGCAGCTGGAAATTGCGTTGCAGTCGCCGCTGCTGTGCGTGCGCACCCTGAATAAACACCGCGACGGTCAGGTAGCGGAATACTCCGTCAGCCTGACGCGAGGCGACATGATTGAACTGACTCTGGAGCATGAATGAAACAGCAAACCGCGCGTCAGCATTGGCTTTCGGTGCTGGCGCACAGTGACGCCGCCGCGCTGGAGGCGCACTGGCAGCCGCTGCACCTCAACGCCGCGTTTGAGGCGATTCGTCCGGCGGAAACCGGATTAACGCGCCTGCAGGCGCGCATGGGCGGCAGCGGCAAACGCTTTGTGATGGGCGATGCCACGGTGACGCGCGCGGTGGTGAAACTGCACGACGGCACGCTGGGTTTTAGCTACGTGCTGGGGCGCGACAAAGCCCACGCCGAACGCTGCGCGCTGATTGATGCACTGCTGCAACAGCCGGAAACCCAGGCGCTGTTGCAGGAAAAGTTAATTGCCCCGCTGGCGGCGCTGCGCGAGGAGCAGCGTCAGCTGCGCGCGCGCGAAATCGCCAGTTCCAAAGTGGATTTCTTTACGCTGGTGCGTGGCGACAATTAACCCATTTTCCGCACATTCGGTAGCGTGGCGACAATTAATTCATTTTCCGCACAATCGGTAGCGGCGCGATTTATCGCGCGAACCTAAAGCAACGGCGTTGCTTGAAGAAGCGCAATAAATTGCGCCGCTACCAGAAAGTACACATATTTTGCTCGTTAACTGACGCACATCACCCATGGTTTTGCGCGTCTTTTAGAGGTAACTCATGACATTACTGGCAAGTTTTACGCATCCGGTGGCGGATGCCCAACGCGCGTTCCGCCGCATTCTCAAAGCCATGAGCGAGCCGGGCGTGATGGTGTCGCTGCCGCTGGCGCAGGGTTGGGGGGATTTATCGCCCGCCGCCACCGCCGTGCTGCTGACGCTGGTGGATCAGGAGAGCGCGCTGTGGATCGACAGCCGCGTTGACAGCGACATCGTGCGCAGCAATCTGCGTTTTCACACTGGCGTGCCGATTGTCAGCGAACGCGATGCACCGTTCGCCCTGACGCACGCGGCAGCCAATCCCGATCCGGCGCTGTTCGCAGCGGGCGACAACCTGGCACCGGAAAAAAGCACCACGCTGATCGTGGAAGTGCCGTCATTGAACGGCGGCCTGACGCTGCGTTTGTCCGGCCCTGGCCTGCGCGAATCGCGCGCCATCGCGCCGCAATTGCCGGAGGCCATTCTGCACTACCTGCGCGAGCGGCCGCACCCTTTCCCGCAGGGCGTCGATCTGATTTTCACCTGCGGTGAAGCGATGATGGCACTGCCGCGCACCACCGACGTGGAGGTGTGCTGATGTACGTAGCGGTGAAAGGCGGCGAAAAGGCGATTGCCAGCGCCCACGCGCTACAGGCCGATCTGCGCCGTGGCGACCGTGCGGTAGCGGAGCTGGGCTGCGATCAGGTAGCGCAGCAGCTGGGGTTAGCGGTCGATCGCGTCATGACCGAAGGCGGCATCTACGATCCGCAGCTGGCGGCGCTAGCCATCAAGCAGGCGAGCGGCGATCTGGTGGAAGCGATTTTTCTGCTGCGCGCCTATCGCACCACGCTGCCGCGCCTCGCCGACAGCGTGCCGCTCGCCACCGACAACATGCGCCTCGAACGCCGTATCTCAGCGGTTTATAAAGATCTGCCCGGCGGCCAGGTGCTTGGCCCGACCTACGACTACAGCCACCGCCTGCTGGACTTCACCCTGCTGGCCAATGGCGAAACGCCCGCCGCGCCGCGCGGCGATCGGGCGTTGCCGGAGCAGTGTCCGCACGTGTTCAGCATGATGACCCGCGAAGGCCTGGCGGCGCGTGAAGAGGATGACGGCAGCGAGCCGTGCGACATCACGCGTGAGCCGCCCGGCTACCCGGCGACGCGCGCGGCGCGCTTGCAGCAGCTGGTGCGCGGTGACGAAGGTTATCTGCTGGCGCTCGGCTACTCAACGCAGCGCGGTTACGGGCGCAATCATCCGTTTGCCGGTGAGATTCGCACCGGTTTCCTCAGCGTGGCGATCTGCCCGGAAGAGCTTGGCTTTGACATTGAAATCGGCGAAATCCTGCTGACGGAGTGCGAGATGGTCAACGGCTTCACCACGCAAACCGAGCTGGCACCGCACTTTACGCGCGGCTACGGCTTGGTGTTTGGCCGCTCGGAGCGCAAAGCCATGGCGATGGCGCTGGTGGATCGCGCGCTGCAAGCGCCGGAACACAATGAGCGCATTGCCGGCCCGGCGCAGGATGAGGAGTTTGTGCTGGCGCATGCCGACAACGTCGAGGCGGCGGGCTTCGTGTCGCACCTGAAGCTGCCGCACTACGTCGATTTCCAGGCGGAGCTGGCGCTGTTGAAACAGCTGCGCCAGCAGCATCAGGAGCAGAACCATGAGTGAATTAACCGGCTATAACAACGGCTATCTGGATGAGCAAACCAAGCGCACCCTGCGCCGCGCCATCCTCAAAGCGGTGGCCATCCCCGGTTATCAGGTGCCGTTTGCCGGACGGGAAATGCCGATGCCCTACGGCTGGGGCACCGGCGGTATTCAGATCACCGCCAGCATCATTGGCGATGCCGATGTGCTGAAGGTGATCGATCAGGGCGCGGATGACACCACCAACGCGGTATCGATTCGTCGCTTCTTCCAGCGCGTCAGCGGCGCGGCCACCACCACCGCAACGCGTGACGCCACGCTGATTCAAACGCGCCACCGCATCCCGGAAACGCCGCTGGAGGAGGATCAGATTTTGATCTATCAGGTGCCGATCCCGGAGCCGCTGCGCTTTATCGAGCCGCGCGAAACCGAAACCCGCACCATGCACGCGCTGGAGGAGTACGGCATCATGCAGGTGAAACTGTATGAAGACATCGCCCGCTACGGCCACATCGCCACCACCTATGCCTATCCGGTGAAGGTCAACCAGCGCTACGTAATGGATCCGTCGCCGATCCCCAAGTTCGATAACCCGAAGTTGCACATGATGCCCGCGCTGCAACTGTTTGGTGCCGGGCGCGAGAAACGCATCTATGCGCTGCCGCCGTTTACCCAGGTCGAAAGTCTCGATTTTGACGATCATCCCTTCAGCGTGCAGAGCTGGGACGCGCCGTGCGCACTGTGCGGCTCGCGCCACAGCTATCTCGATGAAGTGGTGATGGATGATGCCGGATCGCGCATGTTCGTATGCTCCGATACCGATTTTTGCCACCAGCAGCAGGAACAACAGCATGCACAGTGAACAGCCGCTGCTCGCGGTGAACAAGTTGACCCACCTTTATGCGCCCGGCAAAGGCTTTGAGGAGGTCAGTTTTGAACTCTATCCCGGCGAAGTGCTGGGGATTGTCGGGGAGTCCGGCTCGGGCAAAACCACCTTGCTGCGCAGCCTGTCGGCGCGCTTAGCGCCGCAGCAGGGCCACATTTTGTACCGCGCACAGGATTTGTATCAGCTGAGCGAGAGCGATCGCCGCCGGTTGCTGCGCACCGAATGGGGCGTAGTGCATCAGCATCCGCTGGACGGGCTGCGTCCACAGGTCACGGCGGGCGGCAATATCGGCGAGCGTTTAATGGCGGTGGGACAGCGCCATTACGGCGATATTCGCCAGGAGGCGATGCGCTGGTTGCAGGAGGTCGAAATCCCCGCCAACCGCATTGATGATTTGCCAACAACGTTTTCTGGCGGCATGCAGCAGCGTTTGCAAATTGCGCGCAATCTGGTGACGCAGCCGAGGCTGGTGTTTATGGATGAGCCGACCGGCGGGTTGGATGTGTCGGTGCAGGCGCGTCTGCTGGATCTGCTGCGCACGCTGGTGCGCGAGCTGAATCTGGCGGTGGTCATTGTCACCCACGATCTCGGCGTGGCGCGTTTATTAGCGCACCGCTTGTTGGTGATGAAGCAGGGCAGAGTCGTTGAGAGCGGGTTAACCGATCGCGTGTTGGACGATCCGCATCATCCGTACACCCAATTGCTGGTGTCGTCGGTGCTGGCGTAGCCGATGTTGCCAGGTGCGCATGAATGCGCACCCTACGACGCCGAAACGATATGCAGCGTTTGCCAGGCGTACCGCATCTTGTAGGGTCGCCATTTATGGCGACCTGGAAAAAGCACGCACCGTTTGGATGACATCCTTTCTCTTTCATCAGGACATCAACATGCAACCTTTATTGCGCGTAGAGAATTTGAGCAAAACCTTTGTGCTGCACAATCAGAGCAGCGCCGCGCTGCCGGTATTGCAGGACGCCAATCTTGAGGTCAGCGCGGGCGAATGTGTGGTGCTGCACGGACGCTCCGGCAGCGGAAAATCGACCCTGCTGCGCGCGCTGTACGGCAATTACCAAGCCAACAGCGGCCACATCTGGTTGCAACATCAGGGCGAATGGATCGACATGGCGAACGCGCCTGCGCGTCAAATCCTTGCGATTCGTCTGCGCACCGTCGGCTGGGTCAGCCAGTTTTTGCGCGTCATTCCGCGCGTGCCCACGCTGGACATCGTTATGCAGCCGCTGCTGGAGCGCGGCGTGGATCGCGGCTTGTGTGAGCAGCGCGCCAAAGCGCTGCTGACGCGCCTCAATGTACCGGAACGTTTGTGGTCGCTGGCACCTTCCACCTTCTCCGGCGGCGAGCAGCAGCGCGTCAATATTGCGCGCGGCTTTATCGCTGATTATCCGGTGCTGCTGCTGGATGAGCCGACCGCCTCGCTCGACAGCGCCAACAGCACGGCAGTGGTGGAGCTGATTGCGCAGGCGCGCGCGCGCGGGGCCGCGATTGTCGGCATTTTCCATGATGAAGCGGTGCGCGAGCGTGTGGCCGATCGTCTGCACGTGATGCAGCCGATGAAAACAGGAGCAGAAGCATGATCGTCAATAACGTCCAGCTGGTGCTGGAACAGGACGTGGTGCGCGGGTCGCTGGAGATACGCGACGGCCGCATTGCCAGCTTTAGCGACAGCACCAGCCAGCTGCCGGGCGCGCTGGACGGCGAAAATGCCTTCCTGCTGCCGGGCCTGGTGGAGTTGCACACTGACAACCTCGACAAATTTTTTACCCCGCGCCCGAAAGTTGATTGGCCAGCGCACTCGGCGATGAGCAGCCACGATGCGCTGATGGTCGCCAGCGGCATTACCACGGTGCTGGATGCGATTGGCGTCGGCGACGTGCGCGACGGCGGTCATCGCCTGGATAACCTCACCAAAATGATCGATGCGATTCAGAGCAGCAACCGCAAAGGCATTAACCGCGCCGATCATCAGCTGCATCTGCGCTGCGAGCTGCCGCACCACACCACGCTGCCGCTGTTTGAAGCGCTGATGAGCACGCCGGAGCTGGCGCTGGTTTCCCTGATGGATCACTCGCCGGGTCAGCGCCAGTACGCGTCGCTGGCGATGTATCGCACCTATTATCAGGGCAAATATTCGCTTAATGATGCGCAGATGGATCAATTCGAGCGTGAGCAGCTGGCGCTGGCCGCTGAGTTTTCGACGCCGAACCGCAACGCTATCGCCCAGCTGTGCCGCGATCGCGGTATTCCCCTCGCCAGCCACGACGATGCCACGGCGGCGCACGTGGCGGAATCGCACGCGGTGGGCAGCGCGATTGCCGAATTCCCCACCACGCTGGAAGCGGCACGCGCCTCGCGCGCCTGCGGGATGCAGGTGCTGATGGGCGCGCCAAATATCGTGCGCGGCGGTTCGCACTCCGGCAACGTCGCGGCGGCGGATCTCGCCAGCCACGGCGTGCTGGATATTCTCTCCTCCGACTATTACCCGGCGAGCCTGCTTGATGCGGTATTCCGTTTGGTGGCGGATGAGCGCAACACCCTGACGCTGCCGCAGGCGGCCGCGCTGGTGACGCGCAATCCGGCGCGCGCTATCGGCCTGCACGATCGCGGCATGATTGCCGAAGGGCTGCGCGCCGATCTGGTGCTGGCGCATACCGAGCATGGCCATCCACACATTCGCCACGTCTGGTCGCAAGGCAAGAGGGTGTTCTGATGGCGCGGCTGATCTGGCTCACCGGGCCTTCAGGCTCGGGTAAAGACAGTTTGTTGAACGCGCTGCGTGAAGCGCCGCCGCCGCAGTTGGTGATCGCCCATCGCTACATCACGCGCGCCGCTGACGCCGGTGGCGAGAACCATGTGGCGCTGAGCGAAGCTGAATTTCAGCGGCGCGAAGCGCTAGGTCTATTTGCCATCAGCTGGCAGGCGCACGGCCTGCGTTACGGGCTGGGAGAGGAGATCGATTGCTGGCTGGCGCGCGGCCTGAATGTGCTGGTCAACGGTTCACGTCTGCACCTGCCGATGGCGCAGCAGCGTTACGGCGCGCAGCTGCTGCCGCTGGTGTTGCAGGTGTCGCCGGCGGTGCTGGCAGCGCGGCTGCGCCAGCGCGGACGTGAAAGTGAAGCCGAGATTGCCCAACGGCTGGCGCGCGCGGCAGAATCGTTGCCTGCGCATTGCCATCCGCTCAATAACGATGGCGCGCTGAGCGACACGCTCGAACGGCTGCGCCAACTGCTGGAGCATCCGCCATGAAACTCACTTTCCTTGGTACCGGCGGCGTGCAGTCTGCGCCGCTGTTCGGCTGTGCTTGCTACGCCTGCGCCCGCGCACGCCGGGAACCGCGTCGCGCACGCGGCCCGACCAGCGCGCTGATCGATACCGGCAGCGAACGCATTCTGCTCGATGCCGGTTTACCCGATCTGCACCAGCGTTTCCACCCCGGCGACATCAGCCGCATCTTGCTCACCCACTTTCACATGGATCACGTGGCGGGATTGTTTAGCCTGCGCTGGGGCGTGGGCGCGCCGATTCCGGTGTGGGCACCGCCCGACGAGCGCGGCTGCGATGACCTGCTGAAACATCCCGGACTGCTCGACTTCCGCCCGCCGCTCACGCCGTTCGTGCCGCACCGCTTCGGTGCATTGCAGGTGACGCCGCTGCCGCTGCAACACTCCAAACTCACCCACGGCTATCTGTTTGACTGGCACGGCACGCGGCTGGCGTGGCTGTGTGATACCTGCGGCTTGCCGCCGGAGACCGCCGAATTTTTGCAGGATCAGCCGCTCGATCAGCTGGTGATCGACTGCAACGACCCGCCGCGCGCCACGGTGCGCAACCACAATGACGTCACGCGCGCATTACAGATCATCGGACGCTTAGCGCCGCGCCAGGCCTGGCTGATTCATCTCAGTCACGAGATGGATGCCTGGCTGCTGAATCACACGCTGCCGGACAACGTGCAGGCGGCGGGCGACGGCCAACAGATCGCTGTCGGCTCGGCGCATGCTGTCATCGTTTAATCATTTAAGTGTCATCAAGCTTTCATCCCCGATCGCCGTAATAGCCTGCAATTAAGTCCCCCGCGCTACGGAGTGCAACATGGCACAAGCATTACTGAAAACCGTTATCGACAATCCTTACGTCCCGCACAGCGGGCAGGGCAGCAAAGTGTTGTCGGTGCAAGGATTGTGCAAAAGCTACGGTGAAAACCGCGTGCTGGATAACGTCAGCTTCGATCTGCATGCGGGCGAGCTGGTGGCCGTGATTGGTCGCTCAGGCGCAGGCAAATCGACGCTGTTACACATGCTCAACGGCACCATCAGCGCCTCGCACGGCGCGATTTTCAGCCAGCATCAGGGCGAAGCGGATCGCAATGTGGTGACGCTCAACAGCCGCCAGATGCGCGAGTGGCGCAGCGAATGCGGCATGATTTTCCAGGACTTCTGTCTGGTGCCGCGTCTCGATGTGCTGACCAACGTGCTGCTGGGCCGTTTGAGCCAGACTTCTACCCTGAAATCCTTCTTCAAAGTGTTCTCCGAAGCGGATCGCGCCCACGCCATTGAACTGTTGCAGTGGATGAACATGCTGCCGCAGGCGCTGCAACGCGCGGAAAACCTCTCCGGCGGACAGATGCAGCGCGTGGCGATTTGCCGGGCGCTGATGCAGAACCCGCGCATCCTGCTGGCGGATGAGCCGGTGGCGTCGCTCGATCCGAAAAACACCAAGCGCATCATGGATGTGCTGCAACAGGTGAGCGAGCAGGGCATTAGCGTGATGGTGAACCTGCACTCGATTGAATTGGTGAAGCAGTATTGCACCCGCGTGATCGGCATTCAGTGCGGCAAGGTGCTGTATGACGGACACCCTTCAGGTTTGACCGACGGCTTGATGCACGCGCTGTACGGCGACGAAATTAATCAGATCCACTAACTTCCCACGGCAAGAGAAAAACCACGCATGAAACTGACTTCTTTAGCTTTACTGACTGGCTTAATCACCTTTGGCGCGCAGGCAGCGGATGCACCAAAAGAGCTGAATCTGGGGATTTTGGGTGGGCAGAACGCCACTCAGCAGATTGGCGATAACCAATGTGTAAAGGATTTCTTCGACAAAGAGCTGAATGTCGATACCAAAATGCGCAACTCGTCTGACTATTCCGGCGTGATTCAGGGCCTGCTGGGCAACAAGATTGATATGGTGTTGAGCATGTCGCCCGCCTCTTACGCCTCGGTGTACCTGAAAGATGAGAAAGCGGTGGATGTGGTAGGGATTTTGGTGGATGACACCGATAAGTCCCAGGGATATCACTCGGTGGTGATTGTCAAAGCCGACAGCCCGTACAAAAAGCTGGAAGACCTGAAAGGCAAATCTTTTGGTATGGCGGATCCCGATTCCACCTCGGGCTTCCTGATGCCAAACCAGGCGTTCAAGAAGGAGTTTGGCGGCACGGTGGATGACAAGTACAACAACACCTTCTCCAGCGTGACCTTCTCGGGCGGCCACGAGCAGGACATCCTCGGCGTGCTGAACGGCCAGTTTGAAGGCGCGGTGACCTGGACCTCGATGATTGGTGACTACAACACCGGTTACACCTCGGGTGCGTTTGGCCGCATGTTGCGTCTGCCTGAGCACCAAGACCTGATGAAGAAAATTCGCATCATCTGGCAGTCGCCGCTGATTCCGAACGGCCCGATTCTGGTGAGCAACCATTTGCCGGAAGATTTCAAAGCCAAGGTGGTTGCCGCCATCAAGAAGCTGGATAAATACGATCACAGCTGCTTCGTGAAAGCGGTGGGTGGCAAGCAGCACATTGGCCCGGCTTCGGTAGCGGATTATCAGGAAATCATTGATATGAAGCGCGATCTGGCGAAAGGCGCACGCGGATAATTCACTCTTCATTACTGTAGCGGCGCGATTTATCGCGCATTCTTGCAGCGTCTGAGTTGCTGTCAGACGCGCAATAAATTGCGCCGCTACCCTGTTGTACCCATTTGCAAACCCGCGACACTGCACGAGCACCTACCACAGGACATCCCCCTTGACCGATTTCGAACACTACTATCAACGCATCCGCCGCCAGCAAAAGCGCGACTCGCTGCTGTGGTCGCTGCTGTTGGTGGCGCTGTATCTTGCCGCGGGCAACATGGCGGAATTCAACCTGATGACCGTCTGGCACTCGCTGCCGCACTTCTTTGACTACATTGGCGAAACCTTCCCGGTGCTGCATCTCTCGGTGCTGTTTTCCGATGTGAAAACCGAAGGTTCGCTGGCGTATTGGGGCTATCGCCTGCACTTCCAGCTGCCGCTGATTTGGGAAACCCTCCAGCTGGCGCTGTCGTCGACCATTATCGCGGTGGCGGTGGCGGGCGTGCTGGCGTTCTTCGCCGCCGACAACACGCAAACGCCGCGCAGCCTGCGCGTCGGCATTCGCGCCTTTGTCGCCTTCCTGCGTACCATGCCGGAGCTGGCGTGGGCGGTGATGTTTGTGATGGCGTTCGGCATTGGTGCCATTCCCGGCTTCCTCGCGCTGGCGCTGCACACCATCGGCAGCCTGACCAAACTGTTTTACGAAGCGATTGAAAGCGCCTCCGACAAACCGGTGCGCGGCCTCGCCGCCTGCGGCGCCAGCAAGCTGCAACGCATGCGCTTCGCCTTCTGGCCGCAGGTCAAACCGACGTTTCTCTCCTACAGCTTTATGCGGCTGGAGATTAACTTCCGCTCCTCAACCATTCTCGGGCTGGTCGGCGCGGGGGGCATCGGCCAGGAGCTGATGACCAACATCAAACTCGATCGTTACGATCAGGTCAGCATCACGCTGCTGCTGATCATTGTGGTGGTGTCGCTGCTGGATACGCTCTCCGGCTGGCTGCGCCGTCGCGTGGTAGAAGGAGAGGTCAAATGATTGCGCTTGCCCCGGATATCGCCAAACTCAAGCAGGAACACGCCGCGCTGTTCAACGCGCAAGGGCGTTATCTGCGCCGCGTGGCGATTGTCGCCATTGCTATCCTGCTCTATTACCTGTTTTTCTTCGGCGTGTTTGGCATTGAGTGGAGCCGCTTTATCACCGGCTGCCAGCAGCTCAGCCGCTATTTTCTGCGCATGTTTGTGTGGCAGGATTTCATCAACTGGCCGTTTGGCTACTACTTCCAGCAGGTCGGCATCACGCTGGCGATTGTGTTTGCCGGTACGCTGACCGCTTCGCTGATTGCGCTGCCGATCTCGTTCCTTGCGGCGCGGAACGTGATGCACGATCCGCTGGTGCGGCCCATCTCGCTGCTGGTGCGCCGTTTGCTCGATCTGCTGCGCGGCATCGACATGGCGATTTGGGGGCTGATCTTCGTGCGCGCCGTCGGTATGGGGCCGCTGGCGGGGGTGCTGGCGATTGTGATGCAGGACGTCGGCCTGCTCGGCAAGCTGTATGCAGAAGGGCATGAAGCGGTGGAGCGTTCACCGAGCCGCGGCCTGAGCGCGGTTGGCGCCAACAGTTTGCAGAAACACCGCTACGGCATTTTCACCCAATCGTTCCCGACCTTCCTCGCGCTCAGCCTGTACCAGATTGAATCGAATACCCGCTCGGCGGCGGTGCTGGGCTTCGTCGGCGCGGGCGGCGTGGGCTTGGTGTATGCCGAAAACATGCGCCTGTGGAACTGGGATGTGGTGATGTTCCTGACCCTGATTCTGGTGTGCGTGGTGATGACCATGGATGTGATCTCCAGCAAGCTGCGTAAACGCTATATCACCGGGAAGGGGATTCCCCTGTGGCAGCCTGCCGCGCGCGACTAAGCCGTGCGCTGCGCTGCCAGGCGCGCTCCAGCGCCTGCACCAGCTGCGCCTGATGCCAGGGTTTCGCCAGCCGCTCACACAGCGGCAGCGTCACCGGCGTCTGGCGCAGATCCTGGCCGCTGATCAGCAGCGTAGCCAGCTGCGGCCACTGCTGCTGCGCCTGACGAATCACCTCCGCGCCATTGATGCTGCCCGGCAGCATCAAATCACAGATCAACAGTTCGATATCCGGCGTTTGCCGCAGCAGCGTCAGCGCGCTTTCGCCATCGCCGCACTCCAGCGTGAGATAGCCCAGCTGGTGCAGATGTTCACACAGCGTTTGCCGCACCGCCGGTTCATCATCCAGCACCAGCACCAGGCGATCGCAGCTGGCGCGCGGCGCAACGGGCGGCGGCGAGAGCAGCGGCTGCGCCGCTTCCGGCGCGCGCGGCAACAGCAAACGCACGGTGGTGCCTTGTCCCGGTGCGGTCTCCAGTTCGATCTGCCCGCCAGACTGACGCACAAAGCCGTACACCATCGATAAGCCTAACCCGCTGCCGCTGCCCAAGGCTTTGGTGGTGAAGAACGGCTCAAACACCTGCTGGCGCACCTCGGCTGACATCCCGCAGCCGTGATCGATCACTTCAATCGTGACGCGATCGCGCTTGCCGTCGCCCTCCTGGGTGCGCTGATTCCAGATGCGCAGGCGGATTTCGCCGCTCTGTTTCTCCATCGCATCGCGCGCGTTCACCACCAGATTCATCAAGGCGTTCTCCAGCTGCCCGGAATCGATCCACGCCGGCCAGCCGGGACGCTGCGCATCCACCACCAGCGTTTGTCCCGGCAGCAGCGAGTGCTGTAATAGCCCATGCAGATTGTCCACCAGTTCCACCACCGCCACCGCGCGCGGATAGAGCGCCTGCTTGCGCGAGAACGCCAGCAGGCGCTGCGTCAGCTGCGCGGCGCGATCCGCTGCCTGGCGCGCGCGCGCGATGCGGCTGGCCAGCGTGCCGGGCGGCAGCTGATCCACGGTTAGCGCCAGGCTGCCGATGATCACCGCCAGCAGGTTATTGAAGTCATGCGCCAGCCCGCCGGTGAGTTGTCCCACCGCTTTCATCTTCTGGCTG
The DNA here is from genome assembly GCA_966185695.1 of uncultured Pantoea sp. GTDB lineage: Bacteria > Pseudomonadota > Gammaproteobacteria > Enterobacterales > Enterobacteriaceae > Pantoea. Next base: position 31,293 of record CBIFUL010000010.1, on the reverse strand, counting down.
TGCAGCAGCGCTTCCTCCAGCGCTTTACGCGTGGTGCGTTCCAGCACGGTATTCACCATGCCGCGACGCGGCACCGGGCTGAAGCGCAGCTCCAGCGTGCGGCCATCCGGCAGGCGCACCTCTTGCGCGTCATGCAGGCTGCTGAGCTGCACATCCAGCTGTTCCAGTAAGCGCTGATAGTGCAGGCCGCAGTAAAGCTCGCGCGGCGCAATGCCGAGCAGCTCGGGATATTGTGCGTTCCACACCACCAGTTGACCGCTGTTGTCGAACAGCGCAAAGCCATCGCGCATCGCCAGAAAGGTCGATTCCAGCTGGTTGCTTTTCTCTTTCAGCAGCCGCGAGGTGTGCGCCAGCGAGGCGGTGTTGCGCGCGAACACGTTGAACGCGCGCGCCAGATCGCCCAGCTCATCGCGCCGCGCCAGTCCCGGCACGTTAACGCTCTTCTCGCCCTGCGCCAGCCGCGTCATCGCGTGGGCAATCGCCGTCAGGCTGGAGCCGAGATTGCGATAAATGTAATAACCGGCGTAGCCGGTGATCAGCAGCGCCAGCAGCATGAACAGGCCGATAAAGCCGATGATCGAATCCAGTTCAGCGTGCGCGGTGGCGCTGCGCGCGTCGCTTTGCTGCGCCACCAACTGCACGTAATGGGTGATGTCGTCATTGAGCATCGCCACCAGCGCTTTAATGCGGTAGGTGGCGTAGGCGATGGCGATGTCGCTCTGATCCAGCTGCTGCGCCACGGCTTGCAAACCGCTGGCGGTGGTGACCAGGCGATCGCGCTGCATCGCCAGGGCGTCTTGCAGCGGCAGCGCCGCCCAGATAGGCAGCACCTGATGCAGCTGCTGCTCCGCCGCCTGCGGTGCCGCTGATTGGATCGCCACGTTAAGCAGCGCTTCCGTTTGCTGGCGCAGCGGCAGGAAAGAGGAGTCGGTGACGAGCGTATTGATACGGGTGAGCAGCAGCTGCGCCTGCCACAGGCCGCTCAGCATCACGTTGCGTTGCAGATGACGCTGATGGCCGACGCGCAGCAGTTGATTGATGCTCTGTTCCAGCATCTGGCTGCGCTCGCGAATACGCGCCAGCAGCGCCGGTTGCAGCGCGGCGAGCGGCGCGTTAGCGAGTTGCGTTAGGGAATGCTGTAGCGCCTGCTGGGTTTGCTGGAGGCGTGCGGATTCGCTTTGGTACTCCAGCGCGCCGACCACCTGCGACAGGCGCACCGCCGCGGTCGCCACGTTGGCAGTGTCACGCGCCAGCGCCAGGCTGCCGTTCATATCCGCCAGCGTTTGCGCCTGCGCCTGTTCCTGAATGTGACCGGCGTGGCGAAAGCCAAAAATGGCCACCAGGCTCACCGCCAGTGTGACGCTCACCACCAGCAGATTAAACAGCAGCAGGCGGCCGCGTGCGCCCGCGTGCCAGTGCAGATTGTGGGACATTGCTGCCACCTCGGCATTGCGCAATAAATTGCGCCGCTACCGGGTGTGCGGGCAATCCATCCCGCACATCAGGGTAGCGACGCGATTCATCGCGTTATGTTGACCATTACTTCCCACGGCCAGTGTGCGCGATCCGCCTGCGCGCAATATGACAAATATGAACGGCCGCTGACATTTTCCATTTATCTGGAGTTGGTTAACTCGCTGCAACCTTTGCCAGCAGGAGTTTCTCAATGGCGGTAGCACCGATTCTGGAAATGCGCGCAATAACCCGGCGCTTCGGCAACTTCTACGCGCTAAAAGGGGTGGATCTCAGGGTGTGGCCGGGCGAGGTGCATGCGCTGATGGGCGAAAACGGCGCGGGGAAAAGCACCTTGATGAAGATTCTGGCTGGCGCCTATACCGCCAGCAGCGGCGACATTTTTATTGATGGCCAGCCCTACAGCATTAAAGGGCCGAAAGAGGCGCTGGCAGCGGGCATCACGCTGATTTATCAGGAGATCAATCTCGCGCCCAATCTCACCGTGGCGGAAAACATCTTTCTTGGTAGCGAGATCACGCGCGGCGGGCTGGTTAAACGCCGCCAAATGGCCGAACAGGCGCAGGCGGTGATTAATCGCCTTGGCGCGCAGTTTAGCGCCACCGATCTGGTCAGCCGACTCAGCATCGCCGAGCAGCAGCAGGTGGAGATTGCCCGCGCGCTGCACCGCAACAGCCGCATTCTGGTGATGGATGAACCCACTGCGGCACTCTCCAACCGTGAAACCGAACAGCTGTTTGCGCTGATCAAACGTCTGCGCGGCGAAGGCATGGCGATCATCTACATCAGCCACCGCATGGCGGAAGTGTATGAGCTGTCGGATCGCGTGAGCGTGCTGCGCGATGGGCAATACGTTGGCAGTTTGACGCGCGAACAGCTCAACGCCAACGAACTGGTGAAGATGATGGTGGGGCGTCCGCTGAGCGATCTGTTCAACAAAGACCGCAACATTCCGTTCGGCGATATTCGCCTGGCGGTGAATCACCTGTGCGACAAACGCAAAGTGCACCCCAGCAGCCTGGTGGTGCGTTCCGGCGAAATCGTCGGCCTGGCCGGATTGGTTGGCGCGGGACGCAGCGAACTGGCGCAGCTGATTTTCGGCGTGCATAAGCCCAAAGGCGGCGAAATCTGGATCGACGGAGAGAAGGTGCAGATTCACTCGCCGCGCGATGCGATTGCGCGCGGCATCGGTTTTCTTACGGAGAACCGCAAAGAGCAGGGCTTGTTCCTCGACATGGCGGCGCAGGAAAACATTGTGATGGCGACGCTGGAACGCGACGCCAGCTACGGCCTGCTCAACCGGCGCAAGGGGCAGAAGATCGCCAGCGAGGCGATTGCGGCGCTGAACATTCGCGTGCCGCATGCGCAGGTACGCGCGGGCGGCTTGTCCGGCGGTAATCAGCAGAAGCTGCTGATTTCGCGCTGGGTATCGATTGCGCCGCGCATCCTGATTCTGGATGAACCCACGCGCGGCGTGGACGTCGGCGCCAAGAGCGAAATCTACCGCATGATGAATCAGATGGCGCAGCAGGGCGTGGCGATTTTGATGATCTCCAGCGAGCTGCCGGAAGTGGTGGGCATGAGCGACCGCGTGTATGTGATGCGCGAAGGCACCATCGCCGGGGAACTGGGCGGCACTGACATCAGCCAGGAAAACATTATGACACTGGCCACCGGCGCGCAGCCGGTTTCGGCCTGAGGAGAGCGCAATGACCAGTGAAACCGCACGCGTAAAAAGCCCAACGCTGAAGCGCGCGTTGATGAGCGATCTGCTGCAAACCGTCGGCATCTTGCCGATTTTAATTCTGATTGTGGCGGTGTTTGGCTTCGTTGCGCCGAACTTCTTTACCGAAGGCAATCTGCTCAATATCACTCGCCAGGCGTCGATCAATATCGTGCTGGCGGCAGGGATGACATTTGTGATTCTCACCGGCGGCATTGATTTGTCGGTGGGATCGATGCTCGGCACCACCGCAGTGGTGGCGATGGTGGTGTCGCTCGATCCGGCGTTTGCCGGTTTGACCATCCCGGCTGCGCTCGGCGCGGGTTTAATCATGGGGCTGTTCAACGGCTTGCTGGTGGCGGGCGCGGGCTTGCCGCCGTTTATCGTCACGCTCGGCACCTACACCGCCTTACGCGGCGCGGCGTATTTATTGGCGGACGGCACCACGGTGATTAACTCCGACATCAACTTTGAGTGGATCGGCAACGGCTACCTTGGCCCGGTGCCGTGGCTGATCATCATCGCCTTCGCGGTGATTGCGCTGTGCTGGTTCATCCTGCGACGCACCACGCTGGGCGTGCACATCTACGCGGTCGGCGGCAACGTGCAGGCGGCGCGTTTGACCGGCATTAAAGTCGGCATGGTGCTGGTGTTTGTGTATGCCATGAGCGGCCTGCTTTCCGGCCTGGGCGGTTTGATGAGCGCCTCGCGCTTGTACAGCGCCAACGGCAACCTCGGCGTGGGCTATGAATTGGATGCCATTGCGGCGGTGATCCTCGGCGGCACCAGCTTTGTCGGCGGCATCGGCACCATTACCGGCACGCTGATCGGCGCGCTGATTATCGCCACGCTGAATAACGGCATGACGCTGATGGGCGTCTCCTATTTCTGGCAGTTAGTGATTAAGGGTGCGGTGATCATCATCGCGGTATTGATCGACAAATATCGCACGCGCCATCACATCAGTTAACGAGCAATAACCGGTTGTTAAGCAGGGTTGCCGTTGACGGCAACCACATAAAACCAAAAGGCAGGAGAACATCGACTATGCGTTTTAATCCGATTATTAGCGGACTGCTGGCGGCTACGCTGTTGAGTGCGCCAATTGTGCAGGCCAAAGAGTTGAAATCCATTGGTGTCACCGTCGGCGATCTCGCCAACCCGTTCTTCGTGCAGATCACCAAAGGCGCAGAGCTGAAGGCGCGCGAGCTGGCGGGCGATAAGGTTAACGTGACATTGGTATCGAGCGGTTACGACCTCGGTCAGCAGGTGGCGCAGATCGATAACTTCATCGCCGCCAAAGTGGACATGATTATTCTTAACGCCGCCGACTCCAAGGGCATCGCGCCAGCGGTAAAGCGCGCGCGTGATGCGGGCATTGTGGTGGTGGCGGTTGACGTGGCGGCCGATGGTGCCAATGCCACCATTACCTCCGATAACACCCAGGCGGGGGCGATGGCGTGTAAATACATCTCCGACCGCCTGAAAGCCAAAGGCAACGTGGTGATCATCAACGGGCCGCCGGTTTCAGCAGTGCAAAACCGCGTGGAAGGCTGCATGAGCGAGCTGAAAACCCACCCGGATATTAAGCTGCTCTCCTATAACCAGAACGCCAAAGGCAGCCGCGAAGGCGGGCTGGAAGTGATGACCGGCTTGCTGTCGGCGCACCCGAAAATTGATGCGGTGTTCGCGATTAACGATCCAACGGCGATCGGTGCCGATCTGGCCGCCAAGCAGGCGCAGCGCAGCGAATTCTTTATTGTGGGCGTGGATGGATCGCCGGATGGCGAAGAAGCGCTGAAGCGCAAAGGTTCGCTGTTCGTCGCCACGCCAGCGCAGGATCCGCAGGTGATGGCGGCGAAAGCGGTGGAGATCGGTTACGACATCCTGCAAGGAAAAGCCGCGCCGGATAAGCCGGTGCTGATTCCGGTCACCCTGATCGATCGTGACAGCGTCAGCGGGTACAAGGGCTGGACGGTGAAATAACGTGCAGCGTGCGCGCGAGCAGGTCGCCATCAATGGCGACCCAACAACGACAGCGCACGTTTTAGGTTGGGTGCGCAGTGATGCGCACCTGGCATACAAATCTGCCGTTTAATGTTCATTACCCCAGCGACGACAACCGGGAGGTACTCCTGATGGCACTGATTTCTCTGGCGCAGGGCCTGGCGCATGCGCAGCAAAACGGCTACGCGCTTGGCGCATTTAACGTGCTCGACACCCATTTTCTGCGGGCGCTCTATCAGGCGGCGGAGCAGCAGCGCTCGCCGTTTATTATCAGCATCGCCGAAGTGCATTTTAACTATGTCAGCCTCGATCATCTGGTGGCGGCGGTGCGCACGGAAGCGGCGCGGCACGCGATTCCGGTGGTGCTGCACCTCGATCACGGCCTGCATTTTGAGGCGGTAATGCAGGCGATTCGCCTCGGCTTTACCTCGGTGATGTTTGACGGTTCCACCCTCAGCTACGACGAAAACGTGCGCCAGACGCGTGAAGTGGTGAAAATGTGCCACGCGCTGGGTATCTCGGTGGAAGCGGAGCTGGGAGCGGTGGGCGGGGATGAAGGCGGCGCGCTGTTTGGTGAAGCGGACAGCGACAAATTTACCGATCCGGCGCAGGCGGCCGATTTCGTCCACGCCACCGGCATCGACTGCCTGGCGGTGGCGATTGGCAACGCGCACGGCAAATACAAAGGCGAGCCAAAGCTGGATTTTGAGCGGCTGGCGGCGATTCGCGCTTCGGCGGGCGTACCGCTGGTGCTGCACGGCGGCTCCGGCATTAGCGATGCCGATTTCCGGCGGGCGGTAAGCTTAGGCATCCACAAAATCAACTTTTATACCGGCATGTCGCAGGCGGCGCTCGGGGCGATTGAAACGCAGATCGGCCAACGCAGTGCGCGTTACGATGCGTTTGCCGAGCTGCTGATGGCGGTTGAGCGCGAAATCGCCAACGTGGTGGCGCAGCAAATGCAGGTGTTTGGCAGCGCCGGGAGGGCATGAGATGCGCGCACGCAGCGGCATTATTGGTGCCGGCAGCATGCTGGTGGATCACGTGCAGCGCATCAGCCATTGGCCGCAGCAAGGCTGGCTGGCGGACATTCAGCACAGTGAAAAATGCAGCGGCGGCGCGGCGCTCAATGTGCTGTTTACGCTGGCGCGCATGCAGGTGAATCTGCCGCTGGCGGGCGTGGGCATGATCGGCGAAGACAGCGATGGCGACTACATTCTGCAACTGCTGGACGATCATCACATTGACCGCGCAGGCGTGCAGCGCACCCGCAGCGTCAATACCGCGATGACCCAGGTGATGACCACGCCGGATGGGCAACGCACCTTTTTTCACGCGCGCGGTGCTAATGCGCAGCTTGATTTAGCGCATTTCGCCACGCTGGCGTCTGCACATCGTATTTTCCACCTCGGCTATCTGCTGCTGCTCGACAGCCTCGACCAGCCCGATGCCGATTACGGCACGCGCAGCGCGCGGCTGCTGGCGCAGATGCAGCAGCGCGGCTATCTCACCTCGCTGGATTTGGTCTCGCGCGAAGGTGCCTATCAGCCGCTGGTGCTGCCGGCGCTGCGCTGGCTCGATTATCTGGTGATCAACGAACTGGAGGCCCAATCGTTAACCGGTGTGACGTTGCGCAGCGCCCAGGGATTGGCCGCACCGCAGGCCTTTGCCGCCGCCGCCGTGTGGCTGGTGCAGCAAGGGGTGCGGCAGCGCGTGGTGATTCACGCCCCGGAAGGCGCGTGGGGACAAGAAGCGGGCGGTGCCGGGCACTGGCAACCGGCGTGGTGCCTGGCGCCAGACGAGATTGTGGGCAGCGTCGGCGCGGGCGATGCCTTCTGTGCTGGCGTGCTGTATGCCAGCCATGAAGGCTGGACCCTGATGGAAACGCTCAAGCTGGCGCATACCTGCGCCTGTTTCAATTTACATGCCGCGAACGCGCTGGACGGCACGCGGCCGCTGGCCGAGATGCAGCGCTGGATGGATCAGGCGATTTGCGTTTCACGCGCGGAAGCCGCAGGGCGCATCACATCTGCCGAGAAAACGTAGCCGAGGCCGCGAATGGTGCGAATCAAACTTGGCTGATGCGGATTGGTTTCGATTTTGCGCCGCAGCCGCATAATCAGCACATCGATGGTGCGATCAAACACGTCGAGGCTTTCGCTGTGCGTCAGCTCCAGCAGCTGATCGCGGGTCAGCACTTTACGGGCATGCCCCACCAGCGCGCGCAACAGCGTATATTCCCCTTGCGTCAACGGCACGCTTTCACGCTGCGGGTTAAACAGCTGACAGCGCGCATCATCCAGCTTCCAGCCGTTGAACTGCCAGCCATCCTGCACGTTTTCCGGCTGCGCCAGGCGTCCGCAACGGCGTAACGCCGCCCGCGCCCGCGCCACCACCACGCGCGGATTAAAAGGTTTGGCGATGTAATCATCCGCGCCCATTTCTAATCCCACCACCATATCGGCTTCCGATCCCATGCCGGTCAGCATAATCACCAGCAGGTCAGGGCGCTGACGTTGCATCTGTTGCAGCACCAGCAGGCCGTTGGTGTCTGGCAGCATCATGTCCAGCATCACCAGTGAAATTTCCGGATGCAGCGCCAACAGCGCCAGCGCATCTTTGCCCTGATGGCAGCTGTAAACGGTAAACACATGTTCACTCAAAACATCGTGCAGTAATTCGCACACGGCACAATCGTCATCAACCACCAGAATCGCGGGCTTCATGGCCGCACCTCTTTTGTTACGAAAGGGTTAAAAGCAGTGTAACCCGCTGTTTTTCCGCTGCTGCTTCAGGCAGCAGAAACGTGAGCCGCATCGCCAGGCAGAGTGCAAAATCGTGCGTTGCCGCAATATTTTCCAGGCGGAGATTCAGGATGGGAAAACGATTGCGCCGCGCAGGTGCAATGCACCATAATCGCGCCTCGTTCTGGTTCAGAATAATCCGAGCCGCAGCCGTCAATCGCTAGGTAAACGATTGCGTCGCGAGCTGGCATAGCGCTTGCTATAGCCAATCATTCAGATTGCAGGATGACGTAACGTGGACAGGGGAAAGCGGAAGGTTGCAAAACCTTACGTCCAGCGGGTTTCGCTTTCATCAATAACAACAAACAGATAACCACATTGGCAAGTGAGAACGCGCATTCGTGCCGTCTCCGCTCATGAGAGATGATGATGTTAGAAAAACTGTTCAAACTAAAAGCGCACAACACCACGGTTCGCACGGAGATGATTGCCGGGCTGACCACCTTCCTGGCCATGGCTTACATCCTGTTTGTTAACCCGAGCATTCTCGGCGCAACCGGCATGGATAAAGGCGCGGTGTTCGTTGCCACCTGCTTAGCGGCAGCGATTGGTTGCTTGCTGATGGGCTTTATCGCCAACTACCCGATTGCGCTTGCGCCGGGTATGGGATTGAACGCCTTCTTTACCTACACCGTGGTGCTGCACATGGGTTACACGTGGCAGATCGCGTTGGGCGCGGTGTTCCTCTCGGCGGTGATTTTCTTTGCCATGTCGCTGTTTAAAATCCGTGAGTGGATCATCACCAGCATTCCGCTGCCGCTGCGTGCCGGCATCGGCGCGGGCATCGGTCTGTTCCTGGCGATTATCGCGCTGGAAGGCGCGGGCATCGTGGTGGATAACCCGGCGACGCTCGTGGGATTAGGCGATCTCACTAAGCCTGGCCCGATTCTGGCGCTGGTGGGCTTCTTTATCATTGTGGTGCTGGAAGCGCGACGCGTAACGGGCGCGGTGCTGATCGGCATTTTAGTGGTTACTTTCATCTCCATGGGCATTGGCCTGACGCCGTTTGGCGGCGTGTTCTCTGCGCCACCGTCGATCGCGCCGACCTTTATGCAGTTGGATATTGCCGGTGCCTTCAACGTCGGCCTGGTGAGCGTGATCTTTGCCTTCCTGTTCGTGGATGTGTTTGATAACACCGGTACACTGCTGGGCGTGACCAAGCGTGCCGGTTTAGCCGATGAGAAGGGCAACGTGCCGAAGATGGGCCGTGCGCTGATCGCGGACAGCGCCGCAGCCCTGTTTGGTTCGCTGCTCGGCACGTCAACCACCACCAGCTATGTGGAGTCTGCGGCGGGCGTGAGCGCCGGTGGCCGCACCGGATTGACGGCGATTGTGGTGGCGATCCTGTTCTTGCTGAGCCTGTTCTTCTCGCCGCTGGCGGGCAGCGTACCGGTTTACGCTACTGCCCCAGCGCTACTGTTTGTCGCGGTACTGATGGCGTCTGGCCTTGCGGATATTGACTGGAAAGACATCACCACGGCGGCACCGGTGACGGTCACCGCGCTGACCATGCCGCTGACGTACTCCATCGCTAACGGCATCGCGTTTGGCTTCATTACCTGGACGGTAGTGAAACTGCTGAGCGGCCGCACCAAAGAGATCAATGCGGCGCTGATTATTTTGTCGATTCTGTTTGTCATCAAACTGGGTTGGCTGAGCGCCTAAACGCTGTTTACGGAAGCCCGCTCGGGCTTCCGTGTTATCTGTTACATCCTCACACCGCTTTTCTGCGCGATGCCTCGCATTCTCACACTTTGCTGACTTCTCTTTCTCCGCTGTCGGTCATAGGCTGCGCCTGTCGCTCAAGGTTGGCGGCAAGTATTGTGCGGTGAATGGCCGGTTCGCGGAATGTTTTCGCTGCGTAAATCTGTTTCACTAACCGCAGGACGGAACAGGGCAAAGAGACAGGGAGAGATAATGGAATATGTGCTGAATCGCCAGCCCCGATGGTCTCCGCCGCCGATAATCACTGCCCGTTATACAGGAGGATTTCACATGGAAGCATTAACTCAGCGCGTGGAACAGCTGGAAAAAACCACGCAGCACATTCAGCAGGATGTGGCGGTGTTAACGGCGCGTTCAGAGAGTTTTGCGACCAAAGCGGATATTGAATGCCTGCGAACGGAGCAGGGAGTGTTGCGCATTGAGCTGCTGGGAGAGATCCATCAGCTGGAAAAACGCATGGATGTGAAATTTGAGCGCATGGATGAAACGATTGAGACGAAGTTTGAAAAAATAGACGAGAAGTTTGAAAAGATAGAGGAGAAGTTCGACCGGAAGTTCGACAAGCTCAACGAGCGACTCACGTGGTCGATCATGGTACCGGCGCTGACGGCGGTTTTAGCCTGGTTTATTAAGGTTGCCATCTTGCAGGTGTAGTGTGGCAGCCGCAGCGGGCACCTCCCGGCTTAACCAGAGCCGGGAGGCGTTGACGATTATCTGAACGGCGGCTCATTAAAGGTTCTGAGCTTCCTTGAGTGCAGCTTGTCGCCTTCGGCGCGCAGCAGCTCTACCGCGCAGATGCCGATCTGCAGATGTTCAGAAATTGCCCCTTCGTAAAAGCGGTTGGCCTGGCCTGGCAGTTTGATCTCCCCGTGCAGCGGTTTATCGGATACGCACAGCAAGGTGCCGTAGGGCACGCGGAAACGATAACCTTGCGCCGCAATCGTGGCGCTCTCCATGTCCACGGCCACCGCCCGGCTAAGGTTGAAGCGCAGCGCCGACGCGGAGTAGCGCAGCTCCCAGTTGCGGTCATCGGTGGTGACTACTGTGCCGGTGCGCAGGCGCTGTTTGACCTCTTCGCCAGGCATGTTGCTCACCGCCTTGGTGGCGTCATACAGCGCGCGCTGCACTTCGGCGATGCTAGGAATAGGGATGTCCGGCGGCAGCACGCTGTCGAGCACGTGATCGTCACGCAGGTAGGCATGCGCCAGCACATAGTCGCCGATGCGCTGGCTTTCACGCAGGCCGCCGCAGTGGCCAATCATCAACCAGGCATGTGGGCGAATGACCGCTAAATGGTCGCAGATGGTTTTGGCGTTAGACGGCCCCACGCCAATATTAACCAGCGTGATGCCGCGTCGGTTGGGGGAAGTGAGATGCCAGGCAGGCATTTGATGCTTCTTCCATGCCAGGTCCGACATCATCGCCGTCGGGTCTGGCGTATCTGCGGTAATCACCACCTCGCCCGCACAGGCCAGGCTGTCGTAAGGGGTGGTGGGGTCTTGCACCTGCTCTATGGCCCAGCGCACAAACTCATCAACATAGCGCGTGTAGTTGGTGAACAGCACAAACGGCTGGAAATGCTCTACGCCCGTGCCGGTGTAATGACGCAGCCGCGCCAGCGAAAAATCGGTACGCAGCGCATCGAAGTGCGACAGCGGGAAAAGCGCATTGGCGTTGAACAGGCCATCCGCAGTTTCATCGCCAATTTGTGACAGCTCGGTGGTGGGAAAGTGGCGTGCGATGCTGGCGCTCATGGAGCGATCCAGCGTGAGGCCATCAATCACATACGGATAGGGAATCTCTTGCTGCGACGGCCCCACTTCAATCAGCACGTCGTACTCTTTTTCGAGCATCTGTAGCTGCTCGCTCAGGTAGTGACGCAGCAGGGCCGGACGGGTGATGGTGCTGCTGTAGCTGCCGGTGTGGGTGAAACGTCCCCAGGCGCGCGTGCGATTTTGCTGCGGCCCTTCACCGAGCCAGGTAATGCGCAGCTCGGGATAAACAAACAAACCCTGTTGGCGCGCGGCTTCTTCCGGTAGCTGTCCGCTGGTGGTGAAATCGCGAATGGCACTGCGCAGGGCGTCCACCGCCGCGTCATACAGGCGCTCTAACTCATCCAGCGCTTGCTGGCTATTCAATCCGTTCCGTTGCGTATTCATAGGTTCTCCTTTTGGCATCGTGGACCGTTTTCACCAGAGCATAGCGGATAACGCGCCCGGCACCGTGAAGAATCTGTGATCGACCGCATTCTGCACTATCACGGTGCTGGTGCCTGGCAAAACTCTAACTATGTTTATGATCAGCAGGGATGTCACATCGCTTGTCTCCAGCCTTGGCGCGATGCCAGAGCAAAAATGTTCCGCCCGCGCGGCGTTGGCGAGTTTTTTGCTTAATGTTCAACCGTGGCCCTGCTGGCCACTCACCGTTCTGCAAAAGTTTCAGAAATTGATTTCTCCCAGGCCGTGGTATGGCTCCGTTCCTGACCCGTTGAGGATTGAAAGCATGTCTTTGAAATTCATTAAACACCCCATGAAGGTGGCGATTGCAGGTTGCCTGAGCGTGGGGTTTTACGCTCAGGCAGATATTAAAATTGGTGTGGCCGGGCCATTCTCAGGGCCTAACGCGACCTATGGCGCACAATACTGGAAAGGCGCCAGCCAGGCAGCGGAAGACATTAATGCCGCTGGCGGCATTAACGGCGAGAAAATCGTGCTGGTACAGGGCGATGATGCCTGCGAACCCAAACAGGCGGTGTCAGTTGCTAATCGCCTGGTCGATCAGGACAAAGTGATGGCGGTGGTTGGGCACTTCTGCTCCTCATCCACCATGCCCGCCTCGGAAGTCTACGATGAGGCCGGAGTGCTGGCGATCACGCCGGGATCGACCAATCCGCAAATCACCGAACGCGGCATGAAAACGATGCTCCGCATGTGCGGGCGTGACGACCAACAGGGCGCGATTGCCGCCAACTTCATCGTGGATAAGCTGAAAGCCAAAAAAGTGGTGGTGATCCACGATAAAGATACTTACGGCCAGGGTTTAGCCGATGCCACCAAAACGGCATTGGAGAAGCGAGGTGTGAAAGAGGCGCTGTATGAAGGCTTGTCGCGTGGCGAGAAGGATTTCAATGCGTTGGTGACCAAGATCGGTGCGCTGAAACCGGACGTGGTCTATTTCGGCGGCTGTCATCCTGAAGCCGGCCCGCTGGTGCGTCAGATGCGTGAGCAGGGCGTTAATGCCGCCTTCTTCTCGGGTGACTGCATCGTAACGGAAGAGATGGTGACCGCCGCGGGCGGCCCGCAATACACCAAAGGCGTGTACATGACCTTCGGCAGCGACCCGCGCACCATTGCTGATGGTAAAGCGGTGATTGAGAAATTTCGCGCAGGCGGCTTTGAGCCAGAAGGGTACACCTTGTATGCCTACGCTTCGATACAAACGCTGGCTGCCGCCTACAAGGCCGCCGGTAAAGACAACAGCAAAGCCAGCGACTGGCTAAAAGCGAACAGCGTTGCCACCGTGATGGGTAAAAAAGCCTGGGACAGTAAAGGCGACCTTAAAGTCTCGGATTACGTCGTTTATCAGTGGGACGACAAAGGTAAATATCACCAGCTGTGATGAGCTGCCTGGCTCCGCGACTTCATCACTGCGGAGCCACTTTCGATTGCGCGTGCCCTCTGCTGCGAGACTTAATTATGGACGCCTTCTTTTTACAACAGCTGATCAACGGCCTGACGCTGGGCGCGGTTTATGGGCTGATCGCCATCGGCTACACCATGGTTTACGGCATTATCGGCATGATCAACTTCGCCCATGGCGAGGTGTATATGATCTCAGCCTATTTGTGCGCGATAGGGTTGTCGCTGATGAGTTTCTTTGGCATTCACTCTTTTCCGCTGCTGATCTTCGGTACGCTGCTGTTCACCATTGTGGTGACGGCCGCTTACGGCTGGAGCATTGAACGCATCGCCTATCGCCCCTTGCGCAACTCAACGCGGCTTGCGCCGCTGATTTCGGCGATTGGCATGTCGTTGATTCTGCAAAACTACGTGCAGCTCAGCCAGGGGCCAAATCAGCAAGGCATTCCTACCTTGCTGACCGGCGTTTTGCGTATGGAAATTGATGGCGGCGTGGTGCAAATCACCTGGACCAAAGTGTTTATTCTGCTTGCGGCATTTAGCGGCATGGCGCTGCTGACATGGATTATCCAATACACCAGGCTTGGGCGGATTTGCCGCGCGGTGCAGCAGGATCGGCGCATGGCGTCAATACTGGGCATCAACACCGATCGCGTGATTTCGCTGGTGTTTGTGATTGGCGCGGCGATGGCGGGTTTAGCCGGCGTGCTGGTGACCATGAATTACGGCACCTTTGATTTCTATGCGGGCTTTATCATCGGTATCAAAGCCTTTACCGCAGCGGTGCTGGGCGGCATTGGCTCGCTGCCGGGCGCGATGCTGGGAGGATTGCTGCTGGGCGTGGCGGAAGCGCAGTTCGCGGGCATGGTGAATTCGGACTACAAGGACGTGTTTTCATTTTCGCTGCTGGTGGTGATTTTGATCTTCCGTCCGCAAGGACTGCTCGGACGACCGCTGGTCGCGAAAGTATGAGGAGGCCAACATGAAGGCAATGAGACACCCTCCATTGCGTCAGGCGCTGCTTGATACCCTGCTAGCTGGCGCGATCGCGCTGGTGGTGTTTGGCCCCATTGTGGGCATCGTGCTGGAAGGCTACAGCTTTAGCCTGGCGCCACAGCGGGTGGCGCTGTTGGTGGCGGCGGTGATGGCGGGGCGCCTGCTGCTGAGTCTGTTTCACCACACGCCGCTCGGCCAGCGCGTGCTGCGCAATATCGCCAGCAACGACGCGGGGGTTTACGTGCGCGATCCGGGCCATCGCTCGCGGCTGCGCTGGATCCTACCGCTGCTGCTGATTGCCGCGCTGACCTTCCCGTTTTTCTCCAGTAAATATCTGCTGACGGTGGCGATCCTTGGGCTGATCTACGTGCTGCTTGGGCTTGGCTTGAATATTGTGGTGGGCCTCGCCGGACTGCTCGATCTCGGCTATGTGGCCTTCTACGCGATTGGTGCCTATGGCCTTGCGCTCGGCTATCAATATCTTGGCCTGGGCTTCTGGAGCATGCTGCCGCTGGCGGCGCTGCTGGCGGCCTTTGCCGGTGCGCTGCTGGGATTTCCGGTGCTGCGTATGCACGGCGACTATTTAGCCATTGTCACGCTGGGCTTCGGGGAAATTATTCGCCTGGTGCTGACCAACTGGTTGTCCTTCACCGGCGGCCCAAATGGCGTGTCGGTGCCGTCGCCAACCTTTCTTGGGCTGGAGTTTGCGCGCCGCGCGCGCGATGGCGGCGTGCCGTATCACGAGTTTTTCCACCTCGATTACAACCCCAACATGAAGTTCATCTTTATCTACGGGGTGCTGGTTTTGGTGGTGCTGCTGGTGCTGTGGATCA
Organism: uncultured Pantoea sp.; assembly: GCA_966185695.1. Classification (GTDB taxonomy): domain Bacteria; phylum Pseudomonadota; class Gammaproteobacteria; order Enterobacterales; family Enterobacteriaceae; genus Pantoea. The sequence goes on along the minus strand of CBIFUL010000010.1, from coordinate 16,094 downwards.
AGCATCGCTTAACGCGCATGCCAATTGGCCGTGCCTGGGAAGCGCTGCGCGAAGATGAAATTGCCTGCCGCGCGATGGGGCTGAATCATGTGCTGGTCAAGCTGTCGGCGTTTATGCTCGGCGCTTCAACTGCCGGCATTGCCGGGGTGTTTTTCGCCACCTATCAAGGCTTTGTGAATCCCACCTCCTTTACCTTTTTTGAGTCAGCGCTGATTCTGGCGATTGTGGTGCTTGGCGGCATGGGATCAACGCTCGGCGTGGTGCTGGCGGCCTTTGTACTGACGGTGGCACCTGAACTGCTGCGCAGCTTCGCAGAGTATCGCGTGCTGCTGTTTGGCATGTTGATGGTGCTGATGATGATCTGGCGGCCGCGCGGGCTGGTGCGTACCGCGCGCGTCGGGGTGCCGCTGCGCAAAGGAGTGCGACATGAGTGATGCCATTCTGCAAGTCGATAACCTGATGATGCGCTTTGGCGGCATAAAGGCGCTCAATGACGTTAGCCTCGCGGTGCAGCGCGGGTCGGTAACCTCCTTGATCGGCCCCAACGGCGCAGGCAAAACCACGGTATTTAACTGCTTGACCGGCTTCTATCGCGCCAGCGGCGGGCGTATCGTCCTGAATGCGCATCAGCGCAGCACCGATGTGATACAGGTGCTGGGGCAAAAAATTCATGCAGCCGACTGGCTCAATCCCGCCAGGCTGGGTTCACGCGTGTGGTACAAAATGTTTGGCGGCGCGCATCTGGTGAACCGCGCCGGGCTGGCGAGGACGTTTCAAAATATCCGCCTGTTTCGCGAGATGTCGGTGATCGAAAATTTGCTGGTGGCGCAGCATATGCAGGTCAACCGTCAGCTGCTGGCGGGGATTCTTAACACGCGCGGCTATCGTGCGGCAGAGAACCGCGCGCTGGATCGCGCTTTTTACTGGCTGGAACATGTTGATCTGGTCAACAGCGCCAATCGGCTGGCGGGCACGTTGTCCTATGGCCAGCAGCGGCGGCTGGAAATTGCCCGCGCCATGTGTACGCAACCCGAACTGATTTGCCTGGATGAACCGGCGGCGGGATTGAATCCGGTGGAAACGGACGCGTTGAGCCAGATTTTGCATCGGCTCCGCGCCGATCATCGCATCAGCGTGCTGCTGATTGAACACGATATGCCGATGGTGATGCGCATTTCCGACCACATTGTGGTGCTCGATCACGGCGATGTGATTGCGCAAGGCACGCCGCAGCAGATCCGCCACGATGCCAAAGTGATTGCTGCTTATCTCGGCGCAGAAGAGGAGGACGACTATGGCGCAACCGATGCTGGCGTTTGAGCAGGTTGATGTGTTTTACGGCCAGGTGCAGGCGCTGAAACAGGTGACGTTGAGCGTGGCGCAGGGTGAAACCGTGGCGCTGATTGGTGCCAACGGCGCGGGTAAATCGACGCTGCTGATGTCAATTTTCGGCCAGCCGCGCATCACCAGCGGCGAAATTCGCCTGCGCGGCGAGCCAATCAGCCATCGTTCTACCCATTTCATTGCCAGCAGCGGGATTGCCCAGGCACCGGAAGGGCGGCGCATTTTCCCGGATATGACGGTGGAAGAGAACCTGCTGATGGGCACCATCGCGATTGGCGATCGCTATGCGAAAGAGGATAAAGAGCGCATGTACGCGCTGTTTCCGCGTTTGCTGGAGCGCCGCAAGCAGCGTGCGATGACGCTGTCTGGCGGCGAACAGCAGATGCTGGCGATTGCGCGTGCGCTGATGAGTCGGCCAAAACTGTTGCTGCTGGATGAACCCAGTCTTGGGCTGGCTCCGCTGGTGGTGAAGCAGATTTTTACCATTCTGCGCGAACTGACGCAGCAGGGCATGACGCTGTTTTTGGTGGAGCAAAATGCGCGGCATGCCTTGCAGCTCGCCGATCGCGGTTACGTGTTGGTTAATGGCGAAATTCGCCTGAGCGGCAGCGGCCTGGCGCTGCTCAATAATGAGGAGGTGCGCAGCGCCTATTTGGGGGGCGCAGTCGATCCTGCGGTGACGGCGGCAAAAAGTTTGTAATAATGATTAAATGCAGCAGGGAAACACTTTGCATATTTCTCAATGCCCTATCATCATTATTACTCTCTTCCCTCCCAAAGTAATTTGGAACTCCCTTGCAAAATCCTGGCGTAGCAGTGATGCGTGCGGTCAGAAATACGGCGTGGTATCCCAAACGTCGCTCTTATCGCACGCTGTTCTGGCGTGAAATCACCCCATTAGCCGTGCCCATCTTCATTGAAAACCTCTGCGTTATGCTGATGGGGGTGCTGAGCACCTTCCTTGTTAGCTGGTTGGGTAAAGAAGCGATGGCGGGCGTCGGCCTGGCCGACAGCTTTAACATGGTGATCATCTCTTTCTTTGCCGCCATCGATCTCGGTACCACGGTGGTGGTGGCATTTAGCCTGGCGAAACGCAACGGTAAGCGCGCGCGCGCGGCGACGCGCCAGTCGCTTGCGCTGATGACGGTGCTGGCGTTTGTGCTGGTGATCGCTATCGAGTTTTGGGGACATCTGATTATTGATGCGATTGCCGGCAGCGCCGATCCCAAAGTCAAAGAGCTGGCGCTGAGCTACCTGCAAACCTCAGCGTGGAGCTATCCGGCCGCCGCGATTGCGTTGATTGGTAGCGGCGCGCTGCGCGGTGCGGGCAACACCAAAATCCCGATGCTGATCAACGGCGGCATGAATATCCTTAACATCGTGATCAGCAGCGTGTTGATTTACGGCTGCCTCGGCTGGGAAGGTTTGGGCTTTATCGGTGCGGGCTTGGGCTTGACCATTTCGCGTTACATTGGCGCGGCGGCTGCGCTGTATGTGCTGTATCGCGGTATCACGCCGGCGCTGAAAATTTCCATTGCCAGCTATTTCCGCCGCTGGGATCGCAACATCCTGATGGAAGTACTGGGCATCGGCGTGCCCGCCAGCATTGAATCGGTGCTGTTTAACGGCGGTAAATTACTGACGCAGGTTTTCGTGGCGGGCATGGGCACCAATGAAATCGCCGGTAACTTTATTGCCTTCTCCATCGCTTCGTTGATTAACCTGCCGGGTAATGCATTGGGATCGGCCTCCACCATCATTACCGGCAGGCGTCTGGGATTAAATCAGGTGATGCAGGCGGAACGGCAGGTGAAACACGTGTTTTGGCTGTCGATGGTGGGATTGTGTTCGCTGGCGCTGCTAACCGTGCCGCTGGCGGGCATCCTGGCGCAATTTTATAGCCGCGATCCAGAAGTGATCGCAGTAACCAAACATCTCATTTGGCTCAACGCTGCCTTTATGCCGATTTGGGCCGCATCCTGGGTGCTGCCTGCCAGCCTGAAAGGGGCACGCGATGCGCGTTACACCATGTATGTGTCGATGTTCAGCATGTGGGGCGCGCGCGTGCTGGCGGGCTATTTCCTTGGCATCGTGCTCGGCATGGGCGTGGTAGGCGTGTGGCTCGGTATGTTCCTTGACTGGTCGGTGCGCGGCATCTGTTTCTGGTGGCGTCTGAGCAGCGGCAAATGGCTGAACAACTACCGCAAGATGGTGGCGAGAAGTCAGGGCTAGCGCGACGGGCGGCATATCCGCAGCAACAGCAGGCCATTAACGCTTATATTCAGCTAACGGGAATGGAACGCAGAACTAATCGTTTTGGTTACAGGGTGGCATGCGCTTAACTGTCAGGGTCAACCTTTTCTGGAGATCCTGATAATGAAAAACCTGATTACGCTATGGTGGCAACGCCTGACCGAAAGTAAACCGGCGAGTGAAGGGGAACTGGAACTCAGCCATCACCTGGATTTGCTCATTCCGGTGAGCCAACTGTACGGCATTGAATTTCATCCTTCGGTGTATCGCTACTATGAAAGATGAGCAATTACCGCACGCACGACGCTATAGCTACTGGAATGAACTGTGCAAAGCCGCAGATGCAAAAAGCCCGCTCAGGTTTCCCTGAGCGGGCTTCTCTAATATGGCTCCTCTGACTGGACTCGAACCAGTGACATACGGATTAACAGTCCGCCGTTCTACCGACTGAACTACAGAGGAATCGTGTGAACGAGGCGCATATTAATGGCACCCCTTGCCGGTGTCAACAGCTTAAAATACATTTATATTCAACTGGCTAGCATTAGAGCAATGCGATCGCGATTTAAGCAGATTCCGCTGTTAACTGCGTCAATCGCGCCAGCGGGTCCTGGCGATAGAACTGCTGGAAATGCTGATACATGGCGGGGAAGCGATGCGCCAACAGCTCCGGCGCAGTGAAAAAATACTCCGACAAGACGGCAAAACACTCCGCCGCATCGCTGGCGGCGTAGGGATCGAGGGTGGCCGCCTGTTCGCCCACCAGTTCCACTTCCGCTTCAATGTCCGCCATCGCCTGCTGCAAATCTTTTTCCCACAGTGCGACATCACGCAGCGGCATCACCGGAATGCCGCTGGTGTAACCGCTGCCGCGTGCATCAAGTTTATGCGCCACTTCGTGGATCACCAGATTGAAGCCGGAAAGATCGTAGCAATCTTGTATATCCAACGCGTTAAGCACCACCGGACCTTGCGTCCAGCTCTGCCCGGCGTGCACCGCAGGCCCGTGATGCACCAGGCCATCATCATCTTCCCATTGATCGTCGACGTTAAAAGGCTCGGGGTAGATCAACACTTCATGAAAGCCGTCCAGCCACTCCAAACCCAGCTTTAACACCGGTAAGCAAAACAGCAGCGCCAGGCGCGCCAGCTGCAATTCCGTGAGTTGCAGGCCCAGCAGCGGCGAAAGTTTTTTCTGTTGCAGGAAACGCTGCGCCATGGCGATCAGCGCCTGATGTTCCTCTTCACTGAGCAGGGAGAAAATCGGTTGCGCCAGCGCCGGCTGCCACGGAAGCGCTGCAATGGAAGTTTCTACCTGCGCACTCCACGGCCATTTGAACATCGCATCACCTATTATCAGGGCGGAATCAAAGCCGACTATTCAATCAGTTAGTGGCGGAGTTGTCTGTGATTGGCGTGGCAAAGTAGTGAAGTGGGGGGGATTGCCCTCATCTAGGGTGAGATGAGGGCGGTAAGGCAGAGGAAAATTAACGCTCGACGCGTTGGAACTCAATTACCCATACCCAAGGATTCACTTCCCAGCTGGTGGCACCATACTGCTTTTGCCACGCTTTGCGGTACGCCTCTTTCGGCGATTCGGCGTTCATGTTCATGGTGAAGAAGTTATTCAGGAAGTGCGTATCGGTCTGCACGCCTTCCGCCATGATGTCATCTTCGCTGATGTCTTGAATCTTCTCGGCGCGTACCGCAGTAATTTGCAGTGCGATACGGCTTGCCCAGCGCGGCATGTGAATCGCGGTTTGCCAGCCAAACTGCTCGGCGTTTTGCAAATGCTCATCCAATTGGCCCAGTTCGTTGCTGTCGGCGCGATATTGGCAGAACGCGGGATGGCGGAACGGCAGGGGGTCGCGCTCGTACTCCGCTAACTGATCTTCCGGCACGATGGGGCCGCGCCAGGTTTCACGTACCCACAATCCATCGCCCACCTGACCATAAGGACAATGCGAGCTGATGTCGGTCATCGACATCAATTTATAACCGTGCAAATGGTTAGCGCTGACATCAAACGCATGTACACCTTCGTGATGATCCTGACCCGGGCCAAAAGCCTGAGTCTTCATAATACGCCGGGTCTGTGTTTGCTGGCCAACCAACAGGGCGCGGACCCGCTGTTCGGAAAAAAGAATCGGCCGTTCTTTCATTGCTTACCTCTTGTTGTGTCACGAACCCGGAAAACTGCGGAACACCCGCTAACGCGGGAGGAGTTAGCATAATGGGTTTGAATCAATTTGCTTAATAATTTGTTGCCTTACAATCAGGCTTTGTGTCCGATTTTCAATATTTAAATGGCTCATAAGGGAAATGTATTCTGCAATGCCTTTCCGTGAGCGCTTAAAAGCCGGAAATTTTCCCGATACAGTACGTTATAAAGGCCAGAATGGGAATCTTTTCAGACAAAGTCGCTAGTAATTGCCGAATTTACTTGAACTAAGTCAGCACATTTAACTGGAATAAAACGCTAACGCCAAATTTGTTGATGGTGCAAAAACATTACCGCTGTTTAACAGAATTTTTAATGGAAACGGCAATAAGGAAATGCCGAAAACACGCAACGGACTGGGCATTTATCTTTAACAACGCTATAACATGATCGGGATCGCAATTTTCTGCAGCGCCCCTCCCGCAAGAGTGTAAAAAAAGCGTCATGAGTTAACCGCTATGATGTTCGCAGGATGCCGCACCGTTCCCTGGTGCTGCATAACAGCACCTAAGGAGCAGCCCGATGTCACTTACCCATTGGCAACAACGTTATGAGACGTGGTTACACATTAACTGGCTGCATGACGATAAAGCGCACGACATCGCACATTTACGCCGCGTATGGCTGAGCGCGCAGCGCATCATGCAACACGGCGATGCGGATGCGATGGTGGTGCTCACCGCCTGTTATTTCCACGATGTGGTGAACCTGCCGAAAAACCACCCGGAGCGGCACTTAGCCTCGACCTATGCCGCCGAAGAAACCCGCCGCATCTTGCAGCAGGATTTTCCGGACTTCCCGTTTGAACTGCTCGATGCCGTGGCGCATGCGGTGCAAGCGCACAGCTTTAGCGCACGCATTACGCCGACCACGCTGGAAGCGAAGATTGTGCAGGATGCCGACCGCCTCGAATCTTTAGGCGCTATCGGCCTGGCGCGGGTTTTCTACACGGCAGGCGCGTTGGGCAGGCCACTGTTTGATAGCGAAGATCCGCTGGGAAAAGATCGTGAACTGGACGATGTAAAATGGACGCTGGACCACTTCCAGAAGAAATTATTACGCCTGCCGGAAACCATGCAAACCGATGCTGGTCGCCGGTTAGCAGAGCACAACGCCGACTTTTTAGTGCACTATATGGCGAAATTATGTGCCGAGCTGCAAGGCAATCTCACCGCCATTGATGAGTCGGTGTTAAGGGATTTCAGCCCTCTACACGCTTAATATTAAATTTTTATGACAGTCTGTTAACTTTCATCTTCTTCCGCTAGGTTGTTGTAAATCAAAAAGGAGTGTGAAGATGACCGAGACCGTTAACTTAACCATTAAAATTGACCCGGCACTGAAAGAGCACATTAAACAGTTAGCCGCCGAGAACCAAATCTCCATGAGTCAGGAGATTGTTAACCGTTTGCAGGACAGTTTACATGCCGATGAGCCACCGGCCGTTGATAGTCTGGATACGCTGGAAGCGGTGACGGAGCAACTCTCCGCCACCGAACTGAAGCAGGTACGTGCGCTGCTGAAGAAAGGCAAAAAGAAAAAATAATTTCGAAAGCCCGCCGGTTGGCGGGTTTTTTATGTTTACGCGTCAGCTCTGGCGCACGCGAAACTGCTGCGCGCGCTGTGCCAGGCGATCGGACAGCTCGCGCAACTGCGCGGCAGCATGCACCTGCTGAGCGTTTAAGGCTTCGTTTTGCTGCAGCTGTTCGCTCATTTCTACCACCTCAAGCGCGATTTTCTTCACCCGATGACTTTGTGCCGCGCTGTTTTGCTGAAGCTCATTTAATTGGGTTACCACGTCTGCAACCGCCACGCCGATTTGCGCGAACAGCACTTCCAGCGCTTTTACTTTGTCGAAGCCGCTGTGCACATGCTGCTGCGTGTGCTGAATCAGGCTGTCGATCTGGCGCGTGGATGCGCCGCTCTGCTGCGACAGCACACCCATCTCTTTGGCGACCACCGAGAAGCTGCGGCCATAAGCGCCAGCATGCGCCGATTCAATCGCGGCATTCAGTGAAAGCAGCCGCGTTTGCATGGAAAGATTGTCCAACATGCCGACAATTCCGGCGATATCCTGTGCAGCGGCCACAATCTGCTCCATCTGGGTTTCCATGTTATCCACTTCAACCGCGCAGTTGCGCATCAATGCATCCGCCGATTGCGCGTCCTGCGTCGCCTGCTGCGAGAACTGCGTGCCAATTTCCACTTCCTCGGAAACGCGATGCAAACGCTGCGACAGGTGATGGAAATTGGCGTTTTGCGCCTGATGTTGCTGCATCACCTGTTGATTATGCCGCTGCATATCTTCGGCACCGGCCGCCACGCTTACCGCCACGGTGTTGATATCCGTGACAATCTGCTGCAACCCGCTGCGCATGGTATCGATGGACAAAAATAGCTGACGCGTTTCCAACGACTGGCGTTTCGGCGCGTCGTGGCGGGCAATCAGGTCGCCGGTCGCAATGTTGTCGAGCTGCGCGTTGGCGCGCCGCAGCGGCAGTAGCACGCCGCGCATCAACAAACTGGATGCCAGCACCAGCAAGCTCATCAGCACCGCACTGACGATCAGCGACAGGTTGCGACTCTGCTTCAAGGTGCTGAGCGTGTTGAGATTAACGTGAGTCAGTTGCTGATTAGCCTGCGTGATTTCGCTAAACCAGGCATCATTAAACTGCTGCTGAAACGCCTGCATCGGCACCATAAAGAACGCATCGATGTTGTTCGCCGCCAACCCTTTGAGCTGCTCATTCAAGCCCTCGGCCAGCAGGGTAAAGCCTTGTGCCAGCGCGCCGTTGGCAGGCGCACGGTAATCGGCAAACAGCTGCTGCGCATGTTGGAGTGAATCATTGGCGGCGGCGGCGAGGCTTTTCCAGCTGTCCACCGAACCGCTTTGCTGATCCTGCATCAGGTAAATTCCCGCACGATGGCTATTATCGCTGGCGGTGAGAAGCTCAATGCGCGCCTTATCCAACAGCGCCAACCTTTCCCGCAGCTGATTGGCTTGCTGCAACGAAGTTTGCGTTTGATTGACGTGCGTATTGAGCAGCAGCACGCCGGCAAACTGCAGCAGGCAGAACAGCACGATGAACAGCAAAAACTGGCTGCGCAGGCTGGTGATCCACAGCGGTAGCCGCAGGGTGAAACGGCTGCGCCAGCGTAACGGCAAAGAAATAACAGACAGGAGTGACATCGCAACGCCCCTAAAAATAAAACGGGATTATTAGAGGGTTACGTGACAGTTAGGTGACAGGTGGCGCGATTAATCCTAAAACAGCACAATCCGCGCCCCTAAAGCAAATCGCGCTAGTGACTTGCTACGGATGTTGGCGACGGTATTGTTCAATCAGCGGCAAAAGCAGCTGCGCCACCGCAGCAAATACCGGCACCACCACCGAATTACCAAACTGTTTATAAGCTTGGGTATCGGACACTGGAATGCGGAAACGGCTCTCGCCCGGCGCTTCAAACCCCATCAAGCGCGCACATTCGCGCGGGGTTAAGCGGCGCGGACGGCGCGCCATATTGTCCGCCTGCTGGAAGTCGGCTTCACCCAAGGCGTGATCCCAGCCGCGATCGATGAGAATCTCCGAGCCATCTTTGTAATAGCGCGCCGACAACGTGCGCACGCAAATATCGCGCTGGCGCGGATCGTTAAGGCCAAAACCAAAACCGTTGCCTTTGGCTTTGTGTTTTTTCGCGTACTGATAAAGATAATTCCACAGCGTGGGCGACAAGGTGTATTTCGCATCAGGCTGCGGCTCCAGCAAGCTGCTCAACGCGGGCACCTGCTGCGGATAGAGCGCGTTCAGCGCGCGCAGCGAGAAGCCGTGGCTTAAGCCGCTGTCACGACGAATGCCAACCAGCACGATGCGTTCGCGATGCTGCGGCAGAAAGTGGCGTGCATCGATAATTTTGGCGTCGGGCGCGCTGCTGTCATTGGCGTCGGCCACGTCATAACCGAGTTCATCCAGCGTCGCCATGATAATGGCGAAGGTGCGGCCTTGATCGTGGCTCTTGAGATTTTTGACATTCTCCAGCACAAAAAACGGCGGCTTTTTGGCGGCGAGAATGCGCGCCACGTCGAAAAACAGCGTGCCTTGCGCTTCGCACTCAAATCCGTGTGCGCGGCCCAGCGCGTTTTTTTTGCTCACGCCCGCCAGCGAAAACGGCTGGCAGGGAAAACCGGCCAGCAGCACCTGATGATCGGGAAAGGTCTGATCGATATGCTGGTAAATGGCCTGTTCATCGCGCAGTCCGGCGGGCTGGGTGATCAGGCGAATATCACTATTGAACTGATGCGCGTGCGGGCAGCTGTAGTGATTCGCTTTATAGGTGCGTACCGCCTCTTTGTTCCATTCGCTGGTCAACACGCATTGGCCGCCGATCTGCTCAAAGCCGCGACGAATGCCGCCGATGCCGGCAAACAGATCCACAAACTGAAAGGTGGGATTGGCGTAATGCGCCGGACGCGTCGGTAATAAGGCTTGCAGCGCCGCCGCTTCCGCCGCGCTGAGCGCAGGCGCGGCGCTTTTGCCCTGGCGAATGCGATTTAAACGCGGCACGTTCCAGTCGCGGCCGCCGGCATCGCTTAAGCTTGTCACCACATCGCGCGCGGCATAAATATCCAGTACCTGCATTAACAGCGCGGTCGCGTCATCCTGAGCAGCAATAAAGGGGGAAGGGGCAGCAGGTGCGGCGGGATCGGGTGCGAGCATGCGTTTTTCCTTAACAGTGAGGCGGCTATGCTAACACTCCTCACGCCGTGGCAAAACCGCGCTGTGTGCTGCGTAGCAGACTCTTTTCGTCCTGCCCTGTCGCTTTTGCCCCAAACCGCTAAAGTTGAAGAAGCCCTTTCAAAAGGAGACGATATGGCAGACGTCCACTCACAAGCTATTCGTAGCAAAAATATGCGCGCCATCCGTACGCAGGACACGGCAATTGAGCAGCGTATTGCGTTGATTTTGAAAGATCGTGGCTTTACCTATCGCGTGCAGGACAAAGCGCTGCCGGGCCGTCCCGATTTTGTCTTGCCCGCCGAGAAAGCCATCATTTTTGTCCACGGCTGTTTTTGGCATCGTCATCACTGCTATTTATTCAAAATGCCGGAAACGCGCACGGAATTTTGGAGCGGCAAAATTAACAGTAACGTCGAGCGCGATCGGCGTTATATCGAGCAGCTGCACGGCAGCGGCTGGAAGGTATTGATTGTGTGGGAGTGCGCGCTGCGCGGCAAATTGCAGCTGGACGAGGGCGCATTAGTGGAACGATTGGAAGAGTGGTTACTCGCGGCGGCATCAAGCAGCGAGATCGATCACCAGGGTCTGCATCACTATCAACCGTGATTGTTGCTTTTATCCTTCAATACGTTTTAGATCTCACCCTTTCTCTGGGACGCGGAAAAGAGCCATGAGCAGCATCAAACTGACGGTCAAACGCCTGTATCAACTGCGCGATGAGCGCATGGTGAACGCCCACGCAACCGCCCGCATTTATGTGGGCGATCGGCTGGTGGCCACCGAGGAGATCAGCGGGATGACGGAAAGTCCGGTAAGCAAGTATTTGCACGCTGGCGAGATGAGCGGCACGTTACGCGTTGAATGGGACTGTGCGGGCATCGCTGATATGTCAGTGACGGCGGTTGAGCGTTGCCCCTGTTGTCAGGATCACGAACCGGAATAACTAAGGAAAACATTTTGGCTGGAACCAGTTTACTCACGCTGTTGGACGATATTGCGACGCTGCTCGACGATATCTCGGTTATGGGCAAAGTCGCGGCAAAGAAGACGGCGGGCGTGCTCGGTGATGATTTATCACTGAACGCGCAGCAGGTCACCGGGGTTAAAGCCAACCGCGAATTACCGGTAGTGTGGAGCGTGGCAAAGGGCTCCTTCCTCAACAAACTGATTTTAGTGCCGCTGGCACTGCTGATCTCCGCCTTCGCGCCGTGGTTGATTACGCCGCTGCTGATGATTGGCGGCGCGTATTTGTGTTTTGAAGGTGTGGAGAAAGTGCTGCACAGCTTGCAGCACGATAAAGCTGAGCAAAGCCCGGAAGCGCGGCAGCAGCGTCTCGACAAGTTGGCGCAGCAGGATCCTAAACAATTCGAGAAGGATAAAGTAAAAGGCGCGGTGCGCACCGATTTCATTCTGTCGGCAGAAATTGTGGCGATCACGCTGGGCATCGTCTCGGATGCGCCGCTGCTGAATCAGGTGCTGGTGCTGGCGGGGATTGCCATTCTGGTCACGATTGGCGTCTACGGCATCGTGGCAATGATTGTGAAAATCGACGACCTGGGCTTCTGGCTGCGCGAGAAATCCTCCACGCTGGCGCAGGGCGTGGGCAGCGCGCTGTTGGCGCTCGCGCCGTGGCTGATGAAGATTTTAACGGTGGTGGGGACCCTCGCTATGTTCCTGGTGGGCGGCGGTATTGTGGTGCACGGCATCTCGCCGCTGCATCACGCCATCACTGAATACAGCGCCGGCTTCGGTGGCTTCGCTGCCGCGCTGCTCAGCAACGGCGCCAATCTGGTGATCGGCTTTATCATTGGGTCGATCGTGCTGTTAGGGGTAAATGGGGTTGCGAAGCTGCGTGGGAAATCGGTATAAAGCGCAGTAAATTTCTACTCACGGTTCAGGAGAACGATGATGAACGACGATATGTTTGAATTTGATATCGATGCACAGCTGGAACAGGCGGAAGCCAAAGCGGCTGAAAAAGCCAACGAAGTGCCAGCCGATCTCAGCGATGAAGCTGATTGCGAAGGGTGCAAAATCTAAGTCTCCGCGCCGCGCAGCATCTTCAAAGCCGATAACAAAAGTTATCGGCTTTTTTTATAGACAGAGTTTTTAACTGCTTATTCTGAATTAGTCACATTAATAGCTTTATCTTATAGGCGAATTGTCGCCGCAGCTGCTATACCTAAATCCGTTCAATCAACGTGAAAAGGAGGGGCGCGGTATGTTTGCAATCAGTGATGAGGTTCAGCATAAGCAGGGCGGACCAACTATGGTGGTCACCGGCAATGCCAGTGGAATGGTGGAGTGTCGTTGGTATGATGGCTACAGCGTGCGTCGTGAAGCGTTCCGTAGCGATGAATTGAATCACATCTCCAGCGCACATCAGCTGGCGAGCTAAATACAGGCGGGACGGCAAATGCCGTCCCGCTGCGTATTCCTCTTTGACGCTTAAAAGCGGCTACACCTTGCCGTCGTTGTCCTCTTCAACCGCCTGATAAATGCGTTGCAGAATGTCGGGAAACGCCGACTGCACCCGACTCCAGCTGGGAATAAACGGCTTTTCATTCGGGCGCTCGATAAACGCTTGTCCGGCTTCCAGAATCGCCTGGCTGAACATCTCGACCGCCGCTTCTTCAATGTGTTGATCAAACTTGAGGCCGTTCATGGTGGCTTCGTGGTTATAGATCTCCATCATATCCAGCGCGTTGCGATAATAGGTGGCCTTAAGCACGCGGAAGGAGTCGCTGGTGAGCGGCACGCCCATTGTCGCCAGCTTGCGCAGCAGCGACTGCACAATATCACTACTCATCCGCTTCAAACCGCCGGTGCCATCCTCTTCCGCCAGCGGCTGATGCTTGTGGTCGTAGTTATCGGCAATCTCCACCTGACACGTTTGGCGCGTGGTGTAGTTGCGATAAATCTCCGACAGCACGCCAATTTCCAATCCCCAATCGCCAGGAATCTTGATGCCGTTCAGCACATGGGTGCGCATGGCAAACTCGCCCGAAAGCGGATAGCGGAAGCTGGTGAGATAATCGAGATATTCGGAGTGGCCGTACACTTTTTGCAGTGAACGCAGCAGCGGGCCTACCAGCAAACGGCCCACGCGGCCGTTTAGCTTGCCGTCGGCCACGCGCGCATAGAAGCCTTTGCAGAACTCGTATTGGAACGCCGGATTGGCGAGCGGATAGAGAAGACGCGCCAGCATGCCGCGCTCGTAAGTGACGATATCGCAATCGTGCAGCGCCACGCATTGCGTGCGATCCGATGCCAGCGTGTACCCGGTACAAAACCACACGTTGCGCCCTTTACCCGGTTGGCTGGGCGATAAGCCCTCTTTGTCCAGTTCGGCATCCAGCGCTTTCAGGCGCGGCCCGTCATTCCATAAAATGCGGTGGCGTTGCGGCAGGCGCGAGAAGAATTCACGCGCAAACAGGAACTGATCGCGGTCAGCGCGATCGAGGCCAATCACGATTTCGTCCAGATAGGGCACCTGCGCCAGTTCCTTGACGATGTTATCTAACGCCGGGCCTTCCAGCTCAGAAAACAACGACGGCAAAATCAATCCCATTTTGCGTTTGCGCGCAAAGCGCACCATCTCTTTTTCCAGCGACTCAACGCTGCGATGGGTGAGATTATGAAAGTTAGTAATGACACCATTTTGGTAAAAATCACTCATCGTCTCATCCTTATTACGGCTGTTATTCGGGTTGGGCGAGGAAATAGTCCAGACCTTCACGCCAGCCCTGCGGGCCAACGTGTGCGGTGTGATAAACGTTTTGCGTATCGCTGCGTTGCAGCACCACCGGTGTTTTACTGAAGCCTTTGATCACTACTGCATAATCAACCCGCTCCAGCATGGGCACGTCATTCGGGCCATCGCCTAATCCGAGGGTGGTGCGCGAGTGGCCTTCCTGCTGCGCTAAATGCTGTTGCACCTGCTCCAGCGCCGCGCCTTTGCCGCTGCCGGCCGGCATCACATGCCAGAAACGCCCGCCTTGGGTTAAGGCTAAATCATGCTGCGCCAGCGCCGCGCGGAAGGCATCAAGCTGATGTTCGTCGTCGCGCCACAGCACCACTTCGGAAGCCTCACGCAAGCGACTCTGGCTGGCTTCGGCGAGCGTTAAGCCGGTGAAGCGCGCCACGTCGGCATCGCTAAAATCATGGAAGCCGTCAAAACGGAATTGCGATTGCAGAGAATGTAGCACCTGGCACAGCGCCTGATAGGCCGCGCTGGGTTCATCAACCAGTGGCCGATCGCCACCTAAATCCACGCGCGCACCGTTTTCAGCAATAAACGGCGTGCCGGAAATGCCCAACCGTTTTTGCAGCGGGATAATCTCCGCTGCTGTTTTACTGGAGCACAACACCAGCGGCACCTGCTCCTGTTTCAGACGCGCCAACCATGCGCTGGCGGCATCCCAATTGTAGTCATGATGATCCAACAGCGATCCATCAAGGTCAGTCACAATCATCAGCGAGGTAAGACTGAGCATCATCACACTCCTTATGTTGGAGGCAGCCGTAAAGCCACGAGTAATCAGTATAATAGGGGAATGACGATCACACTTTTTCCCGCTGAGGGTTAGGACACATCCAGGAAAATTCTTAAATGCAGGGCGCAGCCATTCTGTCCATGCACGGTTCGTGCAGTACAGAAACTCAACAGCAGCAAGGTGTGGTTGGCAATGGGTGAGAAAGGTTATGCAAAATTGTTCGTTTTACGTGCAGCGTTAAGACTTGTCTTACACGGGTTAAGGCGTAATCTGGCGGAGTGTTAAGAATTCCCTGGTGTAACGAATTTACTGATTTACTTTACCCGGCCAGAGCGCCGGGTATTTTTTTGAAATCGTTTTCATCGATTCACTTCGCTGATGGCGAAATCGCGGATATCCAGTTCAAACGCTTCCGCCAGTTCGGTGTAGGAATTGAAGGCTCGGCCTTCAACATTAACCCGATGCGCGTGCTCCGCTTCCATATACTCTTGCACCTCGCCCGAGGTCTTTTTCTGAATCGCTTCCAGCAGTGCATCAACGTCAATGTTCACTTCACGCTGCACGTTTTCGCTGTACTCTTTTGCCGTTGTCATGACGCGCCTCCCAGAGGCAACCCGCTAGACTTCCAGTATAGCCAATGCGGCGAATTCGAACGGCGGGGCATATCGCAGGCAAAAAAAAGCCCGCGCTGCGCGGGCAAAAATCCTTGTTACTTTTAGGTTGACTGCGCCTTTGGGGTTGGTGCAGTGATTGAAAGTGTACGAGTTACCTGCGTCAAAAATCTCGCTGTGAAATGTTAAGGAAGCGAAAAGCCGGGTTGTAGGCAGTATTAGACACGTTTTCAATCCCACATTTCGTCGCGCCCCCTTGAACGTCACAGGACGCGTGCCCGATATCGTAAAAATGCGTGACGAACCTTCGCCTATACGGTAGCGGCGCGATTCATCGCGCAAACCCAAAGCAAGGGTATCGCTGTAAGCCGCGCGAAAAATCGCGCCGCTACCGAGAGGGCATATCCTCAATGCACGGCGATGAGGATTCCGC
>CBIFUL010000009.1:0-140994 GCA_966185695.1 uncultured Pantoea sp. | reverse complement strand
CTTCAACCAGTTCGATCAGTTTCTTAATTTTACGAATATCCATGAGTGTGGTTCCAAAAACCGTGTCGTTGCGACTTTTATAACAGACAAGTCTGCAGCCCAACGCATAGGGAGTTTAGTTGGAGCTATAAGAAAATATTAGGTGCAAAACCTGGGTTTTGAATTAGACAAACTAAATAGGATTATGGAACCTGATGTGAATTACCACGCGGTTGATAACCTGTTTTCCACTCACCTCGTCGGTAACCAGACTGGTTAAATGAAAAAACTATTACATTCAATAAAACGGTTGTTGCACTTTTTTAGGTCAATCAGTATGTGCGTTATTTCGTATGCGTGCGATTTGATTCGAGCATGTATATCGAAGGTACATGAAATTACCCTTTTCATGTCGCAAAGGTTAACCTGTTAATAGCCAAATAATCGGGTCACGTGAACCTGACAAGCTTGATTGGGACTATAAAATATTCACTATAAAAATGTTTTCCCGTAATGATGATGTCATCCTGATTTCCCGGTCTTAAATGTCACTTTATGCTGGTTCGCTTAGATAAGAGCGATGTTCCTCTCGTGTAGCGCGCGTCCGAACTACGCCATGCCGGTGCGTCATGTTTCGGTTTTACTGAAGCGAAAGACCGCATGTTTATTACTATGAACGCCACCGGTTTATCGTGTTTATCGATGTCGCCGCGGGCGGTCATTATGACATGTTGAATCCCTCTGACAGAAACGCAGGTGCACTAGCTGGCCAGTCACGTCATTAACATAAACCAGCAGGCAGCATTTTGGTGCTTCATCACTGTATTGATTGCTTCTTTGAAGACTTTAACATCACCTTAAGTCGCATTCTCGCATCCTTCAGGTCTGATAAAAAATTCGCCAACTCGCCTGACATTATTTAAATCTCTGCCAAACTGTAAAAAAACGTCACATAAGGTTTGCTGATGAATAGTCGGTTGCTGTGTTTCGCTTCGATCGCACTCTGGTTCTCTAACGTTCAGGCGCAACCTCTGCCTCAGCGTCCGCCCGATAACCTTGCGCCACAAAATTACCTCTCGACTGTTAATCCCGATAACAGTGTGACGTGGCGCTTATGGGCGCCGTCAGCTAAGAATGTCGATGTGGTTACTGGCGCGACACCCGATCGATATGTGGCTCACGCTATGATGAAAGACGATCGTGGCATCTGGTCCTTTACCAGTAAGCCGTTATCGCCAAGTCTGTATGAATACTTTTATAACGTTGACGGATTTCGCAGTATTGATACGGGCAGCGGCACGCCCAAACCCCAGCGGCAAGTGAATACCAGCCTGATCCTGGTGCCCGGCAGTTTGCTGGATCAGCGTAAGGTGGCACATGGCGAATTACATACTCTCAGCTGGTATTCAGACGTGCTTAATCGTGAACGGCAAGTCCTTGTCTGGGTACCGCCCGGCACTGAAAAAAATGACGCACCACTGCCTGTACTCTATTTCTATCATGGGTTCGGCGATACTGTTTCATCCGCCACGACGGAGGGACGCATCCCGCAAATCATGGACAATCTGCTTGCTGAGGGCAAAGTTAATCCGATGCTGGTAGTGATGGCTGATACTGAAACCGATATTACAGATGCTGTGCCTGAAAATTTTACGCCTGAATTACGCAGAAAAACCTTCTATGCACGCAATGCTCTTGCCGCCGACAAAGAGTTAACGCAAGAGATCATCCCACGCATTACAAAACGTTATAACGCGCGTTCAGATGCTAATGGACGGGCGCTCGCTGGGCTGTCTCAGGGAGGATACCAGACATTGGTCAGTGGTATGCGCCACCTTGATCAGTTCGAATGGTTAGGCATTTTCAGCGGTGTGACCACGGAAAGCGTGAGCGATTTTCGTGTTACAGCACAGCTGAAAAAAGCCAGGGCGGTTAACGATCAGCTTAAACTTTTGTATCTCGCCGGCGGCGACCAGGATGTCATAACGGGACGCGATATGACGGGCCTTAGCGCGCAACTTGAACGAGCGGGTATACAGGCCGAATGGCACAACTATCCCGGTTTAGGTCATGAAATGGACGTGTGGCGCCCCGCTTACATCGATTTTGTACAAAAATTGTTTCGCTAATCTTCAGGCAAAGCGCGCCAGAGTCTGAGCCGATTCTCGTCATTAACGCGTTGATAGTCTACGCTATCAACGCAGGCATGAATGAGCAGCCACCCTCTTCCTCCTTCACTCATGCATTCAGCTGGGCTAATTTCAAACGAACTGGCCTCATTGTTACTCAGCAGTTTTTCTTTCGGAACAGGGAATCCTGTGTCGTAAAGGATAGCGAAAATACCTTTGTCATCCTGCCCAAGCGTGACGCGATAAATCTGCGTGGCATCATCCTCATAACCATGACGAATAATGTTACTTGCCGCCTCGCAAAGCGCTAAATCCAAAGGATAGATCCAGCTTTCGCTTAATTGCAGTGGGGCCAGGAAATGCCGCAACACATTACCTAACTTCGTGAGGCTGCTTAACGTAGCAGGTAATGAAACCGTCTGTTCCATTCTTAATTCATGCATGGTCATAGCCCTATATAAAGGTGCCCAGCGCTTCCTGACGATCGGCGCACAGCGTGAAAACCCTGTCCATGCGCGTTAACGCAAACATATTTTTAATATTCGCATTGAGCGCACAAAGAATAAGCTGACCGTCGCCACTTAGCGATTTAAGTATCGAGATTAATGCGCCCAGACAACTACTGTCGATAAAATCCACCCGGGTGAAATCGATTACGATCTGTCGGTTTCCCTGCTGAATAAAAGATATTACCTCTTCTTTAAAACGCAGCGCGACTGACGCATCGAGCCTTCGCGTGATTGGAGTCAGCAACGTAATATTCTGGATGGTTTCAGCTTCGATTTTCATCTTGGGATTCCTTTGCGGTTATTGCGTAGCGTTCAATGACCAATAATGAAATATCATCACCGGCTGGCGCAGCGCTTTGTTCCGGCAGATGACGCCAGAGATTGAGTTGCTGTTGAACACCGGCCAGTAAATGATCTACGGGTTGTGATGCAAGGCTTTTAAGCGTTGTGGCGAAGCGATGCGCACCAAACATCTCTTGCCGGGGATTTTCACACTCGCTGATACCATCGCTGTAGAGGCATAACCGTTCACCCGGCGCCAGTTCAAAGGTAACCTCCTCCCACTCCAGATCGTTTAGTAGTCCAATGGGAGGGCCGCCCTGTCCAACAGACCTGATACTCCCGTCCGGTGAAACAATCAGCGGCGTCGGATGACCCGCCTGACAAAGCCGCCCAACTCCGCTATCAGTTTCAATCACGCCATACACCATGGTGAAATAGCTGGTCACGTCACTGCTTTGCGCCACAAATCTTTCATTCAAAATATTGACGACTTGCGCCGGCGGGGTTAACGCTTCGCCATTATAGAGAAAGCGCTCAACGGTTCGCCCATGCAGGAATTGACGCGCCACTGCGACTGACATCATGGCGGCGGAAACGCCGTGGCCAGAAACATCAACGCTATAGAAGGCTACGGCTTTGCCATCCAGCGGGAAGAAATGGAAAATATCACCGGAAACCCATGCAGACGGAATAAACAGCCAGTCGGCATGGTATGAACCATGATGAATGGCATGCGGTGGCAGAATACTGCGCTGCAGCGCAGCGGCAGATTGCAAATCCATCTCAATTTGCCGTAACGCTTCACTCAGGCTGTGATTTCGTTTTTCCAGCGTCGCTTCCAGCAGCAATATGCGCTCACCAGCATGTAACCTGGCCTGTAACTCCACCCGGTTGACCGGTTTACGTAAAAAATCATCTGCACCCGCAGCAAAGCCCGCCTTCAAGTCCTCAATGCTTTCCCGTGAAGTGAGCAGAATCAGGTAGATATAACGCTTATCAAAGCGTTGACGCACTTCATGACATAACGCCAGTCCATCCATCACCGGCATTTCCCAATCGCTAATCACAAGATTAATCGGATGCAGAGTGAGAAGTTCAAGTGCTTCTTCACCGTCTTCAGCCTCGAAAATGTGATAGCCCCACTGCTTGAGTAGTGCAGCGAGCAGCTTACGGTAAGTCATGACATCATCGACGATGAGTACGGATTGCGGGGGCGACGTTAACATGATGTCGTTCCTAAAACGGTAAAAACCAGATAAGCGATACGGTTCCTTCCCGAAATTTTGCATTGGCGCTGCTTCGACCGGGGAAACGTGTACCGCTGTAATTACTGTACTGGAGGGAAAACGAACCGGGGGTATAGCCGGCATATCCAAAGCTGTAGCTATAGTCTCCATTCCAGGGCTGCTGCTGTTCAGATTTGGGATACCAAAAGGCGGTAGCACGGATAAAGAAGTGCTGCTTAAAGGTGTAGCCACATCCGCCCAGGGCGACTTGTTTATTACTTTTGATGCCATTATCGTCCAGCGAATAGTAACGCGGCACCCAGCTATATCCGATCTGACACGTCAACGCATCGCCATCATTAATTAACACATGTTGTTCAATATTTTTAGGCAGAGAAAATTTATAGGCAAAGGTAAAGGCGCCTTGCTCAAAATAGGTAAATCGATTATTGCCCGAAGGAAAAATACGATTATCCCCGTAATTGCTGTAGACCAGGCTAAAGGTGTTAGGGTGCCAGTCGTCGTAGCCAAAACTATAGCGAAAATCTGCGGTGTATTTATCAAAGTCGCTTATTGGGCCGCGCATCGTGACATTTGCGAACCAGTAACTGTAAGGTGAATATTGTAGGCTCAGATTTAAGAGTTGATTGATCTTCTTTTTACGCTGCGCTGACTCGGAGCCGTTTGGTATCGTCAGCCACTGCTCTTTCAATCCACTCGAAAAGCTCAGGGCACCGGAGAATTTATCTTTATTCCCTGAAAAAAGACGGCCCCAACGGCTGGTAAATACACCGGCCTGGATCGGTTCATTATTTGCTGATACAGCATCTGAGTCTGCGGCCGTCGCCGAAACGGTAGACATGCTGCCAGAGAGGAAAACTAAAACTATCAGGCTGCGCTGAGTTTCTTTCCGCCCGCCGTATCCCATGATATTTCCTTAATTAGTTTGGAATAAAACGACCGCCAATCTCTTTTTTTGCCATCCACCAGAGGAGGCATAAAACACCCAGATGAACCAGCGTATTAGTGATCCAGGCTTGACGCCATAAATCAAAATGCACGAATTGACTGACGCCAAGTACAACAAAAACATGCACAATGAAGGTATAAAGAGAATGTTGACCCAGTGGAATTAAAAACCAGCCAACGGCTCGCTCAAGGGGTTTCCAGTAAAATGTCAGTATTAAATAGACAAGTAACAGTAAGCTAAAATCATTGAGAACCCGGCAAGGACCCAACGCATTTTTCCCCGCCAAATGATGGTAAAACCAATTAAAGTCGGCAGGTGGAATAACATGTAAAAGCAGGCTGGGCGGCATGAAGGGGTTTGTATGATTTTGCGCAACAAACATCATTATAAGCGCATATATCACCATTATAGTCATTACCGCTTTACCACCCGGAGTGCGCGCCAACGACATCAATTCATCTTTGTACCAACCGCAACACATGCCAAGCACATAGATTAATTGCCACGCTAAAAGCGGAAAAGCGAACTCAAATTCCGACACGGTTAATCTGACTGGCCACACTTGATAGGCAAGATAGGTCATCAGAGAGGCAACAATTAGCCATGTAACCCGCCCCTTATATAACAGCCCTAAAAAAACCGGGCTGATGAGCATCAGGCAAATATATAACCCCAGTATTTGTGTCTGGTGCGGGCCAATCTGTAAATAGAGAATGATATTGAACCACGTCTCTTTAATCTGCGGCGTATCAGGAAAAAGAGCCCAAACGGTGCCTGAATAGCGATCAACAAAATGCGTAACTTCAAACGTATTGATGAACGGGAGTCGTGAGAAAATTAGTATTAATAAAATGATGACGATATTGACCAGATAAATTTTTCCTGCCCGCCGCCACAGTGTCCATCCTACAGTCAGCAGCACTTCTTTATGGAGCCGCTGACGATTAAGCATACCCAGCATAAAACCTGACAGAATGACAAATCCTTCAGCCCCCGTGGTTAAGCCAAAACGCTCCCAGGTGAAAATGTTCACTAAAGAGAGCAGTTCGGTATGTGCAACCACCATCATAACCAGAGCTATTCCACGCAGCATATCGATACGCAGATCTCGCCTGCCAGGTACGGCGTAACGCCACACCCGATCCTGGTTCAACGTGACTGGAGCTAGCGCGCTTTGGCTAGGCATGATACATGAATCCTGTTTATGTTATTTCAAGTAAATCATTAGGTAATCATCTGTATAACATGTAAGAAGAAGTGTAGTCATGTTGCGCATTAAGTCACGGCTTTGTGAAAAATATCAACTTCTCCCTGTAAAATACTGTAATTCAATACTATAAAATTTATAAGCCGCTTCAATGTTGCCTTTCAGGTTTACAGGCTTACCATAAAACATCAATTTAATTTACGGTTAATCATTAATTTTATTAAGTTAATTTGCCTTAAGTTGTCGCGCATGACAGTGGGTTGAACGTGGGTGAGTCACCGAGACGGGATACGATGGAATATTATTTTTCTCGCTTTGAAGAGAGACGGCCACCAGCGCCGCTACAGACGCCCGGCTGGGTGATTGCAACCTGGCAAACCTTAGCGGTTGCCGGGTTGATATTGGGTGCGAACTATATTCGCTGGCGTTGGATGGAGTCGTTAAACACTGATGCACTGTGGTACGCGATTCCGTTGGCGCTGGCCGAAACGCTGGCTTGGATCGGTACGCTGCTGTTCACGATTAATATCTGGCAGGTCAAAGATCCCGCTTGTCCTCCTGCTCCAGAGCATATCAACCAATGCCTTCAGGCCACCGATGAAGAAGATGGTCGTCCTATTAAGGTCGACTTATTTATCGCGACTTACTCAGAGGATCCTGAACTGGTCAGATTGTCGATTCGTGACGCCTGCAAAATGCGCTATCCGTCGCCCATTCATTTCAAAGTTCATGTACTTGACGATGGTCGTCGCCACGAGATGCGAGAGGTCTGTCGTCAGGAAGGCGTGAACTACATCTCGCGTGAAAATAATATTGGCTACAAGGCCGGCAATATTCGTAATGGTATGGAACACACGGATGGCGATTTTTTGGTTATCTGTGATGCCGATACGCGGGTCTTCCCCACCTTACTTGAAAATACGCTGGGCTATTTCCGCGATCCTGATGTGGCATGGGTTCAAACACCACAGTGGTTTTACGATTTACCAGAAGGAGAGCGTTTACCTGTCTGGCTGCGGCGTAAATTGGGTTGGCCGGGAACGCTGCTGGGCAGTCTGTGTGAAAAAGTTGTCGGAAAACTAACCATCGGAAACGATCCTTTCTTCAACGATCCGCGCATGTTCTACGATGTGATTTTGCGTCGCCGCAACTGGGCAAATGCCGCCTTTTGCTGTGGTGCGGCGTCGGTACACCGGCGTGAGGCGGTGATGCAGGCCGCGCTCAGAAGCTACGCCTTTAATGTTGAGCAAGAGATTGCTTTATATACCCGGGATATTCGTGATGAAGAGGCGCGAGCCGCCCTGAGCCGAGCAATGCGGCCCCATGTTATTGCTGATACCGAGCTTACTCCCTATAAATTCCATGTCTCAGAGGATATCTACACCTCCATTGTGCTGCACGGCGATGAAGGTCGGCGCTGGCGTTCGGTCATGCATCCGGGCATCGAATCAAAAATGCTGTCACCGCAGGATCTGTTAACCTGGATGATTCAGCGCTTTAAATACGCTGCCGGCTCTCTTGATATTCTTTTCCATGACAAGATTTTCAGCCGCAAGCGCTTCAAATTAAGTGTGGGGCAGACCCTAATGTACGGTACGACCTTTTGGTCTTATCTGGCGTGCATTTGGAACACCGTTTTCCTGATTTCGCCGCTCATCTATTTGTTCACCGGTATTCCACCCGTGTCTGCCTATTCAACGCCCTTTTATCTGCATTTCCTGCCCTTTTTTATCGTATCCGAACTGGCTTTCATGTTTGGTACTTGGGGTATCTCTGCATGGGACGGGCGTTCATCCTACTTAGCCTTTTTTTCTGTCAATCTGCGCGCGTTGAGTACCGTGCTGCGTGGCGAAAAAATTAAATTTCATGTCACCCCAAAAGAGCGTCAAACCGGACTTTTTCTTTATTTAGTGAAGCCGCAATTGGCCATCGTATTTTTGACGTTACTAGGGTTGATATGGGGAGGTATTCAGGTCGCCCGCGGGAACGTTGATGATCCATCGGGTTATGTCATCAACATATTTTGGGGAGCAGTGAACATTGCCGCCATGTTACCCATGATTATGGCAGCGATGTGGACGCCGCCGGCCACGCAGGAGACTGAAGCAGAATGAGTCTTAGAGCGGGTTTACACAGTGCGCGGAGTTATCTCACCATCCTGATTGGCTTCATGATTGCGTTCGTTATTGTGTTGTGGGTGGAGCTTCAGATGCCGAAGCGGGTAGAAACCACTGACGGCATTATGCTGAGCGATGCTTTTCCTCTCTTGCCCGAACATCGCCCCCTGACGTTTGATGAAGCCGTATGGGCGCGTATCGCCTGGCAATACTTTGTGAACAATACGCAGCCGAATGGGTTGGTGAATGCCGAATCTGATTCCCCCTGGTTGAGTTTGTGGAGTTCGGGCAGCTATTTGTTGGCCACGCTGGCTGCCCATCAATTAGACATTATTGATGAGGCAGAATTTGACGATCGCATCACCTCTGCGCTGGATGCCCTCGGCAATCTGCCACTCCAGCCCGAAGGTTTGCCGGCGGCTTTTTACCACGCAGATTCCCTCACCCCCATGGTGCAAGACCCTCGCGCCCCTGGCTCCGCTATCGATATGGGGCGCATGCTCATGCCATTACAAATTTTGGTCTGGCGTTATCCGCAGCATGCGGTTGCGGTGAATCACCTGCTGGAGAAGTGGCAGCTGAATGCCCTGTTACGCAGCAGCGGCTCACAGTCGGCCAGCTTGCCGGTCAATCGCTGGGTGCTTCGTACCGATGACCCGCGCGGCAGCTATGGCTATCGACTGTATGCCGGCAATGTTTTACGCATGATCAATAGCGCTGCGGGGTTAGCGGTTAGCCAACCTCCTGATGGGCTGAAGATGATTGAAATTGATGGGATCGCGGTACCCGATGAGGGCCTGCGAACCCCATGGGGTAAACAGCCATCGCTGGTCAGCCTGCCCTATCTGCTCACCGGGCTAGAACAGGGCTTTGACGCGCGTAGCGGTGAGATCAGTTGGCGCATCATGCAGATCCTGCAACAGCGTACCGGCAAACCAAGCGAGCGCGAGGAGATTTCCACGGATTACGCTGAGCAAACGCCTGATTTCAACGACGCTCTGCCGGGGCGCCAGCCTTTACCGCTTCAAAATCAGAATGACAGTGGCAGTGATACGTTGCCCCAACGCGCCCTGCTCTCTACTCGTGCGGCATTTGGTTGGTACGCCCTGTTTCGCAACCGTTGGAGTGACGCATTGCGCCAACAAATGGTGGCAATGATCGAACCCGGTAAGGGATGGAAAGCGGGATTTAATCCTGATGGAACGCCGAATAATGCCTTAAACGCCGATACCAATGCTGTGGTTCTTGAGAGCCTCTCATACATTGTGCACGGCCAATTATTGTGTCTGGGATGCATGGCCCCTGCGCCAGAGATCGCCCGCAACAAGGAGTAAGACAGCAATGAGAGTGCTATCGCTACGACAGTCAGGTTTGCACATTCTGGTGTTGGCTTTTGCCTTACTCGCACCGCACCTTCAGGCAGCGGTGAGCTTGCCCGCATCAGATTACAAAAGTCGTCATGGCGAATTGACCACGCGGGAGATGGCCGTGGCGAAAACAGCCTGGTCTTACTTTGTGGCGAATACGCAGCCCACTACAGGATTGGTCAACGCGGTGAATAAATACCCTTCAACGACCATGTGGGACAGCGGTTCATACCTTGCAGCATTAACGGCAGCGCGCGAGTTGGGCCTGATTGATAAAGCCGAGTTCGACAGGCGCTTTATCCAGTTTATGGCCACGTTAAATAAGCTGGTGTTGTTCCAGAATCAGGTACCTAACAAAGCCTACAATACGATCACCGGCCAGAAAGTGGATTACTTAAACAAGCCGGGAGAAATTGGGTTTTCGGCTATAGATATCGGCCGCATGCTGTTGTGGCTAAAGATTATCAAGGAGCGTTATCCGGAATACGGCAACAGTGTTGATAACGTGGTACTGGGCTGGGACTTCACTCATGTCATTGATGACTGCGGCACACTTTATGGCGCGTATGTTGATAAAGAGAAAAAGGCGCAATACGTGCAGGAGGGGCGTCTTGGCTACGAAGAGTACGCCGCGGCGGGCTACCAGTTATGGGGGTTCACCACCTGCCAGGCGAGTAAGCCGGAGCCTTACGCCCTGGCGGACATTTATTGTGTGTTGGTGCCCTACGATTCACGCGATCCCCGTTTAACCAATCAACATAACTATGTAGTCACAGAATCCTATCTGCTGCATGGACTGGAAATGGGCTGGGATGTTGCTGACGATCGGGAAGAAAGCCCAACGAATCACAGTCATCCCTGGATGAAGAACTTTGCCGACCGCGTGTATCAGGCCCAGGAAAACCGGTACATGATCACCGGTACCCTGACTGCGCGTTCAGAGCATCAACTGGATAAATCCCCCTATTTTGTTTACGACACCGTGTTCAGTGATGGTTTCAACTGGAACACCATCACAGACAAAGGTCAGTACGTGCCCAACGTTGCCGCGGTCTCATTGAAAGCCGCGTTGGGGATGTGGGTGCTGTGGGATTCGCCTTATACCGACCGGCTTTTCGATACCATTGAAAATGCGGATGAGCAGGGAAAGGGTTATTACGAGGGGTTATATGAAAATGGCGATGGCCCGATCAAAGAGTTCACCGCCAACAATAACGGCATCATGTTGGAAGCGTTGCTGTTTAAAAAGCAGGGCAAGCTGCTGCGCTACAACACCAATTCACCCCGTAATAAAAACTACGCGCCTTCGTTGTGGGAAAAGCGGCTGGTGGACGTGTTTGAACAGAATAACGAACAACGTAACCGACCCTTTCTTAGCGTGACGCCAGGTCTGAAAACATGGTGTGAGCAGACAGGCACGGCAGTACGCAGCGCCCCGAAGTGCAGCACCTGTAAATGCGCGCGCTGCGACAGTTCAGCCCCGATTAAATTACCGCCGGTAGCCACCTCATGCCTAAAACAGTAATCCGGCTGGCGGTGATAGTACTGACGCTATTGCTGACGAGTGTGGTGTATTTACTGGCTCGTCATGACGCTGCGGCCTGGCGCTGGTTAGTCCATGGTGGCTGGCACACGACTGCGCGCACCGGCACGCTTACGCCAGAAGAGCAACGATGGGCGGCCGTGGCATGGCGCTATTTTGACAATAACCTGCAAGAGAATAGCGGCATGGTGAACGGTAGCGATAAGCGTCCCGTAGCCAGCCTGTGGCAGATGGGCGACACGTTAATAGCGCTGACCGCCGCGCACCGGCTTCAGCTCATTGACGATGCACGCTTTGACCACCTTTTAACGCAACTGCTAGGCAGCCTTAATCGCATGCCGATCACGCAGGGCGGCGTGCCCAACCTGCTTTATAACACCCAAAGTCTGGCAATGGTGGGCTATGCCAATACCCCGCAGGTTATTGGCTGGTCTTCACAGGACATGGCTCGCCTGATGATGGCGCTTCGGGTTGTGGCCGCCTCTCACCCGCAGTACAGCGAATATCTTGAACGTATCGTATTGCGCTGGAATTTCTGTCAAGTCGTTGATCAGCAGGGACAGCTGCATGCAGCGCAGATGCAACAGCAGCAGCTGCGCGTCCAGCCACAAGGACGCCTTGGCTACAGTGAGTACAGTGCGGCAGGTTTTGGCCTGTGGGGCTTTCCCAACGATCGGTCGTTACGTCCCCCTGCGCAACACGTCATTATTAATGGCGTGGCCTTGGACATCGACAGTCGCGATCCGCGTACCACCTGGACGCCGAATGCCATCACTACCACACCTTACGTGCTGAGCGGGCTGGAATATGGCTGGCAGTTACCGGGGGCCGACCGCGAGTTAATCCGTCAGCAACGCCAGCGCGCCAGTCAGGTTTATCAGATACAGGAACGGCGTTGGACCGAGCAAGGGATTCTCACCGCGCGAAGTGATTTCAACGTTTCTGCGCCGCCCTGGCACGTTAACGACACACTGTTTGCCAACGGCTATGCATGGAATACCGTCACTGACGACGGTAAATGGGTGCCCAGGCTGGCCCAGGTTTCTACCCGCGCCGTATTCGGACTCTGGGTACTGTGGGACACCCCATTTACGGATGCGTTGATGAAAATGACGCGCCTGCAATTTGATCCCATGCGCGGCTGGTATGAAGGACGAGTGGAGGCGACGGGGGATTACAACCGCGCTATCACCCTTTCTACCAATGCCATGGTGCTGGAAGCGCTGTTCTTTAAGGTCAACATGCGACCGTTGCTGAATGATGCGGTACTTCCCGCCCAAAGCTACTTCCTTCGTCAGCTTAGCGATCCCTTCTCTGTGCCTCAGCGCTGCTTACCCGTCGGCAATGTGGCGAACGTTGACTCTCCACGATAGGAGGAAAATCATGCCAAATGGCCTGTTACCTAAAGCGTTGGATTCCCTGCGCGCTGCCGTGCTGATGTATGACGATCAGGAACGGCTGGTGGCCTTTAATCAACAGGTAGTGCGTTTTTATCCTGGTATGGAAAACCGCATTCAGCTCGGCATGACGCTGACTCAGTTAGCAGAAGATTTTATTGCTTCTGCCTATATGACAGAGAACAGTCAGAGTCGGCAGGCCATCGTGGATAACCTCATCAGCCGCTGTCGCCTTGATAACCACAGTGAGATGCGGCGCATCGCTAACCGTCAGGTATTCGTCCAGCATAATCGGACTCCTGAAGGCGGGATCGTAAGTTTACATGTGGATATGTCCGGCTTTAACCTGATCAATGAGTCACGCCAACAGCTGCACGCTGACTTTGTATTGGCTGCCGAATCTACGCAGATTGGCATATGGGATTGGCAGCAGCAGTACGATCTTTTGCAGGTAAATGACGCGTTACTCAACATGCTGGGCTACCCGCGAGAAACCTGGCATTACAGCGCCAGCTTCCTGGATACCTTGCTACATCCTGACGATCGTGAACCTCTGCTACAGCTTTTTAACTCTGCCAGCAATCAACAGTTGCCTATTTTTGAGCGCGAAATTAGGCTGTTACACCGTAACGGCAACTATCGCTGGATGCTCTTATCGGGTCAGGTGGCGAGCGTTACCGTTGCGGGGGACACGGAGCGGGTAATCGGCACACTACAGGACATCACCAAGCGTAAGGAAGCGGAACAGCTCTCGTTTGAAGCAGTGGCAGCAGCACGGGCAGCGAATGAAGCCAAAAGCGCGTTCCTGGCGAACATGAGTCATGAAATCCGCACGCCGATGAACGGCATTCTTGGCATGACTCAACTCTGTCTCGATACCCGCCTCACCGCTGAACAGCGTGAGTATATGACGCTGGTTTACCACTCCGCCCACACGCTGTTGCATATCATTAATGACATACTGGATTACTCTAAAATTGAAGCCGGTAAAATTGAACTGGACGAGGAGGCGTTTGAAATCCGACCCTTTTTGCACGCCCTGATGCGTCCGCTAATGCCTGCGGCTTCTGAAAAAGAGATTGAATTATTGATGAATGTGGCACCTGATGTGCCCGAGCGTTTTGTGACCGATACCGTTCGTCTGCGGCAAATATTAACCAACCTCACCAGCAATGCCCTGAAGTTCACCCATCAGGGAGAGGTAGAGGTGTCCATAGCTCTGGATCGTGACGAAAACCTGCTGCGATTCAAGGTGCGTGATACGGGAATCGGCATTCCCATTGAAAAGCAGCAGCTGATTTTCGAATCTTTTAGCCAGGCCGACGTGTCCACAACGCGTAAGTACGGCGGAACCGGGTTGGGATTAACTATCTCTGCCCGTCTGGTTGAACGGCTGGGCGGCGAACTCAGTGTACAAAGCCAACCGGGCCAGGGCAGCGTGTTCAGTTTTGCCTTAGCGCTGCCGGCAGAAGAGATGGATGAGACATTAAAGACCTCGCCGCGTCTCGCTCAGGTACCCATTTTAGTGGTGGATGACAACGCGACAAATCGTCATTTGATGAGCGATATGCTGCGCAATATGGGGCTTAAGCCTACTCTGGCGGCCAGCGCAGCAGATGCGCTGGCGCTGCTCGCCCTCTTGCCTTCCTTCCCGGTAATTCTGCTCGATGCCCAAATGCCCGATAAAGATGGCATCGCCCTGGCGCGGGAGATTCGGGCCAATCCGGCCTTCGCCTCTAGCCAGATTATTATGTTGAGCTCAATGAATCGCTCAATGGAGGCGGAACAGCTCAGCGATATCGGCGTTAACCATTTTTTGAGTAAACCGGTGGATCAACGTGAATTGTATGAGGCGCTGCGCGCTGCGCTGCAATTACAACCCGCTTCGGACGTTGCAGAACGCCCCAATGATGAGGTGAATCCTCTGCATGCATCTCCCTCACTGCGTATTTTGCTGGCGGAGGATAATCTGGTGAACCAAAAGCTCGCTGCGCATTTCCTGACGCGGCTTGGTCACCAATTTTCCATTGTGGGAAACGGTCTGGAAGCGCTGGAGATGTTGGCTAACAATCAGTGGGATTTGGTGCTGATGGATCTACAAATGCCGG
Organism: uncultured Pantoea sp.; assembly: GCA_966185695.1. GTDB lineage: Bacteria > Pseudomonadota > Gammaproteobacteria > Enterobacterales > Enterobacteriaceae > Pantoea. The sequence continues at coordinate 126,160 of CBIFUL010000009.1, read as the reverse complement.
AAATGGATGGCGAAAAAGCCACACGCCTGATACGGGAGCGCGAGTCGGCGGCACCGCAGCCGCGCCACCAGTGGATCATCGCGATGACAGCGCATGCAATGAAAGGGGATGAGGAGTATTGCCTTCAGAACGGCTTTGATGGCTATATCGCTAAGCCGGTAAGTCAGGATGCGTTGCACAGGGAGATCAGTCGCGTTATGGCGTTACCGTTGCCCGCTCATCACGACATCGTAATCGACAGCGCGGAGAAGATGGCAGAAGACCTGGGATTAGATGCCGCACTATTAGGCGAATTGCTAACCCTTTTCTCTGACTCGCTGCCAGATTTACACCGCCAGCTCAGCACGGCTTTAGCCGATCAGGATAACGAACGCATACGGCGGCTGTGTCATAAACTGCGTGGCGAGGCATCTATTTTTGGTTTTCCCTTGCTCACACAATTTTTGCAGCAGTTAGAGGAGCAGGCTCGTCATCTTCAGCCACTCGATCGTGTGCGCTTGCAACCAGAGCTGGATGCATTGATTGAGCAAGTGACGCGCCAGTTGAAAACCTTAATGGAGAACGCCTAATGCGCTCCGCACTTTTTATACTTCTTATAATTGCGCTGCCATCGCTGGCTGCCACGATCGAGTCACCAGTAAGGTGGTCGCTGGCAGGTGAATGGCGTATTCATGATGCAAACGATGGTAACTTCAAGGGTTGGCAGCATAACGAAGCGAGGTGGGCATCGCTGGCGGTACCGGCGAACTGGTATGCCGCGGGTAAAGATCATCAGGGCGCACTGTGGTACCGCAAACAATTTTCCCTGCCGCCGCTCACTCCGCAGCAACAGGCAACGCTGGAGTTTGACGGCGTTGATTATTTTGCTGATGTTTGGCTGAACGGTCAGCAATTGGCGCATCATGAAGGCTATTTCCAGCGCTTTTCAGTGGATATTACAGACCAGCTACAGCGCTACAATCGATTGGCGGTTCGCGTTGACAGTCCACTGGAAGATGTTGCGCGTAACTGGCCGCTGCGCAAAAACCTGATGAAGGGCATTCTCAATCAACACGACTCTCGTCCCGGCGGCGCCTGGTCGCCTCAAGGACAGGATGCCAACTCGGGTGGCATCTGGGCTCCTGTCCGCCTGCGAATCAGCCGTAATGCAACTATCGACAACCTGATTTTACGTCCTGACTGGTCACAGGGGCTTGCACAGCCATTGCTTAGTGTCGAGTTGGAGTATCGGGCACAAACAGCAGCAGAGGTTACGCTGAAGCTGGACGCCCAACCCGCTAACTTTGCTGGCAGGAACTATCAAATCAGCCAGCCCGTCCAGCTTAAGGCTACGCAAGGTACGCCTCAGCGTATGCACCTCACCTTACCGATGCCGAATGCAAAACTGTGGTGGCCCACGGGATATGGTAAGCCCCATCTTTATCAGGTTCGCGCCACGTTGCGTGATGAGGCGGGAATACTCGACCGCCGGTCGGCGCGTACCGGACTGCGCCAGATTATTGAACAGAAGAGTAATCAAGGCTGGGTGGTGAATGGCCAGCGCATCTTCGTTCGTGGCACCAATTACATTGGTTCCCCCTGGTTAAGCACCATGAGTAAATCCGACTATCAGCGCGATTTCAGGTTGGTAAAAGAGATGAACGCCAATGCCATTCGGGTTCATGGTCACGTAGCGGGCCGCGAGCTGTATCAGGTTGCTGAAGAGATGGGGTTACTGATTTGGCAGGATGTGCCGCTGCAATGGGGCTATAACGACAGCGACGCCTTTGCCGATAATGCGGTACGCCAGACGCAGGAGATGGTTGAGCAATTTGGTAACTCGCCGGCCATTGTGGTATGGGGTGGGCAGAATGAACCACCGTTTAATTCGCCGTGGATGGAAAAGCGTTTTCCAGACTGGAACCCCACGTTAAACCGTCACCTCACCGACCGTGTCGCCAGCACGCTGGCCAAGGATACGACGCGTATTACCCACCCCTTCTCCGCCGTTGAAGAGCATTACTGGGCTGGATGGTACTTTGGCACGCTGGAAAATCTGCTCTATCCCGCCAAAACGGCGACTGTCACCGAGTTCGGTGCTCAGGCACTGCCGATCTTAAGCACGTTAAAAACCATTATACCGCGTCAAGATTGGTGGCCGGCGACAACTGCTCCAGGCGATCCGCAATGGACGCGCTGGAAGTATCACAACTTTCAGCCTATTCAGACATTCAAAAATGCCGGCATCAGCCGGGGGGAAAACATCAATGACTTCATCAGCAATACGCAGCGCTATCAGGCAAATTTAGTCGCCCTGGCGGCTGAGAGTTACCGTCGCCAGCGCTACCAACCGGTAACCGCCCTATTCCAGTTTATGTTTGTTGAAACCTGGCCTTCGATCAATTGGGGCGTTGTCGATTATCTCCGCAAGCCTAAAGCGGGTTTTTACGCCCTGAAACGTGCTTATCAACCACTCTTACCGTCGATTGATCCTTATACATTAAACTGGAAAGCGCAGAGTGAGAATAAAATAGGGTTATGGGTAATAAATGATTTACCTAAATCTTATAAGGGCTGCACGTTAATTTGGCAGGTGGTGCAGAATAAGAAAATATTATCGCACGGCCAACAGGAGATAAACATTAAGCCGGACGCTGCGAATAAAGTTTTGGACTTAAATATTGTTCCTCCAGATAACGCGTCGATTCACGTTTCCGTTAAGATTGCGGACGGCAGTCAGAGAGTGTTGGCTGAAAATGCCCTGGAAATAAAGGTGGGTGAAAAATAATTTAGTTGGAAAAATATGCCATTAGACTGATTTTATGCATTTTGTATCAGATGGAATTTGGTGAATGGAAAAGAAGAAAATTCACAACACTAAACCGATACTTGCACGAGTATCGCTGAAGACTATGCGAAGCCTGTGCGCTTCAGGGCTGCTTAACAGGCCATAATATTACCGTTGCTGAAAACAAACGCGCAACCTACGGGTTAACCCATTTGCTGCTGGTTAAAGCACCGGCAGCGCAATAATTCAGTAAAGCTTTTTGGTTATTTTCACGAGCCAGCTTGCAGTAATCCAGCAACGAAATTGTGATCAGCAAAACACCAAAATTATCCTCGGCGCGAGCTTCATTCGCGGATGTAATGTCAATATCACTGCCTGGCGCAGCTTCAGCATAGGTTTTCTGCGTCCGGTTGGGTAACCGTTGCCATGCCGCCGCCGCTACCGGGCTGTGCGCGACGTGAAGCTCAGCGGTGCCCTGCAGCCGCAGCTGAATTTTATTGCTGTAACCTAAAACCGCCACGGCTGGATTAATTTTCAGCGCCTGCCATTTCGCACTGCGCATATCGGTGTGAAACTCCAGCACTCTTGTTAAGCGGTCAACGCGACGTAGCACCAATGTCCTCGCCTGCGGTTGGCCCTATTGGTCAACAGAAGCCAGGGTTAAAAAGTGAAAACCGCTATCGCCGTCGTTTGCACCGTTTTCCAATATATTCCAGCAATCATCATCAAGCGTGACGAGACACAATGGCATGGGATGCTCCTTTTCGCTGAATTGACCGTTACTGATGGCGTTCCACAAGCGTAATAATGAGGGCCTGAAGTTCGGCCAATCCCTGCTGCTGGCTGATGTCGCCCGACACCACCGCATTGGAGATCGCATCGGCCGCCCCTAAAACGCCCCACATGCTGGCCTGCGATAAGGTTGCTTCGGTAAACCAGCCTCGAAATTTTTTAATAAAGTCATGCTGGTATTTGCGCTTCACTTCAACCAGTTCCGGTGCGCTATCCAGTGCCGACAGCACATCTGGAATTTCCCGCCCCTGCGTCAAAACGCAATCGATATAGCGGGATGCCACCACGCAAGCCCGCTCGGCAAGGCTGGCACCGGCAGCGTTCATCGCCGCCTCAATGATGGCGCTTTGCCGCAGGTCGAAATCTTCATATAGCGCAGCAAGCAGGCCATGACGCGTACCAAAGTGATCGTAGACCACCGGTTTGCTTACGCCAGCCTCTTCCGCCACGCGTCCTAACGTCAGTGCATCGCTGCCCTGCTCACGTACCAGCGTCCAGGCCACCGCCATCAATTGTTTTCGTCGGGCCTGATGCGTCATGCGTTGGCGAGTGGGGTGCTTCATGCAGGCACCTTTACGTCAAACAGTTGCTGCCCCAGCTGTTGCGCCAGCGCGAAGTGTGACTCTGGAAAATTTTCATCGGTGGGCAGCAACAGTTCACTGGTCACAACAGGCGCGCCGCAGTAGCCGAAAATGCCAACGTCTATCTGCGTACGCATGCTGCTGAAATAACCGCGACGTAAATACGTTCTCTGGCTTGCCGCGCCCAGCGCCAGCAGATGAACCTGGAGTTTACCGAGTTTTTTCACCACCTTTTGGCCATCATCATCGTACGCCCAGCCTTGAGTAAAGACGCGATCGATCCAGCCCTTGAGCTGCGCCGGGAACGACCACCAGTAAATCGGGTAAACCAGCACCAGCGCATCTGCGCGATCCAGCCGCTGCTGCTCGGCCAGGACGTCGGCTGGCGACGGCGCTGCACATTTGAACTGGTCAAAATCAGCCTGATTGAAGCGAGGATCAAAATGCTCAGCCGCCAGGTCGGCAACTTCATAACTGTTTCCGCCAGCAGTAATGCCATTAGCCACCTGCGAGACGAGAGTGTGCGTATAAGAATTTGGATCTGGATGAGCGGTCACGATTAACGCATGCATAGCAACACCTCCGAATGGATACCTACCAATAGTAGGTTACTATTGGTAGGTTGTCACACTTTCCGCATCATGGCAAACAGAGTTATCAGGTTGCGCAGCAATTTGTTAATCCGTTATCCGCGCATGAAAATCGGGTCTGCCCGGCATAAATCACCGCGTGTCTTATACTTTTCTTATCTAATGTTATGGAGGTGAATTATGGCTGGCGGCTGGTCGGAAGACGGTGCGGTACACAAACAAATTGATGCCACGGTAGATGAGGCGGTGGCACGCGCGCGCAAAAATCTCGGTCAGGGGGCAAGCGCCGAGTTTTGCGACGAGTGCGGCGAACCGATCCCGGAAGCGCGGCGCAAAGCATTGGCCGGCGTGCGTTACTGCGTGAACTGTCAGAGCAAGATCGATAAAGAACAGGCGACGATCGGCGGCTATAACCGCCGCGGCAGTAAAGACAGTCAGTTGAGATAGGGGCCTGCGTGACAAGTGCCACTTAACGCGCAATGACGGCAAATCGCTTGGTGATGGGCACTATTCTGCGCCAAGCCACTCCCTGGTTAGCAGAGCGGCGAAGCCGTCGCCAAAGTAGCCATTTCAGATAGCTGGTCATCCCTTAAGTCAGTCAATAAGTACCCACGCAGCGCCGCTGGAACAGGTGGATCTGTGTTGACGTCCGCCACGTAGCCCGGCCAATCGAGCTTGACCTTGCAAAGTCGCTCAATCAGGCAGGCACCGGATAAGCCACCGGTTGATCACTGCCTTTTACCGCTGCAAGCAACTGCTGCGTATAGGCGTGCTGTGGCGCGCTCCAGATTGTTCCCACGTCCCCTGATTCGACAATCTGCCCTTTGCTCATCACCATGACGCGATCGGACATATAGCGCACCACGGCAAGGTTGTGTGAGATGAACAGATAGCTCAGGCCGAACTCCTGTTTCAGCTCCAGCAGCAAATTCAGGATTTGCGCCTGCACGGAGACATCCAGCGCAGAAACGGCCTCGTCACACACCACCAGACGCGGTTGTACAATCAGCGCGCGCGCAATGCCAATGCGCTGCCGCTGTCCGCCTGAAAACTCGTGAGCATAGCGATGTAATGACTGTCTCGGCAGCCCAACGCGATCCAGCATGGTGTGAATACGCCGCAGCCGCTGGGCGGCGGATGAACGTTCGTGCAAGCGTAAAACGGAATCAAGAAGAGTGAAAATCGTCTGGCGCGGGTTTAACGACGCGTAAGGATCCTGGAAAATCATCTGCACATTTTTACGCAGCATTTTTAAGGCGCGTTCCGGTTGATGGGTAATATCCGTTCCATCAAGAAGTATGCTGCCGCTGTCCGCCCGGATTAACCTTAACAGCGTGCGCGACAGCGTTGACTTGCCGCATCCCGACTCCCCAACCAATCCCAACGTCTCGCCGCTGTGCAGCTCAAATCCCACCTGTTGCAAAGCCGGGATACGTTTATGTCCCTGCTTGTAGCTCACGTACACATCGCTCACAGAGAGCAGCGGCTGCGCTGAACGATCGTGGCGTAGCGGCGCGAAGGGCAACATGGCCGGTTGATAGAGGGAAAAGGTTTCCTTATCGTTGTGACGAATTTCAGTAAGTAAGCGTTGGCGATAGTGCAGACCGCTCTCTGTCATCAACGAGGCTGCCAATAATCCGCGGGTGTAGTCGTGCTGCGGATGCCGGAAAAGGGTTGCGGCGGGAGCCTGCTCTAGGATGATGCCGTTGTGCATCACCGCCACCTTGTCTGCCCACTGCGCAACCAGCCCTAAGTCATGGGTGATCATCAGGATGCTGAGGGAGAGCTCTCGGCGCAGCTTGTCGAGCAGCAACATAATCGTGTTCTGCACGGACACATCGAGCGCCGTGGTGGGTTCGTCAGCGATCAACAGCTTGGGTTCACAGGCCACCGCCATCGCGATCATCACACGCTGACGTTGTCCCCCCGAGAGCTGATGCGGAAAATCATCCACCCGGCGGGCGGGATCGGGAATGTTCACCAGATCTAACAGTTCAATGGCGCGCGAACGCGCCTGCTGACGGGTCAACGGCTGATGGGCGCGCAGGCTCTCGGCTATCTGCGCGCCTACGCTGTAAACCGGATTCAGCGAGGTCATCGGTTCCTGAAAAATCATCGACAGGTGATTGCCTCGCAGGCTGCGCAGCGAAGATTGCGGCATGGTCAGCAGATCCTGTCCGGCAAACGCCATGCGTCCGCTCACCTCTGCCTGTTGCGCTAACAGCCCCATAATCGCGAGCGCCGTGGCCGATTTACCGCTACCCGACTCCCCGACCAGCGCAAGCCATTCACCCTGTGCGAGGTTGAAGCTGACATCGTTAACCGCCGCATGCGCACCAAATCGCACCTGTAAATTTTCAACGCAGAGAAGTGGTTGCATCATTGCTCACTCAGTCTTGGGTTAAACGCGTCATTGAGCGCATCGCCCATTAAGTTCAGGCCCAGCAAGGTCACCATCAGCGCGAGGCCGGGTTCCGCGGTGAGATACCAGGCGGTACGTAACATTTCACGGCCGCTGCCAATTAAAAATCCCCAGCTCACCACATTCGGATCGCCGAGGCCGAGGAAAGAGAGCGCGGCCTCCATCAAAATGGCGGAGGCCACCATGACAGAAGACGTGACGATGATGGCGGGCAGCGCGTTGGGCAGCATCTCCCGGAAAATGATGTGTGTGGAAGAAAATCCCTGGCAGCGTGCCGCGAGGACGAAATCTGACTCGCGCAGGGAACGAAATTCAGCGCGCACCAGACGTGCGATGGTGGGCCAGGTGGTGATGCCGATGCTAAAAATAATCAGCCCCACCGTGGGGGTGGAAATGGCGAGAATGATGATCACCAGTAAAAATGCCGGCATGGTTTGAAACAGCGTGGTGATGCGCATCAGCACATCATCAATGACGCCGCCATAGTAGCCGCTCAGGCTCCCAATCAGCGTGCCGGCGCACAGGCCAATCAAGGTGGCACCTAAACCAATCAGCAACGATACTCGCGCGCCATGAAAGATGCCCGCCGTCAGGTCTCGCCCCATGGCGTCGGTTCCCAGCGGCCACGCCCTGTCGGCACCGGGCGGTAGTAAAGGCGACGCAACCATATCCAACGGATCGCCGGGATAGAGCCAGGGCGCGGTCAACGCCATGACGAATACCATCACCAAAATCACCAAACCCGCCACCCCCGCAGGGTTACGCAACAGGTGACGCAGCGCGCGGTGCTTGATTGCGCCTGACGCGGGATACACATTTAACGTTGCCATTAGTTCCTCGCAATACGCGGATCGAGCCAGGCGTGAACCACATCCACCACAAAGTTGGCGAGCAGCACCATCAGGGATGAGAACAGTAAAATGCCTAACAGAATATTGACGTCCCGCGCCATTACCGCATCCAGCGCTAGCCTGCCCAAACCTGGCCACGAGAAGACGGTTTCTACCACCGCCGCCCCGCTCAGCAGCGTAGCCATGTGCATGCCGCTAACGGTGATCAGCGGCATCAGCGCGCAGCGCAGCACATGCGCCAGCGTCACGCGCAGCGGGGAAAGACCTTTGGCATGCGCGGTGCGCACAAAATCCTGATGTGTGATTTCCAGCATGGCGGCGCGTGTGAGCCGTGCATAAATAGCCAAAAAGAAACTGGCAAGCGACAGCACCGGAAGGATGGCGTGCGACAGTGCATCAGTTACAGCGGCCCAGCCGTGCAGGTTCGCGCCGATGGTCATATTGCCGCTGCTGGGTAACCAACCCAAATGCACGGAGAACAGCACCAATAACATTAATCCGATCCAGAAGCCGGGCAGCGAATAGAGCAGCAGGCTGGTGAACGATAATAAGCGGTCGGGCCAGCGCCCCACAAACAGCGCCATAATAACGCCAAAAATCACGCCCATAATTAATGCGACCAGCTGCGCGGCAATCATTAATATTAGCGTCGCCGGCAGGCGCGATAATATTAATGTGGTGACGGGCGTATTAAAGCGCGGTGAGAATCCTAAATCCCCCTGCACAATATGACTGCCCCACCGCAGAAATTGCTGCCAGGCAGGCAGGTTCAGGCCATATTGTTCGCGCATCAATGCCATGCTGGCGGCGCTGGCCCCGCCCGATTCGCCGGCCAGCACGTCCACCGCATCGCCGGGTATCGCTTTCAAAATAAAAAACATAATCAGCAGGATGCCGATAAACGTCGGCACCACCTGCAGCGCGGTTTTAAATGTAAATGACAGCAGCCAATGGCGTTCGCGCTGCATAACCCACGTCCCGTTTTAATAAAGTGATGTGCAAAACTAGCAGGCCACGTTTTCATGGCTTAATAATCATTCCGCAAAAGCATTCCTTATATAGAGATATCTAAGAAATACGCCAGCTTATGCAAATAACCGCTGAGCTAACCCGAATTAGTCAGTAGTCATCATCCGTGCGATATCCGTTAATTACGCCTTCAATTTTCAAAATATAAACAGGCAAGAGCATGTCAGAAGGACGTGAAGATAAATCCTTAAATCGGGTGGCGGTGGATGTGGGCGGCACCTTTACCGATATTGTGTTGTTGCAAGGCACCAGGCAGTTTTCAGCCAAGGTGCTGACCAGCGCGGATGCGCCGGAACGCGCGGTGATTGCCGGTATCGATGACGTGTTGCAGCAGGCGGCACTCGATTTCGCAGCGATCGATCTCCTGATTCTGGGGACGACGCTGGCGACCAATGCCCTAATCGAGCGCAAAGGTGCCCGCACGGCGTTAATTACCACCGCCGGATTCCGGGATTTAGTCGAGATTGGGCAAGAAGATCGCTTTGCACAGTACGACGTGTTTCTGCAAAAGCCACGGCCACTGGTCGAGCGTCAATGGCGTTTCACCGTTGAGGAGCGCATTGATGCGCAGGGAGAGGTACGCCTGCCGCTCAATGAGGATCAGGTGGTGGCGCTTGCCAGCGAGTTAAAAGCGCTCAACATCGAGAGCCTGGCGATCGGTTATCTGCAAAGCTTCATCAATCCGCTGCACGAGCAGCGAACGGCTGAAATCTTGCGCGATCTGCTGCCAAACGTGACGATTTCGCTCTCCAGTGAGGTTTGCCCGGAAATCCGCGAATACGAGCGCCTTTCCACGGTATGCGCTAACGCTTATGTGCAACCCTTAGTGGCGGGCTATCTGCATCGCCTGCAGCAGCAACTTCAGCTACGCGGTTTGCGGGTGCCGCCTTATCTGATGACCTCCGGCGGGGGCATTACCACGCTGGAAAGCGGCATCCAGGAGCCGGTGCGGCTGGTGGAATCCGGCCCGGCCGGTGGCGCTATCCTCGCCAGCAATATCGCCAGCCAGCTTAAGCTGGATAAAGTGCTGTCGTTTGATATGGGCGGCACCACCGCCAAGATCTGTTTTATCGATAATTTCCAGCCGCAGATCTCGCGCAGCTTTGAGTTTGGCCGCGTGCATCGCCACCAAAAAGGATCCGGGTTACCGATTCGTATCCCGGTGATTGATCTGGTGGAGATTGGTGCGGGCGGCGGATCTATCGCTCGCATCGACAATCTGCAACGGCTGCAAGTGGGGCCGGACAGCGCAGGCTCATCGCCCGGGCCGGTGAGCTACAACCTCGGCGGCGCGCTGGTCACCATTACCGATGCCAATGCGCAGCTGGGTCTACTCGATCCGGCCAGTTTTGCCGGCGGTAAAGTGGAACTCGACGTCGGTAAAGCGGCTGAAGCGTTGGCGCAACAGGTAGGTAAGCCGCTGGCGCTCTCCACCGATGAGGCGGCGCTGGCGGTGACGGAGATTATCGCCGAGAACATGGCCAACGCCGCGCGCGTTCATGCCAGTGAACTGGGGAAGCAGGTCGATCGCTATACGCTCGTTGCGTTTGGGGGTGCGGCGCCGCTGCATGCTGCGCGTCTCGCCAGCAAACTGGGTATCGATCGCGTCGTGATACCGCATGCCGCAGGCGTCGGTTCCGCGCTGGGTTTCCTGTGGGCGCCAGTCTCTTATCAGGCGGTGCGCAGTTTTTATCAGCGCCTCGATAACGTCAATTTCGCTGCGGTCAACGACGTGCTGACGGCGTTAAGTGAGCAGGCGCAGCATACGGTGCAGCAGGCGGATGCCCATGCCGAGGTCAGCGTGCAACGCAGCGTTTACCTGCGTTACGCCGGTCAGGGGCATGAAGTCCCGATTGCGTTGGAGAGTTCTGTACTCGACGAACACAGCGTGGCGGCCCTGCATGCGCGTTTCACTCGCACCTATCGCCAGCTTTATGGCCGCAGCCTCGATCACGTGGCGGTTGAAGCCATCAGCTGGACGGTGACAGCGGCAACGCCTGCGCCCGCCATCGCCTTCCCGGCCCGGCCAACCTCCTCCGCCGAGCCATCCCGCCCAATACCGCGCGAACTCTATTCGCAGCAGCAGCTGCGCCGTCTTCAGGTGCCGGTTTACGCACGCGAAGCTATCAGGGAAAAAATGTCTGGCCCTTTGCTGGTGGTGGATTCTGAAACCACCACGCTGGTCGATGAACTCTTCGCCGTCAGCAGCACGCCGGAAGGCCATTTGCTGCTGGAGCGCCAACTTGCTACGGGAGCCTCTCAATGAGTCAGGTTGATATACAACATCAGGTAATCTGGAATCGCCTCATTTCCGTGGTCGAGGAGCAGGCGCAGGCGCTGATCCGCACCGCGTTTGGTACCGCTACTCGCGAAGCGGGCGATCTCTCTGCCGGGGTATTTTTGCCCGATGGACGGATGGTGGCGCAGGCCGTTACCGGTACGCCGGGACATGTCAATTCCATGGCAGAATCGGTTAAACACTTTCTGCGCGTTTTCCCGCTCGATACCCTGCATCCGGGCGATGTGTTAGTGACCAACGACCCGTGGAAAGGCACCGGGCATCTTTATGACATCACCATGGTGACGCCGGTATTCCATCAAAACCAGCCGGTGGCGCTTTTCGCCTCGACCTTGCATGTGATTGATATTGGTGGCCTCGGGCCGGGACCGGATGGTCAGCAGATTTGGCATGAAGGGCTTTTCCTGCCCATCATCAAATTCATTCACGCTGGCACGCTTGATGAGACCGTACTGAACATCGTTAAGGCCAACGTGCGGGAACCGGCGCAGGTGGAGGGCGATTTCCTGGCGCTGGTGGCCTGTAATGACGTTGGCGCGCGCCGACTGCTGGCGCTGCTTGACGAGTTTGCCCTGCCCGATCTGCAACAGGTGGGCGAATATATTTTGACCCGTTCCGAGCAGGCGATGCTGGAAGCGGTGCGCAGTTGGCCTCATGGAAGCTGGGCGAGCGAAATGTGGGTCGACGGTTACGATCAGCCGCTGCTGCTGAAGGCGCAATTGACGCTCAGCGATGACGGGATTCACGTCGATTTTACCGGCAGCGCGGGCTTCGTCGCCAAAGGCATCAACGTGGTTAAAGCCTATACCGATGCCTATACCTCGTTTGGCATCCGCTGTCTGATTGGCGCGGATATTCCTAACAATGCCGGTTCGCTGGGCGTGATCACCATCACCGCGCCAGAAGGCTCGATCCTGAACGCGCCCTATCCTGCCGCCGTGACTTCACGGCATATCATCGGTCAAATGTTGCCTGACGTGGTGTTCAACTGCCTGCGCCAGGCCCGTCCCGGCGAGGTGCCAGCCGAAGGGGCTTCCTGCCTGTGGAATATACAGCTGTCTGGCGGCCACATTCTGCCGCAATACGAGGCGGGGAATACGCTGAAGCAGCCCCGTTTCTCCATCACCAGCTTCTCGACCGGCGGCACCGGCGCACGTCCGCAGCTGGATGGGTTATCGACGACCTCGTTCCCCAGCGGCGTGCGCAATGTTTCACTGGAGATTCTGGAGTCAATCAGCCCCGTGGTGTTCTGGCGCAAGGAGTATCGTCAGGATTCCGGCGGTGCAGGCGCGCAGCGCGGCGGGCTGGGCCAGGTGATTGAAGTGTCGCACGGTCAAGATCTGCCGATGGAGTTGGGCGCTGCATGGGATCGCATTCACTTTCCGGCACAGGGTGCTGAGGGAGGCCTGGCCGGAGCGCCGGGTCGTGTCACGCTTTCAACGGGTGAAACGCTGTCAGGCAAAGGGCGACAGGTCATCCCGCCCGGCAGCCGCCTGATTGTCGAGACGCCCGGCGGCGGTGGCTTAGGCGATCCGCAACAGCGTTTACCACAGCGTGTCGCCCGCGATTCGGCAAATCAACTGATCAGCCCGCAGGCCGCAGCGGAACATTATGGCCAACCGGCTCAGCCAACCTTAACCACGGAGTAATCGATGATTTCACTGTTTCGCCGCTCGCTGTTAGCCGCGGCTTTAGGCGCCTCTTTGCTGGGAAGCGCGGCGCAGGCCGCCGATCCGCAAGCGGGCGGCACGCTGAATCTGGTACTGAATTATGAACCTCCGGCGCTGATCGCTTTAACCACCGTGGCCACGCCGGCGCTTAGCGTTAGCGCTAAAGTCACGGAAGGATTGCTCAGCTACGATTTTGACCTCAATCCTCAGCCGCAACTGGCCACGCGTTGGGAAGTGAGTACGGATGGCTTGCGCTACACCTTCCACCTGCGTCCTGGCGTGAAGTGGCATGATGGTCAGGATTTCACCTCGGCAGACGTGGCTTACTCGATTGCGCTGTTGAAAAAAGTGCATCCGCGCGCGTCCAGCACCTTCGCCAATGTCACCGCAGTTGAAACGCCCGATGCGCTGACCGCGGTACTGGTGCTGTCCAGGCCGGCCCCTTATCTGATCAAAGCCTTTGCGGCCGCTGAATCGCCGATTGTGCCGAAGCACATCTACGACGGCACCGATGCGCTGACCAATCCACATAACAATGCGCCTATCGGCACCGGCCCTTATGTGTTCGATAAATGGGTGCGCGGCAGTTACATTCTCTACAAGCGCAACCCGCACTACTGGCAGCAAAATCGCCCGTACCTCGATCAGCTGGTGGTGAAATTTATTCCTGACGCCGCCGCACGATCGGTGGCGTTTGAAACTGGCGATGCCGACCTGGGTTATCGCACCCCCGTGGCCTTGAACGATGTGGCGCGCCTGAAAACCTTGCCGCAGCTCGGCTTTGAGACCAAAGGCAACAGCTACTCATATAACGTCAGCTCGCTGCAATTCAATCTGGATGATCCGCACTTCAAAGATTTGCGCGTGCGACAGGCGGTGGCGCATGCCATTAATCGCAACGTTATTTTGCAGGTGGCCTACTTTGGTCTTGGGCAAGTGACCGCATCACCGATTGCACCGGGTATCAAAGCCTATAACGATCCCGCTCCGTCGCCTTATGCGTTTGATATCAAAAAAGCCAATGCGCTGCTGGATCAGGCCGGTTATCCGCAAGGGGCAGAGGGTACCCGCTTTAGCGTGACGCTGGATTACAACCCGATTGCGGAAGACCTGCGCAAAACCGCGGAATATACGCGCTCGGCGTTGGCGAAAATCGGTATTAAGGTGACGCTGCGGGCGCAGGATCTTTCAAGTTTTGTGCGGCGGATCTATACCGATCGCGACTTTGCTTTCACCATCAACGGTCACAGTAATCTCTACGATCCGACGGTCGGCGTTCAGCGCGTCTACTGGTCCAAAAACTTCCGCAAGGGCGTGCCGTTCTCCAATGCCTCGAATTACCATAATCCTGAGGTGGATCGCCTGTTAGAGGCCGCGCAAACCGAAAACGATCCGCAGAAGCGCGTTGAGGAATTCAAAGCCTTTCAGAAGATTGTCGAGCAGGAGTTGCCGGATATTAATCTGATTTCGCCGCAGTTCATTACTCTTTACAACCGCAAGGTGCACGATCATTCGGTGACCGCTGACGGTATCGAAGGCAATTTGTCGCAGGTGTGGCTGGCGAAGTAATCGCTATCAAGCCATCGCGTGAGGCTGCGTTTCTCAAGGTAGAGACGCAGCCTTTGTCATTTTTACTGCTGAGCACATCCTGAGTGATACCCAGCGCCACACTGAGTTTTGCAAAGCAAGTCATTCCGTTTAGCCTTGATGCAGGGCTGACAGCCAATGCGGTGGTTTGCTCTCACCCGCTTCGCTAAAGGTTGTGGATTTCCCTGCCGATAAAAGCAGATTGCTACTTTTTGCTGTGCAGATAACTTTTAGGGTTATCCGCGGGCAAAATAGCCGGATCTGTGGCGCTGGCTGCGCCCTGCATATACGCAGCTGAATAACGCCAGGCAAAGCAGCCTCAGCTATCGTAAGAATGCCGCAAGATCTGTCACGACGCCCATCAATGTCGTCCTGCATCGTCAGTCAATACCGGAGCCGACTACCATGAACACTGTGATTAAGCCTTCTCTTTCTGCCGTTTGGTCTACGGACGCTCAAGGCATTTGCACGACGAGTCAGGAAAATCCCGCTGGCCTGCTTCCTTTATTGAAAGGTGTGTCGCTGTGTACCTGGCTTAAGCTTGCGCAAGCGGAGGATGATGCAAAAATTGCGCTTCAGCTTGCTGAAGCGTTGGAACGGGTCACGCCTTTCCATATCGAAGTCCCCATTCACTGTCTGGACGGCGCTATACGGCACGTTATCGTTTCAGGTTTGCCTGACTTCCATCCAACCGCTAGCTGCGCGCATTATAACGGCTTCATTATTGATATTACCGGGCAGCGCAAGGCGCTCGAAGACGCGCTGCGCACGGCGGCTGAATATCGTCTGCTGGTGGAAAACAGCACGGATCTGATTGCCCATTGCGATCCCGACGGCAGGTACGTGTCGATCTCGCCCTCTTACAGTGAAATGATTGGTTGGCCTGCCGAAGAGATCATTGGCAAACCCGTGGTGGATTTTCTGCATCCCGACGACCGTACGTCCGCTACGGAAGCTTTGCTGCATATCTTCCGGGGCGGCGTGCAGCCGGACGTGGTGGAGGTGCGTAAGCGACATCGCGACGGACATTACATAACGCTGGGTACAAAAGCCTGCTGCGTAAGCGATCCTTCCACGCGTAAAAGCATTGGCGCGGTGTTGGTTTCCCGCGATATTACGCGTGATAAAGAGAAGATCCTCAGGCTTGAGAAACTGGCAACGCGCGATGTTTTGACCGGCTTACCTAACCGGGCATGGATTCACGCTCAGGTTGGCAACATGCTGCTAGAAACAGAGGATAAGGCTTATACAACGCTGTTGTTTATCGACTTGAATGGCTTCAAAGCGGTCAATGACTCAATGGGGCACGCCGCAGGGGATGCGCTACTCCAGCAGGTCAGCCGCAGGCTGCAACAGGTTATGCGGCCCGGCGACACGGTTGCACGGCTGGGCGGCGACGAATTTGTCGTCGCCGCAAAGTGCAGTAATCGCCGATCCGCAGCCGCGATTGCCCAGCGTCTTATCGATACGCTTGAAGTGCCGTTTACGGTAAACGCCAGGGAAGTCCGCATTGGGGCGGCGATTGGCATCAGCCTCGCCCGCGCCGGAACCGCTTCCGTCAAAATGCTGTTTGAACATGCCGATACCGCGATGTATCAGGCAAAAGCATGCCGCGATGGTGCTTACCAGTTTTTTGAGCGGGCAATGCTGCCGTAATTGATGCAAGGTTGACGGGCGTCCGGTTATGCTTAGAGAGCCGCGATGTAACACACGCGGCGGGCATTTAGCGCACGGCTAAACGGATGCCAACGCTAAAATCTTGGCATCAACGCGCCGCAATAAGGAGCAGAAAGAGCTATGGCAGTGGATATAAAGGGATACATTGCGTTACCTGAGTTTCGCGGATTTCAGCCTGCGTTCAGTCAGGCGGTTGCAGATACTCTCAGCGTACTGAACGAAACCTGCGGCGCTCGCATCCACAGCATTTATGTTTACGGCAGCGTGGCGCACGCGCGCGCCAAAGAAAAAGTGTCTGATCTCGACGTCACGCTGATTCTTTTGGCGCCATCGGACGAAGTCCTCGATACGCAACTCGCGTCGCTTAGCCGAAGATTGGCTGATCAGCATGCCGTCATCAGTAAAGTCGATATTGACGTGGGCTATCTGCAAGAGGTCATTTCGCCGGAAAATAGCCAAAGCTGGGGATATTGGCTTAAACACCAATGCATATGTGTACAGGGCGAAGACTCGCGCAATCGGTTTGAACCTTATCAACCCTCCCGTGACATTGCTGTGGCCATAAACGGTGATTTTATGGCTGTGCTCAACGATTACATGCAAACACTTCCGGGCATCTCCGATCCTGCGGAAAAGTTGCTGATGCAGCGCGCGGCAGCCAGAAAAGCCATCCGCGCAACCAGTATTCTGCGGATGAACACGGATACAGACTGGCCGGACTCCTTGCAGGATCATGCCGCAAAGTTTGAACAGCGCTACCCTGCCTTAGCGGAAGAGATGGATTACCTGCTTGCGATGAGCAGCAAACCGCGTGGCGATATTGTCGCCTTCTGCCGTCGCCTGCAAACCTTTACTTACTGGTTGAATGCGGAGTTTCACTCCCGGTAAGGGGATAAGCACGCTATAGAGTAGGTTCGGTGTTGAAACGTGAATCCCGCTTGTGCAGAAAAACCGTTTTCCTGTTAGACGCTGTTTAAATCGCGCGATCTCCGGCGCGGTGAAGCGGGATGGTCGAAGACGAAAGATCGTAACCGCAGTAATTTGTTCAACATGAGCACATTTATTAGTTACAACACCCATATGGAGGTATTCACTGAACCGGCCCTCCGGGCCGGGGGCGGCCGCCTATTCAGGGCAAAATCGGGGCTGGTGCGGGAAACCTGGGCACGGTTTTGTTGGCTAAGGTGATTCATAGTGTCTGGATGGGCACGATGCTTTGTCTGGAGGGGCTAAGAGTTAAAGGTGGAGCTCGGCTTAATGAAAAGAAACAAATGTATGCTGTAACTAATTCATCTGCGATTTACTATTGCGATGGTGATGCGCCCTGCCGACTACTTAAAATGCAAGCCATACAACAGTGGCGTTCCGCGTTATACAGAACAAAATCTGCGCTAAAATATAAAAATTATTAAGCAATTAGCATTTACAGGTATATCAACCTTGGCATTACTTACTCATGTAATATTTTGCTTATCAAAGCGTAAATTTGCTTTTTGACTTAAGTTAAATAAATTTAATTGGTGAAGGAGAGAAATATTGGTATTTTTCCAGGATCGTTATTTAGTTATGTTTAACGAAAGAGGTTCAATGATAAGCTTACAATACACCGGCTTTAAACAATATGATTAATAAATATCAAACATACTATGTGCAGGAAAATTATGAATGATTTTAACGGCGGAGTATTATGTTGAAGGGAAAGTCAAAAGCCGCCTATACAGACGGCTTCTTGCGATATCACATCACTTTTTCTTGTAAACGTCTGCTGTACCTTGAATTTTGTTATTCGTATTAGCTGACGTGACTACATAGATATCTCCACCTTTTTCATCTGCCTTTTTAGAAAGCTCGGTTCTGGCATCCATTGCACTCATCTCGTCAGAGGTAGAGATATCACCTACCTTTTCATACTGATCTTTAACTTTCTCGAATTCAGCTTTGGACATCAAATCTGCGGCCAAAGAACTGAACGCCATGGTACAAGCTAACATTCCAAAAATGATTTTTTTCATCGTGGCTTCCTTAACGTGACAAGTATGAGAAATCGTTTTTTCCTGACCATTATCCTATAGTACACGCATGAAACATTTTCAAATCGTTAGACATAGTTCTTTTACTTGTATGAAGTCTCCATCGAATATCGAAATCGATCTCGCAGCAATAACATCACCGCATCCATCATCAACGACAAAATTTTAAAGCAATCATCTTTCTGAAAAATGAATGCT
Organism: uncultured Pantoea sp.; assembly: GCA_966185695.1. Taxonomy (GTDB): domain Bacteria; phylum Pseudomonadota; class Gammaproteobacteria; order Enterobacterales; family Enterobacteriaceae; genus Pantoea. The sequence continues at coordinate 107,667 of CBIFUL010000009.1, read as the reverse complement.
AAATTTAGTTTATTCTGTGCTGATTAACCTCAGAAGTTACTTTCACTTCCGCTTTGCGGTTTCCTTAAAAACCTGTGAAGAAATAACCCCTTTTTCAATACGTTGCCTTAGCTTAAATAGTAAACTTCTCCTGCCGGGTGTCTTCACATCCTGCAGGAAAAGCCTACTCGTGCTCACTCATGCTTTAAACGTAGAAACAGATAAATTCCGCTGCGTGTGCGAACGGGTGAGATAGCTTCAGTCAGACTGCGTTACGTAACATACTGGTCAGCTTTTGCTGACGGGCTGCGGAAAGTCTAAGTCCTCATGAAAAGGATTGATCTCGCTTCTGCTCTCTTCTGCATCTGTCTCGTCGTCATCTTGATAAGCCGGACTTTCTGCATCATCAGGTACTGGCTCGACATAGTCTGGATCGGGACGTTCCGACATATTCACCTCAACGGGTTTTAAACAGGATAGGCGCGTAGAAACGCAGCCTGACGATATTCGCCAGGCTGCGAAAGCTATTAGTTGGATTTAGTGTTCGTCGGCGGAATAACACCAGGGCGATCGCCCAGCGCATGCTCATCAGCCGCTAACCGAGGCTCTTTTTCAGCCGCACCAGCCGGGCGTGATGCAGTCACGCTGTCAGTTTGTTTTGGCGAACCAAATGCTTTTTCAGCATCGTACCCGGCGTGCTCAATATCCACTTCCTGACGACGTACGGAATCCGTAATATTTTCTACTCGATCCGATTCATCTGTACGGACAACAACTTCTTCCGTGATGTGTGTCGTCTTATTAATCACCGGCCGCTCATGGGTTTCTTCGATTTCAATTGTTTTCTCTTCCCAGTCAACATTATCGGATGGCGCCTGATGAGCGGCTTCACGACGGAAGATATCGGCATGCTGCTCATGCAGCGAAATAGACTGAGACACTTCGTCGGTCACGGTGTAGCGGCGAACACGGGTGGTGCCTTCGCTGACCAGACGTTTACCCACTTCCAGTCTTTCCTCTGCCAGACGCAGTATCTCTTCTTCCGTCTCGTCGCCGGTTAATGCGGTGCGCACCGGTGGCTCACTGTTTGTCACGCTCAGATCGGGTGAATTGTTGGTCGACACTGTGTCAGGAGCGGTGTTGTCACTGCCGCTCAGCAAATAATCCGAGCTGGAGGGTGTTACCAATCCCGTGGTGTCATGCGCATCCAGAATGCTGTAAGCACGCGGTAGGTCATCTTCTTTGGCGCGCAGGGTCAACACGCTGCCACCAGAGCGAATCGCCTCTTCATACACGTCGCTTTGTTCTTCATCAAGAGATGAACCAAACAGGCGCTGCCACAAGCCTGGATGGCGCGCTTCATGTCCCTCTTCCTTTAGCTTGTCGCCATGAATCACATCCACATCGTGTTCATGAAAACCCGCTTTGATCAGGCTACGTTTAGCACCTTCGGCCTGAGCCAGCGTATCGTACATTGTCACAATTTTTTCGTGTTCCATAAGTACCTCTTGCATGGTGGGCTGAATTAACGTTTTTCATCTTCTTGAATTTCTACATATTGCTTCCGCAAGCTAACCGGCTGCTCATGTTGAATCTGTTTCTCTTCAACAGCAATATGCACTTCTTCCCGCAGGACGATTCTGCGGATAACCTCAATTTCTTCTTCTACTACCGGTATAATAATCACGCCGTTTTCCTCCCGTATTTCCGGTACTTTCTCAACCACCTTATTGCAGGGGAAATGGGTGACCTTCACCTTTTGCTGACGGAGCGTCATATTAATGCGTTCATGACTTTCAGAAGTGAGGCGTTTCACCGTCACTGTCCGTTCGACCACGGTTTCACGGGAAACGTCCACTTTCTCCTCAGCGAGTGCTAGCGTAATATCCTTATTGTCTGACTTTGCATCATCACTGGAAGTAGACATGCGAACCCTTTAATAAATTTTGGCCCATCCGCATCGGCCATCGAGATAATTTAAGAATATTAAGAATGAGTTAAATCAAATGAAATGCAAGCAAAGCGGTAAATAGAGATACGTAAGCGAAGCGTTTAATTCGGATAAAAGCTATATAAGCCAGAATAAATACGTAATATCTTCATGATAAAAACGCCTAAAACCGATAAAAACATGGGTCACGCGAGTGGAAAAATCAGACGAAACTCTAATATAACCCAATGTTTTAACTGTTTTTCTTATTCATTAATATCAAGAGTCAGCATTCTTGCCCTGTTTGTTTTACAACATGGTGTTAATGAACCGTTAATGAGTAAGATTAATACTTTGAGGAGTTAATTTCCAACATCGTGACGCCCACGATAATAATGATCACTTTTTTTAACAATCAGAAACATTCTCTAGGATATTCCTCCCTATAGAAATTATTTTCTGAAATTTTGAAAATATTGAGTCACTCGATAACCTTGCTTAGCAGTAGATTTCACGCCTAAATAACGTCATTTAAGCCAAGCGTTAATTTTGATTTTTTCACTAAGACCCATTATCTTTTATAAGATATCGTGCTCATTTTCGATCCCAGATTTTTTCAAATTCAGACGCATCTTAGTTTTAGCACATTCACTGCCGGTAGTTTTTAATTGACCTTTCCTGAGGCACTTAAATATCAGCTTAAATCTTAATCTTTCATTTAGGTGACGAAATCAGGGTGCGACAGCACCCTGAAAGCCGTTATGACTCGATGGGAAGTTCACTGATTTTAATATCAGCGATTGGTGCCAGGATTTCGCGATCAAATTCTTTGAGATCTTCACCTGCTTTCACTCGAGCGGGCCAGTCATGATTGGCCAGCGCGCCACGTCCAAGGGCGATAAAATCTGCTCCTGCTTTCAACACTTCTTCAGCTCTGCCTGCATCATGAAGGCTACCATTGGCCATGATAGTAAGGTCGGGTGCAAATTTACGTGCAAGCGAAACCAACGAGAGTGAATTGTCTGCAAAGGCAGGTTGCCACGCCTCAAACTCCGTGAGATGCAGGTAGTCAATTCCAGAAGTGCTCAACAGGGTAAATGTTGTTTGCGCATCTGACTCACCATTTTTCCACTTATGGAAAAAATCATTAACCTTACCCTGTGAAATCCGAATGCCTACTGGCACGTCATTTCCCAGGCGTTGCCGTACGGCTTTAATCACCTCCATGCTTAGGGTAAGACGTTTGGCAGTGTCGCCGCCCCAGCGGTCAGTGCGCTGGTTAGTGTAATCGGTAAAAAATTGGTCCAGCAGATAGCCATTTGCACCGTGGATTTCCACACCGTCAAAGCCGGCTTCATTAACGGCACGCCACGCCGTATCTGCGAAGCTGTTAATGATGTCTGCGATATCGCTTTCACCAAGTTCCGATGGAACAGGATACTGGCCTTCCCCGCGATAGAACGTCATCTGCTCGCCTTTAGGGCGAACGGCTGAAGGGGCAACGGTGCCCTGACTATGGTAATTACCTTGCGAAAGCGCTCCTGAATGCTGAATCTGCGCAAAAATCTTCCCGCCTTTCGCATGAACCGCATCCGTTATTTTTTTCCATGCGCCTGCTTGTTCAGATGTAGTGAGCCCTGCCTGGTATGCATAGGTTTGTGACCATTTCCGATCAATATAAATCCCTTCGGTAATAATCAGAGCAAAACCACCGCGCGCAAAATCTTGGTAATAGGCCTTCATTTTTTCACTTGCCACACCGTCTGCAGATGCAGTGACACGCGTCATTGGCGCAACAGAGAGGCGGTTATCAATTTCAATGTTGCCTATTTTTCCGGCACGGAATAGCGCATTCGTAGACATATATCATCCTCAATTAAGGTATTTATCACTCAGGAGAATATAATCCTTTCAAAATTGCGACTAAACCGCGCATTCAGATATGTTGGAATATCATTAATTGATATAATCAAATAGAAAAGTAACAACGGATTAGCCTGCACCTTTTACAGTGGTACTCCCTGTCCACGACATCAGAAAACCAAAGGCTACAGGGATGTTCCCCCAAATTGCGTAAAGCAGAAACAGCTCAGACGACCACTCGCAGTCACTTCCCTTAATAGCAAATGCAAATAGGATGCGATTTTCATGAATATTTCCGATGTGCAGCTTTTTCTGACCATCACTGAAACAAGCAGTCTCTCTCAGGCGGCAAAGCGCATGGAGATTTCGCCAATGGCAGTTTCCCGTAGGCTAGCCGCAATGGAGCAGGAGCTGGGTGTGAGATTAGTGCAGCGCACTACGCGCTCGGTGTCGTTAACGCAGGAAGGTACAGAATTTTTGCCCTATGCAAAATCGATGGTCGAAGCTGAAGACAGCGCAAAAGCACTGTTTCATCCGGGCTGTAAGGGTGCTTCTGGTTTGTTAAGGGTCACCGTACCTTCCGGCTTTGGTCGGAGAAACATCATTCCACTTATTCCTGACTTGCTTAGCAGCAACCCGGAACTGCGCATTGATTTGCAGCTGAGTGAGACCATTGTGGATATCGTTGGTATGGGTATTGATGTTGCGATAAGAATAGCCCCCTTGAAAGACTCCAGTCTGATTGGGCGCAAAATAGTTGATAATCCGCGCATTGTGGTGGCTTCTCCTGGCTATCTAAAACAATTCGGCAGGCCAAAATCAATGAGCGCGCTTACCGATCATAATTGCCTTCGCCTGACCAATGTCCCCCAGTGGACGTTTGAAGTTGATGGTCAGCCAACCAGCATGACGGTTGAAGGACGTTTAAGCTCAAGCAGTGTTGAAGGGACGCGTGAACTTTGCATCGCCGGACTTGGAATTGCGCAGTTGACCTATTGGGATGTTGAACGTGAGGTGGCTGCCGGAGAGCTTGTCGAGATTCATCTGGAAGATGTAAAGCCTCAGAATCTTGCAGTCTATGCTTTATTACCAACGGCCAGATACCTTCCGCAAAGAGTCATTGCATTTATTGATGCGCTTAAGGCATCGCTTAGTGAGCAGCAATTTTGAGCATCTGTAGTAAATGTCACCAACAGGTTACTCAACTAAAGCTGGCTGATATTCAGCTGGGGCATGTTCTGTACCGATACTTTGATATCGCGGTGGATCGCCAACCTTTGCCCAATCTGGGCGCCTATTACGAGCGCCTGATTTGCCGGCCTGCGTTCCAGGAACACGTCATGGTCTCTTACGAGGAACTGCGAGCCTAGCTTGCCAATCGATTCGTCGTGCACAGACTTTACTCTCATCAGAGAAGGCCGTTTTTCACGATCGCTACCCTGTTCAGATGTCCGCTTCGTGCCAGAAACGGACACGTAAGGAATGCACTTTACTTATCTACAACGCGTACTCAGGGATAGGTATACACACCGGCGCTCCAGTAATCCCTGCCTGGGCGACGCTGAACTTTCCAACCCTGCGATACCAGCTCTCTTGCAATCAGCCGATTCATGACGCCGTGGCCCATCAGCAACACGGGACCGTTGGATTGTTTAGCCAAGGCCACCAGTATATCTGTGGCCTGAATAGCACGTTGTTTTGCCATCCTCAAGCGCTCCACATTAGCGGACAGACCAAGAAGCCACATCACGCGCAATAAAGCTGCCCATTTTGAGGGCGATAACCTTAAGCCGGGTATCTGTATTACAGGCAGATCTGCCTCTCTAAATACTTCATTGATGCTGTCCGGTTCGCATCCGAGCCTTCTCAGCGATGAAAGCGCTCTGGGTAACGGACTGCTGAGGATATGGGAAGCGCTTGACGCCAATAATTGGCTTGATGCGGGTGGAGTATCGCTACCCGTATCAGAGAGATTATATTGTGCGATCCACTCTGCCATTTCATTACTGGTCACTTTAGCTTTGCCAGTAAAGGTTGGCATCCCATGACGCATCAGAATAATATCCATCTATTTCTGTTTGTTTAAAGTAAGTTGGTGCGTGTAGACTCGTTCAACAAATCAACGCTGAAATTTCAAGCAGGTCGCACATTGTTCTATTGCAGCGTAACGCTGTTTAGCCACAACCACGGCCTGATAATAGGCATAAAACGATCCCAGAAAAGCCTGTTCCTTCTTCTGGAGATATTGACATCCTTTGCGATGCACCACCATTCCCATATAGGTATTGTTGCACACGTAATAATAATCAGATTTCACCACACACTCTCTTTAACCGAAAATTTCATCACGCCGAGTAAATTCACGGTGTAATCGCCTGCCAATTCTTTATTGCAATAACCTTCATGACCTGTGCAACTTGCGCCATATATTCGCCCGTGAAGCGGATTTTATTTCACATCCACTTCTCTTAGCGTATTCGTTTGTTACAAACATTAATTCTTCTAAGCTGGATAAATATCCAGCACCAAAATTGTTGACTGAATCAGGTTTATAATGTGCTGGTTTTAGAGGCTAGTTTTAATGCTTCTGCGTCCATGATGTAGGGTGTCCATTTAGAATCAGGACGTCCTCCCTGCTGGATGTAAAATGCTTCCGCATTGGTATTCCCGGTCAACACGTCCCATTTCAACCGACCGCTTCCCTGGCTTAAGGCCCAGTCAACCACATGGCGAAAGAGCGCCGACCCGACTCCCTTCCCTCTGTAGTGCGGATCAATAAACAGCTCCTTGAGTACCGCCGTACTTTGCAGGTCGTAGGTAAAAGGAATAATCAGCCCTACGGCATAACCAATAATGCCCTCGTCACAGTCCGCTACAAATATGTGGCATTCAGGATGATTACCCCATGCGCGCGCCAACAGCGCTTCTTCATCGACTGCAAACTCAGATATATAAGATTCAAATTCCGCCAGTGCACGCATATGACCAAGCAGTTCATGTATATCAGTGGGCCGTGCTGCCCGGACGTTCAGCTGTTTCAACATGCGCAGGAGATCCTGTCAGACTGGGTAAAAGAGTTGGAACCGTGTGAACACCGCTACAGGGTTAATTCGCAGAATAACCAACCAATATGGTTTCGACGGCATACTCGGCCATCCGCGCCTGGTGAATGAAACCTGCGAGGTAATGAATTGAGCCTGTAACGCGAGATGCCGAGTGCTTAGCGAAATTAAGCGTTGCATCAGCTATGGCTTATATTCGAGCGTGCTTTGATTTTATCTAGCCGCTTCGCACGGATAAAGTGTCGCATCTGACAATAAGTGGTAACTTTCCGCCAATATCAGTTATCCAGGTTGATCCTTACTCGGTGAGTTAACTGCCGTGAAGTCAGTAATGCCTTCATCGTCACATGAAGACACTACTCGTTGCGCCCTCTCCACCCCTCTCGATGCCGGGTCAAACGTCAGGCAGATGTTTAGCTCACTCTTTGCGCTGCAGCGTAATGCGCGTGAGTTCTGAAGGGCGTCCTAATCGTATGGCCATCCCCGGCCAGAGCGCGGTGCCGTTATTCACATACAGCTGCATGCCCTGCACATCATAGAGACCTGAAACAAATCCCGCGTTGGGTTTCCTGAACAGCCGGTCAAAACCGACAATCAGTCCGCCATGGGTGTGACCCGAAAGCTGCAAATCGACCGGATAGGCGGCGTTGTGGCGCGCATTGCGCGGTTGGTGATCGAGCAACACCACCGGTGCATGCTCAGGAATACCCTGCAGCGCCTGAGTAAGATCCGGCCCCACCGCTTCTCTGCGCGATGCGGAGACATCGGGCAAACCGGCGATCGCTAACGTTGCCGTACCGCGCTGGATAATGACGTGGCTGTTCAGCAGCGGTTGCAGCCCCAGCGTCGCCAGATGCTGCGTCCACCGCTGCTGCTCAAAGAAATACTCGTGATTCCCGGTGATGGCATACACGCCGTCTGGCGCATGCAACCCCCGCAGCGGCTCAACGTCATTTCTGCGGTTTTCCAGCGTGCCGTCAATCACATCGCCGGTCACGAGGATCACATCCACTTCCAGGCCCATCGCTTTTTTCACCATCGCCTCTGTCCAGGTAGCATTGAACAGCTTGGTGATGTGCAGGTCTGTGAGCTGTAACAGCCGATAGCCTTCAAACTCGCGCGGCAAATCCTTGATTTGAATGGTGACCTCTTTCACCGGCGGAACGCGTATCGCCTGCTGAACGCCATAGGCCGCCAGCAGCATGGCAAAGAGCGCAGCCAGATAACGGATTGCGGGTGATATCTCAAGCGGATGCCGAATGATAAGTGATATCAGCGCTACCCCATCCAATAGGATCTGGGCAAACGCCAAAAGTAACACCGTGCCGAACGCCCAGTTGAACAGGATGATAACGGCGCGGGGCATTTCCGGGGAGAAGACGCCGCCCGGCGTAAATCGGCTAATCAACAGATATTGTGAAGCCAGTAACACCACCAGCGACAGGATGATTTTGATCGCTAACGGCATAGCCAACGGAAAAACAAAACGTGCGATGACATACCAACTCGGTATGCTGAAAATCAGATGAAACATTACTCTCTTCCCTGGTTGATAAGCGCTAAAGCAGCGCGGAAATGGCACTCATTGTGTGGAGATAAACAGGCTTCAGATGCGAATTGCAGCAACAGCATAGGACATTTATTTCGTCATACTGGCCACCAGCGTGCTCATCAACTGCGCGCGTCGTGCTTCCAGCTCGCTAATCTGGCGCTCAATATCCTGCAACCGCCGGTACTGCGCCGCCTGAGTCTCAGGACAGAAGGTCGCCCCTTCAACCAGCAGCATGCAATCGGGAAATGAACAGATGTCGGCGATGCTAAAACCAATATTGATGAGCCGCTGTATCTGGCGCACCTGCGTGACTGCCTGCGGTGGAAAAAAGCGATAGCCATTGCAGGCACGTTGCGAGGTCAGTAAACCGTGGCGATCGTAATGTCGGATTGCCCGCACGCTCACGCCGGTTTGTTTTGCCACTTCACCAATTGCTAACTGCATAACTCTCTCCACAAGAACGCTTGACTCTGACACCAGTGTCAGGGTTCAGGATAGCCATGAACCATCAACTTCAGGAGGCTTTTTATGCGGTTATCTCTTCAACGCACATTGTGTGCACTTTGCCTGATGCTGTTCTCATGCACGCTGCTGGCAGCGCAAAAGCATTACACCGTTATCGCGCCCGATGGCGTGAACATTGCGGTGCAGGAATCCGGTAATCCTGATGGATTGCCGATTATCTTTATCCATGGCTTATTAGGCAGCCATCTGAACTGGGAAAAACAGATCGACGATCCGCTGCTGCAACGCTATCGACTTATCACTTACGATCTTCGCGGCCATGGTCTTTCCGATAAGCCGCAGCAGGCGTCAGCCTATCGCGACGGCAAGCGCTGGGCAGACGATCTCAAGGCGGTGATTGATCAACGGCACGCGCGTAATCCGCTGTTAGTGGGATGGTCGCTGGCCGGGGCGGTAATGACCCACTATTTCGCGGCCTACGGCGATCAGCAGATAAGCGGTGCAATTTATGTGGATGGCGTGGTGCAGCTGACGCCGGCGTTGATCACCGCCCATGATGATGTCTACCGCGACATGATCGCCGAAGACTTAAAAACGCATCTGGATGGCGAACGGGCGTTTTTACAGCTCTGTTTTGAGCAGCAGCCTGATCGGGTGACCTTTGAACGCTTGCTGGCCAATGCGGCTATGGCTTCATGGCCGATGCAGCGTGCGGTAGTGTCGATGAGAATCCCATTGTCGCAGGGGCTGAAAAAGGTGCGTGTTCCACTGCTGTTCCTTTATGGCGAACATGATGCGCTAATTAACCCCGCGGCTTCGATCCAACGTGCGCGCGAAGTCAATCCGCATATCCAAACGCGGCTTTATCGCCATTCCGGCCATGCCCCTTTTCTTGAGGAATCGGCACGCTTTAATCGTGATTTAGCGACCTTCGCCGCCGCGCTCTGATTTAGGCGGGTCCCAGGCCATCAACCTGATGACAGCAGCCGGAAATGATCTGGCTGTTGTCATTATCACGTCAAAGCATTACCACATTCGCAGCACACTGCAATTTTATTACCGTTTTCGCGGGCGAATTAGCCGATTGAGATCGCCTGATTACTCTTTTCGCGCTACATTGCATTAAAATTATCGTTTTCACTGTAATGTTAAAGGATTTGGCCGATGCTGGTGGGATTTAAGGCGTTATGCGCGCGTTATCAGATTGAGCTGGTTCAACCGCTGCGGGTGGAATCATCGATTGGCACGGTGCGCGCCACAAAGGAGAGCCAGGGCGGTATCGAAAATCGTTATCCGCCCAGCTATCAACCTGAGGATAGCTTCGCAGGGCATTTTGCCTTTGGCCTCAAATATGAAGAGATCCATCTGGAGTTTTTTTCCCGTCTCTTCACCGCCTGCGGCCCTGAACCGGTGGAAAGCTGGTGCCAGCGCGAGCCTTTTGGTCAGTACGCGCGCCGCACCGGCTTTTTCTACGAGTGGCTGACAGGCAACACGCTCAGCAAGGTGCCAGATGTCACCAATGGCGGATACGTTGCGGCGATCTCTGCGCAGCACTACCTCACGCGAACCTCCGCCAGCAAAAATAAGCGCTGGCGCATCAATGACAATCTGCCCGGCTCGCCAGCGTTTTGCCCACTGGTGCGCCGCACGCCGGAAATCGCGCGCGCGATTGCCTTCGATGTTATCGCGGCGCTGCACGAGCTGGATGCCACCTTCGGTGCCGATATCTTGTTACGAAGCGCCAACTGGCTGACGTTTAAGGAGTCGCGCGCCAGTTTCTTGATTGAAAAAGAGGTCGACCAGGCCGATCGAATTCAACGCTTCGCCCACGTCATCGCGCAATATTGCGGTCAAATCGACGATCCCTTGAGTGACGACAGCCTGCATCTGCTGCAAAAAGAGATTTTGGGCCACGATGCGCTGGGTTTGGGGCTGCGCCGCTCACCGGTGTTTGTCGGCCAGGCCACCCTGCGTGAAGACATCGTGCATTACGTGGCGCCGCACTACGACGATCTGCCGCGCCTGATGCGTGGGTTACAGGCGTTTGAACAGGCCACGCGCGGGGCAGAACCGCTGGCGCGCGCCGGGGCGATGGCTTTTGGCTTTGTCTATATTCATCCGATGCGCGACGGGAATGGCCGTATTCATCGCTTCCTGATTAACGACGCGTTAATCCGCGACGGCGCTAATCCAGCCGGTGTCATTCTGCCGGTCTCTGCCACCATCGCCAGCTCGCTGAATTTCCGGGTGGGCTATGACCGCACGCTTGAGGTGTTTTCAAAACGCCTGATGCGACGCTATGCCACCTCCTGCCAGTTTGGTGAAACCCTGACTTATGACGACGGGACACCGAGCAACTTCTGCTTCTCTGACTACGACGATGCGCGCCACGCCTGGCGTTACCCGGATCTCACCGCGCACGTGCTGTACACCGCGCAGGTGATTGAGCATACGGTGCGGGTGGAAATGGCGGATGAGGCCAGGGTGTTGACGCGCTTCCAGAAGGCGCAGGAACAGCTCAAAGAGGTGCTGGAAATGCCGGATCAGGATGCGAACCGCATTATAAGGTCGCTGAAAGAGAATGGCTGGCAGGTGTCGGGCAAATTGAAAAAGGCCTATCCGCAGCTGGAGAATGAGGCAAAGGCGCAGAAGATCGTGGCAGCCGTCCGCACGGCGTTTGAGGATGGGCTGTAACGCGCAGCGCAAAAAACAGCCGAATGTACATTCGGCTGGAGAGGTTGAGAATTATTGCGCGGCGAGGGGTTAAGCGGTGCCGGTTTTCGCCTGCTGCATAGTTTTCAGCATGTGGTTTGCCAAACGCAGGCTCAGCGCAGCGCCGGTTAACGTCGGGTTCATGCACGAAGCCGATGGCATTACGCTGGTGCCCGCGATCCACAGGTTAGGATGATCGTGCGTACGGCAATCGCGGTTCACCACCGAGGTGCGCGGATCGTCGCCCATAATGGTGGTGCCCATGATGTGCTGACGATCCTGATATTTGGTATCAATTGATACGATCTCAGCGTTCAGCAACTGCGCAATCTTATGAAAATCCTTGATGCCCTCTTCTTTACCGGCGTGCCAGTAATCCGTCACGCTGTAATAAATTTCAGGCAGCGGAAGGCCAATCGCGTCTTTTTTCGTCTTGCTGGGCGTCACGCGGTTCTCCGCTAACGGCAAGGTTTCAAAATCGATGGCAAAGTTCAGCGATCGCGCGGACTGGCGGCGAATCTCGGCGTCCAGCTTCGAACCAAGCACCCCTTTTTGAATCAGCGAAGCCGCGTAATCGGCCGTGGGAACGGTATTACGCACTTTGATTTTGTAGCTGGGGAACTCTTTACGGAACGCCCCATCGCGATTGTTAAGGTAAACCAGCAGCTCCGTGGGGCCCTGACCCGGCCACACGTCCTCTGACATCATCACGTTCATGCTGATGCCGGTATGCCCCATCAGGTTGCGTCCAACCTGATCGGACGCGTTGGCGATCCCGTTCGGATATTTTTCTGAGGTGGACATCAGCAGCAGCTTGGGCGATTCAATGCCGTAAGCCGCCAGCACGAAATAGTTCGCCGTAAGGTGATGTTCCGAACCGTCCGGTTTTTTGTACCACACGCCGGTTATTTGCCCCTCTTCACCGGCTTCGATACGGTAGACCACCGCGTTATCCAGCAGTTTGGCACCCAGCCGCTCGGCCTCATCAATGTGCATCGAACCGTCGTATTTGGCCGCAATAGGACATACCGGGTTGCAGTTGTTGTTACCGCCGCACATCGGTCGTTTGCCCCAGGGTTTTGTCGCCCGTCCGTTGGGTTCCAGCACCGGGTTGTAACCGCCCTTGCCTAACATCTCAGTTAAACGATCAAACAGATAGCTGGTCGGCAATCCCGGCATCGGGAAGGGGGTGGATCGCGGCGGCCAGGCTTTGCTGCCCTGCCCGCTCTCATCCTGGCCGTCGACGCCGGATACGCCCAGCTCATGTTCAGCCTTACCGTACCAGGGTTCCAGCTCGTCGTAGCCAAAGGGCCAGTCGCGGCCGCGCCCATACAGGCTGTTCAGCTTGAAATCGTTCGGGATCATGCGCCACAGCGCCGAACCGAAGTGCCAGGTTGTGCCGCCGACCACGCGCAGGTATTTGGTGGGGTATTTCACCGGCCCAACCTGCTGCAAATAGTCTCCGTAGGTTGAAGGAATATGCGGAGGGTTGGGATAAGGTGAGCCGACGCCCTGCAACTTGATGTTGGTCAGCGACATTTTGAACGGGGAATTGCGGAAGCGCTCGACAATTTCCTGGCGCGATACGCGCGGGCCAGCTTCAAGAATGATCACCGATTTACCGGCTTTCGCCATTTGGGTGGCAATTAAGCCGCCCATCACGCCTGAACCGATGATGATGACATCGGCATCTACTTTTTGTGCACTCATGCGCCTTCTCCTGTCGTCGCCACGTTGCCATCGATTACCGCCCAGTAGAACGGCCCGCCACCGTAGGTGGGTACCACTAAAATGTCTTTGGTGGGTTGATACATCAGCGCCTCGGCATAGGCGATCAGCTCCAGATCGCTACCGGTGCCGACCACGCCGGTGTACCAGGCGGAGATGATGGTTTTCGCCGTTTGCCAGTCAGGGTTATCGGCATCAAAGGCGGCGAGGAAATCATCGACGTGGGCAAAGTGGCGCTGCTGTAGCACGGCGTTCAGGCTGGCGAGCTTTTGCGGGAACTGCGCGTCATGCCGCTGAAGTGCGTCGTAGTAGCGCTGCCCCAGCACCGGCCCAACCGCACGACTGACCAGGAATTGCGACACGGTAAGAAATGCGTTATCGGCCATTTGCGCCGCGGCCAGCGCGCGCGCCGGAAACAGCGAATTGCACAGCGCACCCAGTGAAAGAATGCCCATGCCTTGCAGTAAACGACGACGCGAAAGGGGCGTAGAAGCGTGATTAGCCATGTTTTTTACCCCTGCGAGAAAATGCCACCATCAGCAATACCAGAACAATCACCACCACAGCACCACCCAGCCACAGCGCGGGCTGCGCCAGACGAGCAATCAGCGGGCGTTCGCCGCCTTCGCGCACGGTTTTCACCTGTTCCGGCGTAACCGTCAGCTGGGCGTTGCCAAAGTTTTTCAGGACATAATTACTGACGTCGGCAATTTGCCGATCGGTCAGGCGATCGGTATACAGCGCGTCCGGGCCAAAGCCCGGCATCTCTACCGCTTTGCCGTCCACGCTGCGGTGGACACCGAAAACAATGGTGGCGATGAGGTTATCGGCCTGCGGCGCACCGGTCGCGGTGTTGTGATACAGCGAGGGGTAGAAAGCATTACCCGAGCCGTCCGGCTGGTGACAGTTGGCACAGGTGCTGCCATAAATTTTCCAGCCGGCATCGGGATCCTTCACCGCGCGCAGAGCGACCTCACCGGTAGCCGGTTGGCCGAGGCGATCGCGTGAAACGTGACCAGGCTCTGCAATCGCAGGAACCTGACGCAAATAGGCGACGATGGCGTGGATATCGCTGTCGGAAAGGTGCTGTAGGCTGTGCTCAACCGCTTCGGCCATTGGACCGGCGGCCTGCGCTTTGCCCGCTACGTGCCCGGTTTGCAGGTACTGCGCGATCTCTGCGTCACTCCAGCTGCCGATGCCAGCCTGCTTATCCGCCGTGATATTGGGTGCGTACCAGCTGCCGAGGCTGCCGCCGCTGAGCGCTCTGCTATTATCCTGGCCCATCAGCGCGTTGCGTGGGGTATGGCAGGTGTCGCAGTGCGCGAGGGCATTCACCAGATAATCCCCGCGATTTACCTGTTCAGTGTGATCTTTGCTGGGAATAAAGACGTTTTGCTCGGCAAATAGCCAATTCCATAAAAACATACTTGAACGGATATTAAACGGGAAAGGTAAATCGGTTTGCGGCGGTATATTATCGTCTGCTTTCACGCCCTGCATAAAATAGACATACAGCGCGTGAATATCGGCATCGGTGATTTTAGCATAAGAGGTATAGGGCATGGCGGGATATAAGTGCTGGCCCTGTTTATTAATTCCCTGACGTACCGCGCGGGCAAAATCTTCTTCGGTGTAATCTCCAATTCCCGCGGTTTTCGACGGCGTAATATTGCTGGCAACAATATTTCCCAGCGGCGAGGCGATAATATAACCACCCGACATCGCTTTGCCCTGCGCGGGTACGGTATGACACGCACCGCAATCCGCAGCAATCGCCAGATACTTGCCTTTCGCTATTAGCGCCGCAGAGTCAGCCGCATTTTCAGCAGAGGCTGAAAATGTCACCGACATCAAAACGCTTAACGCGAAAGGCAGACAACATTGTCTCACCCTTCTTGCCTTCATTATAATTGCTTCCGGTTAATAAGTATTTAGTGTTGTTAGAATAATAAATGCACATCTGTGAATGGCTCACAGATGTGCAGGTTATCAAAGGGTTCAAATTAACAAACTACAAACAGTGCTATAACAGCTCATAATCATTGAAGATAATATTGTCTGCACCGGCTGCGGTGATTTCAACCTTGCCCGGCTCGGTTAAAAAGGCATCGCCGGGATGCACCCAGATCTCTTTCACCCGGTTTTCATGGGCGCGATCGGCAAGCAGAATGCGGCCTTCGGTGAAGAACACGCGCACGCCAGGCCCTTGCTGCGTATAGTCGCCGGTGCTTTGGCCTGGTTTTAATGTCACCTTCCAGCCTTTGACAGTTTTCTTATCCAACACCGGCTGGAATGCGTCGCTGGCCGGGCGGGTTGCCCCGCCAAAATGCTGCGGGCCGGGAATATTAATCTCAAATGCGACCTGATGATTAACGCTGCTGCCGGTATTGGTGACTTTATCCGTATCTGACTTGCCCTGATGCTCACCGAATTTAACATTGCCGCTTTTCATTTCGGTGTTATTAACCGGCTTATCCGGGTATTCAATTTTAACCGGGCTGCCTGCAATATGCGTATTGACATAATCCAGATGCTGCTCGTGGAAAAGCGTTGATTGCCCTGGCTGAATGAGTACGCGCATCACCGTGACATATTTATTTTCCAGAATAACGTGGTGTAACGGCTCTAAATCGGTCGCCACCACTTTCTCTGCGGCGTGCGCCGTTATTCCAGCGGTGAATAGTGCCGATAATAATACGCTGTTCAGTAGTGTCTGTTTCATTTTTGACATGACAATTCCTTTTCTGTTGAAGCGTTATTCGCTTCTGGAGAAGATAAAGCGTGCGGGAGTGGCTGAAGGGTAACGGCGTCTTATTCGACGATGGTTACCCAGTTCGCTCCCCTACCGGTTGGCACTCGCTCATGTAATTTAAGCTTGCCGTTTCCCTGGTCAATGGAATACAGCGCTATCTGATTCGACTTCTGTCCAGATTCAATTAAGTAGCGCCCTGAATGGTCAATTGCAAAGCCGCGCGGCTGAGTTTCAGTCTTAATAGTATTAATAAACGTCAATTTGCCGTCCGTTGGCGACACCGCAAAGGCCGTCAACGAACTGCTGGTGCGCTCGGTGGAGTAAAGGAATCGACCGTCAGGTGTGAGGTGAATATCTGCCTGCCACAAACGCGGCTTCTCGGAGGCCGGTAAGTCGTCATCACCGGTTAACGGCCGCGCTTCACCCCGCTGCATGGTCTGCGCGATAGCCGGGTCGAGTGACGGTGTCACGTCACGTTCAGTCAGCGTGCCGTCTTTATTCAGCGTGAGCCGCGAAATGTTGCCTGCCATTTCGGTTAGCAGATAAAGGTTGCGATCGCCCTGCGCATCCGGTTGGGGCGCGATAGCAAAATGCCGTGGCCCGGTCGCCGCCTCGCGCTGAATATTCACAGCCGGCGGATTGTTCGGCGTGACGGTGCCGGTTTTGCTGTCGAAGCGATATTGCAGCATTTGATCGGCACCCAGCAGCGGCACATACAAATAGCGATTGCTCGGGTCAGTTTGAATCGAATGGGCGCGTTTGCCGGTGTGAACCACCTGCACGGGGGCGCTCTCGACCTTAGCGTCTGCCGCTATGCGGTTAATGCTGAACATATCGCCGCCGTAGGACGCGGAAAGCAGGAAGCGTCCGCTGCGGTCCAACGCCAGATACGCCATGGCTTCCGGCAGCGGCGTATCCGCGAAATGGGTCAAGGTGCCATCCGCCTGAATATGCCAGCTTGAGACATGATAGGGTTTGGAACGCACCGAGACGTATAGCGTTTTTTTGTCGTTCGACACCACCATTGGCATGCTTTTCAGCCCGGTGGCGTACTCGCCAAGCGGCGTAAGCTGCTGTCTTGTTTTATCCAGCGTGTAGGCTGTCACCGTGCCGCTGTCGCCGTTGGACACGTAAACAAACGCCTTATCCTGCGCGGTTGCCGCCGCGGCAAACAGCATCATGCCCGCGGCCATCACTGATTTATTCATGGTTCCATCTCTGCTTAGTCGTCACTACGGGGTATTTACCAGCGCACATTGAAGTGCTCACACAGCTCGTTAACCGCCTCTTGCGGCAGCGCTGTGGGTTTTCTTGCCGCGTGCAGCCACAGGCGCGCGGTCTCTTCCAGCTCTTCCAGCGCGAAGCTGGCGGCGGACACCGAAGCGCCCCAGATGACCGGCCCTAAACGCTCCAGCATCACGCCACGCACCTCGTTTGCCAGCAGCGCAACCTGTTCCGCAACGTCGGCATGGCCGGGACGGCGGTAGGCGATGAGCGGAATACGGCCCACTTTCATCACCTGATAAGGCGTCAGTGGCGGCAGGATGCTGTCGCGCTGCCATACGCCAGCCAGCGTAAGCTGCACCAGATGGGTTGAATGGGTGTGCACCACGCCGTGCGCTTCGGGATTAAGATCGTAGATCTGGCGATGCAGCAGCAGCGTTTTTGACGGTTTGTCGCCTGAAACCCACTCGCCTTCCCTGCTCACCTTAGCGATACGCGCGGGCTCAAGATGGCCAAGGCAGGCGTCAGTTGGGGTGATCAGCCAGCCATCTTCCAGCCGGGCGCTGATGTTACCCGCCGTACCCGTGGTATAGCCGCGCGTAAACAAATCGGCGCCGACCTGGCAGATCTCTTCGCGCAGTGCCTGTTCGTTTTGCATCTCTGTTCTCCTTATTCGTTAGCGGTGGCAATGACATCGGGTTTACGCGGAGCCTTGACCGGCAGCGGCTCAAGTTTGCCGAGCACGAACATGAACGTCAGCGCGCCAAGGATGCAGATCGCACCGGCCACCAGCAGCGGAACCACAAAGGATCCGTGACTCAAACTCAGCATCAAACCGGTGAAAGAGGCGGTGACGATGCCAGCGAGGTTTCCGGCAAAGTTCTGAATCCCGCCCAGCGTGGCCACATAGTTGCTGGCCGGTGCGACGTCGGCGGGCAGCGTCCAGATATTGGCCGCGGTAAAGGCCAATCCGGCATAGGTGATGGAGAACAGCGTCAGGATTACCGCAATGCTGTCGGTGAACGCAGCGAAAGCGATCACCGAGGAGAGCAACATGCCGGTGACCAGACAGGTTTTACGCGCGGCGGTAAGGCTGAAGCCGTGACGATAGAGCGCGTCAGAGATCACGCCGCCCAACAGGCTGCCGGGAATGCCCATCAGCGCAGGGATCGCACCCAGCGTGCCCAGCTCTTTCAGTGAGAAGCCGTGCGCCACGGTCAAATAAGTGGGGAACCAGGTCACGAAGAAATACGTGGCAAAGTTCATGCAGAAGAAGCCAATCATCATTCCCCAGACGTTACGATGGCGGAACAGTGACCAGAGTTCGACCTTGGCATTCTCCTGCATCACCGGGACGGCGCGATCTTCCAGCAGATTCTGGCGTTCGGTTTCATCGAGGCCTTTTTTCTCCTCGGGATCGCGATAGAACATCAGCCAAATCACCACCCAAACCAGCCCCAAGGCGCCGGTCACCACAAAGGAGGTTTCCCAGTCCCAGGTGCTGATCAGCCATGCCACCAGCGGCAGCGCCAGCGCGCTGCCGGCGCGTGGGCCAGCGTCGAAGATGCCGCTGGCAGTGGCGCGCTGCTTTTTCGGGAACCAGCTGTACACCACCTTCACGCAGCCGGGATTACCACCGGCTTCACCAATGCCCAGCGCCAGGCGCGCCGCAAACAGGGAGGTGAAGCCTTTGCCAAACGAGGTAAACACCGTGAACAAAGACCACCAACCCACCGCGAGCGCTAAACCGGCGCGCGCGCCCAAACGGTCGATCAGGCGTCCCGCCGGGATTTGCATCAACGCATACGTCCAGAAGAAGGCACCCAGAATCAGCCCCATGCTGGTGTCATCCAGACCTAAATCGGCTTTGATGTGCGGTGCAGCGATGGCGAGATTGATGCGATCGATGTAGTTGATCGCAATAGCGAAAAAGCAGAACACGATCATCAGCCAGCGAATTCGTGGATATCTGCGCATGGTGAATTCCTTTATGATTTATTGAGGGTGACAGAGGTTCTGTGGCATATCGGCCAACGACCGTCCGTGTTGTGGTTAAAATTTGGCGATACGCGTCAAGATTTGGTTAATTAATCGTGAGCGGGCTAACCCAAACTGTTAACATGCAGTCAAAAGTAAGCGATTACAAATTTCAGTCAAGCCAAAAGTAAGCGCTTTCAAAACTGATCGTGGGTTGCCTGCCAAATTTGTGGGCAAGCTCACTTTTTTCAGCAGGAGAGACTTGATGAGTGAGAAGCAAAATGGAACTGGCCGCGTATCACTGGAAGATGTCGCGCGTCTCTCAGGGGTATCGACGGCCACCGTGTCGCGCGTGTTGAACGGCAGCTCAACGGTCAAAGCGGCTCGCCGTGAGGCGGTGGAAAAGGCCTGCGAAGAGCTGGGCTATTTGATTAACCGTGCCGCGCGCACCCTCGCCTCCCGCCGCAGCATGACGATAGGCGCCGTGGTGCCGACGCTGGCCACGGAAACCTTCTCGCGTCCGCTGGCGGCGTTTCAACAGCTGATTCACGAAGCGGGTTATACGCTGCTGCTCGCCAACTCCAACTTCGATCCGGACACCGAATTGAAGGAGGTGAACAAGCTGATTGAATACGGCATTGATGGGCTGATGCTGGTGGGGAATACGCACCATCCCAAGCTGTGGGAGCGCATTACGCAGCAGGAGATTGCCTGCGTACAGACGTTTTCTCAGGACGCTGAAAAGCCAAGCGTGGGTTATGACAGCGAAGGGGCTGCGGAGACGCTGGCGCGCCATTTACTTGGGCTGGGCCATCAGCGTTTAGCCGTGATAGTCGGCACGCCGCCCACAAACGATCGCGTGTCGGAACGTCTGAAGGGCACACGCCGGGCGCTGGCGCAACAGGGGCTGTCGCTGCCCGAAACGCATTTAGTGGATAACGCCTTCTCCATGAATGATGCGCGTAAAGCGGTATTTCGCCTGTTAGACGGGCCACAGCCGCCCACCGCGATTATCTGCGGTAACGATCTGCTGGCATTCGGTGCGATGCGCGCCGCGAGCGAGCGCTATCTGCGTATTCCCAACGATATCTCGATTGTGGGCTTTAACGATTATGAATACGCCGAGCACCTTGAATATCCACTGACCACCATGCGCGTGGATTTGGCTTCGATTGGCGAGCACGCGGCGCACTATCTGCTGAACACCCTGAACAATCAGCCCGCGCAAACCCACACCCTGATTGAAACCGAGCTGATCGTGCGCGGGAGCACCGGTTCCGTGCCCCGCCAGGATCGTTAGTCTCGACGCTGCAGCCCGAACTGGCTGAATATTTCCGTTACCGGCGGAGATTTCAGCCAGGCGAGAAACGCAGCCGCGACCTTGGGCTGAGCGGCTTCTGTTAATACCGCCGCAGAAAGCGAGATCGGCTGTTGTGTTTCCGGCGGCAGCGGCCCCACAATCTCAATGCCCTGCACCATCAGCAGCTCGCTGATTTGCTGAACGGCCAAATCGGCTTTACCCTGCACCAGCTGCTCAGCGGTAAATCCCGCCGGGATCACCGTGCCGCGCACGCGCAAAGCGCTATCAATTCCCAGCTGCTGTAATAGCTGCGCAAAGAACACGCCGCTGGCACCGGCTTCTGACCAGGCCACCGAACGCGCTGCCAGTAAACTTTCAATCAGCCGGTCGCGATTGCTGATATCCGGGTGTGCTGCGCCCGCCAGTACGGCGATGCCGATGGGCGAGTCCACGACTTCAATACGGCTGGCGCGCTGGGCTAACCCGGAATCAATCAGGCGATCGACGGTTTCAACCGTGGCAATGACCACGTCCGCTAGCTGACCCGCGTTAAGTTCCTTTTCGATCAGGGTGCTGGGATGCCAGCGCATCGCTAGCGGCGTTGCCGGCTGCTGCGCCTGCCACTGTTCGATAAGGGTGTTGAACGGGGCGCTCAGCGCGAGCGCACTATAAACAGTTAACTCCATGCTTATCCCTCTTTAGCAAATAACGGTGCGCGGCGCAGAAGCGCGGCATCCAGTTCGTCCGGGCGCTTCACGCCGATTAGCGCCATATCACGATCGATTTCATCGCGCAGAATGTGCATCGCATGCTCAATACCTGCCTGCGCACCAATCACCGATCCGTACAGGAAAGGCCGTCCCAGAAACACGAAGTCTGCGCCCAGCGCCATCGCTTTCATCACGTCGGTGCCGCGCCGAATACCACTGTCGATGATCACCTTCATGTTGCCTTTCGCGGCGGCGATTTCCGGCAGCGTGTGCAAAGGGGGAACGGTGTAATCCAGCTGGCGTCCGCCGTGATTGGAGAGGATTACCGCATCGGCTCCGAGATCGCGGGCGATAAAGGCATCATCCGGTGACATCAGACCTTTGATCACCAGATTCCCCTTCCACTTTTTGCGAATGGCTTCGACATGCTTCCAGCTCAGCTGGTCACGCGCATTGGTGTTACGCACCTTACTCGACATCATCGGCGGGCCACGTTCAGCGTCGGTGTTTTCAAAGTGTGGCGCACCGTGACGCAGAAAAGTCTGTGCCACCGTACCCAGCAGCCAGCGCGGGCTCATCGCGCTTTGCCACATAACCTTTGGCGTGATTTTTATCGGCATGCTGAAACCGCTGCGCGTGTTGTGCTCGCGGTTGCCCAGCATCGGCGTATCACCAGTGACCACCAGCGTTTTGTACCCAGCCCGCTCGACGCGCTCCACTAAGCGGTCGATGCGCGGCTGATCGCCCGCCAGATAAGCCTGGAACCAGGCGTCGGGGTTGGCAGCGATAACCTCTTCAAGCGGGATCAGGGACGAGGCGCTGAGGATCATCGGCACATTCATCGCCCGCGCGGCCTTCGCCAGCATGACGTCGGCGCGATAGCTGACAAAAGATGCACCGCCCAGCGGCGCAACGCCAAACGGGTGCGCCCAGTCCTGCCCCAGCAGATTGACGTGCTGATCGCGACCCGATACGTCCCTGAACATACGCGGTACGAAAACATATTGCTGATAGGCCTCGTAGGCGGCGGCAAGTCCCCTGCCGGTTTCGACACCGCCTTTCACATACTGGTAAATCATATTGGGTAGCCGCTTGCGCGCGTGACGTTCAAAGTCATCGAGCGCCAGCAGATCGCGAAAATGGCGCGGCACAGCACTCACCGGGCGCGTCTGGGCTTCTGGTGTCACTGCGATGTTAATGGCGGTGGTTTCTCCACGGGTTGTCATAGCGCGTTCTCAGCATTAGAAATGTAAGCGATTGCAAAATACACATTCAAATGAATGTAACCTCTCTTTATCCTGCCAGATGCTGAGTTTTTTTGTGTGATCGTCGTCACTCAATTACGATAAATGTAAGGGCTTACATTTTAATTGCAGGTTGAGTATGGTGTGCTGAGTGCAAGATATCCTGCGGCCGATAACGGAGAGAGAGATGAGCCCACGCATTGTTTTATTGCATGCCACCCCGGTGGCGATGACGCCAATACAGGAGGCGTTCCAGGATTTATGGCCGGAGGCCGAAATCGTTAATCTGCTGGATGACGGTTTGACGATTGATCGCGCCAAAGACGAACTGCTAACGGACGCGTTGACCGAGCGCTTTGTCGCACTTGGACGCTACGGATATGCCATGCATGCGCAGGGCATTTTGGTGACCTGCTCGGCGTTTGGACCGGCCATTGATGCGTTGGCAAGCTCGCTGCCGGTGCCCGTACTGAAGCCCAATGAAGCCATGTTCGAAGCGGCGATCCAGCAAGGACAGCGTATCGGCATGTTGGCAACTTTCGGCCCTGCTCTGGTCACCATGTGCGACGAATTTGATCGTTATGCAGCGCAAACGGGCAGCAACGCCACGCTCGAAACCGTGCTGGTGCCGGATGCCATCGATCTGCTGCGTCGGGGCGACATCGCTCGTCATAATCAGCTGGTAGCCGAAGCGGCTCCGCAGCTTGCGCACTGTGATGTCATTATGCTGGCGCACTTTTCTACCTCCCGCGCGGCCGATGCGGTGCGTGAACAGGTAAGCATTCCGGTAATGACGGCACCGCATGCGGCGGTGCAAAAGATGCGCGCCGCGCTGGGAGCCGCCTCATGTTAATCGGAGTTATTGCCGATGATTTCACCGGCGCAAGCGACATTGCCGTGACGTTATCCACCGGCCTGCCGGGTGAAGGCGGCTTGCGCACCACGCAATACCTCGGCGTGCCGCAGGCAGCGGCGTCAGGCGAGGTTGAAGCCGGGGTTATCGCACTGAAATCGCGTTCGCTGCCGGTGCAGCAGGCGTTGGAACACGCTTTAGCCGCCTGTGAATGGCTGTTGCAACAGGGATGTCAGCAGATCGTGTTCAAATATTGCTCCACCTTTGATTCCACGGATGAGGGTAACATTGGCCCGGTGCTCGATGCGCTGGCGGCGAGGCTCAAGGCCAGCCGGGTGATTGTCTGTCCGGCGTTTCCTGCAATGGGACGTACCCTTTACCAGGGCAATTTGTTCGTTAACGATCGTCCGCTCAATGAATCCGGCATGGAACATCATCCGCTTACGCCGATGAAAGATGCGGACATCCGACGTTTGTTGTCCCATCAGGCCACCACGCCGGTAAGCCATATTCGCTGGCAGCAGGTTTCGCAGGGCAGCGGCTCTGTACGCAGCTTGCTGGAAAACGGTGATGAACACGATCGGCAGCTGGTGGTGGTGGATGCGCTCAGCGATCACGATTTGACAATGATTGGCATTGCCGCCGCTGGGCTGCCATTGATCAGCGGCGGATCCGGCATTGCGATGGCGCTGCCGCATAATTTTATCAAATCGGGCCAAGCCAGTGGGGGCGAACAGACCTATCCGCAGGTGCAGGGATCCACAGCCATTCTGGTGGGAAGCTGCTCCGGCGCAACCCGCGGACAAATTGAAGAACATCAAAAACAGCATGCCGTGATGGCGCTGGATATCGAGGACGTGATGCATCAGCGCGTCGATAGCGATGACGTGGTGCGTTTTATACGGGAAAATCAGCACAACTGCCCGCTGGTGTATTCTTCAGGCGATCCCGACAAAGTAAAACAGGAGCAACAGCAGTTTGGGCAGCACAATATCTCGCAGCGTTTGGATCAAGTGTTTGGTGAAGCGGCCAGAAAACTGGTGCACGAGGAAGGGATTCAGCGGCTGGTGGTAGGTGGCGGTGAAACCTCCGGCGCGGTAGTCAGCGCGCTGAATTTGGGCTCATTGCAGGTAGGCGCAGAGATCGATCCTGGCGTGCCCGCGCTATTTCATCACGGCGATCGGCCGCTCGCCTTAGCCCTGAAATCCGGCAACTTTGGCAGGAAAACCTTTTTCAGCCATGCGCTCAAAGTGTTAGGCGGGGAAGCGACGCCGTGATGATGGGCACTTTTGCCCCTTTTGGTCGCCATCAATGGCGACCCTACAGAAATGTGCAGGGATTGATGACTGAATCACTAACCCGCATGCCCGGTCGCGGCTCGATTCATCGCGCTTATCAATGACTTGAAGGGTGGCATTTATACGCACCTGGAACATGAACATGGCGTGGTTTCTGTGCGGTCTTGTGGTTAGCGCAATAAATTGCGCCGCTACCAAATGTGCAGGGATTGATGACTGAACCACTAATCCACATGCCCGATCGCGGCTCGATTCATCGCGCTTTTCAATGACTCGTCGGGTGCGCATTTATGCGCACCTGGAACATGAGCATGGCGTGATTTCTGTGCGAGCTGGAGGTTAGCGCAATAAATTGCGCCGCTACCAAATGTGCTGGGAATAAGGACTGAATCACTAACCCGCACTAATGGTAGCGGCGCGATTCATCGCGCTTCTCAATGACTCGTAGGGTGCGCATTATTGCGCACCTGGAAAATGAGCATGGTGTGATTTCTGTGCGGTCTGGTGGTTAGCGCAATAAATTGCGCCGCTACCAAATGTGCAGGGAATGATTACGAATCATTAACCCACATGCCCGGTCGCGGCGCGGTTCAAATGCGTTAAATCCCCCGCCCTAAGTTCTTAAAGATCCTATTTCCGATCCTAACTTCATATAATAGGCATTATATGAAGTTAGGATCCTTTAAAAGATCTCTATTACGAAACGATCTTCTCGCTGCTGACACTAACTGATGGTTAAAAATGCGGCGTCGCTACGTGAATTCTACCGCATCAGACCCCGCAAACTTTTTCAGAATTCACGTAGCAACGCTTTGCAATATTGTGCAATTAATAAGCGGTAGCCGTATAAAACTCTTCGTTTCTGTCTTCATCAACATCAGCCATGCGCAACCTGGTAAAGCAGCCCTATTTATTCAGATAGCAACGAAGAAACGCCAATACAACGTTACAACGTAACGCTGAATTTACTTACATGTTTTATCTGGGCGTACACCCCTTTTCAAAAGCGACTTCTGCGTCAGTGAAAACGTTCTGAACAAATCCCCCCGCAAACCACTACAAAAAGTTACCCTGTAACGCCTCATCCCGATCGCTACCATCGCATCCCGCCTACTCGTCCCTAAACCGTTCAGAAACCAGGCTTATCGCCGTGCCAATTTCACAATTCGGAAAACTTCCTGCACAGGGCGTCTATGCTTAGACATGTCTAAAACCTTACAAACACAAGACCTTTTAAAGAAAGCCTATTTTTGGAGCCATGTCATGAGCAGCCCGAACCTATCAAATATGCAGCACGCATCCTCAGGATGCCCCCCGCTTCAGGACGCTTCCGAGCTTCATCATGCTAATACCGGGGAATCCCAGCCAGAAACGCCTCACAATATGGATATCACACTGCGCGTAAACGGCGATCGTCATCAACTGCACGTGGATACGCGCACCACGCTGCTGGATGCCTTACGTGAGCAATTGGCGTTGACCGGCACGAAAAAAGGCTGCGATCACGGCCAGTGCGGTGCCTGCACCGTGATCGTGAACGGCAAAAGGATTAACGCCTGCCTGACCTTAGCGGTCATGCAGCAGGATGCCGAAGTCACCACCATTGAAGGGATTGGCACACCGGACGATCTCCACCCACTGCAATCTGCTTTTATCAAACACGATGGCTATCAGTGTGGCTACTGCACGCCGGGACAAATCTGCTCTTCACTCGCGGTACTGAAAGAGATCGTGGCGGGAATGCCTAGCCACGTCAGTGATGACCTGCTCGCCATGCCAAAAGCAAGCGCGGAGGAGATCCGCGAGCGCATGAGTGGCAACATCTGCCGATGCGGGGCTTATGCCAATATTTTGGCGGCGATTCAGGAACATGCCGGGAGTGAACAGCCATGAAAGCCTTTACCTATGAACGCGTCGCCACGCCCGCTGACGCCGCGAAAAGCGCGCACCAGCATCCCGGATGCCGCTTTATCGCGGGCGGCACCAATTTGCTTGATCTCATGAAGTTGGAGATTGAAACACCCGGTCATCTGATTGATGTTAACGGGCTGGCCCTGAACAACATTGAACCGACCAGTGAAGGTGGATTACGTATTGGCGCGCTGGTGCGCAACGCCGATTTGGCTGCGGATATGCGCATCCGTCGCGACTACAGCGTACTGTCTCGCGCGCTGTTGGCCGGGGCATCAGGTCAGTTACGTAATCAGGCCTCGACGGCAGGCAATCTTTTGCAGCGCACCCGCTGCCCCTATTTTTATGACACCAACCAGCCTTGCAACAAGCGTTCGCCCGGCTCCGGCTGTGCTGCGTTGACGGGCTACAGCAGACAGCATGCCGTGGTGGGCGTCAGCGACAGCTGTATCGCCACGCACCCCAGCGACATGGCCGTTGCGATGCAGCTGCTTGAAGCCGTCATTGAAACCGTCAGCCCCGACGGCAGTGAGCGGCGTATTCCCCTGGCTGATTTTTACCTGGCACCGGGCAACTCCCCGCATCTGGAAACCGTATTGAAACCCGGAGAGCTGATTGTCAGCGTGGTATTGCCCGCTCCGATTGGTGGAACGCACGTCTACCGCAAAGTTCGCGATCGCGCGTCGTATGCGTTTGCGCTGGTATCGGTGGCGGCCATTGTGCAGCCTGATGGATCCGGCAAGGTCGCCATTGGCGGCGTGGCGTATAAACCCTGGCATAAAGCGGAAGCCGATGCCCAACTGCCGAACGGCGTTCAGCCGGTGTATGAACGATTATTCAGTGATGCAACGCCAACCCCTGATAATCAGTTCAAGCTGCTGCTGGCGAAACGCACGCTGGCCTCGGTACTTGCAGAAGCGAGGGCTTAAGAGATGAAATTTGAAACGCCAGCAGGCAACAATCCCATCGATACGCTGCGCTACGTGGGTCAGCCGCTCGATCGCGTCGACGGCGCGCTGAAAACCACGGGTCGCGCCACCTACGCCTATGAATGGCATGATGTACCGAATGTTGCGTACGGCTATATCGTCACTTCGCCCATCGCCAAGGGCAAGCTCATCAGGCTGGTGACGGACGCCGCAGATAATGCGCCCGGCGTAGTAGCCGTGATCACCGGCAAACAGGCGGGCAAGTTAGGTAAAAGTGAGCGCAACGCAGCGCCTTTATTGGCAACAGACGAGATTGCTCATTATCACCAGGCGCTGGCCGTGGTGGTGGCCGACACCTTTGAGCAAGCGCGGGCGGCCGCCCAATTGATTGAGATAGACTATGAGCAGTCACCGGGCCAGTACAGTTTGGCCAGCGAACAACGCGCGGTGACCTCTGCCCCAGAAGGCGAGCCGGATAAAACCGTTGGCGATTTTGACCGCGCCTTTGCCACTGCCGCCGTCACGCTGGATGAAACCTACACCACGCCAGACCAAAGTCATATGGCGATGGAGCCGCATGCTTCCCTGGCGAAGTGGGAAGACGATCGCCTGACGCTATGGACATCAAACCAGATGATTGACTGGTGCCGCACCGATCTGGCGGCGACGCTGGAGATACCGGTGGAGAAGGTGCGCATCGTCTCGCCTTACATCGGCGGTGGCTTTGGCGGGAAGCTGTTTTTGCGCAGCGATGCGCTGCTGGCCTCGCTGGGCGCACGTGCGACCGGGCGTCCGGTTAAAGTGATGCTGCCGCGACCGCTGATCCCCAACAACACCACACACCGGCCAGCCACGCGGCAACACATCCGCATCGGCGCTGATCGCAGCGGTCTGATTAACGCCATTTCCCATGTCAGCTGGTCGGGTAATCTGCCGGATGGTACGCCTGAAACTGCGGTTCAGCAGACTGAATTGCTTTATGCGGGCGCACATCGTCATACCGGCCTGCGGCTGGCGCGGCTCGATTTGCCAGAAGGCAACGCGATGCGCGCGCCGGGCGAAGCGCCGGGGCTGATGGCGCTGGAGATTGCGATTGACGAGATGGCGGAAAAAGTCGGGATGGATCCAGTAGCCTTCAGGATCCGCAATGACACCCAGGTCGATCCCGCCCATCCAGAACGCTTCTTCTCGCGCCGCCAGCTGGTGGAGTGCCTGCGAACGGGCGCGGAAAAATTTGGCTGGAGCCAGCGTCACGCTCAGCCCGGACAGGTGAAGCGCGGCCGCTGGCTGGTGGGCATGGGCATGGCTGCCGGTTTTCGCAACAACATGGTGAGCACCTCTGGCGCGCGCGTGCATCTGGATAACACCGGTCACGTGACGGTAGAAACCGACATGACCGATATCGGTACCGGCAGTTACACCATCCTCGCTCAAACCGCGGCGGAGATGATGGGCGTGCCAATGAATAAGGTCACGGTCAAGTTGGGCGATTCCGATTTCCCGGTATCAGCCGGTTCGGGTGGCCAATGGGGCGCGAATACCTCTACCGCAGGCGTCTACGCGGCGTGCGTGAAGCTACGTAAAGCCGTGCTGAGTCGTCTGGGTTTTGCATCGGACGACGTGCTCTTTGCCGATGGCGACGTGATCCAGGGCGATCGCCGCGTGTCATTAGCCAGCGCCGTGACCGACGCTGCGCTTACCGCTGAAGATAGCATTGAGTTTGGCGAACTGGACAAGCAGTTCCAGCAGTCAACCTTTGCCGGACACTTTGTGGAGGTCGCGGTGGATGCGGCAACCGGCGAAGTGCGCGTGCAACGCATGCTGGCCGTGTGCGCCGCAGGCCGCATTCTGAATCCGAAAACGGCGCGCAGCCAGGTGATTGGCGCCATGACGATGGGGCTGGGCGCGGCGCTGATGGAGGAGCTGGCGGTGGATGCGCAGCGGGGCTATTTCGTCAATCACGATATGGCGAGTTATGAAGTACCGGTGCATGCCGACATCCCCGAGCAGGAGGTGATTTTCCTTGATGATACCGATCCCGTCTCTTCGCCGATGAAGGCCAAAGGCGTGGGTGAACTTGGGCTGTGCGGCGTCAGTGCGGCGATCGTCAATGCGATTTACAACGCCACCGGCGTCCGCGTGCGCGACTATCCGGTCACTACCGAAAAACTGCTGGAGGGCCTGCCTGCGATAACGTAGCCGGCGGTTACGCCGGTGAGATCCCGCTGCGGATTTCACCGGTTCCCGCGGCAAACTTATGCTCGGCCCGGACGCGCGCTGAAACCGCTTTCCAGTCGGGCGAGATCCGCTAGCGTGTCAACGTCCTCAATGCATCCGCCGTCGGTGGTACTGATCAGGCTGACCGTTCCGCTGCGCAGCAGCGCACGTGGCCCACGGTCGCCTGCAAGATTAACCAGCGCATCGTAAAACTCACGGCCAAATCCTACGGGATGCCCAAATACGCCGCTGACTTCCATGCGTACCAGCGCAGACGTTCGCAACGCTTCGGCTGCCGCCAGGTAACTTGATGCTTTGAGCAGCGGCATGTCAGCCAGCGATATTAGCCAGCCATCATAATCGGCGCAGGCGCGCACCGCGGTGGCGATCGATTCCCCCAAGCCATTGCTGGCGCAGCGAATGATCTGCGCCTCGCCGATCAGGGCATGAATGTGCGCCTCTTCAGGACGGGTGATAACAAAGACATCCAATCCGCTGGCGGTCGCGCTCTCCAGCGCATGTTGTAAAACCGGCTTGCCATTAAGGTGTGCCAATAATTTGTGCCCGGCTCCGTTTTCACGAAAGCGCGTGCTCTTGCCCGCAGCCATAAGCAGAATGGCGATCTTCATCAAGTATTTCCTGTTTATCCGCTGTAGCAGCCGAGGCGATCACGCTAAGGCGCGTGTTTTTATGGCGGACAATATCCGCCATCACCGAGAGCGCGATTTCCGGCGGCGTTTTACTGCCAATATCCAATCCTACGGGGGCATGGATGCGCTGAAGATCGTGCGCGCTGATGTCAGCGACTCTCTCCAGCCGCTCTTTGCGTCGCAGGCTGTTTTTAAGCGATCCCATGGCGCCAATGTAAAAGGCGGGCAGCGTTACGGCCTCCATCAGAGAGAGATCGTCGATGCGCGGATCGTGCGTCAGGCAAAGGATTGCCGTGGCCGCATGGCAACCTTCCCGCTCAAGGTAAGCCGCCGGGAATTGCGCGATAATGCGCACGCTGTTGTCCAGCTGGGGCGACAGGCTGGCAATGACCTCTTCGCGGTGCTCACAGACAAGCGTTTCAAAACCCAGCGCTACGGCGAAATTGGCGCAGTAGACGGCGACGCTGGATAACCCGCAGAGAATAAGGCGCGGCGGCGTAGAGAACGTCAGCGAGATGCGATTTCCCTCGTGCCGGGCAACAGTGCGAGGCGTGTAGGCGGCGCGTTCAAGTTGCCGACAGGGCGCGGGAAGATGCAGGGTTTTTCTCAGCGCAGAGGCGCTGATCAGCACCTGCGCCATCTCGCTGAAGTAGCGGACAGCCGCCTCGCCGGGCGCGAGTTTTTCTACCAGAATGTCCAGCGAACCTCCGCACGGCAATGCCTGATTCGGCTCAAGACCGCCTTCGCCGTAGCGCACCACCTGACTGGCATCACAGAACGCCCCCTGCCGGATGCGCAGCAGGAAATCATCTTCGACGCAGCCGCCCGAGAGTGAACCGCACTGGCTGCCATCTTGACGGATCACCATCATCGCACCCGGCGGGCGCGGCGACGAACCGTAGGTATGCAGTACCGTGCAGAGCCAAACGTCGTCCACGGCAGACCACTGCCTGCCGGTTTCAAGTACCTCTAAATCAGGATTATTCATGGGTGTGCAACCTAATCCGCTCCGCGTGTCTGTTTATTGAGTGCCGGGCTGCGCGAGCCGAACGCGCAGTCATCGTGACTTCATTATAGGAAACGCTGGGCCATGCGCCTGTCACAGGTTAATCATTCAGAAACCGACCAGGATAATCGGCTTGCAAGGGATGAAGGGAGTCGTAACGGCCAAACCAGCGATAGCGATGGCGGGCAATGACGTTATAGAACAGGTTGGTGAACGGAGCGGGAAGAAAACGCAGCAGCGAAAGCAGGCGCCACGGTCCCGGCAGCAGCCGCAGAATGCGAAATATGGCAGGAGCGCGATACCAGTGCT
The DNA here is from genome assembly GCA_966185695.1 of uncultured Pantoea sp. Classification (GTDB taxonomy): domain Bacteria; phylum Pseudomonadota; class Gammaproteobacteria; order Enterobacterales; family Enterobacteriaceae; genus Pantoea. The sequence goes on along the minus strand of CBIFUL010000009.1, from coordinate 75,996 downwards.
GGTCGCCCTCAATCAATACAATGGTATGCACATTCTCTGGTGACATCCCGATTTGCCGCAACAGAGTGGATCCGGTCTGGCTCTGCACCGCAGCAAACCGCACATGGCGCGGCAGGCGATGGGTGAGCAGAAAGCGCACCCACGCATTGCATAACCGGCACACGCCGTCATAGATCACGATGCACTCTGCGGGCGCGGGCTGTGTCATCACACCCGGCTCCGCAGCCGTTGAGGGGAAATCTTGAACATAGCGACCTCTGCAATCGTGGAGTGAGACGAACAACTGCGCCGGGGTGCGGCGCAATTGTTCGGCGTCATAGTGCTCATCTCCACGCAGGGCAGCCTTTGGCCTCTGGTGGAGGTGATTAAGTGTGATCGGTAATGGCCTGCGCCGCACAGATGAGGGCCAGATGACTCAAGCCCTGCGGCATATTGCCCCGCCATTCGTCGGTGCGCACATCGAACATCTCGTTAAAGGTTTCAACGTTGCCCCGCTGACAGAGTTTATCCAGAATCTCATCCATCGATTTGACCGCTTTATCCCCTTCCCCCATCGCGGCCAGCGCCTCAACCAGCCAGAAAGAGCAGGCAATGAAGGTGCTCTCTTCCTGCTCAACGTCGCTATAGCGATAGATCATTGGGCTGCCATTTCCCAGATCTCGCTGGATCGCCTGATAGGTCGCGCGCATGCGTTCGGGGTTCACCGTGTTGCCATAGTGGTGAACCAGCGCCAGCGCGGCGTCCAGCTTGCCTTCGCTGTGCGGATAAAACAGGTAAGCCTGCTTCTCTTCACTCCAACAGTGCGCCTCAACCCATTCGCTGATGCGATCGCGCTCGCGCTGCCAGCGGTTAATCCAGGTCGGTTCAACGTGCTTTGCTTCTGCCAGCGACACTGCGCTATCTAGCGCTAACCAGCAGGCCATTTTGGAATGGGTGTAATGCTGTTCTTCGGGCAGCTCCCATATGCCGCTGTCTTTTTGCCGCCACTGATCGGCACAGTAGTTCGCCAGCTCTGCCAGCATGCGCGAAGTTTCCAAATCCAGTATGTGTCCGGCGCGAATAAACAGCTCGGCGGTGGCAAGCATATCGCCATACATGCTGAGCTGAACCTGATCGCGCGCGTTGTTGCCAATCCGCACCGGCTGCGAATGCTGATAGCCGCGCAGCGGCGGATAGCGTTCCGCAGGCACTTCACCGCCCTCCAGCGTATAACAGGCGCGAAGCTGGGTGCCGTGGCGCATGATGGTTTTGGATAACCAGGAAAATGCGGCTTTACAGTCTTCCAGCGCACCCAAGAACACAAAAGATTTAATGATCAGGCAGGCATCGCGTACCCAGGCATAGCGATAGTCGTAATTCTTCTCGCCGCCGATGCCTTCCGGCAGCGAAGTGGTTGCCGCGGCCGCCAGCGCGCCGGTTGGGGAGTACCAAAGAAACTTCAGGGACAACGCCGAGCGGCGCACGTGTTTCGCATAGCGGCCCGCATAGCTCAGGCTTTTCGTCCAGTCGCACCATGCGGTGTGGCTGGTTTCAATACGGGTATCAATCGCTTGCAGATCGGGTACCGCGAGCGGTTCGCGTTCGGTAATCAGTAGCGCCACCAGCGCGCGGCTTTCAGGCGCGGTTCGCATCGTGGCGCGAATCACGCTGTCGCTGCGCTCTGAAAACTGCCAGTCATCGCTGGTGTGCAGCATCGCCATCAGATCGGCGATATGGTAAACATCGCCCTGCTCAGTGCTGTCGCGCCAGGGCGAGCGGGTTTCGGCAATGGTGCCAAAGCGCAGCGTCAGGCTGAGTTCGATCTCCCCCTCAACACCTTCGATGCGTCGCGCTAATTCACTCCAGGGCAGTCGTCCGGCAAGCGTACTGTTCAGCGATTCCGTGATTAATACGCTGCCGCTGCGGGTAATAAACCGAGTTTCGAGTACGTTGCTGTCCGCGCGATAGGCGCGCTCAGTCTGATAGGGTTCCGTGGGTTCCAGCTGAAAATAACCGCCTATTTCTGGATCAAGCAGGCGATCAAAAAGCGGCGGCGAATCCAGATTGGGGGCACACCACCAATCAATAGCGCCATCTGGCGCAATCAGCGCAACCGAACGTCCTTCACCAATGGCGGCATAATCACCCAGTCGGGCAAATCCCTCCTCGCGCATGGGCGAGTGCAGCACCTGATTGTTCATATCTCTTCCCTGTTTGATGTGAAAAACGTGGCCGTCAACTGCGGCCACGTGAGCTTTACTGCTTAGCTGGACTTAGAGAGTGCCCGTACCGCCGTCGGAGCACCACACCTGACCAGAGGTAAAGCTGTTGGTGGTTTCAGCAAAGGTGACATACAGCGGCGCGATTTCAGCGGGCTGGCCGGGACGACCCAGCGGTGCAGTGGCACCAAACTGTTCAACTTTCTCCTGCGGCTGACCGCCGCTGACCTGCAGCGCCGTCCAGTAAGGGCCGGGCGCAACCGCATTCACGCGGATCTGCTGTTCACCCAGCTGCTGGGCCAGCGCCTTGGTAAAGGCAACAATAGCGGCTTTGGTCTGCGCATAATCCAGCAAGATGGCGCTGGGCTTATAAGCCTGAACGGAGGTGGTGTTGATAATAGAAGCACCGGCCGGAAGGTACTCCAGTGCCGCTTTGGTTATCCAGAACATGGCATACACGTTGGTTTTAAACGTGGCGTCAAAATCTTCGGTTGAAAGCGTACGAATCGATTCGTTGAATTGCTGACGTCCGGCGTTATTAACCAGAATATCCAGCCCATCAAGTTTCTCAGCGGCTTCTTTAACCAGCTGCTGACAGAATGATTCAGAGCGAATGTCACCGGTAATAGCCACGGCTCTGCGCCCTTCCGCTTCGATTAATTTAACCACTTCCGCAGCATCCTGCTCCTCTTCCGGCAGGTAGTTAATGGCAATATCTGCACCTTCCCGGGCATAGGCGATGGCAACAGCGCGACCAATGCCCGAATCGCCGCCGGTTATCAGCGCCTTACGACCGCTCAGACGTCCGGTGCCGCGATAACTTGTCTCACCGTGATCGGGCTGTGGCTCCATTTTACTGGCCAGACCCGGAATCGGTTGAGGCTGTTTTTTAAACGGCGGCTTGGGATAGTCCTGAGTGATGAGCGTTTTATTGGTAAATGAGTTCATCTCGGTCTCCTTTATTAATGAGTCAATTAAGCCTGGCAAAAATGTGAGGTTTGTCACGCTGGGATGGCAGAAAAAATGCTCTTTTGAATAAGCGAAGCGTTCGAAGCAGTTATATTCAGTGCCAGCGAAACAGTTTAAAACCGAGGCTGAACGATGGGAGTTAGATTAATTAACCACCAGCGAAGGTGATTAATTAAACGACCTCAATGCGCTTGATGAAAATAGTGCGTTTCGGATCCAATGATCTTCTCTTTCGGCGATAAAGCGTGGCTAACATGTTGCCAGGCTAAAACCGCGCCAACGCCGCTGCTATCTCGCTCATGCCGCGCCTGAAACGTTGACGCGATCCGCACGCGTTTTTTTTCCAATTTCAGTACCAACCACTATAGTTATGCTAATCAGCGTAATGTCGCAGGCGGAGTGAAATATGGTTCAGTCATTTTATTGCTATCTGGTCAAGACATCAGCGGATGAGGCTGTACTGCACATGCAGGGATGCACACTGCTTGCTGACCGCGATCACCGTATTTTCCTGGGTTCCGTGTATCAATCTTACCAGGCGTTAAGCCTGGCAAGACGTCGCCACCCGGCCGTGTCGCTTTGTCAGAATTGCATGCAGGTCGTAACGCCACGGTAATGTCGCAAGAGTCCGGCTTGAAGGGTGCCTGCGACTTAACATTAACTTCATGGGGCCAGAGTGATGAAGTTACTAATAAAGATAAAACTGGGTGCAAGTTTGTTATTGGTTTCCAGCCTGGTGCTGGCTTCAGAAGCCGGATTGTTATTTGAGGTCAATGGCACGCCCTTTGTAATAAAGCGGGAATGCCTTGCAGACATGACGCTAAATAAAGAGAGTTACGCGGGTAAAGACTATTTTTCCCTGGATATGAGATTGAAGCATAGCCATCAGTGCGCAATAAAATTAAATAAGTTAATCTTGAATCATGTAGGCGGCAGATTAAAAACGTATTATCACGCTGATTTGATCAGCGATGTCCGTTTGGCGTCAAGCCTAAATACCCAGGATGGAATAAGGTTGTCGCTTGATAGCGAGAAGTTGGGTAATGATATTCTGGCGTTCTATCGTAATTAAAACAGTGACTGATCTCCCTGCAAACAGCTGCGCCCTTCAGGCGTGTTGTACCCTCCTGAGCTTACTTTCATTAAGTTCTTCTCCACGGCGATAGTGCTGAGCGTCTGCGTTTGCTGCAGAGTGAACCGCAAATCACAATAGCCAAGGCGTTGACCAAATTAACATTCTGGAGCATCCCACTCCAGCCGCGGGGAACCGCGTTGACACCTAATCTACCTACTAGTAGGATGGCTCGCATCACATGTTGTTCAACGTTACCACCCAACGATTTTTCCTGGAGGATACGATGTCATTCAAAGTCGAACCGTTATCAAACCTGCCATCTCAAAACTGGCTGAAAAAATACTATTTCATTCGTGCTGGATTCTCATTGCTGTGGATTACCGCCGCCGTGGCCTTTGCTCCGCCAGCCTCACCTTTCGCCGCCGTTTTACTTGTGATCTATCCAGCCTGGGATGCGTTAGCCAACTATATTGATGCCAATCAGAGTGGCGGCTTGGGTAAAAACCGCATGCAGACCATCAATATTTTCGTCAGCCTACTCACTACGCTTTTAGTGATAATCACCCTCACAAAAAGCATGAATGCCGTGATCGCGGTGTTTGGCGGATGGGCAATTTTATCTGGCGTGTTGCAGCTGGGCACGGCGGTGCAACGCTGGAAAAACAGCAGTGCCCAGTGGAGTATGGCGCTGAGCGGTGCCCAGTCCTCGCTGGCCGGCGCCTTTTTTATTTTTCAGGCGCAAATGCCGGTTCCACCCTCGATTATTAATATTGCAGGCTATGCCGCCTTTGGCGCGTTCTATTTTCTCATTTCCGCCTTATCGCTCACCTTCCTTAGCAGAAAATATAAATCAACCCACATGGCGTAACGGGAAAATAGGTTTTCGACGCCGGTTGCGCGTGTAAAAAACACTAACCTCCTTTAATCAATGCAAAGTGAAATATGAAATTAAAATCAATTTTCACTGGAAACACCGTGCTGCGCCTTGCGCTGGCTGGCGTTATTCCGGTCATCGTCACCTTGTTATTTCTTTGGGCTGGCGGATGGCTCACACCCGAACGCCTTACCTCCGGGAAACTGGTCGACGTGTTAGAAAAATCATCCGGCGTGCATCCAACCTTTCGCCGCAACCATGCGAAAGGCATCTGCGTGCTGGGGCGTTTTATCTCCAATGGCAACGCCAGCGTAGTATCGCGCGCGCCGTTGTTTTTGCAGGGAGAAAGCGCGGTAACGGGACGATTCGCCATTGCTGGCGGCAATCCCCACGCCCCCGATTACGCTGTGCCGGTCCGCAGCATGGCTTTGCTGTTTCAACAGGCCAACGGTGAGCAGTGGCGCACGGGCATGAACGCCATGCCGTTTTTTCCGGTTGCTTCGGTTGAGGCGTTTTATCAGCTTCAGAACGCAACACTGCCTGATGCGCAAACAGGAAAAGTAGATGTGAATAAACTCAACGCTTTTATCGCGCGTCATCCGGAAGCCAAACCTTTTTTTGCCTGGGCGAAACAGTATAAGCCGTCCGCCAGCTGGGCCAGCGATCGCTTTAACAGTCTCAATGCCTTTCGCCTGATTGATGCAGCGGGCAACGCACATCTGGTTCGCTGGAGTATGGTCCCCAACAATCAACCCAACCCCGTCAGCGAGATGCGTAAGCATGATGCGGATTTTTTGCAGCAAGATCTCGTGCAGCGTCTGAAGCAGGGCGTGCTGCGGTGGGATTTGATCATTACCCTGGCTCAGGCGGGAGATAAGGGTAATGACGCCACCCAGGCCTGGCCAGCCGATCGTCAAACCATTCATGCTGGCACGTTGGTTATCAGCCAGGCGACGCCTCAGCAAATGGGCCCGTGCAACGACATCAATTTTGATCCGTTAATTTTGCCAGACGGCATCGCAGCTTCAGACGATCCCTTACTGAATGGGCGCTCATCGGCGTATGCCAAATCGTACAATTTACGTACCCGCGAGCAGTCACAACAGGCAGGTGAAAAACGATGAAACAAGTCGAACATTTCCATCCCGCGCTACGCTTTCTGCACTGGCTGATGGCCGCAGCGATTTTAACCATGCTGTTTATCGGCGTCGCCATGGTTGCCAGCGTATCGTCTCTGCACAGCCTGTTGGTGGCGCTGCACAAGCCGCTCGGCGTGATGATTCTGGTGCTGGTGGTGGTGCGCCTGTGGCTGCGTTTTGCTACCGTCGCGCCCCGGTTGCCCAGCTCGTTACCCGCATGGCAGCGTGGCATTGCGCAGCTATCACACTGGATTCTTTACCTGCTCATGCTGGCTCAACCTGTTGTCGGTTGGGCCATGCTTTCAGCTGCGGGTTATCCGGTAACCCTTGGTGCCGGAATCGTCCTGCCGCCGGTGGTGCCGGTGAATAATGACCTGTATGCGCTGCTGCGTCCCCTTCATACCGCTTTAGCGTTCGCGCTGTTCGCTATGGTCATGCTGCATCTGGCCGCTGCGCTGCTGCATGCTTTAGTGCTGCGCGATGGCGTGTTCCGCAGCATGACCGGCCTGCGCAAGCGCTGAATATCCGCATCATGGCGCAACGATGTACAGGTTGCGCCATGCAGGATTCCCCTACTGGAGCAAAAATAATGACGGTTATTCGATTTACTGCACCGGAACCGGTGGTAAATGCAGACGATGACTCCCGCCTGGCCGGTTGCCCGCATGAACGCGACACCCCAATTTCACGGGCGATGGAAACGACTCATCAGGCGTTGAGCGCCAGAGAACGCCAAGCGGTTCGTCAGTTCGCGCTGAAAATGGCAGAGAAGATGTTGCAAGACGCCGAGTTGAACCAGGCAGCCCCGTTCGTGGTGGATAAAATTGTCAGGCTGCTGGTGTCTGAATCCCGCTAAGGGTCAGACGAGGCATAACAGGGGCATAGTTCGCGTAGAAAAATCGGCTTTATCACGGCAAGAGGAAAGTAGGGTTGAGGGACTGAGTGCCCTACCTCCTCACAAAGTTATCAAGTGCCAGCCGCCAACAGGCGATGGAGAACCGGCTGCGTAATCTGCTCAAATACATCGACATTATTAAACGCGCGGGCCGCCAGCATTGCGCCATGAACGGAAGCCATCAAGGCTTTTGCCTCAACGGCTGGCGCTGCCTGCAGCTGAAATATTCCTGCGCGTTGTCCCTTCTCCAGCAGTGAAGTCAGCCAGTTAGTCAGATCCTCGAAATGCCCGGTAACTTCAGCTGCAATTTCTTCAGGCAAAGTGGGGAGTTCAACCGCCAGCATTACGCAGATACAGAATGACGATGAGCCATCTCTAATACACTGTGACCAGTAACCGATATACGCCTGCAGCTCCGCCAGGGGTTCATTGATCTGCTCATCCAGAGCTGACATGCCCGCGCGCGCCTCTTCACAATATTGCGCCACAACCGTGCGCACCAGATCCGCTTTGCTGGGAAAATGATGATGAATGCTGGCCTTACGGATGTTCACTATCTCGGCTATGTCGGCATAGCTAAAACTTTTGTAGCCGCCGCTGGTCAACAAGCGCCTGGCGTGGGCGGTGATTTCAATTGCTTTTGGAGAGAGTTCAGTCATGGCGGTCTTCGACAGTTTAGGAGATAACGGCGTTTAGCTGAGTGAGGTATTGCTTGCAGTCAACCTACTTGCAGGTAGCCTGTATGTCAAGCACGCGGAGAGTGAAAAGCAGGCTGGCGAAGCGCGCGCGCCGTCGCACAGCCTGGCAATTTTGCCCGTTACTTCAGGGAGAAGCTGCGCGGGGCTGATGACAATGCGGAGGAACGTCGTAGTAGCCGGATGCTCAATCCGGCTCCGGTGGCGAGGCAAAGCGCCATCGCCAGCAGCGCGACGGCAAAAGCATGGGTTATAGCCGCTGCGCTGTGATGGGTGCCCAGGACGCTATAAAAGAGGCCGCCGATGATGGCGGCGCTTAGCGCCGTGCTGAGTTGTAATGCCGAGCTGGTTACGCCCGCGATCATCCCGGAATACGCAGGCGCAACCCGGCCCGTTACCATTCTCACCAGCGTCGGCATGGCCAATCCCTGACCCAGCCCCATAACAAACAGCAGCATGGCGAGCGGCAGCATGGCTGGCGGACTGCCGGTTAAGGTATGGGTTATCAATATTGCTACGCCCACTAAGCCGAAGGTCTCGCACCCCATGCCGATGGTGCTCAGGTAGTTTCCGACAAAGCGCCGCAGGTAAGGCGTCAACAGTGGGCCGATCAGGAAGCCAAGACCAAAGGGCAGGAATAGCGTCCCGGCGCTCAGCGCATTCATGTGCAACGCGCTTTGCAGATAGATGGAAAACAACAGAAAGAACGCGGCGAGAGAGTAAAACAGCAAAACGATAGTCAGTCCCTGACCCATGCCCGGCGCGCTTAACACGCGTGGATCAAGCAGCGGCGAACCGCCCCGCTGGCTCAGGCGACGTTCATAGCGCCACAGCAGCAGAGCCAGTAGCGGAACCGCAAGCAAGAGTATTGCCGTCCACCACGGCCATCCCGCCTCACGACCTTCAATGAGCGGCACAATTAACGTGCTCAGCGTCAGCGTGGCCAGCAGCATGCCGACCGGATCGAGCTGTTGTGCCGCGCGTGCGCGCGTCTCTTTCAGCAATCGTAAACCAAAAAGAACCACCAGCAGCGCCACCGGCAGGTTGACGAGGAAGATTGCCCGCCATCCGAGGTCAAACAGGTTCGCGGCAATCAAAATGCCGCCCAAGACCTGGCCGATCACGGAGGCCAGCCCAAACACGGCACCATAAATACTCAACGCTAACGGTTTCTCCGCTTCGGGAAAGAGAGCCTGCACCGACGCCAGCGCCTGCGGGGCCATAACGGCGGCCGTGGCACCTTGTAACAGGCGTCCGGCAATCAGAACCCAGGGCGACCAGGCTACACCGCACAGCAGCGATGCGGCAGCAAAACCGACAAGACCCAGGAAAAACATCTTTCCTCGGCCGTAGATATCCCCCAGGCGACCACCGGTGATCAATGTAACCGCATAGACCGCTGCATAGGAGGAGATAACCAACTGTTCGGCAGCGGGCGTTGTGCCCAGATCGCGCTGAATGGCAGGCAGCGCCACATTAACAATAAAAAAATCCAGCGGCGGTAAAAACGCCCCAACCAGTAAAACAATAAACATAGCCCAGCGGCGCGGCTCGGCTTGCGGGAGGCAATGACTCGACATAGACCACTCCATGACAAAGGCACAGTCCCATGGAGGAACTGCGTTGAGGAAAAAAAGCCGCGCCCGCGTCGCCCAAAGCTGCACGCTGACGCCGGTTGCTCACCCGTTCAGCGCATGCCGCCCGAAGCCAGCATCACTTCGCCGGTGATCCACCCCGCCGCGTCGGATGCCAGGAATGCGACGATCGGCGCGACATCCTGTACCTGACCAATGCGACCGAGCGGCGTTTGCGCTTCGTTCCATGTCTGGAAGTCAGAGTTGATTGCGCCAGCGCTGTGGCTACCTTCCGTTTCAATCAGGCCCGGATTAACCGCGTTTACCCGAATTCCGCGCGGCCCAAGCTCTTTTGACAGCACGCCCGTAATGGCGTCAATGGCGCCTTTCGCACCGCTGTAAATGGCACTCTCAGCAATGAACACGCGGGTGACAAATGAGCTGATGTTGATAATGCTGCTGCCGTTGCTCAGGTGCGGCGTAGCCGCTGCGGTCACCAACAGGGTGCCCAGGACATTGATGTCAAATTGCCGACGGTAGAGCGCTTCGGTGCTCTCTTCAATTTTGGCGAACTGATAGACACCGGCATTGTTGACGACAATATCCAGCCGCCCAAAACGGTCGAGGGCGGCTTTGATGAGTGCCTCGACCTCGATCTGTTGGGTGACATCCGCCGCTACCGCGCAGGCCTGTCCGCCCGCAGCGGCAATGTCCGCCACGACCTTTTCGGCATCGCTTTTGCCTGAGGCGTAATTGACTATCACCTGCGCACCGTCAGCCGCCAGCTGGCGGGCAATCGCCGCGCCGATTCCCTTAGATGCACCAGTGACAATGGCAACCTTGTTTTGCAATGTGTTCATAATCTCAGCTTCCTGTTCTCGCCGCCTGACGCGGGTAAATAGAGGAAACCATGGTGATACTTACATCGTTGTTTCGGAACTGACACTTTTGTATATTCGATGTACATTTTTGTACGATGAGGCGCGGTCATGGAGTGGAGTGACGTTCGGGTATTTCTGGCCGTTATACGATGCGGTTCCTTCGGCGAAGCGGCTCGCCGCCTGGGCGTGAGTCATCCAACGGTCGGGCGGCGTATCAAGGCGCTTGAAGATGAAGCACAGCAAACGCTCTTTCGCCGCACGCGTGAAGGGCTGGTGCTCACGGACGCGGGCGATGGCGTGATGAGGCTGGCTGAAGCGATGGAGAATTCCGCGCTGGCGATGGAACGGCGGCTGGCGGGCAATCACGATCGTCTGGAAGGGATTTTGCGGATATCGTCAGCAGAGTGGTTCGCGAACTACGTGCTGGCACCCGTGCTGGGCGAATTGACGCGCCGCCACCCGGCGATCGTGCCGGAAGTGATAGCGAGCTATCGCTTGATTAATCTTTCGCGCCGGGATGCCGATGTCGCATTTCGCATTGTGCCCTTCACCGAGCCGGATATCGTCCAGCGGCGTCTGATGAGCATGCCCTATGCCCTTTACGGCACGCCAGACAATGCGCTGGCCCTGCTCTCCGATCCCTCATCGGTGGGCTTGATTCTGATGAATACCGAGCAGACCCACTTCCCGGATGTCGCATGGCTTCTGGATCGCTATCCTCACTCTCGATGTGCTTTCAAAAGCACCAGTCGGGCGATACAGGCGCAAATGTGCCTGCGTGGAATGGGAATTGCCGTACTGCCACAACCGCTGGGCGATGCCACCGCGGGGCTGCAACGTATTGCGACCCCGGAACCGCCGCCTTCGCGAGATATCTGGGTAGGTTTCCATCAGGATCTCAGACACATGGATCGATTACGCGCCATGCTGGACATCGCGGACGCCCTGCTTGTGGCGCCATCTACGCCGCGAGGTTGAGCGCCTGCACAATGCTGGCTGGCGCGTGACTGCATGAAACTGAGCGCAGCGTTGGATGCGCGGAGGTCAGTCGTTGAGGAATGACTCCACCGCGCGGGAGAAGCGCGCTGGCTGATCGAGCATGATGAAGTGAAAACTGTCATCTATGCGCGTGAAATGAACGTCCGGCGCGGAAGCATAGGCTTGACGATACATTGCATCCACCTGCCCCGCGGGAATGCCGTATACGGCGTCATAGGCGTACACGACTGCAATCGGCGCTTTGATCCGGCCAAGCTCGGGACGCAAATCGGTCACCATTAGTTCATACACCGCGTCCGCAACGGTTTTGCTATCGGAACGCATCCCCGCGGCCACCAGCGCAGGCCTTTCCGCCTCGGTTTTCGCTAACCGGTCTATCGAGGTTTTTTGAAACGCCAGCCTTTGATCCGGCGACTGCGCCAGCAGCCAATCACGCGTTGAGGCGGCCTGCGGCGTGGCGCTTTCGCGGGTCGCCGCAGGGTTGAGCATTAAGGTATAGAACGGCAGCGCATCAACAACCATCACGCGACTGACCAGGTCAGGATGGCGCGCCCCCAGCATCAGAGCAATTTCTCCCCCCAGCGAGTGACCAACGATCGTCGGGGCGTTAATGTGCTGGGTGCGGATGTAGTCGGCAATGGCGTCAGCTGCTGGAGCGACAACCTTTCCGTCCGGATCAGCAATAGCAGGCGTGCTTGCGAAGCCCGCGAGTTCGACCAGATGAAGCCGGTGGTTTTTCTCTAACGTTGAGCCTAAATCCGCCCACACGTCGCGAGACGACGCCAGTCCCGGAATCAATATCACATCCGTTCCTGAGCCTTGCGTCTGCACTGAGATACGTTGCTGGCCTGAAGGCAGGGAAAGCGACGGCGCTGCGCAGGCCGAAACGAAGATTGACATGAGTAAAAGCGTTCCACCGACCGCTGCACGTAGAGTTGCTGTAGGCATATGATTTCCTTATTTAAGCTTAGCGGGTTGAGAGTAACGCGCGCCGCGCGCAATAAACAGGAAATCCGGCGAAGTTCCTGCCTGGCAGGTAAGTCTGCTGACAATCTGAATCGCGCACGCTGGAGTGTGTCTATAATTAAATCACTTCAGCTTCAGTGGGATACCCATGCCTTACTCAGCCACGTCATTAGCGATTCTCCGTGCGATGCGCGATAAAAGTAAGTTTCTGTTAAGAGGTGACAGAAGCCATGGATGCCAGGTGCGGTATAACCCGGTGACCAAACAGCGTGAGGACAGAACGGCGCTGAGCTTGATCCCTTTAGAGCGCGCAGGATTGATTGCGTTCGAGTCAGAGCCGCTCAACCCAAAGCGCTATTACGGTGTGAAAATCACGCACGAAGGCATGGCGTTTTTAGAGCAAACTGATGCGCGCGATGTGAAGTGACAGAGGTTAAATGTGCGACGGTGGCGTTCCGAGCATCGCTACATTCTTACCGCAGGTATTTGAATGAGATGCCGTCATCATCAGAAAAAATTGAGGATCGGTCATCGTGTAATGCCTCAGCTTTCCAGGTCGCAGAACCGCGTGATCATCAACGACCTGGTGACTGACTCGACAACATTACTGATTACTTGGCCATCTGCTGAGCAGATTTCAGGTGCTGCTCCACCACTGGCGTATGCGCATCGGCCAGCGCTTTTACATCGGCATCCTTGATCATCTTCGCATCACTCTGCAATTTCGCCAGCACCATCTTATGGTCTTTGACGCCCGCGTGTTCCATATACATCTTGTCGAAGGCTTCACCGCTCTGCTGTTCCAGCTTGGCGGCCATCTCTTTATGCATGGCATCCGGCTCAGTCGGCAGCGGTACGCCCTTTTGTTCGGCAACCGTTTGGACTTTGCTCAGGGCACTTCCGTGGTCGTTGACCATCTTCTGAGCGAAGGCCTTGACGTCGCTGCTTTGCGCTTTGCTCAAGGCAATCTTGGCCGCCGCAATTTCATTGATATTGGCCTGCGCCATGTACTTCAGCGCTTTTTCATCCCCGGCGTTAAGTTTGCTGCTCGATGTGCTAAGACTTGTTGCATGGCCCTGATCCGCGCTCACGGAAGTTTGAGCCTGTACGGCAGCAGTGCCAAGCATGGCTGCTAATGCCGACACGGTGAGCAATCCTTTAAAGATTTTACGCTTTTGCATTTTGAACTCCTGATGGATTTCGGCAAGGCTGGTTCAGGTAGTTAACCGTGCGCAGCCTCATCTGTGACTTACCACTTCATTGGTGAGTATAGTGGCTCAACGCGATAAGGCCGCAGTTTGATTAGGGATATTAACGAAAGGCTTGAGACAGGAACGGTGTCGCGTGGTATTTAAGCAATACCTGGCTTGGTGACCGTTCAGGAATACGTGTGAGGCAAGGGATAACCTGCTTTTTCATCGCTTATCTCAATCAAAACTTTAATGAAGCTGAAATCCCGCCCGTAAAGCTGTGGAAAAATCGCGGGTGCATCATTGAGCCTAATCCGGTGAGTGATAAGCATCGCGGGATTGAGCACTCCTTTCTGCATGTAGTCCAGAGAGGTTTTCCATTCTCTTCCCGGAAACGGCGCGGATAAAGAGTTCCAGGAACCCTGAACCCTCAACTCATGGCGGATGATTTTCTCAAAGCTAGTTCGGTTAAAAGCAACATCACCATAAGGAATGCCCATTAACAGCACGGTGCCGCCTTTCCTCGCCAGATTCATTGCGCTGACAATGCCTGCGGCGTTGCCTGATGATTCAATCACCAGATCCACGCCCTTGCCACGGGTGGTTTCATGAAAACGTTGTTCATACTCAGCATCTGTGACATTGAACGCGTCAGCTGCACCCGCCTGCAAAGCGACATTGAGTTTTTGTGTGTCAGTATCAAACGCATAGACTTTGCCAGCGCCGTATATTTGTGCCCATTGCACGGCCAGCTGGCCTATGGTTCCGCAACCAACGACAGCAACTGTAGTGCCTGCACGAAGGGTTACCTGATCGAGACCGTGAACCACAACGGCCGAGGGTTCAACGAAGCTGGCGGATGCAAAATCGAGCGCATCAGGAATGCGCACCACGTTGGCTGCGGGCACGCTGATAAATTCGGCAAAAGCACCTTTGCGTTGCCCCCCCAGCACTTTCAGCGCTGAGCATCGGGCGTAATTGGATTGCAGGCAAGATTCACATGCATAGCAGGGGAAGCAGGGGCAGGCGACCACCCTGTCACCCGGGCTTATTCCCCTTACCTTACTCCCGGTTTTCGTCACGATACCGGCGAATTCATGTCCCCACGTTAGGCCTGGATTATAAGATCCTATTTTGCCAAATCTGGAAATATCTGAACCACAAATACCTGCTGTCATCACTTTTATAATCACATCGTCGTGTTTCTCAATGCTCGGCAGCGGTATTTCTTCAAATCTCACATCTTGTATTCCGTAAAGGTTAAGCGCTTTCATAATCATCTCCACCGGTTAAAAGGAGCATAAGCAATATGTATTTGCATAAAAAAACCCACGCCTAAGTGCGTTTAGTTTTTATAGCTATGCCCGGCACTGAATGCCCGCCGCATCCAACACGTCATTATTCGAAAGTAAAATGCGTCGACATGACTTTTTTGACATTATTTTCTTTCTATTCCAGACGTAAGCAGACCTGAAGCGAGGCCTCATATAAAGATTGATCTTCAGGGGGACGGGTTATTCTTTTTCGCCAAACCCGCTGGCAAATAAACCTTTTATTTCATTCATGGCATCCTGTTCATCACATCCTTCACAGATAATCTCTATATTGGAATGACCTTTAACGCCAGCGCCTAAGACACTCATTAACCCTTTAAGCGCCACCGTCTTCTCACCATTAACCAGCGTGACAGAAGCTTCGTACTTTTTAATCGCTTTAATCAATGTTGCCGCCGGACGTGCATGCAGGCCCGTGCTGTTAACAACACGTATATTTTCTCTGATCATTTTGAATACCACATTAAGCCGGTAAAATTACTTGTTATCAGGAGGCACGGTTCATCATCTGAATTTTGCTGAACACATCTGCTTCAACCGCTGCTTTTGCGCTGTTCATCACGCGAGCAAGATTCGCCTCATTATTATTTTCCATCCATGCTTTGCCTACAGAGGTAATAAACGCTTTACGCAGATCGCTGGCAATATTAACTTTGACAACATTGTATTTAACAAAGCTGCGAATGATATGTTCATCAATGCCTGAGCCGCCGTGGATAACCAGTGGAACCGGGCAGATTGTGGCGATTTCTTGTAACAGCGGGATATCAATGCGGGGAATATCGTCAAGTCCGTGCACGTTACCTACAGAAACGGCGAGCATGCTGCATCCAGTTTCCTGAACAAAACGCAGTACCTGTTTAGGATCAGTTTTGCAGTCTGCTTCGCTGACGTGATCATCCTCTTTACCCAGAATAGCGCCCAGCTCAGCCTCTACCGGAACGCCAAAAGACTTACAAAAATCAACGGCAGCTTTCGTAAAGGCAATATTTTCTTCAAACGGTAATTCGGCACCATCAATCATCACCGAAGTAAAACCCGCGCGAACGGCTTGTTTCACATCATCAAGTTCTTTACCGTGATCGAGGTGCAGGCTTACCGGCACATCCATGGTCGCCGCGCGTTTTTTAACGATTTCATAAATGTAATCGTATCCAGATAGTTTGGCATTGGTGGGTGCAATCTGAATAAAATTTGGCAAACCTGAGCGTTCAATTGCATCAAGAATCGATATGGTTGTTTCCAGATTCGTCGTATTAAACGCGCCAGCCAGAACGCGTTTTTCTTTAATGCTGTTCAGAAGAATATTACCGTTTACTAATGGCATAACCTTTACCTCTCTCTTCGTTGTAGAACTGTACCTAAATAATATTTATCAGACTTCAGCCAGACATTACCAAACTCAATGGGCATGTCCTGCTGGAAGAAAACCAGTTGTTCGAGATGCAGTACCGGCGCATCTTCATGCACCTCTAAATAGTGTCCGCGTTCGGCACCAATAATTTTTGCGGCATAACGGCTTTCAGAAAAACTTATTTTTTTACCCGACAACTTTTCAATGGTGGGAAATAAATTATTGCTGTTGAAATCAATATCCTCAATGCCAGGGCAATGCGCGATGTTGATGCGGTTTTCAATAAGCATCACTTTCTCACCTTCAACGCTACGCACGCGCTCCAGATAAAGGATGGGAGCGCCTACGGCAATGCGCAGCTTTGACGCCACATGTTTTGACGCGCTCTCCATCCGAGAAGTAATCACCTCGGTTTCAAAATGCAGGTGCTGACTTTCTAAAGATTCAGCAAATGACAGCAATCCTTCGCCCAACGAGTAAGAGATGTTTTCGCTTTTAACAAACGTCCCTTTCCCTTGCACCTGCACCAGCAGCCCCTCATTCACGAGCATAGTGACAGCTTTCTTTACCGTGCCTCGGCTCACGCCCAGGATTTCCATGATTTTGTTCTCTGACGGCACTCGGTCACCGGTCGTAAGATCGCCTTTATAAATGTTTTCTCGAATCCACTCAGAAACTTGTAGATAAAGTGGTACTTCAGAATCTTTTAAAATGGTATTCATGCCATGCTCCCTCGGTTGTTAAGATCGTCTATGTACGACTATGCACAAGTATCGCCCGAACATAACCTTATTTCCCTGTATTCTCAAACGATCTGGTTCACAAAACCCATGGGGTGAGCAGCAGGCATTAACACCGTTTGTTCATAAAGCGCCGTAGAAAATCAGCCGACTCTGGCTAAACATCCATCTGCATCATGACCTTCAACACGTCATTTTGCGGATTTGAGGCGAACGCAATAGCCTCTTCAAGCCGTTCCAGCGGAAAGGTATGTGTGATCATGTCATCCACATTGATTCTGTTGGTGCGCACAATTTCCACGGCTTCCGGCATCTCATAAGAAGACAATGAGTAAGTACCAATCACCGCAATCTCATCGCGGAAAAAGCGTGCGGCATCAATGCTGACCATGTTGTTGTGATCAAAAGGTGAGAAAACGACAACTCGTCCGCCACGTCGGAGCAGATCTACAGCCTGTGGCAACAGTGAAGCTACGCCCGCAGCGATCACCACCACGTCAACGCCACGC
Source organism: uncultured Pantoea sp. (assembly GCA_966185695.1). GTDB lineage: Bacteria > Pseudomonadota > Gammaproteobacteria > Enterobacterales > Enterobacteriaceae > Pantoea. The sequence continues at coordinate 58,604 of CBIFUL010000009.1, read as the reverse complement.
CCATGTGTTATCTCGCCCACCCGCGTTTCCAGATTCTCTTCGACAGGATTAATCGCATGCGTGACCCCGAGTTTGAGAGCCAGATTGAGTTTGAACGGTGAAAGGTCTGAAACGATGACGGTAGCTGCGCCCATCATGGACGCAAGCTGAGCGCTCAGCAGGCCGATAGTGCCAGAACCCATCACCAGCACGCTGCAGCCAGGTGTGATGGCGGCCTTCTTCAGGCCATACAGGCAGCATCCAATGGGTTCGACCATAGCGGCCTGTTCCCAGGACACACCCGCAGGAATATGATGCGTTAAATGCTTAACATGCAGTTCCGGCAAGCGGATAAATTCAGCAAATCCTCCCGGCTCAATATGGGTGGGTTTGAACTGCTCGCACAGGGTAAAGTGCCCCCGATCGCAATAATGGCAACTGAAACACGGCACATGGATTGCCGTCACGACGCGGTCGCCTGGGCTGAATCGCGTAACTCGCTTTCCGACCTTCACCACTTCGGCTGCTACTTCATGGCCAAGGACGATCGGGCCTGTTACCGTTTGATGTTGTGCTTTATGAATGTCGGTTCCACATAGGCCGCAACGCTTCATCCGAAGCAGGATATCGCCGTCACCTATTTCAGGTACCGGCACATCTTCATAGCGGATATCGCTTTTGCTGTAATACACACTGGCTTTCATCTTCACGCCCTGTTCACCTGATTTTCAATATTGAGCTTGGTTTCATACAGACTTTTGTAAAGTTGCTGATAAACGGCACTAAAACGTATAGCGGAATCATGGTCAGGCTGGTAACGCATCAGGGCCTCATCAGGGATAGCGGCATTGGTTGGCTCATGCCCTGCTCCTCTGGCGCCAAGCAAGGCAGCACCACGACTTACTGCTTCCGGAATATTGCAGGCGACAACCTCTCTATTCATGATGGTGGCCTTAAGCTGAAGCCAGTAAGAGTTTTGGCAGGCTGCGCCTATAACCAACACTGATTTCCAGTGACTTCCCGTCAGAGATTCGTAAGTTTCCAGCAGATGTCTAAGCTCATAGCAAAGCCCATGAAACATCGCTTTTAACAACGCTTCGGGATCTGTTTTATCGTCAACACCGTATATCAACCCCTTGGCGATGTGGGTTCTCTTTGGCGGACCACTGCCACGCAGATGCGGAATAAGAAAGCTGTCGGTCGGCTGTGCTGCCGCTCCCTTCGTCATGAGCCAATGCGTCATGCAACTGAAATCAGCGGGTTTCATATTGAACAGGTTGCAGAACCATTCGATGGCATAACCGGCTGAGGGAAGTGAGGCATACAATGTGTAGGCGTTGCGTTGCACATGATGACCATTCGATAACCGGGATTGATAGTAGTCACTCGTCGGTGAAGGCTTATGACGGACTACCAGCAGGCCTTCTGTGGTCCCGGTTGAATTTAAAATCTGATTTTCATCGTTAATGCCCACTGCAACAGACCCGACCATATGATCGTGCCCGGATATAGAGACTTTTGCCGGGGACGCAATACCCGTAATCGCGCGCCATTCGGCAAGCAAATTACCGCATGGCTCACCCGCCGCGATCAGAGGGCTGAACAGTGAAATCGGAACCTCCATTGCCGAACAGATCTCTTCAGACCAGCTCGCCTGGTTGATATCAAATGCCAGAGTTCGTGAGGCAAGTGAGTATTCTGCGCGCTTCACGCCGCTCAGGCGAAAAGCGATGTATTCCGCTATACACAGCCAGCTAGCGGGTTTCTGGCAACCCGCGTGCTCCATCAGCCAGAGGATTTTATTAAGGCTGTAATTGCTATGCGCGGGAATACCCGTGATTTCATATAAACGATTTTCACCGATGCGGCTAACAACGCGCTCCAGCTGCGGCTGGGTTCGGGTATCGTACCAAGTCATTACTGGCCCAATAATGTTATCCGCTTGATCAAGCAGAACGCCTGCCTCACCGACGCTGGCAACTGAAATAGTGATAATATTTTCTGGTTGGGCAACGCTACTGGCTATATTGCTAAGCCCTGTAATAATTCCCTGCCAAAGTTCATTAATATCAAAATCACTACCGTATTCCGTAATATTTTTTGGCGTAATGAAACTGTATTTCTTAATAAGTTCAAGGTCTGAGATACGATATAAGCAGACCTTGCAGTTGGTTGTTCCAACATCTATGCCAATTGCGTACATGTCTCTCCCCTTTATAAGGGAATAAATCAGTCAATATCGATAAGGGAAATACTGCTCTGACTTTCCCTTCTTAACGTGTTGTTACTTATTTAGAGACGGCCGCCTGTTCTGTAGCAGCCTTTTCTTCGCGTTCTTCACGCTGCATTTGCTTTGTTGTCATGCGGTAAAGCAGCAGACAGGTTATGAAGATGACCGGAATAAGCACCAGAGCAATCAAATTGCCTTCAAAGATTTTCACCATCCAGAAGCGGAACGGATTACCACCATCGAGCAAACTGGATATTTCACTGTCCGTGTCGATGGGAAAATGGATACTTTTGGCTACGGCCGTTAAAATAGGCGCGGCAGCTGAGGCGATATACAGGTTAAGAGACAGCAATGGAATGCCGAGAATAAAAGCGCGCGCAATATTGCCGCGGCAGGCCAGAACCACCATTGATATCGGAACCCAGATATTTGCAAGATCGCCCAGCGGCAATAAACGGTTCCCCGGCAAAACTACTGCTAACAGCACGCCGACTGGAATCAGCAACAGTGCAGTGGAGAGCACAGAGGGATGACCGACAGCTACGGCAATATCAAGACCTATGTAGAGATCGTCACGGTCAGGATATTTTTTGCGCAGGAACTTTTTAACGGCGTCAGACAGTGGCAATAGCCCTTCCATCAGTAGCTTAACCATACGCGGCATGATGAGCATAACGGCACCCAGGCTCATTGCCAGCGTTAGCACTCCTTTGAAGTCGTACTTAGCCAGCAGGCCAATACCAGCACCTAGAATGACACCCAGCATCATTGGTTCGCCAAAGATCCCGAAGCGTTTCTGAATCGCGTCAGCATCTGCATTGAGCTTGTTGATGCCAGGGATCTTATCCAGTATCAGGTTACCCAGCAGCCCAAACGGGAAGAAGATCGCGGAAGAGAGCGTCGGTAAGGAGATGCCCGGTAGATTAAAGTACTTCTGAATCATGGGCGCGCACCAGTCAGCCAACAGCAGAGTGATAGCGGACGTCAAACCTGCAATGATCAGTCCAAACATGAAACTGCCGGTGACGTTGTAAACCATTGCGCCAACCATTGAAAAGTGCCAGAAATTCCAGACGTCAATGTTTACCGTGCGGGTCCATTTCAGCGTCAGCATCAATACGTTAATGCCAATGGTAAGCGGAACCACAAAGGGTGCCACCTGAGATGCCCATGCAATGGCCGCCAGCGGAGTCCATCCAAGATCGACCACTGGGAGATTTATGCCGGTGTGTTTAACCATGTCTTTCGCTGCTGGCCCGAGCTGATCTAATAGCAGTCCAAAGACGAGGAAAATACCAATAAAGCCCATGCCGATGGTCAGTGCTGAGCGCAGAGCTTTACTAAATCCCGCTCCCAGGCATAAGCCCATGATAAAAATAATGATTGGCAGCATTATGGTGGGGCCAAGCCCCAACAAATACTGGATTCCGCCATAAAGAGTTTCGAGCATCTGCCTGTCCTCGGTTAACTTTTCAGAATTGAGACGATTTTTTCGAGGAGATCTTCTTCACCGAAACCGGTTAAAAGCGGGAGACCGTTGAGTACCGGCGTCTGAAGTGAGTGTTTCACGGCTGATGTTACGATGATCAGGTCGGCCATCCCGTCTTGTGAGCCAATAGTCCCGATATTGGACTGCATTGGTTCAACAGTTATGCCCTGCTCTTTGCAGTAGCTAACGACTTTTTCTGTTGCCACTGCAGAAGTAGCAATGCCGCTGGTGCAGGCGAAAATGATTTTCTTATTCATATCAAACTCCGTTGTGGGTAATCGGAATTGCAAAGGTACGGAGGCACATTCTCAGTCGAGATTTTTTGCCAGAATCTGCATGACTTCTTGACTGGAGGTTGTACCAAGCAGGGTGTTCATTTCACTGGTTTTTTGGAACAGTGATATCAGCTTCATAAGAAATTCGAGGTGAGCGTCCTTTTCTTTCAGCAGCAGGAAGAAAATAACGTTCACGTTCATAGTCCGGTCAGGATCTTCGGCCTGGTTAAACACAATCCCTTCCGGACAGGTAACCACTACCACTCGCTCTTCTCTCACGTGTTCGACATCGACGTGGGGGATAGCAACTCCCATAGTTTCAAGCTGCATGGCAGTTGGATGATTCTGTTCACGCAAAATCAACGCTTCGCGATAACTCTCTTCAACAATCCCTTTAGCCAACAGCTGATCCGTAATTCTGCTGAACAGCATATTGCGATCCTGTGGTGCCTGATGCAGATGGATGAGCTCGCTATCGAGTGATGTGTTCAATGGCATTTTCTACCTCTGTACTTCCAGTTAAACGAAACGTCAATTACAGCGTGAGCGGTGTCATGCATGGTTGTCTATGTACAACTATGTTCAACCTGAGCCAACCCTACTCTTGTAGATGGTAGATGGGCAATCTGCACTCACCGGATTTGTGCTTTTAATCACACAATTAAAATTAAACTACTGTTTTCAAACATAATCTCATTCTCGAAAGATATTCAGTTCCTCTCTTAAACTGATTTTTAATATCTTCTTCAAAAGAACTCTCAATTTATGAAGGCGAAAAAACGCTTAACCCCTGATGAAAAATAAATAGCTTAACGCAACCTAAATACTCATATTCCTGAAAACAAGTTAACTCAACTTAAAATTATATTCTAAGCGGGAATTTATCGCCGAGCCAAATTTCTGCCAGTGTAAATAATGCTTACTGAAATTGTGTATGTATGCGGCATGAAAGTGGATATCTAATAAAAATCAGAAGAGCAATGCGTGATACTAAAGCAATACAATATTCCAATTATCTAAAAGCTTATTTAAACTAAAAAGACATTTAGTTTCATCTCTTTGAATAATGACTTATTCTGCTCATGCAACTTATGGATTGTTCAATAGGAAGAAGCTCTGGCAAATTAACCAATCTGCGGCTTTTTCATGATAATCCTGATAAATATTTTTCGTGATGAATTTTATTGTACCGCGACTATGTTATTGAGATGCGACTAGCCCTAACAAAGGTTATTGAGCAAACAGTTTAGAACCGATAACGTAGATAATAACACTTGGTGTAATGGTCACCATTAGCATGCTGACCTGTTCGTGCAATAGCAGAGCGGATAAGGCAAGCCCGAAAAATGGCTGGAGAAGCTGGCGTTGTCCCACCTCGGCTATACCTCCCAACGTCAGCCCCTTGTACCAAAAGATGGTACCGATAAGCATGCTGAACAGTGAAACGTACCCCAGCGCAAACCATCCTGGAGCACTCCCTGTATGTAACGTGCCTGGATAAGTAAGCAGTGATGCCGCCAGCATAAACGGAAGAGAAATAATCAGAGCCCAGATTATGACCTGTCATCCTCCCAGTTCACGCGATAATTTTGCCCCTTCCGCATAGCCAGAGCCACACCCCGCAATAGCTGCGAGCATCAGCAGGTCAGCTGCCATTGAGATTGTTGCGTTCTGCGTAAAAGCGAATCCCATAACCAGCAGGCGGTGGGCAAACCGGGCAGATGATTTTGAAACATGCAGACAGTTTCGCCCATCGGAAGCGGCTTGGCTTAAAGAGCACCCTCTAAGAATTCAATAAATGAACGAACCTTTGAATTAAGAGCTGAACGTTCAGTGACGCAGGCAAAAATAGTCATCGGCAAAGACTCAATATTGCTCTCGCTACGGTGATCTGACCAGGACAAAGGCCTCAGCAAACCACTGTCGATTAATGGCTGAGCGACAAAGCTTGCCAGACGAGCAATGCCACCCCCATTCACGGCTATGTTCGCAATGATATCAATATCATCGCTGATAAAGCTGGGGTTGAGTTTCGCGTTGAACTGCTGTCCGTTGACCAGGAAAGTCCAGGGTAAAAACCGTCTGTCGGTTGGGTAGCGGAAAACCAGGCAGGCGTGTTGGCTAAGTTCTTCAGGTATCTGCGGCGTGCCGGCACGCTCCAGGTAAGCAGGCGCCGCGCAGAATATAAAGGGCAACGATGCAATTTTTCTGGCGATCAGCTGATCGTTTAACTGTGCCTCGATGCGGATACTGACATCAACGCCTTCCAGGCGATGATCGACGTTTCGATCGGTGCTGATCAACTCAATATTGATATCCGGGAATGACGCTTTAAAAGCAGGCATAAGTGGAGCCACAACGTACCGCCCAAACGCGGCTGTTGTGGCGATACACAGCGGCCCCTGCGGTTTGGTTTCATTCGCTGCCGCCTGTGAAGCGAGTTCGATATCACCGGGAATGTGACGGACTTTCGCGAAATACCGTTTACCATTTTCGGTTAAGGTCATGCTGCGGGTAGTGCGTGATAGCAGGCGCACGCCTAAATGCGCTTCAAGGCGGGAAATACTTTGGCTCACCGCGGCCGGACTCATCCCTTTAGCACGTGCCGCTGCTGCAATACTGCCGTTTTCCACCACGCGGATAAACGTGCCGATCAGCCCGAGTACATCCATATCATCCCCACATGAATTCGTCACTTTTACTTAATAATGATTAAAGCATAACCGCTCTACAAGCCTCGCCGTAAGCTTGTTAAGTTAGCCACAGTTTCGTCTACTTTCATAACACAGGAAATTTCGATGACTGATGCTACACCAAAAAATATCCCACGCAGCCGCCTTCCAACACGTATGGCACCTTACATCTTTGCTCTTTACATGGCGATCATTATGGCGTTCCTGATGAGTATGGTCATCACGTTAGCCGAATTTGGAACAGGACCCCATTACATGACAAATGTGATGAATGCTTACCAGGTCGCTATGCCCGCAGCATTCTTTTGCATATTGGTGGTTCGTCCGGTTGTTATCCGGCTCGTGGGATTAACCGTACACGGTCATTGAGGCTTTCAGCCTGACAGGTGGGCATCCAATCAGGGATTGGCCCGCCTTATGATCATCGCGGCGGGCGACATCCAGGGTAAATATCGGCAAAAGCGTGATGACGGCAGGATGTGACGGTAATGCTTCTACCAATATGACGTTGTATGAAACCGTTCGGCAGTTAAATAACTCAACGTTAATCAAACTCCCTCTTAGAGGGAGATATGTAAAATCTGCCGGGTCATTTTTATAGCAGTATCGAAGGGAGTAACGGTACGCACGATCTTCACCATTACACTGGCGCCCACCCAAAGCTGGTAAAGACTCTCGGCCACTTTCTCGGGTTCATCTTCCAGCGTCAACGATCCTTCTGCCGCGCCGGCTTCAAGCGCATCGGCCAGCCGTGAAATAATGCCTGCCGTACCTTTCATCAGCGTGAGACGCATTTTATCTGACAAATCGGCTACTTCCGCTCCCAGCTTGACGGCCAGACATTTGCCCTGACAGTCAGAGAACGACTGCGTTTCACGCCATATCTCGAAATAACGCATCAGCCGAATGGCATGGTTGACTTCAGGCTGTTGCAGCGTCTCGTCAATATCGGCCAGATAATCATCAAAATAGTGCTGTAGAAGAGCCACACCAAAATCTTCTTTTGATGAAAAGTAGTAATAAAACGAACCCTTAGGAACATCTGATTCATCCAGAATTTCCTTCAGGCCGACGGCGGAAAAACCCTTACCCGCCATAATACGCTGGCCGGTTGTCAGGATATGTTCCCGCACTTGCTGGTTTTGTTGTAGCGTTGCAGTTTTCATGGCGTCAATCTACCAACAGTTAGACCAGTCGTCTATAAATCGGAGCTTTATTACCCTAAGATGAATGAAGCGGAGGCGGTTGCCAGGCAATCCACCTCCGCTTTATGGCGTCACATTAGTGTGCAAGCTGCGTGATCAGCTGCGCCGCGGTTGCCGCCGATGAGGCCGGGTTTTGGCCGGTGATCAGCAGACCATCCGTCACTACAAATGAACCCCAGTCCGGGCCTTTGGAATAGATGCCGCCCTTGGCAATCAACTCATCTTCGACCAGGAACGGCACCACATGGGTCAGGCCGACGCCCTCTTCTTCACTGTTTGTGAAACCGGTGACCTTGAGTCCTTCGACTAGCGGTTTGCCTTCCGGCGTTTTAACGTGGCGCAGTACGCCAGGAGCATGGCAAACGAACGCCACGTTTTTACCGGCGGCATAGAATGATTCGATCAGCGCGATAGAGTGCTTATCTTCCGCCAAATCCCACAGTGGACCATGGCCGCCCGGATAAAACACGGTATCAAAATCGGCTTGTGACACGCTGTCAAGACGGACGGTGGAAGCCAACTGCGCCTTGGCTTCAGCATCGGCTTCAAAGCGGTGAGTAAGCTCAGTTTGGAAGTCCGGTTCGTTGCTTTTGGGATCCAGCGGCGGATTTCCCCCCTTAGGAGAGGCCAACACGATTTCCGCACCCGCGTCCTTGAAGGCGTAGTAAGGAGCGGCCAGCTCCTCGAGCCAGAAGCCAGTTTTACGGCCGGTGTTGCCCAGTGTGTCGTGTGAGGTCAGTACCATTAATACTTTCATAGTCATACTCCGGGATGTCGAAAGGTGATTTATATTAGACCGGTCGTCTATTAAGATGCTGCACTACCCGTCTTTGAATTAATGTTCGCTTTGGCTTAAGTCTGAGCGAAACGCTACGGCTTAAATCTGACATTTTTGATAGCCCTGCCAGCTGGCGTAAAACTAAACTAGCAACTATTCGACCGGTCGTCTATAAAAAGTTGCGCGTTAATTTTTCTCATATCGATCCATGTAGCCTTCGAACAGCTTCAATGGGTTTACTTCAAATCAGCAGCCGTAAATCGCATCAAAAATCTTCGTACGGCATGCAGTTTAGCTCATTTTCCCAGCTGCCAGCGCAAGCGTGAATTTAGCTCTCCCCAACATGTTCGCTATCCACGTCACCATGAACCTTAAAAACCTCGCCATCGCTCAGTAGGGTTTTCGTTCATGTAAGCCAAACGGTAACTAATGATGTTAACCGTAACGACGTAACATTTCGTAAAAGTTAACCTGCGATTTACAACGTTGTTACTGCACGGCATCACAATTCCTGTACCAAGCTTAGGGGAATATGACTGAATGCAATAGTGGAGCATTATGAAAGAGCAAAATCGTACTATTGGCGTTAAACCCTACGGTGGTTCAGCAGGTGGTTGGGGCGCCTTAAAAGCGGTTGCTGATGCGATTCGTGGGCAAATGGCGGTGAAGCAGGATGTTATCGCCCTGTTCAAAGTGAATCAGCCGCAGGGCTTTGATTGCCCTGGCTGCGCCTGGCCCGATCCGCAGCACACCTCTTCGTTTGAATTTTGTGAGAACGGTGCCAAAGCGGTTTCATGGGAAGCCACCAGTAAGCGCGCCGCGCCCGACTTTTTCGCTGCGCATACCGTCAGCGACCTTTGGCAACGCAATGCGCTCGAACTTGAAGGCGAAGGCCGTCTCACCCATCCCATGAAATATGACGCCAACACAGACACTTACCAATCTATTGAGTGGGAAACGGCATTTGCAGAGATTGGTGAGTTATTGCGCAGCTATGACAATCCTAATCAGGTGGAGTTTTACACCTCAGGTCGAACCTCCAATGAAGCCGCCTTTTTGTGGCAACTGTTTGCCCGGGAATACGGCACCAACAACTTCCCCGACTGTTCCAATATGTGCCACGAACCCACCAGCGTTGGCCTGCCTGAATCAATTGGTGTAGGTAAAGGCACCGTCGAGTTGGACGACTTCGATCACTGCGATCTGGTGGTGTGCATTGGCCATAACCCCGGCACCAACCATCCGCGTATGCTGGGCACGCTGCGGGAAGTTGCAAAACGCGGTGCGACCATTGTGGCGATCAATCCACTGCGTGAACGCGGGCTGGAGCGTTTTACTTCCCCACAAAGTCCGATTGAAATGCTGTCGATGAGTTCTACTGAACTGGCGTCAACCTATTACAAGGTGCGCGTCGGGGGTGACGCGGCAATGCTGAAGGGGGTGATGAAATTTCTGCTCAGCATGGATGCAGCCGCCCAAGAAAAGGGTGAACCGGGCATCATCGATTACGACTTTATTAACGAACATACCCAAGGATTCGACGCGCTAAAAGTCGATCTCGATGCCACCAGCTGGGAGCATATTCTCAAAGTCTCAGGTATGGAACGCGAAGAAATTCAGCATCTGGCGCGTCTGTATGCCGCGGCCGATCGCACAATTATCTGCTATGGCATGGGGATTACGCAGCATCAGTACGGCACGCAAAATGTGCAGCAAATCGCTAACCTGCTGCTGATGCGCGGCAACATCGGCAAAAAAGGCGCGGGCATCTGTCCGCTTCGTGGGCACTCAAATGTTCAGGGCGATCGTACCGTCGGCATAACTGAAATCCCTTCACAAACGCTGTTGGATAGCCTTGAAAAGGTGTTTGGCTTTACGCCACCCCAGCAGCATGGACACGGTGCGGTCGATGCCATTCGCGCCATTCGCGACGGCGAAGCCAAAGCGCTGCTCTGTCTCGGCGGTAACCTGGCTGAAGCCATGTCCGATCCGCAGGTCGCATTCCCAGCGATGCGCAATCTTGATTTAGTGGTTCACATGGCCACAAAATTAAACCGATCGCATTTGTTGCTGGGCAAGCACAACTACATCTTACCGGTGCTGGGCCGCACCGAAATCGATCAGCAGCAATCCGGGGCGCAAAGCGTGACGGTCGAAGATTCGATGTCGATGGTTCATGCATCGCGCGGCACGCTAGAACCCGCATCGCCCCATTTAAAATCTGAGCCGCTGCTGGTTGCCAGTCTGGCGAAAGCCACATTACCCAATACGGTGGTCGATTGGGACAAAATGACCCGCGATTACAACCACATTCGTGAGGCGATTGAAGCGGTGTTCCCCGGCTTTGAAAACTTTAACCAGCGCATTCAGCAACCGGGCGGTTTTCGTTTACCGAACGGTGCTTCAAACCGCAGTTGGAATACGCCATCGGGCAAAGCGCAGTTCCTGGTGATGCCCGGCATTAATGAGGATCCGCGTTCATTAAAATGCCACGACCTGGTTCTCACGACGTTGCGCAGTCACGATCAGTACAACACCACGCTGTATGGCCTGAACGATCGCTATCGCGGTGTTACCGGACGTCGCGACGTGCTGTTTATCAACCCTGATGAAGCGGAAAAACGACAGGTGCGCGTCGGTGAACAGGTCAATGTTATTGCGTTGGATCCCGATGGCAATCCCACCTCAAGACGGATAGATAAGCTGACCATCGTGGTGCACGATATGGCCTTTGGTTCCGTGGCCGCTTACTACCCGGAAGCGAACGTTCTGATACCGCTGGAAAGTCATGATACTAAGAGCGGAATCCCAGCCTATAAAAGCACTCCGGTGATACTGGAGCGGATACAACCTGATCAAGCTGCGGAGGCCTCTGCCACCCGGCGCTGATCGCTGATTAATAGCGCACGCTTACGAGGCGATTAGGGAGAATCGCCGCGTAAGCCGCTGCTACGTTATTCGCCGGTGCGTGCGCACGAGTGAGAGCGGCGGTTGCAGAATTCGCTTAATAAGTCATTCATCGACGCGTTAAAGCTAGCCTTAACCCTAATGCAATGAAGGTTACCCCAACAATGCGATCGAGTAGATTTTGCAGTTTGCTATTACCTGCAACCACACCCGCTGCGCTACCCGCTAATAGAGCAAATGTCATGTCGGTCAAAAAATCGAAAATGGCTGCTGTTATTATAAATTTCGTCAGCATTTCGCTGATAGGACCCTCAGTATATTCGCCCGATGAGGGCCAGAAACAGATAATTTATCGTAATTTTTGACCAATCATTCCATAATTGCTAAAGTGGTTACTGTCTTTACTACGGGGGAGCCTCATGGCAGGCAGACCAAGAGAATTCGATGATCAGCTGGTGATTCAGGCGGCTATGGATGCGTTTTGGCGAAACGGCTTTGAAGCAACATCAGCTCAGGAACTGGTTGAGAGTACCGGGCTGGGTCGTGGCAGTCTGTATGCGGCTTTCGGTAATAAGGAAAATCTCTACCATGAAGCCCTGCGCCGTTATCACAGTTCAAGCCTTGAGTTTCACGAGGCGGTCTTCACTCAAGCCGGGAGCGTTAAAGATCGGTTACGCATTCTGCTTGAGAAAGGCATTGAACTGGATTTCAGCAACATAGAGCGCAACGGCTGTATGGCAATTTTCTCTCCCTTAGAGAGAGCCGCGAAAGATAAAACCGTTGCAGATTTGAGCCGCAGTTATATCAAGAAACTTGAGGCAATGTTCAGCAGGCTTTTCGCCGCCGGGATTGCTGCCGGAGAGTTTCGGGCCGAGCGGCAGCCTGAGGTTATGGCAAAAGCATTTATGTGCGCCTACTTCGGTTTCCGCGTGTTCGGCAGAGTTGTGCATGAGCCTGAATATCAACGCGCTGCGATTGAAGCGTTACTCATGAACATTTAGTACAAAGGCCCTCAGGCCTTTTTATTTCCTCAATTTTTGAATGATCGTTACAGTATATACAGGAGAAAATGCATGTCCGAAGATGTGAAAAAACACCAGCTAATCACTGCCCGTTACGGCGAAAAACATCAACCAGAAAATATTATCTGGAATGCGCAGATTGAAGGATTGCTCAGCCATCGTTCCGTCAGGGATTTTTCGCCCCAAGCGCTGCCGGAATATTGGTTTGAGACGCTGGTTGCAGCCGCTCAGTCTGCTTCAACATCCTCAAATCTTCAGCAATGGAGCGTGGTGGCGGTTACAGATCCTGCGCTGAAGGCGCAAGTGAGAACGCTCGCGGCGGGAGATAAAGGGCTGGCGAACGGATACATTGAGAAGGCTCCGGCGATACTTCTCTGGATTGCAGACCTGTCGCGCAATCACGCGATGACCGTCTTCGATGGCCTGACTTCCGGTGTGCATGATTACCTCGATTCTTTTGTGATGGCGACAGTTGATGCTGCACTGGCTTCACAGAATGCAACCGTGGCAGCGGAGTCAATCGGGCTGGGAACGGTGTATATCGGTGCCACACGCAACAAGGCTAAAGAGTTGGCTGAGCTTATTCAGCTTCCCGCCCACAGCTATGTGGTATGCGGTCTGGTGGTCGGATGGCCTGCAACTGACAGCGATGCCGCCATCCGTCCACGTCTGTCGCAAAACGTGGTCGCTCATCATAATCGTTACTGCGCTTGCGACCTTGATGCTCACGTCACAGGTTATGAGGAGGCATTCCATGCATTCCGCGAAGGCCTGGGAATGAAAGACAAAACCTGGAAACAGGCCGTTCAGAGCGCAGCGACCAGCCTCGATTACATGGATGGACGTCAGCACCTGCGCGCCACACTTGAAGAGCGCGGGTTCGGTTTCAAGTAAGATCGTCAGGCGGCTGGGTATGCACGCGTAGCCGCTAAATCACGATTTTTGTCTGTCTTGTGAATCGTCCGCTGGTCGCTCACGGCAGTGCGTGCCAAGAGCGCCCGCTCTGTGCGGCAACGCATAAACGGCAGAGGATTAAACACCAAACCGTTTATCTCATCTTACAGCACCTCAACCACTTCAAATTCTTCGGCGATCAGCTCCATCTCTTCAGAGAAATACCCTTCGCGGGTGAAAAATCGCTGATGTTCTCTCTGCCAGTATTCAAGGCTTAAATCGCCTTCACCTTCTTTACGGGCAAACGCCTCAGTCACATCACAGAAACGCACCAGGCGCATTGAAACCAGCCGGATCACGCAGACCGGGGCATTCTGGCCATCAAGGATAATGTTGTAGCTTCCAACCTTTGGGGCGGACGCTTCCTGCTGGTAAGAGGTAAAAGATCCGCAGGAGGCGGTTTTGATCCCTTTTTTAATCAGGTTCGCAAGCTCGCTAGCCAGTTCCGGACTGTCACCCATTTGCCAGGCATCTGCGCCTGGATACTTCACTTTTAACGCTTCTACCCTGGTCATTAACATTGATGCTTTTCCTTTGCTATTGCCGCCTCTTCTTCGCGCAACGCGGTGTTGGTGCTGATTCCGCCCGCATCGTGCCAGAAAAGACGTTGCCACTGTTCAGCTATGTCAGTATTTATCCCTCTGACATTCAGTTAGAACCAACCATAGCCGTTGTTCGTGAGATGTCAGTAGGATCAAAGAAGGTCAGTGCGATCGCCTCGTGTCGTGGGATGCGAGATCACAATAAACTCCACGGCAGACTCCGTGTCGTTTCTGGCTTGATGTTTCGCTCCCGGAGGAATTTCTAATCCCTGCTGCGCCTTAATGTTGTGCGTTTCACCCTCTAACTCCATGGATAAAACACCCTTAAGCACAAAGAAGAACTGTCTGGAGACGGCATGCCAGTGTCGCCTTTCAGCCGTCCCTGACGGCATTTTTTCATGAATGACCAGCATGTCTTGACGATTTACCAGATACCAACCGTCACAATCCTCGCCCCAGACATAATGTTCTGCATTGTCTTTTGAAATCATCAGCCCTCTCCTGTTTGCGCGTTGTTTTACGTATTAGACATGGCAGAGAGTGCGCAGGTGAACTTCTCCTTTACCTTCATGCTAATACGCAATGAAATCATGCTTATCAAAAACTCAATATCAGTATCTCGGCTCATGGTGCAACAGGAACCTTTCGCTCTTCGGCTCGCAATACTATCCAGATGCCTACTGAGGAGATGGCCATGCCAGACGCCATCTGCCAGGAAAGGGGTTCACTGAACATCGCCCAAGCCCATAACATGGTAATCGGTGGGCTGAGAAACAGCACGGTCGTCACCCGGGTTGCCGAGCTTCGACGTAGGCATATCCAGTAAAGCCCATAGCCGCCAAAGGTTGGCAGACTTGCCGTCCATAAAACGCTGAGCGTAAAACCCATGGTAGGTATCGGAACCAGACTGCCCTGACTCCCCTCGATGATGGCAAAGGCCAAACTGGCAACAAAACACTGAAGCCACAGACCCGGCAGCATATCCATAGACTGTGAAGCACTGCTGCGTTTCTGCCATAAGGTTGCCACAGCCAGTGACAGCATGCCCGCCAAGGGCAAGCCATAGGCCCACATTGGCGCGCTACCCACGTCCAGCACATCATGCGTCACCCATAGCACGCCCAGCAGTCCGATGAATAATCCAAGCCAGATCTGCTTCGATAAACGTTCTCCACACCATGCTGCTGCCAGCAGCGCCATTCCCAGCGGCAGCAGGTCTGCGCACAGCGCGGCGAGTCCTGCAGGCACGCCAAAAACGATGCCCTGCGTTACGCCTGTCATATATCCGACCATCGCCAGCAGACCTATTCCGGCATTTCTCAGCAGGAGTCGGGGCGGCGTTTGCAGCAGCGCGCTGCAAACAAAAGGAAACAGCAGAACGGTTAAAATCACATAGCGCCAGAACACCACCAGCAGTGCTGGTGCATAGGAGATTGAAAACCGTGCACCGATGAATCCTGAACTCCAGGAGATCAACAGTGCTGCTTCGAGCAGAGGCAACGGAATGGCGTAAATCCAGTGACGCTGCCAGGGCTTTTCTCTCAGGGGGAAATTTATTTTGCGCATTACCAAAAGCTAAAAGAGGCGTGTAATCTGGTAAATCAAAATTATGTGCATCAGTAGTTAAAGGATGTTAAATCATGACGGATGTTCTTCCTATTGAACTTCTACGTACCTTCCATGCAGTGATCAGAACAGGAAAATTCAGCGCGGCGGCTGAACAGCTCCATAAGAGCCCTGCGGCAGTAAGCGTTCACATTCAGCGTCTGGAGGCGGTGGCAGGCGGACAGTTGCTGCATCGTGACAACCAGTCATTGACCCTGACAATGCTGGGTAAACGCTTGTGGGGTTCGTCTGCCGAACTATTACGCCTGCACGATCAGGTCCTGGCTGACCTTCGAGGTACCAGTATTGCCGGTCGTATCCGGTTGGGCGTGCCAGATGATTATGCTGCTCAAATCATCCGTGAAGTGCTTCCTGTGTTTTCAGAAGCCTGGCCGAACGTCGTACTGGAGCTCAGAATGGGGCCGAGCAATCAGCTGAAAGAGTGGGTTCAGCGTGGTGAATTAGATGCGGCAGTGGTCGTTCAATCTCAGGAAGACATCACCCCTGATGCTCAGGTGTTAATGTCGACGACACCCGTTTGGGTGGGGGGCTTAAGCACAGACATCGCGCTTAGCGAAGTATTGCCTCTTGCCGTTTACACCGCGCCCTGCGTTTACCGTAAGGCGATAACCGAATCGCTCAAAGTGGTAGCAAGGCGTTCGCGTATCGTACTTGAAAGCCATTCCAGTCAGGCGGTTAAAGAGTGCGTTGAGACAGGGCTGGCCATCAGCCTGATTGATCGGGGAAAGGTCACAGCCATGATGCAGATTATTGAAGGGATGCCCGTTATTCCGGACCATAACATACTGTTTATACGTAGCGGCGCATCGTATGGGGATAAAGCCACAGAACTCCTGGCGCAAACCCTGAAGCAGACTTTTCGACTGTAAGTTGAGATAGCGGCTTACAGCCTTCGTTAGCGTTATTAAATACACAGACAGAGCTATGCCGCAGCGGGCAAAAACTGTTCAGGATAAGAATGTCAATATGAGCAATGGGTTACAACGTGTGCTGATCATGGGAAACAGCGGTTCAGGCAAAAGCTGGCTTGCTACGCGTATTTCTGAAATTAATAAGTTACCTGTGACAGATTTAGACTCTCTTTACTGGCAACAAGAAGGCTACGGAAAAGCGCGGGAAAAGGCAGAAGTGCTTAAAGATGTTTTGGCGATAGCAAATAATAAACACTGGATCATTGAAGGCGTATATGGATGGATTGCTGAACACGTCATTTCATACGCTTCACATGTTATATGGCTGACACCCGAGCCAGCAGAATGTGTTGAAAACATTAAAGTTCGTGGGATGAGAAATAAGGGTTCCGTGGAAGATTTTTCGGCATTACTGGAATGGGCATCTCTTTATGAAAACGAGCGGGGTCGAGCAGCTATCAAGGCCATCTTTTAGTTTTCTCTAAAACTAAATCCGAAATTCGGATAAGACTGTCCAGCCGCGAGGATATGCGCAGCTTCCTTGCTCAACTTTAATTATGTCTGTTCGGTAAACGTCCGCTTTTCGCTCAAAGCAGACTGACATGCCTCAACACCTTGTCACTGCTTTTACCTGTCTGGAAGACATTGCCTGAACTCGCTTTGGGTAACGTCGTCAGCAGGCAAGCCGCGCAGTGGTGCGACAGCAGGATTTGATAGTTTTAATATACTAATGCGATTTAGCGCAGGATTAGGCCGGCGAACCGGCCTGAGGCATTATCAGATGGCGCAATAAACGCGCGCTTCACGTGGCGTATAGATACCAAACGTCACTACGCTCAGTAAGCCATTAACAAACGTCTGCTGCACTTCAACCCGGTTAACTTTTTCCTGGCCGCCGCACACCTGCGCCGCATCAATTGTCTTACGCTGACCGATACCTGAAACAAAGAACGGCTGGCTGGTGGTTTTCGTTGCCGCGCCAACTTGATTCTGTTTCATTACGAAAGTCTGCTGCGCACAGCCGGTTAAACTCAGAGCCAACAACGCCGCAACACAAAGCTTGTTCATAAATATCCTTATCGCTTGAAATGAAAAAATAAATGCTGAGTGAAATCATCACTTAGCCAGCAATCAGGTTATCGACAACGAAAGCGGAAACATGAGAAAAATTGTTAAGTACGCCTGACGGATACGTTTTGCAGAATGTTACAGCAATAAAAAAAGCCCCTGCACAGCAGGCGCTATTTATGTTTACCGCAGCGTTTCCGCTTAGCGAGTCATATCGTCGAAGAACTTTATGACGCAATGGAGAAAGCTTTTTTAATGCGGGCTGTTCTTCTCGGCCATTGCACCACCAAAGCTCTGCTCCAGCTCACGCAGCAGCGACTTATGCTACTCGCTCATAGCAGACTTTAAATCCGGTTAATCCGCTTTGTGCCAGGAGCGGACATATCAAAAGTAAGTGTGATAGCTTTTAAGCTACAACCCTTATTTCCAGGGACACATAAATGAAAACAGACTGGCATGGTTCTTCTTTAGGTCGCACAACTGTCGTCGATAACAACTACAAAAATACACAAAATGTTCGTCGTTTCATGATTGATGAATGTGGTCCGAATTTTAAATTTGATCGTGAATTTATGGCCTGGATAAGAAATGATATTCCAAAAAATTTAGGTGATGTGGTAGATGAGTGGAAGCGCAGAAATTCACTAAAAGAGTAACCCTGTAGGCTGTTCAAAGCTGCTATAGACCAGCGTACGTATCCGCTCCGCGCCGGAAGCGAACTTTGCTCAGCTACGGAGCCAGGGTGTTACCGTAAGTCCGGTGAGTAATCCTTCCGGGCTGAGTAAGCGCGTGACTGTTTGCCCCCAGGGTTCTGTGCGTTTAGCTACCAATAAGTGATAACCTTTATCACTCAAGATATGGGTGGCCAAATCAAGATCCTGAACCTCGTATTCAATCCAGCCCTGCGGCTTACTCAGATGAGACGGCCACTGCGGGATACCAAAACACGAGGTAGCAGCCTGTGAAAGTGGCCAGACCGCAAAATGTTTAACACCCTCAAGCTTCCCTTCTTCAGATAAAAGATATTCACTGTTGCCATCCATTGCTTTAAGCGGCAGGCCCAGCGTATCGATATAAAACGCGGTGCCCGATTCTGCTGTTACCGAGACGGGACCAAATCCAGCAATAAATAACACTTCGATTCCTGATGAAATCAGCGACATGACTCTTCCTTTGTTGTCAGAAAACTGTTCTAAACTTATACACCAGTTCTGCGAAACTATTTATTATTTGAATCAAAATTATACATTCACCATGCATGATTTCCTTTCTACTTCTAAGTAGGACCCATCCTGTAAAGTTTTCCCTCTAACCGGACGCTAAGTTCTTTTTAGTATCCTGTATGGCCTTAAAAGACTGAACGTTGATAAAGCCGCCAGTTAGCGGCTTATCTGTAGAAAGCAACATTCAGCTGTATTCAACAATATCAAAACCTTCATCTGCCGTTGGTTCTGAGAAATAACGCGTTATAGTTTCGAATTGTTGATCTGTCGCCGAAAATTCATGCCCACCTTCTGCGTTACGTGCGCGTAAGCGGGATTTACATACTTCATCTGATACTTTCAAATAGTGCAGCTTATTACTGGCACCTGACTCCTTAATAACACTCATCATCCATTCACGATTTGTTTGTGTATTTGCCGGAAAATCCAGAACTACCGATAACCCTGCTTTGAGTAGTGACACCAGATGAGGCTTCATAGCATTTCTCAGCCTTGAGGAATACTGGACATAATCAGATATAGAGTGCATTTCTTCAGCAAAGAGGGCACCCAGCCAAAAATCCTCACTGACAATTACGGTGCCGGGTGAAGATCCCAGCTTTGCTGACAGTGTGGATTTACCTGATGCAATTTTTCCACATAACAGGTGCAAAGTAGGTTGTTCTAAAGTTGTTACTGTAGTGGCGTCCATTATTTACCTCACTGGATAATTTCCGGTAAGGCCCGCCTTACCGGCGGGAAAATGGCAAACGTTATCCCACCTGAGTCAGACAGGTGATAATAATTGAATGGAATAAAAATGAGTGTGTTTTCATTATTATTGAAGTTATCAGGACTTGAATGACAAATCAGCACTTTTTTACTTAGACATATAACATCCGCTTCCGCTCTTAGCACTCCCTTTACCCCCGCCTGCTGGGCGTCTTCGGCACAATGGAAAACCGCCTGCACACTAACGGCCCCAATGCTCGTCATTACCGGCGTACCCGATGCCACGCTGACAGTCAGTTCTGTTGCCTGCCTGCGCTGCTCACGCGTCAGATAGGCATAGCTGCCGGTTGAACCAAGCGCACCGATCGAGTCAACGCCGGCATTGACAAGATTTTCAAGCAGGCCGGTAAACCCTTTTTCAACTATTTTCCCATCAGTAAGTGGCGTAAGAGGAAATGCGCGTACAGAGCCTTAACGGGCAAACTTCCTTGAAGCAACAACGCAAAGAATGACGCCAAGAGTGACAGCAATCATTGCGGTGCTGACAGTTTCGTTTAACAGTATGGCGGACAGGCCCAGCCCAAAGAATGGCTGAAGCAACTGCAGCTGTCCCACGGCTGCAATGCCCCCTGATGCAAGGCCCCTGTACCAAAAAATAAACCCGACAAGCATGCTGAATACAGAGACATAAGCTAGCGCAAGCCAGGCCGGGAGACCTACCTGACCCAGGTTATGAGGCAGAGTCATGAGCGAGGCGCAAAACATGAACGGCAGCGAAATGATCAGCGCCCAGCAGATAACCTGCCACCCTCCCAGTTCACGCGAAAGCTTTGCGCCTTCGGCATAGCCGAGGCCGCACACAATTACTGAAGCCAGCATCAGCAGATCGCCGGTCGCTGATACAGCCCCGTCCTGAATAAAGGCAAATCCCATCACCAGCAGGCTGCCGGTTACAGAAAATATCCAGAAAGCCTGGCGGGGCCTTTCGCCTCCTCTGACTACGCCAAAAATAGCGGTCGACATCGGCAGCAGCCCGAGAAACACAATGGAATGAGCTGATGTCACGTGCTGCAGCGCCATTGCTGTCAGAAGAGGAAAACCAACCACCCCGCCCAGCGCAACTATGACCAGTGAAAGCAGCTGGCCCCGCTGCGGGTGTGCCTGTCTTAACAGGAGAATCAATATTATGGCCATTACCCCGGCCACAGAAGCTCTTATATAAGTCAGAAAATATGGGTCTAGTTCCTGTACTGCTATGCGGGTTGCTGGCAAAGAGCCACTGAATATGATCACTCCCGTGAGCCCGCTTAACCAGCCCGATTTCAGGCCGGAATGCGTATTACTTACTGTATTTGCTGCCATACCAGACCTCATAAAGACGAATAATGCTTTTGCTGATAACGTTGACATCGCTTATGTTAAGTTCCAACATCTATGACAATCAAATAATCGTCATAGATACAATGCATGAAAGCGAGATATAAGATCATCGTGGATGAATTCGCATCCGCAATACGAACCGGCACGCTACTGCCGGGCACTCGTCTGCCAACCCACAGATCGCTTTCAGCTGACAAGCGCGTGTCTCTTGCAACGGCTACCCGGGTTTACGCTGAACTGGAAGCTATGGGACTCGTGAGTGGAGAAACCGGAAGAGGTACGTTCGTCAGGGAGATTTCTCTGCCTTCCGGACATGGTTTGGATCAGTACGCGATGGCGTCAGACGTGCTCGATCTGAACTTCAACTATCCCTCCCTGCCGGACCAGGCGGAGCGGTTACGCGACGCAATGCGGCAGCTGGCCACATCAGGCGATCTGGCTTCCCTGATGCGTTATCAGCCTCATGCCGGCAGGCAGAGTGACAGGGAAACCATCGCAACATGGCTCCATGGCAGCGGCCTGAACCCGTCTGCCGATGACGTTTTGATCGTGAATGGCGCTCAGCATGGTCTCAGTATTACCGTGATGGGCCTTCTCAAACCTGGTGATGTGGTGGCTGTCGACGCTTTGATCTATCCCGGATTCAAAGCGCTGGCCACTCTTTACCATCTTGAGCTTGTGGCAATACCTGCCAGTGCCAGCGGACCGGACATGAAGGCACTCAGGCAAATCTGCCAGCGCAGGCACCTGCGCGCGGTTTATACAATGCCGACATTGCATAACCCGCTTGGCTGGGTTTTGAATGGTGCCCAGCGAAAAGAACTGGCCATGATTGCCAGAGAATTCGACCTGCTTATTATTGAAGACGCCGCCTATGCTTTTCTCGTCCGCTGCCCCCCGCCGCCGGTTGCTACGTTTGCGCCTGAAAGAACGGTGTATGTAACCGGTTTTGCAAAAAGCGTTGCCACCGGCCTGCGTGTGGGTGCCGTAGTCTGTCCCGCTGATATGCGGATCGCTCTTGAGCGGGCTATCAGGGCAACGACCTGGAATACGCCCTCTCTTATGGTGTCGATTGTCTGCGGCTGGATTAAAGATGGCACCATCAGGCGCTTTGAGTGCCTGAAAAGGCGCGATGCCCGTCAGCGTCAGGCACTGGCACGCAGAATACTGGCGAACAGTGAGTGGGTGAGCCATGCAAACTCTTACTTTATCTGGTTATCGCTGCCTCAGGAGGTAAGAGCCGACAGGCTTGTCCATCGACTGATGCAGCAAAATATTTCTGTTTCTACCGCAGAGCCATTCAGCACCTCGCATAACGTGCCGCACGCTATTCGCCTTGCGCTTGGCTCAGTCCCTATTACTCAGCTGAACGATGCACTCACTAAAGTTAAAGAGGCTATTGAGTATGAAGAAGATCTCTAATTTTATGTCCGTTGATCGCTCATAGCGGACATTAAATAGAATCCTCTCTCATGCTTAATGTTCTAATGGCAACGGATTATTAATAAACCCCTATAACTATTAAACAGTTCACCGTAATGACACACAGAAAAATAGCTGTGTGTCGTCACAAAATCCATTACCCGTTATCATCACCCAGCTAATTGGTTAAGAGATAAAGTTAACCTCTGTGATGAAACGAATCGCCGGTGCAATTCAGGATAGTTGACCCGATGAGGTATTATTGGGCCACATGGCACCCGTTCTTTCAATAATAATGCTTAAGATTGCTGAAAATACCATGGCAACCATAACGATTGTAAACAGTCCCGCCTGATTAACATTGAAAAGTTCTACGGCAAGCCAACCGATTCCTGCCGCTATTGCTAAACGTGCCGTGCCAACAAGAAATATTTTCCACATAAAGCCACTGCCCTGGGCAGCAAAACCGATGGCAAAAAGAATCCCATTAGCTGCAAAGAAAGGCGCGACAATTTTCAGGTAAAGCGCACCGGTCATAAGCACATTTTTGTCAGTTGTAAACAGACCCAACCATGCATGCGGAAAAAAGGCGACCAGCAGTCCAACGACTTCTGCAAAAATGCCACTGACCATAACGCCAGCCCAGGTAATACGTTTTGCTCTTTCGATATTGCCAGCACCGACATTAATGCCAACCATGGTGACAATAGCAGTGCCTATGCCAAAAAGAACCGGAATAAGAACATAGTCGAGCCGGGATGCCGTACCAAACCCACCGATTGCATCAACACCAAATACGCCGACAGCCCCGGTGACCAGCAGAATCATAACGTTTAACTGAATAGTTCCCATGGCTGCAATAAGACCAACCTTGAGAATGTCTTTAAACAGCGATAAACGCAACCTGCCCCATGTCATTGTTATACCCGCGCGGCCACTGGCCATGTAATACAACATATAAAAGGCCGCAAACCAGTAAAATATATTGATAGCTATTCCGGCACCGGCTAAGCCGAAGCCCTTTACCGGACCCAGCCCAAATATCAATAAAGGTGATAGCGGAATTAATACCAAAGCACCTGTAAAGGTTACTGCTGCGGGAAATTTAACGTTCCCTATACCACGCAGCACCGCCGACAGGAGGTTGACAATCCAGATAGGTACCGCGGCAAAAAAGACGTAACATGAGTAAAGATAGGCGTCACTCAGAGCAACACCAGCGCCTCCGATTGCCGCATAAATATCTTGACCAAACACTTGAAAAATAACCGTAAAGATAATTCCAAAAATCACGGCTATACATACTGAGTGTAATATAAGTGCATTTACATCATCTTTTTTTCCTGCTCCTGAGGCACGTGCCACAGCGGCGGCGACACCTCCGCCTACTCCTCCGGCGGCCATCATCGTCATTAGCATCCAGACAGGAAAAACTAATGATACGCCGATAAGTGCAGATGTTCCCAGAAATGATACGTAATAGGTTTACGCTACATTCACCAGGGTTTGTGCAATGAGCACAATCGTTGTAGGCAGTGCCAAACGCATCATTACTGGTAATACAGGCCCATACAGAATGTCTCCCTGCCTGGTTTGTTTATCTGATAGAACACTCTGACGTTTCATTAAAACTACCCTCTGTTTAATCTTACTCAATTAATTTACGTATGACTTTCGAATTAAATTAGCGCTGCATTAACCTTTTTTCTGATTGAAAATCAGCAGTTACCCAATGGATCAATTTAAATGTGTGCACTCTTCACGCCTGAAAATGTGGCCGCTGACCTTAGAAGTGAAAAGTGCGATGAGAAGCTTCACGTTAACGATGAATTACACGACAGCTTGACAATTTAAGGCAACAAAACACCCTATTCAGTTATCAGCGCCCTTCCTTATAACCCTTCGGTTTTAATTAACTTTTATGTTCTTTATAAACCCATCAAACGACAGTTCTCACACCGTGTTAGATGAGAGAGCATATTTCCCGTTACCTTCAATATTATCAATTTGATTTATTAAAGCCCCCTTATTCATGGGGCTTGAGTTTTCAAACAGTAACGCCCAGATTAATAGCCGCCTGCACCCCAGTTTTCAGGCCTACTGAATTACCGCCAGGTAAGAGATACGCTCAGACTGTTCAGGTTCGACAGTTAATGTCCCGACGTGATCTTTACAGATTCATCGCGCAATTTCCTTTGCTGGACGGATCCTGAACCAGATTGCATACATTGCGGGTAGGAAGACCAGCGTAACAATCGTGCCGGCAAATGTTCCGCCAATCAGTGTATAGGCGAGCGTTCCCCAGAAAACAGAATGCGTCAGGGGAATAAACGCCAGGATGGCGGCCATTGCGGTGAGTAATACAGGTCGGGCACGTTGCACAGTTGCTTCAACGACTGACTTAAAAGGCGTCAATCCTTCCCGCTCATTATGATGGATCTGACCTATCAGAATTAAAGTATTACGCATCAGAATGCCTGAGAGCGCGATGAGTCCCACCAACGCGTTGATCCCAAAAGGCTGATTAAACAGCAAAAGTGTGGGTATGACACCAATAAGCCCCAGCGGGGCCGTCAGAAACACCATCACCATCGCTGACATTGACCGCACCTGTAAAATGATCATCAGCAGCGTAATGGCTATCATAATCGGGAACAGTGGAGCCATGGCTTTCGTTGCTTTTCCAGACTCTTCAATAGGCCCTCCCTGCTCAATACGGTATCCGGCCGGAAGCTTAGCGATAACCGGCTGTAACTGTTTAAGGATTGCCGTGGAAACATCCGGAGGCTGCATGTTGTCGTCAATATCTCCCCGTACGGTAATGGTCGGGGTGCGATCGCGACGTCGCAGAACAGGGTCTTCCATCTTCACCTCAACCTCGCCTATCTGAGACAGAGGTATGCGCTGACCTGATGATCCCACTAAAGTGAATCCGGAGATTTTTGAAGGATCCAGCCTGATGTCCCCTGCCGCACGCCCCATGACCTGCACAGAACGAATGTCTTCACGGACGGAGGTAATGGGAACGCCGGAGAGCAGGAACTGGAGTTGCTGAGAAACAGCATTTGACGTCAGCCCTACTGCCTGCAGGCGATCCTGATCCAGCGTAAAGTGGAGGGTGGGCACGCGCTGTCCCCAGTCCGTATTGACGGTTCTCATCATCGGGCTGGCTTGCATCACGTCTTTTACTTCACCCGCTATCTCACGCAGTTTTGCCGGATCCGGCCCCATAATCCGGTAAGCCACCGGATAAGGTGAGTACGGACCAAACACAAGCTGTGTTACACGCACCTGGGCTTCAGGAGCCAGTCCGCTGGCGGCTACCTCACGAATGCGATGTTTGAGGACGTCGCGAGCGTCCTGACTGTCGGTCAGCACAACAATTTTCGCAAATGACGGGTCAGGAAGCTCAGGCGCCATAGCAAGATAGAAACGGGGCGAGCCTTGACCAACGTAGGAGGTGACAATGCTCGCCTCTTTCTGCTTTCTCAGCCAACCCTCAATTTTTTCTGTGGTGGCACTGGTCTGCTCAATTGACGTGCCGTAAGGCATCTGCACCTCTATCAACACCTCTGGGCGATCGGACGTCGGGAAAAATTGTTTTTTGACGAGCCCCATTCCCAAAATGGCAAGGGTAAAGACGATGATAACCGTCCCGGCTACTAGCCATTTCCGGGCGATAACCCAGACCAGCACCTGGCGAAAACGGTTATAGCGGGGCGTGTCGTAGATCGCCGAGTGCCCACCCGTTACCGTTTTGATCTCCGGCAGCATCTTTACGCCCAGATAGGGAGTGAATATCACGGCCACGACCCATGATGCGATCAGTGCGATACCCACAATCCAGAACATATTACTGGTATATTCGCCGGCGGTAGACTGCGCGAAGCCGTTAGGCATAAAGCCGACGACCGTCACCAATGTACCTGCCAGCATCGGGGCAGCAGTATGGCTCCACGCATAGGCAGACGCTTTGATACGGTCGTAGCCCTCCTCCATTTTCACAACCATCATCTCAATAGCAATGATGGCGTCATCTACTAAAAGTCCTAGCGCCAGAATCAGTGATCCCAGGGTTATGCGGTCGAAATTTTTACCTGTTGCTTCCATCACGATAAAGACCACAGCCAGCGTCAGGGGGACGGCGGCGGCCACTACCACACCGACCCGCCAGCCCATGCTGACAAAGCACACCACCATCACCACCAGCAGCGCGACGAAGAATTTGAGCATAAATTCGTCGACTGCAGAGCTGATGTTGACTGACTGATCGGTGACCTTTGTCAGCGTCATCCCCAGTGGCATGGAAGCGTTGATACTGGCCGCTTCCGCATCCAGTGATTTCCCCAGTTCAAGGCCATTCCATCCCTCCCGCATGATGATGCCCAGCAGCAGAGCCGGTTCTCCCTGATTGCGGATCAGAAACGTGGCGGGATCCTCATATCCACGCTCAACAGTGGCGATGTCCGATAGCAGCAGCGTTCTGCCATTAACGACAACGGGCGTTTTACGGATCTGTTCTAGCTTGTTAAACGCACCGTCAAGGCGGATAAACACCTGAGGTCCCAGCGTATCGATTGACCCTGCTGGCGTCAGGACGTTCTGATTGTTCAGCGCTGAAAAGATGTCCTGAGGAGAGATGCCCAGCGTGGCAAGCCTGTCGTGAGAAAAAGAGACAAAGATGCGTTCAGTCTGCTCACCAATGATGTTGACCTTTTTTACCCCTGGCACATGCAGAAGGCGCTGGCGCAGTGATTCCGCATCGCGAACCAGCTGACGCTGGGGCTCGCCTTGTGCTTTCAAAGCAAAAAGGGAAAAAGTGACATCGGAGAACTCGTCGTTGACCATCGGTCCCATGACGCCTGCCGGCAGATTTTTAGCCTCATCGCCCAGCTTTTTTCGCGCCTGGTAAAACTCTTCCTGCACCTGAGAAGGCGGCGTACTGTCCTGCAGTGACAACGTGGTGAATGCCATGCCCGGACGGGTGTAGGTTTCACTCCGGTCATACCACTTAAGCTCCTGCATACGCTTTTCAAGCGGTTCGGCGACCTGGTCCTGCATCTCCTGAGCCGTTGCACCCGGCCATGCGGTGATAATGGTCATCTGCTTGACGGTAAAAGGCGGATCCTCAGCCCGGCCTAGCCCCAGAAATGACAGAATGCCAGCGACCGTTATCAGTATGATGAGAAACAGAGTAATGGAACGCTCACGAACGGCGAGCGCCGAAAGGTTAAAACGCGGGTTACTCATGGTCAGGCACCCCGGCAACAGAACCATCCCCCTGATGGGCCACGCGGATGGTTTCGCCGTCATGAAGCAGATGAGTCCCCAGGGCAACCACCTGCTCACCCACAGTGATCCCACTCGTAACTTTTGCCATATCGTCGCTGAGGTGCAGTACCGTTACTGCCCGCCAGGCTACGCGTGAAGGCTGGCCTGCAATGACCCAAACCCCAGGGCCTTTACCCCGGTCAATGAGAGCCGCTATCGGAACCTGCAATACCTCGCGCGTTGACGTTTGATCGGCAATGTTAAGCGTTACGGTCGCCCCAAGAGGCGCGTCAGCCAGAGGGCCCGCCAGCACATAACGTGCTTCAAACGTGCGCGTTACAGGGTCGGCCGCGTCGGAAAGTACCCGAAGACGGGCCTTCACTGACTGATTTTGTACACCGTAAAGCGTTGCCTCTGCCTCACTGCCAGGCAGAGGCCTGAGCGTTTCGGGTAGCTGAACAAGGGCTTCACGCTGACCTGCTCGCGCTAACCTGATCACTGGCTGACCGGCGCTGACCACCTGACCGGGCTCAGCGAGCGTATCCATCACCACGCCATCGGCGTCAGCCAGCAGTACGGCATAACTTTTTGCATTCTGCGCAACATCTGCCTGCGCCTGCGCAGAACGGAGATCGGCTCTTGCGGTGTCTGCGGCGGCCCTAATCTGATCATAAGCCGACGCTGAAACGGCTCCCCCACCAACAAGGCTGCGGTATCGCGCCTCATCCTGCGAAGTCTGCCTGGCGCGCGCGCGGGCAGCCATGACTGCCTGTTGTTGAGCCTGAGCCTGAAGGGTGAGATCGACAGGATCCAGACGCATCAGCGGTTGACCCCGTTTAACCGTCTCGCCAGCATCAACGAGACGTTCAAGAATTTTACCCTGCACCCTGAATCCCAGGTCACTTTGCGTTCGTGCAACCACAACACCTGTAAATGCACGGTATGCCTCATCAGATCGTGCAACATCCACGGTTCTGACGAGGGGAGGCTGAGTGCGTGGATCCTCGATGATAGAGTTGTCGCCGCAACCCATCAGGGCTAACGGCAACAGGCAGACAGCAAAAGTAGCAGGTTTGATCCTGAGCATGGGTTACCTGGTTAATGCAAAAATAGAGTAACCGCATTCTCATTCTAGTGACCAAAATTGTCAATAGTCACTAATTCATGGAGACAGGCTTCTCAGAATGAGGGAAGCAAGGAGGGTGGCAGCCGACGCCGCTGTATCAAGGTTATACTGAAGCTGGACCGGGCTGATATAGGGTCTCATGACCAGAAAAATAGCCTGGGTGGCTTCATCGAGCGGGGTCTTTCTTTCAAACTCCCCCGAATGGCGTCCTTCAGCGATAATTTTTTCAATGAGTTGCTGAAGACGTGTTTCATGTAGGGCTGCAGAAGGCCATTTATCCCGCGCAGCAACAGCGGCAATGTCATACAGTTTACGGTCATGAAAAAAGAGATCGCTCCCGGACTCCACCAGCGCTCTCAGCAACTGCCTCATTTTTTCAGACGCCGTTGGTGAATCTTCAATAGCGGCGCTCACTCTATTCATGATCATATCAAGACGGTTAGCGCAGATGACTTCGCCAATCGCCTGTTTTGAATCAAAAAATTTATAGATATAGGCCTTAGAAAATCCGATGGACTTTGCCAGATCCGATACGGTTGTCTTCTCATAGCCATAGTGCCCAAAGTGTTCAGTCGCAGCAGCAACCACCTGGTCACGGATAGTATGATCTGAAGGTCCCCTTACAGGGTTTGCATGTGTGTTTTTAGTCATTTTTCCAGCTTAACGTAACAGGCACTGATTGAAAACCTGTGACCATTTGGTAATTAGGTCACAAATCAGGATTGATTCTTGATACTTTAACGTTTCCTCTGCGAACGCGGTTAAAGGCAACGGCCGTGGCCATGATAGCCGACTGTGCAGTCAGGCCAGATTACCATCGCCCGCGTTTTTGTATCGCACTGTATCTGCCAGCCCATACATACATCCCGTTGCACAACGCGCGGTTTTGAACATATCGCCTGTACATTGCCGTGTTCTTCTTTACACATCAAAAACTGTGTGGAGATTCCCCGATGTTAACCCGACTGTTGATTTCTTCTTTGCTGATGGGCGCTTCGGCGACCTGTGCCTGGGCCGAGAGGCTGGGCGATTTAAGCGCTGGCGACGTACTGGGGCCGGCTGCCGTTGCGCCGCTGGAAAATCCTCAGCCGCCGGCAAAATTGATTGTTGACGCGCCGCTGGCGGGTCCGCTGCGCAAGGGCGCGGTTTTCATTCAATACCGGGCGGAGAATCTGCGCATCGAGCCGGTTTTCGGCCCCGAGGCGCTGAAGATTACCCCACGCATCGGGCATATTCACGTGATCGTGGATGGCAACCCGTGGCACTGGGCAGACACCAGCGGTGAACCCGTCATTCTGGTCGGGCTACCAGCCGGAAAACATCAGGTGACGCTGATACTTGCCGATCCCACCCATAAACCCCTCGACAGCAAAACCGTTACTTTCACCGTGCCCGAGCATCGCCAACCTCAATGAAAATATTAAGGAACACCGCAATGAACGCACTCTTTCGTCAGTCACTGCTGGCCGCCCTGCTTTTAAGCGCCGCCACTTCCACCTTCGCGGCCTCGTCAGAAGCCGACTATGCCGCCGCCTTTCGCCATATTCATCAGGTCAATGCTGGCGTGCTCAACGTAGGTTATGTGGATATTGGTCCTCGCGATGGGCAGCCAATCATTCTGCTACACGGCTGGCCCTACGACATTCAAAGTTATGCCACGGTGGCACCGAAGCTGGCGGCCAAAGGCTATCGCGTTATCGTGCCCTGGCTTCGCGGCTACGGCACGACGCGCTTTTTATCCGCCAGCACGCCGCGTAACGGTCAGCCTTCTGCTATGGCAGCGGACGTCAGGGCGCTGATGGATGCGCTCAACATCAAACAGGCGGTTTTGGGCGGGTTTGACTGGGGCGCGCGCACGGCGGATATCGTCGCTGCGCTCTGGCCGGAGCGGGTGAAATCTCTGGTCTCCGTCAGCGGCTATCTGATAAGCAGTCAGGCGTTGGGCAAAAAACCGCTGCCACCGCAGGCGGAGCTACAGTGGTGGTATCAATTCTATTTCGCCACCGAGCGCGGTCAGCAGGGCTATGCGCAAAACACCCATGATTTTGCCCGTCTGATCTGGCAGCAGGCTTCCCCGGGCTGGAAATTCAGCGAGGCGACGTTTACTCAGTCCGCTAAAGCGCTGGACAATCCGGATCAGGTAGCCATCACCATCAGCAATTATCGCTGGCGTATGGGTCTGGAAAAAGGCGAGCAAAAGTATGATGCTTATGAGAAAAAGCTGGCAACGCTGCCGCTCATTAGCGTGCCAACCATCACCA
This sequence comes from uncultured Pantoea sp., assembly GCA_966185695.1. Classification (GTDB taxonomy): domain Bacteria; phylum Pseudomonadota; class Gammaproteobacteria; order Enterobacterales; family Enterobacteriaceae; genus Pantoea. The sequence continues at coordinate 27,531 of CBIFUL010000009.1, read as the reverse complement.
TCGAGGGCGATAATAACGGCGCGCCTCATCCGGCGCCGGAAGCCTACCGGGCGAAATTCAGCGGCAAATATGAGCACCGCACCTTTACCGGCAATATCGGACACAATCCGCCGGCGGAAGATCCGGACGATTTTGTCAAAGCCATCACTGATGCCGCGGCCCTGTAACGGCATCTTTATTCACGAGACCGGCTCACCTGAGCCGGTCTGTTTGCGTCTGTCGCAGCGAAGGAGGATGTTTTGGAGCACATCGATCACATTCTGGTGGTTGACGATGACCGCGATATCCGCGATCTGATCACCACCTATCTGGAGAAGTCAGGCTATCGCGCAACCGGGGCGGCTAACGGACGCGAGATGCGCGCGGTGCTGGGATCGCAGCACATCGATTTAGTGGTGCTGGATATCATGATGCCGGGGGACGATGGCCTGACGCTGTGCCGTCAGCTGCGCAACGACACGCAACGCAATTTGCCGGTACTGATGCTGACCGCTCGCAGCGAGGACACCGACCGTATTCTCGGGCTGGAAATGGGCGCGGATGACTACCTGATTAAGCCGTTTATTGCGCGTGAGCTGCTGGCGCGCATTAAAGCCATCCTGCGGCGCACCCGCGCGCTGCCGCCTAATTTACAGATTACGGAAGCCGGTCGAATCATCGCTTTTGGTGAGTGGCAGCTTGATACCTCTGCGCGCCACCTGCTGGATAACAGTGGCGTGATCGTGGCGCTGAGCGGCGCCGAATACCGCTTGCTGCGGGTGTTTCTCGATCATCCCCAGCGTGTGCTCAACCGCGATCAGCTGCTGAACCTGACGCAAGGGCGCGACGCCGAGCTGTTCGAACGCTCCATCGATCTGCTTGTCAGCCGACTGCGTCAGCGGCTGCGCGAAGACGCACGCGAGCCGGCTTACATCAAAACCGTGCGCAGCGAAGGGTATGTGCTGGCCGCGCCGGTGGTGATCAAAGAGGCTCGCGAATGAAGCTCTGGCCGCGCTCGCTGCAGTCGCGCCTGCTGGTTATTGTGCTTGGCGGACTGCTATTGGCAAATGCCTCTACGCTAGTCAGCCTGATGATTGAGCGCATGAGCAGCGCCAAGAGCGTGATGCTGGGTAACCTCGAATACGATGTGGCGACCAGCGTCGCCATTCTCGATCGTCTGCCCGCGGCGGAACGTCCGCAGTGGCTGGCGAAGCTGGCGCGCGGCAACTACCGATACCAGCTGTCGCCGGGCGAGCCGGGCCCTTATCCCAGCAGCTGGCGCGCGCGCGACGCGGTGCGTTCCCTGCAGGAGACGCTGGGTGGACGCTACCCGATGAGCCTTCACGCCATTCCCGGCGCGCGCGAACATATCCAGGTGCATCTGACGCTGCATGATGGCGCGCCGCTGACGCTCGATCTCTGGCCCCGCATGCCAGCCATTGCCCGCTGGTTGCCGCTGGTGTTAACAGGACAACTGATCCTGCTGCTGCTGTGCGCCTGGCTGGCGGTGCGTCAGGTGGTGCGGCCTTTTAAGCGCTTCACCCAGGCAGTTGATGCGCTGAAACCGGCGGCCAACACGCCATTAATGGCAGAGAGCGGCCCGGCGGAAGTGCAGCAGGCGGCACGCGCGTTTAATGCCATGCAGATGCGTATTCAGGATCACCTGAAAGCGCGCGCACAGATTCTGGCCGCCATTTCACACGATCTGCAAACCCCCATTACCCGCATGAAGCTGCGCGTGGAGATGGCAGAGCAGCCGGCGCTGCGCGACAAGTTGCTGAGCGATCTCGACAGCATGAGCCAGCTGGTGCGCGAGGGGATCGCCTATGCACGCTCTTCCGAGGTGCAGGCGGAGAAACGCCAGAACGTCAGCCTGAATGACTTTTTCGACAGCATCGCCTGCGACTATCAGGATGTCGGCAAGGCGGTGAGCTTTGTACCCTGCACCGGCGCGGATACCTTTGCCGTCAGGCCGCAGGCGTTGCATCGCATCATGACCAACCTGCTCGACAATGCCCTGAAGTTTGGCAGCGAAGCGGCAGTTGAGCTGTGTGCGCCCCAAGCGGGCAGCGTCACGTTTCACATTCGCGATAGCGGGCCGGGCATTCCTGAAGAGGAGCTAAAGGCGGTGCTGGAGCCGTTTTACCGCGTTGAAAGTTCGCGTAACCGTCACACCGGCGGCACCGGATTGGGGCTGGCGATCACCAGCCAGCTGGTCGGCCAGATGTCCGGCACGCTGCACCTGAGCAACCGTCCAGAGGGCGGGCTTGATGCGTGCGTCACGCTACGACAAAGCGATGTGTAGCTTTTTGTATCCGCTGCGCAGTTACACATACAAGGCAACAAAACCGGCCACAACGGAAACAGGCTGAACACATGCGGTGGGTGTAATGAAGGCGCTGCCAACCGGCAGACGTTCATCCACCGTTATGAGGTTAGCTATGAAAGCCATTGCCAAATTATTCTCTGTGGGCCTGCTGGCCCTCTCCTTCACCTCCTTCGCACACGCCGCTGCTACCCACTCTGTGGTGCTGGTGCACGGTGCCTTTGCCGACGGCAGCAGCTGGGATCGCGTAATCCCCCAGCTCCAGGCCAACCATTATGACGTGATTGCCGTGCAGCTGCCGCTTACGTCGCTGCAAGATGACGTCGCCGCCACGCAGCGCGCCATAGCCCGCGCGAAAGGCGACGTGGTGCTGGTGGGACATTCATGGGGCGGCAGCGTAATTACCCAAGCCGGTAACGATAACAAAGTCAAAGCGCTGGTCTACGTCGCTGCTTTTGCACCGGATAACGGCCAAACCACCGCCGCGCTCGCCGACAGCTATCCTGCGTCGCCGGGCAGCGCAAGCCTGAGCAAAACCGCAGACGGCTTCCTGTGGCTGCCGCCCAAAGCGCTGGCACAGAATTTTGCGCCGGATGTGCCTGCCGCGCAGCAGCAGCGCATGTTCGCCACGCAGGGACCTATCCGTGCTGCCGCTTTTGCTGACACGGTGACGCAGGCAGCCTGGAAGCAGAAACCAAGCTGGTATCTGGTGAGTACGCAGGACCGCATGATCAATCCCGCGCTGGAGCGTGCCATGGCGCACAACATCCATGCGCAGACACGGGAAGTGGCCGCCAGTCACGTAGCGATGTTGAGCCACCCAACTGACGTGGCGCGCATTATTACTGCCGCCGTGCAGACCAAGTGAGGAGCTGACTATGTCACTGTTGATTGCGTTTCTGGCCGGTATGTTGACGCTGCTCAGCCCCTGCACGCTGCCCGTGATTCCATTTGTGTTCGCCAGCGTGCGCGGACGTAAAGGCCAGCTGCTGGTACTCCTCAGCGGTATGGTGATGATGTTTACTGCCGTGGCATTGCTGGCGGCGGTGGCGAGCCAATGGGTCATCCGCCTTACCACAATCGGACGCTGGATGGCGCTGCTGTTTCTTACCCTGACAGCGCTGACGCTGCTCTCTTCGCACATCGCGCAGTTTCTTGCCCGGCCGTTTGTCGCGCTGGGCAACCATCTGAACAGCGCCAGCAACCGTCACACCGGCCTGCTGGCGGCGCTGCTGGCCGGGCTGGCGACCGGCTTGCTCTGGTCGCCGTGCGCTGGCCCGATCCTGGGCGCTATCCTCAGCCTAGCCGCCGTGGCGAAAAATCCGGTGTCGGTCAGCCTGCTGCTTGTTGCCTACGGCAGCGGCGCGGCCGTCATGCTGGGGCTGATCTGGTTCGCCGGACGCAGTCTGATTGCGCGGCTGCGCCCCGGGCTCGCTTTCACCGCACGTCTGCGTCAGGGCGCGGGCGTGCTGATGCTGGCCTCGGTCGCGCTGATTGGCAGCGGTTCGGTGAGCCTGCTGCAAAGTGCGTCAACCTTTGCCCAGCAGGTTGAGCAGCACATGAGTCAGTGGATGGCACAACCTGAACCGAGGGTGCGACTTGCCCCGGTGGTCATGCCGCAGACCCGTAGCGATTTGCCATCACTGGACGGCGGCACCGCCTGGCTCAACGGTTCGCCGCTCACGCCGGAGAAGCTGAGGGGCAAAGTGGTGCTGGTGGATTTCTGGACCTATGACTGTATTAACTGCCAGCACACGCTGCCTCACGTTCGCGACTGGGCAAAAAAATATTCGGCCCAGGGGCTGGTGGTGATTGGCGTGCATACCCCGGAATATCCTTGGGAGCGCGATGAGCAGGCGGTGAGCCGCGCCATCAAGCGGTGGCAGCTGCCGTACAGCGTAGTCACAGACAACAATTATGCGATCTGGAACCGTTTTGGTAACCAGTACTGGCCCGCGCACTATCTTTTCGATGCGCACGGTCAGCTACGCTCGACCGCCTTTGGTGAAGGGAACTATGCAGAGCAAGAGAAGATGATTGAGCAGCTGATGAAAGAGGCGCGGACGTAGCGAGGCGCATGCCAATCGGAGCGTTTCGGCGCTCCGTGTCAGCTTAAAGGTCGCCATGAAAGGCGACCTAGTGATGTCGGCATATCAGGCCGACGTCAGGGCGCGGGGTTCGAGAAACGCGCGGATCCCCCAGTGGCCCATTTCGCGTCCGATGCCCGAGCTGCGGAAGCCCCCGAACGGCGCACGCGGCTCGTGCACCAGCGTGTTGATCATCACGCGCCCGGCAAGGATCTGCTCGCCAACCTGCCGCGCACGCGCCTCATCCTGCCCTATCACCAGCGCTGACAGGCCATAGTCAGTGTCGTTGGCAATCGCGATGGCTTCCTCTTCATCGTGATAAGCGATGATCGACAGCACCGGACCAAAGATCTCGTCTCGGGCTATCGGCATAGCGTTGTTCACATCGCTGAACAGCGTGGGTTTTACATACCAGCCAGCGTGCAGGCCTTCAGGCCGTCCGCAGCCGCCCACCAGCAGGCGCGCGCCCTGCTGTTCTCCCAGCGCGATGTAACGCTGCACGCGCAGCCACTGTTGCTCATTCACCATTGGACCGATGGTGGTCGCTGGCGCAGCCGGATCGCCAGAGCGGTGCTGCCTGACCGCTGCCGTCAGCGCCTGTTCGAACTCGGCTTTACGCTGCGCCGGGACCAGGATGCGCGTTCCGGCAATGCAGGCCTGTCCGCTGTTGATAAACCCGGCCTGCACGGCCATTTCAGCCGCGCTGGCCGCATCTGCATCGGGCAGGATAAGGGTCGGCGATTTGCCGCCCAGCTCCAGCGTAACGCGTTTGAAGGTTTCAGCCGCGCTGCGCAGAATCGCTTTGCCGCTGGCGGTGGATCCGGTAAAGGAGATTTTTGCCACTTTTGGGCTGGTGCTGATGGCTTGTCCGGCGGTGTCGCCGCGACCGGTAACGATATTGACCACGCCGTCAGGAAGGCCCGCGCGATGCAGCGCCCGGGCTATTACATCCGTTTGCAGTGCGCTGAACTCGCTGGGTTTAATCACCGTGGTGCAGCCGGCGGCAAGCGCGGTAGCCAGCTTGTGGCAGATAAAACCGGCATTGCTGTTCCACGGGGTGATCAGTCCTGCCACGCCCAGCGGCACCATCTGGACACTGGCGCGCCCCGCCTGCTGCGTAAACGCATAGCGCTTCAACGCTGCGATGACATGCTGAATAACATCGGCAGGATAGGTGGCCATCCACTGGGAGCGCGATGCAGGGGCGCCATACTCCAGTAAAATGGCCGCGTGCAGTTCAGCCTCCGCGGCTTTCACCGATATATACATCTGTTCAAGCAGCACGAGACGATCCGCAACCGACGTGGCGGCAAACGCCGGAAAAGCAGCATGTGCCGCATTGATCGCGCGTTCCGCATCGCGGCTGTTGGCGAGGCGCACTTTGCCAATTACGCTGCCGTCGGCAGGTTTGATAATATCGAGCCATTCGTCGCCCTCCGGCGTGACGAAACGGCCATTGATATAGAGTTTTTCAAGAATATGCACGGGTAAGCTCCTGAAAGGATTAGCGTTCAGGAAAAGTAGCATGGCCCGCTCGCGGCGATAATCCACCTTCCCCTGCATGGGGTATTGCGTTAAACGGAATAATTCATGAACCGGACAGGTATGACCGAACTGGAAATTGTGCTGTCCGTGGCGCGGCGCGGCACGTTTAAAGCGGCAGCGAGGGAGTTTGGCATCTCCCCTTCGGCGGTGACCAATGCCGTGGCCGGGCTGGAGAAAAAGCTCGGCGTGCGCTTGTTTAACCGCACCACCCGCAGCGTGGCGTTAACCGAGGCCGGACGGCGATATATGGCGCGCATCGCTCCGGCGCTGGAGATACTGCGCAACGCGGCTGAGGAGATTGAAAGTGAAGCCAGCGATGCGGCGGGCGTACTGCGTCTGAACGTACCGCCCGACAGCGGCTTGCTGTGGTACGACGCGATTCTGCTGCCATTTTTGCAACGCTATCCGCGCATCCGCGCGGATATTTATAGCCAGAAAGAGCAGGTTGATATCGTTGCCGAGGGCTTCGACGCGGGCGTCCGTCTGGCGGAAGACGTACCCGTAGATATGATTGCGGTAAAACTGACGCAGCAGCTACGCATGATCGTGGTGGCTGCACCGGATTATCTGGCGCGAACGCCTGCTCCCGGCCACCCTGAGGCACTCAGCCAACATCAACTTTTGTGCATGCGCATGTCTGACGGCAGCGTGTATCGCTGGGATCTGGTCTCGCAGCATCAACGTTACCGATTGCAGGGCGAGCCGCGTTTTGCCGTAAGTGATACCGCCTCTTTGCACAGCGCCGCGCTGGCTGGATTGGGTATCGCCTGTCTTGCTGAACGACACGTTGCTGAAAATCTCCAGGCGGGCAGATTGGTGCATCTACTGCCTGAATGGCAGGTGAATCTGGGAGCGTTATGCCTTTACTATCCCGGACATCGCCTGGTGCCGCCGGCGCTTAAGGCACTGACAGCCTTTGTTCGCAGGCGTGAAGAGACCTGAAAATTCTGCAATGGCATCGTCATAAAATGGGCGAAACGCCTAATTTCATGCCTGCTGTTACGGCCGTTAGCTGCGCCTGAAGCGTATTTGCTTACACCCGCCAAGGGCTGCTTGAGCATTAATAAGTAGATGATGTTGAAGTCAGTCGCCTCTTTTCACCCGATCTTTTAATCGAAATTGAGGCTACGTTTGGCCTTTGATTATTACGCAGAGGCGAGTGATTTATTCAGCTGTTGGGCTGAATGACCTCACGAAACGTATTTTTAGAAAACCGTTGACGGAGTAGAACGATAGTTCTACTTTTAGCGCATGAACAAGAAAACAACTGATACACGTGAAAAAATCCTGACCACGGCCGAGCAGCTTATCTATCAGAACGGGATCCATGCGATGGGCATGGACCTTCTGGTCAAAACGTCGGGGGTTGCCAGGAAAAGTATTTATCGCCATTTCGCAAACAAAGAAGACGTGGCGTCGGCCGCGTTGACGGAGCGCGACGAGCGATGGATGCAATGGTTCAGAGCAGAATCTGACAAAGGCGAGACGCCGCAGGAACGCATTCTGAACATGTTCACCGTTCTGAAGAGCTGGTTCGAGTCTGACGGCTTCCGGGGCTGTGCGTTTATCAACACGGCCGGCGAGGTTGGCAATCCTGAAGACCCTGTGCGCCAGATTGCGAAGATGCACAAGCAGAAGTTGCTGGACTACGCCCTTGAGCTGTCCGAACAGCTGAACGTTGAGCATCCGGCCGCTCTGGCCAGACAGCTGCTGGTTCTGCTGGAGGGCGCTATCACCATGTCATACATCATGGGCGACAGCAGTGCGGCCGATAACGCTCGCGAAATCGCAAAACTCATGCTGGAAAATGCCTCACCCAAGGTCTGATTATCGTCACCGGTTTTTGACCTGAAGCAGGTTCACTTACTCTTGAAAGGGGTCAAATTGCACTGACCTCCTTTCTATCCCCGCACTCTTTAACTCGTTTTATCCTCAAATAATTCGGAACGCTAACGGGTTCTACATCAATGGTGATGATCTGCGGAACATCCCTGTTCCCACGTCCGTCTGTAGCGTCCCCTTTCTGCTCTGCAAATTTTGCTGCCATAACCATAAAAAACCATTTTGTGCCCTTCTCTCCCACTCGCCATCTCAGACACGCGAAGGGAGCACGATTTATTATCTATGTAAATCAATGCACTAGCTAATTTATATGCCAAGCATCTCCTGTACCTGAAATTCTTGTCAGAAAAAACGGTTGACGAGGTAGAACGATCGTTCTACCTTTAAGCCACAGACAAGGAGCCGGGCGTTACCGGGTGAGAATCCCGCACACCGCCGAACGGTTTACTTATCAGAACGGTATTTATGCCACCGACGTGAGCCTTCTGGTTATGGCTTAAAAGTGGCGAAAGACGTTGCAAGGATTTTGCTGGAACAGGGCTTTAACGAAGGCCTGTGTAACGAGAACGATTTTTAACCCAAACCAAAATTTACAGGAGTTTTACCATGACTGATTCACAAGTACGCCCACCGCTGCCGCCTTTCACTCTGGAAACGGCAATTGAGAAAGTCCGCCTGGCTGAAGACGGCTGGAACACCCGCGATGCCGCAAAAGTCGCCTTGGCTTACTCGCTGGATACCAAATGGCGTAACCGCGCCGAGTTCGCCAATAACCGCGAAGAAGCGCAGGGCTTCCTTGACCGCAAATGGAAAAAAGAGCACGAGTATCGCCTGATCAAAGAGCTGTGGGCGTTTGGCGGCAACCGCATCGCGGTGCGTTACGCATACGAATGGCACGATGATTCTGGTAACTGGTTCCGCTCTTACGGTAATGAAAACTGGGAGTTTGGCGCGGATGGCCTGATGGAGCGTCGTTTCGCCTGCATTAACGACATGCCTATCAAGGAAAGCGAGCGCAAATATTTCTGGCCGCTGGGACGTCGCCCGGATGATCATCCAAGCCTGTCCGACCTGGGTCTGTAATTCATCCCGCGTGAAGCCCACACCTGCTGTCGTGCAGGGGCTTTAAGCAGCTAGCCGACCCGGGAAAAGCGACCGGGTTAAGGCGGGGAACACTTTTTACTCTTTGCAGGTGCGTTATCTAACGGAGGCGTTATTCCACCCTGTTAGATGGCGCGCTATGTAGTAGTGCGCAATATTAACAGGGCGATATTATGAACATTAAATCTGTGTTGCTGACTGCCGCCATGGCAGCCGTTTCTGCCAATAGCGTTGCCGAAGTCTCTCAGCCAGAACGTCACGTGCAGGAATTTCTTAACGCGCTGAACGGTGGCGGCGGTAAACCCATTGGGCAACTGTCTCCGCAGGAGGCGCGTCAGGTGCTGATTAACGCACAGAAAGGCGCGAAGCTGCCCGCCGCGGACGTCTCCGAAAAAACCATCAACGTGGATGGCGGTTCGATCAAGCTCAATATCGTGAAACCGCATAATACGCAGGGCACCCTGCCCGTATTTATGTTCTTCCACGGCGGCGGCTGGATCCTGGGCGATTTTGCTACCCACGAGCGTTTGGTTCGGGATCTGGTTACGGATTCCGGTGCGGCGGCCGTCTTTGTTAACTACACGCCATCGCCGGAAGCCCATTTCCCGGTTGCCATTAATCAGGCGTATGCAGCGACCCGCTGGGTTGCCGAGCACGGAAGTGAAATCGGCGTTGACGGCAAGCGCCTGGCGCTGGTCGGTAATAGCGTCGGCGGCAACATGGTGGCAGCCGTAGCGCTTCAGGCCAAACAACATAAGGCACCGGCAATCCGCTATGAAGTCATGCTGTGGCCGGTGACCGACGCGCATTTCAACACCGGTTCCTATAACCAGTTTGAAAACGGCTATTTCCTGTCGCGTAACATGATGAAGTGGTTCTGGGATGCCTACACCACCAAGGAGAGCGATCGCAATAACATCCTGGCTTCCCCGCTGCGCGCGACCGTTGATCAGCTGAAAGGTCTGCCGCCGACCCTGATTCAGACGGCCGAACTGGACGTGCTGCGTGACGAAGGCGAGGCCTATGGCCGCAAGCTTGACGCCGCCGGCGTCGACGTGACGGTCACCCGCTATAACGGCCTGATCCATGATTACGGTCTGCTGAACGCGCTGAGCGATGTGCCTGCCGTGCGCGCTGCGCTTGGTCAGGCCGCTTACGAAATTAAAGAGCACCTGAAATAATCGCTGTGCGACTGGCCGGTTTTCTGGCTGGTCGCTATCCGCTCTGGAGGGTTATTGGCCTCGCCGGTTAGCATAGTCGGAGGGGGCCATCAGGATGTTTTTTGCCATGTCTGCCGGGTGCCTAACGCTGAACCTTTCTCTTATAAAACAGCAGATTAGAAGGTCAACTGTGGCCAAGCGTAACGATACCGATGCACACGACTAGATAGTGAGCAGTGCTTGTTTCATCAACTGCCCTAACCTTGCCAGCCCATCATCTTCGTCCTCGTTTTTTCTTACCTGTTCCAGGGTAACGCCCAGCGGTTCAGGTTGGGGCAGAATGCTTCCAGCTACACAAAGGTTTTGCGGCATGCCAATCCGCGTACGTAGGGTCACGCCCAGACCGGCCTGAACAGCGGCCCAAATACCACTCAGGCTGTGGCTGATAAAGACGATTCGCCAGGGTATACCAGCCCGATCCAGGCAATCGGTGGCGCGTGAGCGCATGAGACAAGGACTGTCAAACATGACAAGCGGCAGCGGTTCCCTCAGACTCAGGCGTGCGCGGATATCGAATTCCGGATGCCGTATCCATTCCAGCGGAAACTGGCGGATAACTTCAGCTTTGCGCTGCACATGCTCCGGCCGCCACAGCAACGCCATATCAAGGGCATCATTGTCGAACGCATTAAGCAGTTCCTGATTGCGGGCTACCCGGGCAATAATCCGTAGCTCTGGATGATGGCGTTTGAACTCACTCAGAATGCCGGGCATAAGGGACTCCCCAAAATCTTCCTGCATCCCGATACGGATTTCCCCGCTTAACAGTTCACCTTTTAACGCGCGTTGCGCCTCATCATTTAAAGCCAGCAACCTGCGGGCATAGCCCATCATGACCTCACCTTCATGAGTCAGTATCAGATGACGCCCGCTTTTTGTTACCAGCTTAGCGCCGCATTGCTGTTCCAGTTTCCTCAGTTGTGCGCTGAGTGCCGAGGTTGATCGACAAAGCCTGGCAGACGCGAGCGCAAAGCTGCCGCAATCAATACCCGTCACAAAACCGCGTAGCGCATCCAGATCGAGAGTCTGTAATTTACGTACCATAATCGTCCCGTTTTTCAGGATGAATGATTGGGTATAACTTGATTTTCGGGACGGAATTATTCCTCTACTCTGGCTTTTCAGTCAATACGGAGAAGAATTATGTCTACATCTCTCGATCGTGAAACGCTTGAGCGCATCGCGCCGAAGCTGGCCGACCTGACAAATCGGGTGCTCTTTAATGATATCTGGACGCGGGAAACGCTTTCACCCCGCGAGCGTAGCCTGATTACGTTAGGTGCGCTGACGGCGCTCGGTAGCGTGCAACAATTACCGTGGCATATTAACTTTGCCCAGCAAAATGGACTGACCAAGGATGAACTGATAGAAGCGTTTACCCACCTGGCATTTTATGCAGGCTGGCCGGCAGCGGTCTCCGCACTCAACTGCCTGGAAGTGGAGTAGCCATCATGCCTTTTACGCGCATCATTTTGCGTCAGGGTTATAGCGACGCACAGATAAAACAGATTTCCGACATTCTGCAACAGAGCCTGGAAGATGAATTTGCCGTGCCACCCGGCGATCGCTTTCAGATATTTGAAGAACTGCCCTCACGATTGAGGGTGTTTGACAGCCATTATAAAACCGGCAGCCGAACACAAAACTTTATGCAGTTTCTCATCATTGCGGGCAAGCTTCGTTCAGAGCAACAGAAACAGAGTCTGTGCCGCTCGCTGTGCGAAAGATTATCGCAGTACCTGGATATTCATCCGGACGATGTGATGGTCATCATTCAGTTTAATAGCGCCAGCGAGTGGAGTTTTAGTCAGGGACGCATGCTGTCTGAAGTTGAGCTTTAATTCGTAAAGCCAGAATCCTTGTGTGCCGCATTTATCGGAATACAGGTAATGACTCGCTAAAAATAATCATGATCAGGCGGTTCAATAATTCATTTCTTAGAAGTGTTTTTTCATGATGTAGCCAGAGTTTAGCTGCTGCTTGCTGCTTATGTCCGCTTCGTGCCAAAAGCGGACGTTCAAGTTTATTGCTTTGACGAACTGCGGTCATGGCTTTTAGCAAACTATGTCACACATGACTCATCATAAGAAGGCGTACACCAAACCCGATCAACAACAGGCTGAATGCAAACTGTTGGATTCGCTGGAAGCGACGGTTTTTTTCTAAAAAATGTCCATATAAAACGCCTCCCAAGGCGTAAGCAGTATCAAATACAAATCCGATGGCTAGCAGAGCTGCTCCAAGTAAAAAAAACTGAAAAGGAACGTTCCCTTTATCGGGAAAAATGAACTGCGGCAGCATAATTGAAGTAAAAAGCAGTGCTTTAGGATTAAGCAGATTAGTCAGCAGTCCCTTTACAAAATAGTGAACTCCCCTGTGAACACGCATTGCCTTATGCGCATTTGGAGTATGAAAAAAGCCTGCCGGACGCAACATTTTTACACCCAGCCAAAACAGATAAGCCGCACCGGAATATTTCACAATTTCAAAAGAAACTGGAACAACCCTGAACAAGGTTCCCAGCCCCAGCGCCGTCAAAATAACATGACAGAGCTTGGCCGTGCCCAGCCCGAGTACAGTCAGAAAGCCAGCCCGTTTCCCTGACATTGAGCTGGTCTGCAGAAGCAGGATCATATCGGGTCCCGGTAAAGAGAAAATGAGCACCAGTGACAGCGCGAATAAATAGTAATCAGACATAGAAAACCTGCAATGGGGTAATGTTGGGAAAATTCTATCTTTAAAACCCAGCGCAGGTCCTTGCCATTGTGAACAGATAAATGCTAGATATTGGCATAATATTGCGGAAAAAAGATAATAAGTGATTTGAATATGCCAACATTTAAACTCGATTCATTTGACAGAAAAATACTCTCAGTGCTGCAAACTGAAGGCAGGCTTTCAAATATTGAACTTGCAGAAAAAATTGGCTTGTCTGCCTCGCCTTGCCTGCGAAGGGTAAGGAATCTGGAAAAACAGGGGATCATCAGGGGGTATACGGCTAACGTTGACAGAGAGCAGGTAGGACTGGGGGTGACCGTCATGGTTGGGCTTAAGGTCGAAAAGCATGATCATGAACAGGCAATCCAACTCAGGCAGGCGCTTGCACGATTGCCAGAAGTAATTTCCGCTTATCTGGTTTCAGGAGAATCAGACTTTCTGTTACACGTTGTAGTTCCCGATTTGAAAGCATATGAAATTTTTCATACAACGGTGTTGCTGCAGCTTCCCGGCGTACGCGATATCAGAAGTACCTTCGCTATACAGGTGATAAAAGAACCCGCCCCTCTGCCGCTTGGCCATATCGCCTGATTTTCCGAGCCCTTGTTCCGGTTAACATCTTTTTTCAGGCTTTTAAAACCGATCACACGTTAAATAAGGCCGGATCAGCAGCAGTGCAGCGCATCAGCCTGAACGTTAGGGAGGTAAAAGCGTAGCGCGCTCATTCGCTGCCTGAATTTGAAGGGGTCTTAGTTGATAGACGCTTTCTGAAACTTCCGGGTGACATCCCCATTGTGGTGCTAAAGGCTCGTCTGAAAGCTGTTTCATCACTGTACCCGCATGCACTTGCGATCTGAGCAATATTTTTTCCCGGATTTTCCAGAAGCACGGATGCCGTTTCAATACGAACCCGCGTAATGAAGTCTTTCGGGCTTTCCTGGACGAGCGATTTCATTTTACGGTTCAACGTCCTGGGCGTCATATTCAGAGCTGCAGCGAGCTGCTCTACCGTCATTGCAAGATTCTGATAACGAAGCAGATTCTCTGCTTTAGTAAGAAGTGGATGTCTTGAGTTGAGAAATCCGGCGGGCGCATAAATTTGCTGTGACAGAGGCTGGCTGTCAGCAACGGCCATGTCAGCTGTCAGCTTTGCCAGCTCATTACCCGTGTAACTGCGAACGATGTATATAACCAGATCAACCCATGAAAGTGGTCCGCCCGCGGTTATCACATTGTCCTGTTCGGCCAGAGTTTTTCCCCATACAGGTTTTGCAAGTGGATAGCGTTCAGCGAAAGTTGGATATAACCACCACGTTGTGGTGCAGATCCGCCCGTTGAGTAAACCCGCCTCACCTAGCACAAATCCTCCTGCACAGGCTGCGGCAATACAGCTGCCCTCGGCATACTGCCGTCTCATCCATCCGGCCGCACTCGCTACGGCAGCTCTGTCAGCCGGGAACTTTTGTTCATCCAGCTGCATACCACTGGCAATGGCCAGTCCGAAGTTGCCCGATTCATTAAATGAGCCATCACTTTCGATAATTCGTCCCTGCACGTCCCTGACCGGCTGACCATCAGCGGTTATCGTCCTGACGTCAAAAAATGGTGTATCCCGGGATATTTCAGGGTTTAGCCCAGTGTTTTGCATGATCACCTGATTCGCCAGCCAGAACATATCAGCCAGCCCCGCAAGCGCCGAACGCATGCTGCCCGGAAGCGCAAGTAACGCAACACGCATGTTAACCCCCAGTAATGGAGAATGTCCGATTTTGCATGTTACCTGTCATTTATGACACTTCATACCCTATGTTTGGGTGGTTACACTGCCTGAAATTAAAACCTCGGAGAAATAGAGGCATGTTGATGAAAAAAGTAATGTCCGGCGCGCTGCGACAAGGAGCTTTTATTTTGTGTCTGTTATTCACGTACAACCCGCTGCTTATGGCACAGGAAGGGGGTGTAAAAAATATCGTGCTGGTTCACGGTGCTTTTGCTGACGGCTCATGCTGGTCTGACGTTATCTCCCTGCTGCAGGACCGTGGCTACCACGTTACGGCTGTTCAGAATCCCCTGACTTCATTACGGGATGATGTGGCTGCAACAGAGCGTGTGCTTAAGCGCCAGAATGGTAACGTTCTGCTCGTTGGTCATTCATGGGCCGGGGCCGTGATAACTCAGGCTGGCAATGCCAGAAACGTCAAGGGACTGGTCTATTTATCCGCTCTTATTCCTGACAGCAATCAATCCGTATCTGACGCACTGGCGCGATTTCATGCACCCATGAAAGGTATGGAAGCCGATAAAAACGGCCTTATCTGGCTTGATGAGCCCGGGTTATTTCATCAGGTTATGGCTAATGAGATAAGCATCAAAAAGAGCCAGCTGCTCGCTGCTGTGCAACAGCCGATCGCCACTGCCGCCTTTCAGGAAAAAGTGAAGGAAGCCGCCTGGCGAAAAAAACCATCGTGGTACCTCCTCACAGAAAACGATAACGCGCTCAGTCCGTCAGTACAGGCCGGTTTTGCCCATGAGGCCGGTGCTAGCATCTCGCGGATTCGTTCAGATCATTTGTCCATGATTTCTCATCCCGAAGATGTGGCCGCACTGATTGTCAAGGCAGCGCAGAATATTCACTGACCCCTCACCCCAGGAAAATATGCAATGAAAATTCTCCATATTGACTCCAGTATCAACAATGAATTTTCAGTAACCCAACAGCTGACGGCTGAAATAGTGAAACAGCTTATAGCAACCGGTCAGGGGCATCAGCTCACTTACCGGGATCTTGTGAAAAACGAAATCAGTCATCTTACCGGGGACATTGCCGCAGGATTCCGGCCTGTTGCCGGTCTGCCTGTAGCTACAGTCCGGCTTGAGTCTGAGCGAAAACTATCAGACGCTCTGGTCTCAGAGTTTCTTGACAGCGAGGTGATAGTTATCGGTGCTCCAATGTACAACTTTTCTGTTTCCAGCCAGCTGAAGGCCTGGATGGACAGAATCGCCCAGCCAGGTAAAACCTTCAGCTATACCCCTGCGGGTCCTGTCGGCCTCGCTGGGGGCAAAAAAGTCATCATTGCCTCAGCCCGGGGTGGTTTTTATGCCGGTACCGCACTGGAAGGAATGGATTTTCAGGAGCAGTTTCTGTGTAAGTTTCTGGGCTTTCTGGGCATTTCGCATGTTGAATTTGTCCGTGCTGAAGGCGCATCAAAAGGCGAGGAAGTAAAGCTCAGAGAAGTATCCCGTGCTTTGTCTCTGATACCACAGGCCATTAATGCTGTTTCTGCTTTTAAGGAATAAACCATGCTGCACGCCGTAACGCTTACCTACCTGACACAACCCGATATGATTTCTGCTCACCTTGACGCACATAAGCAATGGCTGGTCAGAGGATTTAGTGAAGGAAAAATTCTTTTTGCCGGTCCGCTCAGCAATGGTGCTGGCGGCTACATACTCTTTCAGGAGAACAACGTCAGCGAAATTCACAATTTTCTGCAGGATGATCCCTTTATCGTGCATAACATTGCAGACGCAGACGTAATGAGCATTGAGCCAGCGTTATGTGCGCAGGAATTCCCTGCGAAATGGGCGGAGAAAGCCCGTTTCATTTAATGATGACTTACAGTTAAGCGTCCTGAAGGCTGCGAGATAAGTTTGCCTCAGGTATTTTCAGGGCGCTTGTACTCTATAGTGCTGTGTCCGCTTTTCGCTCATAGCAGACATTAACGGCTAACCGGGTCGTTGCCATCAGACCCTAGCCGGCAGGCCCAAACCCCTGAGGGGTTGGGCGGAGCTTACCGGCGCAGCCGGTTAGCGGAGTGAAGCTGACTACCCGGCAGCGCCGGGGAGTCGAACGAGGCCAGCAGACTGTTCATGCTTTTGACCTTCAGAGTCAGGAAGCCGGAGAAGCAGCTGCAGCACAGGCGAAGGGGGATGACCGGTGCGTCAGCACCGGCTACTCCCGGCCCGCAGGGACATCCGCTTTTTTTTTACGCGGGCATATGGTCACGCTGTTATCAACTGACCTTTATGTGAGGGGATAACAACGCATTACCATCAGATAACTTAACGATATGCTCAGTCCGCCGTGCACTACTAACATATGGATCTCCGTCTGCCTACCGACAGTAGTCAGAGCGTGAAATCAACGTGCTCACCGCCAGGCATGTTGACGCCAATCGTCAGCTGTCCGCCAAGCGCTTCTACGTACCGTTTAAGCGTTGCGATTTTCAGATCTTCGCCACGCCCCTCAATAGCAGCGACGGAAGGCTGGGCAATCCCCATTGCTTCCGCCTGCTGCGTCTGGGTTCGCGCTAGCGCTTCACGGAGTTTGTACAGCTGTGAATCAAGTCGCATTTCAGCCACTTTATTGTGCACCTGGGTCAGTTCCTCGGGTGTCAGATCAGCCATCAGGTCATTCAGCGTTTTCATTTTTCGCTCCGTCTTAATTGATCCAGACGTTTGTGATACTCAGTTTCGGCCGTTTTGATCATGGTTTTATAAAACTGCTTTTCGTTCAGGCCCTCTTTGTTACCCGCGCAAAGCACGATAGCTTTACGCAGGGGATCAAATACAAAAAATCCCTTACCGGCCTGCCATTGCTTTGAACTCTCAGCTCTTTCATATTCGGGATGTTCGAACCGTAAAGCGTATCAACATACGGCCGCCCGAGATGCGGGCCTTCTTGCTTCAGCAAATTCAGAGCGGCGATAATGTCAATCTGCATTGCCCTGTCCTGTTCTGCCAGCCACTCAGCGAATAATTCCGTCGTCTCAACAATCCACACGCGCACATCTTTATAGATTACAGTCTATAAGGATTTTATATACTCCGGTATATATTTCAACATCATCTCACATAAACTTTTTCCGCCAGTGACTGGCGGACGCTCTGAATAAGCATTTCAGCGGGTACGGGCTTTTACCGTTAAGCAGAGCCTTCTGAACAACAAACCAGAAGCAGGCAGGATAGCCCCTGCCTGCATGACACGCTTAGCGATGGATTACATGTGCCCCCGCTCGGCTAGCGAAACCACGTCATTTCCCGCCACAATCAGGTAATCTATTACCCTAACGCCCACCAGCTCCAGAGCCTGCTTTAACCTTGCCGTAATGGCGATGTCCGCTCTGGAAGGTTCCGGCGTGAATGATGGATGGTTGTGGCTCAGGATAACCGCTGCTGCATTATGCTGCAGCGCACGACGAACAATTTCACGCGGGTGAACTTCAACGCATGCGATAGAACCGTGAAAGATCTCCTCATACGCCAGCAGCTGGTGCTGATTATTCAGAAACGCCACGGCGAACACTTCACGCTCGCGTCCGGCAAGTTTCGCCCGGAAATAGTCAGCAGACGCCGAAGAAGAACTGAAAGTGGTTCCGGTTGGATAGCGGTAATCAATCGCGAGCTCAGCCTCGGCCAGGACTTGACTATGGGTGGCCATCACGTAATTACCCTGCGCGTCACGCACATGAAGGCGACTGAAGAAGCGAACATTGTCACTTAGTGTTTTATAGGATGATTCTTCAGATTCCTGAGCCGTGGTGTTGACGTTCTGCTGTGGCATGTTGTTTCTCCCGTTCAGTTTCATGTGATGTTTCTCCGAGTTCCTTCGCCGTGAGGGCAGAACGGGCGACCGGGCATCAGGCTGAACGCAGGGGGAAACGGCAAAGCCGCAGCCCGCAGGGACCGGGTGCCGCCGTTAAGCCGGCGACCCTTGCGTGACGACGCCCGGGTGCCAGGTTTCTGCACGGTGAAGGTTCCCGGGAAACGAAACAGAGAGCGGGAGATGAACGGGGCACGGCCCCGGAACGGCACGCCACGGTGCCGGTCCGGTCCTCAGCGGCCACGTCCTTTTGTGGCCAGTGAACGCGCGGGCGCACGCCCTCTGCAGGGGTTGACCCGGACGTGCCATAAGACCCCAGCTGGCAGGCCCGAACCCCGGAGGGATTTGGCGAAGCTTGCCGGCTCTGCCGGTTAGCGCATCAGTGCTTGACGACCCGGCAAAGCGGAGCCGAAGGGAGTCACAAGTTAATATCCGCTATGTGCCAGGAGCGGACATTAGAATTGCCCATCATTCTAACTAGAATCAGTGAGAATATTCGTTTCAATGAAAAAAGCTAGCCAGGCCTTCACTCTTTATAATTCATAAGACACGCAGCAGTGGTTTAACCTTTTCACCCAGTAAAGCAATGGATTTCAGCATCGCATCGTGATCACTTGCTGCTGAACTCATCTGTAAATTAACGCGATTCACCCCTCCGAGAGCAGCCGACAGCCTGCGCAGTTTGCTCGCGACTGTATGTGGACTGCCAATGATGTAAGGCCCATCGCCATCACACAGTGCATCAAATTTCTCTCTGGAAGGAGCTGACCAGCCGCGTTCTGGCCCGAGCTGGCTCATTAAATCGCTCCATCCGGGATAAAAAGCGTCGCGAGCCGCCTTGTCCGTTTCGGCCACAAAACCTATCGCATGTACGCCAACTTTTTGCTCTGCTGCCGGAACGCCTGATATCGTGGATTCAGCCCTGTAAAGGTCGACAAGAGTGCGGAATCGTGCAAACGGACCGCCGATAATGGCGACCATCAATGGGATACCTAGATGACCGGCGCGTGCGAATGACGCAGGGGTTCCACCAACGCCGAGCCACACAGGTATTGTGGGCTGGATCGGGCGAGGATAGATGCCATATCCGTGTAGAGGTGCGCGGAATCTCCCCCGCCAGTGAGGATGACTCTCTTCACGAAGCTTCAGAAGCAGACATAATTTCTCATGAAACAACGCATCCCGGTCTGCCATGTCGCAGCCAAACAGTGGATAGGCTTCAGTTGAAGATCCGCGCCCGGCAACAATCTCTGCGCGTCCATTTGTGATGAGGTCAATGGTTGCATAGTCCTGAAATACCCGAACGGGATCGGCTGCACCCAGCACCGTTACTGAACTCTGCAGGCGGATTGATCGGGTTCTTGCCGCAATGGCCCCAAACAAAATAGCGGGTGCGGACTCTATAAACTCCTGCCGGTGATGCTCCCCTAACCCAAACACATCCAGTCCCGCCCGGTCTGCTACCTCAGACTCCTCAAGCAGATGTGCGACACGCTGGACTGCGGGAATCGCAGGTCGAGAACCAGCAATTACGGAAGCGAAACTATCGATGCCAAGCTCCATGACCGTGCTCATTTTACACCTCCGTACTTACTACCATTGAGCCAGATCAACAACAAACTCAATATAAAGAGACCCGCAGCGGGCTGCCACTGCCCTCCGATAATGAAAGCATGGGTAAGCAAAGCGCCCAGCATGGTAACGAACAAAATAATTGCGCCATATATTGCCCGCCCCGCCGTGAGCAATAGTATGCCTCCCATCAGTTCTATAACCGCGACGACATAGCGGAACCACTGTCCGGCACCGATGTGGTCAAAGACTTCGACCATCTGTGGCGCAGAGGCGAATTTGGCCGTCGCTGCCGCAATAAATGCCAGACCGACCAGGATCTGAAGCGTCCAGCGCAAGATATTTCTGACACTGAAGCGCGATATGTGTGTTGCAGAATCCATCTTTATCTCCTCTCTTAAGTTGCTGGAGATTATTAACTGCTTGCAAGCATCTGAGAAGACGATATAAGTTGATGCTATGTATCAATAAATACGATAGAAAAAATGCTTGATAACCTTAGCCTCGATCAGATCCGCACGTTTGTAGCCGCTGCTGAAAACAAAAGCTTCTCCGCAGCAGGACGCCGGCTAGGCCGCGCGCAATCAGTGGTGAGTCACACTTTGGCTACTATGGAGATGCGCCTTGGCGTAACACTATTTGACCGCAAGGGGCGCTATCCCGTTATCACCCCAGCAGGTCAGGCTTTGTTGAGTCCAGCGCGAGACATTTTGGCGGGGATCGACGTATTTAAAGGCCGGGCAAAGAGTCTGTCGCAGGGTGTTGAAGCAGAAGTCGCCATTGTTATAGACGCCATGGTGCCTATGCAGTTCGTGACTCAAACTCTGCGCGAATTCGAGAAAAAGTATCCAGACACACGCTTGTCTTTATCCATCGAAACATTGGGTGCTGCCCTGCATCCCGTATTCAATGGCAGCGCGGTATTTGCGATTACCGGATCTCTATCGCAGGAATACCCGGAGTTACATTCTGAGGCATTTGCTGGTGTACAGATGACGGCATGCGTATCGCAGTCGCACCCACTCGCTAAAAAAAGCGACAGCGTGACTTTAGATATCGTATCAAAGCATCGTCAGATAGTGCTTTCTGAGCGCTCAGATATTTCACGTGGAAGAGGTTTTGGCATTCTCTCGTCAACTACCTGGAGCGTGTCAGACCTGAATGCAAAGTATACTCTGATCAAAGAAGGACTGGGCTGGGGAGCCATGCCACGCACATTAGTGGAAAGCGACCTAGCAAACGGGGAGGTGGTGGAATTAAACATTCGCGAGGCCAGCTCTGACTGGGCTGTGATGCCAATGTTTTCAGTATGGCATCCAGCTCACCCACCAGGAATCGCGGCACGCTGGCTACTCGAACGGTTGCGTCAATAACGTCTCTATGTTTGAGCATTAGCATTTCCTTAACAGGCTTAAACGCAGCAAAGGACTAGATTTCTGCGTACACTCACTGCGGACATCTAGCTACTTGTTAGTCCGCTGTGTGCCATGAACGGACGTTTAGATAATAGAAATCAATAAAATATTGAATGGCGGGTGAAGCCAGGCACAGCGTGCGTAAATGCGTATTCTATTTAGAGGATGGTAAACACTTTATTCGGAAGGTATTCGTTGTTGCAGAGCCGTAACGTCAACTTCGACGTTATCGGCATTCGAGACCCGGAAACTACTACGCGTTACCATGTTGCGCCAGGCTCTAATGTATTGCTGTTGAACGAGCTGAGCATTAGCTGGCAGAGTCAAGAAAAGCGGAGGGATCAGTCAGCAAGCCGGTAGCCCACTCCGTGCACGCTCTCAGGGATACCATCCCGCCGACCTGAGGCCGGATTTGGGCCGTTCTGAGAGCGCTCACGCGCCCCGGCCAGGTAGTTTCCATGTCAATCTTCTGCAACCTGAGCGTGTTAACCGTTACCCGTGTTGCGGCTGGCGCAGGTTCCTGTTCTGGATCATCACCTTGTCTGCACCCGGATATCAGCGTCAGGGCTGCAGCTATAGCAAAAGCCACACCGATTTGTTTCATTTTTGTTCGACCTAACGTCAGAAATAATCGGGCAGGCTAGCGGGCAGGCATTGAGGAACGCTGGAGGATTTGTGTAGGAAATGTGGAGATGAAGAATTATTTTCCCGTGCCAGGCTAATGGCGGGGTCAGGAGATATTATTGGGGTCCGCCTGGAAAACGGAAAACATCCTACGCTAAGCCTGTATTTTGTACAGGCCGCTGTCTACTGAGCGTAACGCCGCAGTGGTTCTGGAGCCCTCTAAGCACGCTTCAAGAAGGAGACGGAACAGTTATCCGGTAAAACGCAATGCCTCTATCAACAATGCAAAAGCCGGTGGGTGTTGTCTACGGCTGGGGTAGTAAAGATAATAACCAGCAAATGAAGGGCTCCAGTCATCCAGTACCTTAATCAGTGAACCGGTTCGGAGTGACTCAGTCACCGTATCTTCCGGTACACAGGTAATACCAAAACCTTCCAGTGCTGCATCAATGCGTTCCGTCAACCGATTGAGGGTTAACTGCCCCTCTACTTTCACGCGTAGTGGTTTTCGCGCCTTCTCAAACTCCCATTGATAAACGCCCCCTGCCGTGGGCAAACGCATATTAATACAATGGTGGTCCTGTAAGTCATGAGGTGTCTGAGGCACCCCGCGCCGACTTAAATAATCCGGCGATGCCACCGTCACCATTCGCATGTCGGGGCCGATTTTAACGGCTATCATGTCTTTATCTACGCTTTCCCCCAGGCGTACGCCAGCATCAAAGCCCCCCTGGACAATATCGACGAAACCATTATCCACCACCAGTTCAACGTGAATTTCCGGGTATTCTCGCAGAAAGGGTTTCAGCTTAGGCCACAGCAGGGTGCGCATTGCGTGATCACCGACTGAAAGCCGGATATTGCCTGATGCAATGCCGTTCATTTGCACAATGTTTTCCAGCTCCTGCTCCAGCATTGCAAACCCGGGCTCCAGACAAGCAAGGATACGTGCCCCGGCCTCTGTCGGTGCCACACTGCGGGTGGTACGGGTCAACAGCCGCAAATTAAGTCGCGCTTCCAGCGCTTTTACAGCATGGCTCAGGGCCGATTGCGACACACCCAGTTTTCCCGCCGCTTTGGTAAAGCTGCGCTCTTTCGCCACTACAAGGAAAAATTGCAGCTCGTTGAAATTCTCTTTCAGCATGACGCTTCCTTGAAGGACAGATTCATGAGGCTCACTCATAGACGCAATCATTGTAGCCCCGTTACTCAGAATAACGACCACTGGTATCCTTTTTCCAACGCAGAATTTCTGCCCCGTTAATAAGGCCGGATGATGAACGTATTAATTGCAGGTGCAACGGGCAGTATTGGACTCCATGCTGTCAATGCCGCACTGGCAGAGGGATACCAGGTGCGGGCTATAGTGAGAACGCCAAAAAAAAGCAGCGTTGCTACCCGGAGGCGTGGACATCGTTTATGCCGATGTGTCGCAGCCGGAAACTCTGGCCGAAGCCGTTAAGGACGTCGATGCCGTTATTTTCACACTGGGTTCAGATGGACATGGAAGGATAGGTGCCCGTGCCGTGGATTACGGCGGTGTGCGTAATATTCTTCAGGCGCTCCGTCACCCTGTACGCATCGCTCTGATGAGCACTATAGGCGTGACCGAACGTCTGGGAGCGTGGAATCAGAGAACCGAAGCACATGACTGGAAGCGCCGTGCCGAACGACTGGTCCGGGCAAGTGGCTATCCCTATACCATCGTCCGTCCGGGTTGGTTTGATTACAACGCTCCGGACGAGAATCACCTGGTCTTTTTACAGGGTGATGGTCGCCAGAGTGGTACACCGGAAGATGGCGTGGTTGCCCGCAATCAGATTGCCGAGGTGCTGGTCAGTGCCCTCAGTTGCGAGGCGGCACGCAATAAAACATTTGAATTGGTAGCGGAGCGCGGCAACGCCCAGCACGATCTGACTCCGCTGTTTGCCATGCTCAGGGCAGATGCCGCCGATAAGCCAGATGCCATTGATGATATTGATAATATGCCGCTCACTGATGAACCGGAACACGTACTGAACGAACTGAATGCCATGGTCTCACGCACAGTGAACAGAGGAAAAGAATCATGAAAGATATCATTGTCGTCACTGGCGCAGGCTCTATTGGCCAGGCTATCGCTCGTCGGGTCAGTGCCGGGAAACACATTATTCTGGCAGACCTTCGTCAGGATAATGCCGAAGCAGCAGCGACTCTTCTGAAAAATGCAGGATTTAACGTCAGCACGGCCATAGTCAATGTTGCAGAGCGTGCTTCAGTTGAAGCACTGGCCAGCCAGGCTCAGTCGCTGGGGAAAGTAACCGGATTGATTCACTCTGCCGGTGTTTCGCCATCACAGGCCTCACCGGAAACCATTCTGAAGGTGGATCTTTACGGTACCGCGCTGGTTCTGGAAACTTTTGGACAGATTATTGCACCGGGCGGAAGCGGTATCGTGATTGCTTCCCAGTCAGGACACCGGCTGGGTCCACTCACAACAGAACAGAGCGAGGCGCTGGCCACTACACCCGTTGAAGAACTCCTGGCGCTGCCTATGCTACAACCAGAGCAGATAATCGATCCTCTTCAGGCTTATCAGTATTCAAAACGGGGTAACGCGTTGCGCGTGATGGCAGAAGCGGTTAAGTGGGGTAAACGCGGTGCCCGCGTGAATACGATAAGGCCCGGTATTATTTTTACCCCACTGGCGAATGATGAACTCAGCGGCCCCCGGGGAGCTGGTTATCGCAAGATGCTGGAAAACTCCCCGGTGGGTCGTGGTGGCACACCGGATGAAGTGGGGGCGTTGGCGGCGCTATTGATGGGGCCAGAAGGCACCTTTATTACCGGAAGTGATTTCCTCATGGATGGTGGCGTCAATGCGTCCTACTGGTACGGTAATTTAAAACCCCGTAGCTGATACCTGGAACAGCAGGCCTATATAGCCTGCTGCTTTCGGAGCAAATTATATTCCCTCCTCGTTTAACGCTGTGATAGTGGTATCCGTTATGCCCGAAAATATCTCTCTTTTATCCCGCCCGAAGGTCACTGTAGGTGTCGGATTCATTATCCTGCTCAGCGCACTGATGGCACTCACCTCGCTATCCACCGATATCTATCTACCTGCGATGCCGGTGATGGCCCGAGAGCTTCATGGTGATGCCGAATTGACCATTACCGGCTTTTTAGTTGGTTTTACTATTGCCCAACTGGTCTGGGGTCCGGTGAGTGATCACCTGGGACGGAAAATCCCCCTGTTTATTGGAATGGTTCTGTTTATCATCGGTTCCGTTGGTTGCGCCATGTCCACCTCGATAATGGACCTTGTATTCTGGCGAGTTTTTCAGGCGCTGGGAGCCTGCACGGGGCCGATGCTGGCCCGTGCCATGATAAGAGATTTGTTTAGCCGTTCACGCGCAGCTCAAATGCTTTCCACTCTGATGATCGTGATGGCAATAGCCCCGATTGGTGGTCCATTGCTCGGCGGCCTGATTATTAAGTTCAGCGCCTGGCCAGTGATATTCTGGCTGCTGTCAGCGACAGGCGTGGTAATGTTTCTGGCGTTGTTGACCTTACCGGAGACACTGCCTGAAGAGCGCCGTGTACGTGCCACGCTGAAAGGTGCGTTCGGTAACTATGTATATTTACTGAGGAACCGGCGCTTTATGCGCTACACGTTGAGTCTGACATCGTATTACATGGCTGTTTATGCATTTATCGCGGGATCACCGCTGGTCTACATCAGCTATTTCGGTGTCTCTCCGCAGCACTACGGCTGGTTATTCGGCATTAATATTGTCGGCGTTATGTTGCTCAGCATGGTAAACAGAAAACTGGTGCAACGGCATTCTCTGAATTCGCTGCTGAAAACCGCGCTGAGTGTCGCGGCTGTTGCGGCCATTGTATTGACACTGGCGGCCCAAATGAAAATGGGGGGGATTATCATTCTGGCGGGGATGATGTTTATCGTCTTCTCCATGAATGGAGTCATTGCCGCGACATCAACGGCAGCCGCACTGGACGAAGTCCCGGAAATTGCCGGGTCTGCATCCGCATTGATTGGTGCTCTTCAGTATGGCAGCGGCATAGTCTCTACCGGCCTGCTGGCACTTTTCAGCGATAGCTCACCATGGACAATGAGCGGGTCAATCGGGTTGTTTACCGTTATTGGTGCTCTGCTGGCACTGACGATAAAAGATGACCGCTGATTATCATAAATACCGTTCGCTACGATCAGTAGACATCAGCGTGTACAAAAAACAGGCTTAGCATAGGATATTTTCCGTTTTCCAAGCGGGCCCCTTATTATTCTCTGTGCTATCAGGGTCCGCTGACCGCTCTTAGCGGACATTGGGCTGAGTGTCAGTCCGCTTCGTGCCAGAAGTGGACGTTTCCAACATTTGAATTTACTAATCCGCGTACAACAGGTCTTAGCGCATATTCATGCAAACATGCTGGGATTATCAGGGGGTGTTTTTTTGAGATATGGACAGAAAAAGGTGCTGTAAGCAGGCATGAGGCCGAAGAAACATTTTGAGAGCCTCTCTGGTTGTGTCGGAAAGAACCCTTAAGTTTTCCGGACATTGTTGATAGCAACACTGGAAATGCCCGGGAAAAGGCTACTGGTTTTATCGGAGAGACTTTTTCATTGAAGGTGATGTGTGAGCCACAAAACCATTCCGTTCATAAAAGGGTATAGCTTGCTGACGGGCATCTAGGAAAACAACGTTCATATCCCTGCTTTCAGATTCACTAATTGCAAAATCCAGCAGTTTTTTGCCTATTCCCGTGCTTCTTAAGGCCTCATCTACGACCAAATCATCAATATGGAGATGTGATCCTCTGGCCAGAGTATGAACGGGACGAAAGCCAATCAGGCCAAGCATTCTCTCATCTCCAAATGCGCCAACAAGTTCATAACCATTCATGGCCTGGATTCTGACGCTTTCGATAAATTTCTCTCTGGAAATATTCCGTAGCTGTGAAATCAGACTGTAAGCATGATCCCATTCAAGCGGCAGTAATTTTCTGACTGAGATATTCATAGCGCCCTCTTTTCCATACAGGTTTATGATTTTATAGGTGTATGAGTCATGATTCGCATCAGAACTTCTATATTAAAAAGATAGCGTCCGGGCGACTGTGCTCGAAACCTGACAGAGGTATAAATCATGTCTGAAAAGGATGAGTTCTCTGAAGCAAAGGCCATCTGCAATGAGATCGGCGGCGCGGTACTCGAGGTTCTGGCTCATAAACGTGAATTTGCCGTTCAATCGCTTATCGACATCATGCAGGAAGCACAGCATGACGGGCACAGCTACGGAGAGGAGCGTGAGAAAGGCATGGAGCGGGCTATCAGAATACTGCAGAAGTTTACATGAAAGACGCCCGGCGGCCGATTCGTCGCCGGGATGTTATTTCTAATATGGCATAACATCCCTATCGTCATGATTTGATGTCCGCTTCTCGCTCATAGCGGACATTGCCGTTTCACGATAAGTCTATATCTGTGCGCAGCTAG
>CBIFUL010000008.1:0-152015 GCA_966185695.1 uncultured Pantoea sp. | reverse complement strand
TTACTGAATATGTCAGTTGATTTACAGAAGAAAGTTCCTGTTTAATAACCTGAAAAATAAGGCCTTAATACCAATAAATGCCAGAAAAGAGTGCTAACTCATTATTCTTGAATCAGTTTTCCTTTTTGACTGGCAGAAAATAAACCAATCACAACAGACACGACACAACAGATGGGGAAGTACGCATGAAAATGAGTAAAGGACGCGCATTATTGGCGGGCTGCATCGCCTTAGCGATGAGCCACGCTGCCATGGCGAAAGACATCAAAATCGCTATCGTTGGTGCGGTAACTGGCCCGGTTGCCCAGTACGGTGATATGCAATTCACCGGTGCAGCGCAGGCCATCAAGGACATCAACGCGAAAGGCGGCATCAACGGTGACAAACTGGTTGGCGTGGAATATGACGATGCCTGCGATCCGAAACAAGCGGTGGCGGTTGCCAACAAAGTCATCAACGACGGCATCAAATACGTCATCGGTCACCTGTGCTCCTCTTCAACTCAGCCTGCTTCCGACATCTATAACGATGAAGGCGTGCTGATGATTACCCCAGCCGCGACCGCGCCAGAGCTGACGGCGCGTGGTTATGCGGACGTGCTGCGCACCACCGGTTTGGATTCCGATCAGGGCCCAACTGCGGCGTCTTATATTCTCGATCAAATCAAACCAAAACGTATCGCTGTGGTGCATGACAAGCAGCAATATGGCCAGGGTCTGGCAGAATCCGTCCAGAAAACCCTGAAAGCCAAAGGCGGCAACGTAGTATTGTTCGAAGGGATTACCGCGGGTGATAAAGACTTCTCCACGCTGATTGCGCGTCTGAAGAAAGAGAACGTTGATTTCGTTTACTACGGCGGTTACTACCCGGAGCTGGGCCAGATTCTGCGTCAGGCCAAAGCGGCCGATCTGAAAGCCGGCTTCATGGGCCCGGAAGGCGTGGGCAACGCGTCGTTGTCTAACATCGCGGGTGATGCGTCGGAAGGCCTGTTTGTGACGCTGCCGAAGCGCTACGACCAGCTGCCAGAGAATAAAGCGATTGTTGATGCCATCAAAACCAACACCGCAGCCAACCGTAAAGATCCTACCGGTCCATTCGTCTGGACAACCTACGCGGCGATCCAATCGCTGGCAGCCGGTATCGAGCGCAGCAAGAGCGATGAGCCAGATGACATTGCTAAGAACCTGAAAGAGGGTGCTGCGGTGCCAACCGTGATGGGCAACCTGAACTGGGATCAGAAGGGCGATCTGAAAGGCTTCGAATTTGGTGTCTTCAAATGGCACAAAGACGGCTCTTCAACCGCCGTTAAGTAATTCACCACAATAGCGTTCTGCGCTTGCCGCGCAGCGCGTTAAATAAATCGCCTCTTTCACAGTGAAAGAGGCGATTTTTCAGCACCAGAGCAGGTCCTCACTATGTCCGAGCAGTTTCTCTATTTCATTCAGCAGATGTTCAACGGGGTTACCCTCGGGAGCACCTACGCGCTGATCGCCATCGGTTACACCATGGTTTACGGCATTATCGGCATGATCAACTTCGCCCACGGCGAGGTTTACATGATCGGTAGCTACGTCTCCTTTATCGTGATTGCCGCCCTGATGATGATGGGCATCGACACCTCGTGGCTGATGATTGCCGCCGGTTTCGTGATGGCGGTGATTATCTCCAGCGCCTACGGCTGGAGCATTGAACGCGTCGCCTATCGGCCGGTACGATCGTCTAAGCGCCTGATCGCACTGATCTCCGCCATTGGTATGTCGATCTTCCTGCAAAACTACGTCAGCCTGACGCAGGGTTCGCGCGATCTCGCGCTACCCAGCCTGATCACCGGCCAATGGACGCTGGGCGAAAGCAACGGCTTTGCCGCGACGCTCTCCACCATGCAGCTGGTGATTTGGGTGGTAACTTTCCTGTCGATGCTGGCGCTGACGCTGTTTATTCGCTATTCCCGCATGGGCCGCGCCTGCCGCGCCTGCGCGGAAGATTTGAAAATGGCCAGCCTGCTGGGCATTAACACCGACCGCGTGATCTCGCTGACCTTTATTATTGGTGCCGCGATGGCCGCCGTTGCGGGCGTGCTGCTCGGCCAATTCTACGGTTCTATCAACCCGTTCATTGGCTTTATGGCCGGAATGAAGGCTTTCACCGCCGCGGTATTGGGCGGCATCGGCAGCATTCCCGGCGCGATGATTGGTGGCCTGGTGCTCGGCATTGCCGAAGCGCTGACGTCGGCTTATCTCTCCACCGAATATAAAGATGTGGTGTCGTTCGCGCTGCTGATCGTGGTGCTGTTAGTGATGCCAACCGGAATTCTCGGCCGTCCGGAGGTAGAGAAAGTATGAAACGCCTCGGTTTGGTCAATGCGGTTATTTCGGCGCTGATGTTACTGATTCTCGCCACCTTCTTTATGGGCGTGCGGCTGGATTTAGACGGCACCAAGTTAGTGGTTACCAACGCGGGTGCGGTGCGTTGGAACTGGATTTACATCGGCTGCGCCGTGGTATTTGTGTTCCAGCTGCTGCGCCCGTTATTGGCGGGTAAATTCAAGCGCAGCGGTAAAGGTTTCGCACTGCCGGGCTTTGATGGCTCCACGCCGAAGCAAAAATGGCTAATGGCGGTGATCATCGCCGCCGCTGTGATTTGGCCTTTTCTGGTGTCGCGCGGCAGCGTGGATATCGCCACGCTGACGCTAATCTACGTGATGCTCGGCCTGGGTCTGAACGTGGTCGTGGGCTTGTCCGGCCTGCTGGTGTTGGGCTACGGCGGCTTCTACGCCATCGGCGCTTACACCTTCGCGCTGCTTAATCACTATTACGGTTTTGGCTTTTGGGAGAGCCTGCCGCTGGCCGGTTTGGTGGCGGGGGCGTTTGGTTTGATGCTCGGCTTCCCGGTGCTGCGTTTGCGCGGAGATTATCTGGCGATTGTGACGCTTGGCTTCGGCGAAATCGTGCGTATTTTGCTGCTGAACAACACCACCCTTACCGGCGGGCCGAACGGCATCGCGCAGATTCCTAAACCCAGCCTGTTTGGTCTGGAGTTTGGTCGTCGCGTGAGCGAAGGCGGCTGGAGCACCTTCCACGACTTCTTTGGCCTGAAATACGATCCCAGCGACCGCGTGATTTTCCTCTATCTGGTGGCGCTGCTGCTGGTGGTGCTGACGCTGTTGGTCATCAATCGGTTGCTGCGCATGCCGCTGGGGCGCGCGTGGGAAGCGCTGCGTGAAGATGAAATTGCCTGCCGTTCGCTGGGTTTAAGCCCCACGCGCATCAAGCTGACGGCGTTCACCATCAGCGCCGTGTTTGCCGGTTTTGCAGGCACCTTGTTCGCTGCCCGCCAGGGGTTTGTCAGCCCGGAATCCTTTACCTTTGTCGAATCGGCCTTTGTGCTGGCGATTGTGGTGTTGGGCGGCATGGGATCGCAATTTGCAGTGATTCTGGCGGCGATTCTGCTGGTAGTGTCGCGCGAATTGATGCGTGATTTGAACGAATACAGCATGTTAGTGCTGGGTGGTTTAATGGTGCTGATGATGATCTGGCGTCCGCAAGGGCTGCTGCCGATGAAGCGTCCGCACCTGAAATTGAAAACCAGCAAACAAGGAGAGCAGGCATGAGTCAGCCTTTATTAGCCGTTGAAGGCTTGATGATGCGCTTTGGCGGCCTGCTGGCCGTCAACAATGTGGCGCTGGAACTGCATCCGCAAGAAATCGTCTCGCTGATTGGCCCAAACGGTGCCGGTAAAACCACGGTTTTCAACTGCTTAACCGGTTTTTACAAGCCAACGGGCGGCACCATCAAGCTGCGCGATCAGCAGGTGCAAGGTTTACCCGGCCAGAAGATTGCGCGCATGGGCATTGTGCGCACCTTCCAGCACGTGCGCCTGTTCCGCGAAATGACGGTGATTGAAAACCTGCTGGTGGCGCAGCATCAGCATCTGAAAAGCGGCGTGTTCTCCGGCTTGTTCAAAACTCCGGCGTTTCGTCGCGGTGAGAGCGAAGCGCTGGATCGCGCGGCCACCTGGCTGGAGCGCATCGGCCTGCTGGATCTGGCGAACCGCCAGGCCGGCAACCTGGCGTACGGCCAGCAGCGTCGTCTGGAGATTGCGCGCTGCATGGTAACGCGCCCGGAAATTTTGATGCTGGATGAACCGGCTGCGGGTCTGAACCCGCGCGAAACGCACGAACTCGACGAGCTGATCGCCGAGCTGCGCGGTGAGCATAAGGTGTCAGTCTTGTTGATTGAACACGATATGAAGTTGGTGATGGGCATTTCTGACCGCATCTACGTGGTGAATCAGGGAACGCCGCTGGCTAACGGTACGCCGGAAGAAGTGCGTAACAATCCGGATGTGATCCGTGCTTATTTAGGTGAGGCGTAACATGGCAAACCCGATTTTAACCTTGCAGGGGATCAACGCCCATTACGGCCCGATTCAGGCGCTGCACAATATCAATATTCATATCAATCAGGGTGAAATCGTTACGCTGATTGGTGCCAACGGCGCGGGAAAAACCACGCTGCTCGGCACCTTGTGCGGTGAACCGCGCGCCACCAGCGGCAGCATCACGTTTGATGGCAAAACCATCACCGATTGGCAAACCGCTAAGATCATGCGTGAGGCGATTGCGATTGTGCCGGAAGGGCGTCGCGTGTTTTCGCGCATGACGGTGGAAGAAAATCTGGCGATGGGCGGCTTCTTTGCCACGCGCCCGCAATATCTGGAGCGTATTGAGCGCGTTTACCATCTGTTTCCGCGTCTGGCAGAGCGTAAAGTGCAGCGTGCCGGCACCATGTCCGGCGGCGAGCAGCAGATGCTGGCGATTGGTCGCGCGTTGATGAGCCAGCCGCGCTTGCTGCTGCTCGATGAACCGTCACTGGGTTTAGCGCCGATCATTATCCAACAGATTTTCGATACCATTGAACAGCTGCGTAAAGAGGGCATGACCATCTTCCTCGTCGAGCAAAACGCCAACCAGGCGCTGAAGCTGGCGGATCGCGGCTACGTGCTCGAAAACGGCCATGTGGTATTGGAAGACAGCGGCGAAGCGTTGCTCTCCAATGAGGCGGTTAGGAGCGCATATCTGGGCGCCTGACCTGCTTTGATAATAGGGATTGTGTTGCTGCCAGCGCGGTGCACGGTCCAGAAAAGCCCCGCCCGATCGCAAAGAAACCCGGCGTCCATGCCGATCGCCCGCCGCGTCCTGCGGCGGACGCTTTGCTTTTCGGGCGGGGCTTTCCTGTCCCTGAAACGAGATCATGGCTTTTAACGATCTGCACACTCGTTAGCTATCGTCTTGAATGAATTGTGAATGCCTGGTGCGCAAGAAAGCGCACCCGACAAAAAACGCGTACCAACATCGTAGGGTCGCCATTCTTGGCGACCCGGTAGCGGCGCAATTTATTGCGCGTCTGTAAAAGCGCATAGCGACGAATCCGCACCACCATAAATTCTCCCACCGCTCCGCTTGCCTGTCACGCCGCTGTCATAAACCTGTTATTTTTCCGTCATTTCCTCGTGTCATGTTACTTCGCGAACAAAAAAATGCGCGATTTCGCGTGTACCTAACAGCACAGGAAAAACCTTATGTCCGCTATTACGCTTCGTCCCCGCCTGATGAGTGTGTTGCTCGGTCTGGCGCTCAGCGGTAATGCGCTGGCTGCAACTGAGATCCCTTTCTGGCACTCCATGGAAGGCGAGTTAGGCAAAGAAGTTGATTCTCTGGCACAACGTTTTAACCAGGCGCACCCCGATTACAAAATCGTCCCGACGTATAAAGGCAACTACGAGCAGAGCTTAGCGGCAGGTATTGCTGCGGTGCGTTCAGGTAAAGCACCTGCATTGTTGCAGGTGTATGAAGTCGGTACGGCGACCATGATGGCGTCCAAAGCCATCGTCCCTGCGCATGAAGTGTTTAAAAATGCGGGCGTGGCAATGGATCCCAAACAGTTCGTGCCCGCCGTCGCCGGTTACTACAGCGACAGCAACGGCCAGCTGATCTCCCAGCCCTTTAACAGCTCCACGCCGGTGCTGTACTACAACAAAGACGCGTTTAAAAAGGCCGGATTGAATCCCGACCAGCCGCCAAAAACCTGGCAGGAATTGGCGAAAGATGCCGATGCCCTGCGTAAAGCGGGCATGACCTGCGGCTACGCCAGCGGCTGGCAGGGCTGGATTCAGATCGAAAACTTCAGTGCCTGGCATGCGCTGCCGGTTGCCACCAAAAACAACGGCTTCGACGGTACCGATGCGGTGCTGGAGTTCAACCAGCCGGTGCAGGTGCGCCACATTCAGATGCTGCAAGACATGAATAAGAAGGGGGATTTCACCTACTTCGGGCGTAAAGACGAATCCACCGCCAAGTTCTATAACGGTGATTGCGCGATTACCACCGCGTCTTCTGGTTCGCTGGCCGATATCAAACACTACGCCAAGTTTAACTTTGGCGTGGGCATGATGCCGTACGACGAAACCGTACCGAATGCGCCGCAGAACGCCATCATTGGCGGCGCGAGCTTGTGGGTGATGAAAGGCAAAGATGCCAACACCTACAAAGGCGCGGCGGAGTTCATGAAATTCCTGGCGCAGCCGGAAATCGCCGCCGAATGGCATCAAAAAACCGGTTATCTGCCCATCACAACCGCCGCGTATGAGCTGACGAAACAGCAGGGCTTCTATGAGAAGAACCCGGGTGCTGACATCGCGACGCGTCAAATGCTGAACAAAGATCCGCTGCCGTTCACCAAAGGCATGCGTCTGGGCAACATGCCGCAGATTCGTACCATCGTGGACGAGGAGCTGGAAGGCGTGTGGACGGGCAAACAGGCACCGCAAGCGGCGCTGGATAATGCGGTAAAACGCGGGAATGCGTTGCTGCGCCGTTTTGAACAGCAAGTGAAATAATTCCGTTGTCGCGGGGCGGGCGAGGATCGTCCGCCCCGTTTTCTCTGTGCGAGTGTGCTATGTCCTCATCACGCCCCGTTTTCCGCTCCCGTTTTTTGCCGTATCTGCTGGTCGCGCCGCAATTAGCCATCACCGCGATTTTCTTCTTATGGCCAGCCGGAGAAGCGCTGTGGTATTCACTGCAAAGCATCGATCCTTTTGGTCTCTCCAGCACGTTCGTCGGTCTGGAAAATTTCAAACGCCTGTTCAGCGACAGCTATTATCTGGACTCTTTCTGGACCACCCTCGTCTTTAGCGCGCTGGTAACGGGCTGCGGCATGACGTTTTCTCTGCTGTTGGCGGCGCTGGTGGATTACGTTATCCGGCTGAAAAAACTCTATCAAACGCTGCTGCTGCTGCCCTATGCGGTTGCCCCGGTGGTGGCGGCGGTGCTGTGGATGTTCCTGTTTAATCCTGGCCTGGGTTTGTTCAGCCATCTGCTGCATCAAATCGGCTACAACTGGAACTATGCGCAAAACAGCGGCCAGGCGATGTTCCTGATCGTACTGGCGTCAATTTGGCAGCAAATGAGCTACAACTTCCTGTTTTTCTTTGCTGCATTGCAATCCATACCGAAATCCCTGGTGGAAGCGGCGGCGATTGACGGTGCCGGCCCGGTGCGCCGTTTCTTCAACCTGTCGCTGCCCTTGATCACGCCGGTCAGCTTCTTCCTGCTGGTGGTTAACTTGGTTTACGCCTTCTTCGATACCTTCCCGGTGATCGATGCCGCCACCGGCGGCGGCCCGGTTCAGGCAACCACCACCTTGATCTACAAAATCTATCGCGAAGGTTTTACCGGCCTCGACCTCTCCGCGTCTGCCGCGCAATCGGTGGTGCTGATGCTGCTGGTGATTGGCTTAACCGTTCTGCAATTCCGCTTTGTCGAGCGTAAGGTGCAATACCAATGATTGAGAATCGACGCGGGCTGGATATCTTCAGCCACAGCTTGCTGGTGCTGGGCGTGCTGACCATCCTGTTCCCGCTGTACATCGCCTTCGTGGCGGCCACCCTGGATAATGACGCGGTGTATCAGGTGCCGATGACGTTGATACCGGGCACGCATCTGTGGGAGAACGTTTCGCGCATCTGGACGCAGGGCGTTAACAGCAGCGGCCCGGCGTTTGGCATGATGATGCTTAATAGCCTGCTGATGGCGCTCGGCATTACCTTTGGCAAAATCACCGTTTCGATGCTGTCGGCGTTTGCGCTGGTGTGGTTCCGTTTCCCGCTGCGCACGCTGTTCTTCTGGTTGATTTTCATCACCTTAATGTTGCCGGTGGAAGTGCGTATTTTCCCAACGGTGGAAGTGATCTCAACGCTGGACATGCTGGACAGCTACAGCGGCTTAACGCTGCCGCTGATGGCCTCGGCAACCGCGACGTTCCTGTTCCGCCAATTTTTCATGTCGCTACCCGATGAACTGGTCGAAGCCGCGCGCATCGACGGTGCCAGCCCGATGCGCTTTTTCTGGGACATCGTGTTGCCGCTGTCGAAAACCAATCTCGCCGCACTCTTCGTGATCACCTTTATCTACGGCTGGAACCAATATCTGTGGCCGCTGCTGATCATCAACGATGCCAGCCTCAGCACCGCCGTCGCGGGCGTGAAAAGCATGATCAACTCCAGCGGCGGCCCCACGCAGTGGAACGAAGTGATGGCGGCAATGTTATTAACCCTGATTCCACCGGTGGTGGTGGTGCTAGTGATGCAACGTGCCTTTGTGCGTGGCCTGGTGGAGAGCGATAAATAAATGGCAGGCGTAACCCTTCAAACCGTCACCAAATCGTATGACGGCAAAAATCAGATCATTCAGCCCCTGAACATCACCATCAACGATGGCGAATTTATGGTGATGGTTGGCCCTTCCGGCTGCGGTAAATCCACGCTGCTGCGCATGGTGGCGGGGCTGGAGCGCGTGACCTCCGGCGATATCTATATCGACGACAAACGTGTTACCGACATGGAGCCAAAAGATCGCGGCATCGCGATGGTGTTCCAGAACTACGCGCTCTATCCGCATATGACGGTGGGCGAAAACATGGCTTACGGCCTGAAAATTCGCGGCATGGGCAAAGAGCAGATTGACCAGCGCGTGATGGAAGCCGCGCGCAGCCTCGAGTTGGATCATTTATTGGCGCGTCGCCCGCGTGAATTATCCGGCGGCCAACGGCAGCGCGTGGCAATGGGACGCGCGATTGTGCGCGAACCGGCGGTGTTCCTGTTTGATGAACCGCTTTCCAACCTTGATGCGCGCCTGCGCGTGCAGATGCGCCTGGAGCTGCAACAGCTGCATCGCCGCCTGAAAACCACCAGCCTGTACGTCACGCACGATCAGGTTGAGGCTATGACCCTGGCGCAGCGCGTGATGGTGATGAACAAAGGCGTGGTGGAACAGGTGGGCACGCCGGTCGAAGTGTATGAACGTCCGGCCAGCCAGTTTGTCGCCTCATTTATCGGCGCACCAGCGATGAACCTGCTGCCAGGCCAAATCAACGGCGACGGATCGCGCTTCACGCTGGATGCGCTCAACAGCTTGTTGCTGGGCGAGAGCAAGGCCAAATGGGCCAATCGCCCGCTGACGCTGGGCATTCGCCCGGAGCACATCACCATCAGCCGCCGCGACGCAGGTGGCATTCCGCTGGTGGTGGAGACGCTGGAAATGCTCGGCGCGGATAATCTCGCGCACGGCCGCATCGGTAATACGCGCATGGTGGTGCGTTTACCGCACAGCGAACGCCCGGCGGCGGGCAGCACATTGTGGCTGCATCTCCCGGCGGATGCGTTACACTTCTTCGATTCAACCCACGGAAAGCGCTTAGAATAATGAGTCTGCATAATTGGCCTTATCCTAAAATCGTCGCGCATCGCGGCGGCGGTAAATTAGCCCCGGAAAACACGCTGGCAGCGATTGATGTCGGTGCCAAATACGGTCATACCATGATCGAATTCGATGCCAAGCTGTCGGAAGATAGGCAAATTTTTCTACTGCATGATGACACGCTCGATCGCACCAGCAACGGCTGGGGCGTAGCGGGCGATATCGCGTGGCAGAAGCTTGCGCAGCTGGATGCGGGCAGTTGGTACAGCCGCGATTATGCCGGCGAACCGCTGCCGCTGCTGCGCGACGTGGCCGAACGTTGCCGCCAGCATCAGATGATGGCGAATATCGAAATCAAACCCAGCAGCGGCAAAGAGGTTGAAACCGGACGCGACGTCGCGCTGGCGGCACGCGAACTGTGGCAAGGGCAAACCGCGCCGCTGCTGTCGTCGTTCTCCACGGCGGCGCTGGAAGCCGCAATGCAGGCTGCACCAGAACTGCCGCGCGGTTTATTGCTGGACGAGTGGCACGATGATTGGCAGGCGCTGACGTCGGCGCTGGATTGCGTGTCGATCCACCTGAATTACCGGTTGCTGACCGCCGCGCGTACCGCCGCGCTCAAAGCCGCCGGGCTGTACGTGCTGGTGTATACCGTGAATCAGCCCGCGCGGGCGCGCGAGCTGCTGGGTTGGGGCGTCGATGCAATCTGTACCGATCGCATCGACATTATTGGACCTGACTTCCGTTAATTCCCGCTTTGCGGCTTGGTCTGCTGCACGCCCGGCTGCGACTGAATGACGCGCTGCTGGGCGCTGTTACGCCGCTCCTGCATTTGACGCTGCATATCCTGATTTTGTCGCTGCTGATCCTGCTGCAGTTTCAGTTTCTGCTGCTGCTGCTGGTTTTGCATCTGCGACTGCATCCGCTGCTGGCTGGGGTTATAGCCAGGTTTGTTCGGATCGTTCGTGCTATTCAGCATGTTCGCCATGCTGCTCAACGGCAGCAACGCTGCGATCACAATTAGCCATTTTTTCATGGTTGTTTCTCCATTAATGCAGCCTGCTGTGTGACGCTCGCGC
Source organism: uncultured Pantoea sp. (assembly GCA_966185695.1). Lineage (GTDB taxonomy): Bacteria > Pseudomonadota > Gammaproteobacteria > Enterobacterales > Enterobacteriaceae > Pantoea. The sequence continues at coordinate 141,182 of CBIFUL010000008.1, read as the reverse complement.
CACAAGGCACGACTGGCTTCATGTATAACTTTATGCGATGTCACAAAGTCTGGAACCAGGAGTGCGCCGAATTTGGCTTACTGCTACGCTTTTTCACAGTGTTTGCAAACACTTGCATCAATTAATAATAATTGTAAATAACTTGAGAAAAGGTGGCAGGATGAGGATACAAGGCAATGTGCGCCAGCTCGGCTGGGCATTGTTAATGAGTTTTACTCTGGTGCAGGGCGCACAAGCTGCGCCCGCCAGCGCACCGCCGGTCTCTTATGGCGTGGATAGCGATACGTTCCATCCGGTGAAAGCGCAGCACGGCATGGTGGCATCGGTGGATGCGATGGCGACCAACGTCGGCGTCGAGATCCTCAAGCAGGGCGGCAACGCGGTGGATGCCGCAGTGGCGGTGGGCTTTGCGCTGGCGGTGACGCATCCGCAAGCGGGCAATCTCGGCGGCGGAGGATTTATGATGCTGCGCACCGCTTCCGGCCGCACCACGGCAATTGATTTCCGCGAAATGGCACCGGCGCGCGCGTCACGCGATATGTTCCTCGATAAGCAAGGCAACGCCGATGCGAAGTTATCGCTCACTTCACACCTGGCTTCCGGCACGCCGGGCACCGTGGCAGGCTTCGCGCTGGCGGCGCAAAAATATGGCACCTTGCCGCTGAGCACCTTATTGGCTCCAGCGATCAAACTGGCGCGCGACGGCATCGTCGTCAATGACGCGCTGGCCGACGATCTGGCCACTTACGGCAAAGAGACGTTGATCAACCATGACAACAGCCGCGCGATTTTCTACAAGGCCGACGGTAAGCCGTATCAAAAGGGTGAACGTCTGGTGCAGAAAAATCTCGCCCGCAGCCTGCAGCTGATCGCGCAGAACGGCCCGGATGCGTTTTACAAGGGCCAGATTGCCGATGAAATCGCCGATGAAATGGCGCAGCACGGCGGCTTGATCGGCAAAGCGGATTTAGCGGCCTATCGCGCCGTGGAACGTAAACCGGTCAGCGGCACCTATCGCGGCTACGAAGTGTTCTCGATGCCGCCACCGTCGTCGGGCGGTATCCACATCGTGCAGATCCTTAATATTCTCGAAAACTTCGACCTGGCGAAATCGGGCTTTGGCAGCGCCGATGCGATGCAGGTGATGGCTGAAGCGGAGAAATACGCGTATGCCGATCGCTCGGAATATTTGGGCGATCCGGATTTCGTTAAGGTGCCGCAGCAGGCGCTGATTAGCAAAGCCTACGCCAAAACCCTGGCGCAGCAGATTGACGTCAATAAAGCGCGTCCTTCCAGCGAAATCAAACCCGGCAAGCTTGAGCCGTATGAAAGTAATCAAACCACGCACTTCTCGGTGGTGGATAAAGACGGCAACGCGGTGGCGGTGACCTACACGCTGAATACTTACTTCGGCAGCGGCATCGTCGCCGGACAAAGCGGCATCCTGATGAACAATGAAATGGATGATTTCTCGGCGAAACCGGGTACGCCAAATGTCTACGGTTTAGTCGGCGGCGAGGCGAATGCGGTGCAACCGGCCAAGCGTCCGCTCTCTTCCATGTCACCGACCATTGTGGCGAAGGATGGTAAAACCTGGTTGGTCACCGGTAGCCCCGGTGGCAGCCGCATCATTACCACCGTGCTGCAAATGGTGGTGAACAGCATTGATTTCGGCATGAACGTAGCCGAAGCCACCAACGCGCCGCGTTTTCATCACCAATGGTTGCCGGATCAGCTGCGTGTAGAGAAGGGCTTTAGCCCGGATACGCTGCGCCTGCTGGAAGCTAAAGGTCAGCATGTGAAAGTGCTGCCTGCGATGGGCAGCACGCAGAGCATTATGATTGGCCCGGATGGCATGCGTTACGGCGCATCCGATCCGCGTTCGGTAGATGATTTGAGCGCGGGTTATTAAGTTCGCGCAATAAATTGCGCCGCTACCGAATGCCCAAAATGGTAGCGGCGCGATTCATCGCGCATGTTATTTCAGGCGCGCCATATAATGCGTATCCACCATCACGCCGTCGCGCATGGCATGACGCCGCGCGGTTCCTTCAATCTCGAAACCAAATTTCTGATATAAACCCAGCGCTTGATGGTTATCAGTAAATACTGTCAGCTCAATCCGCGTCACCTGCAGCCAGTTGTCGCACAGGTCGATCATCGCCGCCATTAATGCCGAACCTACGCCTCGCCGCTGAAAATGGGCATCAACGCCCATACCAAAGGTCGCGGCATGTCGGCGACGTGCCACCGCATGCACTTCCAGTGTGAGCTGTCCCGCAATTTGATCGTCAATCACGGCAACTAAACTTTGCACGCCCGGACGCGGATTATTCAGCCGATCCTGCCAGAGCGTTGGCGACGTATAGGGTAGATGCAGCGTGTTGGCTTGCGGCTCTGGCTGGCTGTACATGCGCGTTAATGCAGCAGCATCTTTGGGCGTAGCGTGGCGAATAACGATCTGACTCATTGAACCGCTCCTTGGGCAAAGTGGATGAAATCCCCTTTAACTTCAAGGGATTCAGCGTGCGCGTCAAGCGAAAAAGATCGCAAAAGAGCTTTACAGACGAGAATGATAATGATTATTATTGTCATGCGGACTCGGGAAACGTCTCCTGACAAACCGAGTAAGCACGACATTGCTCACATTGCTTCCAGTGTTTCTTAGCCAGCTCGGGTGCTGGCTTTTTTTTTGCCTGCGATTTGCCGCCAACCCTTCACTCCTTCATTCCCCTTGTTGCATCGCGCCATATTCATTCAGCATTTTTGAACAGAGAAGTGAAGTTTTTCAGCTATCAATCCATCCGCCTCAAGCACACACTGTAAAAAACATTGAGGAGAATTGAACATGATTTATGTACGTAAAGCAGAAGAACGCGGCCATGCCAATCACGGTTGGTTGGATAGCTGGCACACCTTTTCCTTCGCCGATTACTACGACGCTAACTTTATGGGCTTCTCGGCGCTGCGCGTGATCAATGAAGACATGATTGATGGCGGCCAGGGTTTCGGTACGCATCCTCATAAAGACATGGAAATTCTGACCTATGTGTTGTCTGGCACCGTTGAACATCAGGACAGCATGGGCAATAAAGAGCAGATTCCCGCTGGCGAATTTCAGATCATGAGCGCGGGCAGCGGCGTGCGTCATTCGGAATACAACGCCAGCAAAACCGATGCGCTGCACCTGTATCAAATCTGGATTATTCCAGAGCGCAAAGGCATTGAGCCGCGTTACGCGCAGCGCCGCTTCGCGGACGTTAAAGGCCGCCAGTTTGTGCTGTCACCTGATGAGCGCGACGGCTCGCTGAAAGTGTTCCAGGACATGACCTTATCGCGTTGGGTGTTCACGCCCGGTGAAAGCGATGAAATCACCGTTGCTGCGGGTCGCCGCGTGTGGATCCAGGTAGTTAAAGGCGAGGTGAGCGTGAATGGCGAACAGGTTGGCACCAGCGATGCCCTGGCCATTTGGGATGAAAGCGCGCTGAGCTTTACCGCCAGCAGCGACGCAGAAATCCTGCTGTTTGATTTACCGCCGGTCTAAACCTGCGCGCGCCGCCGCCAAACGTGACGGCGCGCATCAGCGTGCGGTTTGCCGCAGCGCCTGAAAAATAGCAAATAATGATAAACTCGTCGTATCACTGATCTCAGGCGCATACGATGAAGAAGAAAAGACCGGTATTACAGGACGTTGCCGATCGCGTCGGCATCACCAAAATGACCGTCAGCCGCTACCTGCGCAACCCCGATCAGGTGTCGGCTGCGCTGCGCGATAAAATCGCGGTGGCGCTCGACGAACTCGGCTACATCCCCAATCGTGCGCCGGATATGCTCTCCAATGCCACCAGCCGCGCCATCGGCGTGCTGCTGCCCTCCTTAACCAATCAGGTCTTCGCCGATGTGCTGCGCGGCATCGAAACCGTCACCGACGAAGCCGGCTATCAAACGCTGGTGGCACACTTTGGTTACAACGCGCAGAAAGAGGAGCTGCAGCTGCGCTCGCTGCTTGGCTGGAACATCGACGGCGTGATTCTGACCGAACGTACGCACACGCCGGGCACGCTGCGCATGCTGGAAGTGGCGGGCATTCCGGTTATCGAGATGATGGATTCGGTTACCCCGTGCCTCGACATGGCGGTGGGATTCGACAACGTCGAAGCAGCACGCCAGATGACGCATGCTATTCTGAAAAAGGGGCATCGCCACACCGTTTACCTCGGCGCGCGTCTGGATGAGCGCACGTTGCAGAAGCAGCAGGGTTACGAAAAAGCGATGCGCGAAGCTGGATTAACGCCGCACAGCGTGATGATGGAAGATGCATCGTCATTCAGCGCCGGTGCGCAATTATTGCGTGAAGCGCAGAAACGCCATCCTGCCACCGACAGCTTGTTCTGTACCAACGATGACCTGGCGGTCGGTGCCATGTTTGAGTGTCAGCGTCAGGGCTTACGCGTGCCGGAGCAGATGGCGATTGCTGGTTTTCACGGCCACGACATCACGCAAGTGGTGAACCCGCGCCTTGCGACGGTTTTAACCCCGCGTGAAAAAATGGGGCGCGAATCGGCCGCGATGCTGCTGGCGCGGATTGGCGGCGATCGTTCGGTAACCCAACCGCTGGATGTCGGCTTTGAAATTGCGGAAGGTGACAGCATCTGATTGTGGCGATTATTTGAATCAGTTCACAGTTTCGTGCTTTTCCGGCTCTGGAGGGTTGCCAGCGTTTCAGCAGGCTCAGACAATGGCGGCTGAATTTGTTATCGGTAACATTGGCAGATCACTGCCGGAGCGCACAACAATGACAACGCCATCTCCATCGCACCACGTCTTTATCCTGATGGGCGTTTCCGGCAGCGGAAAATCTGCCGTCGCCAATCAGGTTTCTCACCAGTTGAACACCGCTTTTCTGGATGGCGACTTCCTCCATCCGCGTAGCAACATCATGAAAATGGCCGATGGTCACCCGCTGGATGACAACGATCGCCAGCCGTGGCTGCAAGCGCTGAATGATGCGGCGTTTGCAATGCAGCGCACCCAGGCGATTTCGGTGATTGTCTGCTCGGCGCTGAAAAAGTCCTATCGTGACATCCTGCGCCAGGGCAACGAAAACCTGAAATTCATCTACCTGAAAGGCGATTTCGCTACCATTGAAGCACGCCTCAAGTCGCGTAAAGGCCATTTTTTCAAACCACAAATGCTGGTAACGCAGTTCGCCACCCTGCAAGAGCCGGGTGCTGACGAGCCAGATGTGCTGGTGGTGAATATCAATCACTCTCTGGATGAGGTTGTTGCGGCCACGGTTGCGACCATTAAGGAAGCGATCGACAAGGATTAGTGATGAGTACCGCAACGCTGGTATTAACCGCAGCAGGCTCCGTCCTGCTGCTGCTGTTTTTGGTGATGAAAGCGCGTATGCACGCCTTTGTCGCCCTGATGTTAGTTTCGATTGGTGCCGGATTATTCTCTGGCATGCCGCTCGACCATATCGCTCAAACCATGGAAAAAGGCATGGGCGGCACGCTCGGTTTCCTCGCGATCGTGGTGGCGCTGGGCGCGATGTTTGGCAAAATTCTGCATGAAACCGGCGCGGTCGATCAAATTGCTATCCGCATGCTGAACGTGTTTGGTGAAAGCCGCGCGCACTACGCCATGGGCATTGCCGGATTAATCTGTGCGCTGCCGCTGTTCTTTGAAGTGGCGGTAGTGCTGCTGATCAGCATTGCCTTCGCGGTAGCGCGGCGCACCAACGGTAATCTGGTGAAGCTGGTGATCCCGCTGTTTGCTGGCGTCGCGGCCTCAGCCGCATTTCTGCTGCCGGGGCCTGCGCCGATGCTGCTGGCGGCGCAGATGCACGCCGATTTTGGCTGGATGATTTTACTCGGTCTCTGCGCAGCAATTCCCGCTATGCTGATTGCCGGACCGATTTTTGGCCATTTCATCGCGCGTCACGTCAGCTTCAGTGCGCCGCCGGAAGATCATCAACCCGAAGTAGCAGAGGGCAAGCTGCCGTCGTTTGGCTTCAGCCTGGCGCTGATTCTGTTCCCGCTGCTGCTGGTGGGGCTGAAAACCATCGGTGCCCGTTTCACCACGCCGGATTCGCGCATATACCAATGGCTGGAATTTATCGGTCATCCGTTCACGGCGATTTTGCTGGCGTGCCTGGTGGCGATCTATGGCCTGGCGTATCGGCAGGGCATGGATAAAGAGAAAGTGATGCAGGTGTGCGGCAGCGCGCTGCAACCGGCGGGCATTATTCTGCTGGTGATCGGTGCGGGCGGCGTGTTCAAGCAGGTGCTGGTGGATTCCGGCGTCGGCCCGGTGCTCGGACACGCGTTAACGGGCGCAGGTATGCCGATTGCGCTGGCCTGTTTCATCTTGTCTGGCGCGATTCGCGTTATCCAGGGTTCGGCCACGGTAGCCTGCTTAACCACCGTAGGTTTAGTGATGCCGGTGATTGAACCGCTGCATTACAGCGGCGCGCAGCTGGCTGCGTTGTCGATTTGCATCGGCGGCGGCTCGATTATCATCAGCCACGTCAATGACGCCGGTTTCTGGCTGTTTGGCCGTTTCACCGGCGCAACCGAAGGCGAAACGCTCAAAACCTGGACGCTAATGGAAACTATCCTCGGCACCACCGGCGCCATTGTTGGGATGATCGCTTTTAGTTTGCTGTCGTGATGCCTATTCGTTAACAACCAAACGGCCGCACTTTGCGGTAGCGGAGCAATTCATTGCGCATCTGGCAGCAGCATAGTCGCTGCAAAGATGCGCGATTAATCGCGCCGCTACCGCGTGTGCGATTGCCAGGAGAATCCGCGCATTCATGCGCACCGGGTACTCTTAATTCTCATCGCGCTCGTCATCTGGCTGATCCAACACCGTATACGCCACCGCGCAGAACAGCGAATTCAAACGCTTCATATCGCCCAGCAGCCCCAAATGCAACGAACTGGTCTCAATGCTCTGCACATTTTGCAGGTGCAACCGCTCGACGTGGGCGTGGGAAAAGCGGCGAATCATGATGCGGAAGCGGTGCTTGGCGCGGCGCAGACGTTTGGCGCTGGTGATGTCGTGCGACAGGAACACCGACAAACTGAGCCGCAGATTACTTAGCAGCTGCATCTGCAAATCGTTCAGCTCCTCCACGCCCTCCGGCGAAAACGCCCGGCGCGCGTTAAGCGATTTCACCGCGACATCGGCGCACATGCGCTCAATGATATCGCCCGCCTGCTCCAGATTGAGCGCCATCTCGATGATCTCCCCCCAGCGCCGCGAATCCTCTTCGGCCAAATCCTCTTTTGGCATGCGCGCCAGATAGAGTTTGATGGCGGTATACAGCACGTCGACGTCATCATCCAGCCGCCGCACCGCGCGCTCCTCGCGCAGTTCGCCGTGCACCACTTTGTCGAACGACTCCATCATCTGCTCAACCACATCGCCGATGCGCAGTGTTTCACGCGCGGCATTGGCTAGCGCCAGCGCGGGCGTATCCAGCGCACTGCTGTCGAGATGTTTGGGTTTGAGATGTAAATCGGTTTCCGGCTCATCGCCGATCATGCGGTTGCACAAGCGCGCCATCGGATCGGCAAACGGCACCATCACCAGACAGCGAATCAGGTTGTAAAACACGTGGAAGAAGATCACCAACTCTTCATCGTTCACCGGCAGCTTATCCAGCACTTCGGCAATCGCATCGACAAAAGGCAGAATCGCGACGCTGCCCACCACCTTGAACAGCAAGCTGCCGAGCGCCACGCGTTTGCCCGCTGCGTTGGAGCTGCTGGCGTTGATCATTGCCAACAAACCGCTGCCGAGATTGGCCCCAATCACCAAACAGAGCGCAACTTTAAACGAGATTACGCCTGCGGCGGTGAGCGTGGCGGTGATCAGCACCGCCGCCAGGCTGGAGTAACTGATGATGGCGAATACCGCGCCAATCAGCGCATCCAGCATGATGTCGCCGGTCAAGGTGGAGAACAGCACCTGCACGCCTGCGGCTTCGGTGATCGGTTTCGCGGCGGCGACAATCAGCTGTAGCGCCAGCAAAATCAAGCCAAGACCAATGCTGGCGCGGCCCAGTTGACCGGCGCGCGTCTGTTTGCGCCCAAGGAAAAACACCACGCCGAGCAGGATAAACAGCGGCGACAGCCATGACAGATCAAAGGTCAGGATACGCGCCATGATCGCCGTACCGACGTCTGCGCCCAGCACCACCACCAGCGCGGGTGTCAGCGTCATCAGGTTCTGCGCCACAAACGAAGTGACCAACAAGGTGGTGGCGTTGCTGCTCTGCACCAGCGCGGTGACGCCAATGCCAGCAATAAACGCCATGGGTTTTTTTTCAACGCTGCGGCTGAGCACGCGGCGCAGATCGGCACCGTATACGCGCATGATGCCGGTGCGCACGATGTGCGTGCCCCACACCAATAACGCAACGGCGGAAAGCAGGTTGAGCAGAGTTAACATGGTGAAGGCTCCTCATCCGTCAGGCACAAACAGCACCGTTTGCCTGCCTGACGGATGAGCGCAACCGGTGAAAGGCGTTGCGTTCCCTGTTTTTCGTTTAAATTAAGCGACCTGGCGCAACGTTGACATCTCTAACTGTAGCCCAATCTGCATGCCCGCGGGGTGCAAATCTGCCGCGCTGCGGTTCAGCACATCTACCGCCAGTTCAACGCCTTGCGCTGAAACGCGGTAGCGAATCACGTTGCCAAGCAGGCTGTGGCTGAGGATGGTGGCGGGAATGCCCAGCTGCGGTGCGCACACCCGAATCGATTCCGGGCGAATTGCCACCTGGCCGCTAAACGCCTGACCGGTGAGCTGCGTGGCCTGTTCGGCGCTCAGCAGGTTGTAGTTGCCAATAAATCCGGCGGCGAACACATCGACCGGCTGGGTGTAGAGCGCTTCGGCGTTGCCGTTCTGCACGATTTTGCCGCGATTCATCAGCACAATCCGATCCGATAACGTCAACGCTTCTTCCTGATCGTGGGTAACAAAAATGGTGGTGAGCTTCAGCTCTTGCTGAATCTGGCGGATCTGATCGCGCAAGTGGCGGCGAATGCGCGCATCCAGCGCCGATAGCGGCTCATCAAGCAGCAGCAGACGTGGACGTGTTACCAGCGAACGCGCCAGCGCCACGCGCTGACACTGTCCGCCAGAAAGCTGATGCGGATAACGCCGCGCGAAATCGGTGAGTTCCACCAGCGCCAGCGCCTCCATCACGCGTTTTTGGATCTCACCGGCCGCCAGCTTCTGCATCTTCAAACCAAACGCCACGTTCTTCTCCACCGTCATATTGGGGAACAGCGCGTAGCTCTGGAACACCATGCCGATGGTGCGCTTTTGCGGCGGCAGCGGCACGATATCCTGGCCTTGCAGCAGAATTTTGCCGCTATCGACATCGGTCAATCCAGCGATGCAGCGCAGCAGCGTCGATTTGCCGCAGCCGCTCGGGCCGAGCAGGGTGACAAATTCACCTTCCGCCGCGCTGAAATCGATGTTCTCGAAAATCTGCGTCGGGCCGTAGCTTTTGTTGAGCTGGGTGACGTTCAGGTAATTCATGGTCAGCCTCGTTCAGGATTGAGGGCATTCGCCAGCCAGGTAACCAGCAGGACGACGGCAAAATAGGAGATCACCAGCGCACTGGTGAAGTGGCCACTGCCGTTGCGCATATTAAACAGATAAACCTGTAAGGTTTCATAGCGGGTGCCGACCAGCAGGTTAGCGAATACAAACTCACCGATCAGGAAAGAGAACGACAGCAGTACCGCAATCAACACGCCTTTACGCAGATTAGGCAGCACCACAAACAGCGCGGCCTGCCAGGTGCTGGCACCCAGCAGGTGCGCGGCATCAATCAGCTCTTTCAGGTTAATCGCCTGCATATTGTTGGCGATGGCGCGATAGATAAACGGCAACGCGATGGTGAAGTAGCAGCCAATTAAAATCCACGGCGTGCCGGTTAGCATCAGCGGCGACGACGAATAGAGCTGTAGCAAACCCACCGATGACACCACCGGCGGCACGGCGAACGGCATCAAGATCAGCACGTTCATCACCGCATCCAGCTTCGGGTAGTAGTAAGCGATCACAAACATTGCAGGCAGCACCAGCACTAAGGAGAACAGCAGCGCACCCACACAAATCAGCAGCGAGTGCCCCAGCGCCGTCAGGAAACGTGCGTCGCTCCACAGCTGAATCAACCATTTAAGCGTGAAGCCCTGCGGCAGAATGGTGGCGCTCCAGTCGGTGGAGATGCCGTACAGCAGCGTCGCCAGCAGCGGCGCGGCGAGAATGATCAGCAGCAGCCCGACGATCAGGCGATGGTAAATTTTTTCCGCGCGAGACACGTTCGGCTCCTAGGGTTTGGCGTTGAGGTAGCTGCGGCGCACCAAAACCTGCTGCACCACGGTAATCAGCGCCATGATCAGCACCAGTAGCATCGCCAACGCGCCGCCGGTATTGGGATCGAGCGAAATATCGCCCGACACCAGCGCGGCAATGCGCACCGGAATCACGTTAAAGTTGCCGGTAGTGAGCGCATAAATGGTGGCGTACGCGCCGAGCGCATTGGCCAGCAGAATCACAAAGGTCCCGAGCAGCGCGGGCGACAGAATCGGCAACGCGATGTGCCACCAGTAACGCCAGCGGCTGGCACCGAGCAGCGCCGCCGACTCTTCCCAATCTTTGCGTAAGCCGTCAAACGCCGGATAGAGCAGCAGCACGCCGAGCGGAATCTGGAACCAGGTGTAAACCAGCACCATGCCGTCGCGCGAGAACAGTTTGAAGCCTTCAAGCCAACCGTAATGGCGCAGCAGCAGCGTTAAACAGCCGTTCAGGCCGAGCAGGATGACAAAGGCAAATGCCAGCGGGACGCCGGCGAAGTTGCTGGTCATATTGGTAAATGACATCAAAAAGCGCTGAAGACGCCCGGCGCCAAGTTGATGCAGGGAATAACCGGCTAGCAGCGAAATCAGCAAGCCGTAGATGCTCGACCAGATGGAGATGTCCAGCGACAGGCGAAACGCCTGCAAATAGAACGGCGAGGTGAGGATATCGCTGTAATTATCGATGCCCCAGCGCGCGTTGATGTCGCTCCAAAAGCTGTTGATCGCAATCCACAGCAGCGGCGCGAGCTGAAAGGCCAGCCAAAAAAGGGTGAAGGGCAGCAGCAACAGCGCCGCGAGGACTTTGCCTTTCATTAACGTGGCTCCGCCAGAAGACCGGCGCAGACGGGCTTGTCATGGGCCACGCCCAGCAAATGGCACAGGGTACCGCACAGCTCGGTTTGCTGCGGAGCCACATCGGCAGCGAGCGAGAAGCCTGCGCCAAAGACAAACAGCGGCACCTGCGTCTCTTCCGGCAACATGCCGCCGTGTGAGCGGTCGTCATTCATACCGTGATCGGCGGTGACCACAACCTGATAGCCGGCCGCCAGCCAGCCCGGCATCCATTGCGACAAATAGCCATCGGCCATGCGCGCCCGGTTGCGGTATTGCGGCGACGACAGGCTGTGTTTGTGCCCGGCATCGTCAATGTTCATGGGGTGAATCAACAGAAAGTCGGGATCGTGGCGCAGGCGCAGACTTTCCGCATCTTCGAACAGATGAGAATCGGGATAGCTGTCATCCGAATAAAAGTGAGCGTACTGAATCGGCAACTCAGGCGCGACGGTGTGGCGATCGCGTGGCGCATCGAACGGCGATTGGTTATACAGCTCGCTCACCCAGTGATACGCGGCGGCGGCGGTGGTTAAACCGGCGGCGCGCGCGTAGTGAAAGATGCTGCGCTGGTTGCTTAACCGATTGACGCCGTTGTGAATAATGCCGCTGCGTACCGGCGGAATGCCGGTCAAAATGCATTCGTACAGCGGGCGCGACAGCGAAGGCAACTCGCAGGTCAGCGTGTAATATTGGCCATTGCCCTGTTTGCATTCGGCAAACAGGTAGCCCATGGCATGCTGCGCCACCGAATTGCTCAGCCCATCCAACACTACGAGGATTGTTTTCATTCCCGTTCCTTGCTGCTTGTTATGTGAACCTGATATCTGCACATTTGGTAGCGGCGCAATGAGTTGCGCCGCTACCAATGTGTGCGATTTATCGCTGCGGAACTTTTACTGCTTCATATTGATGATGACTTGCTCTTGCCACAGACGCGGTAGCAGCTTGGAGGTCTTATCCCATGCCGCCTGGTCTTTGATTGGACGAGCGTTTTTGTACTCAGACTGTGGCAGCAGCTTGGCTTGTACTTCTGCGGGCAGGGTTAAATGCTCGGCACGAATCGGGCGCGCATAACCTTTCGCCAGGTTGATCTGACCTGCGTCAGACAAGATGTATTCGCGCGCCAGTTTGGCGGCGTTGGGATGTTTGGCGTATTTATTGATGATGGTGGTGTAGCCTGACGTCACGGAACCGTCAGAAGGAATCACCACTTCGTAACGCGATTTATCCAGCTGATCGCGGTAGTTCAAACCGTTGAAGTCCCATACCACGGCAACCTGAACTTCGCCTTTTTCAATGTTGGCAATCACCGGATCGGTTACGCCTAAACGGCCAGCTTTCGCCAGGTCGCCGAAGAAGCTCAGCGCCGGTTTCACGTTCTTCTCGTCACCGCCCAGCGCATAGCTGGCCGCCAGCACGCCATTCGCCGCCTGTGCTGCGGTGCCAACGTCACCGATGGTCACGACATATTTGCCGGTTTTCAGATCGGCCCAGCTGTGCGGCACATCTTTAACCTGCTGCTTGTCGACCAGGAAAGCGATGGTGCCGGTGTACGCCAGCATCCAGTTGCCGTCCTGATCTTTGGCCCACGACGGGATTTGATCCCAATGCGTCGGTTTATACGGCTGCGCCACGCCTTTCGCCACCGCAATGGGGCCGAAAGCCGCGCCCACGTCGCCGATATCGGCGCTGGCGTTCTCTTTCTCTGCATCAAATTTCGCCAGCTCCTGCGCCGAAGACATGTCGGTGTCGCTGTGTTTCAGGCCATATTTGCTGCTTAAATCACGCCAGGTGTCTTTCCAGTTGGCCCAGCTGTCGGGCATGCCAACGCTGTTAACCTGGCCTTCGGCACGTGCCGCTTTTTCCAGCGCGGCGAGGTCATTGTCTGCGGCGTGCGCGGCTGGCAGCGCAAGCAGTACGGCACTGGCTACTACAGAGGCGATAAACGCTTTCATCTCAGTTGCTCCCGGTATATGTTGTGGGACTTCTTGGTCTAGTCCAGCAAGAACCGAGCCAATGTAGCCCGTCCAGATGAAGGATTTATGACCATGATGACGAAATGGGGTGTGGCGCTAAGGTCCACATGCGGTTACAGCGCGCGACAGCGTGGGATATGCCTTGTCACATTGTAGTCATCGAACTGTCATAGTGCAGATATGCCCCACCATGAGGCTAATGAAATGGCGTCAAAAACCGCAGATGTGATTGCCGCAGCGCTGCGCGAACGCATCGAAAACGGTGAATTTCTCAGCGGACGCTTGCCCGCAGAGCGCAGCCTGAGCGAACACTACTCCACTACGCGTATTACCTTGCGTGAGGCGCTGGGTTTACTGGAAGCGCAGGGCATTATCTATCGCGAACTGCGGCGAGGCTGGTTTCTGGCACCGCCGCGCTTGGTTTATAACCCCTCCCATCACAGCCATTTTCATGCCATGGCGGCGCAGCAAGGGCGTATCGCCAGCACGGAAGTGATCGAGGCGCGCGACGTGCCCGTGCAGCTGGCGATCGCGCGTCATTTACAGCTGTTGGAAGGGGATACGGTATGCCGGATTCGACGCCTGCGCCGTATTGACGGCCGCGCAGTATTGTACGTGGAGCATTACCTCAATCCGGCTTACTTTCCCGATCTGCTCAGGGAAGATCTGACGCGTTCACTGACCGATCTTTACGACCAGCGCTATGGCATTCGCTATGGCGCGGCGCGGTTCACCATTCTGCCCGGCCCGCTGCCAGCGCGCGCGGCGCCTGCTTTAAATGTGGCAAGCGGCACGCCGGGACTGCTGATAACCCGCATTAACCGCGATCAGCACGATCGCGTGATCGACTGCGACTGCGAATTTTGGCGCTACGACGCGCTCTGCGTGGAGGTTGATGTCTAGGCTATATACGACGCCATTCGAGTGAGAGCAGCCAATGCGCCTCTCACTTGATGTGCGAAGTGGATATTGTGATTTCGATCACACTCCAGCATAGTAGCGCCAGAGATTTCTCGTGAGATTAAGGCGCAAAAATGACAACAAAAACAGCGACGGGGCAGCTTATTGCCACGGTTTTACAACGGGTGTTAAACGTTGGCCTGGTAATTTTGGCTGTGATTCTCGTGGTGTTCCTTGGCAAGGAAACCATCCACCTGGCGAATGTCCTGTTCAGCACTGAAGAGCAAGCCTCTTCCTATCTGCTGATTGAAGGTATTGTCATTTACTTCCTGTATTTCGAGTTTATCGCCTTGATAGTGAAGTATTTTCAGTCGGGCTATCACTTCCCGCTGCGCTATTTTATCTACATCGGCATCACGGCAATTATTCGTTTGATCATTGTCGATCACAAAAACCCGTTCGATACGCTCTACTATTCTGCCGCGATCCTGATTCTGGTGGTCACGCTGTGGCTGGCGAACAGTAACCGCCTGAAACGCGAGTAATTCATCTTCCTGCTGTGACGTGGCACAAGGATCCGTGCCACACATTCCCCTCTGCGCTAAACTAGGGCAACTTTTTATTAGGAGATGTCCTGATGTCGCATGACGCGCTGCGCCAGTTACGCGCACTGCACTGGCTGCCAGCCTCTTCCCCACAGCTGTCTGCACCCTTACTCGATTGGTTGATGGAAGAGGACTCCATGACGCGCCGCTTTGAGCAGCACTGCCAGCAGGTGACGGTGGAACCGCTGCGGGAAGGGTTTATCACTGCAGACGAAATCCGTGCCGAAGCGGCGTTCCTGCCCGCCGATGCGCGTTTTTGGCTACGCGAAATCGTGCTGTGCGGCGATGGTGAACCCTGGCTGATTGGCCGCACCGTGGTGCCAGAAAGCACACTTAACGGCCCGGAGCAGATGCTGCAACAGTTAGGCACGCGTCCGCTTGGTCGCTATCTGTTCTCCTCGTCCACGCTGAGCCGCGACTTTATCGATCCCGGCCAGGTCGAAGATTTGTGGGGACGCCGTTCGCGCCTGCGTTTATCAGGCAAACCGCTACTGTTAACCGAACTGTTTTTACCGGCGTCGCCGCTGTATCGCGCGCTGAAGCAAGGATAAGGATCGTGCAAAATACTTTACCCATGACCAAATGGCGGGCGTATTGCCGCCTGATGCGCATCGATAAACCGATTGGCACCGTGCTGCTGCTGTGGCCAACGATGTGGGCGCTGTGGCTATCTGGCATGGCAATTCCACCACTGCCGGTGCTGCTGGTGTTTGTGCTGGGCGTGATTGTGATGCGCGCTGCTGGTTGCGTAATTAATGATTACGCCGACCGCAAAATCGATGGCCACGTGAAGCGCACTGCATCGCGTCCATTAGCCAGCGGCGCGGTGAGCGAGAAAGAGGCGAAGCTGCTGTTTGTCGGCCTTGGCCTGCTGGCCTTTATGCTGGTGTTGACCATGAACACCATGACCATTTTACTGTCGTTTGGCGGTCTGGCGCTGGCATGGATGTATCCGTTCATGAAGCGCTACACCCATCTGCCGCAGGTGGTGCTGGGTGCGGCATTTGGCTGGGCGATTCCCATGGGGTGGGCGGCAGTTAGTGAGTCCTTACCTTTGGTATGCTGGCTGGTGTTTCTCGCTAACATCTGTTGGACGGTAGCCTATGACACCCAATATGCGATGGTCGATCGCGATGACGATCTGAAGATTGGCGTAAAATCGACGGCCATTCTTTTTGGCCGCTTCGATAAGGTGATGATTGGTTTATTGCAGCTGGCAACGCTTGGCTTAATGGCGCTGGTTGGCAACATGCTTAACCTGAATAGCGTGTTTTATTGGTCGCTGCTGGTGGCGGCGGGCTTGTTTGTTTACCAGCAGAAATTGATTGCCCAGCGTGAACGCGATCCCTGCTTCCAGGCCTTTCTTAACAACAACTACGTGGGTATGACGCTGTTTATCGGCATCTTGCTGAGTACCGTACCCTTCGCCGAACTGCTGTAAAAGCGCGGCGCACTGCGAATAAAAAAGGCTGCGATTCCTGACGGCGTCGCAGCCTTTTTTCGTGCCAGCAGCAGATTTACTCGTGCGTGATCGCACTCTCAATCGTTAAGCGCACATCGCTGGTTACCAGCTCAGCCAGCATCTGCCACATCATGTGCGTGCGTTCTGCATCGGCATCGCCCGAATCACTGATGTAGCCTTCATCGCGCAGCGTCAGCACCAGGGAAGTGAAGACGGCTTTGTCGAAAAATTCCGGTGCGTTGATGCCGTGTAGCACGGACAAACGTTGCGCCAGGGTGCGACTCTCTTTCTCCAGCGTGCCACGGTTGATGGCCGGTTTAGCGCTAAGAATGGCGAAGGTAATCGCAAAGCGTTGCAGCGTCTCACGGATACCCGCGGCCAGCAGTTGCAGCGAGCGGTGACGCGCGGCCACCATCTTCAACTGACCTTCGTGCAGTGTGATCAACCCCTGACGCGCCAGTTCAGCACAGAGCGCAGTCAACAGCGCAGGCAGATCGGCCTTTTCCCAACGCAAGAATGACTCGCCCTTCAACATCGGATAAACCAGGCTCACCTGACGTAACAGCTCAGCTTCGCTGATTTCGCGATGCTGCTGCACGATGGCGGCGATAAGCGATGGCATCACTAACATATGCTGAATGTTATTGCGGTAGTAGGTCATCAGCACTGCCTGCTCACGCGGCAGAATAATGATGTCGCCAATGCTGTCCTGCTCGGTTTCGAACTTATTCATGCCCATGGCATGATCGAGTAACGCCTCAGCGCTGAGATCCGGCACGGTTGATTCTGGCGAGTACGGCACGTTGCGCAGCAGTTGCGTATAACATTCCAACTGCTCAATCAACTGTTCACGCGTTAACGAACGCTGGCGCGATGCCAGCAACGCGGTAACGCACAGGTTCATGGCATTTGCCGCACCGGCTTCATTGATGCGCACCATCAGACGCGCAGCAATGTCGTTCACGGTTGGCGTCATCCAGGCAGGACGTTGTGGCTCAATAGGATCGATCGCCTCACGCCACTCCGGCACGTTTTTATTGAGGTAATTCATCAGCGACAGCGGCTCGCCAAAGTTGACGTAACCCTGACCGAGATTGCGCAACTTGCGCAAACCGCGCACCATCTGGAAGAAGTTCTCTTTCTCTTTTGCCGCGCCACGCAGCTCTTTGGCATAAGTGCCCACTTCCATCACGTGTTCATAACCGATGTAAATCGGCACGAACGTGATCGGCCGACTGCCGCCGCGTAGCATGGCCTGCAAGGTCATCGACAGCGTGCCGGTTTTGGGATCGAGTAAACGCCCGGTGCGCGAACGGCCACCTTCCACGAAATACTCCACCGAATACCCCCGGCTGAACAGCTCGCCGAGGTATTCACGGAACACCGTGGAGTAAAGCTTGTTGCCTTTGAAAGTACGGCGAATAAAGAATGCGCCGAGGCGGCGGAAGATCGGGCCAGCCGGCCAGAAATTCAGGTTAATACCGGCAGCAATGTGCGGCGGCACTAACCCCTGGTGATACAGCACGTAGGAGAGCAGCAGATAATCCATGTGGCTGCGATGGCAGGGCACATAGACAATTTCATGACCATCCTGCGCCAGCTGACGCACGCGCTCGCCGCCGTGAACATTGATGCCTTGATAGAGGCGGCTCCACAGCCAGCCCATCACGCGGTCGGTCACTTTGATGGCTTCATAAGAGAAGTTGGCCGCCACTTCTTCCATCATCTCGATGGCGTTCTGTTGGGCTTTCTCATGAGAAATCTTTTTGCTGCGCGCTTCATCTTCAACGGCTTTTTCAATCGCTTTCGATTGCAGCAGCTTGTTGAACAGGTCCTGACGCGCAGGCAGGCGCGGGCCAACCGCCGCCAGACGCTGGCGCGAGAAGTGGATGCGCGCCAGGCGAGCCAGCTTCTGCGCAATCTTCTTATCGGTGCCGTGTTCGGTTGCCATCTGGCGCAGCGAAACGGTCGGCGAGAAGCGCACAAAGCTGTCGCGGCCGTGCCACAGAATCGCGAAGAATTTCTGCACGCCATTCAGAATGCGCAGATGCGGTGTACCTTCGCCCTGAATTTCACGTCCCGGCGCACGACCAAACATCACCGCAACCGGCATCATCTGCACATCGAGCTGCGGGTTATTGCGATGCAAATCGAGGTAGTCGTGGAATAGCTTCACTGACTCAGGATTTGCCACAAAATAGGTGAACACGCGCGGGCCATCGTGAATAAACACGTGGCGCGGCAGCAGAGTGCCGTCGATTTCCAGCGGGGCCAGCGGATCGGGCAGGTCATGTTTCAGACATTGCGCGCGCAGGGTAAGCAAGTCAGCCTTTGAATCATAAGGCAAAACATACATCACCGGACGCGTGGGATCGATCCCATGTTCGGAGATCGGATCGGTCGGAATGACCTTACTTTTTACCAAAATAGAGAGTGGTAAATTCAATAATTTGTAATAGAGTTTACGCCAACCTGACATAGACAACTTGAAGCCTCTTGTTAGCAAAGCGCGGCAAGCATACCAGAAAGTGCAGCGGAGATCTGTGGCTGTGCCATCGCACGCTGCGCACTCATTGACGCCAAAATTACTCAAGGGTTCCCTATTCATGGCAAATAACGTTACCGGCCTGCTGCGTATTATCAAAGCGGCGGGCTACTCCTGGCAGGGAATACGCGCAGCCTGGCAACATGAAGCGGCCTTTCGTCAGGAAGCCGTTGCAGCGGTGATTGCGGTAGTTGTCGCCTGCTGGCTGGATGTGGACGCAGTGACGCGCGTACTGCTAATTGGTTCGGTGATACTGGTGGTGGTGGTGGAGATCCTCAACAGCGCGATTGAGGCGGTGGTCGACCGAATCGGCCAGGAGCGTCATCCGCTGGCGGGCCGCGCTAAGGATATGGGTTCTGCCGCCGTACTGCTGACGATCCTTCTCGCGCTGTTTGTCTGGATAACGCTGCTCTGGCCGCACGCATATTAAGGCCGCCCGTACCGATATATCGCTGATTTTTGCCGCAGCTGCGGTTTTCATTTCGCCAATACCTGTATATACTCACAGCGACTGTATAAACAACCAGGGGGCGGGATGAAAGCGTTAACTGCACGGCAGCAACAGGTCTATGACCTGATTCGCGACCATATTAACCAGACGGGCATGCCGCCAACGCGTGCGGAGATTGCTGCGCAACTGGGTTTTCGCTCGCCCAATGCTGCTGAAGAACATCTGAAAGCGTTGGCACGTAAAGGCGTTATTGAAATCGTTTCTGGCGCATCGCGCGGGATTCGTTTGTTAATGGAAGAAGAGGCCAGCGAAGGGTTGCCATTAATTGGCCGCGTCGCGGCGGGTGAACCACTGCTGGCTCAAGAGCATATCGAAGCGCATTATCAGCTTGATGCAAATCTGTTCAAGCCTGGCGCCGATTTCCTACTGCGCGTCAGCGGCATGTCGATGAAAGATATCGGCATTATGGATGGCGATCTGCTTGCGGTACATAAAACGCAGGAAGTGCGTAACGGCCAGGTTGTTGTGGCACGTATTGATGATGAAGTAACGGTGAAACGTTGGAAAAAGCAGGGTGCGATTGTGCATTTGCTGCCGGAAAACAGCGACTTCGAACCCATTGTGGTTGATACCCGCGAACAATCTTTGTCCATTGAAGGTTTGGCGGTGGGCATCGTGCGTAACGGCGAGTGGCTCTAATTCTCTTCTGATTCCCCCCACTGCGGCGGCGCATGCTGCGCTGACCGCAGTCTGATATTCTGCTTCTCTTCGATCTTCCTGTAGCCAGCTGCATAGCCGAATGCAATCAGCTGCGTGAACACATATAACGGAACGGGCTGATGCAGCTGTTTTCCTCTTCGGATAAAGCACTCTGGCGGCTGGCGCTGCCGATGATTCTGTCAAATATCACCGTGCCCTTATTAGGCGTGGTAGACACCGCCGTGATTGGTCATCTCGACAGCCCGATCTATTTAGGCGGCGTTGCGGTAGGTGCCACCGCCACCAGTTTTATCTTTATGCTGCTGCTGTTTCTGCGCATGAGCACCACCGGATTAACCGCGCAGGCGTTTGGTGCAAATGATAAAACCGCGCTGGCGCGGGCCTTAACCCAGCCGCTGCTGATAGCATTGGTGGCGGGCGTGCTGTTCATGGTGTTACGTACGCCGATGAGTAATCTGGCGGCGGCGATGATGGGTGGCAGCCCGGAAGTGCAGCAGCAGGCGGCGATATTTATCCACATCCGCTGGCTGAGCGCGCCCGCGACCTTAGCCAATCTGGTTATTTTGGGTTGGTTGCTTGGCGTGCAGTATGCACGCGCGCCAATGGTGCTGCTGATCATTGGCAACCTGGTGAATATCCTGCTCGACCTGCTGTTCGTGCTGCAATGGCATTGGGGCGTGGCAGGCGCGGCGGCGGCAACCGCGATAGCGGAATATGTCACGCTGGGCGTGGGATTATGGATGGTCGCCCGGGTGCTCAAACTGCGCGGCATTGATTTAACCCTGCTGAAAAACAGCTGGCGCGGCGATACGGCGCGCCTGTTTCGTCTCAATCGCGACATCATGTTGCGCTCGTTGATGGTACAAATCTGCTTTGCCTCACTGACGATTCTTGGCGCGCGTATTAGCCCGGATGTGGTGGCGGTAAATGCGGTGCTACTGATGTTCCTCACCTTTACCGCCTACGCGCTGGATGGTTTTGCCTATGCGGTGGAAGCCTGTTCGGGTGAAGCGGTGGGCGCCAAAGATCGCAGCCGCTTGCTGCTGATCTGGCAGGCCGCATGTCGTCAGGCGGGCTTGGTGGCGCTGTTATTTGCCTTGCTGTACGCGCTATGCGGGCCGCAAATCGTTTCGCTACTTACTTCCCTGCAATCCTTGCGTGACATGGCCGATCGCTACCTGTTTTGGCAGGTGATTTTGCCGCTGGTAGGCGTGTGGTGTTATCTGCTGGACGGCATGTTTATTGGTGCCACGCGCGGTCGTGAAATGCGCAACAGCATGATCATGGCCGCGATGGGCTACGGCGTAGCGCTGCTCACGTTGCCCTGGCTGGGGAATCACGGCTTGTGGCTGGCGGTAGCGGTGTTTCTGGCCTTACGCGGGCTGACGTTGTGGCTGGTTTGGCGTCGTCATTGGCAGCGTGATACGTGGTTCAGCGCCTGAATTTGCTACAGAATAATCCGTATTTTTCGCAAATCCTGCATTCCTTACTACAATTAACCCTAACGGCGCAGTTAAGCAGCGCGTTATGTAGATAGATACCTTGATGTCCAGGTAATCAATCTGTCTCACTCAGGACGATGTGGAGAAATATGATGAACAAAGACGAAGCGAGCGGCAACTGGAAGCAGTTCAAAGGGAAAATGAAAGAGAAATGGGGCAAGCTGACCGACGATGATATGACGGTGATCGAAGGTAAACGCGATCAGCTGGTCGGCAAAATCCAGGAACGTTACGGCTATGCGAAAGACGAAGCCGAAACGGAAGTTAAAGACTGGGAAACCCAGAATAAGGATTACCGCTGGTAATCACTTGCTTTAACCCGTAGCTCCTACCCGCCGATCTCCGATCGGAATGGCACAAGGATGTGCCAACTATTTCCTCGAACGTTTTTTATTCTCAACCTGATGATTGTGCTCACAGCTGTCATGCTGTTGGCAGGCCGCGACTTCCACACAGTTTTCGCACAAGCCATGTGCTTCAATCACGGTATGACGCAGCGAAAACCCTGCCTGATCCGCTAAACCTGCAATGGTTTTTTCGACCCCGTGCGCATGCTGTTCCGTTACTGCCGCACACCCATCACACACTAACATCACAGACGTATGCGCCGGTTCATCGAAATGATGGCATACCACGTAGCTATTATTTGATTCGACGCGATGGATAAATCCCTGTTCCAATAAAAAATCCAGTGCGCGATAGATTGTCGGTGGCTTCGCTTGCGGTTCGCTGACGCGCAGCTGATCCAGCAAATCATAAGCACTGATCGAACCATTTTGCTCAGCCATTAAACGCAGCACTTCTGCACGTTGCGTGGTAAGACGCACGCCGCGGTCAAGGCAAAGCGCTTCGGCCTGAGTAAGCAGCTGTTCGGGCGTGAGAGTTGACATAGGGATTCTCCAGGTTGCAGGAGATGTTATTTTATCACACAAACTTTTACCCCGCTTTGATTGCTTTTTAGCTTAATTCCCGCAAGAAAAGTCCTGTTAATCAGCTCATTACCTCACCCTTTGTCAGACGGTTGGCGCGCGGGGCTTTCACACCGCCACGCATTGATATCACCCTATCTACAGGTTTTAAGCATCGTGCTTTACAACGCATCAAGTTAGCGGCTATGGTTCAACAGGTCTTAAGTAATTTCTGGTATCAATTTACTCTCTGTTCATATTTCTGCATAAAAACACAGCGGAATGGGGCGAATGCATCCAATTCTGCGAACAGCGGTGCTATTTCCTTTTAATTCACAGCAATGAAGCGTTAGCCAGGGTTCAGAATGGCGGTTAACTAAACTGTTTCGTCGGTGAGTGATTCAGCGACATTTCAAAGGTGATGGCAGGCTCATGGTGAAGACATTATTCAGGCACAAAAAAGTCGCATATCTTGTTGGTTTGAATGCATTATTGCTCTCTTCTTCAGCGCTGGCAGCAGGTACCTGGTACGACGCACGTAACGATGCCATGGGCGGCACCGGCGTGGCTTCTTCCACATGGGGCTCCGCGGTGTTAGCGAACCCGGCTTTGATGACCAAAGCCAATCCTGAAGATAACGTCAGCATCATTTTTCCTTCTGCGGGTGCGCAGGTTACCGATAAAGACAAATTGATTGATCGCGTGGATGACATCTCCGATTCCGTCGATCGCTATCGTGAAGAGTTCGACGACCTGACCTTTGAGGACATTATCAACGGTTATCCAGGCGTAAAAGCCGCGGCCAGCGATATGGCCGATCAGCTGAGCGATCTGCGTGGTAACAAAGCGCATGCAACCGCTGGCGTTGCCGTTGCGGTGACGGTGCCTAATGAAACGCTGCCCTTTGCGTTCATTACGAAAGCCTACGGCACCGCGCATGTCCGTGCGAACGTGTCAGAGGGGGATATCGCTTATCTGCGCGGCGTGGCCGACGGCACCATCATTCCGCAGCCGGGCGATGAAGATAATCTGCGTTCCAGCGCGAATGGCTTAGCCGCATTGGTGACCGATTATGGCGTTGCGATGGCGCATGAGTTCTCGGTTGCAGGCCATCCGGTTTCCGTTGGCGTAACGCCAAAGGTGCAGAAAACCTGGCTGTATAACTACAGCGCCAGCATCTACAACTACGACAAAAATGACATCAACGGTGGCCGCTACCGCAGCTCCGATACCGGCTTCAACGTGGACGCCGGCATTGCGACCGATATCACAGAGAACTGGACGTTGGGCCTGACCGGGCAAAACCTGATCTCGCGCGATCTCGAGACCAAAGAAGTGAATGGTTATCGCGATACCTATCAAATTCGTCCGCTGGTCACTACCGGTTTGGCGTGGAATTCCGGTCCTTTCACCTTAGCGGGCGATGTAGATTTAACGGAAACCAAGCGTTTCAAATCGGAAGCGAGCAGCCAATATGCGGGCATCGGTGGTGAGTATCGCGTGCTGGATTGGCTGGCGCTGCGTGCCGGTTATCGTGCCGACCTCAAATCAAACGACACCGATGTGTTTACCGCCGGTTTGGGTGTGGCACCGTTCAACAACAGCGTACATCTGGATCTGGCTGGCTCGGTGGGCAAAGACAACACCGTCGGCGCGATGCTGCAGCTTGGCTTTAACTTCTAAGCGCTATATTTCACATCTCGCTGAGGTTCAGCCGCACTCCTCGTGAACCGGCTCACAGAAAACAGGTCGCAATCGGCGGCCTGTTTTTTTTTATGCACAGGAAATTGTGATCGTCCTCGTTAACGCAACTGGGCCACATTAAGCTGGGAAAGCAGCCAATCTTTAAAGCTGTCGAGGGCAAAATGGCGATGCTGGTGACGCGGAAACACCAAATAGTGGCCGATGTAATGAATTTCTTGGGTAGTGGCAATTAACGGACAAACCAGCCGACCGCTTGCCAATTCGCGCTCGGCCAGCAGCTTGGACTCCAGCACCACGCCCAGCCCATCAACGGCGGCGGCAATTGCCATGAAGCTGCGGTCAAAGCGCAAGCCGTAATGGCGCGGCGGCGTCAACGCATTGGCCTCAAACCAACCTTTCCATTGATATAGCTGCACATCGCATTGAATCAGCGACTGATGATAGAGATCCTCCGGGCGCTGGATGTTGGCCGCCAGCGCGGGCGAGCACAGCGGGGTTAATTCTTCTACCGCCAGCGGGATTTTTTCATACGGCGACGGGCGCGGCTCGCCATAAACGATATCCAAATCATAGTCATCCTGCTCAAAGCGCGCATATTCAGTGCTGGCCGACAAACGCAGATCGATGTGTGGATGCGCCTGAATAAAGCTGCCGAGGCGCGGCAGCAGCCATTGATGGGCGAAGCTCGGCGCGGTGTGCAGCCGCAGCGGGCGCGATTCATCAGCAGTGACCAACGACAAACCGCGCTGCATCTCATCAAAGCCACGCTGGATGTGCTCCAGCAGCACCACGCCCTCTTTTGTCAGGATAATTTCTCGCGTGCTGCGCTGAAACAGGCGCGTGTCGAGCGTCTGTTCCAGTTTGCGAATGGCATGGCTTATCGCGCTCGGTGACAAATCCAACTCTTTAGCCG
The DNA here is from genome assembly GCA_966185695.1 of uncultured Pantoea sp. Lineage (GTDB taxonomy): Bacteria > Pseudomonadota > Gammaproteobacteria > Enterobacterales > Enterobacteriaceae > Pantoea. The sequence continues at coordinate 116,277 of CBIFUL010000008.1, read as the reverse complement.
CGCTGGCAAATGCGCCGGTACGGCCCGCCGCTTCAAAAGCGCGCAGCAGGGAAAACGGGGCTTTTCTCAGTAACGACATTTGTGAATCCCATTCAACAGTTGATGCATTTTTTGCCTTTGTCCCCGCGCATGCTGGCTGCGTAAGCTGGTTTCCAGCGGCAAGGCGAGCGCTCGCTGATGAAATCAGCACGTGAATGCTGCGCATTATTGCACCATGCCGGATGGCAATGCGCTCGCCAAATTTTACTTCTCTCAGGAATTTTTATGACGACTCTCGCAGAACCTGCAATCACTACCACGCAGCAGCTGGCGCAGCATGCGTATCGCATTCGTCGCTATGCACTGCAAATGGGCGAAGTACAGGGCCAGGGCTACATCGGCCAGGCGCTTGGATTGGCCGATATGCTGGCGGTGGCATGGTGCCACGCGATGAATATTCGTGCCGACGACCCCGAATGGGAAGGCCGCGACCGCTTTTTACTTTCGCATGGCCACTATGCGATTGCGCTCTATGCCGCCCTGATCGAGGCGGGCGTGATCCCACCAGCGGAGCTGGAAACCTACGGTTCGGATGACAGCCGTTTACCCATGTCGGGCATGGCGACGTACACGCCGGGCATGGAGATGTCTGGCGGTTCGCTTGGCCAAGGGCTGACAATTGGCGTCGGTATGGCGCTGGCGCTGCGGCATAAGGGCAACCCAGCGTTTGTGTATAACTCGATGTCGGATGGCGAGCTGGACGCAGGCGCCACCTGGGAAGCGGCGATGGGCGCGGCGCATCATCAACTCAGCAACCTGATCGTGCTGGTGGATATCAACCAGCAGCAGGCGGATGGACCGTCAGGCAGCGTCATGGGCTTCGAGCCGCTGGCGGATAAATGGCAGGCGTTTGGCTGGCACGTACAGCGCGTAGATGGCAACGATATTGCCGCCGTTAAGCAGGCGTTTGACATTGCCCGGACGCTACAAACGCCACAGCCGCGTGTGATTTTGCTCGACACCCTGATGGGCAAGGGCGTGCCGTTCCTCGAAGCGCGTGAAAAAAACCACTTTATTCGGGTTGATGCCGATGAATGGCAGCAGGCCATCGCCATCCTCGATCAGGCTCAGGAGGCCGCACAATGAGCAGCGTAACCGCAGAGAAGAAGCCGCGTTTGACCACCTCGGCAATGATTGCCTCGATTGCGGGCGAAGGGCAAAAAACCCAGTCCGCGCCTTTTGGTCACGCCCTGGTGCAAGCTGCCGCAACGCGCCCGAATATCGTCGGTCTCACCGCCGATCTGTCGAAATACACCGATCTGCACATTTTTGCTCAGGCTTATCCGCAACGGCATTTTCAAATGGGCATGGCAGAGCAGCTGTTGATGGGCGCTGCAGGCGGCATGGCGAAAGAGGGCATGATTCCGTTCGCCACCACTTACGCGGTGTTCGCCACGCGACGCGCCTATGACTTTATTCATCAGGTGATTGCCGAAGAGCAGCTTAACGTGAAGATTTGCGCTGCGCTGCCCGGTTTAACCACCGGTTACGGGCCGAGTCATCAAGCGACAGAAGATATTGCGCTGATGCGCGGCATTCCTGGCCTGACGATTGTCGATCCTTGCGATGGTCTGGATACCGAGCAAGCCGTTGCCGCGATCGCCGATCATCCTGGCCCAGTGTATATGCGGCTGCTGCGCGGCAAAGTGCCGCTGGTGCTGGATGAATATGATTACCAGTTCGAACTGGGCAAAGCCAAGCTGCTGCGCGAGGGGCGCGATGTGCTGGTGATCAGCAGCGGCATAATGACCATGCGCGCGCTGGAAACGGCCACAGCGCTGGCGAGCGATAACGTTGATGTGGCGGTGCTGCATGTGCCCACCATCAAGCCGCTGGATACTGAAACGCTGGTTGCGCAATGCCGTCGCGCCGGACGTTTGGTGGTGGTGATGGAAAATCATAGCGTGGTTGGCGGATTGGGTGAAGCGGTTGCCAGCTGCTTGCTGCATGCGCAGGTGATGCCGGTGTTTAAGCACATTGGTTTGCCGGATCGGTTTCTCGACGCGGGCGCCTTGCCCACGCTGCACGATCGCTACGGCATTTCCACCGCAACCATGGTCAGCGCGATTCGCGGCTGGCTGACCTAAGTGCTCAAGAGGAGAGAAGCATGCAAGTAATATTCGTCGGCACCGGGGCGATTGGCGTGCCAATGGCGTGCCGGATTCAGCAGGCAGGCCACGCGGTAATCGGTGTGGATGTGTTCGAAGCGTCGCGTCAGCGCGCGCAGCAGCACGGCATTGAAGCGGTCAGCAGCATTACACAAGCGCCCGCCGCTGAGGTGGTGGTGGTGATGGTCGCCACGCCGCAGCAGCTGCAAGCGTTGGTGGCCGAAGCGCTGCCGCAGGTGGCTGGGCAACATTGGGTGATCATGTCCACGGTGGGGCCAGATGCGGTACGCGCCGCCGCCGCGCAGTTGCAGGCGGCAGGCGCTTTGGTCGTTGATGCACCTGTCACTGGCGGCACCGCGCGTGCCAGCACCGGGGAATTAGTGATTTTTGCGGCGGGCGATGCGGAGGCTATCGGTAAAGTGACGCCGGTGTTGCAGGCGATGGGATCGGTCTCGATCGTCGGCGCAGAGATCGGTGCCGGGCAAGGGATCAAAGTGATCAATCAGCATCTGTGCTCGGTGCATATCGTTGCGGCGGCGGAAGCACTGAGTTTGGCGCAGTCGCTGGGATTGGATCAGGCGCAGGTACTGAAGCTGGTGGAGCGCGGTGCGGCCGGTTCGTGGATGTTATCGGATCGCGGCCCGCGCATGCTGGAAGCAACCGATGTGGCGGTGTCGAGCGCCATCAATATTTTCGTCAAAGACAGCGGATTAGTGGCAGAGGCGGCGACCGCCTGCCACGCAGAGGTTCCGCTCTTACAGGTCGCTCATGCGCGTTATCTGGCGGCGGCGGCAGCCGGATTAGGGCAACGTGATGACAGCAGAGTGATCGAGACCTGGATTAACCCTACACGTTAAGGCTTGGTCACTGCTGCCCGATAAATATGATAATACCGGGGTAAGACATGAACACCACTTCTGTACCTGCAAACACTCGCGACAACGCGGCGAAAGTCTCTTTTGCTTCGATGATTGGATCGGCGGTCGAGAGTTACGATTTCTTCATTTATGGCACTGCGGCGGCGGCGTGGTTTGGGCCGATTTTCTTCCACACCAAAGAGCCGATTGTCGGCATTCTGGCGGCGTTCGCCACCTTAGCGGTTGGCTTCCTGATGCGTCCGTTTGGCGGCTATTTGGCTGGGCACTTTGGCGATCGTTACGGGCGTAAAGCGGTGCTGTTTTGGTCGCTACTGGCGATGGGCGGCGCCACGGTGTTGATTGGCGCACTGCCCACCTATGAGCAAGCCGGCGTGCTGGCGCCGATCTTGTTGATCCTGCTGCGAATGATCCAGGGGATCGGATTCGGTGCCGAATGGGGCGGCGCGGTGTTGATGGCGTTTGAGCATGCGCCGGCGAAAAAGCGCGGCTTTTACGGTGCGGTGCCGCAGTTGGGCATTCCGCTGGGTTTGCTGTTGGCGAACGGTTCGTTCCTGCTGTCTGCCGCGCTGTTTGAAGGCGATTGGGTGTGGCGCATGCCTTTCCTGATTTCGTTTGTGATGGTGGCAATCGGCATCTTTATTCGGCTGCAGGTGGCAGAATCACCGGAGTTTGAGCAGGCCAAAGCCGATAATCAACTGGTGAAGCAGCCGGCGCTGGAAGTGATTCGCCGCGACTGGCGCACCATTGTGAAGATCATGGGTTTGCGTTTGGCGGAGACCGGCGGCTACTACATCACCACCAGTTTTATGCTGTCGTATGTGGTGCTGGCGGAGATTACCGAAACGCGTCATGTGCTGTGGGGCACGCTGATAGGTTCGGCGCTCGGATTGGGTAGCCATTTGTTGTATGGCGCGCTGAGTGATAAATACGGTCGCCGCCCGATTTTCCTGATTGGTGCCATTTTTACCATTCTGTTCGGTATCCCGATGTTTATGCTGATTAATACCGGCGCGGTGACGATGATTATTGTGGCGGTTGCGATGTCGCTGTTGTTCAGCCACGATCCGATTTTCGCGGTGGAATCGAGCTGGTTCTCCGAACAGTTCCCGGCCAACGTGCGTTCATCCGGCATTTCGCTGGGGTATAACGGCGCGTCGGTGGTAGCGGGTTTGCTGCCGTTTATCGCCACCGGCGTTTACAGCATGGTGGGCTGGATGGGGCCAGCGGTGATGTTTTCGCTGCTGGGCGTGATATCAACATGGGTGGCGTTTCAGACGCGAGAAACCGCGCCTGCCAAAGTGGGTGAGCCGCCGTTACACGGCGCAGCAACCTCAACCGCACCTACGGTGTAATCAGCTGCGCGGGCGGCTGTGTCGCCCGCGTTTGCTGTGCTATCATTTGCGCAGTTTCTCATCACTTAACTCCGGATTTACTGCGTTTCATGACCGATAACTTCTCTTCGCAACGTTTTTCCATCGCTCCAATGCTGGACTGGACCGATCGTCACTGTCGTTATTTTCACCGTAAGCTGAGCGGCGCGACGCTGCTGTACACCGAGATGGTGACCACCGGCGCGATTATTCATGGTAAAGGCAATTATCTGGCGTACAGCGAGGATGAACATCCGCTCGCTTTGCAACTGGGCGGCAGCGATCCCGCCGCGTTGGCGCAGTGCGCTAAGTTGGCAGAGGAACGCGGTTACGATGAGATCAACCTCAACGTGGGTTGTCCGTCCGATCGGGTACAGAATGGGCGTTTCGGTGCCTGTTTGATGGCGGATGCAGCGCTGGTGGCGGATTGCATTAAAGCGATGCGCGACGTGGTGAGCATCCCGGTGACGGTGAAGACGCGTATCGGCATCGACGAGCAAGACAGTTATTCATTCTTGTGCGACTTCGTCGGCACCGTGGCGCAGCAGGGCGGGTGCGATACCTTTATTATTCATGCGCGCAAGGCCTGGCTTTCTGGCCTGAGCCCGAAAGAGAACCGTGAAATTCCCCCGCTGGATTACCCGCGCGTGTATCAACTGAAGCGTGATTTTCCCGCGTTGACCATGGCAATTAACGGCGGCATTAAGACGCTGGAAGACGCCAAACTGCATTTGCAGCATATGGATGGCGTGATGATGGGACGCGAAGCCTATCAAAATCCGGAAATTTTGGCGCAGGTTGATCGCGTGCTGTTTGGCCGCGATACGCCTGTAGCCGATCCGGTTGCCGTGGTGCGTTCAATGTATCCCTACATCGAAGCGGAGCTGTCGCAAGGCACTTATCTTGGTCATGTGACGCGCCATATGTTGGGGCTGTTCCAGGGCATTCCGGGCGCGCGCCAGTGGCGTCGCTATCTCAGCGAGAATGCCCATAAACCCGGCGCGGATGTAAGCGTGCTGGAAGCGGCTTTAGCGCTGGTGGCGGATAAGATTCCTCAAGAGGCTTGATAATCGGTAGGGTCGCCATTTATGGCGGCCTGGAACTGATGTTCGAGGTTTCGCTGCGGGATCGAGTGCTTTGACCAGAAATGATCCGCCCAATCGCATAGAAATTTTGCATCCATGCCGCTCGACCACGGCTTCTTTGGCGCTAATGCTTTGCTCTCTGAGGCGAGTTATTTCTAACCTGGGTGAACTCGGCGTTGCTGTTTAACAGGCGAAAATGTGGCTCTCATTTTCCAATCCGCACACTTCGGTAGCGGCGCGATTTATCGCGCTGGTTTCCCTTTATCGCTCCATTAAGGCGACATCCTGGTGATCGATACACGCGGTTTTAATTTCACCAACTGTTGGTGAAATTCATCACAGCTACAAATCGTCCCTATTCTCTAGCCGCCAAATTTCAACGCGTTAACGGATTTTCAGCATTGGCACGCATCTTGTAATGCTCTACCTGTTACTTACACAGGAGAGTCTTCGTGGAAATCTTATTTGTTATCGGCTTTTTTCTGATGCTGCTGCTAACCGGTGTTTCACTGCTGGGCGTTATTGCTGCATTAGTCGTCGCCACCCTGTTGATGTTCCTTGGCGGATTGTTGGCGATTGTTATTAAGGTGTTGCCATGGCTGATAATGGCGGTGGTGGCGGTGTGGTTATATCGTGCCTGCACGACGCCATCAGGCGAGGCGAAATTGCAGCGACTGAAAAGAAAAATCAGTGAGTTAGACAGGAAGAGCTGGCGATAAATGCGCTGAAGATCACAGACTCAGATAATGCTGAAGACCAAACGGCAATTAAACATATTTTTTACTTATGTTTTCTGTCAGGATGCGTAAAGTAATTCAAACGAATTCATCGCCGCTGTCCCTACACCAGCGCGAACTATAAAAAGAAACAAAAAAGGGTTTCCTGCGGGAAGCCCTTTTGCATGTTGCGATCAGGGGATAAGCAGGCTGGAGCCTTGGGTAGCACGGCTTTCCAATACCTGGTGCGCGCGCGCCGCCTCGCTCAAAGCAAATTTTTGCTGCTCTGGAACGTTCAATTGAATGGCGCGGCTGGCAATCAGTGAAAACAGTTCAGCGCTGGCAAAATCCAACTCTTCGCGATTGGTGATGTAACCGAACAGCGAAGGGCGGGTTACAAACAGCGAGCCTTTCTTATTCAGAATGCCTAAATCGACGCCGGTTACCGGGCCTGAAGCATTACCAAAACTCACCATCAAGCCGTGGCGTCGCAAGCTATCAAGAGACGGTTCCCAGGTATCTTTGCCGACCGAATCGTAAACCACCGCCACTTTTTCGCCATTGGTCAGCTCACTGACGCGTTTAGCAATATCTTCTTCGCGATAGTTGATGGTGGCCCACGCGCCCGCGTTTTTGGCGATGTTGGCCTTTTCGGCTGAGCCAACGGTGCCGATTAAGTGCGCGCCGAGCGCTTTTGCCCATTGACAGGCGATCAGCCCCACGCCGCCCGCTGCGGCGTGGAACAGAAAGATTTCATCGGCTTTAACTTTGTAAGTCTGGCGCAGCAGGTATTGCACGGTCAGGCCTTTCAGGAAAGAAGCTGCGCCTTGTTCGAAGCTGATGCTGTCCGGCAGAATCACCAGCCGATCTTCCGCGACATTGTGCGCTTCGCTGTACGCGCCGAGCGTGGACTGGCCATAAACCACGCGATCGCCGGGCTTGAAGGCGGTGACGGCAGAACCGACGCGTTTTACCACGCCCGCCGCTTCAGTACCCAGGCCAGAAGGAAATGCGCTCACCGGATACAACCCGCTGCGCACGTAGGTGTCGATGTAGTTGATGCCAATGGCCTTATTCTCCACCTGCACTTCATGTGCCTCCGGGTCGGCCAGTTCAACATCGCTCCACTGCAAAACTTCCGGGCCGCCGTGTTGCTGAAACTGAATACGCTTTGCCATTCTGACTCCTGTGATTGTTCATCTTGGAACGGTGCAGGTATACTTGCGCGTCCCCTTTTCACGATCGGTAATGCATTCACTATGGCAGGAAATAAACCCTCCAACAAATCCAACGAACCCCGCGATCGGCAGCTGGAAGGCATTAAAATGCCGCCGCACTCTATTGAAGCGGAGCAGTCGGTGCTCGGTGGGTTGATGCTGGATAACGATCGCTGGGATAACGTTTCTGAACGCGTCGTCGCGGAAGATTTCTTCAACCGTTCGCACCGCATGATCTTCACGGAGATGCAGCGGTTGCTTGAAATGGGCCAGCCGATCGACTTGATTACGCTATCGGAATCGCTGGAAACGCTCGGTGAACTGGAAATGGCGGGCGGCTTTGCGTATCTGGCCGAATTAGCAAAAAACACGCCAAGTGCGGCAAACATCGGTGCTTATGCGGATATCGTGCGTGAACGTGCGGTAGTACGTCAGATGATTTCGGTGGCGAATCAGATTGCCGATGCCGGTTACGATCCGCAAGGACGTAGCAGCGAGGATTTACTCGATTTCGCTGAATCCAACGTCTTCAAAATTGCTGAACAGCGCGCCAATAAAGCCGAAGGGCCGCAGAACATTGAGCAAATCCTGGAAGCCACGGTATCGCGTATCGAAGCGCTGGTGTCAACGCCGCACGATGGCGTGACCGGCGTTGACACCGGTTATCAGGATTTGAACAAGAAAACCGCCGGTTTGCAGGGTTCAGACTTGATTATCGTGGCGGCGCGTCCGTCGATGGGTAAAACCACCTTCGCCATGAATTTGTGCGAAAACGCCGCGATGCTGCAGGATAAACCGGTATTGATTTTCAGCCTGGAGATGCCCAGCGAACAGTTGATGATGCGTATGTTGGCGTCGCTGTCGCGCGTTGATCAAACGCGTATTCGTACCGGGCAGCTGGAAGATGAAGATTGGGCGCGCATCTCCGCCACGATGGGGATTTTGCTCGAGAAGAAGAACATGTTCATCGACGACTCATCCGGCTTAACCCCCACCGAAGTGCGTTCACGCGCGCGTCGCGTGTTCCGCGAGAACGGCGGTTTGAGCCTGATCATGATCGACTACCTTCAGCTCATGCGCGTGCCTGCGCTGTCGGACAATCGTACCCTTGAGATTGCCGAAATTTCGCGCTCGCTAAAAGCGCTCGCCAAAGAGTTGAATGTGCCGGTGGTGGCGCTGTCGCAGCTAAACCGCTCGCTGGAACAGCGTGCGGATAAGCGTCCGGTGAACTCGGATTTGCGTGAATCGGGATCGATCGAGCAGGATGCGGACTTGATCATGTTTATCTACCGCGACGAGGTGTACCACGAAAACAGCGATCTGAAAGGCATCGCCGAGATCATTCTGGGTAAGCAGCGAAACGGTCCCATCGGCACCGTGCGTTTGACCTTTAACGGTCAATGGTCGCGCTTTGATAACTATGCTGGCCCCTCTTACGACGAAGAATAACTCCCGCCGCCATACTGCATGCACGATTTGTGCATGCAACTCACGTCATCAGAAAATAGTGTTGGACAACCCCGTGTTTAATCAGGTTATCTGTAACAAAGCGCCCTTAATAACGCTATGGAAGCAGCATGACTCAGGTAGACGATCACGACCTTAAGATATTGACCTTATTACAATCTAACGGCCGCCTTACCAACCAGGAACTCAGTGATTTAGTCGGACTTTCGGCGTCGCAATGTTCACGCCGCCGCATCAATCTTGAACAAGCCAATCTTATTCTCGGTTATCACGCGCGCCTGTCGCCGGACGCCATTGGCCTTGGCATGGTGGGATTAATTGAAGTACGACTGAAAAATCACACACCCGATTACGAAGAGAATTTTCATCGCCTGGTGGAAGAGGAAGCGGCCATTGTCGATGCGTTCAAAACCACCGGCGATGCAGATTATTTATTGAAAGTCGCGGTGGCCGATTTGGCCTCACTCAGCGCGCTGATCAGCCAATTAGTGGCGGGCCATCAAAGCGTTGCCCATGTCAAAACGTCGGTGGTGTTAAGCCGTTTAAAAGAGAACGGATTGATGATGATTCCTGAGCACAAAGTGCGCCAAAAAGGGGCGTGATGTGCTAATCTGGTGCAAATAACGCCTGCATAATGCAAAAAACGCGCACCAGAAAACAGATTTGTGCATGAACTGATTGTTGATGTTTAGGTGAGTGCACAAAAACCTGCAATAAAGCGCCTTAATTATCAATTGGATAATCACTGGCACCCCATCAGTGGCCATTTCTGTCACTGATGTGGTGCGTTTTTTGCATCTGAAGCGCCATCATTTGCACTGAGATTATTTCATGGATAACGTTGTTCAGCCCTCCAAAGTCCCGCATTCCCTTGTTGAAGATGCATTGGCAATTGTCCTCGGCACCTTAATGGTGTCTTTTGGCGTGCTCATGCTGAAGCAGGCGGGCGCATTAACCGGCAGCTCCGCCGGTATAGCGTTCTTAATTAGCTATCTATCGCCCCTTTCCTTTGGCAGCGCGTTTTTCCTGATCAACCTGCCATTTTATTGGCTGGCGGTGCGGCGCATGGGCTGGGAATTCACCATTAAAACCTTCTGCGCGGTCGGCTTGGTTTCGCTGTTCACCCATCTGCATCCGCTGTTCGTGCATTTTTCCGCACTGAATCCGTTTTATGCGACGCTGTTCGGTAACATGGTGATGGGGATTGGGTTTATAGTGTTGTTCCGCCACAAAGCCAGCCTTGGCGGCATCAATATTTTGGCGCTGTGGTTGCAAGATCGCATCGGTTTGCGCGCTGGAAAGCTACAAATGGCGGTAGATACCTGCGTGGTGTTAGCCTCGCTGTTTGTGGTATCAATGCCGATGCTGTTGGCTTCGATTGCGGGCGCGGTGATCCTCAATCTCATCATCGCAATGAATCATCGCCCCGGCCGTTACACAGTTTAATGACGCCGCTTTACCCTTTTTTTGATCAATCATGGAGATCTGCACCGTGTTTCAAAACGTTGATGCTTATGCTGGCGATCCGATTCTGTCGCTGATGGAAACCTTCAAACAAGACCCGCGCGATAACAAAGTGAATCTGAGCATTGGCCTCTATTACAACGAAGCGGGGATCATTCCTCAGCTGCAGGCCGTTGCCGCCGCCGAAGAGCGCCTGCAGGCGCAGCCACATCAGGCGTCGCTGTATCTGCCAATGGAAGGTTTGGGGCCGTATCGCAACGCAATTGCGCCGCTGCTGTTTGGTAAGCAGCACCCGATGCTGCAAGCTGGGCGCATCGCCTCAATTCAGACGTTGGGCGGTTCTGGCGCACTGAAAGTAGGTGCCGATTTCCTTAAGCGTTATTTCCCCCATTCCAATGTGTGGGTGAGCGATCCTACCTGGGAAAACCACATCGCCATTTTCAACGGTGCCGGTTTCGAGGTGGATACCTATCCCTGGTATGATGCGAGCACCAACGGCGTGCAGTTCGCGGCCTTTATTGCCAAGCTGAAAACCTTGCCGAAGCAATCCATCGTGCTGCTGCATCCGTGCTGTCACAACCCAACCGGCGCGGATTTAACCGACGCGCAGTGGGATGAAACCACGCAAGTGCTGAAAGCGCAGGAGCTGATTCCTTTCCTCGATATCGCCTATCAAGGTTTTGGCGCGGGCATGGAAGCGGACGCGTATGCGATTCGCGCCATTGCCGCTGCCGGCTTGCCAGCGTTGGTCAGCAACTCGTTCTCGAAGATCTTCTCGCTGTACGGCGAGCGCGTGGGCGGATTATCGATTGTGTGCGACAGCGCAGACGAAGCCAGCCGCGTATTGGGTCAGCTGAAAGCCACCGTGCGCCGCAACTACTCCAGCCCGCCAAATTTTGGTGCGCAGGTGGTTTCTTGCGTGCTGAATGACGAAGCGCTGCTCAATAACTGGCTGGCGGAAGTGGAAGCGATGCGCTTGCGCATCATTGAAATGCGTCAGGCGCTGGTGCAGGTGCTGAGCACTAAGCTGCCAGGCAAAAACTTCGATTACTTGTTGAAGCAGCGCGGCATGTTCAGCTACACCGGCTTGACCGCGCAGCAAGTTGATCGCCTGCGCGATGAGTTTGGCGTGTACCTGATCGCCAGCGGACGCATGTGTGTTGCAGGCCTGAACAGCCGCAACGTCAACCAGGTGGCGGAGGCGTTTGCCGCAGTAATGTAAATCCGCTGCACCAGACGTCTTTAAGGCCGCCTTCTGGCGGCCTTTTTTATAACGGTTTGTTTAACTTCAAACCAGACCAGTCTTGCCCAAGGCAACTTGTTGAGTGGATAGAATTTTCCGGCGCGAAAAGGCCCGCGTATCTCAGGAAATTCACAAAAATGACGCTTACAAGGACGCCATCTTATGACTCGTTACGCTTACTCTGTTGTCCTCAAACCCTTGACCTGCGCACTGGCGTTAGCCTTTTCGTTGCCGGCTTTCAGCACCACCTTAACCCGCGATAACGGTGCGCCGGTGGGCGATAATCAAAACTCGCAGACGGCCGGTGAAAACGGCGCCGTGCTGTTGCAAGATGTGCAGCTGATCCAGAAGCTACAACGCTTTGATCGCGAACGTATTCCTGAGCGCGTGGTGCATGCGCGCGGCACCGGCGCTCACGGTGAATTCCGCGCCAGTAAAGATATCAGCGAGTTAACCATTGCCGAAGTGTTCAAGCCGGGCAGCGTGACGCCGGTTTTCGTGCGCTTCTCATCGGTGGTTCACAGCAAACACTCACCTGAAACGTTGCGCGATCCGCGTGGATTCGCCACCAAGTTTTATACCCGCCAGGGCAACTGGGATTTAGTCGGCAACAACCTGCCGGTGTTTTTCATTCGTGATGCGATCAAGTTCCCGGATATGGTGCACGCCTTTAAGCCCGATCCGCGCACCAACCTTGATAACGATGCGCGTACCTTTGATTTCTTCTCACACGTGCCCGAGGCGACGCACGGTTTGACCATGCTGTTTTCAAACATGGGCACGCCCGCTAACTATCGCCAAATGGATGGTAACAGCGTACACGCGTATAAATTCGTCAACGCCAAAGGCGAAGTGCACTACGTGAAGTTCCACTGGAAAACGCTACAGGGTGAGAAGAACCTCGATCCCGGCGAAGCGGCGGCGATTCAAAGCACGTCTTACAGCCACATGACGGAAGATTTGGTTGATGCCATCAACCGCGAAGCCTATCCGAAATGGGATTTGTACATCCAAACCATCAAAGCCAGCGACCTGAACAAGTACGATTTCAATCCGCTGGATGCGACTAAAATTTGGCCAGGCATTGCCGAAGTGAAAGTCGGCCAAATGGAACTGAATCGCAACGTTGATAACTTCTTCCAGGAGACCGAACAGGTGACGATGGCGCCGTCCAATATCGTGCCGGGCATTGAGCCATCGGAAGATCGCCTACTGCAAGGGCGTCTGTTCTCGTATGCCGATACGCAGATGCATCGCGTAGGCGCAAATGGCGCAAGCCTGCCGGTGAATGCGCCGCGCGTGCCGGTCAGCAATGGCAATCAGGATGGCGCAATGGACAGCGGGAGAGCCGACGATCGTGGCGTGAATTACCAGCCAAGTCGTACCTATCCGCGCGAAGAGGTGCAAAGTGCGCGCTACAGCCACAGCACGCTGAGCGGCACCACGCAGCAGGCGATGATCGCAAAAACGCAGAACTTTAAGCAGGCGGGCGAGCTGTATCGTTCTTTCAATGAGAAAGAGAAAACCGACCTAATCACATCGCTGGGCGGCGCATTAAAAAGTACCGATGCGCAAAGCCGCGCGATCATGCTGTCGTACTTCTATAAAGCCGACCAAGAGTACGGTGAGCGTCTGGCGGCGATCGTTAAAGACGATGTCGCCACGATTAAAGCGATGGCGGCGAAGCTGCAAGATTAACCCGCGCCAGGGCGGCAGACATCACGCTCTGCCGCTTTTTCCTCATCTCTGGGTTTACCTTTCGCTGACTTGCTGCACACTTAAACGGTGGGTTGCGCATTGTGGCCGCCCTTAAGAGGAAAAAACATGAACACTTCGGATTTACTGAGTTATTGCATGAACAAGCCGGACGCGGAGCAGAGTTATAAAGACGTGTGGCAAGCCACGCAGATTAAAAGCGACGGCGTGCTGTTTGCCATGTTGTATGAGGTGCAAGGTCGTCCGGCGCTGTCGCTGAAGACGTCGCCAGCGCTGGCGGACTTATTGCGGGAGGAACATAGCGACGTGTTTCCCAGCGAGCATCTGAATAAATCGCACTGGAGCACGTTGTGGTTGGATGGTTCGCTGAAAGATTCGCAGATCTACTATCTGGTGGATGCGTCCTGCCAACAGGCTGACGCCACGCGCGCAGCGGGCGTCAACCATGATGAGAGCTAAGGCAAATTAAGCCGCAGACTCTTCGCGCAGCGTATTGATATCAATCACGAAGCGGTATTTCACGTCGCTTTTCAGCATACGTTCGTAAGCTTCGTTAATTTGGTTCATGGCGATCAGTTCAATATCTGACGTGATGCCGTGCTTGCCGCAGAAATCCAGCATTTCCTGGGTTTCGGCGATGCCGCCAATCAGAGAACCGGCGATGCTGCGGCGTTTGAAGATCAGGTTAAACACCTGCGGCGCGGGGTGATCGTGCTCAGGCGCGCCCACCAACGTCATGTTGCCATCCAGTTTCAGCAGAGTGATGAACGGATTGAGATCGTGCTGTGCAGCCACGGTATTCAAAATGAAATCAAAGCTGTTGGCATGCTGCGCCATCTGCTCGGCATCTTTCGAAATAACGACTTCATCAGCACCCAAACGCTTTCCATCTTCAATTTTGGATGGAGAGGTGGTGAACAGCACCACATGTGCGCCCATCGCATGTGCGATTTTCACGCCCATATGGCCCAAGCCGCCCAAGCCGACGATACCGACTTTTTTGCCCGGACCAACGTTCCAGTGACGCAGCGGTGAATAGGTGGTAATGCCCGCACACAGCAGTGGTGCAACGCCGGCCAGTTCCAGATTTTCTGGAATGCGCAGCACAAAGCTTTCATCAACTACCATGCTGGTGGAGTAGCCGCCGTAGGTAATCGCGCCGGTTTCGCGGTCTTCGCCGTTATAGGTGCCGACAAAGCCATTTTCGCAATACTGTTCCAGACCTTGATCGCAGCTCGGACAGCTGCGGCAGGAGTCAACCATACAACCCACGCCGACCATATCGCCGACTTTATATTTCTCGGTGTGTGCGCCAACTGCGGTGACGCGACCCACGATTTCGTGGCCGGGCACCACCGGGAAGACGGTGTTACGCCATTCGTTGCGCGCCTGGTGTAAATCAGAGTGGCAAACGCCACAGTACAACACGTCGAGCTGCACATCATGAGCGCGCAGTTCACGTGGCTTAAAGTCGAACGGGGCGAGTTTGGCTTTCGCGTCCTGTGCGGCATAGGCATGCGTAATATTCATGGTGTCTCCAGTAGGATGTGTCGTGCGTTTTTGCGGGATCCCGTTCATAGAGCTGAAGGGATAAAGGCGCTAAAGCCGCGCCAAAAGAGTCGATGTAAGGATAGTCAGCGAGCGGGAGTGCGTATATGCCTGAAGTTGTCTGATTCTTGCCTGTTTCTGCATTTTGCTGCGGAATTTGGCAGCAAAAAATCAGGCCCGCATAAGCGGGCCTGAGAGGTTATTTCTTCTTCAACATCGGCTTAAGGAAGCGTGCCGTATGTGAACGCTCGCATTCCGCCACCGTTTCAGGCGTGCCGGCAACCAAGATTTCACCGCCGCCGCTGCCGCCTTCCGGGCCGAGATCGACAATCCAGTCAGCGGTTTTCACCACATCCAGGTTGTGTTCAATCACCACAATGGTGTTGCCCTGATCGCGCAGCTGATGCAGCACTTCCAGCAGTTGCTGGATATCCGCAAAGTGCAGGCCGGTGGTAGGTTCATCAAGAATATACAGCGTCTGGCCGGTACCGCGTTTCGACAGCTCGCGCGCCAGCTTAACGCGCTGCGCTTCACCGCCAGACAAGGTGGTTGCCGACTGACCCAAACGAATATATGACAAGCCGACATCCATCAGCGTTTGCAGCTTACGCGCCAGCGCGGGTACGGCATCGAAGAACTCACGTGCTTCTTCGATGGTCATATCCAGCACCTCGTGAATGCCTTTGCCTTTGTATTTAATCTCCAGCGTTTCACGGTTATAGCGTTTGCCTTTGCACTGATCGCACGGCACATACACGTCCGGCAAGAAGTGCATTTCGACTTTAATCACGCCGTCGCCCTGGCACGCTTCGCAGCGACCGCCGCGTACGTTAAAGCTGAAACGTCCCGGATTGTAGCCGCGTGAACGCGCTTCCGGTACGCCAGCAAACAGTTCGCGCACCGGCGTGAAGATGCCGGTGTACGTCGCGGGGTTGGAGCGCGGCGTACGACCAATCGGGCTTTGATCGATGTCGATCACTTTGTCGAAATGCTCAAGCCCCGCGATCTCACGATAAGGTGCCACTTCGGTGGTGGTCGCGCCGTTCAGCTGGCGTTGGGCAATCGGGAACAGCGTGTCGTTAATCAGCGTTGATTTACCCGAACCGGATACGCCGGTAATGCAGGTAAACAGGCCAACCGGAACCGTCAGCGTGACGTCTTTCAGGTTGTTACCACGCGCCCCGGTCAGCTTCAGCACTTTGGTCGGATCGCCTTTCACGCGCTCTTTGGGAATGGCGATTTCCCGTTTGCCACTCAAATATTGGCCGGTCAGCGAGGCTTCATTGGCCATGATCGCGTGGACATCGCCCTCTGCGACCACCTGGCCGCCATGCACGCCCGCGCCAGGCCCGATATCAATGACGTGATCGGCGGCGCGAATCGCATCTTCATCATGCTCAACCACAATCACCGTGTTGCCGAGATCGCGCAGGTGAATCAAGGTGCCGAGCAGACGCTCGTTGTCGCGCTGATGCAGGCCAATCGATGGCTCATCCAGCACATACATTACGCCAACGAGGCCCGCACCAATTTGGCTCGCCAGACGAATACGCTGCGCTTCGCCGCCCGACAGCGTTTCCGCTGAGCGCGACATCGACAGATAATTCAAACCGACGTTAACCAGGAAGCTCAGGCGATCGCCAATCTCTTTCAAGATTTTCTCGGCAATCTGCGCACGTTGGCCGCTCAGCTTGAGGTTGCGGAAGAACTCAGTAGCGTGACCAATGCTCATTTCTGAGATGGTGGGCAGGTTGGTCTGTTCCACAAACACGTGACGCGCTTCACGACGCAAACGCGTGCCTTCGCAGCTGGCACATGAGCGGTTGCTGATGAATTTGGCTAATTCCTCACGCACCGCGTTGGATTCCGTCTCTTTATAGCGACGTTCCATGTTGTGCAGCACGCCTTCAAACGGATGGCGACGCACCGAAGTGTCGCCGCGATCGTTGATGTATTTGAATTCGATATTCTCTTTGCCGGAACCATACAAAATCACGTCGCGTGCTTTGTCGCTCAGGCTGTTGAATGGCGCTTCAACATCAAAATCGAGATGCTCAGACAGCGAACGCAGCATCTGGAAGTAGTAGAAGTTACGGCGATCCCAGCCGCGAATCGCGCCGCCAGCCAGCGACAGCTCGGGGTTTTGCACCACACGATCGGGATCGAAATATTGTTGCACGCCCAAACCATCGCAGGTTGGACAGGCGCCCGCCGGGTTGTTGAACGAGAACAGACGCGGTTCCAGTTCGCTCATGCTGTAGCCACAAATCGGGCAGGCAAAGTTGGCAGAGAACAGCATCTCTTCCGCGTCGGTATCGTCCATATCGGCAACGATAGCGGTGCCGCCGCTCAGCGCCAGCGTGGTTTCAAAGGATTCAGCTAAGCGGGTAGAAAGATCGTCGCGCACGCGGAAGCGATCAATCACCACTTCAATGGTGTGCTTTTTCTGCAATTCCAGCTTAGGCGGATCGGAGAGATCGCACACTTCACCGTCGATACGGGCGCGGATGTAGCCCTGTGCCGCCAGATTTTCCAGCGTTTTGGTGTGCTCGCCTTTGCGATCTTTCACCACCGGCGCCAGCAGCATCAAGCGACGACCTTCTTCCTGCGCCAGCACCTGATCAACCATTTGGCTAACGGTTTGCGCTGCCAACGTAACGTCATGATCCGGGCAGCGCGGCTCGCCAACGCGGGCAAACAGCAAGCGCAGATAATCATGAATTTCGGTGATGGTGCCGACCGTGGAGCGCGGGTTATGCGACGTGGATTTCTGCTCAATGGAAATGGCGGGCGACAGACCTTCAATATGGTCAACGTCCGGCTTCTCCATTAATGAAAGAAACTGGCGCGCATAGGCTGAGAGCGATTCAACATAGCGGCGCTGGCCTTCGGCATACAGCGTATCAAACGCCAGCGAGGATTTACCGGAACCCGACAGACCGGTGACCACAATGAGCTTATCGCGAGGGATGATCAGGTTGATATTTTTCAAATTATGGGTGCGAGCACCGCGGACTTCGATCTTATCCATTCACCTTTCCCGGATTGAACAACACTCGCCGCACCTTGCCAGCACGACCAGCAGAAACGCGTTAGTATGGCACAAAAAATAAACTGAATAAATATCCAGTGTTTTGCTATTCTGTAGCTCGGCAAAAAGTGGAAGCACGCTCCAAAGTATCCATCTCAATTGCGGACGTGTTAGAATTTGTCGTTTAGACTTAATGCATCAACTCATCGGGAGACAGCAACATGGCCAGTCGTGGCGTAAACAAAGTGATTCTAGTCGGGAATCTGGGTCAGGATCCGGAAGTGCGCTATATGCCTAATGGTGGCGCAGTTGCCAACATTACGCTGGCCACGTCAGAAAGCTGGCGCGACAAGCAAACCGGTGAAAATAAAGAGATCACAGAATGGCATCGCGTGGTGCTGTTCGGTAAGTTGGCGGAAGTCGCTGGCGAATACCTGCGTAAAGGTTCGCAGGTCTACATTGAAGGCCAGCTGCGTACTCGTAAATGGCAGGATCAGAGCGGCCAGGATAAATACACCACTGAAGTCGTGGTGAACGTGGGCGGCACCATGCAGATGCTGGGCGGACGCCAACAAGGCGCGAACGCAGGTGGCGCACCTATGGGCGGCCAGGGCGGCGGCAATAACAACGGTTGGGGCCAGCCTCAACAGCCGCAGCCGCAACAGCAGCCACAAGGTGGCAGCCAGTTCAGCGGCGGCGCACAGCAGCGTCCGCAGCAGAGCGCACCGGCGAACAATGAACCGCCAATGGACTTTGATGACGATATTCCATTCTGATAGCGGCCTGACTCATCAGGCTTAGCGATGCAGAAATAAAAAAAGCCACTCCGCGAGGAGTGGCTTTTTTAATGCGCGCGAGTCGATAACAGGTAAACAGCCAGCGCTGCTGGCGACGCGTTCTCATGCTTTTGGGTCAGCGTTAGTGAGCTTAAGGCGACTTACTTAGCCGCCGATCAAACAGAAACGGCAGCGCTTTTACGCTCGCTAAGTAACGATGAAAATTCGCATCTCATCGTCTCCAGCCTGACAAGTGTCATACTCTATTATTGAAACTTGTCAGGGTTTTTCAATTGCTGACCTTTAATGCGGTCGCCATTCTCGCAGCAACGCTTCGCTGTCGCGTACCCGCACTGGATTGCCGGGCAGAATCAGATCTGCCCAGATTTCATTATGTTGATTGATTTGCTGTTGCGCGCTGACGTAGCTGCGATCGGCGGTGGTATGCGCATCGGCGGCAACAGTAATCTGATAACCCAGGCTGGCACCGACTTTAATCGTGGTATCGACACAGTAATCGGTCGCGCAGCCGCAAATCACAAAGCTTTTAATGCCCCCTTGATCGAGGTGCGCAGCCAAATCGGTTTGCCAAAAGCTGTCGCAGGCGGTTTTGTTGACGTAGATGGCGTTCGCGGGCTGATTCAGTTCAGGCACGATCTGCCAGCCTTCTGAATCCACCGGCAGATCCGGCCCCACGTGCTGAATGAAAATCACCCGATCGGCTGCTGCCGTTAACTGATTAATGCGGGCGCAGCGTCCATCACGATCAAAACGCGGCGTTGCCAGCACGCCATTTTGCATATCCACTACCACCACCACTCGATTTGCCATGCGGTTCTCCTTTCTCTGCAGGCTCGCAGTGTCTCGCCAACGCTGCTAACAGGCAAACAATTCTATTTTGCATTTCGCACCGCTGCCGCGCATGCTTATTGACCTGTTGATGACGGAGATGCGCCGTGCAAGTGGTTCCTGATATTTTTCCCTGTGAGCAAGATCGCGCGCAGTTTCAGCATTGCGCCGATCTGTCGGGCATCGAGCTTTATCAGGCGCATATCTCGCGTTATGCCTTTGAACCGCACACGCATGAAGCTTTTGGTATCGGCACCATCGAGTCGGGTGCGCAGCGCTTTCGCTATCGCGGTACGCATTACACCGCGCCACAACACTCCCTGATCATGATGAATCCTGATGAGCTGCACACGGGCGAATCCGCCTGCCCGGAAGGTTGGCGCTATCGTATGATCTATATCGATCCGCGAGCGATGGAGCGCATAACCGGCGATCGCGCCTGGTGGTTCAATGATGCGCTGCGCACGGATGCGCGTTTGGCGCAGCCGTTTTCGCGGCGGTTGGCGCAGATGTGGCAGGCGCAATCGCCGCTGGAGCGCGAAAGTGCGCTGTACGATCTGCTGGAATGGGTGCGCCCGCTGGCGCGGCAAGGGCAGCCGCGTGTGCAAGAAGGCGCGCACCGGTTTGATGTGGTGCGCGATTATTTACGCGAAAATCTTGCCGAGCCGGTGCGACTTGAGACGTTAGCCGCGCTGACCGCCTTATCACCGTGGCATTTCCTGCGCAGCTTTAAGCAACACTTCCACGTTACTCCGCATCAGATGCTAATGGCGTTTCGCCTGTTCGAAGCCAAGCAGCAACTCGCGCGCGGCATCCGCGCTGCTGAGGTCGCGGCGGCGGTGGGGTTAACCGATCAAGCCCATTTGACCCGCGCCTTCGCCCATCGCTACGGCATCACGCCGGGGCGCTATCAAAAACAAGTGTTTCCCGCACGCTAACCGCAATCTGCTACAAGCCTTGCCCGGCATCTTGCGGCACACTGTCGCGCATTCGCTATAAAGGAAGAGACGATGTTTGCTGGAATATTATTCGCGCTGGCGGCGGGGCTGATGTGGGGATTGATCTTCGTTGGCCCGTTATTCATCCCGGATTACCCAGGCACGCTGCAATCGGCCGGGCGCTATGTGGCGTTTGGATTGGTGGTGCTGCCGCTGGCCTGGTTCGATCGCCGTAGGCTGCGTCAGCTGGCGCGGGAAGATTGGTGGGAAGCGCTGAAACTGTCGCTGATCGGTAATCTGCTTTATTACGCGCTACTCGCCAGCGCTATTCAGCGCACCGGCGCGCCAATCTCTACCATGATTATCGGCACGCTGCCGGTGGTGATTACCGTGACGGCCAACCTCTGTTATGGCCATCTTGAGGGACGCTTGCCGTGGCGCAAACTGGCGCCGGCTTTGGTGATCATCGCCTCCGGTTTGGCCTGTGTAAATGCCGCCGAGCTGCGGATGCAAGCCGCGGCGTTTGAGTGGTCGCGCTACCTCAGCGGCTTGCTGCTGGCGGTATTGGCGGTGGCGTGTTGGACGTGGTATCCGCTGCGTAACGGCGTGTGGCTGCGTGCGCATCCGCAACACAAGCCGTCAAGCTGGGCGACTGCACAAGGTTTGGTGACCTTGCCGCTGGCGCTGCTATTTTATGCTTTGGTATGCGGCCAGCTCTATTGGCAGCAACCGGAATTCGCGCTGCCATTCGGGCCGCAGCCCCAGCGTTTTCTTTTATTAATGTTGGCCATTGGGCTGATTTGCTCGTGGCTTGGCACGCTGTGTTGGAATGCGGCCAGTCAGCGCGTGCCAACGGTGATCATGGGCCTGCTGATTGTATTTGAAACCCTGGCTGGATTGCTGTGGACCTTTTTATGGCGACAAAGCTGGCCGCCGCTGTTAACCGGCATTGGTATTGGCTGCCTGATCGTGGGCGTTATTTATGCGATGCGCATTAAACCTCAGCCAAAGATCTCTGCGCTGTAACCCCTATTCATCACGCTACCGCACTTGGGTTCGGTAGCGCTTTCCTTAACGTTTTTAAGAATTTGCCGCATCTTTTCCCCACGCCCTATTGCCATATTTGTCGCTAAACCTCGCTGTGACCGCGCTTTTACCCGTGCTAAAACCCCGTTTTTCCGGTGATGCTGTGATTGAAATGCGCAATAAGCGATGATTCAGACGCTCTTACTCCACCAATAAGCCGATGAAAAAGCTGCTGCTTGCCAGGATGTTTGGCATTAAAGCGTGATCTAGCGCCGAAAATCTGTGCGCTGATATATAAAAAAGCGCCACTATTGCGACTTTTTACTGCCTTTTGGCACTGATACAGGCCGCCGTTAAGCCACCTTTTGCTTAAGGGAATTGGAGTCCGTTAAGAAACATCCGTAACTAATGAGGGCGAAATTGATAAAGCATAGCGATAAATTTAAATGATCTATTTACGCTTTCCCGCGCTTTTTTTGGGTAATTGGTTAGATGAAATAATCTTTTTTAGCAGGATAATTCTGAGGGCTAAACGGCAAAATACCGACTAGTGACAGGGCGCTATGCGATCGTTATGCAGATAACAGTGCCAGAATTTATCAGAGGCGATGTGCGACAGATTCCAGCGCGTTGTTAATGGCTGCTTAACAGAAAAGTCTTGGATTAGGACTAGGGATAAACTTTCATAAAGTTATAAGCGAAGCGCCAATCTCATCGTAATGAGATTGGGCTTCGTCTAAATGGCTTATATAGCGAGACTTTTGCTGATGTGAATCAGTTTTACCGCAAAAAGAAGGACAATTCCGCGATGATATTCATCAGGAAAAATTGGTGCGAATTGTGAGATTAGGAATGCCGAATTAAATGATCTTCATCTCTTCTGGTAAGAACAAATCTCAGCATTAAGTCAAATAACATCGGCCTTAATGGTGTTAGCAATAATGGTATTAGCGATTTTCGGTTCCTGAAGGGTAGTGATAAACGCTACGGCTAATATCAAGCAAACGACAGCTGCGACGGGTACCAATGTCGAAGGTAGTTTGCAGGAAATTAACGGCCTGACGTTTTTCATTTGTGGTGAAGAAATTTTTCAACACGCTTTGCAGCATCTCTTTGTCGGAACTCAGGGATTGCAGCTCACGCGTGAGGTTTTGCAGCTGATCTTCCAGCTCTTTGATTTTGCGGCCTTCTTCGGAAGATAACCCAGAAAACTTCTTCTTCCAGCTATAGAAAGTGGCCTCTGAAATGCCTAGCTCTTCACAAATCTCCCTGACTTTCACTCCCGTTTCAGAAGCTTTAATGGCATTTGTGATTTGCTCTTCGCTATATCGTGACTTTCTCATAAATGCTATTACCTTTCTTATCAATTAGTGGATGAGAATTACTGTATTAATATCTGGCACTGCAAAAAGGGTATTAATGCAGTATTAAAGTGCGCGATTTGAATTGCGAGGGTTAAATTAAGATATTTAGAATAAATATCATCATGGGATAAATCTTATTTTATTCCGAATGCCATTGAACGCCTTCCTGGCTTTAGGTTTTTGATATAAATTCTCCACATCCCAAATGCAGAAAAATACTACATTCATTGGAAAATCGGCATAACCTTCTTGCTTTATATTCAAGGTGTGCCAGTAAACCTTTGCTTAGAATTTAAGCTGAAATCGTTTACATCCACAGAGTTTCGCACCGAATTTAATCGGAATTTTCCTGAATTGAATCGCTAATTCACGACGCGAGTCTCATTTTTCGGACCAGTTTGGTTTGAAGTTAATAAATTAAGTCAGGCCCACTGAGCGCTTGTTAATTCATTTCAAGGACGTTGTACCGAAAGCTGTTGCAGTAAGTAATACTAAGGATCAGTCAATGAAATTGAGCGTAATGTCGAATGCCGCCTGGATGATGTCTGAAAAGATCGTCTCCGTGTTCGGCGTCATATTTGTGACCTCCTACGTGGCAAAATCCTTTGGCCCAACCATCTTTGGCCAAATGGCGTTTTCGACCTCGCTGTTTTCAATGGTGCAAACCGTCGCGATTTTTGGCACGGAAACCATTCTGTTTAAACGCATCAGTAAAAGCGCCCCCAAAGGTCTGCGCCTGATGAGTGTGGCGCGCAACATGCGTTTGGTGTTGCTGCTGCTGACATCGCTCCCGGTGTTGATTTGGGTCTGGTACAACATGCAGGAAAATTTCCTCGCTTTTGCACTGGCCTCGTTTATCTCCTCGGTATTCGTGACGCAGGACACTTTCAGCGTCTATAACAACGCGCGTCTGGCGTCGCGGCTGAACACCATCGCCAACTCGGTGGGTTTGCTGCTGGGCTTTACGTTGAGTTTTACCATCGCCTGGCTGCATCTCAGTCCGCTCTGGCTCACGGTGTCGATTGTACTGGTGACGCTAGTGCCGTACGCGATTAAGCGGGTGAACTTCTATCGCGAACATCAGGATGTCGCACCGCCGCAGGAGAAGCGCAATACCTATCTGCGCTATTTGCTGTACGCCGGATTGCCGTTGGCGATTTCCAGCATCTTTATTTCGGTGCAGGTAAAAGCTGCGCAGATGTTCCTGGCAGGTATCGCTTCCGCGCGCGATCTCGGTTTATTTGCCGCTGCCAATACGATTTCGGCCTCGTGGATCTTTATCCCGGTTGCCATCATCACATCCTGCTTTTCGGAAATATTCCGCGAGCGTGGGGAAGCCGCCATTAAGCTCACCGCCCGGCTTAATGGGTATGTTATGGGTGTTTCATTGTTGTTATTAGCGGTGATCGCTGTTTATGGCGAGCGAATCATCATCGCTTTGTATGGTCACGAGTACACACAATCAGGAAGTCTCATTACGTTGTTGTCGTTAGCCACCTGCTTCTCAGCAATGGGAACCGTAGCGTATCGCTACATGGTGAAAGAGGGCGGGTTCAATTACCTGTTGAAGAAAATCATTTGCCTGATGGTAATTAGCCTCCCGCTCTCATGGTGGCTGATTCAGGGCTACGGCATCATGGGTGCCGCCTGGAGTGTTTTCCTCTCAGAATTGCTGTCTCTTACCGTAATGAATTACTTCTTCAAAAACGGCGTCATTCAAAAGATTCAAGTTTCCTCACTCAACTACAAAACCTACAAATGAGGTCCGCTATGCCCAAGTTGAAAGATGAACTCAGAAGAAGTGTCCAGTACTTCATCAAGAAGATGCCCTGGGCTTACCAGGATCGTATTTACTATTTTCACAAGTTCCGCAAGCTGCCAAACCTGCGTGAGCCGAAAGTGTTTAACGAGAAAGTGCTGTACCGCAAATTTGTACACGGCGACTACCAGATCTATGGTCGTCTGTCGGACAAATTTTCCGTGCGTGAGTATATCGCTGAGAAAGTAGGCAGCGAGTACCTGATCCCGCTGGTGTATGAAACCAGCGATCCGGCTTCATTGCATACGCTGCCGCGCTGGAAGAACACGGTGATCAAGCCGAATCACGGTTCCAACATGGTGGAGATCCTGCTGGAAGAGCCGGATGCGCTGAAAAAGCAGCAGATCATTAGCGATTGTCATCGCTGGCTGAAAACCGATTTCGCCAACGAGGCGCGTGAGATTCACTATCGCTATATCAAGCCGCGCATCCTGGTGGAGCAATATGTTGGTGACGGTAAAACCGCGCCGATCGATTACAAGTTCCACATGTTCAACAAGCGCGATGGCAGCTTTGAGTATGTGTTGCAGGTGATCTACAACCGCTGCAATCCGCTGCTGTCGATGAACTTTTACGTGAACAACCTCAACGAGGCGTACCACAAGATTCGCGATACCGGCCTTGATACCACGCCGCAGATGGCTTCACTGCAGCACGCGTTGGCGTTGAGCAAGAAGCTGGCGAGTGATTTCGATTATGTGCGTGTGGATTGGTATATCGATGGCGATCAAATTTACTTTGGCGAATTGACCTTCACGCCAGGCGCAGGATTGGTGACCGGTTTGGATCGCGGCCTCAATCAGATGATGGGTGATATGTGGATTCAGGATCGTCGCGGTGCGCAGATACCGGGCGTCACGGTTCCGGAGGTTTCGATTCCGGCCGTTTTGAAGAAAATTTGAGAATCACACAGCAAAATAAAAAACCCCGCTAAGCGGGGTTTTTTATTGGCAGCAATTAAGGCATCGGCCAATCGGTTGGCGTGCGGCTCATCACTTCTACGAAGGCGTTTTTAGAGATTTCCATGAAGTTGTGCAGATTTTCCATGCTCAACGTGATGCCAAGTAGACCGGTCACGAACCAGCAGGACATGCCCACGCCAACACCACCGCACACTAATGCCATGACGTGATGACTGTTCTGACGCAGCTTAATTTTCATGGTGCTGGCGAAGAACATCATTACCGCGCTCAACAGCTCCCAGCGCATCACAATCAAACTGGTGGTTAACGTAGCCATTTGCAACAAACCTCATAGATTCAATGATATCCCTGACATTCGATGGACATCACTGGCGGCAATGAAGGAAGGTCAGGGAAGCCCTTCAGGCCGACGTACAAGGGGAAATGTGTGACTTGGCTCACATTATATCACTGGATTTGAAATTTTGAACAAAATTTACGCTTGGTATGGTAGAAGAATTTTTATCGATGCGGGGGAAAAGCGGGCAGGAGAAGGGCGCCCGCGCGGGGCGCACAGCAGGTCGAAAACTCAGTTAACCGGGCAGCATTCGCCGGTGGTGCGTTGGGCAAAGCTGTTCATGCTGTTGTCAACGCAATCAAAGCTCAGCAGGCGCGGACGCTGCACCATCGCCTGACGGCGCATGGTATGACGGTAGGCAGTTGGCGTTTGCGCAAACTGGCGGCGGAAGACGCGCGAGAAGGTTTGCTGCGAGTCGTAGCCATATTGCATCGCGATATCGAACACGGGACGCTGCGTTTGGCGCAGCGCTTCGGCAGCCAATGTCAGGCGGCGTTCACGAATATAACCACCCAACGTCTGTTTCGTTACGGTACGGAACATACGTTGCAGATGCCATTTCGAGTAACCGGATTTTGCGGCAACTTCATCAATTGACAGCGCTTTATCCAGATTCTGATCGATCCAGTTTGTCAGTGAATGAATGATTTCCTGTTGCATCATAGCCTCATCCTTCTGCAGGTTTTTGTCTGGTGTGAAATTCGAAGTTTTGCTGGAGTGCGAGTATAATTCCTCAAGTTAACTTGAGGTAAAGGCCTTAAATGAAAAAAGAACGCAATTACCCAAAACCGGTTTTAACCCCAGGCGAAGTGGCGAAACGCAGCGGCGTGGCGGTTTCGGCGCTGCATTTCTACGAGACCAAAGGATTGATTTTTAGCTCGCGCAACGGCGGCAATCAGCGGCGTTATAGCCGTGACGTGCTGCGCCGCGTGGCGATCATTAAGATTGCGCAGCGTATTGGCATTCCGCTCGCCACGGTGAGCGATAGCCTGAATCACGTGCCCGCCAACAAGCGCATGTCGACGCAGGAGTGGGATGCGCTGACGCAGCACTGGCGCGAGGAGTTAGATAAGCGCATCGAAACGCTGACGCGTTTGCGCAACGATCTCGACGGCTGCATTGGCTGCGGCTGTTTGTCGATGCGCGATTGTCCGCTGCGCAATCCCGGCGACCGTTTGGGCGAGCAAGGTTCGGGCGCGGTGTTACTCGATCCTGAGCAAGACGAACATAAAAGCTGATTGGCTATACTTGGCGGAACATTCAGACCAGCAAGGAAAAGCACATGATCACCGTTCACCATCTGGAAAATTCCCGTTCGCATCGGGTGTTATGGCTGCTGGAAGAGCTGTCGGTGCCGTATCAAGTGAAGCGTTATCAGCGCGAGAATACGCTGTTAGCACCTGATGCTTTGAAGAAAGTGCATCCGCTCGGCAAGTCGCCGGTCATTACCGATGGCAATCGCGTTATCGCCGAGTCGGGTGCGATTCTGGAGTATCTGCAACTGAAGTACGACAGCGAGCATCAATTAGCGCTTCACGATGACGAAGAGCAAATTCAGGCGCGTTACTGGCTGCATTACGCTGAAGGCTCGCTGATGCCGCTGTTGGTGATGAAGCTGGTGTTTGGACAGCTCGGCAAGAAGCCGGTGCCGTGGTTGTTGCGTCCGGTGGGAACGGCGCTGAGTAAGGGAATTCAGAAAGCCTGGTTGAATAAGCAGTTAGCACTGCACGGCAGCGTAATTGAGCAGCATCTCAGTCAGCACCGTTTTTTCGCCGGTTCGCGTTTTAGCATCGCCGATGTGCAGATGAGTTTTCCTTTATTGGCACTTCAGATGCGAGGTTCGCTGCGCGAGATGCCCGCCACCGCATGTTGGCTGGAAAGCATGCAGCAACGCGCCGCCTGGCAACGTGCGTTAGAGCAGGGCGGCCCGATTCAGTTTAACAATGGTTAGATGTGTTGCTGCGATTGCGATGTCCAGTCCAGTAACGCCCCGCCCGATCGCAAAGGCGCCCTGCATCCTTGCCGATTGTCCGCCACATCCCTGTGGCGGACGCTCTGCTCTTCGGACGGGGGGTTTGCTGACTTGTAAAATGGGACATCGCGTTGAACAGTAACCACCGCCGCGTATCTGCACAGGTGGTAGCGGCGCAATTTATGGCGCGTCCTTAACAACCCCTTCCCGTTTGACACACCCTCCCCAAATCCTCAACTTTTCCAGCCACTTCCGTCCCGCCGATTGTCATTTAAGTCAGCGAATCGCGATGGCACAGCGCCGCAACGCTAATGTTTATGCTGCATCGTCGTTGATTAGTAGTTGAAAACCCCATAGCAAACGCCAGATAATCGTTTGCCTTTTTTCCGCGTCACCTTTTAAGACCAGGATTACGCGGCGACGTAAACGTTTGCCTGGATTTTCATCAAGAAATCTTTCACCAGAGAAACGGCAAACGTGCGCCGTGCGGCTAAACACATCACAAAAATATTGAGGATTGCATATGTCTGGCGAATCGCGCCCGGCCAGTGGAAAACTGGACGCCTGGTTCCACATTTCAGCACGCGGCAGCAGCGTGCGGCAGGAAGTTTTAGCGGGTTTAACCACGTTCTTAGCGATGGTGTACTCCGTTATCGTGGTGCCCAGCATGCTCGGTAAAGCGGGCTTCTCGCCGACTGCCGTATTCGTCGCCACCTGCCTGGTTGCCAGCTTTGGCTCGATCATCATGGGCTTGTGGGCCAACCTGCCGATGGCGATTGGCTGCGCGATTTCATTAACCGCCTTCACCGCCTTCAGTTTGGTGCTGGGTCAGCACATCAGCGTGCCGGTTGCGCTGGGCGCGGTATTCCTGATGGGCGTGCTGTTCACGTTAATTTCCGTGACCGGCATCCGCGCGTGGATCTTGCGTAACTTGCCGATGGGCGTGGCGCACGGCACCGGCGTCGGTATCGGCTTGTTCCTGCTGTTGATCGCCGCCGATGGTGTTGGCTTAGTGATCAAAAATCCGGCACCGGGCTTGCCGGTGGCGCTCGGCAGCTTCATGTCCTTCCCGGTGATCATGTCGTTAATCGGTTTAGCGGCAATCTTCGGCCTGGAAAAACGTCGCGTGCCGGGCGGCATTTTGCTGACCATCATCGCCATCTCCCTTCTCGGTTTGATCTTCGACCCAGCGGTGACTTACCAGGGCCTGTTCGCGATGCCGAGCCTGAGCGATGCCAGCGGTCACTCTGCGGTATTCAGCCTTGATATCATGGGCGCGCTGCAACCGGTGGTATTGCCGAGCGTGTTAGCCTTAGTGATGACGGCGGTATTTGACGCCACCGGCACCATCCGCGCCGTGGCGGGCCAGGCGAATCTGCTGGATAAAGAAGGGCAGATTCTTAACGGTGGCCGCGCATTAACCACCGATTCGGTGAGCAGCATCTTTGCCGGTTTGGTCGGCGCATCGCCTGCGGCGGTGTATATCGAATCGGCGGCGGGCACGGCGGCGGGCGGTAAAACCGGCTTGACTGCGATTGTGGTTGGCCTGCTGTTTTTGCTGATTCTGTTTATGTCACCGCTGGCCTATCTGGTACCGGCTTACGCCACCGCGCCAGCGTTGATGTATGTCGGCTTGCTGATGCTGAGCAACGTCGCCAAAATCGACTTCAATGATTTTGTGGATGCGATGTCCGGTTTGGTCACGGCGGTGTTTATCGTGCTGACGTGCAATATCGTCACCGGCATCATGCTGGGCTTCGGCACGCTGGTGATTGGTCGTGTGTTTGCCGGCGAATGGCGCAAGCTGAACGTGGGCACCGTGGTGATTGCTGTGGCGCTGGTGGCGTTCTACGCCGGTGGCTGGGCCATCTAACCTCAAATTGCGCTAATTTCCAGATAAGTCTCTTTCTCTGCTACGCCGCACGCTGGGCTGTCCCGCTGTGCGGCGTTTTGTTTTACACTTTCCCACGCAATAACCTCGTTTTAATGAACATGATTCGCCTAAGGAAAGCATGGAAATCTTCTTTACTATTCTCATCATGACGCTGGTGGTCTCCCTTTCCAGCGTAGTGGCGCGCATTCTGCCGTTCCAAATTCCCCTGCCGCTGGTGCAAATCGCGGCTGGCGCGCTATTGGCGCTGCCGATTTTCGGCCTACACGTCGATTTCGATCCTGAACTGTTCCTCGTGCTGTTCATTCCGCCGCTGCTGTTTGCCGACGGCTGGAAAACACCGATCAACGAGTTCTTGCATCATGGCCGTGAAATCATGGGCTTAGCGTTGGTATTGGTGCTGATTACCGTGGTCGGCATTGGCTACCTGATTTACTGGCTGGTGCCGGGAATCCCGCTGATTCCGGCCTTTGCGCTGGCGGCGGTGCTGTCGCCAACCGATGCTGTGGCGCTGTCCGGCATTGTGGGCGAAGGGCGCATCCCGAAAAAAATCATGTCGATTGTGCAGGGCGAAGCCCTGATGAACGACGCATCTGGCCTGGTTTCACTCAAGTTTGCCGTCGCCGTGGCGATGGGCACCATGGTGTTTACCTGGGGCGGTGCCAGCGTTGAGTTCCTGAAAGTGGCGGTAGGCGGTTTGGTCGCGGGCGTGGCGATCTGCTGGTTGTATGGCCGCTCGCTGCGCTTGCTGAGCCGCTGGAGCGGTGACGATCCGGCAACGCAAACGGTGCTGCTGCTGCTGCTGCCTTTTGCTTCGTATTTGATTGCGGAACATCTCGGCGTCTCCGGCATCCTGGCTGCGGTTGCGGCGGGGATGACCATCACGCGCTCGGGCATTATGCGTCAGGCGCCGCTGGCGATGCGTTTGCGCGCCAACAGCGTGTGGCAAATGCTGGAGTTCGTGTTTAACGGCATGGTGTTCCTGATGCTCGGTTTGCAGCTGCCGGACATTCTCGCCACCTCGATTGCCCAGGCCGATGCCGATCCTAACGTTGATTTGTGGATGCTGTTCGCCGATGTGGCGCTGGTGTATGCCGCGCTGATGATTGTGCGTTTTGGCTGGTTATGGATCATGAAGCGCACCAGTTTGCGTCTGCTGAAGAAGAAGCCGCTGGAGTTCGCCAACTATTCACTGCGCGAGCTGCTGATTGCCTCCTTCGCGGGCGTGCGCGGCGCGATTACGCTGGCCGGTGTGCTGTCGATTCCGCTGTTCCTGAGCAACGGCGATCCGTTCCCGGCGCGCTACGAGCTGGTATTTATCGCTACCGGCGTGATTCTGCTGTCGCTGCTGGTGGGCGTGGTGCTGCTGCCGATTCTGCTGCGGGAAGTGGAAAGCGTGGATAAATCCGGTCATCGTCGCGAAATTCAAACCGCGCGGGCCGCGATGGCGGGCGTGGCGATTGAGAGCCTGCAAAAGATGGAGCAGCGGCTGGGTAACGATGCAGAAGAGAACATCGATTCTGATCTGCTGAAGGAAGTCAGCCTGCGGGTGATTGGTAACCTGCGTC
Source organism: uncultured Pantoea sp. (assembly GCA_966185695.1). GTDB lineage: Bacteria > Pseudomonadota > Gammaproteobacteria > Enterobacterales > Enterobacteriaceae > Pantoea. Next base: position 84,932 of record CBIFUL010000008.1, on the reverse strand, counting down.
GTCGCGCGGATGGCAAAAACGATCTGGAGCAGGCGCTGTTTGCTGAAAACCTCGAACGTCGTTTCCGCATCACCGCGCTGCGTGCCGAGCGCGCCGAGGTTTATCACCTGCGCGCCACGCAGGAAATTTCCAACGAAACCATGCAGAAGCTGCTGCACGATCTCGATTTGCTGGAAACGCTGCTGATTGAGAAAGAGGAGTAATTTACCTCGCGCTTTCAGCAGTCAAACGGCTTTACCGGTAATGATTGTCAGGTAAACGCGTTTTGGTCGCCATCAATGGCGACCCTACAAGGTAAGCGCATGGCTTTCGTAGGGTGCGCATTTTTGCGCACCTGCATACCTACGCGTTTGATTGCTTAACTGACCAGCATCACTTTTATCAGCCATTTTCCCCGCCATAACCCATTTTTACGTAAAGGTTTCCAAATAAAGTTGCCACTCGCCGTCAGGCTGCTACCCTTTGCGCCGAATAATTGTCCTCTATGGAGTGGAATCACATGTTAAAGCAACTTGTTACTGGAAGCGTATTGGGTCTGGCACTGCTGAGCAGCGGCGCGCAGGCGATTGAGGGCAGTGTTGATGTGGGTGAGCGCAGCACCAACCTGAACCTTGGCCTCGGCACCACTTCGCCGGGTCTGTTCCTGAAAGGCAACTGGCTGCGCAGCGATCATGATGGCAGCACCTACGGTTTGGGCCTCGGCTACAACCTTGATGTCGGCGATTTCCGCATTGCGCCAACCGCGAAAGCGCTGTTCACCCATCCGGAAGATGGTCGTGATGGTTTCACCGTGGCAGTGGGCGCGGGCGCGCAGTACAACTTCAACAAAATGTGGGGCCTGTACGGCGAATATTACTATGCGCCAGAAGCGTTCTCCGATCGTCTGGACAGCTATCAGGAAGCCTCTGGCGGCCTGAGCTTCACGCCGATTTCGCTGGTTAACCTGCGCGTGGGTTATCAGTATATCGAGCTGAACAACAAAGGCAGCCGCAAAGACAACGTATTGGTCGACGGTCCTTACGTCGGCGCATCACTGCGTTTCTGATAGAAAAAATGGCGACCGGATTTCGTAGGGTGCGCATTCATGCGCGCCTGGAAACCCGGTCGCCATGAAGGGCGACCCTACACGAGAATTACGCGGATCTCATTCCCGCCACGTTAATGGCCTTTCCCCTGCGAAATACCAATCCCCGTCTGCGAACGAATAAACTGTCCACGGAAGCGTAAACGCTCCTGCGCACCGCGCGCCGAATGGTCGGTAATCGAGAATAGCCAGGTGCCGACAAATGCCGCAATCATCGAGAACAGCGCCGGATACTCATACGGATAGATCGGCTTCTCGTGTCCCAGCACCTGCACCCAAATCGTCGGGCCAAGGATCATCAGCAGCACCGCCGTGATCAAGCCCAACCAGCCGCCAATCATTGCGCCGCGCGTGGTCAGCTTTGACCAGTACATCGAGAGCAAGATAATCGGGAAGTTGCAGCTGGCGGCAATCGAGAACGCCAGGCCGACCATAAAGGCGATGTTCTGTTTCTCAAACGCGATGCCCAGCACAATCGCCACCACACCTAAAATCAGCACGGTGATTTTCGATACGCGCAGCTCTTCGCGTTCGGTGGCCTGGCCTTTACGAATCACGCTGGCGTACAGGTCGTGGGATACCGCCGACGCGCCCGCCAGCGTCAAGCCCGCCACCACCGCCAAAATGGTGGCGAAGGCGACTGCCGAGATAAAGCCAAGGAACAAGCTACCGCCCACCGCATTCGACAAGTGCACCGCGGCCATGTTGGTGCCGCCAATCAGCGCGCCGGTGGCATCTTTAAACATCGGATTCGCGCCGACCAGCAAGATGGCGCCGAAGCCGATGATAAAGGTCAGGAAGTAGAAGTAGCCCATAAAGCCGGTGGCCCAGAACACGCTTTTACGCGCTTCGCGGGCATCGGCGACGGTGAAGAAACGCATCAGAATATGCGGCAATCCGGCGGTACCGAACATCAAGCCCAAGCCCAGCGACAGCGCCGATATCGGATCTTTCACCAGGCCGCCCGGCTGCATAATTGCCGCGCCTTTGGCGTGCACCGCCATCGCTTCGGTGAACAGGGTGTTGAAGCTAAATCCTGTGGCTTTCATCACCATAATCGCCATGAAGCTGGCCCCAAACAGCAGCAGTACCGCTTTAATGATCTGCACCCACGTGGTGGCTAACATGCCGCCGAACAGCACGTACAGCACCATCAAAATGCCGACCAGCACCACCGCGATATGGTAATCGAGGCCGAACAACAGCTGTATCAGCTTGCCAGCACCGACCATCTGCGCAATCAAATACAGCGCCACCACCACCAGAGAACCGCACGCCGACAGGGTACGAATCGGTTTCTGCTCAAGGCGATATGAGGCGACGTCAGCGAAGGTGTAGCGGCCAAGGTTACGCAGGCGTTCGGCGATCAGAAACAGGATCATCGGCCAGCCAACCAGGAAGCCAAGCGAGTAGATCAGGCCATCGTAGCCGGAGGTGTACACCAGCGCGGAGATGCCGAGGAACGATGCGGCCGACATAAAATCACCGGCCATCGCCAGGCCGTTTTGGAAACCGGTGATGTTGCCGCCAGCGGTATAGTAATCGCTGCGCGAACGGGTGCGTTTCGAAGCCCAATACGTGATCCCGAGCGTGGCCGCCACGAACACCACAAACATGAAAATGGCTTCGTAATTGGTGGCTTGCTGCTGCACCGCGCCGGTAATGGCGTCGGCGGCGAACACGCTGGCGGGAGCCAGGGCCAGAAGAGGGAGCAGGCGCTTCATAGTTTCACCTCGCTGACAATTTGTTTGGTCAGGCGGTCAAACTCGCCGTTGGCGCGCCACACGTAGACACCGGTCAGCACGAATGACATCACAATCAATCCAACCCCAATCGGAATGCCGCGCGTCACGTTAGTACCGGCATGCAGCGGCGTGCCGAGCCAGCCGGGGGCGAAGGCAATCAGCAAAATAAAGCCGACGTACAACACCAGCATGATGATGCTGAGCAACAGCGCAAATGCCTGGCGCTTGTGCACCAGCTCCTGAAAACGCGGGTTACTCTCGACTTGTTGCCAAACGGCTTCCTGTTGCTTTAGGTCTTCGTTCATCACAGTTTCTCCAGAGGCAAGGCAGCCAGCAATCTCACGGTAAAGTGATGTAGATGGCTGAATATTCTTGATAATTATGTTGTGCGATGTTGAAAGGCATACGGCGTAAGGGAAAGTAGCGGAGAGCAACCTGCCGGGGACAGGCTGACTCTCTCCGCTGGTGTAGAGCGATTTACGGCATGGTGATGGACTGCTTCTCCTCCAGCAACTTCTCCACCACGCCCGGATCGGCCAGCGTAGAGGTATCGCCGAGATTGCTGGTATCGCCCGCAGCGATCTTGCGCAGGATGCGGCGCATGATTTTGCCGGAACGGGTTTTCGGCAGCGAATCGGTCCAGTGCAGCACATCCGGCGTGGCAATCGGGCCAATCTCTTTACGCACCCAGCTGCGCACTTCGCTGTACAGCTCTGGCGACGGCTCTTCGCCGTGGTTTAGCGTGATGTAAGCATAAATCGCCTGGCCTTTGATGCTGTGCGGGATGCCCACCACCGCGGCTTCGGCAATCTTTGGATGCGACACCAGCGCCGATTCAATCTCGGCGGTGCCCAGGCGATGGCCGGACACGTTCAGCACGTCATCAACGCGTCCGGTGATCCAGAAATAGCCATCTTCATCACGGCGCGCGCCGTCGCCGCTGAAGTAACGGTTTTTGAAGGTGGAGAAGTAGGTTTGCTCGAAGCGATCGTGATCGCCATACAGCGTGCGCGCCTGACCCGGCCAGGAGTCATTGATCACCAGATTGCCTTCGGTTGCGCCCTCCAGCTGATTGCCTTCGTTATCCACCAGCGCAGGCTGCACGCCAAAGAACGGCTTGGTGGCGGAACCGGCCTTCAACTCGGTCGCTCCCGGCAGCGGCGTGATCATGAAGCCGCCGGTTTCGGTTTGCCACCACGTATCGACAATCGGGCAGCGGCTGTCGCCAATCTTCTTGTAGTACCACTCCCAGGCTTCCGGGTTGATCGGTTCGCCGACTGAACCCATGATGCGCAGGCTGCTGCGCTGCGTGCCTTCAATGGCTTTGTCGCCTTCGGCCATCAGGGCACGAATGGCGGTTGGCGCGGTATACAGCAGCGTAACCTTATGTTTATCCACCACTTCAGCCATACGACTCGGTTTCGGCCAGTTCGGTACGCCCTCAAACATCAGCGTGGTTGCGCCGCACGCCAGCGGGCCATACAGCAGGTAGCTGTGACCGGTGATCCAGCCGACATCGGCGGTGCACCAGTACACGTCATCGTCATGGTAATCAAACACATATTTGAAGGTGCTGGCGGCATAAACCAGATAACCGCCGGTGGTGTGCAGCACGCCTTTCGGCTTACCGGTAGAGCCGGAGGTATAAAGGATAAACAGCGGATGCTCGGCCTCCACCGCCACCGCGTCGTGCTGATCGCTGGCCTTCGCCATTAACTCATGCCACCACAGATCGCGGCCTTCGCGCCAGCCGGTATCTTTACCGGTGCGCTGGAACACCACCACGTTTTTCACGCTGGTGACGCTGGGATTATTCAGCGCATCGTCGACGTTTTTCTTTAAGGGAATAGTGCGCCCGGCGCGTACCCCTTCATCGGCGGTGACAATCAGTTTGGCGTTGGAGTCGACCACGCGTCCGGCAACCGCTTCCGGCGAGAAACCGCCAAAAATCACCGAATGCACCGCGCCAATGCGTGCGCAGGCCAGCATGGCAACGGCGGCTTCCGGCACCATCGGCATGTAAATCGCCACCACGTCGCCTTTCTTCACGCCGAGCTGGGTAAGCACGTTCGCAAAGCGGCAGACGTCGGCATGCAGCTGGCGGAACGTCAGGGTTTTGCTGTCGTTGGCGTCATCGCCTTCCCAGATAATCGCCGGACGATCGCCGCGCGTCTCCAGATGGCGATCGAGGCAGTTGGCGGCAAGATTCAGCGCGCCATCTTCATACCAGCGAATCGAAATATTGCCGGGAGCGAACGAGGTATTCTTCACTTTGCCGTAAGGCTTCATCCAGTCGAGGATTTTGCCTTGTTCGCCCCAAAAGGTTTCGGGATCGTCAACCGACTGTTGATACAGCGCCGCATACTGATCGGCATTAATCAGGGCATTCGCTGCAACGGCAGCGGGAACGGGATGCTTATGTACTTGGCTCATGGCTGACCTCCTTGAAGATGTTAATCATATGTCAATCAAAGGTTAATTGAAGAGCGCGTAGCGGCTTTGTTTCTATTTTGTAGTCTGGATCACGGCCTTTTTATAGGGATAAAATTTGTCTAAACGGCCCTTTTTCACGCGCGAAAAAAGGCATCAAGTCTTGTCTTAAAGGTAAGACGTTTCTGCTTTTGCTGTGCAAATTAGCAGCAAACGCACCGGGCACGTTTTAACCTAAAGATGAATAGCTATGCGGAAACTTATCGAATTAACACTTTTCATAACAGCGAGTTATGGCCGTCAGCCTTTCTCAGCATTTTATGCTACTAACCTGAATAAGATTTACGCTATCTCGCCAGGGGTTGCATTTACCGTAGTGAAAATGGTACTTATCCCGCCCCTGTTCAGCAGGGTACAACTCCGGCTGGATCACTTCGCGAGCGCAACGCGCCTGCACAGCAGTAACTGATGCAGTCAATTATAACCCTCTATTTTTATCGGGCTTTTGCCTACTTCCCTGTGTGATATGTCTTCTGCACCTTCGCAGCAGAGTAAAGGGGTTTCTGACTTAGGAAATAAAGCGTTATGAAAGGTTTTAAGTTCACCCTGGCATGGCAAATCCTGGTGGCGCTGATTTTGGGCGTGATTGTGGGAACCGTGCTGCATAATCAGCCTGGCGATCGTGAATGGTTAATCACGAATATTCTGACGCCGGCTGGTGACATCTTTATTCATCTGATCAAGATGATTGTGGTGCCGATTGTTATCTCTTCACTGATTGTCGGCATTGCCGGGGTCGGTGATGCAAAGAAGCTTGGCCGCATCGGTGTCAAAACCATCATCTATTTTGAAGTGATCACCACGCTGGCGATTGTGGTGGGCATTACGCTGGCGAACGTGTTCCAACCGGGCAGCGGCATTGATATGTCATCGCTGGTCACGGTGGACATTTCGAAATACGAAGCCACCACCGCAGCGGTGCAGGACGCGCCGCATGGCTTGGTCACCACCATTCTGTCGCTGATTCCGCAGAACATCTTCGCCTCGCTGGTGAAGGGTGACATGCTGCCGATCATCTTCTTCTCGGTGCTGTTTGGTATGGGCCTGTCGGCGCTGCCGTCAGAACACCGCGATCCGCTGGTGGGCCTGTTCCGTTCTGTTTCCGAAACCATGTTTAAAGTGACGCACATGATCATGCGCTACGCGCCGGTAGGTGTGTTCGCGTTGATTGCTGTCACCATCGCTAACTTTGGGTTTGCCTCGCTCTACCCGCTGGCGAAGCTGGTATTGCTGGTGTACGTGGCGATTCTGTTCTTTGCGTTTGTGGTGCTCGGTGGCGTGGCGCGCTTCTGCGGACTGCGCATCACCACGCTGATGCGCATTCTGAAAGACGAGCTGATTCTTGCCTATTCCACCTCCAGCTCGGAAACCGTGCTGCCGCGCATTATGCAAAAGATGGAAGCCTACGGCGCACCGAAAGCCATCACCAGTTTCGTGGTGCCTACCGGTTATTCGTTTAACCTTGATGGCTCGACGCTGTATCAAAGCATTGCGGCGATCTTCATCGCACAGCTGTACGGCATCGACCTGTCGCTGACCGATGAAATCATCCTGGTACTGACGCTGATGGTGACCTCAAAAGGCATCGCGGGCGTACCGGGCGTGTCGTTCGTGGTGCTGTTAGCCACACTGGGCAGCGTCGGCATTCCGCTGGAAGGCCTGGCGTTTATCGCGGGTGTGGATCGCATCATGGACATGGCGCGTACCGCGCTGAACGTGATCGGTAACGCGCTGGCGGTGCTGGTGATCGCACGCTGGGAAGACCAGTTCGATGCGAAACAGGCCGCTGCCTACGAGCAGCAGCTGCGCACGCAAAGCGCCAGTTAACCTGCACGACCGTACTTGAGCAAATAACCCGCTTCGGCGGGTTTTTTTATGCCTGCTGCGGACGAATGTTCGTCACACCGCCTGCATCATCACCGCACGCTTCGGTAGCGGCGCAATTTATTGCGCAGGTTATTGTAGGGTGCGCACTCTTGCGCATCTGAATCCCGCTTCGGCGGGTTTTTTTATGCCTGCTGCGGACGAATGTTCGTCAGTCCGCCTGCATCATCACCGCACGCTTCGGTAGCGGCGCAATTTATTGCGCAGGTTATTGTAGGGTGCGCATTCTTGCGCACCTGAAGCCCGCTTCGGCGGGTTTTTTATGCCTACGCGGGCAAAAAACGAAAATAACGCGCGCTAAAGAGGGAATTAACAATTCCATATGCTATATAATTCCGCGAATAAATAATTCACAGCAGGAGCCAATCATGCAGATCGATCTCAGCCAGATGATCACCGAAGGCCGCAATCCGGCCAGCCAAAACATTGACGAACTTGCCACCGTTGAGATGCTGCGCGTCATTAATCGTGAAGACCAAAAAGTGGCGCTGGCGGTTGAAGCCATCGTGCCGCAGATTGCGCAGGTGGTCGATGCGATTACCGCCGCGTTCAGCCGCGGTGGGCGCCTGATTTACTGCGGTGCCGGCACATCGGGGCGTTTAGGGATTCTGGATGCCAGCGAATGTCCGCCCACCTTTGGCACGCCGCGTAGCCAGGTGGTGGGATTAATTGCGGGCGGGCACACGGCAATCCTGCAAGCGGTGGAAAACGCCGAAGACAACCGCGAACAGGGCGCGCAGGATTTGCGTGATATCCAGTTCAGCGCCAACGATGTTCTGGTGGGTATCGCTGCCAGCGGTCGCACGCCGTATGTGCTCGGCGCGCTGGCGTATGCCAAACAGCAGGGCGCCTTCAGCGCCGCCTTGAGCTGCAATCCCAACAGTCCGATGTCGCAGGCCGCCGATGTGGCGCTGACGCCTGTGGTTGGCCCGGAAGTGGTGACCGGCTCGTCACGCATGAAAGCGGGTACCGCGCAGAAGCTGGTGCTGAACATGCTTACCACAGGCGCGATGATCCGCAGCGGCAAGGTGTACGGCAATTTGATGGTGGATGTGGAAGCCACCAATCTGAAGCTGGTGCAGCGTCAGGTGAATATCGTTAAGCAGGCTACCGAATGCGACGACGTTACCGCGCAGGATGCGCTCGCCGCCTGCAACGGCCACTGTAAAACGGCGATTGTCATGGTGCTGGCGGGATTAGATGCCGAGCAAGCCAGCGCGCTGCTGAGCCAGAACCGGGGCTTTATTCGGCAAGCGCTGCACGATGCAGGAGCGCAATGATGGCCGCAATCACTGAAGGTTTGCTGCGGGATATGCTGCAAGCGGTGGGCGGTGCGCGCAACGTGCTGCAATGCGGCAACTGCATGACGCGTCTGCGCCTGACATTAGCGGATGCGGCGCAGGTGGACAGCGCGGCACTGAAAGCCTTGCCGGGCGTGTTGGGGGTGATCAGCAGCGACGGGCAATTGCAGGTCGTGCTGGGGCCGGGCAAAGCGCAAACCGCCGCCGAGAAAATGCAGGCGCTGCTTAATAATAATAGCGCCGAGGCCGCGCCAGCGGATTTACACCGCATCGCTGCCGGACAAAAGCAGCAGATGAAGGCGAAACAGACCAGCGCGCTGCATCGCTTTCTCGCCTGCTTTGCCACCATTTTTACGCCGCTTATCCCCGGTTTTATCGGCGCGGGTTTGCTGCTGGGGTTGGCTACGCTGCTTGAGCAGGTTTTCCACCTCAATGGCCCCGGTCACGCGCGCTGGCTGGTGGATGCCGTCGCCTATATGAAGGTGTTCGGCAAAGGGTTGTTTACCTTTCTCAGCATCTTAATTGGCTATAACGCGCAGAAAGCCTTTGGCGGCAGCGGCGTCAACGGCGCGATTATTGCGTCGCTGTTTGTGCTCGGCTATGTGCCGACGGCGACGGTGGGCTATTACAGCGGCATGCAAGATTTCTTCGGCATGACGATTGATCCACGCGGCAATATTATTGGTGTGCTGTTAGCGGCGATATTTGGTGCGTGGGTGGAGAAGCAGCTGCGTAAAATCATTCCTGATAATCTCGATATGATTTTAACTTCGTTGCTGACGTTATTAATTACCGGTGCGGTAACATTCCTGGTGATTATGCCGATCGGCGGCGAATTATTTAAAGGTATGTCGTGGTTGTTTATTCATCTCAATAATAATCCGTTCGGCTGCGCAATATTGGCCGGACTGTTTTTAATTGCGGTGATGTTCGGCATTCATCAGGGCTTTATTCCGGTCTATTTTGCCTTGATGGAAACCCAAGGTTTTAACTCACTGTTTCCTATTTTGGCGATGGCGGGCGCAGGGCAGGTGGGCGCCTCGTTGGCGCTGTGGTGCAAAGCCGATAAACACTCTCTGCTGCGTAAGCAAATCAAAGGCGCGATAGTGCCGGGCCTGCTCGGCGTCGGCGAACCGCTGATTTACGGCGTCACGCTGCCGCGCCTTAAGCCGTTTATTACGGCGTGTTTTGGCGGCGCGCTGGGCGGGTTTTTCATCGGCCTCGTGGCGTGGCTGGGCCTGCCGGTAGGCATGAACACTGTGTTCGGGCCGTCGGGATTAGTGACGCTGCCGTTGATGACCTCCGCGCAGGGCATCTTTGCGGGCATGGCGGTCTATCTCGCCGGGCTGATCGTGGCATGGCTTGGCGGCTTCGCCTTCACATGGTGGGCGGGCTGCAAGGATGTGGATTTAAGTTAAGTCCATTACGCTAGCGACGCGACGCTACATGCCTGGTGCGCAAGAATGCGCACCCTGCGAAAAGCATGCCCTGACGCCGTAAGGTCGCCATTTATGGCGACCAAGCAATTCGCGCTTCAGTACAGATGTTGGTTAGGCTATTGATGTGATAAAGATCTCACATCTCAACATTACCGTATCGCTTACGCTGGCACTCGCGGCATAACCCAAACGGGGCCAAATGTAAGTAAAGCGTTAGGTAAAAATAAAGGATTTATTAAACAGATAGAAAATGAGGCTCAATGAATATTCTGGTCTTAATTTATTTACAAAACATATCCCATCTCGCATTTATTTCTTCATTATCACAATAGGTTATTCATCATTGGCTTTTGCTTCCGATGGCAAAAAAGTCTATACCTAAAGCCAATAAATCTATAACAACCGCACCACGCTTTTTTCGCACCTCAGTTTCTTCACACAGAGCTTTATTAATTATTTTCTCATCGGGGTTGGTTTTATTCCTGCCGCTTTATCCCCTCGCGACGAATTTAACGCTGTGGCCATCACCGCGTGGACGCTTTACGCCCATTGGAGGAAGTATGAGGTTCAAATTAAATCCGATCGCCTTCGGTATTTCTGCCGCGATTGCGTTGTTTAATCCGGTTATCAGCGCGCAAGCCATCACGTTAGGCAGTTATTCCCCGCAAACCAACGATAACTTATTGGGATCGCAGCCTAACAGCGTTGATAACACCACCGATACGCTGTCGGGCAACGCCAATTTTGCGCCCGGCACCGATGGTTCTGTGACCACAACCTTAGGCCAGGTGAATATCACCTCTGGCGCGCAGCTGCTGAACCAAACGCGTCTCGATCCCGGCCCACAAAACTTTGCTATAGCCGTGCCCGATCCCACCACCGGCGGCAACACCACATTCCAGGTTTACAACTCCGCCAGCCTGGTGGCGCAAACGCCGGTGTCCGCTGATACCAGCGTGCCGGATGTGCAGAACGTCAACGGCGATCAGTACATCAACGCGCGCGTGGCGAATGTCACCAATAACGGCACGCTCAACGTCAATATCGGCCAGGCGAATGCGGCCAGCAGCGCCAGCACCAACAGCTGGAGCATGGCGGCCAAGCAAACCACGCTGTTTCAGGTGGAGAGCGGCAGCACCCTGAACTGGAACTCCAATAACCGCATCAGCTTTTTTGGCACCGCCGCCACGCCCAGCGGCGCAACCGCGACGCAAAGCTATCAGGTGCAAAACATTGCCACCTACAACGGTAACGTCAGCGTCACCACGCTGGATGGCAAATCCAACAGTTTTAACATCACCAACGCCAGCCAGTTGCAAACGTACAATAACTGGCTGATTAGCCAGCTGAAATCCGGCAATCTTAGCACCGCCAGCTATCTCACCGAATTCAATAAAGCCGTCAGCGTGACCAATGGCAATATCGTTTACAACGTCAGCGCCACGCCGCCGGACGAAGTGACGCTGCCGGTGGGGAATCGAACTGTGATAAACGCGGAAGGCGCGGGATCGCGCGTGAACCTGGCTGCGGGTAAAACGCTGGAGGTGAACGGCGCCAGCGGCGGCGCGATCAAAGCCGCGAACGGCGCAGAAGCGGTGATTGACGGCAAGCTCGCCAGCCGTGGTGCCACGAATAACAACGGCACCGCCCTGGTACTCACCGATGGTAGCACCGGCAGCACCGGCAGCAGCGGTGTGATCAACGCGGGCTTCCTGAATCGTGCCGACGGCACCGGCATCGGCTCAACCGGCTACGGCGCAAATGGCGTGCTGGTGCAGAGCGGCAGCGCCTTCAATAATAACGGCATCGTCAACTTCGCCACCACCGGCAGCAATACGCCGTTTGGCGTGGCGGGAATACGTCTGGAAGACAACGCCACCTCCGGCAACAGCGGCAACATCAACGTCGGCGTAAACGGCTCGAGCGCGCGCGGCACCGCCTCTGGCGTGCTGCTCACCAGCAGCAGTTCCTCCTTTACCAACAATGCCAGCGGCGAGATCTCTATTGGCCGCGGCCCGCAAAACAGCCTCAACGACAACGTCGCCGAGACCGCCATGAATCAGAGCGGTTTAACCAGTGGCATCGCGCTGGTCGCTAACGGCAGCGCCATTAATAACGGCACGATCACCCTCGGCTCTAAAGTGCAGAACGCGGCGGGCATGTCGGTGAGCGGGGCGAATAACGCCACCATGATCAACAACAGCACCATTAACGTGAACGGTGCGGCCGCCACCGTGCCGCGTGAAAACGTCGGCATGCTGGTGACCAACAGCAGCGGCTCGCTAAGCGGCAGCGATTACAGCATCGATAACCGGGGCACCATCAATCTCAACGGCGTGAACGGCACCGGGCTGAAAGTGCTGGCTACCAATGGCGGCAGTGCGAATGCGCAATCGACCGGCACCATTAACGTGGCGGGCGGCGCGGATCCGGCCAGCGGCACGCGCAACTTTGGCGTGTGGGTGGAAGGTCAGGGCAGCGGCACCGCCGGCGCCACGATAGATGGCCCGGTGAATCTTAGCGGCAACGGCGCGATTGGCGTACACGCGCGCGGCAATGCCACGGTGGACGTGGCGCAGGACGCGATTCCCACCTTCAGCTCCGGCACCAACCAAATTGCTTTCTTTGCCTACGGCCCGAACGCGCGTATCAACGTGGCGGGCAACAATCCGTTTGACGTCACCACCGCCAACTCCACGCTGTTCCGCGTCGAGCAGGGTGCGGATTTTGACGGCACCGACCTGGCATTGACCGCGTCAGGCGCGGGATCGGTGGCGGTGAACGGCAGCGGCACCGGCGGCACCGAGGTCAACACGCGCAACGCCACGCTCAACGTCAGCGGCGTGGGCGCCACCGGCGTGAACATTGAAGGCGGCGCATTCGGCACCATCGACGCGGACACCACCATTAATCTCACCGGCAGCAACGCGGTGGGTGCCGTTGTTGATGGGCAGAAACACACGCTGGCGGGCAGCAACAGCGGTGCGCCAGTGGCCAGCACGCGGCTAAATTCGGCGGCAACGCTCAACGCCGCCCAGAGTGGCTTAACCGGTTATCTGGCGCGCAATCGCGCGCAGTTTGCCAATACCGGCGATATCACCTTTAGCGGGGCCAATGCCACCGGCATTCGCGTTGAAAGCGGCGCCACCGGCAGCAACAGCGGCACCATCAGCATTAACAACGGCGGCACCGGTATTGCGGTCAACAGCAGCGGCAGCACGGCGAACACCACCGCCAATAATAGCGGCACGCTTAACGTCAACGGCGGCAGCACCACGGCGCGCAGTCGCGGCGTTAGCGCCAGCGGCAACCGCGCGATTGCCAATCTGAACGGCGGCATCTTGAATCTTAACGGCACCGGCGCGATCGGCGCAGAGGCGATCAACGGGGCGCAGGTCAACGTGGCGGCAGGCTCCACGCCCAACTTTAACGGCAGCGATCAGATCGCCTATCACGCGGCGGGCAGCGGCTCGCGCATCAATTCGGCGGCAAACGCCTTAAATGTCGACGCCACGCGCTCCACCGGTTATCGCATTGATGAGGGTGCCGCGCTGAGCTTCACCACGCCCAACAACATCACCAGCAGCGGCGCGAACAGCACCGGCGTGATTGTTTCCGGCCGCGGCAGCAGCCTGAACAGCAGCAACGCCAACTTCACCGCCAGCGGCCAGGACAGCACCGCGGTGCGAGCCGAAGGCGGCGCCAATGCCACGCTCGCCAGCGGCAGCAGCATTACCCTCAGCGGCAACCGTTCGGTTGGCGTGCTGGTGAACAACCTGCGTACCGATCTCAGCAACGCGCTTAACGGCACTTCGGCGGCAACCAGCGTCACCAGCAACGGCAGCGTCAGCGGTGCGGGCAGCAACGCAGTTGGCTTTGATGTCACCAACGGCGCGGCGCTGGTGAACAACGGCGCGGTAAATCTCACCGGCAGCAATAACATCGGCATCCGCTCACGCGCGGGCAGTACGCTCACCAATAACGGCACGGTCAGCGTGGCGAACGGCACCGGTTTAGATGTTTCGGGCAGCGGCAGCACCCTGGCTAAAGGCGGCGTGATCAACGTGGATAACGGCACCGCAGGCGTGCGCATCAGCGATGGCGCACAGCTGGCCTTGACCGGCAGCGACACGGTGATCACCACGCGCGGCGGCGCGCACGGCATTTTGCTGGATAGCGGCGCCAGCGGCTTAAGCGCCAGCGATGCCACGGTGAACGTGCTCGGCAGCGGCAACGGCATTGAAAACCGCGCGGAGCTGAGCAGTGTCGCTCTGCAAAATCTCACCCTCAACGTGGCCAACGGCAACGGTATTCGCACCGGCGTGCCGTTCGATCCCGCTTCTACCGTGACCACCAACGTCAACGGTAGCGGTACCGGTTTGAACATCAGCAACGCGGATGGCTCTACCACCGGCGGGGATTTAACGCTCGGTTCCGGCTATCAATTTAACGTTACCGGCGCAGGCGGCACCGGCATTCGCGCCAACACTACCGGCAACGTCACCACCGCCGCCGATGTGAACATCGATAATGCGGCGGGCGGATCGGCGCTGGTTTCCAGCACCGCGGGCACCATCATCAATACCGGCACCTTTACCTCCAACAGCCTCACCGCGCCGGTGGTGGATTTGCGCGGCGGTAGAACCATTTTCGAGAACTTCGGCACCATCATCACCGCCAATCCCCAAACCGTGGCGGTGGCAGGCAGCAACGCGAACGATGAAATCCTGCTGACCGAGGGCGAGGTGCGGGGCGATATCAATCCGGGCGGTGGAACGGATCTGTTCCGCTGGACGGGCGGCACGCTCAACGGCAGCCTGACGATGGGCAACGACAACAACAACCGGGCGGAAGTGAGCGGCGTCGATCTCGGCACCACCTATCACCTGACGGCGGGAACCGGCACCGGCAACAGTTTGACCTTTAACCAAATCGAATCGCGCGGCGGCAGTTTTAGCGCCGACGATGTGAGCAAAGGCGTCAATCTGGGCAGCGGCTGGAGCACCATCAATTTCGCCGATACGCAGTGGACGCTGACCGACGATCTGCAACTGTCACACAGCACCGTGAACATAGATTCAGGTTCGACGCTGTTTGCCGGGAACAATGTGCATCCCACCCTGAGCGGCGGCAGCGCCAATTCGCTGACGGTGAATAATGCCGGCACGCTGGATCTCACTAACGGCGCGGGTTCGCCGGGCAACACGCTGGATATCAACGGATCGCTGGCATCAAGCGGCGGCCAGCTTAACCTGATCACCAACCTGAATCAGGGCGGCGCGCTGAGCAATCAGCTTACCGACCATCTCAACGTCAGCGGCAACGCCAGCGGCACCACGCGGGTGAATGTCACCCTGGCCGACGCCAGCAGCGGCGCGCTGACCGATCTTAACCGCAACGGCGGCGTGGAGGGCAATGAAGGGATTTCGCTGGCGCAGGTTGGCGGCAGCGGCAGCGCCAACAGCTTCGCGCTGAAAGATGGCTATCTGGCGGCGGGGCCGTGGCAATACCGGCTTTACACTTTTGCGCCGGGCAGTAGCGATCCGGCGCAGCGGTTAGTCAGCGGCAGCGGCAACAACTATTGGGATTATCGTCTGGCGAATTATTACGTCTGTGAAGAGAGCGCCAGCTGCCAATCCACCTTTGTCACCTCGGATTTTGGTACGCCGCAAAGCTACGATGCGCGTCCGGCGGTGGTGCCGCAGCTGCCGTCGTATATCTCGGCACCGGTCGGCCTCGCCTATTAAACCACGGCGATCATCGACGATCTGCATAAGCGTCTTGGCGAGCTGCGCCATGAGCAAACGCGTCCGGATGGCGTGGGTGGCGAGATGTTCCTGCGCTATATCGGGTCGAACCTGAAATACCAGAGCGACCAGAGCTTCAAGAATTACGGCTACGACTTTGACCTCGACTACAGCGCGATGCAGATCGGCGGCAACCTGCTGCATCTCGACGGCGAGAAAGACAGCCTGCGCGGCGGCGTCGCCTATACGCGCGGCAACACGCGTTTACGTCCTCACGCCGCTGACGGCTACAGCAGCACCACCTTCGACAGCGACAGCCTGGCGCTGTATGGCACCTGGCAGCGGCAAAACGGCTTCTATCTGGATGGCGTGCTGTCGTTTGATCGCCATCGCGGCGAGACCGATATTGCCCGCACGCAGAAGGTGGCGAAGCTGAAAGGCAACGGCTGGACGGCGTCGCTGGAAAGCGGCTACCCGTTTGCGCTGGGCGAGGGCTACAGGCTGGAGCCGCAGGCGCAGCTGATGTACATGAAGCTCAACATGAGCGATTTCACCGACAGCGACGGCAATAAAGTGCGTTACGGCGACTACAACCAAACCATCGGACGCCTTGGCGCGCGCCTCGATCGCACCTGGGTGGACGACAGCAATCGCCAATACACGCCGTATCTGCGCGCGAACTTCTACAAAGGCTGGGGCGGCGCGGCGAAAACCCGTGTGTCCTCGGTTGAGAATCCGGCGCTGAGCGCAGACTTCAGCAGCGGTCACTTCGGCCAGATGTGGGAAGTGGGCGCTGGCGGCACCGCGACCTTGCAGAAAGACGTGTCGCTGTATGCCGAAGCGGATTATCGCAAAGAGATTGATGGCAACGGCGCGAAAGGGTGGCGTTATAACGTCGGCGTCAGATGGCAATTTTAAGCATTTAGGCACCCGCGCTGGGTTTTCGTAGGGTGCGCATTGTTGCGCACCTGGGTGCCAGGTTGCTGCTGGTACGGCATACGGTCCAGAACAGTCGCGCCCGATCGCAAAGAAATCTGGCATCCATGCCGATCGCCCGCCGCGTCCTGCGGCGGACGCTTTGCTTTTCGGGCGCGACTGTTCTGGCCTGTTTGAATGATCATCGCTTTTCTTAAACGGCTAGCGAATCGCAAAACCTCTCTTTCACATACCCTAAATAAAACGTTATCGGTTTTATCCGTAATAAAAACAGGCCTATTGCGCCATCTCTAATTAATTCAAGTTAAAAATTAAAGCTGCGCGCTAAAGCCCGCCGGTTTCCTTGCCGAAAAGATAAAAAAGCATAACTGATTTCTTCTTTAGCCTGCGCCTTGCAAGGACACACACATGCGTAACAACCAGCCCATCACGCAACGCGAATTCGCTTTTGCCGACGACGCGACCCTGATGTCGACTACCGATCTCAACAGCCATATCACCTACGCCAACGACGCTTTTATTGAGGTGAGCGGCTTCACGCCAGAGGAGGTCAACGGGCAGCCGCACAATATGGTGCGCCATCCCGATATGCCAGCGGAAGCCTTCGCCGACATGTGGGCGACGCTGAAGCAGGGCGAACCCTGGACGGCGCTGGTAAAAAACCGGCGTAAAAACGGCGACCACTATTGGGTGCGCGCCAATGCGATTCCGGTGGTGCGCGACGGCAAGGTGCAGGGTTACATGTCGGTGCGCACCAAGCCCTCGGCGCAGGAGATTCGTCAGACGGAAAAGCTGTACGGCGAGTTTCGTGCCGGGCGCGCCAACGGACGACGCTTCCATAAAGGTTTGATCGTCGGCAGCGGCGTGCGGGGTTTAGGTTCGCTGCTGAAAACGCTGCCGCTGCGCTGGCGCATTCGCACCACGCTGATGGCGCTGTTGCCGCTGTCGGTGGCGGGCGTGTGGCTGCTCGGCCTCGCGCCGCTGGCGTTGGGCGGCTTTGCGGGCGGCATGGCGGCACTGCTGCTGCTGGCGAGTCTGTGGCTCGAACAGCAAATTTCGCGGCCGATGGAGCGGCTGTGCCGCCAGGCATTAAGCGTGGCAACCGGCGCCAGCCATAAAGTCGAACAGATGGATCGCGTTGATGAAATTGGCATGACGCTCCGGTCAATTGGGCAGCTGGGATTGATGTTCCGCTGGCTGGTGGATGATGTCAGCGGCCAGGCGATCAACGTGCTGAGCGCCAGCGATGCGATTGCGCGCAGCAACGATGAGTTGAGCCGTCGCACCGAACAGGCGGCAGCGAACGTGCAGCAAACCGCGGCCACCATGAATGAGATGACCGCCACGGTAAAAAGCAACACCGATACCGCCCATGAAGTGAACGGCCTGTCGGAAAACACCAGCTGTGCGGCGATCAAAGGCGGCGAGGTGATGCAGGAGATGGTGGGGATGATGGCGGAGATCGCCGACAGCTCGAAGCGCATCGCCAATATCACTAGCGTGATTGACGGCATCGCTTTCCAGACCAATATTCTGGCGCTGAACGCGGCGGTCGAAGCGGCGCGGGCCGGCGAGCAGGGCAAAGGTTTTGCAGTGGTGGCGGGTGAAGTGCGCAGCCTGGCGCAGCGCAGCGCCAAAGCCGCCAGCGAGATCAAAACGCTGGTGGAAACCAGCGCCGGACGCGTGCAAACCGGCAGCGATCACGCCGATGCGGCGGGGAAAACCATGCAGGAGATTGTTGATCGCGTGCAGAACGTGACGGGGCTGATCGCGCAGATCAGCGCGGCGACCGCTGAGCAAGCCATCGCGCTGACGCAAGTCAGCACCGCAGTGGAAGATCTCGATGACATTACGCATCAAAACGCCGCGCGCGTGGCGGAAAGTGCCGAAGCCTCAAGCCGCATGGCGCATCAGGCCAACCGCCTGGTTGAAGCGATCAGCGTGTTCCGCTAACGCTCCGGCTGCGCTTCCCGTCCGGCACGCAATGCGCCGGGCGGCGTGCCAACGATACGTTTGAAGGCGCGACTGAACGCCGCCAGCGAACCGTAACCGAGGTGGAAGGCGACGCTTTCCACCGCTTCGCCGTCATTCACAATCTTTTCCACCGCTAAACGCATGCGCAGTTCGGTGAGATAGCGCAGCGGCGTCATGTTGGTGGCCAGCTGAAAGCGCGCGGCAAACACCGAGCGCGAGCTGCCCGATTCGCGCGCGAGGCGCTCTACCGTCCAGTTTTCGCCCGGTGCGCGATGCATCGCCGCGATGGCCTGACTGAGACGCGGATCGCGCAGCGCCTGCACCAAGCCGCTGCCTTTGCCGCAGCCGTTTTCCACCCAGCCGCGTACAATCTGCGCCGCCACCACATCCGCCAGACGCGACAGAATCCCGGCAAAACCGGCTTTGCGCTGCCGCGTTTCGCGCTCCATCGCATCAAGAATCGGTTTAATTTCCGGGTATTGCGCCAGCAAGGTGCTGACCAGCATCACATCCGGCATGGTATGCACCAGCGGCTGCATGCCACCCAGTTCAAACGCCATGCAGGCGCTAAACAGGATGACGTCGGCGTCATCGGTGCAGACGTCGTTGCTGTCGCCGATGGCGCAGACGCTGCCGCAGATCGGCTTGCTGTTAAAGGTGGCGATCGGTTCGCAAACCGCGTCTTCCGCCGAGATCAGCGCGTGCGATTTGCCGTGTGGAATCAGCAGCGCATCGCCCGCCTGCAGCGGATAGATCGCGCCGGAGGCCGAGCGCACCAGCAAGGATCCGCGTCCCACAAAGTGCAGCTGCGCGCGGCCAGGCGCGTGATCGTATTGCAAGCCAAACGGCGCATGCAGCGCAATGCGTTGGTATTTCACGCCGTACAGGCGCATTCCCATCAACAGTTCACTGGTTAAATCTTGATAGCGGCTCATGCGATTCCAGACGAATAATCAAAAAACAAAGTTTTTGTATCATAGATCGTCTTGCCGCCGCTCACTATGCTTACCCCACATATTTTTGTGATGGGGATCGCAAATGAGCCTGGAAACTGACATCGTTGCATCGAGTAATGAAGTAGACAAACCCGCGTGGGGCGCGGTATTCGCCATGGCATTTGGCGTATTCGGCCTGATCGCGGCGGAATTTTTACCGGTGAGTTTATTAACGCCGATTGCGGGTTCGCTAAATATCAGCGAAGGGCAAGCCGGACAAACCGTGACGGTGACGGCGCTGGTGGCGCTGTTAACCAGCCTGGTGATTGGCAACGTGACGCGCCGGTTGGATCGCCGCAACGTGATGTTGGGCTTTTCGCTGCTGATGATTGCTTCGGCGCTGCTGGTGGCTTTTGCCGAAAATCTGCCGATGATTCTACTGGCGCGCGTGCTGCTGGGCGTGGCGATTGGCGGCTTCTGGACGCTCTCCACCGCGATTACCATGCGTTTGGTGCCGCGCGATCGGGTGCCGAAAGCGCTGTCGATTGTGTTTAGCGGCATTTCGCTGGCGACCATTATTGCCGCACCGCTGGGCAGCTATCTGGGCAGCGTGATTGGCTGGCGAAATATTTTTCTGCTGACCTCGATGCTCGGCGTGCTGGCGCTGCTGTGGCAGTTCTTTACCTTGCCGGCGATGCCGCCAGAGAACAAAGCGCGCAGCGGCGGGGTGCTGGATTTGCTGCGCAACGGCCTGATGCGTTGGGGCATGTTGGCGGTGATCATGATGTTTACCGGCCACTTCGCCTTCTTTACCTATCTGCGTCCGTTCCTTGAAGGCAGCGCGCAGCTCAATGTTAATCAGCTTTCGCTGGTGCTGCTGGCGTTTGGCGTGGCGAACTTCTTTGGAACCTCGCTGGCAGGTTTTCTGGTGACGCGCAGCGTGTCGCTGACCTTAACCGGCATGGCGCTGGTGATGAGCGTCACGGCGGTGCTGCTGGTGAGTTTTGGCGACCTGTCGTGGCTGGTGGCCGCTGGCGTGGCGCTGTGGGGGCTGGCGTTTGGTTCGATGCCAACCGGTTGGTCAACGTGGATTTCCCGCGCGGTGCCGGATGATGCCGAATCGGGCGGCGGCCTGCTGGTGGCCACCATTCAATTAGCGATCACCGCAGGCGCAGCGGCGGGCGGCTGGATGTTCGATCTGCAAGGCGCGGGCGGCGTGTTTCTTGCCAGCGGCGTGTTGATGCTGCTGGCCGCCATCACCATTTTCACCCGCGTGCGCCATCACGGTTAAGCAGGCAGCAGGTGCGCAGCATCATCGCCGGTTGTTATTTATGGCGTGATGCTGCTCACTTAACGTGTCAATCACATACCTGGTAGCGGCGCGATTCATCGCGCAAACGTGAAGCCAATATTTGGCTGGAAGAAGCGCAATGAATTGCGCCGCTACCAATATGAGCGGTTATTTATCATGTATGGCGGCTCGTCACACTCCTACTCATCTCGATATTGCAGCCATAAATCCTGCCTTTTAACTAAACCGCAGATTTTTAACCCTTTGCGCACAGTTTAACCCTGGTGTGCTATTTATATTCAAATTAATCGAACAACAACGGCAAATCTCTCCGCTTTTTACCGATCGATCTTCGGCCTATTATCTCTCTTAACAAGGCGATGACGCCTTACCCAACTAAACATTGACCAAGGAATTGACCATGAAATCTATCAAAACTTTTGCTGCTGTTGTTGCTCTTACCGCTCTGCCTTTCGCCAGCTTTGCCCAAAGCATCACGGCAACCGCTACCACGCTGGATGCCGCAGAAGCGCAAATCGCTGCTCAAGCGCGTGATGCTGGTGCTTCCTATAAAGTCACCGAAGCCTACTTCAATAACGGCGTACACATGACAGCCGAACTGACCAAATAAGTTGCGTTAACGTTCTGTGCTGACAGGGTGCCTCCGGGCGCCCTGGCGGCGTTTCTCGCCCAATAAAATTCTGTTACATTCCCTTCTAAATGATTACTATTCTCAAAAACTAGCCCTCCTTATCGGCTCGCCTTGGGCTGAACGGAGGACATTGGTTGCATTGTCGAGCTTTCACTTCACTGCCATGTGGCGGTGTTTTTGCTATGGAGAAGTTATGAAAGCGATTAAAACAAATTGGGCGCTGCGCCCACTGCTGCTGGCAACAGCGCTGTTCTCTACCTCTGCGGTGATGGCGGCTGAAAGCCAGCCATTGAATCAGGCGATTGCGAAAGGCGCGTATGAACTGGCCTACAGCAACAGCGATAACGCGCTGTTCCTGGCGAGCGCGAAGAGCACCACCAGCGAAAACGGCGGCACCGTTTATCGCCTTGATCCTCAGGATCTGGCGGTAAAGCAAACCATCAATACCGATCTGCCGGTGTTTGCGGCGGCGATCAATCAGAAAACCAACGTGCTGTATCTCGGCAATACGCGTGATGCGGCGCTGACGGCGGTGGATGCCACCAGCGGTAAAGTGCTGAACACCCTGGTATTAGATGGCCGCAAGCGCGGGGATAACGTGCGCCCGCTGCAACCGCGCCAGGTGGCCGTTGATGCGGCGACCAATCGCGTCTACATCACCGGTTTGGGTGAGCAGAGCGTGGTGTGGGTGGTTGATGGCACCACGTTGAAGCTGATCAGCACCGTGCCGAACACCGGTAAAATGGGCACCGGTTTAGCCATCGATTCTGCGGCGCAGAAGCTGTATGTCACCAACGCCGACGGCGAGCTGGTGACCATCAATACGCGTCTGAATGCCATTGAAAAGCGTGTAAAAATCGACGCCGACAAAGAGCATTTCTTCCTGAATATCGCGCTGGACACCCAAGGCCACCGCGCATTCCTCAGCGACTCTAAGCAGCCGCAGGTGCTGGTGTTAGATACGCGTACGCAACAAGTGATCGACAGGATCGCCGTGCCGGAATCGCTGGCGGTGCTGTTCAATGCCGATCGTGACGAGCTGTACGTGACGCACCGCAAAGCGGGCGAAATCAGCATCGTTGACGCCAGCAGCTATAAAGTGAAACGCACCGTGAAAGCGCCAGGTTTGCCGAACAGCCTGACGGTTTCTGCCGATGGCAAAACGCTGTTCGTCAGCATCAAGCAGCCGGGCTCGCGTAAAGCACCACCGAAGGATCCCGATAGCGTGCTGCGCATCGCGCTCTAATCTGCGTCAGGATGATTAAGGGATTTCTGATTTTGCTGGGCGGCGTGTGCCGCCCTTTGCATTTCCGCACTTCCCCTCGCCAATTCCCCCGGCACATACGCTACCTTTTAGGGCATCACCCCCCAAGCACGAGGATGCTATGAGCCAATTTTTTATGCATGAAAAGAGCAATCTGGTTAACGAAGCCATCGAAGGCATTTTGCTCAGCACGCCGTGGCATAACCTGAGCCGCCTCGATCTCGGTGACGAAATCCGTGTGGTGGTGCGCTCCGATTGGGATAAAAGCAAAGTGGCGTTGATCTCCGGCGGCGGTTCGGGACACGAACCCGCGCATGCCGGATTTGTCGGCAAAGGCATGTTGACGGCGGCGGTGTGCGGCGACATCTTCGCATCGCCCAGCGTTGATGCGGTGCTCAACGCCATCATCAACGTCACCGGCGATGCCGGTTGTCTGCTGATCGTAAAAAACTACACCGGCGATCGTCTTAACTTCGGCCTTGCGGCCGAGAAAGCCAAAAACCTCGGCTACAAGGTTGAGCTGGTGATGGTGCAGGATGACATCGCGCTGCCGGACAATCCGCAGCCGCGCGGCATTGCGGGCACCGCGCTGGTACACAAAATTGCCGGATTTGCCGCCGAGCAAGGCCAAACGCTGGAGGAAGTGCAGGCGCTGGCGCAGCGGGCGATTGATGCCACCTCGTCCATCGGTTTGGCGTTTTCCACCTGCCATGTTCCTGGCGAAAAGCGCGACGAACGCGTGGAACCCGGCCACAGCGAACTCGGCATGGGCATTCACGGCGAACCGGGCGTCATCACGCTCGACACGCAAAACAGCCGCAACATCACCAGCATCATGAGCGACAAACTGGCGCAGGCGCTGCCGGACGGCAAACAGGCGCTGCTGCTGATCAACAACCTCGGCGGCTTCTCGCAGCTGGAGCTGGCGCTGCTGACGCGCGAGGTGTTGCAGTCGCCGCTGGCGGCGCGCGTCACCCATCTGATCGGCCCGGCAACGCTGGTGAGCGCTCTGGATATGAAGGGCTTTTCGCTGTCGGTGCTGGCGCTGGAGGAGCCGTTTCTGGAAGCATTAGGCGCACCGGTGCAGGTGCTGGGTTGGGCACCGGTGTATACCTTTGCGCCGATCAGCTTGCAACACGCAGAGAAACTCGACAGCGCGCTGGATTTCGATCCTTCCGACAATGCCGAGGTGGCGCAGGTGGTGGAGCGCGCCACGCAGGCGTTAATCGATCTTGAAAGCGAGCTGAACGCGCTGGATGCCAAAGTGGGCGACGGCGATACCGGCTCCACCTTTGCCGCCGGCGCGAAGAAAATTCAGCGCGGCCTGCGCGACAAGCAGCTGCCGCTGGATGAAGTGCCAACGCTGCTGGCGCTGATCGGCGAGCAGCTGGCGACGGTGATGGGCGGTTCGAGCGGCGTGCTGATGTCGATTCTGTTCACCTCCGCCGGGCAGCAGCTGGAAGAGGGCAGCGCGCTGCCGCAGGCGCTGATGCACGGGTTAGCGCGCATGAAACATTACGGCGGCGCGCAGCCGGGACATCGTACCTTAGTGGATGCGCTGCAACCGGCGCTGGAAGCCCTGGTGGCGGGCGAATCCCTTGCGGCTGCGGCGCAGGCGGCAAAACAGGGCGCGGATGCCACGGCAACCATGCAAAGCGCCAAAGCCGGGCGCTCGGCCTATTTGAATCAGCAGAGTTTGGACGGGGTGAAAGATCCGGGTGCGTATGCGATTGAGCAGGTGTTTGCGGTTTTAGCGCGTTAAGGTGGCAAACGGTGCGCGCCCTGCGCACCGTTATCGGCGTTACTCGGCGGCGTCGCGCAGCATCTCCTGATGCGGAATATCCTGCAAAATCTGCTCGAAACTGCGCAGACGTTTGTAGATCGACATCAGCTCCACCAGCGTGGTCCACGAGTTAATCAGGTACTGGAACGAGCCGCGCACCTGATCAAACACGTTAAGAATCTGGTTCATCAAGCCCAGCGTCAGCGCGCCCGCCACGATGGAGGGGAACAGCAGGAAAATGCCGAACACATTATCCACCTGCAAATAGAGAAAACGCGCCACGTTGAAGTAGAGATAGTGAAAATAGAGGCGGAAATAGTTATAGCGCACGCGGCTAAACAGCGCCTGCACCGTCGGCGGCGTGGCGCGCGTGGCATCATCTTCACCGTACACCAGCTCTTTACGATAGGCCGCTTCGACGCGCTGGTTACGGAACTCCAGACTCGGCAGTTTTATGCCCACCAGCGCCAGCAAACCGGTGCCGAATAGCGACCATAAAATCGCCGCGATCACCAGGCCGTAAGGAACCGCTCCGAGGATAGGCACCTCTTTTACATGCTGCGACAAGCCAATCAGCACCGGTAAAAACGCCACCAGCGTCATGATGGCTTTGATAAAGCTTACGCCCCAATCTTCCAGTGTGGTGGAGAAGCGCATGGTGTCTTCCTGCACACGCTGCGCCGCGCCTTCCACATGGCGCAAACGCTGCCAGTTATGCATGTAATAGTTGTTCATCGCGGTACGCCAGCGGAAGATCCAGTGGCTGATAAAGAACACGTTGGCCACCAGGATGGTCACGGCAATCAGCGCGATGCCGAGGAAATCCATCACGCCCCGGTAAAAATCGCCAATCTGTACGGAACCCGCTTTGGTCAGCGCCTGCTGGATCATGTCGTAGAAGGGTTCATACCACGCGTTCACTGCCACGTTGACCTGCACGTTGTACCAGGTCACAAAGATAATCAGCGCCGATCCCCACACCGACCATCGCTGCCACGGATGGTTATCAATGATGCGCCAGACCAGCGCGAAGCTGCCGGCGACAAGCCAGTAATAGGCATAAAACCACAGCTGGCTGGCATGAATAAAGCGGCTACCATTAGTGGGCAAAGGTTGATCCATGGCGGCGTGCAGCGCTGGCCAGCGCGCCGGAAAATCGCTGAAATAGCCAAACCAGGCAAAAATGGCTAACAGGCTCCAAATCGCGGCAGAGCTGAAAAACAGCGTTGGCCGCGGGAAAAAGGACTTGAACATAGACACTCCATTTTGGTGTTTATTGTCTTATACCAACTGAGACATATCCTTGTCTTTTATCGGTTGTTTCGGGTGATGACAGTAGCACCACGGCAATGTAAAGCAGCAACAGGAGTTGTTAAGTAAATTGTGCGTATTTGTTTCGTGTCTCTAATTTAATCTCAGCAAAGGTGTTACACTTTGCCCGTTGTTACCGGTAACAAACGATCTGTCATCCTAATATCAATATAAAAAAACCCTATAAAGTAATCCGTTAACTTTTTGTGCCGCACGCGGTGTGGCGCTGAGGCAATGTCATGTTAGAACAGAAGAAGGGTCACTCGCGCAGGGATTTCCTGCTGCGAACCATCACCCTCGCGCCAGCAATGGCGGTGGGTGGAACGGCGATGGGCGCGTTAACCGTGCCAATGGCCGCCGCTGCATCCGCACCCGCTGCGCCCCAAGCCGCGCGCAGCTATCAACCGAGCTGGTTTACCGCCGAAGAGTTCGCGTTTATCACCGCCGCCGTGGCGCGGTTGATTCCCAACGATGAACGCGGCCCGGGCGCGCTGGAAGCGGGCGTGCCGGAGTATATCGATCGTCAAATGAATACGCCTTACGCCACCGGAAATAACTGGTATATGCAGGGGCCGTTCAATCCCGATCTGCCGAAAGAGCTGGGCTATCAGCTGCCGCTGGTGCCGCAGCAGATCTATCGACTGGGCCTCGCCGACGCGGATGCGTGGAGTAAACAGCAGCACGGCAAGGTGTTCGCGCAACTCAGCGGCGAGCAGCAAGACGCACTGCTGACGGCATTCGAAAACGGCAGCGCGACCTTCCCGCAGCTCCCGGCGAAAACCTTCTTCTCTTTCCTGCTGCAAAACACCCGCGAAGGCTATTTCAGCGATCCGATCCACGGCGGTAATCAGGGCATGGTGGGCTGGAAGCTGATTGGCTTCCCGGGCGCACGCGCCGACTTCATGGATTGGGTAGAGCGCGGCGAACGTTATCCGTTCCCGTCGGTGGATATTCGCGGGGAGAGGGCATAACCGTGGCAAATGAATTGAAAAAAGTGGATGCGGTCGTCGTAGGTTTTGGCTGGGCGGGCGCGATCATGGCGAAAGAGCTGACCGAAGCGGGCCTGAATGTGGTGGCGCTGGAGCGCGGCCCGCATCGCGATACCTATCCTGATGGTTCTTATCCGCAGTCGATTGATGAACTGACCTATAACATCCGCAAAAAGCTGTTCCAGGATCTGTCGAAAAGCACCGTTACCATTCGTCACGATGCGTCACAAACCGCGGTGCCGTACCGTCAGCTGGCGGCGTTTTTGCCGGGCACCGGCACCGGCGGCGCGGGTTTACACTGGTCGGGCGTGCATTTCCGTGTCGATCCGGTTGAGCTGAACCTGCGCAGCCACTACGAGCAGCGCTACGGCAAAAACTTCATCCCGGAAGGCATGACGATTCAGGATTTCGGCGTTAGCTATGCTGAGCTGGAACCCTTCTTCGATCAGGCCGAGAAAGTGTTTGGCACGTCCGGCAGCGCCTGGTCGATCAACGGCAAAGTGATCGGCAAAGAGCACGGCGGCAACCCGTATGCGCCCGATCGCTCCAGCGACTTTCCGCTGCCTGCGCAGAAGCGTACCTACTCGGCGCAGCTGTTCGCGCAGGCGGCTGAATCGGTGGGGTATCACCCTTACGACATGCCGTCCGCCAACACGTCAGGCCCGTACACCAACACCTACGGCGCGCAAATGGGGCCGTGCAACTTCTGCGGTTACTGCAGCGGCTACGCCTGCTACATGTATTCCAAGGCGTCGCCGAACGTTAACATCCTGCCTGCGCTGCGTCAGGAACCGAAGTTCGAGCTGCGCAACAACGCCCACGTGCTGCGCGTTAATCTCACCGACGATAAAAAACGCGCCACCGGCGTGACCTACCTCGACGGCCAGGGACGCGAAGTGGTGCAGCCCGCCGATCTGGTGATTCTGTCGGCGTTCCAGTTCCACAACGTGCACCTGATGCTGCTGTCGGGCATTGGTAAGCCGTACAACCCGATCAGCAATGAAGGCGTGGTGGGCCGTAACTTCGCCTACCAGAACATCTCCACGCTGAAAGCGCTGTTCGATAAAAACACCACCACCAACCCCTTTATTGGCGCGGGCGGCGCGGGCGTGGCGGTGGATGATTTCAACGCCGATAACTTTGATCACGGCCCGCACGGTTTTGTGGGCGGTTCGCCGTTCTGGGTTAACCAGGCGGGCACCAAGCCGATTTCCGGTTTGCCGACGCCAAAGGGCACGCCGACGTGGGGCAGCCAGTGGAAAGCGGCGGTAGCGGATACCTACAACCACCACATCTCGATGGATGCGCACGGCGCGCACCAATCCTATCGCGCCAACTATCTCGATCTCGATCCCCACTACAAAGATGCCTACGGCCAACCGCTGCTGCGCATGACTTTTGACTGGCAGGAGAACGACATCAAGATGGCGCAGTTCATGATCGGAAAGATGCGCAACATTACCGAAGCGATGAACCCGAAAATGATCATTGGCGGCGCGAAAGGGCCGGGCACGCATTTCGATACCACCGTGTACCAAACCACGCACATGAGCGGCGGGGCGATCATGGGTGAGGATCCGCAAACCAGCGCGGTGAACCGTTACTTGCAGAGCTGGGATGTGCCGAACGTCTTCGTGCCGGGCGCGTCGGCGTTCCCGCAGGGGTTGGGCTACAACCCAACCGGCATGGTGGCGGCGCTGAGCTATTGGTCGGCGAAAGCCATTCGCGAACAGTATCTAAAAAACCCCGGCCCGCTGGTGCAAGCATAAGGAACATGGCGATGATTAAATCACTTTTGGCCCTGATGCTGGGCAGCATGACGTTCGCCGCCATCGCGGACGAAGCACCTTCCGATGCGCTGGTGAAGCGCGGCGAATATCTGGCGCGTGCCGGTGACTGCGTGGCGTGCCACAGCAGCGCAGGCGGCCAGCCGTTTGCCGGGGGATTACCGATGGCGACGCCGATTGGCACCATCTACTCCACCAATATCACACCGGATAAAACCACCGGCATTGGTGATTACAGCTACGACGATTTCCAGAAAGCGGTGCGTCACGGAGTGGCGAAAAACGGCGACACTCTGTATCCGGCGATGCCTTATCCGTCGTATGCGGTAGTGAGCGATGACGATATGCAGGCGCTGTACGCCTACTTTATGCACGGCGTGCAGCCGGTGGCGCAGGCTAATAAAGAGAGCGACATTCCGTGGCCGCTGTCGATGCGTTGGCCGCTGGCGATCTGGCGCGGCGTGTTTGCGCCCGACGTGAAAGCGTTCCAGCCTGCTCCTCAGGAAGATGCCGCGTTAGCGCGCGGACGTTATCTGGTGGAAGGGTTGGGGCACTGCGGCGCGTGCCACACGCCGCGCAGCATCACCATGCAGGAGAAAGCGCTGAGCAATGACAGCGATCGTAACTATCTTTCCGGCAGCAGCGCGCCGATTGATGGCTGGACCGCCAGCAACCTGCGCGGCGACAACCGCGACGGCTTAGGTCGCTGGAGCGAAGACGATCTCAAACAGTTCCTGCGCTTTGGCCGCAACGATCACACCGCCGCGTTTGGCGGCATGACCGAGGTGGTGCAGCACAGCCTGCAATATCTCAGTGATGAGGACATCAGCGCGATTGCCAGCTACCTGAAATCGTTGGGGGCGAAGGATGTCAATCAGGCGGTGTTTAAGTCGGATGATGCGGTCGCGAAAGCGTTGTGGCACGGCGATGACAGCCAGCCGGGCGCGAGCCTGTACGTGGACAGCTGCGCGGCCTGCCACAAAACCGATGGCAGCGGCTATCAGCGCTTCTATCCGGCGCTGCGCGGCAATCCGGTGGTGATGGCAGAGGATCCCACCTCGCTGATCCACATCGTGCTGGTGGGCGGAACCCTGCCGGGCGTGCAGGGCGCGCCCACGGCGATCACCATGCCTGCTTTCGGCTGGCGCATGAACGACAGCCAGGTGGCGGACGTGGTCAACTTTATCCGCAGCAGCTGGGGCAACGGGGTGAAATCCAGCGTCACCGCGCAGGATGTGGCGGAACTGCGTAAAGACGAAACGGTGCAGGGCAAGCAGGGCAGCGCGGATATTAAGGTGTTGGAAGGGCAGTAACAGGTAAGTGCAATACCACCCTGTTAATGGATTAAGCGATTGATTCGTAAGTAGCAAACTCGGTAGCGGCGCGATTTTTCGCGCGGATCTTAAGCAACGGCGTTGCTGGAAGACGCGCAATAAATTGCGCCGCTACCGATTCATGTGGTCATCAGGCCGTTAAGTGGCAAGCATCAGACGCCCTGTTAGGGCTTAAATATTCTCCAAATCCATGCCGCGCGTTTTCGGCCCGAAAATGCCCACCGACAACATCACCATCAGCATACTCAGCACGATAAAGGCGATCACGCCCTGGCTGCCGGCGTACTGCAAAATAATGCCGATCAAAATGCTGCTGAATACCGTGGAAAGGCGGCTAAACGAGTAGCAAAAGCCCACGGCGCGCGCACGAATATGCGTGGGGAAAATCTCGGTTTGGTAGGCGTGATAGCTAAACGTCAGCCACGCGTTGCTGTAGGTGATCAGAAAACCGCAGATGATCATCAGCACCGGATGCGTCATCAGCGCGAACAGCGTGCCGAACACCACGGTCATCAACGATGACAACACGATTTGCCATTTATTTTCGATCTTATCAGCGTAGCGGCTGCAGATTAGCGATCCCAGCGGATAGGCCAGCGTAATGAAAAACGCATACAGCAGGCTGTGCGTTACGGTCGCACCCTTGCCCGACAGCAGCGCGGGCAGCCAGTTGCCGAAACCAAAGAAGCCAATCGCCTGGAAGAAATTCATCACCACCAGCATCAGCGTGCGTTTGCGGTAGGCCGGGGCCCAAATCTCGCGGAAGCGGCCCTGCTTCGGCAGCTGCGCGGCGGCGTCAGTGGCGGAGAAGTCTTCGCCAGGTGCAATCCCGCAGCGTTTTTCCATCGCACTCAATACCTGATGCGCTTCCTGATGACGGCCTTGCTGCGCCAGCCAGCGCGCCGATTCCGGCAGATTTTTACGGATCAGCCAGATCACCAGCGAACACACCGCGCCCGCAATCACCACCCAGCGCCAGCCTTCAAGGCTGAGAATTGTTTGCGGCACCAGCCACCACGACATCAGCGCCACGGCGGGCACCGACAGGAACTGAATAAAGAACGAGAAAGCGAATGCGCGACTGCGCAGCTGCGCCGGCACCCATTCCGACAGATAGGTATCAATCGTTACCAGCTCCACGCCAAGACCAATGCCGACCAGGAAGCGGAACAGAATGATCATCTCGGCGCTTTGTTGAAAGGCCATCAGCAGCGAAAACGCGCCATACCACGCCAGCGCGCACATAAAGGTCAGGCGGCGACCAAAGCGATCGGCGTAGGGCGCCAGCAGGCTGGCACCGAAAAACAGGCCGAGGAAGGTGGCAGAGGCAAATGCCGCCTGATCCGAAAAGCCCAACACGCCCTGCGCGCCGGTGTGAAACACGCCTGCGGCGATCAGCCCTGAGCTGATGTAGCCGGTCTCGAACAGATCGTACAGCTCAAAAAAGCCGCCCAGCGCCAGCAGTGAAATAAAGCGCCATAACCCGGCGGAGGCGGGCAAGGCGTCGATGCGCCCGGCTAAGGTGCGGCGATCCGCGCGGTGCATCGCGTTCGCCATCCCTGTCGATGTGATGGTTGTCATTGTTGGATAAACCTCGGTGTTTGCAGAACTTGCCCGGTTTGAATAGGTTTTAAAAATAATTAACCGTTAGCAAGCGAAGGAATAGCAGGATAATCAATTCAGCGCGGGTTGCCGAGAGGCGCAGCGGTGACATTTTGGCAACATGCGTTGCAGTTCACAGAAGTGCGATCGCCGTCCCTGGCGCCGCGTTTAGGGCAGTTGCGGATAGACGCCCGGTCCAATCGGCAAGCCGAGCGCGTACCACGCCAGCAGCAGCACAATCCAGGTGATAAAGAACACCAGCGGATACGGGAAGATCAGCACATAGTAGGTGCCGAGTTGTGCATCCTTTTGATAGCGCTGTAGAAAGCCGAGGAACAGCGGCAGGAATGGCGACATCGGGGCCAGCGGCAGCACGGCGGAATCGGCGATGCGGAAAATCATCTGCGCAAAGGCCGGATGGAAGCCCAGCAGCATAAACATCGGCACAAATACCGGCGCGAGAATCGACCAAATTGCCGAGCCGCTGGCGATAAACATGCACAAAAACGCCGACAGGAACATCAAGCCGAGAAAGGCGGGCGCACCGCTAATACCGGCGCTTTCCAGCACATCGGTAAGGCCAATCGCCATGAATTTGCCCATGTTGCTCCAGTTGAAGAAGGCGACAAACTGCGACAGCGGAAACACCATCACAATAAAGCCCGCCATGCTTTTCATGGGTTCAATCAACAGCTTGGGCACATCATCGGCACGTTGGATCTGCCGGGTGACGGCACCATAGGCAATGGCTACCACAAAGAAAAACAGAATGATGATCGGCACAATGCCCTGAATAAACGGTGACGGAACAATGCTGCCGCTTTTCGGATCGCGTAGCGGCGCGTGTTCGGGCACCACCAGAAGCGCTATCAGGGCAATAAACACCAGCGCGGCGATGCCGGCGGCGCGCAGACCGCGATTCTCCTGCGCGGTCAGCGGCGGCAGGCGATCGCTGTTACCGCCGTTCCACACCGGCAGGCGCGGCTCAACAAATTTATCGGTGAGCAGCGCGCCCGCGATAGTCAGCACAATCACCGAACTCGCCATAAAGAACCAGTTATCAATTACGCTGACGTGTACGCTGTCGCTCACCGCTTTCGCCGCTTCGGTGCTGATGCCGGAAAGCAGGACGTCGGTGGTGACGATCAGCAGGTTAGCGGTGAACCCGGAAGCCACCCCGGCAATCGCCGCCAGCAAACCGGCGACCGGATGACGTCCTACCGCCAAAAAGATCAGCGCGCCGAGCGGCGGCATCACCACCAGCGCGGCATCGGATGAGATGTGGCTAAAGAAGGCGATAAACAGCACCATGTAGCTGGCGTAGCGGCGGCTGACGCGTGAAGCCATTTTCACCATCAGCGATTGCAGCAGCCCAACTTTTTCCGCTAAGCCGGCGCCAATCACCAGCGCCAGAATCGATCCCAGCGGCGTGAAGCCGCTGAAGTTTTTAATGATGTTGGGCAAAATCCACTGAATACCGGCCACGCTCAGCAGGTTATTGACGCGCACCATTTCGCCGTTAGCCGGGTTCTTTACCGCCCAATCAAAGCTGCTGATCACGGCGGTGGCGATCATCAGCACCACGATTAAATATACGAACAGTAAGAACGGGTTCGGCACTTTATTGCCGATGCGCTCAATCCAGCTGAATAGCTTTCCTGGGCTGCGGTTCTCTGTCGAGATTTCCATTGTGTCTTCCTCAGTCGTCTTATGTTTTTTATGTTTGCATGCCCGGTTTGGGCTTTAGTTTTATTGTTTTATCGGTGTTACATCTGAACGTGGTGCTGCACTGCGCCTGCCTGAGCGGCGCAGCGTTATAACCTTGATGGCGTTACGCCCGCCGGAATCGGGCACGCATAAGGCTGCTGCTGGCGCACGCGCTGGAACTCATCGCGACAACGCGCCAGCGCCTCATCGTCCTGTAACAGCGTAAGCGCGGTGGCGGCCAGCACTTTGGCGGCTAAGCACATGCCTTTATGCGCAATCGAGGTGCGGCCCTGCGCCACCAGCTGCCAGGTATGCAGCGGCGTGCCGAAGGCGAAGCAGGGCGCGAAACACTGCGCGGTCGGCGTTACCCAGCTCACATCGCCGACGTCGGTAGAGCCATACAGCAGTTCGCGCGTGACGGCGTAGGGCGCAACCTCATCCATTAATACCTTATCGCCCAGCGCCTCCGTCCACGCCACGCCCGCTTCGCCGCCGGTACGCGCCGCGTTCAAACGTGCATTACGCAGATCGTCCTGGCTTAAGGTGGCTCGAATCTCGGCGGCAAATGCCCGCTCCGCTGCACTGTATTCAGGTAAACCAAAGTGATGCAAATTGCGCTCCATCACCGCTTCTAACGCCCGATTGGGCAGGTAATTGGAACAGGCTTTATCGAAGCGCAGCGTCAGGGTGGTGTCCGTCATCAGCGCCGCGCCGCGCGCGATGTTGATCACGCGCTGGTAAATATCCTGTGCCTGGTCGAGCTGCGGGGCGCGAATCAAATAGAGCACTTCGGCGTCGGCTTGCACCACATTGGGCGATGCGCCGCCGGTATTGGTCACCGCATAGTGCAGGCGCGCTTCCTGCACGATGTGCTCGCGCAGGAAATTCGCGCCGGTGTTCATCAGAGTTACCGCGTCAAGCGCGCTGCGCCCGAGGTGGGGCGAATTGGCCGCATGCGCCGCCACGCCTTTGAAGTGGAAAGATGCCTGAATGTTGGCCAAGGTGCTGAGATTGAACATGCCGCTGAAACCTTCGGGATGCCAGGTCACCGCTGCATCCACGTCAGCGAATAAGCCTTCGCGCACCATAAACGTCTTGCCCGATCCGCCTTCTTCGCCCGGACAACCGTAAAAACGCAGCGTGCCGCGTTGGCCGTGCTGCGCCCACCAGGCTTTGATGGCAAAGGCGGCAGCCAGACCGGCGGTGCCGAGCAGATTGTGGCCGCAGCCGTGGCCGTTGCCGTTCTCCACCAGCGGCTGCGGCGTGGCGCGGCCTGCTTGCTGGCTCAAACCGGCTAAGGCATCGAACTCGCCGAGAATGGCGATCACCGGCTGGCCGCTGCCGATGCTGGCAATAAAAGCGGTCTCAATGCCGCCGACGCCGCGTGCCAGCGTGAAGCCCTCTTGCTCAAGCGCATCGGCCAGCAAAGCGGCAGATTGCGTCTCCTCGAAGCGCGTTTCCGGCACATCCCAAATCGCATCGCTCAAGGCGCTGAAACGGGGCTGATTGTCGTTGATGTAGCGATCGATAAAGTCATGCGGGTTCATTGCGCACCGCCAAACTGCGCCTGATTCAGCGCCAGCGTTGCCAGGGTGTGCACGGCGGCAGCCATCACGGTTTCGTCAAAATCGAATTTCGCGTTGTGATGACCTGCGGCCAGCTCGCAGCCGAAGATCACATAGGAGGCCTGGCCGCCGCGCTGCTGCACGCGCTCCAGCATGTAGGTGGCGTCTTCCGAACCGGCCGCCTGTTTTTTGCTGTCGACCACCGACGAAAAAATGCCCAGCGCAGCGGCCTGCTGGTGGATGAACGCGACCCACGGCTGGCTCGGCGTGCAGCTGCGCGCGCCGCCCATCAGCGTTACCTCGGCTTCCACGTCATACATCGCCGCCGCACCGGCAATCACCCGCAGCGCCTGCTGATAAATATCGTCGTTAACCTGATTACTGACGCCGCGCGTTTCCACTTTCATCAGCGCGTAATCGGGCACCACGTTGCGGCCGCTTCCCGCCTGCAATACGCCGACGTTGACGCGCGCCACTCCGCCGCTGTGCTGCGGCAGATTGTGCAGCGCTAAGGTCGCTTGCGCCGCCGCCAGCAGGGCGTTGCGCCCCTCTTCAGGTTTGCCGCCAGCGTGCGCGCCAACGCCGGTAAAGTTCACGTCGAGTTTGGTGGTGGCAAGGAAGCTGTCGCTGCCGCAAACGATTTCGCCGGCAGGCACGCCTGTACCAAGGTGGATGGCGGTAAACAGATCGACATCATCAACTACACCGGCGGCCACCATCGCTTTTGCGCCGCGTACGCCCTCTTCGGCCGGCTGGAAGATGATTTTAATCGTGCCGCCGAGCTGGTCTTTCATCTCCATCAGCACGCCCGCCAGCGCCAGACCGATGCTGGTGTGCCCGTCGTGGCCGCACGCGTGCATCATGCCAGCGTTACAGGAGGCGAAACCCTCACGCGTCGGCAGGTGATCGTCGGCGCGGCTTTCGTTTTGATCGAGCGCATCCATGTCCACGCGAAACCCCATCACCGGCCCTGGACGACCGGTGTCCAGCGTGGCGACCACGCCGCAGAAGCCGCCGGAGAAATGGCCGATCCACTGCGGCAGCGCGCCTTGCGCCAGCGCGCGCTGTTCCTGCTGCGCCAGCACCTCGGCCGCAGGCAATCCCATGCGCGAATCCGCATCAATCACTTCACGGCCCAGCTTGAGTTGATAACCAAGACGATGCAACTCCTCGGCAACGAGCGTGGCGGTACGGAACTCCAGCCAGCCCGATTCGGCAAAATGATGCAGATCGCGACGCCAGGCCTGCATCTGCGGCACCCTTGAATTAACCAGATCGGAGAGGGTTTTCATCGGTATTTCCTTGTGTTGGTTTTTTATGCATTCGCTCGAATCTACACAATGGTATTGGGGCGCATAAGATGCGAATATCTTGCTACTGATAAACAACGGTTATCACCCTGCCTATGTCTGCGAATCTTAAGCTTCATCAGCTGCGCGCCTTTGTTGACGTGGCGCGTCAGGGCAGCATCCGCGCCGCCAGTCGCCTCTCTGGGCTGTCGCAACCGGCGCTGACAAAAGCCATTCAGGAACTGGAGCTGGCGCTGGGCACGCGGCTGTTTGAGCGGCGTCAGCAAGGCGTGGCGTTAACGGATATGGGGGAAGCCTTTTTCCGCCACGCCAGCCTGGTGCTGGAGGAGCTGCGGGTGGCGCAGGAGGATATTCAGCAGCGGCTGGGCTTGGCGGGCGGCTGCGTCAATATTGGCGTGGGCGGCAGCATTGCGCGCACCATCATGCCGCAGGTGATTACCCAATTTCATCGCGAATACCCGCGGGTCAAAGTGCGAATCGTGGAAGGCCAGCTGGTTTCGATGGTGCATGAGTTGCGGCAGGGCGCGCTGGATTTCACCATTAACACCTACGATCAAAGTCATCTTGATCAGGAGTTGGTATTTGAACGGCTGATGGAGCGCGACTATCAGGTGGTGATGCGCAAAGGGCATCCGCTGGCCCATGCGCGAACGCTGGCCGAGTTGCAGCACTGCGACTGGACGATGCCGACGCCGCAGGGCAGCTATTATCGCTTGCTGCACGATATGTTTGGCGAACGCGGCATGGCCCCTAAAATCGTCGTGACCTGCGAGACGTTCATGGCCTGCACCAGCCTGGTGGCGCAGAGCGATTTCGTCAGCATCATCTCCCGCGACGTGATTGAAGATCCCACGCATGGCGGGCAGCTGATTGCGCTGGATCTCGACGATCCTTTACCGAAAGCTACCTTCTTTCTGATTCAGCGCAAAGACACCGCGCTGACGCCAATGAGCGCCTACATGGCGCAGCTGTTTCGCCGTTGTTGCCAGCCGTGACGGGATAAAAATCGCATCGTCTACACTGTAGAGGTACGACACAAGTTAGCCGAACTATCAACGGAGGTTACGATGCAGGTGAGTCCTTATCTATTTCTATACGGTCGCTGTGAAGAGGCAATCGCGTTCTATCTGGAAGCAACCGGCGGCGATATTCTGCAAAAGATGACGTTTGGCGATATGCCCGAGCAGGGTGAACAGGTGGGCGATCAATCTGCGCCGCCGCTGCCGCCAGAAAAAATTATGCATGCGCATCTGCGCATTGGTCAGGGCGAGTTAATGCTGAGCGATGGCAATACCGCACAGCCACCGGCGTCGGAACATGCCGGTTATGCGGTGAGCTTGGCGACGCCAGATGAAGCCGAAGGGAAAGCCTGGTTTGATAAGCTCTCTGCGGGCGGCAAAGTCACCACCGAGTGGCAGAAAACCTTCTGGTCTAACGGGTTCGGGATGTTTATTGATAAGTTTGGCATCCCGTGGCGCATCAACGTGGTTAAGCCACAGGAATAATGCGCAGGCGTGGCCGCCACCCGGGCGGCCACGCCTTCTTCATTTAGAAGTTGTAACCTACCACCAGGTAATAACCCCAGCCGGTCGATTTCACTTCAAACGGCCCGTTGCCGAAGTTCACCTCCTGGCCGTCAGCCCACTGGCCGCCGTTGTGGAAGTAACGCGCCACGGTAGAAACGTGCCAGTGATCGTAGTTCAGCGACAGGATGTGGCTGGATGCAATTGAGTTGCTGGTGCGTGAACGATCGGACTTATCACGCAGATCGGAACCCCAATCGAAGTTGGTGAAGCCGATATAGCTCAGCTTGCCGCCCCACAGATCGGTAATCGGCACAAAATATTTCACCTTGAAGCGATAGCCATCCCAGCTGTTTTCGTTCGCTGCGCCGTAGTTTTCCCACTGATATTTGGCATAGACGTTCAGCGACAGGCCGACATCGCTGTGCGTGTCGATGTCGGTGCCGAGACCCATGTACCAGGTGTTCTGACGGTTATCGCTGTTGCGGCCCATGTCATAGATATAGTTATTGGCGAAATACCACTCTTTGAACGGGCCAAAGGCCAGGCTGGTGCCGGTTAACTTATCAATGGAGAAACGGGGTTCAATTTCCATGAACAGCGGCGAACCGTGGTCGAACACGCCGTTCGCGTTGCTGTTGCCCACGCCAAAGAAGTTACCGAAATCGACGTAACCGTAGAAATCGAACCACTCTTTTTTCGTGAAGGCTTCATATTCGAGATACACGTCGTTGTTGAACTGCGGCCCAAAGCGCGTGTGATAGCTGCCTACCACGTTGACGCTTTGATGCCACCAATCAGAAACATATTGCGGATCGCTCTCAGCCGCCTGGCTTGCGCCACTGAAACTGCTTGCCAGTAAGGCGCCTGCTACCAATGCTTTAAATTTCATTATTGTTATCCAGATGCGTTGACTGCCGCGAGGACGCCGCAATCAGGTGAAGTCGATCCCGTAAAGGGGGGCGCGGTTCCGGTCTTGGTCGCCAGATTTTCAAGTGCGCGTAATGTGCCTGTAACCGACGCATAGAAAATAGATTTTGGTCACGTTTGTCAAAAAGTGTTGCATTCTGATTCACTGAAAATGTGACAAAGGTCACATAAATGTCGTGCAGCGAACGGAACCCCGCAACCGTTTACGTTGTCGCGTTCGTGACGGAAATATCGGGAATGGAAGTGGGGGGATGGTGATTGAAGTGGCGAACTGACGTCCAATACAGTGGGTAGCGGCGCGATTTATCGCGCTTCGGGCAGCAACTCAGCCGCTGCCCGGATGCGCGATGAATCGCGCCGCTACCAACATGGTGGACTGAAAATCAAGGTAACGTCACGCGTACCTGCAGTCCGGCGATGTGGCCGTGCGGATCGTGGCGATTCGACAGCGCCACCTGCATTTGATGCTTCTGCGCCACGCTGCGCACGATGGAAAGGCCTAAACCGCTGCCCTGCGCCTGCACGTCCGGCGAACGGGTAAAGCGGTCAAAGGCGCGTTCGATAAAGGATTCCGCCATGCCTGGCCCGTTATCCACAATATCCACCACCGTGTGATTGCCAACGCGATGCAGCAGCACATCCACCAAACTGCCTTCCGGCGTGTGCAGCATGGCATTGCCAATCAGATTATCGAACAGGCTGCGTAGATCTGAACGACTGGCCTGCAGGCGATAATGCGCGGTGCCGTTGAACCCGATATCGATGCCGCGTTTGTCCGCCACCACCATCAGCTGCTCGATGCTCTCTTTCAGCAGATCGTCCAGCTCAATGGTTTCAACCGTGGCAACCACCGACCGATCTTCCTGACGCGAAATATTCAGCAGCTGCGTCACCAGGTGACGCGTGCGGGTTACGCCTGCTTCCAGCTGATCGAACTGGCGGCTGGCTTCGCCGGGCTGAATATGCTGACGCAGATTCTCCAGCTGCAGCGTCACTGCGGTTACCGGCGTGCGCAGCTCATGCGCCGCATCTTCGAGGAACTGGCGCTGCGCTGACCAGGCGGCGCGCAGCTTGTCCAGCAGCGCGTTGTAAGCGGCCACCAGCGGCAGCACTTCATCGGGCAAGCCGTCGGGCGAAACCGCATGCGGATGGTGGGTTTCCGAGGCGGCAATTTGCTGCGAGGCCACGCGTAAATCACGCGTGATGGCGCGCACCACCAGCCAGATCACCAGCAGCGACAGCGGCATCATCAGCATCAGCGGGATAATCGCCGATAGCACCCGCTTCACCATTAAACTCTTCATGTAGCCGATGTTGTGCAGCACCTGAATGTTGCCGATCTCACTGCCTAACTCGCCGGGTCGGGTATACACCCGCCATTCGCATTCGTCGCCGCAGTCGCCGACTTTCAGATCGCTCCAGCCTTTTTTGCTTTGCAGCGGGGCGTGCAGCGCCGGCCACGAACTGGCGCGCAGATGGTTGTTGCCATCCCATAGCTGCACGATGTAGGTACTTTTGAGCTTCTCGGCTTGTATCACCATCGGCATCAGCGCGGGCATGCGCTGGCTGCTTGACCATGCATCGGCAATTTTCGCCAGCTGGTCATCTTTCATGGTGCCCATCATGTCGCCGTAGCAGTGGTAGAAATACCAGGTAACGCCGCCGATCATCGCCAGATGCAGCAGCACTAAGGTGGTAAGCAGTCGATTACGCAGAGAACGCATAAAGGTGAATGATCTCATATGGCGGGCACTCGCCAGCCAAGGCCGCGCACGTTGCGGATCACTTCGTTATCCAGCTTGCGGCGCATGCCGTGAATCAGCACATCCACGGCGTTGCTGGTGACTTCTTCCCCCCAGCCGTAGATGCGGTTTTCCAACTGTTCGCGCGACAGGATGGCGCCGGGACGCTCCAGCAGCGCGTAGAGCAGGGCGTATTCACGCGCGGTGAGCTGCTCACGCTGGCCTTTGTACAGCACTTCGCGCGTCATGATATCAATTTGCACATCGCCGTTGCCCAGCAGGGAATCCGCCGCACCGTGGCGACGGCGGGTAATTGCACGCATACGCGCCAGCACCTCTTGCAGATCAAAGGGTTTCAGCAAATAGTCGTCTGCGCCGCTGTCGAGGCCCTGAATACGCTGCTGCACAGTATCGCGCGCGGTGAGCACTAACACCGGCGTGGTGTCGCCCCGCGTGCGGGCGCGGCGCAGCACATTGATGCCATCTTCACGCGGCAAGCCAAGGTCGAGCAGCACGCAGGTGTAGCCGCCTTCGGCCCAGGCGTTGGTGGCATACACGCCATCGCGCACCCAATCCACCGACCAACCCGCTGCCTCCAGCGCCTGCTGCAGGTTAGCGCCGATCATTTCATCATCTTCTACCAGCAACACGCGCATGATGTTCTCCAACTTAATTGCTTGCAGTGTAGCGCCGTTTAATTAGCCCAGAATTATACGATTACCGATCGGCCAGGCGACTAAGTTGCCAACCACACATTTGGTAGCGGCGCGATTTATCGCGCACTTTTTTAGCGACTGAACGGCTGCCGGACGCGCAATAAATTGCGCCGCTACCGCAAATGGGATCTCATTTGGCACGTTTCCGCCCCTTGCTAATTCTGCGCTAATTTTCCGCTAATTAAGGGATAAATCTCCTGCGGTAGAGTCGCTGCACTGGACATTTTATCGCAGCAGGAGAATCCCATGAATCAGCGTGAATTTATTCGTAGTTTGCTGGACTGGATCGAGAACAATTTAGGGCACGATCTGCATCTGGATGAAGTCGCACGCCGTTCGGGATACTCCCGCTGGCATCTGCAACGTCTGTTCCGTCAGCACACCGGCTTTTCGCTGGCGGAATATATTCGTCAGCGCCGCTTAACCGAATCTGCGCTGCTGCTGATCAACAGCGATGAAGCCATTTTGCAGGTGGCGATGAGCTACGGTTTCGATACCCAACAAGCCTATACGCGCACCTTTAAAAACTACTTTATGGTCACGCCAGGTCAGCTGCGTCGTCAGCGCCGCGTCGAGCCAGAGCGTTTGCTGTTCCCGCTGGCGATGGCATCGTGATGGTGCGGCGTTTAAACGCGCGGTAAATCGCGCCGCTACCAAGTTTGCATGCAGTAGGGTTTTTCACCTGCAACCCGCACCCTTGGTAGCGGCGCAATTTATTGCGCAATCGTAAGGCCACGCACGATGCCACCGCCAGCGCTGATGAAATTCGGTGCGTGTGGCGGCATTTGCTTTTAAGCTGCGGTTCTCACTTCTTTATCCCGCCGAGAACATGGACAACAGCGATAATCTCACCGCCATGATGGTATTTGCCCGCGTGGTTGAGCGCCAAAGCTTCAGCGAAGCGGCGCGCACTCTGGGCGTGTCGAAATCGCACGTCAGCCGTGAAATCGCCCGGCTGGAAGTGCGGCTTGGCATCAAGCTGCTACAGCGCACCACGCGCAAAGTGGCGCTCACCG
Organism: uncultured Pantoea sp.; assembly: GCA_966185695.1. Classification (GTDB taxonomy): domain Bacteria; phylum Pseudomonadota; class Gammaproteobacteria; order Enterobacterales; family Enterobacteriaceae; genus Pantoea. Next base: position 42,875 of record CBIFUL010000008.1, on the reverse strand, counting down.
AACTCGGCCAGGCGTACTATCCGTTCTGCACCCGCATGCTGGAGGAGCTGCATCGCGCCGATGCCTTTGTGCAGCAGGTACACCAATTACCGGCGGGCAACGTGCGGCTACAGGCACCGATAACCTTTGGCTGCCAATGCGTGGTGCCGACGCTCAACGACTTCATTCGCCGCCACATTCACATCAACGTCGATCTCGAACTCACCACCAGCGACGATCCGCAGCCAAACGCCGACGTGGCGATAGTGATCCGCGCGCGTGCGCCGGACGTCGTCAATTACCGCGAACTCAGCAGCATTGATTGGGGCCTGTACGCCACGCCGCACTATCTGGCGGCACATGCACCTATCGATCATCCCGAACGGCTTAGCCGTCACGATTTACTGCTGTTTCACGGCCCGGCGCACACCGCTGCGCTGCCGTTTCGTCGCGATAAACAGCGCCTGGCGCTGGATGTTCGCAGCCGTTTCCGCGCCAATAACAGTATGGCGTTGCTTAACGCCGCACTGGCCGGCACCGGCATCGCCTATTTGCCCGCCTACATGACGCAGGAGGCGCTGGCGCGCGGCGATATTCAGCAGGTGCTGCCCGACTGGCAAATGGATCGCCTGCACAGCTATCTGCTGTTGCAAGCGCAGCCGCAGCCGTCATCGCCGGTGACACTGCTGTGCGATGCGCTGATCACCGCGCTCGGCACGGGTTAACTGTTGTCAGGTGGCAACAATAGCGCGCCGCATGGCAAATATCCTCGCGCCTCTATTTTCGGCATCATGTCGCTGTTAGCCTGCTAAAAAAGCCGAAAGCAGGGATCAGAGAATGTCGTCATCAGCCAGCGCGTTAGCGCCCGAGCAGCAACACTGGAAGCGCAATTTGTACGTTTGCGTATTGGGATCGTTCAGCACCATTGTGGCGATGACGCTGCTGCTGCCGTTTCTGCCGCTCTATGTGCAGCAGCTCGGCGTGCAGGAGCCGGCTGCCATTGCGCGCTGGTCGGGTGCGGCGTATGGCGCGACGTTCCTCAGCGCGGCACTCACCGCGCCGCTGTGGGGCAAACTGGCCGATCGCTATGGCCGCAAGCTAATGCTGATTCGCGCCAGCCTCGGCATGGCGGTGGCGATGTCGCTGATTGGCATGGCGACCGCGCCATGGCAGCTGGTGGCGCTGCGTTTGCTGGCGGGTTTGCTGGGCGGCTACGCATCGGGATCGACCATTCTGGTCGCGGCGCAGACGCCGAAAGAGCAAACCGGCTGGGCGCTGGGCGTGCTGTCGTCCGGCATTATGGCGGGCAACGTGGTCGGGCCATTACTGGGCGGCGTGCTGCCGCCGCTGATTGGCATTCGGCATACTTTTTGGCTGACCGGCGCGGTGATCTTTCTCGCCTTTCTGGCCACCACGTTTTTACTCAAAGAGGTACCACGCACACGCAGCAAACAAGCCGCTGCCAGCGCCACCGAAGACCGCAGCGCCATCAATCTGCCGGTGGTACGCTTGATGTGGTTGTCGGGCATGCTACTGATTTTCGCCAATATGTCGATTGAACCGATCATCACCTTGTATATCGGCCAGTTTGTGAGCGGCGACCACGCCGTTACCGTCACCGCCGGATTGGTGATGGCCGCAGCGGCGCTCGGCAGCATTCTGTCGGCCCCGCGTTTGGGACGGCTGGCCGACCGCGTTGGACATGGTCGCGTGCTGGTTTATGGGCTGATCGCCTGCGCACTGCTGCTGATTCCGCAGGCATTTATCACCGAAGCCTGGCAGTTGGTGGCGCTGCGTTTTCTGATGGGGATGGCGCTGGGCGGTTTGATGCCGTGCGTCACGGCGCTGATTCGCCATAACGTGCCGTCATCGCAGGTGGGGAAAATGTTGGGCTACGCCACCTCGGCGCAATATGTTGGCCAGGTTTCGGGGCCGCTGTTTGGCGGTTTTGTCGGCGGCGCGTTTGGCATGCGCCCGGTGTTTCTGGCAACCTGCGCGATCATGGCGCTGTGCGCGCTGTTGAATGCGCGGGTGCTGAAAAAGCGATAGGCGGCAATCCGGTATCTTTGGTCGCGGCGCGATTTATCGCGCAAAGCTGAAGCCTTCGCGTTGCTGTAAGACGCGCAATGAATTGCGCCGCTACCGGTAAGTGCGGCCATTTTGCTCAACATAAAAAAAGGCGGGCTTCGCAGCCCGCCTTTTTATCACAGAGACAGATAGGCTAAGTCAGCTATCTAATCGAATAACTGAGAGAGTAGCCGTCCACACGTTGCTCAATTCCATAAACCTTGCCGCTGAAGTCAATGTTTACCCTATCACCTTCAATGGTGATGGCCGAGATAGAGCCTGTACCGGTTAAAAATGGAGTAGCTGCAATCAACTGATGCATATCAGCGTCAGCGGTATCACGGAGATAGTAGCGAAACACCGATGGCACGGTGGTTCCACCATCGCTGTTTTCCGTAGTGTAAAGCCACATAGCGGGACTGACTTGCCGCACATTCTGCAACCTGTCGCTGGCACGCGGATCTGGCTGATAATTTAACCAAATAAAAGCGGCCAGCGCGGCGGTTAGCAGCCAGTGTAAAACGTTAATAGCCGTGCTGATGCGCATATTTAATACCTTCACGTATCGCTCGCTGGTCCGACGGGTCGTCACCATATGGTGCATTGCCGAACCATTTACCCCATTCAGGACGCGATGTTCCGGCACGCGACTGCGCCCATCCGGCTCCCATTAGCAAAACGTCAGGTGGTATGCCGGCTGCAGTCCCCGCGGCACCAAAATTGAAATTGCCGAATGCCGCCCAATAAGGATCAAATTGCTTGTAATCCCATGGACCATGCCCCCGTACCTTCTGATAAAACCAATAATATGTCTGTGGTAAAGCCTTATTACTTCCAAAGCCCTTAGTACGGGCTTCTCTCATATTGTTATGTAGTATCTGACTTGCGCCGCCAGGGCCGTTGCTGGGTGGTGATGCCATTCCTTCGCCTCATTATCCATGTTAAGTATGTGGATATAATGAGCTAATATTTACGACTTGGCATTCATTAATCATCGACTGCTCATAAAAAAACCGGCAAAGAGAAATTTGCCGGTTTGATTTATTGCACTAGCGGTGTTTTTAGCTTTTTGAATCAGGCAGCGCGTAGGCAATCACATAATCGCCCAGCTTGGTGCCAAACGAACCGTGACCGCCTGCCGCGATAACAACGTACTGCTTGCCATCCACTTCATAGGTCATCGGCGTTGCCTGGCCGCCTGCTGGCAAACGTGCTTGCCACAGCATCTCCCCGGTGTTGGTGTCGAATGCACGCAGGTAGTTATCTGCGGTAGCACCAATAAAGAACACGTTACCGGCGGTGGTGATCGGGCCGCCCAGCATTGGCATCCCCATTTTGAACGGAATCGGCAGCGGCGCGCTGTCGCGTACCGTACCAATGCGTTTCTTCCACACGGTTTCGTTGGTTTTCAGATCCACCGCAGAGACGTAGCCCCATGCCGGCTGTTTGCACGGCAGGCCGAGCGGTGACAGGAACGGATTCAGCTCAACGCCATACGGCACGCCGTACTGCGGCTGAATACCGGTTTCAGTACCGGAACCGCCTTTGTCATCGGCCGGTGGCTCGATCGGGTTGCCCGGACCGCGCGGCACCAGTTTCGACACAAACGGCAGCGCCATTGGGTTAGCAATCGCAATCTGGCGATGCGGATCGACGGCGATGCCGCCCCATTCAAACATGCCAAGGTTGCCTGGGAACACCAGCGTACCCTGCTCAGACGGCGGGGTGAACGGACCTTCGTAGCGCAGACGCTTGAAGATCACGCGGCACACCAGCTGGTCGTACATCGTCGCGCCCCACATGTCCTTGTCCGTGAGGTTTTGCTGCGGACGGAAGGTCAATTCGGAGTAGGGCTGCGTCGGTGAAACGCGATCGCCTTTCGCCGCGCCCTGCGGCACTGGCGTTTCTGGCGCAGGCACCACCGGTTCACCGGTACGACGATCCAGCACAAAGATGTTGCCGGTTTTCGCCGGAGCATAAATCACCGGAACGGTTTTGCCATCTTTGGTGGTGATATCCGCCAGCGTTGGCTGCGACGGCAAATCCATATCCCACAAATCGTGGTGCACGGTTTGATACGACCACACCAGCTTGCCGGTGGTGGCGTTCAACGCCAGCACGCTGCTCGCATAACGCTCCTGCTCTGGCGTGCGGTTGCCGCCCCAGATATCCGGCGTCGACACACCCATCGGCAGGTAAACGGTGTCCAGTTTCGGATCGTATACCGCTGGTGCCCACGAGTTTGGCGAGTTCATGGTGAAGCTGTGTTCATCGGCAGGAATCGCGTTAGGATCTTTCGCGCCCGGATCAAACACCCACAGCAGCTTGCCGCTGTTCACATCGAAACCACGAATCGCGCCAGAAGGCTCGCGCGTTGAGTAGTTATCGGTGACCGCACCGGCAATCACAATGGTGGTATCGGTGATAACAGGCGGTGACGTTGGCTCATATTGGCCTGGCGTTTTAACCGGCTGCTTGTGTTGCAGATCCAGCTCGCCGTTGTTGCCAAAGGCGGGGCAACGCGCGCCGGTTTCTGCATCCAGCGCGAACAGGCGACCATCATTTACCGGCAGGTAAATCCGACGAGAACACAGCGCAGGTTGGGTGTTTGCAGCATCTGCCGCCGCAGGCACTTCATGATAGGAAACGCCACGGCAAGTCACGTGCTGGAACGTCGGATTCGGCTTCAGGCCCGGATCAAATTTCCACTTCTGCTTGCCGCTTTTCGCATCCAGCGCAAACAGAATCTGGTGCGGTGAGCAGAGATACAGCGTGTCGCGGATTTTAATCGGCGTGACTTCATCGGTGATTTCACCCGGATCGTTCGGGGTTTTCAGATCGCCGGTTTGGAACTGCCAGGCAACCTGCAACTCTTTCACGTTGCCGGTGTTGATCTGATTCAGCGGGGAGTAACGCGTGCCTTGCTGATCGCGCGCATAAGCGGGCCAATCGGCATCAGCGATGTTACTCAATGGCTGCGCCTGCGGTGCGTTATCCGCCGCCGCTGGCAGTTCACCGTTCAGCGTTTGCGGATCGTTGAACACCGCCCACGCCAACACCAATACGCTGGCCACCAACGCGACCAGCATCAAGCGCAGCGCGCCTTTGCCCGCATGATTCAGGCCGCGATAGACAAACGGCAGAATCAGCCAGATGCCGAACAGCACCAGCACATCGGTACGCGGTGCCAGCGCCCAGAAGTCAAACCCGACTTCCCATACGCCCCACACCAGCGTTGCCAGCAGCAGCAAGGCGTAGAGCATTAGCGCTGCGCCGCTACGACGCCACAGCAGCACCGCGGTGATCAACATAATCACCCCGCCAATCACGTAGTACCAGGAACCTCCAATGGCGGCTAACCACACGCCACCAATCAGCATAAATGCGCCTGTCAGCAGTGCGAACAGCACCGTGATGAAGCGGATTACGCCACAAGATGAGGAAGCTTTCCCCATAATATTGACCTCTTTCTTTGCCATAAAAAATCGAAAAGGAAACAACCAATTACGTTGTGTTCCGGTTATAGAGTAAGACTAAATTAGAAGGGTAGAACGGTGATCTTCCGTGAAGCAGGTGTTCCCTTTGGGTTAAATTTTATCTCAAAAACGTTAACTCATTTGATTTTTTTAGTGCTTTGCACTTGCGGGGAAGAGTAGTACGACATTTTATGAGGGGATACAGGCGTTATGTCTGCGAAAAGCGGAGCCATAACGCCTGAGTGCGCGATTTTGTTTCTCCCTGCAATCATGCACGCAGCCAACCGCCTTTGCAGCTTGAAAAAGAGTGGCTCGCTTAGCGCTCAAACAGTCTGCTGCTGGTGCGCTGCTGCTGCCAGCCGCTCACATTAAGTTCGGCATAGTGCGCCAATGGCAGCGTTAACTGCGGCGTGCGTAATATCACCTCTGCTTCTCTTTCGCGGCACGAGGCCAGCAGGAATGGAAAGCTAAATTTGAGATAGTTCTCGCTGAAGAACTCCTCGGTCAGCACCATTCCGCTAAAGGGGAACTCGCTAATATTTTGCCAATGCAGACCTGGCGGTGCCAAATCATAAAGCCAAAATGAGAATTGCTCAGCCAGCGCGCGTAATTCACTCTCCCCCTGAAGTAAACCGGCATAATTGATTGCCAATCGCACATTATCCATTTGCAGATTGGAATAATTTTCCGGAGCCGTTAAAAAGCGCGCCAGCATATTTCCCGCCAACGGGATGATTATTAATTCGGGCGTATCGGGCAACTGATCATGCAGTGAAATTATGTTGCTTCCATTAAGTAATACCGTGCTTTCCTGTTCACAATGCATAAAGGGCGCTGAATAACAGAGACCCAGGGTTGCGCCGTCGAAGCGACGGATACGCTCAGTAACATAAGGATGGTATGAACTGTTTTCCATTTATCTCTGATGAATAAATTAATGAACTGGAACGTCTGAATAATTATAAAGACAAAGTGAGGCTGAAATCTTAACGCCCACATTATTGACCGATTCTATTATAAAGATCACCTTTTTTAGCTGTTTCTAACTCAGAGATAATGTTGGCAATGACGCCGTGCTAATTAACCCGCTAAGTTGCTGATTAATTTATTACAGAAAAAAACCATCAGCCTGCTAATATTCAGAACTCTATGCTTAGTAAAAATGTAGATAAGCTTCTGTTTTTAAACCGCACGGCTAGCCATTGCCTGGCCTGACAAAGTGGCGCACTCTGTCGCCGAAAAAAATAATCGGAATCCATTACGGGTTCCACATTAGGTGGGTGCCAAGACGCCAACCGACGCATCAAATCAGGATGGGATAAAACTATGGGTTCACTGCAATCAGCAGCCGAAGATTCGCTGCTGCGACACCGGTCGTTTGTCGCCTTTTGGCTGGCACGCACCTGTTCATCGTTCGGTTTCCAAATGTTCTCGGTGGCCATCAGCTGGCAGATCTACGCCATCACGCACAGCGCGATGGCGCTTGGCATGATCGGCCTGATGCAATTTCTGCCGTCGGTATTGCTGGCGCTGCCCGCCGGGCATCTGGCCGATCAGTACGATCGCCGCCGCATCGTGCTGCTTGGCCAGTGCATTGAATGGCTGGCGCTGCTCGGTTTGGTGGCGCTCACCCTGCTGAATTGGGCGGGCAAGCTGGAGATTTGGGGGCTGGTGTTTCTGATCTCGGTGGCAAAAGCGCTGGAGTGGCCGGCGATAACCTCGATGCTGCCGGCGCTGGTACCGCCGCCGATTCTGGCACGCGCGATGGCAGCAAGCTCGGTAGGCGGGCAGGCGGCAGTGATTATCGGCCCCACGCTCGGCGGTTTCTTGTATGTGGCGGGGCCGGAAGTGGTGTACGGCGTCGCGGCGCTGTTTTATCTCATCTCGCTGATTCTGGTCAGCCGCTTGCGCTACGCGCGTCCGCCGCAAGCGCGTTTACCAATGAACCTGCCAAACCTGTTTGCGGGCGTGCGCTTTATCCGCGATCGCAAAGATGTACTTGGCGTGATCTCTCTCGATCTGTTCGCGGTGCTGCTGGGCGGTGCCACGGCGCTGCTGCCGATCTTCGCGCAGGATATTCTGCACACCGGGCCGTGGGGATTGGGTATTTTGCGCGGCGCGCCTTCGGTCGGCGCGCTGCTGGTTGGCGTGTGGCTCAGCCGCCACAAGCTGGAAAAGCACGTTGGCATGATCATGTTTGGTTCGGTGGCGGGTTTCGGCGTGGCAACGCTGGTGTTCGCGCTCTCAACGCAGCTGTGGCTTTCGGTGCTGGCGCTGGCTGCGCTGGGCGGCTTCGATATGGTCAGCATGGTGATTCGCGGTGCGCTGGTGCAGCTTGATACGCCGGACGATATGCGCGGCCGCGTCAATGCGGTCAACGCCATCTTCATTAATACCTCGAATCAGCTCGGCGAGTTTGAATCGGGTCTGTTGGCGGCGTGGATGGGCGCGGTGCCCGCCGCCGCGATTGGCGGCATCGGCACGCTAGTGGTGGTGGCGGTGTGGATGACGCTGTTCCCGCATCTGCGCAAACGGCAGAAGCTGGAAAACGACAGCGTGGTTTAACACCCGTCAAGACGACCGCACATACGGTAGCGGCGCGATTCATCGCGCATCCTTGCAGTGACTGAGCTGCTGTAAGACGCGCAATGAATTGCGCCGCTACGACGGCGGCGCTTACAGCGCTGCCGCAATCGCCGCACCCAAGGCTTCCGTTGAGGCGCTGCCGCCCAAATCGCGCGTTAAACTGTTGCCCGCCGCCAGGGTGCGTTCAATCGCATCCAGCACCGCCGCACCGGCCTCGGCGTAGCCCAAATGTTCCAGCATCATGGCGCCACACCAGATTTGTCCAATCGGGTTGGCGACGCCTTTGCCTGCGATATCCGGCGCGGAGCCGTGCACCGGCTCGAACAGGCTGGGGAACTTGCCTTCCGGGTTGATGTTGGCTGATGGCGCAATGCCGATGGTGCCGGTACAGGCCGGGCCGAGATCGGAAAGGATGTCGCCAAACAGATTGCTCGCCACCACCACATCAAACCAATCTGGATGCAGCACGAAGTTCGCCGTCAAAATATCAATATGATATTTATCGACTTTCACCTCAGGATAATGCGGCGACATCGCTTCCACGCGGCTGTCCCAATACGGCATGGTAATGGCGATGCCGTTGGATTTGGTGGCGGAAGTCAGATGCTTCTTTGGCCGCTTCTGCGCCAGCTCGTAGGCAAATTTCAGGATGCGATCGACACCTACCCGCGTCATCACGGTTTCCTGAATCACCACTTCGCGATCGGTGCCGGGGAACATGGTGCCGCCCACCGACGAATATTCGCCTTCGGTGTTTTCACGCACCACATAGAAATCGATATCGCCCGGCTGACGGTTTGCCAGCGGCGCTTTCACGCCCGGCATCAAACGCACCGGACGCAAATTAACGTATTGGTCAAACTCGCGGCGGAACTGCAACAGCGATCCCCACAGCGAAACGTGATCCGGCACCACCTCCGGCCAGCCCACCGCGCCGAAGTAAATCGCATCAAACTGGCTTAACGTGGCGAACCAATCATCCGGCAGCATTTTGCCGTGCTGCTGCCAATATTCGGCGCTGGCGAAATCAAACCATTGCCATTCAAGGGCGATATCAAATTTCTTTGCCGCTGCATCCATCACGCGGATGCCTTCTGGCATCACTTCTTTGCCAATGCCATCGCCAGGGATGACGGCGATTTTATAGGTTTTGCCGTTCATAGGGTTTCTCGCAGGTTGCTGTTGATGTTCTGAACGCAGTATAACCATGCATCTGTGGGAAATAATTAGCCTGAGCGGCAAGCCAATGTTGAATAAAAGTAGAGAATCGCGCACCTCAACCGATGACCTGGCCTTCTTCGTGCGCGTGGCCGCGCTGGAGAGCTTAACCGCCGCCGCGCGGGAGCTGGGTCTATCGCTGCCCGCCGTCAGTAAGCGCTTAAGCCAGCTGGAACAACGGCTTGGCGTGCAGTTATTGAAGCGCACCACGCGCCGCTTAGAGCTGACGCCGGAAGGGAAACGTTATCTGGAAGGGGCGCGTCCGCTGCTCGATCAGCTGGCGGAGCTGGAAGAAGCGGTCAGCAGCCAAACCGCCGTGCTGCGCGGATCGCTTAACGTCAACGCCTCCTTTGGTTTTGGTCGGCGCCACGTTGCGCCTTGCATCTCGCGCTTCGCCGCGCTGCATCCCGAGTTATCAATTAGCCTGCAACTCAGCAGCCAGCCGCTCAACTTTCTTGATGCGCAGATCGACGTAGATATTCGCGTCGGCGAACCGCCGGATGCCCGCTTGATGGCGCGCAAGCTGCGCACCAATCCGCGCGTGCTGTGCTGCGCGCCCGCCTATGTAGCACGCCATGGCTTGCCGGAAAGCATTACGGCGCTGTCCCAACACAACTGTATTCTGCTGCGCCAGTATGAGAGTGATTTTGCGCTGTGGCGATTGAGCGATGGCGCGCAGCAGCTGACGCAAAAGGTGCGCGGCAGTTTACTCACCAACGATGGCGAAGTGGCGATGCAGCTGGCGATCGATGGACACGGCATTTTGCTGCGTTCATGGTGGGATGCGCAGCACAGCATTGCGCGCGGCGAGTTACTCCACGTCCTGCCCGCCTGGAGCGCCGCCGACGGCGATATCTATGCCATCTGGCAGCCGCAGCGTCAGCCGTCGGCACGCATCGGTGCCTTTGTTGATTACCTGATGTCCGCGCTGTAAGTCGGCGCAAATAATGATTATTTTAAATCATCATTGACTGTTTATGAGCGTCATCAAACTAATTACGTGGCGTTCATCCTATAAATCGCCCTGCTTATGCGTGAACTTATTCTTAAGTGATCGAAATGAATCATCAGGCGGCAGCGGTGGCCACGGATGCAATGTGTTTATCCTGCCGCCCGCCGACGATGCGATCACCGGGTAAGGGCTGGTGATATGCGGCGGGGCGTCGTTATAACGTTGAGGGCGTAAGCCGCAGGGAATGGGTAGCGGCGCAATTTAGTGCGCAAACCGGAAGCCTTAGCATTGCTGAAAGAGGCGCGATGAATCGCGCTGCTACCAGATGGGCAGTCAGCGGGCGGTAGAGACTATTAACGCCGCCACTGCGTAACATCCACCTGCCACAGCTTGAGCTTGTTATACAGCGCGGTGCGTGAAATCCCCAGCTGCTGGGCGGACTGGCGCAAATTACCTTGCTGCTCGCTCACCACCTGCAACACGTGCTGACGCTCATTCTCCTGCAGCGAACTCAGTGGACTGACGTTCGCGGGCGTGCGCTGCTGCGCTAACTCGTCGGGCAGATCCGCGCGGCCAATCTCCAGCCCTTCACACAGATTCACCATCCGTTCCACCAGATTCTCCAGCTCGCGCACGTTGCCCGGCCAGGGCCAGGCTTGCAAGCAGGCCATCGCCTCGCTGGAAACCTGCGGGGCGATGCGTTTTAGCCGCGTGCACAGCGCCTGAATAAAGGTGTTCACCAGGCCAGGAATGTCCTCCTGACGCTCGCGCAGCGGCGGGATCTTCAGCGAAACCACGTTCAGGCGGTAGTATAAATCGCGGCGGAAAGCGCCTTTCTCCACCGCATCCAGCAGATTGCAGTGTGTGGCGGCGATGATACGCACGTTCACCTTCAAAGGATGCGCCGCGCCGATGCGCACCACCTCGCTCTCCTGCAATACGCGCAGCAGGCTGGTTTGCGCTTCCAGCGGCATTTCGCCGATCTCATCAAGAAACAGCGTGCCGCCATCGGCCAGCTCAAATTTGCCTGCTGAACCGCCGCGACGTGAACCGGTAAAGGCGCCGTCAACGTAGCCAAATAGCTCGCTCTGCACCAAATCACGCGGCAGCGCGCCGCAGTTCAGGGCGATAAAAGGCTCCTGCTGGCGCGGGCTGGCGTTATGGATCGCCTGCGCGAACAGCTCTTTGCCGGTACCGCTTTCACCGCTCAGCAATACCGTGCTGTCGGTGCGGCTGCTGGCGCGTGCTTTCTGGATGGCCTGCTGCACGCGCGGCGCATGGCCGCGAATCATCTCGAAGGTGTAGCTGGCGCTGACGCCCAGCACGCGGCGCGTAATGGCGCGAATGCGTTGATTCTCGCGCAGCGACAGCACCCGGCCGCCGTCGGGTGCGGGCATCAGCGAAATCAGGCAGGAGATCGGGTGCGCGCCGTCCGGCATAAATTGCAGTTCGCGGTCGTTGCAAAATGGCATGGTCAACAGCGATCCGCCTTGCGGTTGCAGCAGCACATCGATCGGCCCGGCGTGAGGATCGAGGCCGCTGAAGATCTGCCGCGCATAGCGATTAAGGGTTTTGATCCGGCCATGGCGATCGCAGACGATCACCCCCTCATTCAGCGTTTCGAGGATCGACTGCTGCTCGGCCAACAGGCGGCGCAGCGTCAGCTGCTGGCCGACCGCTTCTGCCGCCGCCTGCACCGTGCCGAGCGTGTGCGCGTTGAAATTATCCGGCGTGGCGGTAAGCGTCAGCACGCCAAGCAGCTGGCCGTTGGCATCACGTACCGGCGCGGCGGCGCACTGATAATGGCGCTTGCGCAGATCCAGTTTCCAGTTCTCCGCGCTCAGCACATACACCAGCCGCTGCTCAATCAAACAGCGCGCGGTGCAGTTGGTGCCCAGCACGTCTTCACGCAGGATGCTGCCGATCGGCGTCAGATCCGCGCCGCAAAAATGCAGCGTCACGCCTTGCGCATCGGTGAGATTGATGTGGCCGTCCGGGTTATACGCCAGCAGGTTCTCCATGATGCTGCGCGCCACCAGAATCAGCTCGGCGTTGTGCTCAAGAATCGCCGCCAGCTCATCGGCAGGCGGCGCGCTGTAAATGAACGTGGCGGGATCGATGCCGCGCTGCTGTGAACGCTGCCACGACTGCAAAATATTGCGCCGCATCCAGCCCGGCTGCTCGCCGCGCGTAAAGCTGTGCCAGCCCTGCCACAGCAAGGAATCCCATTCACCCGCTTCAGCGCCGTTCGGCAAGCTAAAAATCGGATCGCTTTCATCTTTGAACGGCAAACGCTCAATGGCATGCATGGTACGACTCCCACCTTTTTGGAATGTCCATTTTATTGACATGTAAAGTTGACATGTAAATTTTGTTGCCAAATTGTGAGCTAAATCTGTGTAACGCTTCACATATTTAACCGCTTTTGAATTGGCATCCCCTTTGCAATAAGCACGGAAGAGATGCGAAACGCGCAAAGAAAGGGAAATAACTCGTTATGCGGAAACACAATTTACGGTTGATCTTATTTATCTGCTCCATCGCTTCGCTGAGCGGCGTGATCCTCGGTTATGACGCGTCGGTGATCTCCGGCGTGATCGATCCGCTAACCGAACATCTGCACCTGTCGCCATGGCAAAGCGGTTGGGCGGTTTCAAATGTCATTCTCGGCTGCGTGATGGGCGCGTGGGGCGTGGGCTATGTTTCGGATCGGATCGGGCGTAAATCCACGCTGATCGTGACGGCGGTGCTGTTCGCCATCTCAGCGATCGGTGCCGCGCTGGCAACCTCGCTGAGTGACTTTGTGATCTACCGGTTGATCGGCGGCTTGGCGGTGGGGATGGCGTCGGCGATTACGCCGCTGTACATCGCCGAAGTGTCGCCAAAAGATTGGCGTGGCCGCATGTTGGGCTTGCAGCAGATGCTGATGGTTGGCGGGCAGGTCACGGTTTACGTGGTCAATTACCTGATTGCGCGCGGCATGTCGCATGCATGGATTGTCAGCGAGGGCTGGCGCTGGATGCTGGCGTCGGGCGTGGTGCCGTGCGTGCTGTTTCTGGTGCTGGTGCCGTTTATGCCGGAATCACCGCGCTGGCTGGCGCTGCGCGGCAAAACCGATCGCGCTCGCCAGGTGCTAACGCGTTTATCCAATCCGCAGCATGCCGAACACCTGCTGCAAGAAATCCTTCAATCGGCGCAGAACGACAGCCAGCAAGGCGCACAGCGCGGCATTTTGCGCGATGCGCGGGCGCGTTACATCTTGCTGGTCGGCTGCGGCATCGCCATTTTGCAGCAGGTTTCAGGCATTAACATCTTGCTCTATTACGCGCCGTCGCTGCTGCAGAACATTACCGGCAGCACCCAGGCTTCGCTGTTTCAAAGCATCTTCCTTGGCCTGGCGCTGCTGATTGGCGTGGCAATCTGCCTGAGCGCGATTGATCGCATTGGCCGCACGCCGCTGCTGCGCTGGGGCGCGCTGGGCTGTGCGCTGTGTCTGATCTTTACCTCCTGGGCGTTTATCGCGCAGGTTGAGGGTTTGCTGCCGGTGATTGGCTTAGTGGCGTTCGTGCTGATCTTTGGCCTGTCGTGGAGTTTGGGCGCGTGGCTGCTGATCTCCGAGATCTTCCCGAATCGCATGCGCGCCGTGGCAATGGGCTTTGCTTTCTCTTCTATGTACGTGGCGAATTTTATCGTTACCCAAAGTTTCCCCATGATGAACCGCAGTGAAGTGCTGATGACGCATTTTCATGGCGCCTTCCCGCTGATGCTGTGCGCGGTCGGCAGCCTGGTGGCGTTCTGGTTTGTGCAGCGCTTCCTGCCGGAAACGCGCGGTGTCTCGCTGGAACATATCGAACCGTTAATGCTGACGAAATCCCGTCGTTTTGCCGCTGAGGCAACGCGACCTGTTGAACAACCTCTCTCGCCAAAGCTGGCGAACCCTAAATAACCAGGAGTTTTTTATGCTGAATCACATTGTGCGCGTTGGACTGATTGGCGCAGGTCGTATGGGCAGCTTCCACGCGGAAAATCTGGCGTATCGCGTGCCGGGCGCCATCTTAGCGGCGGTGGCCGATCCGCAGCCGGGCGCGGCGGAGAAGCTGGCAGAGAAGCTTGGCGTGGCGAAAGCCTACGGCGATCTGCATGCGCTGTTGCAGGATCCTGAGATTGACGCGGTGGCGATTGCCGCACCGGCGCGCACCCACGCCGAATGGGTGATTGCCGCGGCGCAGGCCGGTAAGCACGTGTTCTGCGAGAAGCCGATGGCGGTGACGCTGGATGAAGCCGACCGCGCGATTGCCGCCGCCAAAAGCGCCGGCGTGGTGTTGCAGGTCGGGTTTAACCGCCGCTTTGATTCAGGTTTTGCGGCGGCCATCGCGGCGGTGAAAGCGGGTGAGAATGGCACCACGCAGCTGAGCCGATCGCTGACGCGCGATCCGGGCCTGCACGATCCGTCGCGCATTCCGCAGTGGACGATTTTCCTCGAAACCCTGATCCACGATTTCGACACGCTGCTGCACTTCAACCACGGCGCCAAGCCGGTGGAAGTGTATGCGCTGGCCGACGCGCTGGTGCGCCCGGATTTCAAAGAACAAGGACTGCTGGATACCTCGGTAGTAACGATTCGTTTCGACAACGGCGCGATTGCTACCGCTGAAGCGAATTTCCAGGCGGTGTATGGCTACGACGTGCGCGGCGAAGTGTTTGGCAGCAAGGGCATGCTGCAGGCTGGACACATCAACGTGAACAACTGCGTGCGCTATCACCAGGGCGGCATCGCCATTGAAACCTCGCGCCTTGATTCCGATCTGCTGCGCGACGCCTACGTGGCGGAGATGGCGGAATTCGCGCGCTGCATTCGCAGCGGGGAAACGCCGCGCGCCACCGGCGAAGATGCGCGTAACGCGCTGGCCATCGCGCTGGCCTGCATTGAATCCGTCCAGCAGAAAAAACCGATCGCTTTAGGAGCGCGCTAATGGCCAGTTATCAACTGTCGGTGTGTGCCGAAATGGTGTTTCTCGATTTGCCGTTCGTGGAGCGCGTGCAGCGTATTCACCAACTGGGTTTTGGCGTTGAAATTTGGGGCTGGACGAACAAGGACATTGATGCGCTGGCGGCAACGGGCGCGCGCTTCACCTCGATGACCGGCTATATCAGCGGCAATCTCACCGATGATGAGGAGATCGCGCAGCTGCTGCAAAGCGCGGAAGCGTCATTGGCGGTGGCGGCACGGCTAAATTGTCCGGCGCTCAACCTGCACGGCACCGGCTTAGATGACAAGGGTTTGCCGGTGAAGCCGGTGGAGGTGGTCACCGGCGCAATGTGGCTGAAAGCCGCTGACACGCTGCGCAAAGTGGCGCAGCTCGGCGAGCGTGCGGGCCGCGTGTTTACCCTCGAAAATCTCAACCTGCCGGTCGATCATCCCGGCACGCCGTTTGCGCTGGCCGCCGACACGCTGGCGCTGGTGGAAGCGGTCAACAGCCCGGCGCTGAAGATGAACCTCGACCTGTACCACGCGCAGATTGGCGAAGGCAATCTGATCGAACTGATTCGCCGCTGCGGCGCGGCTATCGGCGAGATTCAGGTCGCCGACGTGCCGGGACGGCAACAGCCCGGCACCGGCGAAATCAACTATCGCGCCATCGCCCGCGCTCTGCACGAGGTGGGCTATCAGGGCACTGTCGCGATGGAAGGCTGGGCCAGTGGCGACAGCAGCGCGGCGCTGCAACAGTTCCGCGAGCATTTCACGTTGTAACCCCTAACGCCGGGTATTTGCCTGTTGCCCGGCTCTAAAAATGATTTTCACCGACAGGAATACCCTTATGAACATCAGAAACCTTGTGCTGTGCGTCTGCTCGCTGCTGCTGAGTTGCGCTGTCAGCGCCAAAACCTTCACCGTCGGCGTGGCGCTGGCGAATTTCGATCTCAACTTCGTGTCGATTCTGCGCACGCAGATGCAGCAGGAACTAAAGGCCAATCAGTTAGATAGCCAATTCGTCGATGCGAAAGGCGATGTGGCGTTGCAGGTGCAGCAGGTGGATGACTTTGTCAATCAGGGCGTGGACGCCATCATTCTCAATCCGGTGGATACGCAAGGCGTGCTGCCGATGATCAATGCGGCCAAAAATGCCGGTATTCCGCTGATCTTTGTTAACCGCAAACCCGAAGTGAAGTTACCGGGCGATATGGCTTATGTCGGTTCGGATTCGGCGCTTGGCGGTGAAATGCAGATGGAAGCGCTGGCGAAGAAAATGCAGTACAAAGGCAACGTGGCAATTCTGATGGGGGCGCTTTCGAACGAGGAAGCGCGTGAGCGCACGCGTGCTGTGGAAGCGGTGATCGCCAAATATAAGGACATGAAGGTGATTGAGAAGCAAAGCGCCAAATGGCAGCGCAATGAAGCCGTGGATGTGGTATCGAGCTGGCTGCTGAATCAGCGCCCGATTGACGCTATTGCGGCCAACAACGATGAGATGGCGATTGGCGCGATCATGGCGCTGAATCAGGCGAAGAACGAAAAAATTCTCGTCGCGGGCATTGATGGCACGCCAGATGGCCAGCAGTTTGTGAAAAACGGCAAGATGACGCTCACCATATTCCAGGATGCCAAGGGCCAGGCCATCGGCGCGGTGCAGGTCACCAAAGCGCTGCTGGAGAAGAAGAAGGTGCAGGAATTCAACTGGATACCTTATAAAACCATTACGCCCGAGAACTACGCGCAGTTCGCAGCGCAATAAAGATTGCGGCCCTTTTTCTGGATGGAAGAGGGCTGAACTATTCAGGTTTTAGTTTACGCTTCGTTTTCTCTCGCCAGTGTTAATCCTCGCATCTTCCTGCCAATCTTCAGCGCTGTTGTTTTATCAAAATTAGCTGAAATGCCGCGCGGTTCGTGTAAAATTCCGCCTTAAATTTACTGAAGTTTTTACTTGTTTTTATTGGAAAAGATAGAACGATTTTAATGAAAATAGGATAGTGGCGCGTTTTTATTTAGCCATTTGTTGAGCGTAAGAATGATTAAAGGATGTCAATGTCAGTGCTAAATAGAAATCATCTACACCTGCTTTTACCGTGGCTAGCATTCGCAGCCCTGATATCCACTTTGCCTGTGGCTTTTCTTTACGAAAAAGGAGGGCGCGTAATATTTTACTACTGCGCTTATTTTTCACTGGCGGGTTTGATCGTTGACGCTATTAGAAAAAAGAAAATTACATTTGGCGATAAGAAAGCCGTATCGGTATTGCTATTGGGTATGGTGTTTATTGTGTGGTCACTCTATTGCAAATATGCTTATGACATTCACGATGAACTCTATTACACCGCAGGGAAACGTTGCCTGCTCGCTTTTGTTATCATGACGTATCTCTTCCATCTGTATCGTGAAAAATATCTCAGCACGTCATTGATTATAAAATGTTGCACCTTGTCGCTGGCATTGGCGTTTGTCACCTCGACCTCTTTTGCTTTTATTCAAGCATTAACCTCACCGGAGCGCATCTTACTCGGTATTAACCGCGCAACCATGACTGCATATGCTTATTCTGCGGTCACGCTTGCGTTGGTGGCTTTAATTTCGCAAGCCCAGGATCTGAAATTTAAAAAGCTGTACTTCCTGGCGGTGGCGGTTATTTCGCTATACGTGGTAATGTTGACCCAGACGCGTGCCGCAATGGCCATTCATACGCTTCTGTTAATGTTGATGACGTTACGTCTGTTTAGCGCTACGCGTAATCTTAAATTTATCGGCTGCGTAATAGTGTTGATGGTCGTGGCTGCCGGATTAAGCTACAAAGTTATCGAATCGCGCTTCGCTACCACCGTAAAAGAGTTTCACGCATACGAACAAGGTAATGACAGAACGTCCTTGGGTTCGCGTTTCACCATGTGGAGAATGGGTATTCTGGCGTTTGAGCAAGCTCCGTTTGGTCAAACCCAAGTTGAACGTAATACGTTCATATTAAATTACTTAACTGCGCACAAGCAGAAAAATTCGTGGGCGCTACGTTATTATAATGTTCATTTGCATAATGAGTTTATCCAGTATGCTTCGCTGTTTGGCGTGGCGGGTATAGTGGTGCTGCTATATTTTTTCTACTGTTTTATTGTGGCAGAAATCAGAACGCATCGTGCGTTCACACCCCTTGCCGTCGCGGGAACGGCAGTGTTGCTATATGGCATGACCGATGTGGTGCTGACCTCCGTCGAGTTTATCGCCATATTTAGCGTGCTGGCGGTGTTACTGACGCTAATAGCCAAAAAAGAGTAAATCTAGCCAGTGCGTGAAAATGCGCATTTTATACATATTGCGCACCTATCTTGGGGTCGCCATTAATGGCGACCTAACATTTCTTAATCAACTTCATTTTTATAAACTTCTTTTTCAAGCTGAACCTTACCTTGCCATCCAATAAAAATGAAAACAGCGGAATACGCTTTAGCGCCGCATTCACCAGCGTTTTCTCTTGCGGATCTTCAATGGCGGCATAAAACTTGTGTGCCAGATTTATCCAGTGGCAAGCGAGCAGATTGCGGTACCGCTCGCCAAAAACCTCATCCATCTGCTGCGTGGCTTTGACCAGCATGGATATTTTGCGCGCATCCAATTGGCTGGAAAGACTTTGTCCGCGCTTGAAATAGAGATAAGGCCCGCGCGTGCTAAAAATAATAGTGTGGCTGGCGGCGAGTATCGACGGGAATAAATAGGCATCTTCGTAACAGGTAAATTCAGGAAAGCGGTGCGCTGCAAACAGCGTGCGTTTAATGAACTGTCCAATAAAGTGGGCCTGCACCTCACGATGAATCAGGAATTTTTCGATAGTTTGATGCTGCGTTAGCGCGCTGGTGTGTAAGCCGCGCCACGTTTGTGGCCGCGCTTTATGTGCGTAGACTTCATTCAGCGGCGAAAGCAATATATCGGGCTGCGCGCGGATTAATAGCGGCACGATATCCTTGAATGAATTGGCCAGTAATTGATCGTCGCCATCCAGCATCGTGACATAATCGCCGCGGCATTGGCTCACGCCAAAATTACGCACCGCGCCAATATTCCGTAACGCCACGTCGAATACTTTGGCATTGGGAAAATTGGCGGCAAAAGCCTGCAAATGTGCGCCACTATTGTCGGTGGAAGCATCATTTACCAATATCACTTCCACCTCATCTTCAACGCCAGCACAGGCCTGCATTAAGCTGTTGAGCGTATCGACAATAAAGGGTTCGCAGTTGTGCGCGGTGACCAGCACGCTAATCAGGCAAGGAGAGTTCATGGAATACGTGGTCCGCTGACGTTATTAATGGCGAAATAGTAGCGTTTCCCCTTGCGCAGTGCACGCGCGATGCAGAGGGAAGCGGTGACGCGCAGGGATTGGGAGGAGAAGGGTTTTTGTCAGGTGCGCATACATGCGCACCTGCATAACAGTTACGCGACGCCATTCACCAGCAGAACGCGATACTTCGCGCCTTTCAGACGGTGTTCTTTGGCTTCCTGATACGCCGGGCTGAAATACCACCCTTTCGCGGCTTCCATGTCCGGGAACTCCAGCACCACCACGCCTTCCGCCGCCGGGCCTTCCCAGGTTTCCAGCTCGCCGTAATAGGCGCGTGGCGTAATCGGATGATCGCCGCGCGCTACCGCGGCTTTCGCCGAGTAAGCCGCCAGCTCATCTTTGTCTAAGGTTTCATCCTTAATTAACAGCACATATGCACTCATTATTGTTCGCCTCTTGCCTGACGTTTATCTTCGGTATTGTTTTCGAAATCAGCGGCATCGTGACGCTCCAGCAGCTGGTCCTGCGGCTCTGCGCCAAACGCTTTGTTGACCTTGCGTCCGCGAATCACCGCCGGACGCTCGGCAATCTCTTGCGCCCAGCGCACCACGTTTTTGTACGACTGCGCGTCAAGGAACTCGCCGCCGCCATAAATATTGTTCAGCACCAGGTTGCCGTACCACGGCCAGGTGGCGATATCGGCGATGGTGTATTCATCGCCCGCGAGAAAGCGATTATTTGCCAGTTGGCGATCCAGCACGTCAAGCTGACGTTTGGCTTCCAGCGTGAAGCGGTTAATCGCGTACTCCACTTTTTCCGGCGCGTAGAAATAGAAGTGGCCGTAGCCGCCGCCGAGGTAGGGCGCGGAACCTTGCAGCCAGAACAGCCAGTTCAGGGTTTCGGTGCGGCCCGCCACGCTGGTTGGCAGGAAGTGGCCAAATTTCTCCGCTAAGTAAAGCAGGATGTTGCCGGATTCAAACACGCGCTGCGGCGGATTCACCGAGTGATCGCTTAACGCCGGAATTTTCGAGTTCGGGTTCACGTCGACAAAGCCGCTGGAGAACTGATCGCCATCGCCGATGCGAATCAGCCAGGCATCGTATTCCGCCTCTTTCGCGCCCACCGCCAGCAGCTCTTCCAGCAGGATGGTCACTTTCTGGCCATTTGGCGTGCCAAGCGAATAGAGCTGCAGCGGATGTTTGCCCACCGGCAGATCTTTTTCATGCGTCGGCCCGGCGAACGGACGATTGGTTTTTGCGCCGTTTCCTTTGGCTTCCGGGTCCCAGGTCCAGACTTTCGCGGGCTGATACTGTTGTTCCGACATAGTGTGTTCGCCTTGTGTGTTTGCGTTTTTAGCTGCCACTGAGTGTAGCAGCCGCTGATGTGGGCGATTTAACCGCGCTGGCGGTGAGATGCAAAGTCGGATTATGCAAAGTTCTCTTGCGTAAATAGCATAAAGTCGACTTTGCCGGGCTGGTAGGTATCGGGCTGTTCGCCCTCTTCGAGGTGGCGCAGCAGCAGCGTTAAGGCCAGCTGCGCGTGACGCAGGGTGTTCTGATCGAGCGTCAGCGTCAGCACGCGTTTCTCCAGCAGCTGGCGCGTGGTGGCATAGAGTTCATGCGTGACATACACCGCTTTGCCGGCCAAACGATGACGTGCCAGCGCTTCGTAAATCTGCGTGTTGCCCATGCCGGTGTTATACACGCCGACGATCTGCTGCGATCCCGCCAGCGTTTTTTCCAGCAGGCGACTGATGCGATCGCGCTCATCCTGACCGGCCAGAATTTCGCGCAGGCGCAGCTGGGGAAAGCGCTCCGCCAGCACCGCCTGAAAACCTTCAATGCGCTGGCGATGGGCCGAATAATCGGCGCGTCCGCTGACCAGCACCACTTCGCCCGGCTGCGACAGCATGCTGCCGAGCATCAATCCGGCGGTGCGCCCGGCTTTGTATTGATCAATGCCGACGTGGCACAGACGCGCCGCGTCGGGCAGATCGGTCACCATGGTAATCACCGGCACGCCGCGCGCGTTGCAGGCGGCCAGCGCGTCGTAAATCAGCGGGTTTTCGTGGGCGAAGACGATCAGCGCATCCATCTTTTTGCTACTGGCTTCAATGTGCGCCGCCAGCTTTTGCGGCGCGTTTTCCGGGATCAGGGTGCGATGCAGGCGTAAGCGGCGATAGCCCAGCTCATCGGCCAGGCGGGCGAAATCCTGCGCCAGCTGTTGAAAGAAGAACGATCCGTTGCCGCTCAGCAGCACTTCTACCTGCCACGAATGGCGATGCTCTTCCGGCAGAATGCGTTTCAAGCCCGCATCCCGCGCGGCCTGTAAAATCTTTTTGGTCATGGCGGGCGACACGCCGCCGCGATCGTTAAGTACCCGATCCACGGTTGCAACTCCCACGCCAACTTGCTTTGCCAACTCGGCCAGCGTCACTGCTTTCATCTGAGTGAATTCCATCAAAAACCGCGTTCAGACAGCCTGCCAGAAAGCGTTATTTTGACAAGATCGACTATTCCGAAGTGTGAGCAACAGGAGCGTTAAAATGCGGATTACGCAACGTTTTGCCTTGATTGGCAGTGGATTCATCGGCCAGGTTCACGCGGCTAACCTCGCGGCGCATCCCGGCGTGGAGTTGGCGCTGGTATGCGATCTCGACGCGGCGCGTGCGGAAGCGGTGGCACAGCAATATGGCGCGCAGGCTGGCAGCGTGCAGCAGGCGCTCAACAACGATGCGATTGATGCGGTGCTGATCGCCAGCGCCACGCCCACGCACGCGGAACTGCTGGAGCAGGCGGTCAACGCCGGTAAAGCGGTGTACTGCGAGAAGCCGATCGATTTGTCGCTACAGCGCGCGCGCGAAGTGGTCGAAAAGATTTCGCCGCTGCAGGTGCCGGTTACCGTTGGCTTTAACCGCCGCTTTGATCGCAGCCATCAGCAGTTGAAAGCGCAGCTTAAGCAGGGCGTGATTGGCAAGGCGGAGCTGATTCAAATGGTGTGCCGCGCGTCGGAGCTGCCGCCAATCAGCTATCTGCAAGCCTCCGGCGGACAAATGCGCGATCAGGCGATCCACTTTTTCGATCTGCTGCGTTGGCTAACGGAAGATGAAGTCAGCACCGTTGGCGCACTCGGCGCGGCGCTGGCGATGCCGGAGATCCGTGATTTCGATGTCGATACCTCGGTGCTGATTATGCGTATGCAGCAGGGCGCGCTGGCGCAGCTGGATAATACGCGCCGCACCGCCTACGGCTACGACGAGCGCATTAGCGTGATGGGCAGCGGCGGCATGCTGGCGTCGGAAAGCCAGGCGACGCGCGGTGCCACCCTGTATCAAGGCCAAAACATCACACAGCCAGGTTTGTATGCTGATTGGTTTAGCCGCGTGCGCGACACCTATTACACCCATCTGGATGCGTTTGTCCGCCATCTCGGCGGCGAGCAGGTCGCCGATTTGCCGGGCTTGATTGACGGTTTACGTGCGCAGGCCATCGCCGAGGCGGCGCAGCAATCGTTGACGCGCGGTGAGTTTGTGGAAGTGGAGTGGGTGAAGATTTAATGCCATCAATGGCGATTGGTGGGCATAAACGCGCGGTTTTGTAGGGTGCGCATTTTTACGCACCGGAATGCAGGTCGCCAAAAATGGCGACCCAACAATTTACTTACTCAGCAGCTCGCGTTCGATCAGTTCGCGCGTTTCCACCGCTTGATACTTCATCTTTTCCGGATAGCCAAACAGCGCCGCAGAGATAATCGACTCGCCGCCCACTTTATAGCTGCGGTTGGCAAAATCCATCTCGCGCAGCGCTTCGAACAGCGCATCGAAATTCACTTCACCTTCGCCCACGGCAACATGCTGGTGAATGGTGGCGTCTACGCCCGGCGGGTTAACGATGTAGCGACAGTGCTTGGTGTGGTTCATGGTGTCGGCGATCAGCATGTGCGACAAATCATCGCCAGCGTAATGCAGCATGTTCTTCACATCGCCCACGCCTTTGTCGTAGTAGAACGTATGCGGCGCACTGTAGATGTACTTCACGTTATCGCTGCGGAACGACTTCACGATATCAACGGTTTCGTTGTTTTGTTCGCAGAAATCCCACGGATGCGCCTGAATTTCAACGCGAATACCTTCACGTTCGATGATAGGCAGCAGCTCCTCCATCGAGCGATAGAACATCTCTTCGCAGATTTCGGGCTCGTTCGGGTTGCCGGACAGTTCGGTGTTGATCACCTGCACGCCCATCTCTACCGCGATCTCAATCATGCGCTTCCAGTTCTTTACCGCCGCCTGACGACGTAGCTCATCCGGGCCAGACCAGCGATAAACGGTGATGAACGAGGAGATCTCCACGCCGGTAGCATTCAGCGCGTTTTTATACTCGCGCATGATTTCGCGGCTGGCTTTCGGGTGTTTATAGAAGGGGTTGATCTGCGGATGCGGCGACTGTTCAATGTACTTGTAGCCCCATTCCGCCACCTGATGCACCATGCGCGTGATACCAAGGTCTCTGATGACATCCACATCAAAAGCGATTTTCATATTGTTCTCCTGAGCGTTAAGCCGTGCGCTCTTCATTAAAGACCACACCAATCTGCTTTCTGACATCATCCATGGCGCGCAGCGTGGCCAGCGAAGCGGCAAGCGGGCGCACCGGTGAGTCGAGCAGGCCCTGATGAATGCACCAGGCGGTGTGTTCGATTTCATGACTGAGCTGAATATAGCGATTGGTTTCTTCTTCCCAGCGCAGCGTGTGGCGGCCGTCGCTGGACGTCAGGCGAAAATGGCCTGGCGCATAAAATTGGCCGTCGAGGTACAGCGTGGCATCTCGACCGGCGATCACTGCGGTGCCCGGCGTATTGCTGAACAGCGTGGTGTTAAGCACCGAATGCATGCCGTTGTGATGCGTCAGCAGCATCGACGCTTGACCGTTAACGCCGCCTGGCGCAGGTTGCCCAACGGCGCTAATGGTTGCGGGTGCGCCACCTACCAAAATGCTGAAGCCGATCAGATAACTGCCGAGATCCAACATCGGGCCGCCTGCCAAATCCAAATTAAAAATGCGGTGATCCGGGGTGAAATATTCGCCATGATCGGCGATCAGCGTATGCACATCCCCGAGCGCGCCGTCTGCCAACAGTTGGCGAATCACATCGTATTTTGGCGCAAAGTCGCACCACATCGCCTCTACACACAAGCGCTGCTGCTGCTGCGCGGCCTGTTGCAGCTGCAAAGCCTGCTGCGCATTGAGCGCCAGCGGCTTCTCAATCAGCACGTGTTTTCCCGCCTGCAAAGTGCGCAAACCGTCGGGGAAATGGTGATTGTGCGGCGTAGCGATATATACCACGTCGATGTCATCGCGGCTCAGCAACGCATCAATACCTTCTACCGCATGGGGAATATCCCATTTGCTGGCAAAGGCCTGCGCTTTATCGCGGCTGCGCGAAGAGACCGCAACCAGCTGCTGCTGCGTGTGATGACGCAGCGCATTAGCAAAGTGGTCGGCGATCCAGCCGGGACCGACAATGCCCCAGCGCAGCGCAGGGATTTGATTGGCTGGATGACGACGCGGTGCAGGTAAGGTGGTCGGGAACATATCATCTCCATTTTTTTATTCAGGGGAGCCGATAAGGCGTCTTGCACTATAGGAAGGCGCAATCGCTGCCTCTACCTTTTCACTGATGCAAAACCATCAGGAAAAACCCGCGCTGTCGGCACATAAATATCAAACATTTATTCCGAATAATATCCATATGAAATGATGCATTTCATTTTTGCGAGGAGGATCAAAATACTGAAAGGTTATCTATCAAAAAATGAGATTTGATGACGATTTATTACGCGGCCTGTTCGCACTCTGCGCGGCGTTAGGGCATTATTTTTGATAATTTATTATCATCATTAGCGGGAGTTGCATGAGCAAAATCACCATGAGTGCCATTGCGGTTGCGGCGGGCGTTGGCGTGGCGACGGTGGATCGGGTTCTGAATCGCCGTGCGCCGGTGCGCGCTGCCACCGAGCAGAAAGTGCTGGAGGCGGCCAATCGCCTGGGGTATCGCATGGTGCCGCTGCCTTTAATTCCAGGTGTAGCCGAAGCGCATAGTGTCAGGCTGCGCATGGGGTTTATTCTGCTGTCAAAATCCTACTCGTTCTATCATTCACTCACCGATGCGCTGCGTCAGCATACGCAGCCGTTTCATCCGGAGGGCAGTGAACCGCGCTTTCTCTGGCACGATATTAATGATGTCGATGCGGTGGTGGCGTCGCTGTACGCGCTGGCGGACGAGGTGGACGCGATTGGATTAGTGGCATTGGATCATCCGCTGATTCGTCACGCGATAGAGAACCTTTCGCGTCGCGGCGTGCGCGTGTATGCGCTGTTCTCCAACTTTTCACCGTGCGGACATGCCGGTTACATCGGTCTCGACGATCAAAAAGCCGGACGTACGGCGGGTTGGGTGGCCTCGCATCTGCTGCATCAGCCGGGATCGGTCGGCGTGCTGGTGGGGGACCACCGTTTTACCTGCCAGGAAAGCAGTGAGATTGGCTTCCGATCCTATTTGCGTGAGCAAGACAGCGCGCGACGCGTGCTGGAGCCGCTGAAAACCCACGAAACCATTGATGGCGGCTATCACGCTACTCAGCAATTACTTGAACACCATGCCGATCTGGCGCTGATTTACGCACCGTGCGGCGGCATTGAAGGGGTGATTCACGCCTTGCGCCAGCAGCCAAAACGCAAAGTGGCGCTGATTTGTCACGGTCCGGTGAAAGATGGCGAGCTGGCGCTGATTGACGGCACCATTACCGTGATGATCCGCAACCGCATAGATGAAATGGCGGCGCGCCTGGCGCAGCTGGCGCAGCTGGCGCAGCAGCAGTATGCCGAAACGGGTGAGCATTTTGCCCAGATCACCTTGCCGTTTGATGTGATCACGCGGGAGAACCTGTAGCGCATTGGCCAAGAAAGCATACCGGCTGACAACGCCCGCCATGGCTGTATTTGATAGTAATTTATCAAAATTATGATTGAAAATAACATGATCGCTCTCAAAAAATGAAAGTTTCATGGTTGTTGGTGATGAAATGTTTGTTTGATACTGACCTCATCCAACACCCTGAGGAACGATCATGACGATTCACATTGCTAACGCGCCCTGTAGCTGGGGCGTTGACGATCCCAACAATCCTTTCCTGCCGCCGTGGCAGAAAGTCCTGAGTGAAGCCGCGCAGGCCGGTTATCACAGTATTGAACTGGGGCCGTGGCGCTATTTGCCGGTGGATCCGGCGGCGCTACGCCAGCAGTTAGAAGCGCATCATTTGTCGCTGGTGGCGGGCACCATTTTTGACGATCTGGTCAGCGAAGCGAATTTTCCGGCGATGATCGAATTGACACACAACATTTGCCGCAACCTGTCGCAGGTGCCCACCGCCAGCAAAACCCACGGCGACAATCACGCCGCGCCCTATTTGGTGATTATCGATTTCGGTAATCCAGAACGCGCCAAATTTGCCGGGCAATCGGATAAAGCGCCGCGCCTGCCAGCCGACGACTGGCAGCGCATGATGCAGCACATCACCACCCTGAGCGATATCGCCTGGCACGAATATGGTGTGCGCGCGGTGATCCACCCGCATGCGGGCGGCTGCATTGAATTTGCCGACGAGCTGGCGCAGCTGGTGCAAGACATTCCGCATCAGGTCGCCGGTTTGTGCCTCGACACCGGACATCTGTTTTACTCCGGCATGGATCCGATTGCGTACCTGAGTCGCTATTGGGATCGCATCGATTATCTGCACTTCAAAGACGTTAACGAGGCGGTGTGGCGTGACGTGATTGCGCGCGGCGTGGATTTCTTCGCCGCCTGTGCAGAAGGCGTTATGTGCCCGATTGGCCAAGGGGCGATTGATTATCCGGCGGTGCGCGCCTTCCTTGCCGAGCGCAACTATCAGGGCTGGATCACCATAGAGCAGGAGCGCGATCCGCGCGATGCCGACACCAGCCTGCGCGACGTCACCGCCAGCCTGCAGTATCTGCAATCGGTCGGATTCTAAGGAGCAGCGCATGATTAACGGCATTAAAGCGCTGGATCGCTCGCTGCGTTGGGGCATGATCGGCGGCGGCGGCACCAGCCAAATTGGCTACATTCACCGTTCGGCGGCGACGCGCGACAATAACTTTGCCTTGCTGGCGGGCGCGTTTGACATCAACGCCGAACGCGGCCGCGCCTTTGGTACCTCGCTCGGCGTGGCAGCGGATCGCTGCTATGCCGACTACGAAACGATGTTTGCGGCCGAAGCGGCGCGCGCTGACGGCATTGAAGCGGTTTCCATCGCCACGCCCAACAATACGCATTTCACCATTTGCCGCGCGGCGCTGAATGCCGGTTTGCATGTGGTGTGCGAAAAGCCGCTGTGCTTCACCGCCGCTGAAGCCGACGAGCTGGAAAAGCTGTGCGCAGAGAAGAAGAAGGTCATCGGCGTGACCTACGGGTATGCCGGCCATCAGCTGATCCATCAGGCGCGCGAGATGATCGCCGAAGGCTTGCTGGGTGAAATCCGCATCGTCAACATGCAGTTTGCGCACGGTTTCCATCACGAAGCGGTGGAGTTGCACAACGAAAGCACCAAGTGGCGCGTCGATCCGCGCTTTGTTGGCCCGAGCTATGTGCTGGGCGATCTGGCGACGCATCCGCTGTTTATCGCCGAAACGCTGCTGCCAAAAATGCAGGTAAAACGTCTGCTATGCAGCCGCCAGAGCTTTGTGAAAAGCCGCGCGCCGCTGGAAGATAACGCCTTTGTGATGATGGAATATGATAACGGTGCGGTCGGCACGCTGTGGGCGTCGGCGGTGAACTGCGGCTCGATGCACGGGCAGAAAATTCGCGTGATCGGCGAGAAGGCCAGCCTGGAGTGGTGGGACGAGCAGCCGAATCAGCTGCGCTACGAAGTGCAGGGCGAGCCGGTGCAGATTCTGGAGCGCGGCATGGGTTATCTGTATCAAAGCGCGCTGGCGGACGATCGCATCGGCGGCGGCCATCCTGAAGGCCTGTTTGAAGCCTGGTCAAATCTCTATCGCCGCTTTGCGCTGGCGATGGATGCCACCGATCGCGCTGACGCGGAATTCTTGCAGGATTTCTGGTATCCCGATGTGCATGCCGGCTTGATGGGCGTGCGCTGGGTGGAGCAGTGCGTGAAGTCGGCCGATGCGGGCGCGGTGTGGGTGGATTATTAATCGTAATAAAAAAACCGGCCTGTCATCAGGCCGGTTTGGTTTAACGCTACATTCGTTTAAACGGAATCGTTAATCTCTGACGCACACATAAATACTTGAATCTTGAATTTGTGTAGCACCGATGGAGCTGAGGCCTGAATGGAAACTGGCGGTTGTCCGGTTATTTTTCTTAATGCCATACCAGCGTGCAGTAAAGCTATATTGCGATGAGTCGATATGCTCTACCGAGGCAAAATCACCGCCGTCTGTTGTAAACTGCAATAAATCGGCTTCATTTGCTGCTCTGCCATTCGCACTACCCCGACAATTACTTTCCTTCATTGCATCATCGACGTTATTAACATGTGTTATTCGAACCCAATACTGTTTAGCACCGACTCTATAAACCGGATGAATCGCCTGGTTCAGATCCTTGGTCGCCCCATTCAGTAACGTTGCGGTAATCACCGCATCGTAGCCAGGGCTGTTTTCGTGCAATGTATTCAGCTCAACAGTCGCGATACCTTTGTCATCCGTAATCGAAGAAACGGGAAGGCTACCCAGGGTGGTTGACCACCCGACCGGGTAGTTTTTCAGCGGCTGATTTTGCGCGTTTTTAATTGTGATGGTCAATGTAGGGTTGGCAGCACCCGTTCCCCAAACAACTGCGCTACTGCTGGTCAGCGCGGTGACGGTTGCGGTAGATCTATCCGCTTCAAATTCCACATCAGGCGCATTCACGTCCATCCCATTGAAGGTGGCATGTACCTGCGCGATGCCAACTTTGTTTGACCGCAAGGCGGTCGTCGCTTTGCCGTCAACGCCGGTTCTTACTGCAATCGCGCTGATATTGCCCAGGTCAGTGTAGAAACCAAAGCTGATGTCTTTCACCGGATTGCCGTACTGATCTTTAACCAGCGCAGTATAAGTGGCAACGGTCGCGTTATCTGCTGGCACCGTTAAGCGATCAACCGTCAAATCGCTGGCTTTCAGGCTGGCGCTGGCGACATCGGCGATAAAGTCCACCGCTGTGGCGGGCACCGCCGTTCCGCCGTTTACCTGCGCATTAACCACTGCGGTGCCCAGCACCGTCGCGCTCAATTGCGTGGTGGCGATGCCGCTGGCGCTGGTGGCGCTGCTGCCTTGGGTTAAATCGCCTAAATCCTTGCGCCACGTAACCTGCACGCCTTCCAGCACGTTGCCGTACCGATCTTTCACCGTGGCGCTGTAGGTTATCAACTCGCCGCTGTTGGCAATCGCTGTGGCTTTATCACGCGTGACCGCGCCGCCGTCGATGCGTGCGCTGGCGGCATCGGCTTTCACCCTCACGATTGGCGCTTTGACCGCTGCTCCGCTGTTCACGCTGGCTTTGACCTGCGTTTGTCCTGCGCGCGTATCGGATAGCTCAATGGTGGCCACGCCGCTGGCGTTAGTTTTCGAGGTGGTACCGCTCAGCGTGCCGCTGCTGGTGGTCCAGCTGACGTCTACGCCGGAGATGATGTTGCCGTTGGCGTCTTTCACCCGCGCGCTGAAGGTGGCTTTTTCGCTGCCTGCCGCGATGGTCTGCTTGTCGACGGTTAAATCACCGCTGCCAATGCTGGCCGTTGCCGCATCGCCGTTGAAGGTCACGCGATCCGCGTTTACCGGCGCTTTGCTGTTGACCGCGGCCTTCACCTGCGCGCTGCCCGCTGCGGTTGAAGTTAACGTGATGATGGCTTTACCGTCGCTGCCAGTGCTGCTGGCGCTGCCGCTCAGCGTGCCGCGATCGGTACTCCAGCTCACCGCTGTTCCTTGTACCGGGTTGCCATGCGCATCTTTCACCAACGCGGTGTAGGTGATTTTCTCGCTACCGTTGGCGATCGCCGTGGCTTTATCGCGCGTGAGATCGCCGCTGGCAAGGCCCGCCGTGGCCGTATCGGCTTTGATCGCGACCGCTGGTGCATTGACGCTGCCGCCGTTTACCGTAGCCTTGACCTGCGCGATGGCAACAAGAGTTCCGGTCAGGCGAATAGTCGCCACGCCGCTGGCGTTAGTGTCGCTGGTCTGGGCGCTCAGGCTGCCGTTATCCACGCTCCACATCACCTGGTAATTCTTTACCGGGTTGCCGTTTTTATCTTTGACGATGGCGCTGAAGGTGGCGGCATCGCTGTTGTTGGCGGCAATGGCGCGTTTATCAACCGTCAGATCGCTGCTGGCAAGGCTGGCGCTGCTGACGTCGGCTTTGAACTCGACGCTGCGCGCGCTGACCGCCGGTTTCTGGTTAACCACTGCCGTGACGATGGCGGCACCAATCTGCGTTGAGGTTAGCATCACCTGCGCTTTCCCGTCCGCACCGGTGACGCTGGCTGGCGCGCCTAAGGTGCCGTGGTTTGCTGCCCACGTCACGCTCTGACCGGCCAGCAGGTTACCGTTTTTATCCTTCACCGTGGCGGTGTAGGTGGCCGGGTCGCTGCCGTCGGCGATCGCTTCAATTTTATCGACCACGAAATCACCGGAGGCAATCCCCGCGCTGCCCGCGTCGGCACCAAAGGTGACTTCCGGTGCATCCACTTTGGCCTGCGTACCTATCTGTGCCTGCACCTGCACCCTGTGTGCCACGGTGTCGCGTAATGTCACGGTCGCCGCGCCATCGCTGCCGCTTTTGCTGCTAACTGCGCCCAGCGTGCCGCCGTTGCTGCTCCAGCTGACGCTGACGTTATTCACCAGGTTGCTGTGCGCATCACGTACTACCGCGCGGAACGTCACTTTATCGCTGCCGTCGGCGGTGGCCGCTTGCCGATCAACGGTCACATCGCGTTTATCCAGCGCGGCAGTGGCTGCATCGCCGATAAACTGCGCGCGCACGCTGGCGCTGCCGCCGTTGGCGGTGGCGGCTTTCACCGTCACCGCTTCGGCGACGATATCGGTGAACGCGACCGCAACGTAGCCGTTTTTGTCGCTGATGGCTTTCAGCGTGCTGCCTGCCGCGACCTGCGCCGATCCACTCAGCGTGAAGATCACCTCCACGCCCGCGACCGGGTTGCCGCTGGCGTCGGTGACGCGCGCTTTAGCCTGCGCCGTCGCATGACCGTTCGCCACCACGTTATTGGTGACCAGCTTCAGGTCGCCGTCCGCGACCACCGCGCTGGCCGCGTCGCTGATCTGTTTGATGGTGACGGGCTTGAGCTGAAGGGAATCAATCTCTGCGCTCAATACCGCCTCTGCCGGGCGCGTACCGGCTGTTAAGGTGGCGATATATTCGCCTGGCCTTTTTTCGCTGAGGCTGCCAACCACCGCCGGTTTGGCTGGCGCCTGCTGCGCTTTTACCGCAACGCGGCTTTTCGTTTTCACCGTGTCCGCGGCGGTTTGCTTCAGGCTGAGCTTAATCGCTGCCGCCATGTCGGTGACCGGCTGGTTGTTTTCATCCAGCAGCCGCACGCTAATCTGCGACGTGGCTTTGCCGTCGGCGATCAGCACATCAGGCGCGGCCTGCAGGGTGCTGTAATCCGCGCTGATCGTCGGGCTGCCGACAATGATGTGCGTCGAGGCGATTTTCGAGCGATTTTTGCGCTTGTCCAGCGCCACGCCGCGCAGGCTATAACTGTTCTTTGCTCCGGCGATAAAGCGCGGCAGCACCAGCTGATACTGGTGATTACCCGCGTCGATGATGCGACCACCGGCGGCCACCAGTTCGGCGTCGTGCCACTGAATGTGATCGAGGCCGTATTTGCTGATCACTTTGTAAGTCAGCGCCACGGTTTTACCGCTGCGGCCAGCGATCTCCGCCGGAAGGCCGAGCTGAATCACTTCCTGCTTGCGGTATTCCAGCACGATGTGGTTGTTACGCTCGACCAGCGCGAGGCGGTTAGCGGCCAGTGTGCGGTTCAGGCGCATGGCGTCTGTATCCAGCTGGCTGCTGAGCGACTGGCCCAGCTGATAATTCAGCTGCACGCCAAACAGCGACTCTTGCTGGGTGCCGCTTTTTTTATGATCGACGGTGAATGAAACCAGCGACACCGGCGTGTAGCTCACGCCTGCGGTAATCGCCGCCGGATTGCTCTGGCGCGACGCCTTGCTGAACAGCGCCACTTCGCGGCCATAATATTTTTCATACATTAGACGGCCGCCGAGGGCGGGATAAGCGGGCAGCCAAGCTTCCGCGCGCAGATCAAACCCGTTGGCCGGGCGCGCATCGTAATCTTCTACGTCAACCGAATTGCGCCAATTTGACAGGCGATAGTAGCCGTTGCCGGCGAGTTTCAGGTAATCGCGCCAGATTTCAGCACCGACGCCAAGACGCTTGTGGCCGCGGCTGAAGTTGTGATCGTAGAAAGCGTTGTAGCCGAACAGCCAGCTGTCCGTGAAGTGGCGCTGACCGATGCCGACGTTGCCGGTGAACTGGCCCTCTTTATTGCGGATGCCGTTCTGGGTGAACAGCAGGCGATTCTCACTCTGGCTAATGGGTAACAGCAGATCGAGCGCGCCGGTCTGCGGTTTGAAATGGTGATCAACGCCCAGCTCCAGACGCGCAGTGCCGAACTGTTGCAGCCAGGCTTCCGCCTGACCGGTAGCTGCGCCAACTGCCTGCTGACCAAGGTAGCCGCTGAGGTTACCCGACTGATGCGCCTGCGCGAGGCCGCTGAGCTGCTGGGCAGCGCTGTTAACCTGCGCGTTGTCATTAATGCGGGTCGCGGCCTGGGCGGTTATCGCCCAGCTGGGGGCGATGGCCATGCTGATCTGCACGGCAATGTGTGCCAGCACGAAGCGGCGGCTCCAGCGCGACGCGCCTTCAGGCCGTGCTGCTGATGATGTGATGTTCATAACGCTTCTCGAGTATTCGCTTAACAGCGGGGGGTTGAAAGGCAGTTCACCGTGTGCAGCAGCCAGAAACGCGAAAACCAATCAGCGTGAAAACAGAGGGAGTGGCCTGCCGGTGAGAGCCGGGATTGTCTGCGAAGAGAGAAGAATTAATGGGCGAGACGGGTCTTAAAATCGGGGCAGGTATAAGGCGAGTGACTCATATCAATCTTTATGAAACTAAAGCGTTAATTTTAGTATCAGGGGTTAAGTTGGCTGTGGGAAAGGTCATGGAGACGCTAATGCTTGTGCACAAAGGGATGAGAAACGTTTTCCGCAGCGGCAACAGGTCGGCGTTTGCGCCGACCTGCCTGATTTATCCCACCAACAGCAGCGGATGGTTTTCGAGATTGCGGCGCGAAATCAACGACAGCAGGATTGATTTCACCGCTTCCGCTGCCGCTGAGAGCGGCAACCTGTCTGCCATGCAAAACGCCAGGGAGGCGTGCAAACTCGGCGAGTTGAGCGGGGCCAGCCAGGCGTCGGCGTGTTTCAATAACGCGCGCGCCGCGGATTCCGGCAGGATGGTCGCGCCCAATCCGGCACTGATGGCGGCGGCTAAGGTGGCGGAAGATTCTATCTCGCACTTTACCTGATAATGTAGATGCTGCGCGTGGCAGGCTTCGTCCCACGCAGCGCGTAGCGTGCTGCTGCAACCGGGTAGGAACAGCGGCAGCTTTGCCGCCTGCGCTAACGTGCACTCTTTTTGCGTGGCGTGCAGAGAAGGGGGACAAACGAGGTACAGCGCCTCTTTTAACAGCGGCTGGCTGCGCAAGCCTTTCACGCTGCGCTGCTCATCGATTATCGCCATCTCCACACGACCATTGATCACCAGCTCAGCGAGCTGCGTGCTGCTGCTTTCATTGAAGTGCAGCACAATGCCCGGATACTGCTGCTGGACTTCCAGCATGAGCGGAATCGCCAGATGCTGCGCCGCCGTTCCTGCCGCCAAACCTACCGCAATCGTGCCGTTCAGCGAGGTGCCGATCAAATCCACCGCGTTTTGCGCTTGCTCGCACTGACGCAGAATGGATTGCGCATGGGCATACAGGGTTTTACCCGCTTCGGTCGGCGTGACGCCGCGCTTGGTGCGGATCAGCAGTTGTTGATTCATTTCCCCTTCCAGCGTGGCTAGCTGCTGGCTGAGCGCGGGCTGAGCGATATGCAAACACTCGGCGGCCTGCGTCAGGCTGCCGACATCGATGATTTTGACGAAGTATTTCAGGCGACGAAGATTCACAGCTTGTCCTCCGTGGTGCGATGAACCACAGAAAGGTCTACTGTGGATGTAACAGTTTTTTAACATCCGTACGGGGTGCGGGTCGTGACCTGCTGCGCATTTTTACGGCAGAGATAGGAGGGATATGCAAAAGTGTGCGGCGGGTGGCGGATGAGTTCCGCTCGGTGGCACTGAAACCTGACGAAGCATATTGAATGAGAGGCGAGACGTTTACGGAAAGCAGAAAAGCAAAAACCCAGCCATAAGCTGGGTTTTCAGAATGTTGGTGCCCGGACGCGGAATCGAACCACGGACACGGGGATTTTCAATCCCCTGCTCTACCGACTGAGCTATCCGGGCAACGGGGCGCATTAAACCTTAATGGCTTTCAGCCGTCAACGGCTTTCGCTAAAAAAGCGCAGCAATCGTGATTGATTGCTTGCTTTTCAGGCAGCGTGTGTAGATTGCTTAGGCGAGCGCGCCATTTTGGCGGCACAGCGCGATGCCGAGCACATCTTCCGCCAGGCTGCGGGCGGTGATGACATCCTGCACGTTGCGCTTTACCAGCAGTTTGCTCAGGCAGCCTTCCAGAATCAGCTCCATTTGATCGGCCACCATTGTCGGATTATCCAGCGCTAAATCGACCAGAATTTCGTGGGTGAATTGCCAGGAGCTGCGCTTTTGTTGTTCAGCGAGCTGATGCACCGGCTGATCGGGTTGCGGATAGAAGCTGCACGCGGCGATAAACAAGCAGCCGGGAAAGCGGCCTTTGCTGACGTGCTCGGCCAGCACTTCATAGCGTGCCAGCAGTTTCTGCTCGGCGCTGAGGTGTTCATGCAGCTGGATTTGGCGACGCCAGCTGTCAATCTGCTGGCCGTGATAGCGCAGCGCATCGTAGAGCAGGGCGTCACGATCGGGCCAGAAACGCTCCAGCTGTTCCTGATCTAATCCGGTCTCGCCGGCTAATTGCGGTAACGAAGTGGTGGCGGCCAGGCCGCTTTGTTCGAGCACATTTAACGCATGCTCGAGTATCTGTTCACGTTGCAAAAGGCTCTCCTCTGGAATGCGAGCCCGCTCGCAGACGAACGGGCGATGTCCTGCAAACCAGTGTCGTTTAACGCGACAAATTGTGCAAATGCGTGCGGAAGTCAGCGGCGTTAAGGAAGCCGGTTACGCGCGAATCGGGGATTTCGTGGCCTTGCGCATCAAAAAACAGGATGGTGGGTAAACCAAGTACGTGCAGATGCTGCAACAGCGCGTTGTCCTGCGCGTTGTTGGCGGTGACGTCGGCTTGCAGCAGCTGCACGTTGCTCAACGCGCTGCGCACGCCAGCATCGCTGAAGGTGTATTTTTCGAACTCTTTGCAGGCGACGCACCAATCGGCGTAGAGATCGATCATGGTGATGCGGCCTTGCGCGTGTTGCAGCGCACGATCCAGCTGGGCGCTGCTGCTAACCTTCTGGAACGGCAGCTGCGCCACCGCTTGCGTGCTGTGGCTGCTGCCAAACGCCCAATCCTGCAGCGGGCGTGCGCTCACCAGCGCGGCGGCCAGCATCACGATTTGCAGCACGCGCCATTTACCTTTGGCTTGCAGGCTGAGACTGAAGGCCCAGGCAAACAACGCCACGCCGAGCAGGCTCCACAAACGCAATCCCCACACCTCGCCGATCACCCGTTCCAGCAGGAACACCGGCAGCGCCAGAATTACAAAGCCAAAGCCTTCTTTAACGGTTTGCATCCACGGGCCGCTTTTGGGCAGCAGCTTGTTGCCAAACAGGGTTACGGCGATGAGCGGCAAGCCCATGCCGAATGCGTACAGCCACAGCGTGCCCGCGCCGGCCCATAGATTCCCGCTCTGCGCGATGTACAGCAAAATGGCGCTAAGCGGCGCGGTGGTGCAGGGCGAGCAGATCAATCCCGCTAAGGCGCCCATCATGAATACGCCAGGCAGCGAACCGCCTTGCTGGCGGTTGCTCCACAACGTCAGGCGCGTTTGCAGGCGGGAAGGCAGCTGCAGCGAGAACAGGCCAAACATCGATAGCGCCAACACCATGAACAGCGCTGACAGAGCGATCAACACATAAGGGTGCTGCAGCGCCGCCTGGAAGCGCAATCCGGCGGCGGCGACCACCATGCCAAGCAGGGTGTAGGTCAGCGCCATGCCTTGCACGTACACCATTGCCAGCGCAAATAACCGGCCCACAGAGTAGCGGCGTTGCCCGCCTAAAATGATGCTGGAGATCAGCGGGTACATCGGCAACACGCACGGCGTGAAGGCCACGCCAATACCAATCAGCAGCGCCCACAGCGGTGAAAACGGCAGCGGCGTGCCCGCGCTGCTTGGCTGCGCGCTCACGGCGGAGGCGTGTTGATTAGCCAGCACGGCATTCAGTGGCACCGAACGGGTTTCCGGCGGATAGCAGAAGCCCGCCGCTGCGCAGCCTTGATAGGTCACAGCAATGCTCGCGCCCGCATCCGCTTGCTGAAGGGTGATTGGCAGCCGCACATCCTGCGGATAGATTTCGCTTTTGCCGTAAAACTCATCTTCATGCGGCTGGCCCGGCGGCAGCGTCAACGGCGCAATCTGTGCCTGCTGCGGCGTGACGCGAATCTGCTGGCGATACAGGTAATAGCCGTCTTTCACTTTCCAACTCAGGTTGATCTGGTTGCCTTGCTGGTTGAAATCAAAGGCAAAAGCTTGATCTACCGGGACAAAGCGGTTGTTGCTCTTGGGCGTGAAGATCGAGGCGTGTGCCGACAGGCAGAAAATCAGTGCCAGGCAAAAGCCTAACCAGCGAGAAAGGGGTGCAGCCATGACGAGTTATTCAGCTCCGCATAAAAAAGAGCCGCGATAGTAGCACGGCTCCGGGATCACGAGGTTTTCAGGATGTAACCACACTACAGAATCAGGCTGCCCAGCAGGAAGCCAAAGGCTACCGAGAAGGCAATCGCTAATACGCCGGGAATGATAAAGGAGTGATTAAACACAAACTTACCGATTCGGGTTGAGCCGGTGTCATCCATTTCGACGGCGGCCAGCAGCGTGGGATACGTCGGTAACACAAACAGCGCGGAAACCGCCGCAAAGGAGGCAATCGCCGCCAGCGGCGATACGCCAAGCATCAGCGCCGCCGGCATCAGGGCTTTGGTGGTGGCGGCCTGCGAATAGAGCAGCGTGGCGGCAAAGAACAGCACCAGCGCCAGCATCCACGGATAGCCTTGCAGCATGTCGCCCGCAAGGCTTTGAATATCGGTTAAATGCGCTTTGACAAAGGTATCGCCGAGCCACGCCACGCCCATCACGCAAATACAGGCGCTCATGCCCGATTTAAACGTGCTGGCGCTGAGGATTTCGCCGGTATCCACTTTGCAGGTCAGGCAAATCAAGGTGGCAACTGTCAGCATAAATACCACAATGGCTTCGTTACGCGGCAGCACTGGATTGCTGATCAATCCCACGCTGTCGCTGATGGCGGTGGCATACAGCACCACGGCAACAATGCCGATCAGGAACAGCAAGACCGCGCGTTTAGCGCCCGGTTTGATGTGGTAAACCTGCTCGCCGCGTAGCGTCACTTCGCCCTTGGCAACGCGTGCCTGGTAAACTTCATCATCTTTCAGCTCTTTACCCAGGAAGCTGGTAACGATCGCGGCGCAGAAAATGGCAGCCATCGTGGAGGGCACGGCAATGCCCAACAGCGCCAGATAGCTGACGCCACGCGGTTCCAACAGGGAAGCAAAGAACACCACCGCCGCCGATAGCGGCGAAGCGGTAATGGCAATTTGCGAGGCAACTACCGCTATCGACAACGGACGTGAAGGGCGCACGCCTTGCTCTTTCGCCACTTCGGCAATCACCGGCAAGGTAGAGAATGCGGTATGTCCAGTGCCCGCCAGCAGCGTCATCAGATAGGTCACCAGCGGCGCAAGAAAGGTAACGTAGCGGGGATGGCGGCGCAGCAAACGCTCCGCGAGGCCAACCAGATAATCCAGGCCACCCGCGATTTGCATGGCGGCAATCGCGGCGATCACCGCCATGATAATTTCGATCACATCA
This sequence comes from uncultured Pantoea sp., assembly GCA_966185695.1. Taxonomy (GTDB): domain Bacteria; phylum Pseudomonadota; class Gammaproteobacteria; order Enterobacterales; family Enterobacteriaceae; genus Pantoea. The sequence continues at coordinate 4,013 of CBIFUL010000008.1, read as the reverse complement.
AAAGGAATGGCACCGGGTTTGATGCCGCAAAACAGCGTCAGTACCAACACGCCTAACCCGCCAGCAAAACCAATGCCGATGCCGCCTAAGCGCGCCCCGAGCCAGATCGCCAGCAGCACTATCATTAACTCAATTGCTACCATTTTTTCCGTTCCCTGAGTCGTGAAAAATCCAGACCCTTAAAGTTATAGTCGCCAAAATAAAAAAGCACGCCGCATTGTATCGGGGCGTGCCTTTGGCAACTTGATCCGGAACGGACTACTGTTCGTTTTCGTCGGTATAGCGTTTGGCTTTATACACCGGATGCATCAAGTTTTGGATGGAGAAAATATCGTCCAGTTCTGCTTCGGTCAGCAGACCGCGCTCCAACACCACTTCCCGTACGCTTTTGCCAGTTTCGGCACAAATCTTCCCAACGATATCGCCGTTGTGGTGGCCGATGTACGGGTTGAGATAGGTCACGATGCCGATTGAGTTAAATACGTAGGCTTCACACACGGCTTTATTCGCGGTGATACCGTTGACGCATTTTTCCAGCAGGTTAAAGCAGGCGTTGGTGAGAATGCTGATCGATTCAAACAGCGCCTGGCCGATCACCGGTTCCATTACGTTGAGCTGCAGCTGGCCCGCTTCCGACGCCATGGTCACGGTAATGTCGTTGCCAATCACCTTGAAGCACACCTGATTCACCACTTCGGGCACCACCGGATTCACCTTGGCGGGCATGATGGAGGAACCGGCTTGCAGCTCTGGCAGGTTGATTTCGTTCAGACCCGCGCGCGGACCCGATGAAAGCAGGCGCAGATCGTTACAGATTTTCGACAGCTTCACCGCCAAGCGCTTCAGCGCCGAGTGCACCATGACGTACGCGCCGCAGTCGGAGGTGGCTTCGATCAGATCTTCTGCCGGTACCACTGGCAGATTGCTCACTTCCGCCAAACGCTGCACCGCCAGCTGCTGGTAGCCATCGGGGGTATTCAAACGCGTACCGATCGCTGTTGCGCCCAGGTTCACCTCCAGCAGCAGCTCGGCGGTGCGCAAAATGCTGCGCGTCTCTTCATTCAGCAGCACGTTAAACGCGTGGAACTCTTGTCCCAGCGTCATTGGCACCGCATCTTGCAGCTGGGTACGGCCCATTTTGAGGATGCTTTCGAACTCAACGGCTTTACGCTGGAAGCCTTCACTCAGTTGACCAATGCCGTCGAGCAGTTTCAGGATGGAGGCGTACACCGCAATACGGAAGCCGGTGGGATAAGCATCGTTAGTGGACTGACACTTATTCACGTGATCGTTGGGATTAAGGTACTGATATTCACCTTTCTGGTGGCCCATCAGCTCCAGGCCGATGTTCGCCAACACTTCGTTGGTGTTCATGTTAACGGAGGTGCCTGCGCCGCCCTGATAGACGTCAACCGGGAATTGATCCATACATTTGCCGTTGTTCAGCACTTCATCACAGGCCTGAATAATGGTGTTTGCGATGTTGCGCGGGATGGTTTGCAGCTCTTTATTGGCGAGCGCGGCTGCTTTTTTTACCATCACCATACCGCGGACAAACTCCGGTATGTCGCTGATTTTATTGTTACTGATGTAGAAGTTTTCAATCGCACGCAGAGTATGAACACCGTAGTAAGCATCTGCCGGGACTTCACGCATGCCTAACAGGTCTTCTTCGATACGAATGTTGTTCGCCATGATTACCTTCTTTTTGTTGCCAGTTTTACACTGGCGCTAACCATCAAAAGTGATGTGTTTGTTTGTCGTTAATAGCCAATGCCGAGATATTAACTATCTGACGGCTGGTGAGCACGATAATAATCGGATTGCACCATAAAGGGGATGGGGCTTGATGGAGCAATGGTAGTTTGCGGTTGATTTGTTAATGAATTGTGATGGGATGCACAAGTTTTCACTGGATGAGGCGAGATAGAGGGAAGATCGTGAGAGGTAAGCGAAAAATACATCGGCTATCAGGCCGATGTATTCAGAATGACTTAATTGATGAAATGCTGTTCATCAGTAATGAAGAACGGCGTTGGTTCAATCACGGCAGTAATTCCTGCTGGTGAAACAATAACCGCATCGTCCAGACCTGAAACATCCAGCGTTGCCGGGGAGATTTCCGCTGAATCAACCAGTAGATCACGATCGCTTTCTGCCAGCAGCAGTGCGGCTTCAGGCAATGCACCTGCCGAGGAAGATGAATCGCTTACCACTTCGTTAGTCGCGCCTTTTTCATCCTGACCGGTGTAATTAATGACAAACTCGTTAGCCCAAGCAGACTCACCTTTTTCGCGGATAGCAAATGTCCATTCATCCACCAGCAGATCGCGCGGTGGCGTAAACGTCCAGATGCCGTCGCTATCGACCACGACTTCATGAAAAGCCCAAGCCTCGTCGGTATAGTAATTTAATTGAAGGGTGGCGCCCGGCGTGCCGCGGCCAAACAAGGTGGGACGTGCGTCATCCGTGTGATCGCCGCTTTGGAAACTGCCCTGACGAAGCCCTACATTGTCGTTAAAGAAATCAATGGTGGGTGTTACTGGCGTAGGCGGGGTGGGTGGGATAACCGGTTTAGGTGGCTCAATACCGGTGCCGCCGGGCGTGCCGAAATCAACAAAGGGGGTAAAATTATGGCTAGTTTGTGCGGGAACCGGAATTTCATATCCAGGCTCAACAGGTGGTAAATACTGTTGTTCTTCAGCGGGTTGAGTGCCAGTGAGTGATGAAACCGGTCCAAAATAGACGGTCATAAAAATCTCCTGATTAAGAAAGGTGTTGATGCTCACGTTTATAATGCGAGCGCATTCTTAATGAGTAAGAAAAATGACCCTACGCGAAAGGTCTGTAAAAAAGCCGGTTTGACATTGGCATATACGCTTCTTTACCTGGAATGGATTGAAAGCGATGCAATCTATTCCCATATAACCTTTTAAGCTTTTTCGTGCCTGCGTTGTGAGGCCCCATTTAAGGAGAACACGGTGCGCTGGTTACCGTTAGTGATTTTTTTTGTTCTGGCCTGGATTGAAATCTCCATTTTCATTCAGGTTGCGCATGCCTTGGGCGTGCTAATGACCATGCTGCTGGTGATTTTCACCTCATGCATTGGTGTGTCGCTGGTGAAGAACCAGGGCATGAAGAATTTCCGTTTGATGCAGGAGAAGCTGGCGCGTAACGAAAGCCCGGCGGCGGAGATGACCAAAAGCGTCTCCTTGGTTATCTCGGGTTTCCTGCTGTTGCTGCCGGGTTTCTTTACCGATTTCCTCGGCTTGCTGCTGTTATTGCCGCCGGTGCAGAAGCATCTGACGCTGAAGCTGATGCCGCATCTGCGCATGTGGGGCGGGCCAGGTGCGGGTGCTGATAGCGGATTCACCGTTGACGGTGAGTTTGAGCGCAAAGAGCAGGATCGCATTGGACGCGATAAAGATCAGCATTAATCATGAAGGCGGCGCGAGCCGCCTTTTTGCTGCCTTTTTCGCCAGCGATGACAAAAACGAAAAATTTTTTATTTTCCGCCCCTTGAAAGCCGATTTAATGCCCCTATCTCTTTCGTCACGAGGCCGGAAGCCAAGCAGTCCGGTTCAACCCCAAAATAGATGATTGGACTTTCAAAGGAGAGCACCCAAATGAATATTCGTCCGTTGCACGATCGTGTGATCGTTAAGCGTAAAGAAGTTGAAGCTAAATCTGCTGGCGGCATCGTTCTGACCGGTTCTGCTGCTGGTAAATCAACCCGTGGCGAAGTTCTGGCTGTTGGCAAAGGCCGCATCCTGGAAAACGGCGACGTTAAGCCGCTGGACGTGCAAGTTGGCGATCTGGTGATCTTCAGCGAAGGCTACGGCGCCAAAACTGAGAAAATCGACAATCAGGAAGTGCTGATCATCTCTGAAAGCGACATCCTGGCGATTGTCGAAGCGTAATTACGCGTAATTCACTGAACGAAACGAATTTAAGGGATATTTGAAATGGCAGCTAAAGACGTAAAATTCGGTAATGACGCACGCGTAAAAATG
>CBIFUL010000007.1:0-168062 GCA_966185695.1 uncultured Pantoea sp. | reverse complement strand
AACACGTAATAAATCGCCTCGTATTACTACGAGGAGGCAGAATTTTAGGGCTGTGTCAAAAGGGTGTCAAGAAATAACCAGGTTTTCGCTGTTACCAGGCCACATGTTGTTGGTGTTTCTCTGTCAAAGCAACGAAACCAGTATAGTCCAAACGTGCGAAACTGCTCGAAATTTGCGCAGCCAAGCCGCGCGCAACCACATCATCCTCAAGCACCCACACCGTGGCAGGTGACGCGATGAGCTTATTAAGCATCTGGCTACCGGTTAATGCTGCCGTAACGCCATCTTGCAGTAACAGCAGATCATCGCCTTCGCACAGTAGCAGCAGCAGGCTATCGAGATCGCATTGCCAGGGAGATTGCAGCAGGGTGTAAAGCATGATGGGTTCTCAAAAGCGAATAATACGATGATAGGTGGCAAGCGCAGCGCGCAGCGCCGCAGCGTCGAGGACTTCAGCCTGCAACACGCGCTCGACATCTAAACTTTGCCCGCGAGCGCGTAATGAATCGGCGCAAATGAAACATTGGTCGATGTCATACAGTGCCAGCACGCCAAAGGTCGCAATATAGTTGCGCGCCAGAATCCGTTCAGCCTGTTGTTGCAGATTGAGTTGTAGCACGCCATCACCGATAAAAAACACACCAATGTCGTCACTCAGCGCGCCTGTAGCGAGCACCGCATCCAGCCCTTCCCTGCCCGCGCTGCTACCGTGCGGTGCCTGAGTAAACAGGAAAGCCACGCGATTCACTAAAACTGCACCAGTCGATCGCAGCTGAGCGCGGCTTCCGCCAACGCACCCAAACCGCTTAAGGCAAAACCGGGCTGCAAGTTGCTGCCAGACAGGTGTAGCCTCGCCGCTTCTTGCTCATCCAACACGCCACGCCGCAATGCCGCCGCCACGCAGATATTCAGTTCCGCACCGCTGACATCACGCAGTTGCTGCCATTCACGTACAATATCGACTTCATCGCTGGCAGGCGCGGTAAGCTGATTAGCATTGAGCACACCTTCACGATAAAAAAACACGCTTTCTAACTGATGTCCGGCCTGGATCAACGCACGCGCAAACAGCAGCGCGCTGCTGGCGTGCTGCGTTCCGTATGCGGGTCCAGTCACCAGCAAGGTATAACGCATTAGCGATCCTGCCCTTGAAAATCGCCACTTTTGAACTGACGTATATAGAGGTAAACCGTGTGCTTGGAGATATTGAGCCGATCGGCAACCTGATTAATCGCGTCTTTAATATCAAAGATGCCCTTCTCATACATATTGAGGACAATCTGGCGATTTTTCGCGTTATTGGAAACATTGCGGTCGGCGCTGACTTCTTCAATCGCAAACTCCAGCGTTTGCATTACCAAATCTTCTACTGAGCTGGCGAAGTTAACATTCGAATCCACCTGCTGCATTTCCGGCGGCATAAAAGTAGACATAATTTGCGAGAACGGAACATCAAGGTTCATGTTGATGCACAGCAAGCCAATCACCCGCTGCTGGCGATTACGAATCGCGATAGTGACCGATTTCATCAGCACGCCGCTCTTGGCTCGGGTAAAGTACGCGCGGGAAACATTGCTGTCAGCGCCATGCATATCATGCAGCATGCGTAGAGCCAGATCGGTTATGGGCGATCCCACTTTACGCCCCGTATGTTCGCCGTTGGCAATGCGCACGGCTGAACATTTAAGATCTTCCAGCGAGTGCAGCACGATTTCACAGTGCGAACCAATGAGCATCGCCAGGCCATCGACCACCGCTTCGTAGGATTTGAGAATATCGTAGTCGGCCTGCTCGAACGGACGTTGCTCCAATAAATCGAAGTCGGTCAGTTCACCGGGATTGAATGGATTAGACATCGAAGACATTACCCTACATGGCTGGAGCCTGTCTCGACAGCATTGGGGCAGACTCATATTGATATTGTTGTGCAGGCGCTAGTCTGGCAAATGTCATGGTTTTTAGCCAGACCTTTGTCATGGCATAGAAATGAAAACGCCGCCCGGAGGCGGCGTTGCGAGAAGCGCAAATTACTGCGCTTTCTGTTCAGCGGCGGCTGGTGCCTGCGCTTTCTCATCCGCTTTCGGTGCGGCTTTGATGTCGAGCAGTTCAACATCAAACACCAGCGTAGAGTTCGCCGGAATACCCGGAACGCCATTTTTGCCGTAAGCCAGGTTTGGTGGAATCACCAACTTGATCTTGCCGCCTTTCTTCACGTGCTTGAGACCTTCGGTCCAGCCCGGAATCACGCCGTCGAGACGGAATGACAGCGGCTCGCCACGCGTGTAGGAGTTGTCGAACTCAGTACCGTCAATCAGTGTACCTTTGTAGTTCACTACCACGGTATCGCTGTCTTTCGGCGTTGCGCCTGAACCTTCTTTCTCTACCTGATACAACAGGCCAGATTCAGTCTTCTTCACGCCTTTTTCTTTGGCAAACTTGTCCGCGTAAGCCGTGCCTTTATCAGCATTCTCTTTCGCGTCTTTTTCCATCTTCTGTTGCGCAGCGCCTTTCACGCGGCCTTCGAAGGCTTGCAGCGTTTGCTCGATCTCTTGATCAGAGAGTTTGCTTTTGCCGCCAAATGCGTCCTGAACACCCGCAATCAGCTGGTCTTTGTCCAGTTTGATGCCCAGTTTCTCTTGTTCCTTCAGAGAGTTGTCCATGTAGCGACCCAGCGAAGCGCCCAGCGCGTAAGCTGATTGCTGATCTTCGTTTTTGAAGGCAGCATTTTTCGGCGCCTGTGGGGCAGCCTGCGCGGCGTCTGCTGGAGCAGCCGCAGTTTCTGCTGCCATTGCCAGCGGTGCATTCAGCGCAACGGCCATGGTGGTAGCTAACAATGTGACTTTAAACAGTGATTTCATCCTTTCTCCAAAACCGAAGCTTCAAACCTCGGGAATCATTGCGGACAGTGGTCCACACTATAACTTTACGCGGCAGTAACGAACACTCCCGCAGTGTAATTACCCGGTTAACCTCCGACCTTTTTTGCTTCAGGAAGTTTCATCTGAGATGTAGGCGCTGCGGGTAAATTCAATGGCAGGAGATAAACGCCGGGTAAATATCAGGTGATTCTGACCGTAAAGGCCGTAGAATCACGCCGGTTCATATCAATGCGCAGTACGATGACAGGAGGAGTAACGATGCAACAGACAGACTGGGATCGGCGCCTTGAAGCGCTGGAGAGCAAGCTGGCTTTTCAGGAAGACACCATTGAGCAGCTTAATCAGACGGTGGTCGAACATGAACTGGAGATGAGCAGGCTGCGGGAACATGTTCGCTTGCTGGTCGACAAAGTTAAAGCGGCAGCGCCCTCGATGGTTGCTTCGCCGTCGGAAGAGACACCTCCGCCGCATTATTAATACCTGCCGGCAGCAGAAAACAGAAAGGCCACCCGCAGGTGGCCTTTTTGTACCGGCAACGCTTAGTGGTTGCAGCCGCAACCGCCGCCGTGACCATGGTCGTGGTCGTGGTCGTGGTCGTGGTCGTGATGATGACCATCTGCGCCATGCACGTGACCGTGCGCCAGCTCTTCTTCCGTGGCTTCGCGGATAGCAACCACTTCCACGTTGAAGTTCAGGTTCTGACCAGCCAGCATATGGTTACCATCAACCACAACGTGCTCATCTTCTACTTCAGTGATTTCAACCGGCACCGGGCCCTGGTCGGTTTCTGCCAGGAAGCGCATGCCAACCTGCAGCTCATCCACACCCATGAAGACATCTTTAGGTACGCGCTGTACCAGATTGTCATCATACTGGCCATAAGCGTCGTTTGCCGGGATATGCACGTCAAACTTGTCGCCGACCGCGTGATTTTCCAGCGCTTTTTCCAGACCAGAAATCAGGGAACCATGACCGTGCAGATAGTCTAACGGTGCACTTACCGGTGACTCGTCAACCAACACGCCATCTTCGGTACGAACCTGATACGCCAGGCTCACCACCAGGTCTTTTGCTACTTTCATGATATCTCCTAACCGTTGAGAACTAAGATTCCCGTCCCATTGGTCTTTTGCGTGCAATAACCAACCAGAAAGGTTCAATACTGAGGATGCCAACAAATATGTTGCTACATACTGCTCAGCGTTAATGGCGCCGATTGTAACGGAATTCAATCCCGCTGTAAGTTCAAGCTTAAAAAAAGCTGAGCCATTGCGCTACTCAGGATGAAAAATGCCGATCACTTGCTCATTGCTGCGAACCTGATCGCGAACTTGCTTATCCGCTTCACGCATTTGATGGCCGCACTTCACGCACTCCACCACATCGATGTTGTTTTCACGCCACATCGCCAGCGTGTCTTTTTCCTGACAGTGCGGGCAAACCGCACCGGCAATAAAACGTTTACGCATACTGTTTCCTGCCCGTCGTTAATGGAACGGATACCCTAAGTGTAGTCTTACTCATCATCCCAGCCGTGATACTGGCGTTTTTCGTGCTGCATTTCGCGCTGGAAGATATCTTCCAGCTCGCGTCGCGCCTCACGAACGCGCGAAGCCTGCGTATTATCGTCATGGCTCGGCACCAGTTCGCGCAGCATACGCATATCCAGCCGGCGGAAGTGCTGTTGCGCACGCTGCGCCTGATGCGGATGCATGCCCAGCGTAATCAGCGTTTTGCGTCCCAGCTCCAGCGCACTGGAGAAGGTTTCACGGGTAAACAGCGTTACGCCGCCTTCAAGCAGCTCATGCGCCTCAACGCGACCCCGCGCCCGCGCCAGAATCTCCAGATGCGGGAAATGTTGCTGGCACAGCTGCACAATGGCCATCACATCTTCAGGATTGCTACAGGTCACCACAATGGATTGCGCATTTTCTGCGCCCGCCGCGCGCAGCAACTCGATTTCAGTCGCATCGCCATAGTAAACCTTGTAACCGTACTTGCGCATCAGGCTCACCGCGGAGATATCGCGCTCCAGCACGGTGATGCGTTTGTTATTCGCCATCAGTAAGCGGCCAACCACCTGACCAAATCGACCAAAGCCCACCACGATCACCTGCGGCTGATCGTCTTCGACAAAATGTTTTTCGCTTTCATCATCTGGCTCATTAAAGCGGCGCGCCAACAACTTATCGACGCCCTGCATCAACAGCGGCGTGGTCATCATGGACAGCGTTACCGTTACCAACAACATCGGTAATTGATCGCCACTGAACAGCTTGGCGGAGGAGGCGGCCGAGAACAGCACGAAAGCAAATTCACCGCCTTGACTCAGCACGCAGGCAAACTGTTGCCGCTCTGAACTGCGCAGGCCATAAATGCGGGCCAGCACGTACAGCACCAGCGTTTTCACCGCCACCAACATCACGACGCCAAGCAGGATTTCGGCGATATGGGTGTACAGCACGCCTAGATTCAGCGCCATGCCGACTGAAATAAAGAACAAGCCCAGCAGCAAGCCTTTAAATGGCTCAATCGCCACTTCCAACTCGTGGCGATATTCACTTTCCGCCAGCAGAATCCCCGCGATGAAGGTACCCAGCGCCATCGACAGACCCAGCGCATCCATAAACAGTGCCGAACCGAGCACCAGTAATAATGAGGCGGCGGTAAACACTTCGCGCACGCCGGAGGCTGCAATGAAACGCAAAATCGGACGCAATAAATAGCGGCCGCCCACCAGCATGCCGCCGAAGGCCAGCACCTTCATGCCGACTTTCAGCCAGTCAACATGGCCGCTATCGCCGCCCGCCAGCAAAGGCACCAGCGCCAGCGCGGGAATCACCGCCAGATCCTGGAACAGCAGCACGGAGAAGCCAAGCTGGCCATTTTCGCTGCGGTTCATGCCTTTATCACGCATCAGCTGCAACGCCATTGCCGTTGACGACATCGCTAAACCAATGCCGCCAATCACCGCCGCCTGCCAGCTAAAATCAGTCAGCCACAGAATCGCGCCAAGAATGGCCGCTGAAACCAGCACCTGCGCCGCGCCAACACCGAAGATCGAGCGGCGCAGCGCCCAAAGCTTTGAGGGATTCAGCTCAAGGCCGATGATAAACATCAGGAACACCACGCCGAGTTCGGAGAAGTGCAGAATCTCCTCGACGTCGCTGATAAAGCCCAAGCCCCACGGGCCAATCGCGATGCCCGCAAACAGGTAACCCAGCACTGCGCCGATGCCCAGGCGGGCCGCGATCGGCACCACCAATACGGCCGCCACCAGATAAATCACGCCTGCGGTTAATAGCGTTTCGCCTTCCATTACGCACCTCCTTGCGGTAACGGTGATGAGAGCCAGTCGCCATAGGCACGGGCAAAATTACGCATGACATCCGGCGATTGCCGGCGCGCCCAGTGAATCACCATTGGCGTCATCCAATGCATGCGGCACATCTGCGCCGTCAGCTCAAACGGACGCATAATGTCACTCATTGGATAGCGGTTCAGTCCGCTGTGATGATAGGCGGCTTCCGGTTCGCCGGTGGTCACCACGCTGCGCCAGTATTTACCCTCCAGCGCATTGCCGTTAACCCCGCTGGCGAAGCCGCGCGACAACACGCGATCCAGCCACTCTTTCAGCAGCGCTGGGCAGCTGTAGGTATAAAGTGGATGTTGGAATACCACGATTTGATGTTCACGCAGCAGCTGTTGCTCGTGGTGAATATCGATAAAAAAATCCGGATAGTGGGCGTATAAATCGTGCACCGTAACGTGGTCCAGTTCCATAGCCGACTGCAGCAAAACCCGATTAGCAATCGAATCCTGTGATTCCGGATGGGCGTAAAGCAGCAATATTTTGGGCGGCTGCGACATCGTTCCCCTCCAAAGCGTCGTCACGGCAGAGGAATTCCGCTACCATGCTCGACGCAACAAACATTCTCGAATTATGTTGCCGACAAATTAACATATTCTGACGACACGGCGCTTATGATTGTCTTTTCCGCACTACAAATTCGCCGCGGCACCAACGTGCTGCTGGATAACGCAACCGCCACCATTAATCCAGGCCAAAAAGTGGGCCTGGTGGGGAAAAACGGCTGCGGTAAATCGACGCTATTGTCATTGCTGAAGGGTGAAATCAGCAGCGATGCGGGCAGCGCCACGTTCCCCAGCAACTGGGCTTTGGCGTGGGTCAATCAAGAAACCCCGGCGCTGAATAAACCTGCGCTGGAATATGTTATTGATGGCGACCGCGAATATCGTCATCTTGAGTCCGAATTACACGATGCCAATGCACGTAATGATGGCAACGCCATTGCGCTGGTGCACGGCAAGCTCGATGCAATTCAGGCATGGAGCATACCGGCTCGCGCCTCCAGCTTGTTGCACGGTTTGGGCTTTAGCCAGGAACAATTAATGCGGCCGGTGAGCGATTTCTCCGGCGGCTGGCGCATGCGCCTTAATCTCGCGCAGGCGCTGGTGTGTCGTTCCGACCTGCTGCTGCTGGATGAGCCCACCAACCACCTCGATCTCGACGCGGTAATTTGGCTGGAGCGCTGGCTGAAAAGTTATGAAGGCACGCTGGTGCTGATTTCGCACGACCGCGATTTCCTCGATCCGGTGGTGGACAAAATCATCCACATCGAACAGCAAACGATGTTTGAGTACACCGGCAACTACAGCTCGTTCGAGCGTCAACGCGTTGCCAAGCTGGCACAACAGCAAGCGCTGTTCCAAAGTCAGCAGGAAAAAGTGGCGCACCTGCAAAAATATATCGACCGCTTCCGCGCGCAGGCCACCAAAGCCAAGCAGGCGCAGAGTCGTATCAAAATGCTGGAGCGCATGGAATTGATTGCGCCCGCGCACGTTGATAATCCGTTCAGCTTTAGTTTCCGCGAGCCGGAGAGCTTGCCGAATCCGCTGCTGAAGATGGAACGCGTCACCGCCGGTTATGGCGAGCGCATCATTCTTGATGCCATCAAACTCAATCTGGTGCCGGGTTCGCGTATTGGCTTGCTTGGCCGTAACGGCGCGGGTAAATCGACGCTGATCAAACTGCTGGCCGGGGAATTAGACGCGCTGGATGGCAAAGTTGGCTTGGCGAAAGGCATTAAGCTGGGTTATTTCGCCCAGCATCAGCTGGAGTTTCTGCGTGCCGACGAGTCGCCGTTGCAGCATTTATCCCGCATCGCGCCCAAGGTATTGGAACAGCAGCTGCGTGATTATCTGGGGGGTTTCGGCTTCCAGGGTGACAAAGTCAGTGAAATCACCGAGCGCTTCTCCGGCGGTGAAAAAGCGCGTTTGGTCTTAGCGCTGATCGTCTGGCAACGGCCAAACCTGCTGCTGCTGGATGAACCAACTAACCACCTTGATTTGGATATGCGTCAGGCGCTTACCGAAGCGCTCATCGATTTTGAAGGCGCTTTGGTGGTGGTCTCGCACGATCGCCATTTATTACGTGCTACCACCGACGATCTCTATCTGGTGCATGACGGCAAGGTCGATCAGTTCGAAGGCGATCTGGAAGATTATCAGCAGTGGCTGAGTGACCTGCAAAAACAGCAGGCACAGCAAGACGCGACTCCGAAGCAGGACAACGCCAACAGCGCGCAATCGCGTAAAGATCAAAAACGCCGCGATGCCGAGCTGCGTACCCAAACCCAGCCGCTGCGCAAAGAGATCGAGAAGCTGGAGAAGCAGATGGCGAAATGGCAGAGCCAACTGAGCGAAGCCGAAGCGCAGTTGGCCGACAGCGCGATTTACGATCAGAGCCGCAAAGCCGATTTGAACGTGGCGTTGCAGCGCCAGGCCGAAAGCAAATCGGCGCTGGAAGAGGTTGAAATGGCGTGGCTGGATGCGCAAGAACAGCTGGAGCAGATGCTGGCGGGTTAATTTTCGTAGGGTGCGCATTCATGCGCACCTGGAAAAAATGAACTTGTCGTTGGGCGCGGCGTTCAGTCCAGAAACGCCGCGCCCGATCGCAAAGAAATCTGGCATCCATGCCGATCGTCCGCCGCGTCCTGCGGCGGACGCTTTGCTTTTCGGGCGCGGCGTATCTGTCCCCATTTAAATCGTAATTGCTGTATTTCGAGCACATTTCCAGAGATTTGTACGCGACTAAAACGGCTTATCGCCCAACACCGTTGCGCGATGCATGATCCTACGCGCCGGATAATAATCCGCATTCGCGTAATGCTGCGTTACGCGATTATCCCATATCGCCACATCGTTCGGCTGCCAGCGCCAGCGCACCTGAAACTCCGGCTTCGCCGTATGCCAGAACAGGAAGCCAAGCAGCGCGTCACTCTCCTTCTCGCTCAACCCCAGCAGCCGCGTGGTAAAGCCTTCATTCACAAACAGCGCCTTGCGTCCGCTGACCGGATGCGTGCGGATCACCGGATGCTGCACCGGCGGATGCTTCGCCACCGCGTGCTGCCAGCGCTGATGCTCCTGCTCGGTTTTACGGTATTTGTACTCCTGGAAGGATTTCTTGAAATCGTGCTCGGCCTGCAAGCCGTTCAGCAACTGTTTGAACGGCTCCGACAGCGCTTCATACGCCGCAATGCCGGTTGACCATAACGTGTCGCCGCCGCTGTCCGGCAGCAGCTTGGAGGCCAGAATCGCAATTGCGGGCGGCGTCTCAATAAAGGTGACATCGGTGTGCCAGTTATCGTTATCCGGCGGATTATCCTGATGCGTATCCAGCACGATGATCTCTTCCACCCCTTCCGCGTGCGGATAAACCGGATGAATATGCAGATCGCCAAAGCGGATCGCCAGGGCGCGCTGCTGTTCGGGCGTAATCACCTGGTTACGCAAAAACAGCACCTGATGCCGCAGCAGGCCATGATAAAGCTGCTCAAACTGGGCATCGCTCAGCGGGCGGCTGAGATCAATATCGCTGACCTGCGCACCGATATACGGGCCGAGCGCGGTAAAAGTGACACGTTCGTTCATTGCTGTTCTCCATTCCAGGGTGTCAGTCGGCGCTGCAAGGCGCGCAGACCGAGTTCTAAACTAAAGGCAATCAGCGCAATCACCGCGATACCCGCCAGCACCACATCGGTAGCGAGAAACTCCCCGGCCGACTGCACCATAAAACCGAGTCCGCGCGTTGCGGCAATCAATTCGGCCGCCACTAACGTCGACCATCCGACGCCAAGCCCAATACGTAACCCCGTCAGGATTTCCGGCAGCGCGCCTGGCAGAATCACGAAGCGCAGCAGCTGCCAGCGCGATGCGCCCAACGCTTGTGCCGCACGAATCCGCACCTGTTGGGCATTCTTCACTCCCGCCAGCGTCGATAAGGTCACCGGCGCGAAGATCGCCAGATAAATCAGTAAAATTTTCGAGGTTTCGCCGATGCCAAACCAAATCACCATCAGCGGCAAATAGGCCAGCGGCGGCACCGGCCGATACAGCTCAATCAGCGGATCGAGCAAGCCACGCACCGCTGGACTCAATCCCATTGCGATGCCCACTGGAATGCCGATCAGGGCGGCAAAGAGCAGCGCCACCAGCATGCGCGCCAGGCTTGCGCCCAGATGCTGCCACAGCGTGGCATCCATAAACCCTTGCGGGCTGGCGATCAGCAGCAGTTTTTGCAGCACCAACTGCGGCGGCGGCAAAAACAGCGGCGCCACCCATCCGAGTTCGGTCACGCTCCACCACAGCAGCAGCAGCAGCGCCACGCTGCATAAACTCAGTGAAAACTGGCGCGAGAACGGCCAGCGCAGGCTGCGACGTCGCGCCTGGGTTTTCTCATCAATCACCGCACTCATAGGAACGCCTCGCGCTGGGAAAAGACCTGATTCAACACATATTCACGCCGTTCGATAAACGCCGGATCGGATTTGATGCTGCGGCACGGTTCGCCCGCAGCGAAGCGTTGGCCGAAGTCGAGCTTAAGGCGTTCCACTACGCGGCCCGGCCCCGGCGACAGCAGCACCAGTTCGCTGGCGAGAAACACCGCTTCCTCAATGTCGTGCGTAATCAGCAAAATCTGTTTGCCGGTATCGCGCCACAGCGTCAGCAACAGCGTTTGCATCTGCTCCCGCGTGAAGGCGTCGAGCGCACCGAAGGGTTCATCTAACAGCAACAACTGCGGATCAGCCGCCAGCGCGCGCGCAATCCCCACACGCTGACGTTGACCCCCAGAGAGCTGCCAGATGAAACGTTGTTCAGCGCCTTCCAACCCCACTTTGCGGATCAGCCGCCGCGCAGTGGCATGGCGCTCCGCTTTCGCAATCCCCGCCAGCTGCAAACCCAACGCCACGTTGTCGATGACGTTGCGCCACGGCAGCAGGCCTTCATTTTGAAACACCACGCCGCGCTCCGCGCCCGGTCCGGTTACCGCCTTGCCATCCAGCGTGATGCTGCCAGATTCCAGCGGCAGAAAGCCGGCAATTAAGTTCAGCAGCGTGGTTTTGCCACAGCCGGACGGTCCCAGCACCACCAGCAGGTCGCGTTGATCCAGCTGCAAGTTGATATCTTGCAGCGCGGGTTGTCCGGCGTAACGTGCGTGTAAATTCGTGATGCTGAGCATGCGGCCTCCGTTATTTAACCAGTGGCGCCACAAAGCGCGTGGTGACAAAGCTGCTGTAGTCGTCAGCGGCGGCGGGCACTTTGCCCTGCTCTTTCAGGAATTGTGCGGTATCCACAATCGCCTTGTTAACCGGCTTGCCGAGCTGCTCCACCTGCTGCTGCGCGGTGAGATAGGTGTTGCCCTTTACCAGCACCGGCACATCTGCTTCCGGCACGCCGCTTAAGCGCGCCAGCTTGCTGAGGTTGTCAGATTGCTTCAGCCACCGATCGGGATTGGCGATATAGGATTGCTGCGCTTCAATCGCGCTGCGTGCAAACGCGGTGACCACATCTGGATGCTGCTGCGCGAAGTCTTTACGCACCACCCACACATCCAGCGTGGGCGATCCCCACTGGCCAACCTGCGAGGAGTCGGTCAGTACGTTGCCCTCTTTCTCCAGCTCATTCACCGCGGGCGACCACACGTACGCGCCATCAATGTCGCCACGTTTCCAGGCCGCGATGATGGCAGGCGGTTGCAGATTTACGAGTTGCACTTGCGAAGGTGTAATTCCCCAATGCTTCAGCGCGGCGAGCAGGCTGTAGTGCGTGGTGGAGATAAACGGCACGGCAATGCGTTTACCGATCAAATCTTTCGGGTTGCTGATGCCTTTCTTCACCACCAAGGCTTCGGAATTGCCCAGCTGCGAGGCCAGCAAAAAGGCTTCGATGGGCAGCTGCTGCGTAGCGGCCACCGCCAGCGGGCTGGAGCCGATATTGCCGATTTGCACGTCGCCCGAGGCTAACGCGCGCAGCACGCTGGCGCCGCTATCAAATTTGCGCCAATCCACCGTGGCGCCACTCTCTTTGGCAAAGGTATTGTCGGCCTGCGCCACTTTGGCCGGTTCCGCCGAAGTTTGGTACGCCACGGTGACATTGACCGCTTGCGCCTGGAACGCCATCAGGGCGAGAGCCGCTGCGACTGCCGTTATTGTTTTTTTCACTGCCATCATCTTCTACCCCAAAGTGTTTAAGTGACGGCAGTTTCTCCAGCAGCGGTAGTTTCATAAAGGAATTAAAAATTATCGCTCATGCCGATCCGTTCTTAGATCAACATCGGGCAACGACATGCAAAAACAGCAAATGCAAAGAAGGCATAAAGCGAGAAAAATGTCATACGCTCACATTGCAGCTGTGCTATTCATATACCCGTCATAATTCGAGCTGCAGGTGCGTTGGCTACTCTCGTTCACCCGAATCACTTACCTGAGTAAGCGCATCGGGATTCTCTCGTTTGCCGCCCTCCTACAACTCGAATTATTTAGGGTATTAACTTCTGATTTTTCACCTTTCATTGCGGTTTTGAATTCATGTCGATCGAAAAAGTTGCGCACCTGGCTGGCGTATCCAAAGCCACTGTTTCACGGGTGTTGAATCAACATCCCGGCGTTCGTCCGGATACGCGTGCCAAAGTGTTGGCGGCCATCGACATTTGCGACTATCAGCCCAATCTGCTGGCACGCCAGCTGCGTACTTCGCAGAGCCACATGTTGCTGGTGCTGATTCCCGACATCACCAATCCCTTCTGCTCGCGCGTGGTACAGGGCATCGAGGCCGAAGCCGAAGCGCAGGGTTACCATATTCTGCTGTGCAATTCGGGATCGCAGATTCAGCGCGAAGCGGCCTATATCGCCCTGCTCACCGGGAAGGTGGTTGATGGCGTGATCACTATGGACGCCGCCGCCTGTTTGCAGGAGTTGCAAGAGATGATTGGCGATGCGCCGTGGGTGCAGTGCGCCGAATACGATCCGGCGATTCAGGCTTCCAGCGTCTCGATTAATAATGAAGAAGCAGCGTTTGACACCGTGCGCTATCTGGCGCAGCAGGGGCGGCAACGTATTGCGCTGGTGAACTGCGACATGCGCTATCGCTATTCGCATCAGCGGGAAAAAGGCTATCGCGCCGCGCTGGAACAGCTGAATTTGGGTTGGGGCAGCGTGGCGTACGCCGATAATGTGACCTGTGAGGCGGGCAGCGCGGCCCTGCATGAACTGCTGATGCAGCCGGAGCGGCCCGATGCGGTGTTTGCGGTATCAGACGTTATCGCGGTTGGCGTGGTACATGCTGCGCTCGAAGCGGGTTTGCGCGTGCCGGAGGATTTAGCGGTAGTCGGGTTTGATGGCATTTCATTTACCAGCAGCCTCAATCCGCCGTTAACCACCATTGAACAGCCGATGAATCGCATGGGCATGCGCAGCGTACAACTGTTGCTGAACCGCATTCGGCAGCCGCTTTCACCGGTGGTGCATGAAGTGTTGCCGTGGAAGCGCGTTGAACGCGCTTCCAGTTAACTCAGCGCCAAATCAGTAGTACGCAGGCGGCGGTGAGTAAGCCCATCGCCAGATTAAAGATTTTCCACGCGCGCGGACTGCGCAGCACACGACCAATCAGCGAGCCGAAGCCCATCCAGATTGCCCCGGAAATCACATTGACCAGCGCCATGCCGATACTGATGGCAATCACTGAATGCAGATATTCCGCACCAGCCAAGCTAAAGCTGGCCACCGCCCCGAGCGCCATCAGCCAGGCTTTCGGATTGATCAGCTGGAGTAAGCCACCTTGCCAGAACGGCATTTGCTGCACTGCGGCGTCTTCAGTTTCCAGTTTTTCGTAAGCGGCGGTGGCAATTTTCCATGCCAGCCACAATAGATACAGGCTACCGGCAATCTTCAGCATCAGATGCAGCGCAGGATAAACCAGGATAAGGCTGCCGATGCCAAAAGCCACCATCAGTAACATCACCTGCATGCCGATCATGATACCGATGAGTAACGGAAGGGTGCGCAGGAAGCCAAAATTAGCACCCGAGGCGGTAAGTAACATATTATTGGGCCCGGGTGTAATCGCCGCGACCCAAAGAAAACCTAACATTGATAAAAAAAGACTCAGTTCCATGTATATTCGGGTGCTCCTCACCCAGTAATGCGGACAACCCATCGAAGCTATCAGCGACTTATGCATCAGACAAGCCTTTACCCAAGCTATTTTGATCGCCCCAGCGGCGAGCGCTTTAAACCCCTGCGCGGGTTCAGTAATGCGCATTTACAAACGCTACTGCCGCGTATTTTGCGGCGGCGCGTCACGTTACGTCCGCACTGGCAGCGACTTGACCTGCCGGACGGTGATTTCGTTGATTTAGCGTGGAGTGAAAATCCGGCGCAGGCGCGTCACAAGCCGCGCATGGTGATGTTTCACGGTTTAGAAGGCAGCTTTCACAGCCCCTATGCACACGGTTTGATGCAGGCGTGTCAGGCGCGCGGCTGGCTGGCGGTGCTGATGCACTTCCGTGGCTGCAGCGGCGAACCGAATCGATCTGAGCGCATCTATCACTCTGGCGAAACCGAAGACGCCACCTTCTTTCTGCACTGGCTGCAACGCGAATGGGGCACGGTGCCCACCGCCGCGGTTGGCGTGTCGCTCGGCGGCAATATGCTCGCCTGCTTGCTAGGCTTACAGGGCAACGATGCGCCGCTCGATGCCGCCATAGCCATTTCCGCGCCGCTGGCGCTGGAACCCTGCAGCGGCAAACTTGACGTGGGTTTCTCGCGATTTTATCAGCACTATTTGCTGACCAAGCTGAAACAGAACGCCACGCGCAAACTGAACGCCTGGCCCGGTACGCTGCCGGTTGAGCTAAGCCAGCTGCGCGCGTTTCGCCGCTTGCGCGAATTTGATGACGCCATCACCGCGCGGGCGCACGGCTTTATTGATGCCAACGACTATTATCAACGTGCCAGCGCCATGCCGCTGCTCACTGGCGTGCGCAAACCGCTGCTGATCATCCATGCTAAGGACGATCCTTTTATGACCGATGCGGTGATCCCGCGCCCGGATCAGCTCTCTGCCTCCACGCAGTATCAGCTGACGCAGCAAGGCGGCCACGTTGGCTTTGTCGGTGGCAGCCTGTTGAAGCCCAAAATGTGGCTGGAGCAGCGCGTACCGGATTGGCTCTCAACCTATTTGGATGTGTGAAAATGATGATTCCCTGGCAAGAACTCGAAGCGGCGACGCTGGAAAACCTGATTGAAACCTTTGTGTTACGCGAGGGCACCGATTACGGCGAGCAGGAACGCAGCCTGACGCAAAAAGTCGCTGACGTACGCCGCCAGCTGGAGCGCGGCGATGTGGTGCTGGTGTGGTCGGAACTGCATGAATCGGTGAATATTATGCCGAAAGGTGAATTTCGCGGTTAATGCATGCGACGACAATTCGTGGTAACAATGCTCATCGCCGGACTTCACAGGGAGCGCTGTTATGTCAGCCAGGCATCCAATCATTGCGGTCACCGGTTCCAGCGGTGCCGGAACCACCACCACCAGCCTCGCCTTCCGTAAAATCTTCCAGCAGCTGAATCTGCACGCTGCGGAAGTGGAAGGCGATAGCTTCCATCGCTATACGCGTCCTGAAATGGACATGGCGATCCGCAAGGCGCGCGATCTCGGTCGCCACATCAGTTACTTCGGCCCGGAAGCCAATGATTTTGGCTTACTGGAAAAAACCTTTAAGCATTATGGCGACACCGGCTTAGGCGACTCGCGCAAATATCTGCACACCTACGATGAAGCGGTGCCGTGGAATCAGGTGCCGGGCACCTTTACGCCGTGGCAGCCATTACCGGAAAACACCGACGTACTGTTTTATGAAGGCCTGCACGGTGGCGTGGTGACGCAGCAGCACAACGTCGCGGAGCATGTGGATCTGCTGGTTGGCGTGGTACCCATCGTTAATCTGGAGTGGATTCAAAAGCTGGTACGTGACACCAGCGAACGCGGCCATTCACGCGAAGCGGTCATGGATTCGGTGGTGCGATCGATGGAAGACTACATCAACTTCATTACGCCGCAGTTTTCGCGCACCCACATCAACTTCCAGCGCGTGCCGACCGTTGACACCTCAAATCCGTTTGCCGCACGTGAAATCCCGTCGCTCGATGAAAGCTTTGTGGTGATCCACTTCCGTGGGCTTGAAGGCATTGCGTTCCCCTATTTGCTGGCGATGATTCAGGGATCGTTCATTTCTCATATGAACACCTTGGTGGTGCCGGGCGGAAAAATGGGCTTAGCAATGGAGCTGATTATGATGCCGCTGGTGCAGCGACTGATTGAAGGCAAGCGGATTGAGTAAGCTGGGGTAATAACGTCTTCTGGGCACCAGGAAGGGCGCCCTTAAAACGCAAGTGCAGATTTTAACCAGGGTGCGCAATCTTGCGCACCTGTCGTGCTACAGCTCGACAACCTCATAGCTGTGGGTGATGTCCACCCCTTTGCCCAGCATGATCGCCACCGAGCAATACTTCTCTGCTGATAAATCCACCGCGCGCGCCACCGCTTTATCACTCAACGCTTTGCCGCTAACGATAAAATGCAGGTTGATGTGGGTAAAGATGCGAGGCGCTTCTTCACGACGTTCTGATGATAATTTCACTTCGCAATCAGTAACATCGCTGCGACCTTTTTGCAGAATTGACACCACATCAATAGCGCTGCAACCGCCGGCCGCCATCAGCACCATCTCCATTGGGCTGGGTGCTTTATCGCCAGAGTTGCCGTCCATTAATAGCTGATGACCGGATGAGGATTCTCCGAGAAAGGTAAGCCCTTCCACCCATTTTACTCGTGCATGCATTATTCTCTCTCCTGAAGCGGCGGTTTTGCCGCCAGAGTACGCTTTCACCTGGCAAACAGCAATCCAGACTCTTCCCCCTATTGCTGAAGCGAGACAACACAAGACAGCTCGCAAAAGCTATGCTACAAACAGTGCTGAAAATATTTTCGTCACATAGACGAAGGCGGGAAGAATCAAAAGCGTAGCTTAAGAATCCACCCCGAATAATTTTCCTTTACTGGAAACGCTCGACGATTACACCGCCTGGCAGGGAAACAAGGCTCCCTGTGTTTTGGGCACGATTACAACAGAGGATAATAGCGAATGGTTCTCGGCAAACCGCAAACAGACCCTACACTCGAATGGTTCCTGTCCCATTGCCATATTCACAAATATCCATCCAAAAGCACGCTCATCCATCAGGGTGAGAAAGCGGAAACGCTGTACTACATCGTGAAAGGTTCCGTTGCGGTTCTGATCAAGGATGAAGAAGGCAAAGAGATGATCCTCTCCTACCTCAACCAGGGAGATTTCATCGGCGAGCTCGGCCTGTTTGAAGAAGGTCAGGAACGTAGTGCTTGGGTACGTGCGAAGTCTGCCTGCGAAGTGGCTGAAATTTCCTACAAAAAATTCCGTCAGCTGATTCAGGTAAACCCGGATATTTTAATGCGACTGTCGTCGCAAATGGCGCGTCGTCTGCAAGTGACATCAGAGAAAGTGGGCAACCTTGCTTTCCTTGATGTGACCGGTCGTATCGCGCAAACCCTGCTGAATCTGGCAAAACAGCCAGATGCGATGACTCACCCAGACGGTATGCAGATCAAAATTACCCGTCAGGAGATTGGTCAGATCGTGGGTTGCTCACGCGAAACCGTGGGTCGTATCCTGAAAATGCTGGAAGATCAAAACCTGATCTCCGCACACGGCAAAACCATCGTCGTCTACGGCACCCGCTAATTTCTTCTCACCCACGGCGTGATGGCAACATCGCGCCGTTTTTATTTGCGATGAGCTGATGTGGCGTCGAATCATCTATCATCCCGAGGTTAACTACGCGCTGCGGCAAACGTTAGTGCTGTGCTTGCCTGTGGCTTTGGGTTGGCTGTTTGGCGATCTGCAGAAAGGTCTGCTGTTCTCACTGGTGCCCGCCTGCTGCAACATGGCCGGTTTGGACACCCCGCACAAACGCTTCTTTAAACGCCTGATTGTGGGCGGCTCGCTGTTTGCCACCGGCAGCTTCTTGATTGAAGTTCTCACCGCCTACCAAATTCCGCTGCCGCTGATCCTGTTCGCCTTGCCGCTATTGATCGGCGTAACCGGCGAAATCAGTCCGCTGCATGGCCGCTTGCTGCCTGCCACGTTGATCGCCGCTATTTTCAGCCTGAGTTTGGTCGGTCGTATGCCGATGTGGGTACCGCCGCTGCTGTATATCGGCGGCACGCTGTGGTACGGCTTGTTCAACTGGTTCTGGTTTTGGCTGTGGAAAGAGCAGCCGATGCGCGAATCGCTCAGCCTGCTGTATCGCGAGCTGGCGGATTATTGCGATGCCAAATACACCTTGCTGACGCAGCTGACCGATCCAGAGAAAGCCCTGCCGCCGCTGCTGGCACGCCAGCAGAAAGCAGTCGATCTGATCACCACCTGCTATCAACAAATGCACATGCTATCGGCCAGCCGCGATAACAGCCACAAGCGCCTGACGCGCGCGTTTCAGGTAGCGCTAGATTTACAGGAGCACATTTCAGTGAGCCTGCACCAGCCGGAAGAGGTGCAAAAGCTGGTTGAGCAAAGTCATGCTGAAGCGGTGATTCGCTGGAACGCCAAGGAGATCTCGGCGCGCTTGCGTATTCTGGCCGATGCGATTCTCTACCATCAGCTGCCTGCACGTTTCCACATGGAGAAGCAGCTCGGTGCGCTGGAGAAAATTGCCCGTCAGCATCCTGACAATCCGGTCGGCAATTTCTGTCTGTATCACTTCAGTCGTATCGCGCGCGTGCTGCGCACGCAAAAACCGCTGTATACGCGTGACTTAATGGCCGATCGCCAGCGCCGCTTGCCGCTGCTCCCGGCGCTGCGCAGTTATCTGTCGTTTAAATCCGCCGCGCTGCGCACCGCCGGACGCTTTGCCGTGATGCTACTGTTCGGCAGTTCGGTGGCGCTGTTTTTCAATATTCCCAAACCCTACTGGATTCTGATGACCATCATGTTCGTCAGCCAGAACGGCTACAGCGCGACGCGCGTGCGCATTCAACACCGTGCCCTCGGCACCTTTGCCGGATTACTCATTGCGGCGGCCTCGCTGCAACTGGCGGTGCCGGAATCCATCACCCTGCTGTTTATGCTGGCGATCACGCTGGCGAGTTACCTGATAACACGTAAATACTACGGCTGGTCGATGATTGGTTTCACCGTGACGGCGGTCTATTCACTGCAGCTGCTGTCGCTGAATGGCGCGCAGTTTCTGCTGCCGCGCATGCTGGATACCTTAATGGGCTGCTTGATCGCCTTTGCCGGCATGATTTGGCTGTGGCCGCAGTGGCAAAGCGGCTTGCTGCGTAACAATGCGCACGATGCGCTGGATGCTTACCAGGATGCGCTGCGCCTGCTGTTGGGGCCAGAACAGTCGCCGGAGAAGCTGGCGTATCAGCGCATGAAGGTCAATCAGGCGCACAACGCGCTGTTTAACTCACTCAATCAGGCTTCAAGCGAACCGGGTTTCAACCTGCAATATCTGAAAGACATGCGCATGTGGGTGACGCACAGCCAATTCATCGTTGAGCATATCAATGCGATGACGATTCTGGCACGTGAACACACTATGTTGACGCCGAAGCTGGCAGAACGTTATTTGCAATCCTGTGAAATTGCGCTGCAACGCTGTCAGCAGCGTCTGGCCTATGACGGGCCAGGCAACGACAGCAATATTCTGGAAGCGCCGGAGAATCTGAATGAAGGGCCGGTGACGATTGTCGAACAGCATGTGAAACGGATTTTGCAGCACCTGAATGTGATGCACACCATTTCGTCGTTAGCCTGGAGCCAGCGACCGCATCATGGCCGCTGGCTCAAGGTGTTACGAGCGAAAAGTTGATTACGCCGCCAGCACCTTCTCAATTGCGCGGGCAAAACGCGCCATGCCTTCGGCGATGTCGGTTGGCTCAATCACCAGCGACGGCACAAAGCGGATCACATCGGTGCCCGCGGTCAGAATCATCAATCCTTCTGCGGCGGCGGCGTGCAGAATGTCGCGCGCTTTGCTGGCGTGCTGCGGTTTTAGCGCCGCGCCAATTAATAAGCCTTTGCCACGAATATCGCTGAACAGGTCGTACTTGCTGTCGATGACTTGCAGCGCCTCAACAAACTGCTGACGACGCGCATCCACGCCGCTCAGCACCTCGGGCGTGTTGATGATATCCAGCGCGGTTTCGGCAATCGCGCACGCCAGCGGGTTGCCGCCGTAGGTGGTGCCGTGCACGCCCGGCGCCATCACCGAGGCAATTTGGTTAGTGGTTAACATCGCGCTCACCGGGAAACCGCCGCCCAGCGCTTTTGCGGTGGTGATGATGTCGGGTTGGATGCCGTAATGCTCGTAGGCAAACAGTTTGCCGCTGCGCCCCATGCCGCTCTGCACTTCGTCCAGCACCAACAGTGCATTGTGCTCGTCACACAGCGCACGCAGCCCTTGCAGGAACTCCTGGCTGGCCGGCACCACGCCGCCTTCACCCTGAATCGGCTCTACAACGATGGCGCAGGTGTGATCGTCGATAACCGCTTTCACCGCCTCCAGATCGTTGTACGGCACATGCACGATATCCGCCGGTTTTGGACCAAAGCCGTCGGAATATTTCGGCTGACCGCCCACCGACACGGTGAACAGCGTGCGGCCGTGGAAAGCGTTATGGAATGCGATGATTTTGCTTTTGAACGGGCTGTGCTTTTTGCAGGCGTAGTAACGCGCCAGCTTGAATGCCGCTTCGTTGGCCTCCGCGCCCGAGTTGCCGAAAAACACGCGGTCGGCAAAGGTGGCGGCAATCAGTTTGCTTGCCAGGCGCAGCGCCGGTTCGTTGGTGAACACGTTGCTGGTGTGCCACAAGGTTTCGCCCTGCGTCTTCAGCGTTTCAACCAACGCCGGATGACAATGGCCCAGCGCAGTCACTGCGATGCCGCCGGAGAAGTCGATATACTCTTTGCCCTGCTGATCCCACACTCGGCTGCCCTTGCCTTTTACCGGCACAAACTGCGCTGGTGCATAAACAGGCAAAATGACGTTATCGAACGTTTCCCGCGTTACCGCTATTTTTTCCGCTGCCATTGACCACCTCATCGGGTTATTTGTTGAGCTAATGTGAAAATATAGTCATAAAATATGCATAATAAATCACACGAAGGCAAACATAAGTTACGCGTTCAGAAAATTAGCCAGCAGCTGATGCCCTTGCTCGCTAAGGATGCTTTCCGGGTGGAACTGCACGCCTTCGAGCGGCAGGCTGCGGTGGCGAAAGCCCATAATTTCATCCGGTGCGCCGTCGCGCAAACTCCAGGCGGTAACTTCAAACTCGGCGGGCAACGATGTGCGCGCCACAATCAGCGAATGATAGCGCGTCACGGTGAGCGGGTTATTAAGGTTGCGAAATACGCCCTGGTTGGTGTGCTGAATGAGGGAGGTTTTGCCGTGCATCACCTGCCGCGCGCGTACCACCTGCGCGCCGTAAACCTGGGCGATGGCCTGATGACCAAGACAAACGCCAAGTATCGGCAATTTTCCGGCAAAATGGCGGATGGCATCCAGCGAAATACCGGATTGATCGGGCGTGCACGGGCCTGGTGAAATCACCAGATGCGTCAGCGGTAGCGCTCTCATCTCTGCCAGCGTAATCGCATCGTTGCGCACCACGCGCACCGCTGCGCCCAGCTGGCAAAAGTATTGGTAGAGATTCCAGGTGAAGGAGTCGTAGTTATCGATTAGCAGCAGCATTGCGACCTCAGGCCAGTAAAACCGCCGCTATTCTACGCATTTAGCGTGCCGGGCTCACCACTTTCGCAAACAGCGCCGTGAGCGGTGCCAGATCGCCGCTCACGCCAGTGGAAATGGCGCTGCGCCAGCGATCGCGATCCAGGTTTTCCCACGTCAGCAGATAACCGGCATGTAGCGCCAGCTGTTCAAAGAAAATGCGTTGCGCACGACCATTTCCAGCGCGGAACGGATGCAGCACGAAGATCTCGCAATAGTAATGCGCGAGGCGCCCCACAAACTCATCCTGCGGCAGATTTGCCAAACCTTGTTCGTCTTCCAGCGCGCTCATCAGCGCGTTGCCCTCTTTCTCAATGTATTCACAGTGACAGTAAGGCGTTTCATCGCGCCAGATATCGATGCTGCGCAGTTCGCCTGCCCAGCTGTACAGATCCTGGAACAACGTGCGGTGAATCTGGCACAGACGCGGCAAGCCAATACAGCTTTGCGCAAGCTCTAACGTCGCCAAACGGGCCGCACTAAACGCCAGCTCGGCTTTGCGCAATTGAGCTTCATCATGAATATCGAGTAGGTTTTTCAGCACGTTATCGTTGTGCCAGAGATAGGGATCGCGTACCGCTAAGCTGTTATCCGCCATACTGCCTCCTTAGTGACGTAAGTCTTTCTTCGGCTTGTTCGGCATCCATCACGGCATCACTCAAGGTGTAGCCGGCCAAACGGCAGCTGGCTTGGTAGCTGGCAGCGCGACGCTGCTGCCACAGGGTGGCTTTCTGTTTTTCGGTGAGTTTGCTGGTCATAAGCGTCTCCGGCAAGCAAGGTGCCCTAAGTATAAGCAGCAATGTTTTGCTTTGCCGGAGAGCGGTTTAATGTACCCGCTAAATTGAGTGCGGCGTAACGTTAAGGCAGGACTTTGGCAGACAGGATAACCATCGGTTTTGACGGCACATTTTGGTAGGGGCCAACATCTTTGGTTGGCACCTGCGCAATTTTATCGATGACGTCCTGACCTTTCACAACTTTACCAAACACCGCATAGCCGAAATCACGCTGGCCGTGATCGAGGAAAGCGTTATCCGCAACGTTGAGGAAGAATTGGCTGGTGGCGCTATCTTTATCAGCAGTACGCGCCATTGAAATGGTGCCACGCAGATTACGTAAGCCGTTATCCGCTTCGTTTTTAATTGGGGCAACCGTTTGTTTCTGCTGCATTTCGCTGGTGAATCCACCGCCCTGAATCATGAAGCCAGGGATCACGCGATGGAAAATCGTGTTGTTATAGAAACCGTTATTGACGTAATCAACAAAGTTTTTTACCGAAACCGGGGCTTTCTGGTTATTCAGTTCGAGTTCGATATTGCCCGCAGAAGTGGTGAGCAGCACATGTGTATCCCCTTTGGCGGCGAAGGCAGAAGCGGATACCGAAGAGAGCGCTAACAGGGCGACGGCCGCTGTCAAAGTACGTTTGAACATGAAAGATTCCTTACCAAGATGTGCAGGCTCAAAAACGAGATTGATTGTAAAGAGCAAGTAATACAAGAGCCAGCGTTTTACCGATATTTACGCTGATGTTGCGATTGTCATACTTTTGCGCTGACGCAATCATTTGCGTGATGAAAATCACACAATTAATGAAATAATTCCCGCTTGTTTCACTCGTTGTTTATTAAGATCACAGTAGCATTTACAATTCATGACACTTTTTGCCGCCCACGGCGCTTAACAGGCTCAGAACATGACAAACCGTAATCGCATTGGTCTCTCCTGGATCAGCTATTTTTCCTACGCACTGACTGGCGCGCTGGTGATTGTTACCGGCATGGTGCTGGAAAACATCGCGCAGTATTTCCAATTGCCCGTCTCTGAAATGAGCAATACCTTCACTTTCCTCAATGCCGGTATTTTAGCGGCGGTCTTCCTGAATGCCTGGCTGATGGTGATTGTGCCGTTGAAGCGCCAGCTTATTTTTGGCTTTGTGCTGATGATCCTCGCCGTTGGCGGGTTGATGACCAGCCACGACTTAACCGTTTTCTCCCTGTGCATGTTCGTGCTGGGTGTGGTGAGCGGCATCACTATGTCGATTGGTACTTTCCTGATCACGCATCTGTTTGATGGCCGCCAGCGCGGCGCGCGTCTGCTGTTTACCGATTCGTTCTTCAGCATGGCGGGCACCATTTTCCCGATCATCGCCGGCATGCTGCTGGCACGTGCGCTGCCATGGTATTGGGTCTACGCCTGCATCGGCGTGATTTACCTGGCCATTTTCGTACTGACGCTGCTGGTTGAGTTCCCGGTACTGAAAAGTGAAGCGGCGGTTCAGGGCGGCGAGAAAGAGAAATGGGGCATCGGCGTGTTGTTTCTGTCAATTGCAGCGCTGTGCTACATCCTGGGTCAGCTGGGCTTTATTTCCTGGGTGCCGCTGTACGCCACCAACACCATGGGCATGGATATCGCGGCGGCCGGTCAGCTGGTCGGTAACTTCTGGACCGCGTACATGGTCGGCATGTGGGCATTCAGCTTCCTGCTGCGCTTCTTCGATCTGCAACGCATTTTGATGGTGCTGGCGGCTCTGGCGACCGGCTTAATGTATTGGTTTGTCAGCAGCAAAGATGCCAGCATGCTGCACTGGATCATTATGATTCTCGGCTTCAGCTCCAGCGCAATTTACACCACCATCATTACGCTCGGTTCGCTGCAAACCAAAGTCTCCTCGCCGAAACTGGTGAACTTCATTCTCACCTGCGGCACCGTTGGCACCATGTTGACCTTTGTGGTCACCGGCCCAATCGTGGCAAAAGGTGGCGCGCACGCGGCGCTGGCAACCGCCAACGGCTTGTATGCGGTGGTGTTTGTGATGTGTGTGCTGCTGGGATTTGTGACGAAACATCGCCAACACGGCCACGTAACGCACTAAGTTTTATGGGCGGACGTGAAGTCCGCCCTGCTCCTCAACGCCGAAAGGTCACCGCTTCTTTTTCCGCTAAATAAATTTCACTGCTGGCGGGCTGTGTCGCCGCCACCAGCACGCCTTTACGCAGCGAATAACGCACCGGCACCTGGCGACGCAACGCATCAAACCCGCTCTCAGCCGGTAAAATCACCAAACTGGCATCATTGCCTACCGCAATGCCGTAATGTGCCAGCTGTAGCGTTTTGGCGCTGTTTGCAGTGATCAGCGTTAATCCGTTATCGATCTGTTCGTAACCCATCATCTGGCAAACAT
This sequence comes from uncultured Pantoea sp., assembly GCA_966185695.1. Taxonomy (GTDB): domain Bacteria; phylum Pseudomonadota; class Gammaproteobacteria; order Enterobacterales; family Enterobacteriaceae; genus Pantoea. The sequence continues at coordinate 142,807 of CBIFUL010000007.1, read as the reverse complement.
GCAGCCCCATATGCAGCACCTGCAACATGCTGGCTGTGCCAAGCGGATACCAGGGATCGAACACGTCATCGTGACCAAAGCAGACGTTGATACCCGCTTCCAGCAGCTCTTTCACCCGCGTAACGCCGCGCCGTTTTGGATAGCTATCAAACCGTCCTTGTAGATGGATATTCACCAGCGGATTAGCAACAACGTTAATTTTCGACAGCTTCAGCAGCCGGAACAGCCGCGACGTATAGGCATTGTTATACGAATGCATCGCCGTGGTGTGGCTGGCGGTAACCCGTTCGCCGATACCATCGCGATGCGCCAGCGCCGCCACGGTTTCGATAAAGCGCGACTGCTCATCATCGATCTCATCGCAATGCACATCCACCAGCCGATCGTAACGCTGCGCCAGCGCAAAGGTTTTGTGCAGCGACTCCACGCCATATTCACGGGTGAATTCGAAGTGCGGAATAGCGCCAACAACGTCAGCGCCAAGGCGCAGCGCCTCTTCTAACAGCGCTTCGCCGTTGGGATAGGAAAGAATGCCTTCCTGCGGAAACGCCACGATCTGGATGTCGATCCATGGCGCCATGTCCGCTTTCACTTCCAGCATCGCCTTGAGCGCAGTAAGCGAGGGATCGGAGACATCTACGTGCGTGCGCACATGCTGAATGCCATTGGCGATTTGCCATTTAAGCGTTTGCTGCGCGCGCCGTTTCACATCGTCATGACTAAGCAGCGCCTTGCGCTCAGCCCAGCGCTCAATGCCTTCAAACAGCGTACCGGATTGGTTCCAGGCCGGTTCTCCGGCGGTTTGCGTGGTATCGAGGTGGATGTGCGGCTCAATGAAAGGGGCACTTGCCAGACCGCCCTCGCCATCCAGCGCATCAGGCTGGGCCAGGCTTTGTGGCGGCTGCGGGCGAATCTGCGCAATCTTGCCGTTAACGATTTCAATCTGCCACAAACCTTGCTGACCCGCTAAGCGCAGGTTGTTAATCCATTTCAGTGCCGGGTTCGCCATGCCGCTCTCCAGTGAATGCGTAAGCTTTTAAGCTAGCACGGAAAACTCGCGCAGACGTAAAATTGTCGCCCACGACAACATCTGACGACATTGGGTAATTATTAGCCAAATAAGCCACTTAGCGAAGTCGTTCAAAAACAGTTACATACCTCAAAATAGGTATATAAGATGCCACTTGATGTACATCAATAAGCGTCAGATGTGCAGCGGTAAGGTAAGCGCAGATACCGCAATTTTTGAGGCAAGCATGAGCAAGCACAGTGTCGTTATTATTGGCAACGGCATGGTCGGCCACCGCTTTATAGAAGAACTTATCGATAAAGCCGAACCCGGCCAATTCGCGATAACCGTTTTCTGTGAAGAACCCCGCGTCGCCTATGACCGCGTCCACCTTTCCGCCTATTTCTCCCATCACACCGCTGAAGAGCTTTCGTTAGTTCGCGAAGGTTTCTATGACAAACATCAGGTCAAACTGCTGCTTGGCGAGCGTGCCATCACCATTAACCGCGCTGAAAAGCTCATCCATTCGAACACCGGGCGCGCGGTGCATTACGACACGCTGATTTTTGCCACCGGATCTTACCCCTGGATTCCCCCGATCAAAGGCGCGGAAGGCAGCGACTGCTTTGTATATCGCACCATTGAAGACCTCAACGCCATTGAAGCCTGTGCGCGTCGCACCAAACGCGGTGCGGTAATTGGCGGCGGTCTGCTTGGACTGGAAGCGGCGGGCGCGCTGAAAAATCTGGGCGTCGAAACCCATGTGATCGAGTTTGCTCCCGGTTTGATGGCGGAACAGCTCGATCGTCAGGGCGGCGAACAGTTACGTCGTAAGATCGAGGAAATGGGCGTGCAGGTGCACACCGGCAAAAACACCCAGCAGATAGTGCACCACGCCAAAGGCGGTAAAACGCTGGCATTTGCCGACGGCAGCACGCTGGATGTCGATTTTATCGTGTTCTCCACCGGCATTCGTCCGCAGGACAAGCTGGCAAAACAGTGCGGCCTGGACATAGGTCAGCGCGGCGGCGTCGCGATTAACGATCGCTGCCAAACCAGCGACGCCGCAATTTATGCGGTGGGCGAATGTGCCGCCTGGCAAAACCGCCTGTTCGGCTTAGTCGCGCCAGGCTACAAAATGGCGCAGGTCGCCAGCGATGCGCTGGTAGGACGCGACAACGCTTTCGCTGGCGCAGATATGAGCGCCAAGCTGAAACTACTGGGTGTGGATGTCGGCGGCATTGGCGATGCGCAAGGCCGCACGCCGGGCGCACGCAGCTATATGTGGCTCGATGAACACAAACACGTCTACAAACGCCTGATCGTCAGTGAAGACAACCGCACGCTGCTCGGTGCGGTATTGGTCGGCGACACCAGCGATTACGGCAATCTGCTGCAACTGGCGCTGAATAAAATCGCGCTGCCAGACAATCCCGAACTGCTGATTCTGCCTGCGGGCAGCGGTGAAAAACCGGTGATGGGCGTGGACTCCTTGCCGGACAGCGCGCAGATCTGCTCCTGCTTCGACGTCACTAAAGGCGACATTGTCAAAGCGGTACAAGGTGGCTGTCACACCGTGGCGGCGCTGAAAAGCGAAACCCGCGCGGGCACCGGCTGCGGTGGCTGCGTGCCGCTGATTACGCAGGTGCTGAACGCGGAACTCAGCCGTCAGGGCATTGAAGTTAACCATCATCTGTGCGAGCACTTCCACTACTCACGTCAGGAGCTGTATCACCTGATTCGCGTGGAAGAGATTAAATCTTTCGATGCGCTACTGGCGAAATATGGCCAAGGCTACGGCTGCGAAGTGTGCAAGCCTACCGTCGGCTCGCTGCTGGCTTCGTGCTGGAACGAATATGTGCTCAAGCCGCAGCTTGCACCGCTGCAAGACAGCAACGATCTCTACCTGGGCAACATTCAGAAAGATGGCACCTATTCGGTGATTCCCCGCTCGGCCGGTGGCGAAATCACACCCGACGGGTTGATGGCGATTGGCGCGGTGGCGCGCCAATACAATCTGTACACCAAAATCACCGGTTCACAGCGCATTGGCCTGTTCGGCGCACAGCGTGATGATTTACCCGCCATTTGGTCACAGCTGATCGAGGCGGGCTTTGAAACCGGCCAGGCCTACGCTAAAGCGCTGCGCATGGTGAAAACCTGCGTCGGCAGCGTGTGGTGCCGCTTTGGCGTCGGCGACAGCCTTGGCTTCGGCATTGAGCTGGAGAATCGCTACAAAGGCATTCGCACGCCGCACAAAATGAAGTTTGGCGTTTCAGGCTGCACTCGCGAATGTGCGGAGGCGCAGGGTAAAGATGTGGGCATCATTGCTACAGAGAAAGGCTGGAACCTGTATGTGTGCGGTAACGGTGGCATGAAACCGCGTCACGCCGATCTGCTGGCGGCCGATCTCGATCGCGATACGCTGCTGCGCTATCTCGACCGCTTCATGATGTTCTACATCCGCACCGGCGACCGCTTGCAGCGTACTTCGCTGTGGCTGGAAAGCCTGGATGGCGGCATTGATTATCTGCGCAGCGTGATCGTGGACGACAAACTCGGCCTGAACGCCCAGCTGGAAAGCGAGCTGACGCGTCTGCGCGGCGAAGTGGAATGCGAATGGGCGGCGACCGTCAACCAGCCGCAGCAGCAAGCGCACTTTACGACTTTCATCAACAGCAATCAGCGCGATCCGCTGGTGCAGAACGTTAACCAACGCGATCAGCATCGTCCGGCACGTCCTGCCGAGCGTATTGCGGTCACCTTGATTGAGGAGATCGACGCATGAGCCAGTGGCATTCCGTGTGTGAACTCAACCAGATTCTGCCTGCAACCGGCGTGTGTGCGCTGATCAAAGGCCAGCAGATTGCCATCTTCCGTCCCCATGACGATGCGCAGCTGTATGCAATTAGCAATATTGATCCTTTCGCTCAGGCCAGCGTGTTATCGCGCGGCCTGATTGCCGAACACCAGCAAGCGCTGTGGGTTGCCAGCCCGCTGAAGAAGCAGCGTTTTCGCCTGAGCGATGGCGTCTGTTTAGAAGACGAAGCGCGTTCGGTGGCGAGCTACCCGGTGCGCGTCAGCGACGGCAAGGTCGAGATTTGCGCCTGACCGAATTCCTTTACTTTATGAGACGTCACTATGTTTACTGACACCCTGAATAAATGCGCCGCCAACGCGGCGCGCATTGTGCGTACCGCGCAGCACAGTCCGCTGGCCTTCTGGATCAGCTCGGCAATGGCTGGTGCGTACGTGGGTTTAGCCATTATCCTGATTTTCACCCTCGGCAATCTGGTGGATCCGGCTTATCGTCCGCTATTAATGGGTGCCACCTTCGGCATCGCCTTAACGCTGGTGATCATCGCCGGTTCTGAGCTGTTTACTGGCCACACGATGTTTCTGACCATCGGCGTTAAAGCCGGCACCATTAATCAAGGCCAAATGTGGTGCGTATTGCCGCAGACCTGGCTGGGAAATTTGATCGGCTCGGTATTTGTCGCCCTGCTTTACTACTACGCGGCGGGCCCGCTGCTGCCAAATGCCAACGCCTTGATTCACAGCGCGGCGCTGGCGAAAACCACGCAACCTGCCATGGCGCTGTTCTTTAAAGGTGCGCTATGCAACTGGCTGGTTTGTCTGGCAATTTGGATGGCGGTGCGTACCGAAGGCACCGCGAAATTTATCGCCATTTGGTGGTGCCTGCTGGCGTTTATCGCCTCGGGCTACGAACACTCCGTCGCTAATATGACGGTGTTTGCGCTGTCGTGGTTTGGTCAGCACCAGCCCGATCTCACCCTGGGCGGCATTGGCCATAACTTATTGTGGGTAACGCTAGGCAATATGTTCTCTGGTATGGTGCTGATGGGCCTCGGTTATTGGTACGCCACGCCACAGGCGCAGCGACCACAAGCTGAAACAGATGTCACGCCGCTGAAAGCGGTTTAATAACTCTTCAGCCCGCCGCGCGCGGGCTTTTTTTAGGATGAGCGATGGACTACTTTCCGCTGTTTTGCCGCCTGCAAGGCAAACGTTGTTTACTGGTTGGCGGTGGCGACGTGGCCGAACGCAAAGCGCGTTTGCTGCTGGATGCCGGTGCTGACTTGCACGTAGGTGCATTGGATTTCTCCCCAGCTTTTCAGCTGTGGGCGCAACAGGGAAAGTTGACGTTAGTCACGGGCACATTTGAGGAGAGCTGGCTGGAAAATTGTTGGCTGGTGATCGCCGCCACCGATGATGACGCGGTGAATCAGCAGGTTGGCGATGCCGCCGAACTGCGCCGCATCTTCTGTAATCTGGTGGATGCGCCGCAGGAAGCCAGTGCCATCATGCCGTCGATCGTTGATCGTTCGCCACTGATGATCGCCGTCTCCTCAGGCGGCCGTGCGCCGGTGTTAGCGCGTTTGCTGCGCGAAAAGCTGGAAGCGATGCTGCCGCAACATTTGGGCGAACTGGCCACGCTGGCGGGTTCGCTGCGCAGGCGGGTGAAAAGCACGTTCGCCAGCATGGGACAACGTCGCGCCTTCTGGGAGCGCTTCTTTGTCAGCGATCGGTTAGCGCAGACGTTGGCGAACGGCGACCGCCCACGCGCGGAGGCGATCGTAGATACGCTGTTCGATGCGCCGCTGTCGCAGCAGGGTGAAGTGGTGCTGGTGGGCGCTGGGCCTGGCGATGCGGGATTGCTGACGCTCAAAGGCTTGCAGCATATTCAGCAAGCCGATGTGGTGGTTTACGACCGCCTGGTCTCGGAACCGATCCTTAATCTGGTACGCCGCGATGCCGAGCGCATTTTTGTGGGTAAGCAAGCGGGGAATCACTGCGTGCCGCAATCGCAAATCAATCAGGTTTTGCTGGAGCAGGCGCAAAGCGGTAAACGCGTGGTGCGTTTGAAAGGCGGCGACCCCTTTATCTTTGGGCGCGGCGGCGAAGAGTTGGAAGTGCTGGCGCAGCACAATATCCCGTTTAGCGTGGTGCCGGGCATTACCGCCGCGTCGGGCTGTTCCGCCTACAGCGGCATTCCGCTGACGCATCGCGATCATGCGCAGAGCGTGCGTTTTGTCACCGGACATCTGCAGCAGAACGGCGCAATCGAATGGCCTAAGCTTGCGGCGGAGCAGCAAACGCTGGTGTTCTACATGGGGCTAACGCAGGCTCCAGAGATCCAGCAAAATCTGTTGCAGCACGGCATGGATGCAGCGATGCCGGTAGCGATTGTGCAGGACGGCACCACCCCACAGCAGCGCGTAGCAACCGCCACGCTGGCTGAGTTGGCCACGCTGGCGCAGCAGTTTAGCAGCCCGGCGCTGATTATCGTGGGTCGCGTGGTGGGATTGCGTTCACAGCTGCGCTGGTTTTAAGCGGCTACACCTGTACAGCGTTGCGTTTAGTCGCCAAACTGGCTGCTGATTTTTTTCGTTATCAAGGAGTTTCCATGCGCGTTGCTTCATGGGTCGCCGCATTACTGCTGCCGCTTGGTGCAAGTGCTGCACCGGTTAGCTGGTCAAACGTGGTGGGTGAATGGCAGGTGGTCGCGGTCAAGCCGCAGCAGGAGATCGGCCAGCTGTATATCAACAATGACCCGCAATTTATGGGCGCGCGCGTGGCGTTCAAACCGAATGGTATCACCTGGACGCGCGGCACCGCAGAACGCCGTATTTCGCCGTCGGTGGATAATTGCCAGGGTAAACCCCGGCTTAGCGCCGCCAACGGTGCCGGTCAGGATCGTGATTTCACCTTCCGTTACGGCTTCAATGTGCGCTGTGGTAATCAAGCATGGGGACCGGCGCCGGGCGCGGTATTGAGCGTGCTGGCTGACGGCAACGCACGCTTGTTCTGGGATGGCGCAGAGCTGGCATTACGCCGCATCAAATAACAACGGCGGGCAATGATGGCCCGCCGTTGCGTGATTTGGCTTTACCCGCTTACGGCTGTGCGACGAAACCTACCGCTTCATACACCTTCTTCAGCGTTTCCTGCGCATGCGCGCGCGCTTTTGCTGCGCCGTCACGCATCACCTGATTCAGCAGCGCTTCGTCATTGCGGAAACGGTAGTAACGCTCCTGCAACTCGCTCAGCATACCGGAAACGGCTTCAGCCACTTCGCCTTTCAGATGGCCGTACATTTTGCCTTCGAACTCTTGCTCCAGCTGTGGAATCGGTTTGCCCGTGACGCCAGAGAGAATATCCAACAGGTTTGACACCCCCGCTTTCTCTTTGATGTCGTAGCGCACCACCGGCGGCTCAGCAGAATCGGTTACCGCGCGTTTGATCTTCTTCACCACCGCTTTGGTGTCTTCCAACAAGCCAATCACGTTGTTGCGATTTTCGTCAGATTTCGACATCTTCTTGGTCGGCTCCAGCAGCGACATTACGCGCGCGCCAGATTTCGGAATAAACGGCTCAGGAATTTTGAAGACATCGCCGTACAGCGCATTGAAGCGCGCAGCGATATCGCGGCTCAGCTCCAGATGCTGTTTCTGGTCTTCGCCCACTGGCACCTGATGGGTTTGGTACAGCAGAATATCCGCTGCCATCAGCACCGGATAATCGAACAAACCAGCATTAATGTTCTCTTCGTAACGCGCGGATTTATCTTTGAACTGCGTCATACGGCTCAGCTCGCCAAAGTATGCGTAGCAGTTAAGAATCCAGCTCAGCTGCGTGTGCTCAGGCACATGCGACTGCACGAAGATGGTGCTTTTGGCCGGATCGATACCGCAGGCAAGGTACAGCGCCAGCGTGTCCAGCGTGGCTTTGCGCAACGCAACCGGATCCTGACGAACGGTGATGGCGTGCAGATCGACGATGCAGTAAATGCAGTGGAAATCATCCTGCATCTGCACCCACTGACGCAGCGCACCCATATAGTTGCCAATGGTCAGTTCACCGGAAGGCTGGGCGCCGCTGAAAACGATGGGTTTGCTCATGTTATGTCCTGATAATTACAGCCCGAGTGCGGGCAAAAGTTCGCTAAAAGAATCGAGTGTTAAATCGGGTTGGCTGGTCGCAATCGGCTCACCGTAGTTGTAGCCGAATGTCATGCCAATGTTGGGTACGCCTGCTGCCTGAGCCGCGAGAATATCATTGCGTGAATCGCCAACGAACAGCAGTTGTCCTGGAAGCACGCCAAAATGGCCCAGCACGAGGAAAATCGCAGCCGGATGGGGCTTCTTCACCACCACGTCGTCGCCGCCAATAATCAGCGTGAAATAGTCAGCGATGCCGAGGGATTTAAGCAGCGGTGCGACAAACGGCGTAGGTTTATTGGTGACGATCGCCAGCGGCAAGCCTTTGGCGTGCAGCGCCGCCAGCGTTTCCACAACCTGCGGGAATAGCGTGCTGCCCGCTTCTACCGTTTCGGCATAATACTTATCGAACAAAGCCCGCGCGTCGCGCTGCTCCTCAGTATGCGGTTCACGACCCAGCGCCCACGTCAGCGCGCGCGTCATCATGATATCCGCGCCGTTACCAATCCAGGTTGAGGCTAATGCCAAACCGGGCGGCGGCAATTGCAGATCGCCTAAGGCACGATCGATGGCTTGCGCCAGGCCCGGCGCGCTATCTACCAGCGTGCCGTCGAGATCAAACGCCAGCGCGCGGATATCAGTGAAATGAGCCATTAACTTTCTCCAGTTCTCCGCGCATGTCGTCGATCACTTTTTTGTAATCCGGATGACCAAAGATCGCCGAACCGGCGACAAACATATCCGCGCCCGCGGCTGCGATTTCGCCGATGTTATCAATCTTCACGCCGCCATCCACTTCTAAGCGAATGTTGTAGCCGCTTTGATCGATCAAACGACGCGCCTGACGCAGCTTGTCGAGAGTGCCGGGAATAAAGGATTGGCCGCCGAAGCCTGGGTTCACCGACATCAGCAGAATGATGTCCAGTTTATCCATCACATAGTCAAGATAGTCGAGCGGCGTGGCCGGGTTAAACACCAGTCCCGCTTTGCAGCCGTGCTCTTTGATCAGCTGCAAGGTGCGATCAACGTGCTCGCTGGCTTCGGGGTGGAAAGTGATATAGGTCGCGCCCGCTTTGGCGAATTCAGGAATCAGCGCATCAACCGGTTTGACCATGAGATGCACATCGATAGGTGCGGTGATGCCGTAATCGCGCAGCGCTTTCAGCACCATTGGCCCCATCGTTAGATTGGGAACGTAGTGGTTATCCATCACATCGAAATGGACCACATCACCACCTGCTGCCAATGCTTTAGCCGTGTCTTCGCCTAAACGCGCGAAGTCAGCAGCCAGAATGGAAGGGGCCAGCAAAAATTGTTTCATCCGATTCTCCAATTTTGTGCGCCAGCCAGGGCTGGCGTAATGCGTTGGTCGCGGACGAAACAGACTAGCGGAAAAGCGCCAGCAGTTCGTCCACCTGAGTGCGACCACTTATGCTTCGGCTGATGGAACGCCGGGCTTTGACTACGTGTAAATCCGCCTGCTGATACCACTCACGGGTAAGCATCGTGTCGTGGTTAGAAATCAGTACCGGGATTCGATTTTCCTGCGACAGCTTGATGGCCAGTTCCGCCAAATGTTGCTGCTCGCGCAGGCTAAAGCTGTTGGTGTGATAGGCGGTAAAGTTGGCCGTTGCTGACAGCGGCGCGTATGGCGGATCGCAATAAACCACTGAGCCTTCACGAGCGCGGTTCAGAGTAACATCGTACGATTCACAGACAAAGGTCGCTTTCTGCGCCCGTTCGGCAAACCACAACAGCTCTGCTTCCGGGAAATAGGGTTTACGATAACGACCAAAAGGCACGTTAAATTCGCCGCGCAAGTTGTAGCGACACAAGCCGTTGTAACCGTGACGATTCAGATAGAGAAACAACACCGCGCGCTGATAGGCATCTTTACTGGCGTTGAAGGCCAGGCGCTGCGCGTAATACGTTTCAGCGGTGTTACCTTCCGGACTAAACAGCTGACGCGCATCGGTGATGAACGCGGCGGTGCGAGTTTTAACAATGTTGTAGAGATTGATCAGATCACCGTTGATGTCCGCAAGTTGATAGCGATCATAATCGGTGTTGAGGAATACAGAGCCGGCACCCACAAAGGGTTCGATGAGACAATCACCTTGTGGCAGATGACGACGGATGTCATCAAGGAGCGGATATTTCCCTCCGGCCCATTTCAGGAAAGCGCGATTTTTTTTCATGCTGTCGTGGTTATTACATCTTAATTATTGGCTGTGGGGAAACCGACAGCAGCTTTGCGCTTTAAACGGGGCCGCATCTGCGCGGCCCCACATCATTGACTTTCTTTCTTCACCTGGCTGAGCGGTTTCACCCACGGATTTGCCGCACGAACTTCTGCTGGCAATGCTGCGACAGCACGTTTGGCCTCGGCTGGCGTGGCGTAAGCGCCGCTCACCAACACATACCAAGGTTCGCCGTTGCGCGTGGTTTTATACACGTGATAACCGCTAAGGTTTTGTTTCTTCGCCCACGCGTTCAAGCTGGCCTCTTTCGAAGCACCGCTCAGTTGCAGCGTATAGCTGCCGCCGGTTGGCAATGACTTGCTGGCTCCGCTGCTGGCCGAAGCAGCATTGCGCGCTGCGCTAGTGTGCGAGTTACTCTCTTTTACCGGCGCGGCTTTGGTTGCAGCTGGCGCTTTATGCGTGGTGCTGGCGGCATGCGTTTCGCGTGCACCATTGCTGTTAGTACGCGCTGGCGTTTCAGAACGCATCGCTGGTGGGGTGATCGCCTTACCATTACCGCTAACCGTAGCTGGCGCAGTAGGCAGTGAACTGGTGTTCTGCGCGCCCTGTGCTGCCGCATCAACAGAACCTTGCTGATTGCTCAGCGCACTGTTCAAATCTCCCGGCAAGGTGACACGCTGCTGATTTGCGGGTGTCTCAACCGGCGCAGCCTGAGTTGGCGTATCCGAGACGGAAGGCATGGAGATCGATTGGGAATCGCTGTTAGCAGGCGCGCCCGCAGTGTTAACCGGCGTGCCACCTTCCGCTGAAGGTGCCGCATTTTGCTGGCCGCTCATGGAGGATGAGCCGGACAGGTCGATGCTTTTTTCGTTACCTGCAGCAGGGGCCGCACCGTTATTGGTGCTCTTCGCAGGTTGCTTTTCGTCCGGGCCAGTCAGCGCCGAACCAATACCCAGCACCACCAACAGCAGAACCAAAATACCGATACCCATCATCATGTGTTGACGAGAAACCGGTACTTTCACTTTAGGCGCAGAAGACGATTTGCGAGGCCGCGTTGGACGGCGGTCACTGGCGTCAGGTTTTAACTCGTCTTCCGGTTTGAACTCATCCATTTAGCCTCCTCCGTAAAACAGCACGCTTCCCACGCGCTGCTTAAAATCAGGGTTTCTGGCAATCGTTAATTGCTGCCAGCACCATATCATGTGCCACACCGCCACGCACTTCAGAGCGGCCAATCGCGAGAGGCAGCACCAAACGCATCTCTCCGGCCAGCACTTTTTTATCGCGCATCATGTGAGGTAAATAATCTTCCGCGGCCATGCTGGCTGGGCCGTAAACAGGCAAACCGGCACGTTGCAGCAGCGCAATAATGCGATCGGTATCGCTCACGCTGAACTGACCCAGACGTTCTGCGGTACGCGCGGCCATAACCATGCCCGCTGCAATAGCTTCACCGTGTAACCAGTTGCCGTAGCCCATATGGGCTTCAATTGCATGACCAAAAGTATGGCCCAAATTGAGCAAGGCACGTACGCCGGTTTCACGTTCGTCAGCGGCCACTACCTCTGCTTTCAGCTCGCAACAGCGACGGATGCAGTACGCCAGCGCGTTCTCATCCAACGCTAACAGCGCATCAAGATTTTGTTCCAGCCACTGGAAGAATGCGCCATCAAGAATGATGCCGTATTTGATCACTTCCGCCAGCCCAGATGCTAATTCACGCGCAGGCAAGGTGGCGAGACATGCAGTATCAACAACCACTGAAGCTGGCTGATAAAACGCGCCGATCATGTTTTTGCCGAGCGGATGATTAACGGCGGTTTTCCCGCCGACAGAAGAGTCAACCTGAGACAGCAAAGTGGTCGGCACCTGAATAAAGCGCACGCCGCGCTGATAGCTCGCCGCCGCAAATCCGGTCAAATCACCAATCACGCCGCCACCCAGTGCAATCAATGTGGTATCGCGGCCGTGCGGTTTTTGCAGCAGCGCGGTGAATACCTCATCCATTACAGCCAGCGTTTTGAACTGCTCACCATCCGGCAAGATCACCTGATCAACCTTGATGCCCGCGTTGCTCAGCAACGTTGACAGCGGTTCCAGATAGATCGGAGCCAATGTCTGGTTCGTCACCAGCATGGCGTTGTCGCCGGCTTTAAGCGGCCAAAAAGAAGCCGGATCGTTAAATAACCCGGCAGCGATGGTGATGGGATAACTGCGATCCCCCAGTGAGACAGTGATCTTCTCCATGATGACCGATCCTATTGCTGAGCCCTCAGGGCGCTGGATTTAGTTCTTTTCCAGCATGTTGATGATCTGATTGGCCACGACTTTTGCACTTTGATCGTCAGTGCGAATGGTGACATCAGCGATCTCTTCATAAAGCGGATTGCGTTCACCTGCGAGCGCCTCTAACACTTCGCGCGGCGGTGATTCAACCTGCAACAGCGGACGCTTTTTATCGCGCTGAGTACGTGCAAGTTGCTTTTCGATGGTGGTTTCAAGGTATACGACCACACCGCGGGCGGAGAGACGATTACGGGTCTCGCGGGATTTGACGGAGCCACCACCGGTCGCCAGGACAATGCCTTGCTTCTCGGTCAGCTCGTTGATGATCTTTTCTTCACGATCGCGGAAGCCTTCTTCGCCTTCCACATCAAATACCCAGCCTACATCCGCTCCGGTGCGTCGCTCAATTTCCTGATCGGAATCGAAAAATTCCATATTGAGTTGCTGAGCTAACTGACGACCAATAGTGCTTTTGCCGGCACCCATCGGCCCAACCAGAAAGATATTGCGTTTCTCTGCCATTTTATCGGTATTACTAAGAATTCGTTGATGATACCCCGCGTTCAGCATAGCTGGCGGGACAGGAACTGAGACCTCATGAGCGTTAACAAGAGTCAGACGGAAAATTATCTCAACACTCATGACCGTTTGGCAACCGAATATATTGCTTCCGGCGACCTCTTCATAGGACTGGTCTGTGGTTCGCGAGACGGTAACGCACCTCCGCTTATCCCCTCTATTTCACGTTACAGCCATACCAGCCGCGCTCATTCACGTTTATCACTTACCATTGTAAGTACAATGAATTCACACTTTTGCCGTCTAAATGTAACGTAAATTATTTTGGATATATTTCTGCTGACGTCGGTATCGCTTGTGACCGACGCCATTCGGAAGGTTATTCTGCCGCGTTCCGTTACACCGTTTTGAAAATCGCTAAACCTTGTAAGCTAATTCCTGTCCTGCGTCAACGCAGTTGGCCTCACAGACTGAATTTTCCGCTTTATCCGGCAGTAAGCGCTGCTTCCCTGACCAGTCTGGGCGTGATGAAGATCACCAGCTCCTTTTTTTTGCGTTCATCGGACTGCTGACGGAACAGATTGCCCAGTACCGGCAATTCGCCCAGCCACGGCACGCGATGCTCGCCCTGCGTGCGCTGCTGCTGGAAAATACCGCCGAGCGCCAGGGTTTCACCATCACGCAGCGTCACTTGCGTCTCAATCTCCTGCTTATCGATACTGAGCACCTGATTGTCGCCAATGTTCAAACTGCGCCCAGGTAAATTCTGACTCAGCTTAAGTTTGAGCTGAATGCGTCCGTTGCCAAGCACCACCGGCGTGACTTCCATGCCGAGCACCGCCTCCTTAAACTCAATCGCCGTTGCGCCGCTGTTGCCCGATTTCACCTCATACGGGATTTCAGTGCCCTGCTTAATGGTGGCGGTTTGTTGATGCGAAGTGAATAAGCGCGGGCTGGCGATAATTTCAATCTGGTTCTCCTGCTCCAACGCGCTCAGTTCAAGGTTGAGCAGCTCGCCGCCCACCTGTCCCAAGGTTACGCCCGCACGAATCGACGGATTGCCTACCGCGAGCGGGATATCCAGTAACGGATTGCGCAGCGCTTGCGTCACCATTTCAGCGGGCGATGTGCCCCAGTTGACGCCCAACTCACGCAGATGCTCTTCATTGATGGTGACAATGTGCGCCTCCAGTTCAACTTGCTCAAGCGGCACATCCAGTGCGCTAAGCCAGCGCTCGGTCTCCTTCAGTGCGGGTGCCGTATCGCGCAATAACAAACTGTTGGTGCGGCTATCGACGGTGACGCTTCCGCGTGGCGTCATCAATGAGCTTTCAGCTTGCAGGCTGCGATAGACATCGCTGGCGCTGGCATAATGCAGCGTCACCGTTTGCTGCTGTAGCGGAGCCTGTTGCTCCTGCTCAGCCTGTTCCGCTTCAGCCTTTTTCTCTTGCAGCAGCTGCCAGCTTTCGGGATAAACCAGCAGCACATCATCTTCCTGCACCACCGTGAGTTTCGCTAACTGCGATACCAACGTTAGCGCGCGCTGCCAATCAACATTTTCCAGGCGCAACGACAGCCGACCTTCTACGCCCGGTGCCACCAGCAAATTGGTGTGTTGATAATCGGCCAGCGCCTGCAAAATGCGTTCGATGGGCGCATCGTCAAACACCAGACTCAAACGTGCTTCACTGGCGCGCAGCGGCAGACTTAGACTGAGGCACAGCAACAGCAGAAGCGTCATCCCTTTCATAAAATCCTCCAGTTAATATCCATGTGATCTGCTGCGGGGGGCAGCTTTGCGTGGCGCTTAATACCAGGGTACGCGCGGTGATTTGTTCGACGTGCCACGGCGGCACGGGAAAAGGCTGGTGCGCACTCAGACGGTGGCTTTTACCCTGCGGTGATTCCAGCCATGCGGTGAAATGGGATGCAGCGCCGACAATTCCCTGCAAGCGCCAACCTTGTGGCACTGCCGCCTGGCTTTGACATACGCTGGCCGCCAGCGGCTGGAAAGGATCGCGCGCCAGCGACAAACTGCTGCACAGCAGCAATAGCAAGGCACTACTGCGCATCATCACCCTCCAGCCACAGCTGGGCGTTCAGTACGCCCTGTTCCGCCTGAAGTTGAAAGCGCTGCGGCACCGCCAATTCGGTGTTTGCCAGTTCGCTGAACAGCGGCAGGAACTGTGTCCAGTTGAGCCGCAGTTGCAGCTGCTGCGGTTGGTTGTCTGGATGCCAGGCTTCTAACTGATTACCACGCGCCGCAACGATGGCTTCCAACGCCCGCGGCTCCTGTGCCTTCATTTCTGGTTGCTGTAAGACGGCGATTTCGCGTTGTAACGCAGCAGGCGCGGGCTGCGCTGCCAACTGCTGCTGCCGCTGATGCTGCTGCTGCCTCAGCTGTTCGAGCTGGCGCAGCTGAACCGCCTGCGCCAGCTGCTGAGGGCGCAGCAGCAGCCACCACGCCAGCACCCCGCATGCTAAATAGAGCAGGCACAACCACGCCAGGCGCCGCATCAGCGTAAGCATGAGCCAGCGCTGAAATAGCTCATTCATCGACCATCTCCTGCAATCGCGCGAACAGCGTGAAGCGATAATCGCCACCTGGCAGCCGCTGCACGCTACCTTGCCTGACCGCGCTGAATAAGGGTTGCGTCAACAGTTGCTGGCGAAAATCCCGCACCGCCGCCATGCTTTGCGCCTGCCCCTCCAACAGCAGCTGCATTTGCCGCCGCTCCGCGCGTTGCAGCCACAAGGTATCCGGCATCAATGCTGGCAGCCGCAGCCAAAAGTCCTGCCAATGCAGGTGCTGCATCTGACGCCGCTGCTGCTCGCGCTTCAGCTGTTGCAGCTCATCTCGTCTTTGTAACAACGTCTTTTGCTCAGCAAGTTGCTGCTGCAACCCAGTCAGCGTTTGAGTGATAACGGCCAGGGTTTCGACCTGTTGATGCTGAAGGCGCACGCCGCGCCCCCATAGCGCTAAAAGCAGTAGCAGCGCGCAGCCCAACGTGAACGCCAGCCATGAGATGCTCAGTTTACGCCGCCGCTGCCACTGCTGCGCGCGCCAGGGAAGAAGGTTGACCGCCAGCATCAGTAATCCTCCGGACGTAAAGCCAGGCCAAGTGCGAGAGCAAAAGCGCCCTCATTGACGGGCAAAGGTGGCTGAACGTAATGCAGCAGGGCAAACGGCTTGCAGCGCTGCACCGCAGCGTCGGGTAGTGCGAGGATTGAGGTGCAGAACACGTCCTGTGCCTGCGGGAAGGTTTCGCGTAGTTGCGCGAGCGTCAGCGGTTCCACGGCGGCGCCCGAAGTGATGTGTTCACCCGCCAGCACCCACAGCCAGTGATCGCTCAGCGGATGAATCAGCAATTGGCGATCGCGCAGCGGGATGCGCATGGCAATCTGCGTTAGCGCCAGACTGCTCAGCTCGAACACGTCTGGCCGTAATCCGGCCTGCTTAAATGGCGCCAGCCATTGGGCGATGACCTCACGGCGCGCGGCGGTGACACACAGCTGTGCGGCATCGCCCGGCGCGCGGTAATCCAACGAAAGTGACGCCGGCTCAACCGGAAACAGCCGTTGCGCTGAGGCCGCCACATAGCGGCTTAGCGCCGGTTCGCCTAACGACGTTCCGGGTAGAGGCAAGGTGCGTTGCAGCACCAGCTGTGGCGGCAGACCAACGCGCAGCGAGTAACGTTTCGGAAGCTGGCGCTGCCAGCTCGCCAACATCTCTACCAATGCAGGCGTGGTTTGCAACACGCCGTTGCGTAACGTATCGTGCGGCAGCGCTTGCTGCCACCAATGTCGTAACTGCCAGCCATGACGGCGGCGCTCAATGCCAAGGGCACTGAGTTGCCCGTTTTGGATGTCCACTCCAATTTGCCAGCGCTGAAATGCCATGCGCGCGATCTCCTTATCATTAAAGGGAAAAACCAGGCCAGGCGAGTCGCAGTAAGGCAGCCGCGACTCGAATCAGGACGGCTCTATCAAACCGTCAGGCTTGCCTTTATACTACCGCGCGATTGTTTATAAACTGTTCAAACGACAACAGATGGGAATTCTCAGGTGAAGTTCGTAAAGTATTTATTGATCCTTGCAGTGTGTTGCATTTTGCTGGGAGCCGGCACGGTTTATGGTTTGTACAAATACATAGAGCCGCAGCTGCCTGATGTGAACACATTGAAAGATGTGCGCCTGCAAACCCCGATGCAGGTTTATAGCGCGGATGGCGATTTGATTGCCCAATACGGCGAGAAGCGTCGTGTCCCGCTCACTCTGCAACAGATGCCGCCTGAGCTAATTAAAGCGTTCATTGCCACCGAAGATAGCCGTTTCTACGAGCATCACGGCGTTGATCCGGTAGGCATTTTCCGTGCGGCCAGCATTGCGCTGGTGTCCGGCCATGCTTCGCAGGGCGCGAGTACAATTACCCAACAGCTGGCGCGTAACTTCTTCCTCAGCCCGGAACGCACCTTAATGCGCAAAATTAAGGAAGCGTTCCTTGCCATTCGCATTGAGCAGCTGCTGAGCAAAGACGAAATTCTTGAGCTGTATCTCAACAAAATCTACCTCGGTTACCGCGCCTACGGCGTGGGTGCTGCGGCGCAGGTCTACTTTGGTAAGCCGATTGATCAACTGTCGCTGAGCGAAATGGCGATGATTGCTGGCCTGCCAAAAGCCCCTTCCACGTTCAACCCGCTCTACTCCCATACGCGTGCGTTGTCGCGTCGTAACGTGGTGTTGGCACGTATGTTGGATCAACATTACATCACGCAGCAGCAGTACAACGATGCGCGTAACACGCCGCTGGAAGCCAGCTATCACGGCCCGGAAATCGCTTTTTCAGCGCCGTACCTGAGCGAGATGGTGCGCCAGGAAATGGTGAAGCGTTATGGCGATGCCGCGTATGAAGATGGCTACAAGGTGTACACCACCGTGACGCGTCATCTGCAAGAAGCGGCGCAGCAGGCAGTACGTAATAACGTGATGGCTTACGACATGCGTCACGGCTATCGCGGCCCAACGAATGTGCTGTGGAAAGTGGGCGAAGCGGGCTGGGATCAAAGCCGCATTGTTAAGGCTTTAAAAGATTTGCCGACCTACGGACCGCTGAATGCGGCCGTTGTCACCAGCGCCAGCGCCAACGAAGCCACCGCGATGCTGAAAGATGGCAGCAGCGTGTCGCTCAGCCTGACGGGCGTACGCTGGGCACGCGCTTATAAGTCGGACACCTTGCAAGGCCCCACGCCGCGTAGCGTGACGCAGGTGCTGCAAGCCGGTCAGCAGATTTGGGTGCGCAAAGTGAACAACGATTGGTGGTTAGGGCAAGTCCCGGCGGTGAACTCCGCGCTGGTGTCGCTCAACCCGGAAGATGGTGCGGTGCGCGCGCTGGTTGGCGGATTCGATTTCAACCAGAGCATGTTTAACCGCGCCACCCAAGCGCTGCGTCAGGTGGGTTCAAACATCAAACCGTTCCTGTATACCGCAGCGATGGATCGCGGTTTAACCCTGGCTTCTATCCTCAATGACGTTCCGATTTCCCGTTGGGATGCTGGCGCAGGTGCCGACTGGCGGCCAAAAAACTCACCGCCAACCTACGCCGGTCCTATTCGTTTGCGCCAAGGTTTGGGCGAGTCGAAAAACGTAGTGATGGTACGTGCCATGCGTGCGATGGGTGTCGATTATGCAGCGGAATATCTGCAACGTTTCGGTTTCCCGGCGCAGAACATTGTTCACACCGAATCGCTGGCCTTGGGCGCGGCCTCCTTTACGCCGATGCAGGTAGTGCGCGGTTATGCGGTGATGGCCAACGGCGGCTTCCTGGTTGATCCCTACTTCATTAGTAAGATTGAGAATGAGCAAGGCGGCGTGATCTTTGAAGAGAAACCGAAAATTGCCTGCCCGCAGTGCAATTTGCCGGTGATCTACGGCGACACCAAAAAATCGGTGGCGCTGAATGAAGAGAGCGTGGAAAACGTAGCGACCTCCGATCAATCGCAGAATCATGTGGTGCCGCAGCCTGAGCTGGAACAAGTGCCCGCACAGCCCCAGCGTGGCGGCGATCAGCAATATGCGCCGCACGTAATCAATACGCCGCTGTCGTTCCTGATCAAAAGTGCATTGAACACCAACATCTTTGGCGAGCCGGGCTGGATGGGAACCGGTTGGCGTGCAGGCCGTGACCTGAAACGTAACGACATCGGCGGTAAAACCGGCACCACCAACAGCTCAAAAGATGCGTGGTTCTCTGGCTACGGTCCGGGCGTGGTGACATCGGTCTGGATTGGTTTCGATGATTCCCGTGCGTTGGGTCGTTCAACGCTTTCAGGCGCGATTCCCGACCAGATCTCTGGCTATGAAGGCGGTGCGAAAAGCGCACAACCCGCGTGGGATGATTACATGAAATCCGCGCTAGAAGGCGTACCGGTTCAGCCGCTAACGCCGCCGGAGGGTGTGGTCACGGTGAATATTGATCGCAGCACCGGCAAGCTGGCAAACGGCGGCAGCTCACGACCGGAATTCTTTATTAACGGCACGCAGCCAACGGAGTATTCGGTGCATGATGTAGGTACCACCATCATGGACAATGGCGAAAGCCACGAACTGTTCTGATCAAAAAAGCCGGCAAATTTGCCGGCTTTCTTTTTACTGCGCTGTGGTGATTTCAGTAGCTGAGACGCCCTTGCTTCACCAGCCATTCACGCACCATAAACAGGGCGCTGACGTTGCGCGCCTCGCGAAAATCGGGATGATCCAACAGCGCCAACAGGTTATTCAGCGGCCAGCGGTGCACAATTAGCGGTTCCGGCTCGTCGCCTTCCAACTTCTCTTCGTACAGCCCTTCCGCCACCACGATATTCATTTTGCTGGAAAAGTAGGATGGTGCCATGGTCAGCTTGCCGAGTGCTTCCAGCCTGGTCGCGCCAAAGCCAGCTTCTTCTTTCAGCTCACGATCGGCAGCTTCAAACGCGCTTTCGCCGGGATCGATCAATCCTTTTGGAAAGCCCAGTTCGTAGCTTTCCAAACCGACCGCATACTCCTGAATCAAGATCACATCATCGCCAATGATCGGCACAATCATTACCGCTTCACGATCGGACGGCTTCATGCGCTCATAAACACGGCGCGCGCCGTTGCTGAAGGCGAGATCAACGGCTTCAATGGTAAACAAGCGGGAGCGGGCCACCGCTTCCACGTTGAGGATGTCTGGTTTTTTCAGTGGAATTTTCATATCAGCCTCAAACTTAGCACAATCCGGTAAAACGCGATGACGTCAGCATACCGAAGCCAGCAGCGTTGCGCGACTCGCAGCGTTAGGCAATTATGGTGACACATATCTGCTTATCGCTGCTAACAACTTATTGTTATCTTTGGATTAAAACTTTCACAATAAGTCAACGAGCTTTTGATAAATTCAGATAATACCGATTTTTAATTGAGTTCAGCACGGTTAACATCCCTGCAAGGAATACTCTAAAAAATTATAATTAAATGATTTTGCGCGTTATTTTGTCTGACGTTTTCCTTGTCAGAATCACTTCTGCTCGCCAAAATTGACTTATATTGATGGTTTCACCGGGAGTACATCATAAACGTGAAGGCAGATTTTTGGCTGGATTGAGCAAAGCATGAGCACTTTTATCACCCTTCTGGCTGTCATGCTCGCCTGTACGTTAATTGCAGGTATCGTCTTTTGGTACGCTATGCGGCATCGTCCGCCGTTGGCGAAACCGCTGCCGTTTATCAGTCCACCCTGCCGCAAACTCACCGCTGAAGAACGCAGCGCGGTCGAGAATTACGTAGCCTCGCTCGCCAAACCGCACGGCAGTACGCGCGCCACCCGGAAATCACGCGAGCCTGATGCGCTGGCGCTCACCGCGCAAAGTAATAACGTTTATCCCGTAACACGATCCATTACTCGCTACGGTCTTTCTACCGATGATGCCCACCAATGGCGCTACTATCTTGATGAAGTCGAAGTGCATTTGCCGCCGCTGTGGGAGCAATACATCGCGGAAGACAACTATGTCGAACTGATCCGCACCCAAAGCCTGCCGCTGGTCATCTCTCTCAATGGACATTCGCTGATCAACTACGCCGTTGAGCAGCCCGCGCTGCCGCCGCTGGTGCGCGCAATGTCCACTAACGCCTCTATTCGCAAAGAAGAGAGCGAGAACGTTGAGCTGCTGCAAGTGCGTAAAGAGACGGCGCAGGAGTATCAGCTGTCGCGCGCGGAAGGGACGCGTGAGGCGGTGGCCATTTGCTGCGGCTTCCTGCTGTTCTTCCTGTGTTTAGTGCTGCCCGGCAGCGTGATGGCGTGGTTCGCTCTGCTCGGTTGCGCCATTATCGCCGTCAGCCTGTGGTTCCTGTATCGCTTCCCTGGCAGCAGCCGTTTGCGCGATGTGCATTGCCTGCGCGGCGCGCCAAAACGCTGGGGATTATTTGGTGAGTCCAATCAGGAACAAAGCAACATCTCCCTAGGCATTATCGACCTGATTTATCCCGCACACTGGCAGCCGTATGTGGCGCATGATTTAGGCCAAACCACCGATGTCGAGATGTATCTCAATCGTCAGGTGGTACGCCAGGGTCGCTTCCTGTCGTTGCAGGATGAAGTGCGCAATTTCCCGGTGCAGCGCTGGCGTAAAAATCTGGTGCTGGCGTGCGGTTCGCTGCTGGTTCTGGTGATGTTAGTGACGTGGATTCCGCTCGGCATGCCGCTGAAACTCAGCCTTGCGTGGCTTAAAGGCACTGAAAGCATTGAAGTTAACAGCGTCGACAAGCTGCACGCGCTGCCGCTGCACATCGGTGACAGCCTGAAAGTGAGCGGGACCGGCATGTGTTCGGTGCCGGGCAATTATCAAAGCAATCGCAGCTACGCTTATATGCCGTTCGATTGCTCGGCAATCTACTGGAACAACGCTGCGCCGCTGCCACAGCCGCAATCGGACATCATCGATAAAGCCGCCGCGCTGCTGGATACCACAACGCGTCAACTGCATCCCGAAACCAACACCGATCCGAAACTCAACCCGCAGCTGGCCTCTGCCATTCAAAAATCCGGCATGATTCTGCTGGATGATTTCTCCGATCTGGTGCTGAAAACCCAGGATCTGTGCAGCCAGCAGCAAGATTGCGTGCGCCTGAAGAACGCCCTGGTGAACCTGGGCAACGGCAAAGATTGGGATTCCCTGATTCATCGCGCCGATTCCGGCAAGCTGAACGGCATGAACGTGCTGCTGCGTCCGGTGAGCGCCGAAGCGCTGGAAAATCTGGTGAACACCGCTACCTCATCTTTCTTTGCGCGTGAAACGCGTCGCGCAGCGGAAACGCTCAATAGCCCGCCGCCGGGCGGTTTCCTGATTATCAGCGATGAAGGTCGCCAAATGGTGAATCAGCCGCAGCCGTCCGTTTCGCTGTTTGATTTGGATGCCCCTGCGCAGTGGCGCGAGCTGCAACGCATGTCGGAAATGTTGTTACACACGCCGTTTGCCGCAAATGGCATCATCACGGGCATCTCCACCGATGCCAACGGCACGCGCCACATCGCGCTGCATAATGAGCCGGACGCCATGGCGCAGTGGCGTTATCTCGGCACCGCGCTGCTGATGCTAGTGCTGATCGCCAGCGCGGTGATTAACGGCCTGCTGGCGCTGCGCCGTATTCATCGCAATCGCCTGCGCATGGCAGAAATCCAGCAGTATTATGACAAGTGTTTTAACCACAATCTGAGCACTATGCAGAGCGTGCGCTCGCTGTTCTGAACCCTTCCCGCCTGTGCTACCCTGTCGCCCACTTTTTCCGGCGGATAAGACAATGCAGGCAACCAGGCTAAATTGGTCAGAGATTGATACCGTGCTGCTGGATATGGACGGCACGCTGCTCGATCTCGCCTTTGATCGCCATTTCTGGCTGGAGCATGTGCCGGAAACCTTAAGCCGCACGCGCGCCATCACGCTGGGCGAAGCGCACCAGCTGATTCAGCAGAAGTATCAGGCCGTGGTGCATACGCTAAACTGGTATTGTCTCGATTACTGGTCGCAGGAGTTGGCGCTGGATATTCGCGCCATGACGTGGGAAAAGCGTCACCGCGCGTTGGTACGTGAAGATACGCTGCCGTTTTTGCAGGCGCTGCGCGCGGCAGGTAAACGCACTATTCTGCTGACCAATGCGCATCCCTACAATCTTGCGGTCAAGCTGGAGCAGACTGGATTAGCTGCCCACCTTGATTTATTACTTTCCACCCATACTTTTGGATATCCGAAAGAGGATCCGCGTCTCTGGCAAGCCGTTCAGCACCACACCGCATTCGAAAGCGCGCGTACGCTGTTTATTGATGACAGCGAAGCCATTCTGGATGCGGCCGCGCGTTGGGGCATTCGCTGGTGCTTAGGCGTCAGCAATCCGGATTCCGGTCGGCCCGATCAATCTTTCCAGCGTCATACGGCGGTGCGAGACTATCGCCAACTGTGCGAGACGCTGCGTTAAAGCAGGAGCCGTAATGAAAGAGAAAACCCACGAAGGTGTTCGCCTTGATAAATGGCTGTGGGCCGCGCGTTTTTACAAAACCCGCGCGCTGGCACGCGAAATGATCGAAGGCGGCAAAGTGCATTACAACGGCCAGCGCAGCAAGCCGAGCAAAATCGTCGAGCTGAATGCCGAACTCACTTTGCGTCAGGGCAACGATGAGCGCACGGTGGTGATCACCGCCGTCACCGATCAGCGTCGTCCGGCAACCGAAGCGCAGGCGCTGTATGCCGAAACCGCTGCCAGCATTGATAAGCGTGAGAAAACTGCGCTGGCGCGCAAGATGAATTCGCTAACCATGCCGCACCCCGATCGCCGCCCGGATAAAAAAGAGCGCCGCGATCTGATGAAATTTAAAGTGTCGGGCGATAACTAAGCGCCCCCAACGAGAGAAATATTATGTCTGCACACGATCAACTGCACCGTTACCTGTTTGAAAATGTCGCCGTGCGCGGCGAGCTGGTCAACGTTTCGGAAACCTGGCGTGAAATCGTCAAAAGCAACGATTACGCCGAGCCTGTCAAAGTGCTGCTCGGGGAGTTGTTGGTGGCGACCAGCTTGCTGACCGCCACGTTGAAATTTGATGGCGACATCACCGTGCAGTTGCAAGGCGACGGCCCGCTGACGTTGGCGGTGATCAACGGCAACAACAAGCAGGAGCTGCGCGGCGTTGCGCGCGTGAAAGAAGACGCGACCATCGCGGCGGACAGCAGCCTGAAAGAGATGGTGGGCAACGGATATCTGGTCATCACCATTTCGCCAGAGAAAGGCGAGCGCTATCAAGGTGTGGTTGGCCTTGAAGCCGATACGCTGGCCGGTTGTCTGGAAGATTACTTCATGCGTTCTGAGCAGTTGCCAACGCGCCTGTTCATCCGTACCAGCGAGCAAGGCGCAGCAGGCATTCTGTTGCAGGTGCTGCCTGCGCAGGAGCCAAACCCGGAAGAGTTCAATCATCTCGTCACGCTAACTGAAACGGTTAAGAGCGAAGAGCTGATTGAGCTGCCGGCCACCGATGTGCTGTGGCGTTTGTACCATCAGGAAGAAGCCACCGTGTTTGATCCGTCACCGGTTAGCTTCAAATGCACCTGTTCTTTTGAGCGCTGCGGCGAAGTGCTGAGCACGCTGCCGGATGAAGAAGTCGATCAAATCCTCGAAGAAGATGGCAAGATCGATATGCATTGCGACTATTGCGGGTCACATTATATTTACGATGCCGTTGATATCGCCGCGATTCGCAACGCGCCCGTTAAAGGCAGCGATCAACTGCATTAATCGCTCACGGGCGGCCTGTCCGCCCGTTTTCTTGCCAGCTCGCTTCCCGTATCGCCCTGTTTAGCGTTTCATCGTCGTCCTTGCTGGCGCAATCCTCACCCGCTATAGCCTGATGATTTATCACGGAAATTAGCTTATTTTCGCTGACTTTAGTTTCAAAACTGGCGGATTTCTCTGCTTGTCACGTTCCAGCTCGCATTTCTGACTAACTTCCCTGTTACGCCCTGCTCAGAAGAGTACACTGCGCGCGATCTGCCCTGCCCGGCTAGCGTGGTGGAAGGCAGATCCATCCCTATTATAAAAGCAGTAACAGATACCGATTAAAGGAGCAGTCACATGCGCGTTAACGGCCTGACATCGCAAGACCTCGCCGCTTTGGGCATCCATGACACCACCGAAGTGGTGTACAACCCTGATTTCGAAACCTTGTATCAGGAAGAAACTCGCCCGGAGCTGGAAGGTTATGCGCGAGGCATCCTGACGCAGAGCGGCGCAATTGCGGTGGATACCGGCATCTTCACCGGGCGCTCGCCTAAAGATAAATACATTGTGCGCGACGACACCACGCGTGACACCTTGTGGTGGAACGATGTGGGTAACGGCAAGAACGATAACCAGCCGCTGTCGCAGGAAACCTGGCAGGCGCTGAAAGATCGCTGCACCGCGCAGCTCTCCGGCAAACGCCTGTTTGTGGTAGACGCCTTCTGCGGTGCCAATCCCGACACGCGTCTGAGCGTACGCTTTGTGATGGAAGTGGCGTGGCAAGCGCACTTTGTCACCAACATGTTTATCCGCCCGAGCGCCGACGAGCTTGCCGCCTTCACACCAGATTTCGTGGTGATGAATGCAGCACAGTGCACCAATCCCGATTGGCAGGCGCAAGGTTTGCACTCCGAGAATTTTGTAGCCTTCAACCTCACCGAACGCATGCAGCTGATTGGCGGCACTTGGTACGGCGGCGAGATGAAGAAAGGCCTGTTCGCGATCATGAACTATCTGCTGCCGCTGAAAGGCATTGCCTCGATGCACTGCTCGGCTAACGTCGGCAAAGCGGGCGATGTCGCGGTGTTCTTTGGTTTGTCCGGCACCGGTAAAACCACCTTGTCTACCGATCCGGATCGCCAGCTGATTGGCGATGATGAACACGGTTGGGATGACGACGGCGTGTTCAACTTTGAAGGCGGCTGCTACGCCAAAACCATCAACCTTTCTGAGCAAGCCGAGCCGGAGATCTATCGCGCGATTCGCCGCGATGCGCTGCTGGAGAACGTGGTGGTGCGTGCCGATGGCACGGTGGATTACGCCGACGCCAGCAAAACCGAAAATACCCGCGTGTCGTACCCCATTGAGCACATTGAAAATATCGTGCAGCCGGTATCAAAAGCGGGACATGCGAAGAGGGTGATTTTCCTCACCGCCGATGCGTTTGGCGTGCTGCCGCCGGTGTCGCGCTTAACGCCGGAACAGACGCAATATCACTTCCTGTCAGGTTTTACCGCTAAACTGGCGGGTACCGAACGCGGCGTGACGCAGCCGACTCCGACATTCTCAGCCTGCTTCGGCGCGGCGTTTTTAACGCTGCATCCTACGCAATATGCCGATGTGCTGGTGAAGCGCATGAGCGCTGCTGGCGCGCAGGCCTATCTGGTGAATACCGGCTGGAACGGCAGCGGCAAGCGCATTTCGCTGAAAGACACGCGTGCCATTATCAATGCGATTCTGGCGGGCGAGCTGGACGATGTTACCACTGAAACGCTGCCGGTGTTCAACCTGGCGATACCGAAAAGCCTGCCGCAGCTGGACAGCGCGATTCTCGATCCGCGCCGCAGCTGGCCGGATGAAGCGGCATGGCACCACGCCGCGCAGGATTTGGCGCAGCGCTTTATCAACAACTTCGAGAAGTACACCGATAACGATGCAGGCAAAGCGCTGGTACAGGCCGGCCCACAGCGTTGATGTTCCGGTAACGCGCTAAAAAAAAGCCGCTTTCCTGCTGGGGAAGGCGGCTTTTTTCATTGTATGCCTGTAAAACATTACGCCGAGTGGTTGTGCGCCACCAACGCCGTGGCGCTGCTCTCGGGAATCGGCAACCACGCGCGAATGCGCAGACCACCGCGCTCGCTGTCGCCAATCTCCAGCGAACCTTCATGCGCATCAATAATGCGCTGCACAATCGCTAAGCCTAGCCCGGTGCCGCTGGTGCTGCGTGCGCTGTCGCCGCGCACAAAGGGTTGGAACAGGTGCTGCAACTGATCCGGTTTGATGCCCGGTCCATCATCTTCGACCTGGAACCACGCGCGATTTAACTCTTTACCGCTGCTGACCTTGATCCAACCGTTGCCATAACGCGCCGCATTGACCACCAGATTCGCCAGCGCACGCTTGATCGACAGCGGGTTGATATCCAGCATCAGATCTTCGCTCATTACCGCGTTCTCAATCTCGCGTTCATAACCACTTTCCGCCGCGACCACTTCGCCCAGCACGCTATTCAGATCGGCGCGCTCGGTCTGCATCTCCTGGCCGGTACGCAGATAATCAATGAACTGCTCGATGATAGCGTTGCACTCTTCAATATCTTTGTTGATTGACTCTGCCAGATAACCATCCTGCTCGCCCATCATCTCGGTGGCGAGACGAATGCGCGTCAGCGGCGTGCGTAAATCATGACTGACGCCCGCCATCAGCAGCGTACGATCGTCGGCAAGCTGTTTGACACCGGCCGCCATCTGGTTGAAGGCGCGCGTTACCGAGCGGACTTCAGAGGCGCCATATTCGCGCAGCGGTGGCGGAATAATGCCTTTACCCACCTGCAGTGCGGCATGCTCCAAATCCACTAAGGGTCGGTTCTGAATACGGATAAACAACCACGCGCCGCCGATGGCTAACAGCATGATCGCCAGCGTATAGCGGAACAGCGGCGAGAAGTCACCTTGATGAATTTCGGTGAGCGGCACGCGCACCCAAATATCCGGCGACAGCCACGTTTTCAGCCACACGACCGGCGAGTTTTTATTGACCTCGACGCGCACGTCGGTGGGTCCGCCGAGCTGCTGGCCCATCTGTTCGCTAAGGAATTCATAGTGCTGCGCCCAGCGCAAACCGCTCTCTTCCGCTGCCGCGTTGGTGTACAACGAAATGCCCAACTCGCGATAAATTTCGCGCCGGAAGGCCGGCGGCACTTCCAGTTGCGTGCCATCTTCCAGCTGCAGCCTATCGGTCATCAACATACGGACTTCGTAGGCGAGAACCTTATTGAACTGCTGCAAGCTCGGCAAAATGGCGAAGTTGAGCACCACCAGGTATGTCGTGACCAGGCTGACGAACAGCAGGGTAACGATCAATAACAGGGTGCGGGCAAACGAACTGCGGGGCGAAAAGCGCAGCCGCCTCATGCTTTGCTGCCGTCCGGCACGAATACGTAGCCCAGACCCCAAACGGTCTGAATGTAACGAGGATGCGCAGGATCTTCTTCTACCATGCGGCGCAGACGGGAAATCTGCACATCAATAGAACGTTCCATCGCACTGTATTCACGGCCGCGCGCCAGGTTCATCAGCTTATCGCGCGACAGCGGCTCGCGGGGGTGGCTCACCAATGCTTTTAGCACCGCAAACTCACCGCTGGTCAGCGGCATTGGCTCATCTTCACGGAACATTTCACGCGTGCCAAGGTTCAGCTTGAACTTGCCAAAGGCGATCACCGCCTCTTCCTGTGAAGGCGCACCCG
The DNA here is from genome assembly GCA_966185695.1 of uncultured Pantoea sp. Taxonomy (GTDB): domain Bacteria; phylum Pseudomonadota; class Gammaproteobacteria; order Enterobacterales; family Enterobacteriaceae; genus Pantoea. The sequence continues at coordinate 114,299 of CBIFUL010000007.1, read as the reverse complement.
GCAGCTCATTGGCCTGACGACGCAGCACCGCACGGATGCGCGCCAGCAGTTCACGCGGGTTAAAGGGCTTGGGAATATAGTCATCCGCGCCGATTTCGAGGCCGACGATACGATCCACTTCTTCGCCTTTTGCGGTCACCATGATGATCGGCATAGGATTGCTTTGGCTACGCAGACGGCGGCAAATTGACAGGCCATCTTCGCCCGGCAGCATCAGATCCAGCACCATCAGGTGGAAGGATTCGCGGGTTAACAGACGATCCATTTGCTCGGCGTTGGCAACGCTACGCACCTGAAAGCCCTGCTCGGTGAGATAGCGTTCGAGCAACGCGCGCAAACGCATATCGTCATCAACGACCAGAATTTTGTAGTTCTCTTGCATGTTCCACTCCCAAAGGCGCCATTGCCTGAGCCAATATTGTTAAAAAAAGATGCACCAGTGTGACAGTTATTAATGGTTTATATTCTAGCCAAAATTGTTACAAAGCATATTAAACAGCAGCTTATATTTAATTTTTTGCCCTGAAATGCGTGACGGGCGCGCTTTTTATTGGTGCTTTCCAGCCGCTTAGCGCTTATCTGAAAATCTTGTCAAATTTCTGCTTGTGGCTGGTTTATAGCCGTGCAGAATGCGCTTTTCGCGGCTTTAAGCCCGGTTTGGCTTAAGTCACTGGTGCAGGATCGTTCTCCGTCGCGTAGAGAGCAGCATAAAATCTCGTGATTTTGGCTACGACTGCGCATCCGTTTTCGGAACATCTCCAGCGCCGCGCAATTAAGGCCAGTAAAAGGTAGATGCACCTTAACTTACCAGACATAGCCCACTTTCCTAACGCCTGACAATCTCAGACACTGCGCTGATTGCCGTTGTTATGGGTTCACGTGGAGAGTAAAAAGATGAAAAAAACCGTTGTTCTGCTGAGCGCACTGGCACTGGCCAGCATCACACAAGTTCAGGCCGCCACCAGCGCAGGTGAAGCGGCGGGCGCGCAAGCGTCAACCACCGCTAAAGGTAACTCAGATGCGATCGGTGTCGGTGCCGTTGGCGCGCTGCTGGGTGTGGCTATTGCCACCATGGGCGGCGGCGATAAAGGTGGCACGTCTACCACCACGGCGACCACGCCAGGTAAGTGATCGATACCCCGCGGCGCTGGCTGAAAGCAGCCGGTCGCCGCGTAATTTATTGTGCGTCTTTCACGTAATCAATGCGGTTCACAAACCACACTTTTTGCCCTTCCGGGGTATTCACCACCACTTCGTCATCCACCTCTTTCTTGATCAATGCGCGCGCCATCGGCGAATCAATTGAGATGTAATCCTTCATGGTATCGCCGTAAATCTCGTCGGGACCGACAATGCGAAAGCGCTTCACATCACCCTGCTCATTCTCCACCTGCACCCAGGCACCGAAAAACACTTTGCCCTCCTGCTGCGGCGCGTAATCAACGATTTTCAGGTCCGCGAGGCACTTACGCAGATAACGCACGCGGCGATCGATCTGACGTAGCAGACGCTTGTTGTAGGTGTAATCGGCGTTTTCCGAACGGTCGCCCAGGCTGGCGGCCCAGGAAACAATTTTGGTGACTTCGGGACGCTTTTCGTTCCACAAATGATCATGTTCAGCGCGCAGCTTGTTATAGCCTTCGCGGGTAACTAACTGGGTTTTCATTGATGGCGACAACATCTGATAGCAGAGAAAGACGCTAACAATAAGCGACAGCTTTACCCGCAGCAAGGTGCGCACCGCATTGTGCGCGCTGCATTCAGAAAAAGACCAATTCACCGGCCGCTGGCTGGCAATTTGCGCCCTCAATCCGTATAACTGTCCCCCTATTTCTTACCCTGATTAAGCACTGTTACTGATGATGAAAGATTCGCTGAGCCAGATTATCGCAAGTGAGCTGAAGGCTCGCGCCGAGCAGGTTGACGCCGCCGTTCGCCTGTTGGATGAAGGCAACACCGTGCCGTTTATTGCACGTTATCGTAAGGAGGTCACCGGCGGGCTGGATGACACTCAGCTGCGTCAGCTTGAGAGCCGTCTTGGCTATCTGCGCGAGCTGGACGATCGCCGCCAGTCGATTCTGAAATCTATCGACGAGCAGGGCAAACTCACGCCTGAACTCGCCAACGCCATTAACGGCACGCTGAACAAAACCGAGCTGGAAGATCTGTATCTGCCCTACAAGCAGAAACGCCGCACGCGCGGGCAGATCGCCATTGAAGCGGGCCTGGAGCCGTTAGCGGAGACGCTGTGGCAGGAACCGTCCCACGATCCTGAGCAGTTAGCTGCAACCTACGTTGATGCCGATAAAGGCGTTGCCGATGTGCGCGCCGCGCTGGATGGCGCGCGCTATATCCTGATGGAACGCTTTGCTGAAGACGCCACCTTGCTGGCAAAAGTGCGCGACTATCTGTGGAAGAACGCCCACGTAGTGGCGCGCGTGGTGGAAGGCAAAGAGGAAGAGGGCGCGAAGTTCCGCGACTACTTCGATCATCACGAAGCGCTGAGCGGCGTGCCGTCGCACCGTGCCTTGGCGATGTTCCGTGGCCGTAACGAAGGTGTGCTGCAACTGTCTCTGAATGCCGATCCGCAGTTTGAAGAAGCCCCGCGTGAAAGCCACGGTGAAACGCTGATTGCCGAGCACCTGAAGCTGCGCCTCAACAATGCGCCTGCCGATAGCTGGCGCAAAGCGGTGGTGAGCTGGACATGGCGCATCAAAGTGCTGCTGCACCTTGAAACTGAGTTGATGGGCACCATTCGCGAACGTGCCGAAGATGAAGCCATCAATGTGTTCGCACGCAATCTGCACGATCTGCTGATGGCGGCCCCCGCCGGCATGCGCTCAACGATGGGCCTCGATCCCGGCCTGCGTACCGGCGTCAAAGTGGCGGTGGTTGACGCCACCGGCAAGCTGGTTGCCACCGACACCATTTATCCGCATACCGGCCAGATGGCAAAAGCCGCCACCGCAGTCGCCGCGCTGTGCGCGAAGCATCAGGTTGAACTGGTGGCGATTGGTAATGGCACCGCCTCGCGCGAAACCGAACGCTTCTTCCTTGACGTGCAGAAGCAGTATCCGACGATCGCCGCACAGAAAGTGATCGTCAGCGAAGCCGGTGCATCGGTCTATTCCGCTTCAGAGCTGGCGGCGCTGGAGTTCCCGGATCTCGACGTGTCGCTGCGCGGCGCGGTGTCCATCGCGCGTCGTCTGCAAGATCCGCTGGCCGAGCTGGTGAAAATCGATCCGAAATCCATCGGCGTCGGCCAATATCAGCATGACGTCAGCCAAAGCCAGCTGGCGAAAAAGCTGGACGCGGTGGTGGAAGACTGCGTGAACGCCGTCGGCGTGGATCTCAACACGGCATCGGTAGCGCTGCTGACGCGCGTGGCCGGCTTAACCCGCATGATGGCGCAGAACATTGTGAGCTGGCGCGACGAACATGGTCGCTTCCAGAACCGCCAGCAGCTGCTCAAAGTCAGCCGCCTCGGGCCAAAAGCCTTTGAGCAATGTGCGGGCTTCCTGCGCATTAACCACGGCGATAATCCACTGGATGCGTCGACCGTGCATCCCGAAGCCTATCCGCTGGTCGAGCGTATTCTGGCGGCCACCGAGCAGGCGCTCAGCGCGCTGATGGGTAATCCATCCAGCCTGCGCGATTTGAACGCCCGTGACTTCACCGATGAGCGTTTCGGTTTGCCCACCGTCACCGACATCATTAAAGAGCTGGAAAAACCGGGTCGCGATCCGCGCCCAGAGTTTAAAACCGCGCAGTTTGCCGAAGGGGTAGAAACGCTTAACGACTTGCTGCCAGGCATGATTCTGGAAGGTGCCGTGACCAACGTGACCAACTTTGGTGCCTTTGTGGATATCGGCGTGCATCAGGACGGTTTGGTTCACATCTCATCCCTTTCCGACAAGTTTGTCGAAGATCCGCATCAGGTGGTGAAAGCCGGCGATATCGTTAAGGTCAAGGTGATGGAAGTGGACATGCAGCGTAAACGCATCGCGCTGACCATGCGTCTGGATGAGCAGCCGGGCGAAGGCAATGCGCGTGGCAGCAATCGCAGCGCAGGCAAGGAAGCGCCACGTCCTGCCGCTAATAACAAAGCGCGCGGCAAACCGGCCAGTTCACCGGCAGGCAACAGCGCCATGGGCGATGCGCTCGCCGCTGCCTTTGGTAAAAAACGTTAAGTTCCCGCCCTAAACCTGCGCGGAAGCCATTACGCTTCCGCGCAACGCGATTGGAAAAATCGTCCCGGTTGTCTACGCTGAAAATTCCGTGTGTAACATTCGCCTTCCGCGTGGCCCAGCGATCTGATGGACAAAATCACCGCCCTGCTCGATGAAATTTACGCCGACAGCTTTCCTGTTGCCGCGCGCGAACGCCTTCTTTCCCACATTCGCGCCGCGCGCGATACCACCAAACTGCCGCGCAAAAAGCATTGGGACGAGCAGGATGTGGTGCTGATCAGCTATGCCGATCAGTTTCGCGAAGCCGATCAGCCGACGCTGGTCAGCTTCTCGCGCTTCTATCAGCAGCATCTGCACGCCACGTTTAGCCTTGTGCATCTGCTGCCGTTTTTTCCCTACTCGTCAGACGATGGGTTTTCGGTGATTGATTATCATCAGGTCAATCCAATCTGCGGGGAGTGGCAGCACATTGCCGCGCTGCACAGCGAAACGCGCCTGATGTTCGATTTCGTCTGCAACCACATGTCGGCGCACAGCCAATGGTTTCAGCATTTTCTTGCGCAGGATGCGGGCTGGGACGATTTCTTTATCAGCATGCCGCCCGCCACCGATCTCAGCGCGGTCACGCGCCCACGCACCTCGCCGCTGCTGACGCCGTTCGTGATGGCAAATGGAGAAACGCGGTATATCTGGACGACATTTAGCGCCGACCAAATCGATCTTAACTTTGCTAACCCCGAAGTGCTGATTCGTATGGTGGATGTGCTGCTGGATTACCTGATTAAAGGCGCGGATTACGTGCGGCTGGATGCGGTGGGCTACATGTGGAAAACCGTGGGCACCACCTGCATTCATCTGGAAAAAACCCACCAGCTGGTTAAGCTGTTTCGCGCCATTGCCAATGAAGTCGCACCCGGTACGGTAGTGATCACCGAAACCAATGTGCCGCACCAAGACAACATCAGCTATTTCGGCGACGGGCATGATGAAGCGCAAATGGTGTACCAGTTTTCGCTGCCGCCGCTGGTGCTGCACGCTATTCACTCCGGCTCGGCGCGCGCGTTGCGGCAATGGGCCAGCACGCTGGATTTAAGCAGCCACGACACCACCTTCTTCAACTTTCTTGCCTCGCACGATGGCATTGGCCTCAATCCGGCGCGCGGCATTTTATCGGAAGTGGAAATTGTGGCGCTGGTGCGCGAGCTGGCGCTGGAAGGCGCGCTGGTTTCCTACAAGAACAATCCTGATGGCACCACCAGCCCCTATGAAATCAACGTCACGTTCCTTGATGCGCTGAATCAGCAAAACAGCGATGACGACACGCGCCTGCGCCGTTTCCTGCTGGCGCACGCCATTTTGCTGGCGTTCCCCGGTGTGCCCGCCATCTATATTCAAAGTATTCTTGGTTCGCGCAACGATAACGAAGGCGTGCGCGCCGCCGGGCATAATCGCGCCATCAATCGTGAAAAATACAGCCTGCACGAAATGGAGCGCTGGATCAGCGGCGAGAATCCGCTGCGTCAGCAGATTTTTGAACGGCTGAGCGCGCTGATTCAGCTGCGTAAACGTCAATCGGCGTTCCATCCCGATAACGCCATGACGCTGCTGGAGAGTGAGAACGCGCTGCTGATATTGCGGCGCCACCCCCCTGCGGGTGAAGGCGGATTACTGTGCGTGTTTAATCTCAGCAGTCACGCGGTGACAACACAATTGCCGCAGGCGCGGCAGATGCAGGATGTGATCAGCGGCGAGAAAATTGATGGCAGCCAACCGGTGACGCTAGCTGCCTGGCAGTTTATGTGGCTGCGCGGATGAACTGCTCAACCTGCTGACAAAACGCGTCGGGATGGGAAATAAACGGCGCGTGCGCGGCTTTTTCCATCACCACCGACGGCGAGTTCGGCCAGCGCGCATCCAGCTCTTCGGCGATGCGGCGCGGCACCAAACCATCGAGATAACCGTAAATGCGCAGGAACGGCAGCGTTAACCTATCCAGCGCGTCACGCAAATCGTCCACACGCAGCATCTCTAACCCGCCTTCCAGTACCGCAACTGACGGCATCGGCTGCGACAGCACCACCTCTTTCAGCTGACGCGCATCCTGACGCGCATTTTCTGTCCCCATGGTCTGTAATGCCAGAAAGCGCTCAACGGTGCGCCGGAAATCGTCACTGAGCTGCTGCTGAAAACCGGTCAGGGTGTCGGGCTTAATCCCCGGCCACTCCGCCTGCGCGGTAAAACAGGGCGAGGAGGCTACGCTGATCAATGCAGAAACGCGCGCCGGCTGCAGCAGCGCCAGCTGGCTGGCCACCAGCCCGCCCAGTGACCAGCCCAGCAGCGTGGCGCGTTCAGGCAGCTGCGGCAGCAGCTGTTGCGCCATCTGTATCAGCGTCAGCGGACCGGCCGCTGCGCTGCGGCCAAATCCGGGCAGATCCACCAGATGCAGGCGAAAATGGGGACTGAGTCGCGGAACAATGTGTTGCCACACTTCGGCATTCAGTCCCCAGCCGTGCAGCAGCACAAGATCGCGATCGCCCGCGCCCGTGGTGTGCCAGTAAAGCGAACTCATCGGTTACACTCCCGAAAAGTGAAAAAGAGGTCGCTATGCTATCAACCCCGGCCCGCTGCTGGCTATGCCATCTTCCGCTGCAGATTGCACACCACGGCTTGTGCACTCTCTGTCTGCATCAGCTGCCGCTCCTGCCGGCGCTCTGCCCCTGCTGCGGCCTGCCAGCCACTGCAGCGCAGCGCTGCGGTCGCTGCCTGCGTCAGCCGCCGCCGTGGCATCGCTTAACCTGCGTCAGCGATTACACTCCGCCGCTGAGTGACTGGGTACAGCAGCTGAAATTTTCCGGCGCGATCGCACTCAGGGTGATGCTGGCGCGGCTGCTTTTGTTAAAATTGTTAACAACGCGCCGGAATGAACCCGCTACAGCGTTCGATCTGGTGCTGAGCGTGCCGCTGCATCATCAGCGCGCCTGGCAGCGCGGCTTTAATCAGTCAGCGCTGCTTGCGCAGCCGCTCGCACGCTGGCTGAGGTGTGAGTATCGTGAAGGTGTCAGCCGGATACGTCGCGGCGGCACCCAGCATCAGCTTAATGCCCGCGCGCGCCGTCATAATCTGCGCAGCGCGTTCCGCCTTGAAATGCCGGTGCAGGATCGCCATATCCTGCTGATTGATGATGTGGTCACCACCGGCAGCACCGTAGCGGAGATCAGCCGCCTGCTGCAGGCTGAGGGCGCCGCCAGCATCCATATTGGCTGCCTGTGCCGTACCTTGTAGAGCGTCGGTGTTGGGCGTATTATAACCAAGTAATTTAGTCAACTATTGAGCAATCGCCATGATCGTTATTACCGATGCAGCGCAAGAGCACTTCTCGAAATTGCTGTCGAAACAAGAAGATGGCACCCAAATCCGCGTATTCGTGATCAATCCGGGTACGCCAACCGCCGAGTGCGGTGTGTCTTATTGCCCGCCGGACGCCGTTGAAGCCTCCGATACCGAATTCAAGTTTGAAAAGCTGTCTGCGTTTGTCGATGAGCTGAGCGCACCCTATCTGGAAGATGCGGAAATCGACTTTGTCACTGACAACCTCGGTTCGCAGCTGACGCTGAAAGCACCCAACGCCAAAATGCGTAAAGTGTCTGACGATGCGCCGATGGTGGAACGTGTGGAATATCTGCTGCAAGCGCAGATTAACCCGCAGCTGGCTGGACACGGCGGCCGCGTATCGCTGATGGAAATCACCGATGACGGTTACGCAATCCTGCAATTTGGCGGCGGCTGCAACGGCTGTTCGATGATCGACGTTACGTTGAAAGATGGCATTGAGAAAGAGCTGCTGGCGGCCTTCCCAGAGCTGAAAGGCGTGCGAGATTTGACCGAGCACCAGCGCGGCGAGCACTCTTACTACTGATTAGCACGCGGCAGCGACCCGACGCTGCCGCGCGTTTTTTATCTCTTCCCGCGCCCCGTGTTGACCGCCTTCACAACCTTTACGCCATCAGCCTCAAACAGGTTCTCCAGCATTACGCTTAATTTACGTCGCCAGTTGGGATATTCATCCATTGTGCCCGGCACATTCACCGGGGTGGTCATGCCCAGCCAATCTTCTGGCTGCACGCCCACCAACGCGCTTTGGGTTTCCGCCAGATAACGGTGAAAAGCGACGTTAAGCGGCGTCGTTAAGGATGCTGCCTTGGCACTGTTGCTTTGACGCGCGCCTAACATGCCTTTGGTGTGCAGCGCCTGCAATAACGCTTGTTTTTGTTCCTCACGCTGCGCGCCTAATGACTGCAACGCGTCATCCGTATACAAGCCTAACTTCTGACCCAGCAACAAATCTTCCTGGCGCCAGAAGCCCGCCAGCGTTGGCAAATCATGGGTACTGGCGCTGGCTATCGACTGATGCGGATACTCTTCCGGTTGGCGATAGCTGCCATCCGCATGCTGCTCGAAGAACAGAACCTTCCACGAATAGACGCCGCTATCACGCAACAGGCTGACGATCTCTGGCGGTACGGTGCCGAGATCCTCGCCGATCACCATGCAGCGATGACGCTGACTCTCCAGCGCGAGGATCGCCAGCAGATCCTGCACCGGGTACGCCACATACGCGCCTTTGTCCGCGGTTTCGCCGTAGGGAATCCACCATAAACGCAGCAGCGCCATCACATGATCGATACGCAGCGCGCCGCAGTCGCGCATATTGGCGCGCAGCAGATCGATAAAGGGTTGATAGCCACGCGCCCGCATGACGTGCGGATCGAGCGGCGGCAGCCCCCAGTTTTGCCCTTGCGGACCCAGACGATCGGGCGGCGCACCAACCGATGCGCCGAGTTTATACAGTTCGGGATCTTGCCAGGTTTCCGCGCTGCCCTGCGCAATGCCCACCGCCAAATCGCGGTATAAGCCCACCTTCATTTGCAGTTGCTGGCTGCGTTGACAGCACGCGGCAAACTGCTGCTGCGCCAGCCACTGCAACCAGCTCCAGAACTGAATTTCATCTTCGTGCTCGCCGCACCATTGCTGCACTTCCGGCAACCGCGCGTTGCGCCACCCTTCCGGCCACGTTGCCCAGCCCCATTCATCGGGATGCGTTTGGCTGCGCTCGGCAAGAATGCCGTCGAACGCCGCCTGATAACGCAGATGCTCAGCGCCATCGACAATAAATTGCTGAAACGCAGCATCGTGCGCGGCGTGCGGCTGATACTCCTGCCAGGCATAACGCAGCGCGCGGAGTTTCAGCGCGGCAACGGCGCAGTAATCCACCCAATCGCTGTCGCGTGCGGCTTGCAGGGTTTTGCGCGTTTTAGCCTGCTTCCACCAGCGCTGCGCGGCGGCGCTGTGCTGGAATGGCGCCACCTGATTGACGTCGATGTACAACACGTTCAGCCAGCGGCGCGAGGTTGGGCTGTACGGGCTGGCGTAATCGGGCAGCGCCGGATAGAGCGCGTGCAGCGGATTAAGGCCGATAAAATCACCGCCTTGAGCAGCCACTTTTTCCAGCATCACGGCCAGATCGCCAAAGTCGCCAATGCCCCAGTTGTCGTTAGAGCGCAGCGTGTAGAGCTGCACCAGCGCGCCCCACAACTTTTCGCCCTGTTCGATAGCCGGCGGCTGATAGCAGCGGCGCGGCGCGATGATGATGCGCGTTTGCCAGCGTTGGCGGCCTTTGCTGAGCGTGAGTTGATGGTAGCCTTGCGGCAAGCGCGGCGGCAGCGCCAAGGGTTCGCCGCCTTGCGCGCTGCCGCTGAAGTGTTTGCCGCTTTCGGTTTGCAGCTGCCAGCTATATTCGCCGCTGCCGTGCAGCCTGAGCTGTTTTTTGGCCCGCGCGCGAAATACCTGCACCGGAGGCAGCGGCGGCGCTTTGCCGCCAGGCGTTTGCATCACCGCCAGTAGCGCACGTAGGGTGTCATCGCTGATGGTCTCTGGCTCGCCTTTGGCGTTGATGAAGTTCAGCGCAATGCCCGCGTCATGCGCGGCTTGATCCAGTTTAATGCGTGCCATTGAATCTCCTTATTTAGACGTTAACGCGCCGCCTGCCAAATGCGCTGCTGATAATCGCGAATCGCGCGGTCAGAACTGAAACGCCCGGTGTGTGCGGTGTTAAGGATCGCCGCTTTGGTCCAGGCTTCAGGATGCTTCCATAACGCTTCTACCTGCTGCTGCGCCTTGATATAGGCCGCGAAATCGGCCAGCACCAGCCACGGATCGCCATTTTTGGTCAGGCTCTCCAGCAGCAAAGCAAACGCCTGTTTATCGCCATCGCTAAATTTGCCTTTCTCCAAATCTTTTAGCAGGCCATCCAGATATTTGTTCTGTTTACGCAGTTTTTTTGGGCTGTAGCCACCCGCCTTAAGCGCCTTCACTTCATCGACGGTATTACCGAAGATAAAGATATTTTTGGCGCCCACCGCCTCGGCGATCTCCACATTGGCCCCATCCAGCGTGCCGATGGTCAACGCGCCGTTAAGCGCCAGCTTCATATTGCCGGTGCCGGACGCTTCATAGCCGGCGGTAGAGATTTGTTCAGAGAGATCGGCGGCCGGAATCATCATCTCCGCCGCGGTGATGCGGTAATCGGGAATAAACACCACTTTCAGCCGATCGCCCACCTGAGGATCGTTGTTGATGACGTCGGCCACTTTGTTGATGGCGTAGATGATGTTTTTGGCGAGGTGATAACCTGGCGCCGCTTTCGCGCCAAAGATAAACACGCGCGGCACAACATCCGGGTTGCTGGGGTGATCGCGCAGCTGGCGATAACAGTGCAACAGGTGCAGCAGGCTGAGGTGTTGACGCTTATATTCGTGCAGGCGCTTAATCTGCACGTCAAACAGCGCCTGCGGGTTGATATCGATGCCGGTAACGCGCTTGATGTACAGCGTTAAACGCAGCTTGTTTTGCTGCTTGATGCTGCGAAACTGCTGGCGAAACGCCTTCTTGCTGGCGAACGGTGCCAGCCACGCCAGCGCGTCGAGATCGTTGGCCCACTCCACCTGCAAGCTGTCATCAATCAGGCGAGAAAGCAGCGGATTGCACTGCTTCAACCAGCGCCGCGGCGTGATGCCGTTGGTGACGTTATGGAATTTATTTGGCCACAGCTGGTGATATTCCGGGAACAGATCTTTCACCACCAGCTCGGAATGCAGCGCCGCCACGCCATTCACCGCGAAGCAGCTCACCACGCACAGATTTGCCATGCGTACCTGGCCTTGTGCCACCACCGCCAGCTTGTGCCACAGCGCGCTGTCGCTCGGCCAGCGCTTCTTCACCACCTTTTTCAGGCGCTTGTTGATTTCGCGAATAATCAGCATATGGCGCGGCAGCAGTTCGCGCAGCAGCGATTCATCCCAGCGCTCCAGCGCTTCCGGCATCAAGGTGTGATTGGTGTAAGCGAAGGTGCGACGGGTGATGTGCCAGGCAGCATCCCAGCTCAGCTGATGATCGTCGAGCAGCACGCGCAGCATTTCCGGAATGGCGATGGTGGGATGCGTATCGTTGAGTTGAATCACTTCGAAATCTGGCAGCGCCTCAAGCGCGCGCCCCGCCTGCTGATGACGGCGTAAAATGTCACCCACCGCGCAGGCGCACTGAAAATATTGCTGCATCAGACGCAGGCGCTTGCCTTCGGCGTGATTATCGTTGGGATACAGCACTTTGGTGAGCTTGTCAGCATCAATGCCCGGCTGCTCCGCCTGCAAGAATTTGCCGTCGTTAAACAAGCCAAGATCGAACGGCTGCGCGCTGGTGGCTTTCCACAGGCGCAGCGGCAACGTGATGCCGTTGCGATAGCCCACCACCGGTAAATCCCAGGCTTCGCCTTTCAGGTGAAATTTCGGCCGCCACAGCCAACGACCTTCGCTGGTTTTCTTCACTTTGCCGCCGATGCCCACCTGCACATCCTGCGCCGCGTTGTGGCGGAACCACGGATAGCTGTCGCGCTGCCAGTCGTCCGGCGCTTCTTTTTGCTGACCGTCGTCAAAGGTTTGGCGGAACAAGCCGTATTGATAATTCAGGCCGTGCCCCATCGCAGCTTGCCCAACGGTCGCCATGGAATCCAGATAACAGGCGGCCAAGCGCCCCAGCCCACCGTTGCCGAGCGCCGGATCGATCTCCTCTTCCAACAGCTCGCTGAGTTCAATCTGATGCTCGGCCAGCGCGGCCTGCACGTCGTTATACCAGCCAAGATTGAGTAAATTGTTGCCGGTTAAGCGGCCAATCAGGAACTCCATCGACAGATAATTGACATGGCGCTGACCCGTTTTCGGCTGGCCCGGCGGCTGCGCGGCGAGCATCTCAGCCAGTACGCTGCTCAGCGCTTGCCACCATTGGTGCGGCGTCATTTGTTGGGCGGAAAGAAGTCCAAGGCGCTGCCATTGGCGCGTCAGCGCGGCGTCGAAACGTGTTCTATTGAATTTTTGCGGCGACATATCAATCCCTTCGAGTCCGGAAACGGCAAAGCCGCGAGACGTGAATCAATGAGTAAAGCTGGCAGTGCAGAAAAAAGCGACAGAGAAACGGGGATGGCGCAAAAAAAAGCGCCAGGCGAAGACTCAGCCTGGCGCAGATTTAGCAGAGTTCGAGATGAACTTCGTGCTGTTCAATCACTTTCAGCACGCTGGCGGGCGGGGATTGATCGGTGTACATGTAGTCGATCAGGCTCATATTGCCGAGGTTGACCATGGCGTTACGGCCAAACTTAGAGTGATCGACCACCAGCATCACGCAGCGCGAATTTTCGATAATCGCGCGCTTGGTGCGCACTTCGTGATAGTCGAACTCCAGCAGCGAACCATCCATATCAATGCCGCTGATGCCGAGAATGCCGTAATCGAGGCGGAACTGCGATATGAAGTCCAGCGTGGCTTCACCCATGATGCCACCGTCGCGCGTACGCACTTCGCCACCGGCAATGATCACGCGGAAATCGGGCTTCGCCATCAGCAAGGTCGCGACGTTAAGGTTGTTGGTGACGACGCGCAGATTGTTGTGGTTGAGCAGCGCGTACGCCACCGCTTCCGGCGTAGTGCCGATGTCGATAAACAGCGTGGCGCCATCGGGAATTTGGCTTGCCACGCGTTCCGCAATGCGCGCCTTCTCCGTTGACCACATCATTTTGCGATCCTGCCACGCGGTATTTTCCGAGCTGGAGGGCAAGGCTGCGCCGCCGTGATGGCGCATGATTTTGTTCTGATCGGCGAGATCGTTGAGATCGCGCCGAATGGTTTGCGGGCTGACTTCAAAGTGTTCTACCAGCTCTTCCGTGCTGACATATCCCTGACGCCGGACCAGATCGATAATGGCGTCATGACGTTGCGTCTGCTTCACATCTCTCTCCTCGGCTTGCAGCCGTGTTCTTTTTATCTCTGATGACGGGCAGCGTGGCGCGTATCCACAAACGCCATAGCCAGCCCGACCAGCAGGCCGGTCACGTGCGCGGCATTAGCAATTGCCAGACCAAATGCGCCGTACCAGCCAATTACCAGCCATACAATAGCGAAACCAATCAGTCCGCGCTCCAGATAAATACCGCTTTCGGGATCGCGCTCGCCGCGCAGCCAGCAATAGCCCATCAGCGCATAGACCACACCCGAAAGACCGCCAAACAGCACGCCGCTGAATTTGGCCTGCATCCAGCCGCTGAGCAGCGCAGAGATCAGCATAATCACAAACAGCTTGCCGCTGCCGAGTCGCTTCTCGACCGCTCCGCCGAGATACCACCACCACATCAGGTTAAACAGGATATGCAGCAACGAAAAGTGCAGCAGCGCATGGCTGAACCAGCGCCAGATCTGAAAATATTGCGAGGCGTCAGCCGGCCAGCCCAGCCAGGCCAGCGCGACATCATCACCCGCAATCTGCATCAGAATAAACACCGCGACGCAGAGCGCCATCACCGAAAGCGTCAGCGGTCCGGCGCGTTCGCGAATCGTGGCCCAGACGTTGCTGCGCTCATAGTGCAGCCCGCTGCGGGTGCTGCCGCTGCGCCAGCTGGCCGCCTGATAGCGCGGGTGATTAGGGTCGCGAACGAATTGCGCAAGTTCGTTTTCGACCATCTGCAGCTGGCTCTCATCATCCAGCACGATCACAAAGTGACTTTCCTGCTCTATGCGCAGCGTCACACCGCGCGTCGCCATATAATCCACAAACGCCTGCGCGGTGCGGGCGTGGCTGAACCGGGTAATACGCATCATGCTGCGCTCTCCTTAAGGTGGCGGGTCAGAGACTACCGGTCGCGGTCTGCGCAGGAAACGCTGCACGCCAGGCGTCAAACCCGCCATCAATGCTGTACACCTCACTGAAACCCTGCCCCAGCAGAAACTGCGCGGCGCCTTTGCTGCTGTTGCCGTGATAACACATCACCAGCACCGGCAGATCGCGGCGCGCCTGCGCGATAAAGTCCGCCAGGTTGTCATTGGAGAGATGCTGCGCGCCAGCGGCATGTCCCAGGGCGAAACTCTGTGGATCGCGAATATCGACTAACTGCGCGCCCTGCGCCAGCTGCGCGTTTGCCTGCTGAACGTTAATACACTCGAAGATTTCCATCGTTATCTCTCATTTCACTGTTCTGTTTGCGCCTAGTTTACCCTGAGAAACAGGTGCCATAACCTGATAAAGAAAAGGGTTATCTGTTTTTTTTCCTGCCGGAATGTTAGCTGCATCACGCAGGAATGTTTTTATTGCGTTAAAGACTGGCGAAAATGTTGGTTTCCGATTATTATTACGCTCGAAAACGAACATTTTAGAACTATTCCGAACATCGGAGGAGATGACGTGGAAACCAAAGACCTGATCGTGATCGGCGGCGGCATTAACGGAGCCGGCATTGCAGTAGACGCTGCAGGACGCGGACTGTCGGTGCTGATGCTGGAGGCGCGAGATTTGGCCTGTGCCACCTCCTCTAACAGCTCGAAACTGATTCACGGCGGCTTGCGCTATCTGGAACATTACGAATTCCGCCTGGTGGGCGAAGCCCTGGCTGAACGTGAAGTGCTGCTGAAAATGGCCCCGCATATCGCTTTCCCAATGCGCTTCCGCCTGCCGCATCGCCCGCATCTGCGCCCGGCGTGGATGATTCGTATGGGCCTGTTTATGTACGATCGCTTAGGCAAACGCACCACCTTGCCCGGCAGTAAAGGCCTGCGTTTTGGCGCGGAATCGGCCCTGAAGCCGGAAATTACGCGCGGTTTCGAATATTCCGACTGCTGGATCGACGATGCGCGCATGGTGGTTCTCAATGCGCAAGAAGTGGTGAAGCAAGGCGGTGAAGTACGCACCCGCACTCGCGTGACCCGCGCATGGCGTGAAAACGGCTTGTGGATGGTAGAAGCCGAAGATGTCGACACCGGCAAAACCTTTACCTGGCGCGCCAAAGGCTTAGTGAACGCTGCCGGCCCTTGGGTGAAAGAGTTCTTTGACGACGGTTTGAAGCTGAAATCGCCGTACGGCATTCGCCTGATTAAAGGCAGCCACATCGTGGTGCCGCGCGTACACCGCGAAAAGCAGGCGTATATCCTGCAAAACGAAGATAACCGCATTGTGTTCGTGATTCCGTGGATGGATGAGTTCTCGATCATCGGCACCACCGACGTGGAATACAAAGGCGATCCGAAAAATGTGAAGATTGATGACAACGAAATCAGCTACTTGCTGAACGTCTTCAACGGCCACTTTAAGCAGCAGCTGAGTAAAGAGGACATCGTCTGGACTTACTCCGGCGTGCGCCCGCTGTGCGATGACGAATCCGATTCTCCTCAGGCGATCACCCGTGATTACACGCTGGACGTGCACGATGACAACGGCAAAGCGCCGCTGCTGTCGGTGTTTGGCGGCAAGCTGACCACCTATCGTAAGCTGGCAGAACACGCGCTGGAAAAACTGACGAAGTATTATCCGAACGCTGGCCCAGCCTGGACAAAATCTGCGGTGCTGCCGGGCGGTGATTTCTCCGGTTCACGCGATGATTATGCCGCGGGTTTACGTCGTCGTTATCCGTTTATCAGTGAAGCGATGGCGCGTCACTTTGCCCGTACCTACGGCAGCCGCACCGAAGTATTGCTGGAAGGCGCACAAAGCCTGGCTGACCTGGGTGAGAATTTTGGCCATGAATTCTACGAAGCCGAGCTGCGTTATTTGGTGAAAAACGAATGGGTGCGCGAACTGGACGATGCGATTTGGCGTCGTACCAAGCAGGGTATGTGGTTGAGCGAAGCCGAGCAGGCGCGAATCCGCGAATGGCTGGCAGAGCACGGCCAAAAACCGGCGCTGTCGCTGGCATCGTAAGGGTAATGGCGTGAGTTATTGGACGTTGTAGGGTGCGCATTAATGCGCACCTGGCATTCAGGTCGCCATGAATGGCGACCCTACGATGTTAGCGCGCGATAAAAAAGGCACCTTTGCAGGTGCCTTTTTTTTACAGCCCGGTATTCTCACGGATGTACTTACGCGCTTTTACCGCGTATTCGAACGGATTGGCGATGGCCGGATCCTGCTCGGCTTCCACCACCATCCAGCCTTTGTAGCCGTAATCGTCGAGGATTTTAAACACCGGTTTAAAATCAATCACGCCATCGCCCGGTACGGTAAATGTGCCTTTTTTGACGCCGTCGAGGAACGACAGCGAATGAGCGCGCACTTCCGCCACCACGCTGTCGCGCACATCTTTCAGGTGCACGTGGAAAATACGCGGCAGATAGTGGGTCAACACATCCAGCATCGCCTGCTGCGAGCCTTCGGAGTAGTAGATGTGGCCGGTGTCATACAGCAGACCCACGTTCTCATTGGTCTCTGCCATAAAGCGGTCGATTTCAGCAGGCGTCTGAATACCGGTTCCCATATGATGATGCAGCGTTACGCGCATGCCTTTCTGTGCGGCGATTTCCGCCAACTCGTTATAGCCTTCGGCGGTTAAGCGCCACTCTTCATCGCTGAAAATCGGTTTCTGCTCCAGCACCGGCAAATTAGTGCCCTGAATGCTTTTACTCTGTTCGGAGCAACCAATCACGCGCGCGCCCATCGCGTGCAGGAAGTTCATGTGATTGGTGAATTCGTCAATGGTTTTAGCTTTATCGCCGTTGGCAAAGAAGGTGCTGAACCAGGCGTTGCAGATCTCGATGCCGCGAATGTCCAGCATCGGTTTTAAGATCGCCGGATCTTTCGGGTATTTGCTGCCCACTTCGCTGCCGGTGAAGCCGGCCAGCGCCATTTCACTGACGGTTTGCTGGAAGGTGTTTTCGCTGCCCAGCTCCGGCATGTCGTCGTTGGTCCAGCCAATTGGCGCAATCGCCAGTTTTACGTTGTCTTGATTCATTTCAGGTCCCTGATTCGCAGAAGCGGCCGCGAAGCCGCCGTAGAGTAAGCCATTACTTGGCGTAGAACGCCGGTCGCGGCGGCATGGTGACCGGCTCAATCGCACCGCTCTCTTGCGCTTTGTGGCAGGCATCGGCGGCCACAGACGCGGCGAAGCCATCCCAGGCAGAAGGGCCGGTCAGCTGGCCTGCTTTCACGTCATTGATAAAGGCCTGCAGCTCAACGTCGTAGGCATCGATGAAACGGTCTTTCCAGTCGGTGAGCAGCGCATTGCCGAGACGCGCGTTTTTGCGCGTTTGGATGGCAGAAGGTTCCGGCAGCTTAGCGATGCCCTCTTCGCCGACCACTTCACACTGGATGTCGTAGCCGTACGCGCAGTTAACGAAGATCTCGACATCAATGCGGATGCCTTTTTGCGTTTCGAACAGCACGATTTGCGGATCTTTCAGCTTTGCATGGCTTTTCGAGGTGCTGCGCGGGAACACCACCTGCACCGTTTTGTAGTCGTCTTCGGTCAGCCAGCGCAGCACGTCCAGCTCGTGAATCAAGGTGTTGGTGATCGCCATGTCGGTGGTGTAATTCTCCCCGACGCTCTGATTGCGGTGCGCGCAGTGCAGCATCAGCGGCTCGCCGATTTCGCCATCGGTAATCACTTTTTTCAGCGCGCGATAGCCGGAATCGTAGGGACGCATGAAGCCAACCTGCACCAGACGTTTGCCGTGCTGGATTTCGGCCTCCACAATGCGGCGGCAGCCCTCGGCGCTCATCGCCAGCGGTTTCTCGCAGAACACCGGCTTGCCCGCCGCAATTGCGGCCAGCGTAAACTCTTCGTGGGTCGGATCCCACGAGGTCACCAGCACGGCATCCACTTCCGGTGAATTGATCACCTGATGACCATCCTGATAGACCTCAGCGTCGATATTCAGCCGTTGCAGCGCAGCGCGTGCGCCTTCTACGTTGATGTCGGAAACTGCCACCACTTTCGCGCCCTGCAAGACATTGTTGCAGCGACGAATGTGTTCCTGACCAATTGCACCGGTACCAATTACACCGAGTTTGAGCGTCATAATTACACCTGTAGAGTCGGATATGTAGAGGAAAGAAAAGGTCGAGGAACACCGTAATGCTCACCCATTAACCAGCATGATCACCGCACAAGTCGGTAGCGGCGCAAGTCATTGCGCTTTTTCCCACAACGCAGTGGCTGCAGGTTTGCGCGATAAATCGCGCCGCTACCGAATGTGCAGATGACGAGTCAATGGCGTAATTGACCGGCAATACGACGAACGTCGACTAAAAAAATTATTAGTACTTACGTGCTTGTTCGATATGCACGTTAAGCTTGTCTGCCACTTGCTGCGTGCGCTCGGAAGTAGAGGTTTGCGCCACGCCCACGTGCCACCAGCTGAAATATTTGTGCACCATGGTTTTAGGCAGCACTTTGATATCGAACAGCACCGAAACGGTCTGTTTCTGCGCGTCAATCAGCGCGGCTTCCAGCTGCTCCAGCGTGGTGATGCGATAGGTTTTGCAACCGTAGCCGCCCGCAATCGCCGCGAAATCGACCGGCACAAAACCGCCATCCAACTTGCCACCTTCCGGGTTACGGAAGCGGAACTCGGTGGTGAAGCTGTCCATGCCGTGTTCCATTTGTAGGTTGTTGATGCAGCCGTTGGTCATGTTATCCAACAGCACCACGTTAATTTTCGCGCCTTCCTGAATCGAGGTGACCAGCTCAGAGTGCAGCATCATGAACGAGCCGTCGCCAACCATCACGTAGACTTCACGCTGCGGCTGCGCCAGCTTCACGCCCAGCGCGGCGTTCACTTCATAGCCCATGCAGGAGTAGCCGTACTCAACGTGGTACGAGTTGTAATCTTTGGTGCGCCACACGCGTTGCAGATCGCCCGGCAAGCTGCCCGCTGCCGCGACAATCACCGCATCCTTTGGGAGCTGCTCGTTTAAGGTGCCCAGCACGCTGCTTTGCGTCAGCACCGATTGCGTTAAACGCTCGAATTCAGCAAACAGCGCTTCCCGATCGATGTGGTCGGCGATTTCTGGAATGAAATCGTCGGCGTTATAGGTAGCGGCATACACGCGCTGCGTCTCTTTCAGCAGCTTGCTTTGCGCCAATTCAATCTGGCCACCCCACTGGTTTTCGAACCCTTTCAGGCCGTTTTCCAGCGCGGTTAACCCTTCGCGCGCATCCGCCAACAGTTGCACCGCATCCAGCTTGTAGCTGTCGAAGTTGCTGACGTTGAGGTTCAGATAGCTGACGTCGGGGTTCTGGAAAATCCATTTCGACGCGGTGGTAAAATCGGTGTAGCGCGTGCCGATACCAATCACCAAATCGGCCTCTTTCGCCAACAGATTCGCGGCCAGACAGCCGGTTTCGCCCACGCCACCCACGTTAAGCGGATGGTCGGAAACGATGGTGCCTTTACCGGCCTGGGTTTCGGCGAACGGAATGTTAAAACGCTCGGCAAATTTCAGCAGCGCTGCGCCCGCGTCCGAATATTTCAGGCCGCCACCCACGATGATCAGCGGTTTGTTTTTACGCGCAATCAGCTGCAGCGCGTCTTCCAACTGCGCAGCCGTTGGCAAGCGGCGATCCAAACGGTGCACGCGCTTCTGGAAGAAGTATTCCGGGAAGTCCCAGGCTTCGCCCTGCACATCCTGCGGCAGCGCGATTGTGACCGCGCCGGTTTCCGCCGGATCGGTTAACACGCGCATGGCGTTGATGCAGGCGGTCATCAGCTGCTCTGGACGACTAACGCGATCCCAATATTTGCTTACCGCACGGAAGGCATCGTTGGTGCTGATGCTGAGATCGTGGCTCTGCTCGATCTGCTGCAACACCGGATCCGGCTGGCGCGTGGCGAACACATCGCCAGGCAGCAGCAGTAAAGGAATACGGTTGGCGGTGGCGGTCGCGGCGGCGGTGATCATGTTGGCCGCACCCGGTCCAACCGATGAGGTACAGGCGATGATCTGACGACGCAGCGATTGCTTGGCAAAACCGATGGCAGCATGCGCCATGCCCTGTTCGTTACGCCCCTGATGCACCACCAGATCGCCGCTGTCCTGCTCCAGCGCCTGTCCCAGCCCCAGTACGTTACCGTGGCCGAAAATGGCAAAAATGCCTTTCACAAATTTGGTTTCAACGCCGTCAACGTTCAGATACTGGTTATCAAGAAATTTCACCAGCGCCTGCGCCGTGGTAAGTCTGATTGTGCCCATATGCTTCTTCCTTTACTTGCTGGTACCTGAGTTGCAGTACACGCGGTTCGGGCCGCCAACGGCGCCCGCGGATTAAGTGAAACGTGAGGCGATTATAAACAAATATTTTTTTCATTAAATACGATTACAGAAGAAACATTTCATTTTGCGATAGAGATCAAATTCAGGGATGAAACGCGGGCGGTAACAGCGGTGAAAAGCAGGAAAGTGGAACAGGTGTTTGTCCTTGGGCCGTTATAACGAAATTTCATTTCACTTCAGTAGCTTCCTTTATTCTCTGCTGATTTCCTGAGAGCTGGCTCACAAGCCAGAGCTTCCGCGAAACTCATTGCCTGCTCCTTGCCGCTATACCGCATTCGCCAGAGTTTTACCTGGCTCACAAAATCGCGATGGATGTTTCATTTCATATTGAATTTGGAATTTTTATTCCTCATACTGCGACCAAAGCCAATCAGGCACCTTGAGAACCCGGAAGCAAAGCGCTCGATGTTGGGCGGCAGCGCCCGCAGTGTCTGCTTATCACAGAAGGAAACCATAGGTATGAGTACACAACAGAAGCGGCTTGATGTGATTTGTATCGGACGCATCGCCGTTGATCTTTACGGTCAGCAAATTGGATCACGCCTGGAGGACATGACCAGCTTTAACAAGTATCTGGGCGGTTCTTCCGGCAACGTAGCGTATGGCACTGCCATCCAGGGCCTGAAATCGGCCATGCTGGCGCGCGTCGGCGATGAACATAATGGTCGCTTCCTGCGTGAAGAGTTACAGCGCGTCGGCTGCAACACCGATGGGCTGATCACGGATAAAAGCCGTCTGACCGGTTTAGTGATCCTCGGCATCAAAGATGAAGAGACCTTCCCGCTGATTTTCTACCGTGATAACTGCGCCGATATGGGCCTGGTGCCTGAAGATATTAATGAAGAGTTCATCACCTCTTCACGCGCCGTTGCCGTCACCGGCACGCACCTCTCTCATCCGCAAACCCGCGCCGCGGTGCTGAAAGCGCTGGATATCGCGAAACGCAACGGCCTGCGCACCGCGCTGGATATCGATTATCGTCCGGTGCTGTGGGGCTTAACCTCACTCGGCGACGGCGAAACGCGTTTCATTGAATCCGGTGACGTCACCAAACAGCTGCAAGAAGTGCTGCACTATTTCGATTTGGTGGTGGGAACGGAAGAAGAGTTCCATATCGCGGGCGGCAGCACCGACACCTTGACCGCGCTGAAAAATGTGCGTCAGGCGAGTAAAGCCACGCTGGTGTGTAAACGTGGCCCGCTGGGTTGCGTGGTGTTTGAGGGCGAGATCCCTGATAGCTGGGAGCAAACCAAATTGCAGAGCGGCGTGCGCGTGGAAGTGCTGAACGTGCTGGGCGCAGGCGATGCCTTTATGTCTGGCCTGCTGCGCGGCTGGCTCAACGACGAAAGTTGGGAACAAGCCTGCCGTTACGCCAACGCCTGCGGCGCCTTGGTGGTTTCCCGCCACGGCTGCGCACCGGCGATGCCAACCAAAGAAGAGTTGGATGATTTCCTGAGTCGTCATACTGAAGTGAAACGCCCGGATCTGGATGCGCGCCTTAATCACCTGCATCGCGTGACCACCCGCAAACAGCAGTGGCCGGAGCTGAACGTCTTTGCTTTCGATCACCGCAAACAGTTGGCCGATATGGCACGTGAAGCGGGCGTCAGCGACGATCTGATTCCACAGTTGAAGCTGCTGCTGCTGCAAGCGGCGCAGGAAGCGGCCAATGAAGCCGGTTTAAATGAAAAGAGCGGCATCCTGGCGGATACCACTTACGGTCAGAAAGCGCTGAACGCCATCACCGGTAAAAACTGGTGGATTGGACGTCCGATCGAGCTGCCAAGCTCACGTCCGCTGCGCCTGGAGCACGGCAACATCGGCTCACAACTGGTCGATTGGCCAGCGGAACATGTGGTGAAATGTCTGGTGTTCTACCATCCGCACGACAGCGCCGAGCTGCGCCAAGAGCAGGATGAGCTGGTGCTCGACGTGTGGAACGGCTGTAACAAAAGCGGCCATGAACTGCTGCTGGAACTGATTCTGCCGGAGAGCAACCCGGATCGTAATGAATCCTACTATTACGACATGCTGAGCCACTTCTACAGCCTGGGCGTGCAGCCGGACTGGTGGAAACTGCCACCGCTGTCGGCGGAGAGCTGGCAGGCGATCAGCGGGCTGATCGAGCAGAACGATCCCCACTGCCGCGGCATTTTGCTGCTCGGCCTCGACGCGCCGGAAGAGACGCTGAAAGCCGGTTTTGCCGCCGCTGCTCAAGCGCCGTGGGTGAAAGGTTTTGCCGTGGGCCGCACCATTTTTGGCCAGCCATCACGCCAATGGCTGAACGGCGAGCTGGATGACCAGGCGCTGATCGAAACGGTTAAAGGTAACTACCTGCGTCTGATTGGCTACTGGCGCGCCGCACGCGGCTGAGAATAGCGGGATGAAATGAAGAAGCGGCCTTTACAGGCCGCTTTTTTTACGTCAGCGGTTCAAATCGCTATATTTTGTGAGGTAATCCCCAAACCAGTGAAATAAGCGTCACGATGCTGTCAAACAAATGAAATTTTCCATCCATCTGGTACTATAGCGCTCATTATCCAGCCATATTTCTTTGTTAACGGGCCTTCGTTATGACTAACAATCCAACCCAACTTACCCTGTTGCAGGACGATATTCGTCGTCGCTATGAGACGCTGAGTAAACGCCTGAAGCAGGTGGCTCGTTATATTCTTGATAACAGCAACAGCATTGCCTTTGATACCGTGGCGTCTATCGCGCAGCACGCCGATGTGCCGCCTTCCACATTGATTCGCTTTGCGAACGCGTTTGGCTTTAGCGGTTTCAACGAAATGAAACAAGTTTTCCGTCAGCATCTGATGGAAGAGACGGTGAACTACACCGAACGGGCGCGCCTGTTCCGCCAAACCGCCACCGACGACAGCGCCACCTCGCCGGAAAGCCCGGCAGAGATTCTGAACGTGTTCACCATGGTTAACAGCCAGGCGCTGCAACAGCTGGCGATGCAGGTGAATCCGGATCAGCTGAATAAAGCGGTCAAGATGCTGAATGAGGCGGAAAATATCTACATCATTGGCCTGCGTCGCTCGTTCAGCGTGGCGTCCTATCTGGTGTATGCGCTGCGTCATCTGGAACGTCGTGCTTTCCTGATTGATGGCTTGGGCGGCATGTTTACCGAGCAGCTAAGTATGGTGAATCCGAAAGACGTGGTAATCGCCATCAGCTACTCGCCGTATGCGCGTGAAGCGGTGGAACTGGTGGAGCTGGGCGCAAAACGTGGCGCGCATCAGATTGCCATTACCGACAGCCAGGTCAGTCCGCTGGCGGCGTTCAGCGATGTCTGCTTTGTGGTGCGGGAAGCGCAGGTTGATGGTTTCCGTTCACAGGTTGCCTCGCTGTGTCTGGCACAAACGCTGGCCGTTTCACTGGCGTTGAATAACGGTTTGACGGAATAAACGCGTTGCAATAAGGCGTTACCGGGTAGCCTGGCTGCCCGAGCTTTTTCTCTGCTTTTACCGCGCTTCATCTGCAACGCGCTAAATTCGTAACGGATCGTTTAACTCTTTCTCTTCCAGACAATCCTTGTGTTGAGCCCTAATTGGCGTCCACTACTCTGCGCTCCGAAACGCATCATGCGTTTTAATCATCAGGAGCGCATCACATGGACAACAGTAATAAAAATGGAGCACCACGCTCCACGACCAATGCCAATAGCTACTACATTAACGAGCCGCAGCAGCCAAAGCCCGGTTATGGCGAAGCACTGATCAGCCGCATTCTTTCCGCCGAGCAGGATGGCCTGAAAGAACAACCGGTTGAAGATGCCCACTCCAACACGGGCACCCTGGTGCTGGAAGGCCTTGCACAGGCTAATTCTCGCGTCTACCTGTACGATGACGGCACGTTCATCGGCAGCGCAATTGTGACCTCGCAGGGCCGCTGGGTATGGTCATCGTCAACGCCATTAACCCAAGGCGAGCATCATCTGACGGTTAAGGTGGCGGGTTTCGAGAACGTATCCCCGGCCATCACGGTAACCGTCGGTGACGTGAAGCCTGAAGTGCCGGTTGATCCCGTTGATCCAGAACATCCGATTGACCCTATTACGCCAGTCGATCCCGTTAAGCCAGTGCCGCCGGTTGGCATCAAGCTGGCGCATGTTTACGACGATCGTAATGGTCTGACTGAGCTGCAAAACGGTGCGGTGACCAAAGATATCTCGCCCGTTTTCACCGGTACGGCGGAAAAAAATAGCCTGGTGAATGTTTACTCCTCCTATGGCGCGCTGCTGGCTCGCTTACAGGCGGATGCAAACGGTGAATGGACTTACACGGCGTCACTGTATAGCGGATCGCACACTCTGCGTTTCGGCACGTCCTATGAGTCGGCATCCGAATCCTTCACCGTGAATATCCCGAACGTGATTCGGGTTGAACGCGGCGTTGATGACAGCAAGCGTTATGAATCATTTATGCAGGATGCAACCATCAGCGATTCCACGCCGATCATTTATGGCTATGCCAGCCAGGCAGGTAAGCTTTATGTATTTGATAATGGCGTGTTGATCGGCTCGACCTACGCCTATTCAGCGGGTCCATTCAACTTCACGCCGGTGACTGGTTTGAGCAATGGCGACCACAGCCTGGTCTTCAGCAGCAAAGCTACGTGGGAAGCGGATTCCGTTTACAACTCTGATGCCTTTACTTTCACCGTGGCACCTGCGGCGGTAATTCCAGTTACCGTTGAACAAGTTTATACCGATCTGGGCGGCTATGAAGCGATCAGTAGCGGTGCAGTAACCAAAGACATCACGCCAATCTTTAACGGCAAAGCTGAGAAGTTCAGCTGGATCAATGTGTATAACAATGGCCAGCAGATCGGCCAAATCCCTTCGGATTCCAATGGCAATTGGCAATACCGCCCTAACCTGCAACCGGGCGAATATAACCTGAGCTTTGGTACGTCGGCGGCAAACATCTCTACCCCCTTTGCGCTGACCATTGTCAGCAACATCACGATTGACAGTGCACTGGACGATTATCAAGGTTGGCACTACTTCGATCAGGGCGCGATAACGGATGACAACCAACCCACGCTTTATGGTTACACCTCTCAAGCGGGTCACATTTACGTATACGATAACGGCACGCTGGTAGGGTCGTTCTATCAGCGTTACAGCGGTCGTTTCGAATTCACGCCATCTGCTGAGTTAGGTGAAGGCCGTCACAGCCTGGTATTCAGCAATAGCGCAGTGTGGAAAGCCGGTTCGCCACTGAACGCCGAGGCGTTTGATTTTACCGTGCAGACAGTGGCCGTGCAGCCGCCCGTGATCGAGCCAGTTGACCCGGTTGATCCAATCGACCCGGTTGACCCAATCGACCCCGTTGACCCAATCGACCCGGTTGATCCAATCGACCCCGTTGACCCAATCGACCCGGTTGACCCCGTAACGCCCGTTATTGCCAGCGTCGGCGATCGCTGGGCGGACTTTACCGGTCTGGAAACTCAACATGGCAACGCGGTGCGTGATGCGCGTCCAGATATCTTTGGCCAGGCAACGCCGGGCAGCAAAGTGGGCATCTATGAAAACGGCCAATTAATTGCTGAAGTGAACGCCAATGCGCAAGGCGTTTGGTCGCTGGAAAATGTGCATTTTGCCGATGGCAAACATCAACTGACGGCACGCGTCGATGGGGTCACTTCTGAGCCATTCAACTTTGAGGTTGCCGCGCAGGCCATTGGCATCAGTGCAATTGGCTACTACGCCATCCCCGGCGAATATGCCACGGACGGCGGCAATCTGTCGTACTTCGACGATATGATTGTCTACGGCTTTGGCGGCACGCCTGGTGCGACCGTTGAAGTGAAAACCACCGACGGTCGCATCATTGGTTATACCGGTGTTGAGCAAGATGGTCGCTGGAGCTTTGAGTCCTCAACCTTCCTGCGTGACGGTGAGTATCAGCTGGTGGTGAAAGTGGGTAATCAGACCAGCGAACCCTTCACCATCACCGTGGGCGATGTGGTCGCTTCGATTGAAGAAATCGCCCCGGCTCCTGACCTGGTCGATTTGACTGCGGCAGATCTGCTGAATGAGGCGTCATTCACGCTGCTGGATCAGAGCGAAAACATCGTGGCTAACGCGCCCGTTGCTGCGCCAACGCAGTGGGTTTCCCACAGCGAAAATCTGGCTCAGCTGATTGATGAACCGGCCTCAAACGGTAACGTCTTCTGATATCTGCTAATGCCTGAATACTGCGGGCTTTAAAACAAAAAGGGGTTCATGTTAAACATGAACCCCTTTTTCATTGCTGGCTGACGCTTATTTGCGGCGCGGATACTCATCGCTGTTTACCCAGGCGTGATCTTTCTCCCAGGTAAATTTCCACAAACGCTTCGGCCCCGCCATCACGTTCAGATAGTAGTTATCGTACCCGGCAATGGTTGCCACCGGATGATAACCGCGCGGCACGGTGACCACGTCGCGGTTGTACGGCGCCATGCACTCGTCGAGCGAACGGTCGTCGGTATACACACGCTGCATGGCGAAACCCGGCTCAGGATCGAAACGGTGATAATAGGTTTCTTCCAGATAGGTTTCGTCCGGGCTGTCTTTCTGATCGTGTTTATGGCTGGGATACGAACTGGTTGCGCCTTCGTCGGTATACACTTCCACCACCAGCAGGCTATCCGCCTGCTCGTTGTCCGGCAGAATGTTGTGTACCAGGCGCTGATTGCGCCCTTTACCGCGCTGCTCTACGCCAACATCGGCTGGCGCAATCAGGCGCGCCGGCAAGTTGCCCTGGCTTGGCGCGTTACACACCGCCAGCTCCAGATCGCTATCCGCATACACTTCAACTTCATCGTTGTGCGGCACATACACCGAATACGGCGGCGTGCGCTCGAACGGCGACAGGCGTTTGCCCAAGTTTGGGAACTCCGCATGGCGGGTTTTCACCGAGGCAAAACCGGCCACCAGCACCAAACACAGCTCTTTATCACCGCTGCTGAGCGTCAGGCTTTGCCCTTTTTTCAGCAGATAAGCATCAAAGCCCACGTATTCCCAACCGGCGCTTTCCGGCGTGACGTGCTGAATACGTCCATTGCTGTCTGGCTGTTGTGCTTTAGAAATCAAAGACATTCGCGATCTCCTTGTTGAGCGAGATTAACCCAGCGTTGGCATGCTGAACTCAGAAACGGTTTGCTGACCGCTCGGCCAACGCACGGTCGCCGTTTTCATGCGGGTGTAGAAACGCACGCCGTCTGGACCGTGTACATTCAGTGCACCGAAGACCGAACGTTTCCAGCCGCCGAAGCTGTGGAAGGCCATTGGCACCGGTACCGGTACGTTGACGCCGACCATGCCCGCTTCCACGTTCTGTACGAACTCGCGCGCGGTGTGGCCATTGCTGGTAAAGATGGCGCTACCGTTGCCAAACTCGTGGCTGTTGACCAGTTGCAGCGCGCTATCGAAATCGCTTGAACGCATGATGCTCAGCACCGGTCCGAAGATCTCTTCGCGCCAAATCACCATATCGGAGGTCACGTTGTCGAACAGCGTGCCGCCCACGTAATACCCCTCTTCATGACCCGCCACCTTGAGGCCACGTCCATCCACCACCAGCTTCGCGCCTTCCTGCTCACCTTTGTCGATGTAGCCCAGCACTTTTTTCTGGTGCGCAGCCGACACTACCGGCCCCATTTCGTTCTCTTCCGCACCTTGCTGAATGCCAGGACCCACGCGCAGCGCTTTGATCAGCGGCGTCAGGCGGGCAATCAGTTTATCTGCGGTGTCGTCGCCAACCGCGACCACCACCGGCAGCGCCATGCAGCGCTCACCGGCCGAACCAAACGCGCCGCCCATAATGGCGTTCACGGTGGCATCCAGATCGGCGTCTGGCATGACGATGGCATGGTTTTTCGCCGCGCCGAACGCCTGGACACGTTTACCGTGCGCGCTGGCGGTTTTGTAAATGTGCTCAGCCACGCCGGAAGAACCCACGAAGCTCACCGCCGCGATGCGCGGATCTTTATACAGCTGCTCAGCGTCTTCGTTGGACGAGTGCACCACGTTGAACACGCCATCTGGCAAGCCCGCTTCTTTCAGCAGCTCAGCCATGCGCACGGAGGCAGAAGGATCCAGCGCCGGTGGCTTCAGAATGAAGGTGTTACCGCACGCCAGCGCGATCGGGAACATCCACAATGGCACCATCGCAGGGAAGTTGAATGGCGTGATACCCGCCACCACACCAACCGGCTGCATCAGCGAGTAGCTGTCTACGCCGGTGCCCACGCTTGGCGAGTTCTCGCCTTTGATCAGATGTGGAATACCGCAGGCAAACTCAATCACTTCAATACCGCGCGTCAGCTCGCCCAGCGCATCTGACCACACTTTACCGTGCTCAGAAACAATCAGCGCCGCCAGCTCTTCGCGGTGTTTTTCCATCAGGGCTTTGAAGTTGAACATCACACGGGCACGACGTAACGGCGCAGTTTTCGACCATGCCGGGAAGGCGGCGTGAGCGATCTCAATCGCTTTTTCCACTTCCGCAGCGGTGCTCTGCGTCAGTTCACGCGCGACTTTGCCGGTCGCCGGATCGTACACGGGAATGGTTTCATTGCTGGCGCTGTGGGTAATTTTGCCGCCGATAAAGTTTCCTACGATAGTCATGTCGTTGCCTCTTTGATGTGAAGTTCCCTGCCGGTAGCGGGTGTAAAGCGCATCGCCGTCCGACCAGGCAATACTTAAAGCGTGCTATGAAGCTATAGCAATGAAATAAATTTTTCAAATACTTCTTTTTGGAAAATTTCCTTTTAGCGGCATGGATCGCATTTTTTCGGCGATCGTTGCAGGAGGAGGGTAAATTCACCCTGGACCTGCTGTGACGGGCAGTCAACACCCGCTGACTGCGGCTGCATTTCACCGATTATTTCCTTTCTGCTTCTGCGGTGATTCACGTCAATGTCGGCAAGGCGAAACGAAATATGAAATTTTTGCGAGGCAGATCCAATATCTGATATTTCATAATTCAATAATAATGAAATAAATGTTCTCTTTGCAGCCTCGTACTTGCTTATTCTTACAGGAGCCGCACATGGCCATCGATCCAACCCGTTTCTGTATCAACCGTAAAATTGCCCCAACGCTGTCGCTGGAAGCGTTTTTCCAACTGGTGCAGCGCCTGGGACTAAGCAAGGTTGAGTTACGCAACGACATGCCAAGCGGCAAGGTGTGCGATGACCTTAGCGCGACACAGCTGCGTGCGCTGGCAGATACGTATCACATTGAGATCGAGACCATTAATGCGCTCTACCCGTTTAACCGCGCGGATGCGAACTTGTTAGCGAAAGCCACCGCGCTGTTGCAGGAAGCGCAGGCGATTGGCGCGAAGGCGCTGGTGATGTGCCCGCTGAATGAAGGCATCGCGATTACGCCGCAGCAGACCCAGGAAGCGCTGCAAAAGCTGGCGCCGCTGTTTGCTGAGTATGGCATTCAGGGCTATGTGGAACCGCTAGGCTTTTCGGTGAGTTCGCTGCGTTCAGCGGTGCAGACGCAGCAGCTGATTCAACAGGCTGGCGTGCCGTTTAAACTGCTGCTTGATACCTTCCATCATCACCTGTACGAGAGTGCCGAACAGGAATTCCCTGAGTCGATCGAGGTGCAGCAGATTGGTTTGGTGCATTTGTCAGGCGTGGAAGATATGCGTCCCACCGCCGCATTGACTGATGAAGAGCGCATCATGCTCAGCGACCGCGATGTGCTGAACAGCGTGGCGCAGGTGAAGCGCTTAGAGATGCTGGGCTACAAAGGCGTTTACGCTTTTGAGCCGTTTTCGACTGAATTAGAGAGCTGGAGCGCCAGTGATATTGAGCGTGAAATTCGCCACAGTATTGCGCTGCTTCAGGCCTAAAACGAACCCTTATCTGTGTCTTACAAGGCACTTTTGTTAGTGTTGGCCTCGGTCGGAGGCCTTTTTTTTATCCCTATTTCCCGGTGCGCAAGAATGCGCACCCTACGCAAGCCTTGCACGATTTTGTAGGGTCGCCATTCTTGGCGACCTGCTTAAATCCGGGATATCCACCACCGCTACGCATTCTCTTTAATCTCTGCGCCCGCCTCTTCCGGCATGCGCTTGATCATCCGCAGCGTGGCAGCTAACGCTAAACACACCAGCAGCGCGGTCAGCAGATACACTAACGACACGCCTGCGTAGCTCATAATAAAACCGGCAATCGGCCCGGTGATGCCCAGCGACAAATCCATAAATGCGGTATAGGTGGCCAACGCGCTGCCCTGATTCTGCTGCGGCACCACTTTCACCGCCACCACGCCAATCGCCGGGAACACCAGCGAGAAGCCGGCACCGGTCAGGAACGCCCCCATTTTTGCCATCCAGGGTTCGACCGATCCCGCCACCAAAAACAGGCCCACCGCTTCGATGGCAAAACAGACGCTCGCCACGCGCAGGCCACCGAATTTGTTGATGGCATTGGGAAACAGCAGCCGCGTGCCGACAAACGCCGCGCTGAACAGCGTCAACGCAAAGGCGGCGCCGTCCCAACCCTTATCCTGATAAAACAGCGTGATAAAGGTGGCGATAACGCCGAACCCGGCGGAACCCATCGCCAGAATCAGGCCAAAACCGTAAATCTTGCCCAGCACATCGCGGAACGGGATCGGTTTCGCTTTGCTGCCTTTCACCGGCGCACGCGGCAGCGCCAGCGCTATCGCCAGCAGGCAAATCGCAATTATCACGCAGGAGAGCAGCAGCAATCCGCCGCTGCGGAAAATCACCACGCCGAGCGGCGCACCAATCGCCATCGCGCCGTAGGTGACGATGCCGTTCCACGAAATCACCCGACCAATATGCAGCGATCCGACGCGCGCCACGCCCCACAGCGAGGTGCCGGTGCCGGAGAAACTCTGCCCTACCCCAAGAATCACGCGTCCTAAGCACAGCAGCACCAAACTCAGCACGCCGTAATCGGCGGTGAGCGCTGAGAGCAGAATGCAGAGGCCGCTCAGCAGCGCGCCCACCAGCCCCAGCACCACCACTTTTTTCGGCCCCCAGGCATCGGCAAAACGCCCGGCGTGCGGTCGGCTCAGCAGCGTGGCGATGTATTGCAGGCTAATCACTAAGCCCGCCCAAAAGGCGCTGTAACCCAAGTCGTCATGGACAAAACCGGGCAGCACCGCCAGCGGCAAACCGATGGTGAGATAACTGGCAAAGTTGAACTTTACGATGGAAAGGATCAGCAGATTGAGGCGGAGACGACTGTGTTCTGGGGCCGAGGCGGCGTGGTCAGGCATGAGTGATTGCGCTCGTGAGTGACTGAATATTTGTATAGAAGGCTAACTATACGCCATTTCTTGCCCGGCTGCGGCGGCAATTGCGGTCATCATTTCGTCATATCGCCGCCGTAGACTCGCCGCCATCAAATCCCAAAGAGGATAGACAATGTGATGACGCTCCTGTTTTGCTGTCAGGCGCGCGGACGCCGCACCCCCCTGGCGGGAGGTGCCCGATGACGCATGCCGCGCAGCCTATCGAACTCAAACATCTCAGATGGTCGGTGGATAACCTGACTATTCTGCACGATCTCTCCCTGACCATTCCCGCCGGCGAAATCCTTGCGCTGCTCGGCCCAAGCGGCTGCGGCAAAAGCACGCTGCTGAAACTGCTGGCGGGCTTGCTGCAACCGACGCAAGGCGAACTGTGGATCGGCGATCGCTGCGTCGCGTCGGCCCGCCACTGCGACGCGCCGGAGAAGCGCAATCTCGGCATGGTCTTCCAGGACTACGCGCTGTGGCCGCACCTGTCTGTGGCGCAGAACGTGACGTTTCCGCTGCGCATGCGCGGCATGAAAAAAGCCGCCGCCCGCGAGCAAGCCGATGCAGCATTAGCGCAGGTGGGCCTCGCCGATTTTGGCGATCGCAAACCGGCGCTGCTCTCTGGCGGCCAGCAGCAGCGCGTCGCCTTGGCCCGCGCGCTGGTGGCAAAACCGGCGATTTTGCTGTTTGACGAACCGCTCTCCAACCTGGACCGCGATCTGCGCGAAACGCTGGTACACACCATGGCGGATTTGCTGCGTGCGGCGGGCATTACCGCGGTGTACGTCACCCATGACCGCGAGGAAGCCAACACCCTGGCCGATCGCATTATTCACTTGGCGCAGGGCCAGATCGTTTCCGTTACTCACCTCTCAGGGGACCGCAATGCCATCTCTCAAGTCAGTTAAAACAGGAGCCATCAGCGCGATGATGTTAACTTCCGCCATGATGATCAACGATGCCCAGGCGTTGACGGTGTACACCGCCGGGCCGGGATCGTTATCGAAAAGCCTCGCCGCCGGGTTTGAAAAGCAAACCGGCATTAAAGTGAACATTTTCCAGGCCACCACCGGCAAAGTGATGGCGCGTCTGGAAGCTGAACAGGCCAATCCGCAGGCCGACGTGCTGATCTCGGCATCGTGGGATACGGCGGAAGATCTGCAACAGCGCGGCTGGCTGCTGCCGTTCCAGAGCGCCAACGCGGCCAAGGTGCCGGATCAGTTCAAAACCGACAACTTCGTGGCCCAAGGCATTTCCGCACTTGGCATCGTGTGGAATACCCAAAGCGCCACGCCAGAACCCAAAACCTGGCAGGATCTCACCGCGCCGGCGTTCAAAAACCAAGTCACCACCCCCGATCCGGCGCTGTCCGGCGCGTCGCTGGATCTGCTGATTGGCCTGCAAAACAGCGAAGGTGAAAAAGCCTGGCAGCTGTTTGATCGCCTGAAAGCCAACGGCATGGTGATCAGCGGCCCGAACGCCCAGGCGGTGACGCCGGTGCTGCAAGGGGCGAAAGCCGCGGTGTTTGGCGCGGTGGATTACGTCACCTATAACAACATCGCGCAGGGTGAAAGCGTGAAAGTGATCTTCCCGGAAAACGGCACCGTGGTGGCACCGCGTCCGATGATGATCCTGAAAAGCAGCCAGCACGCCGATGACGCGAAGCGATTCGTGGATTACGTGCTGTCAGAAGAGGGCCAGGAATACGTTGCCAAAGCCTGGCTGATGCCGGCGCGTACCGATATCAAAGCGCAGCGTCCGCCGATCGCTGAAATCAAACTGCTGCCCGCTAATAAAGACGGCAGCAGCGAACGTTCGGCGGTGTTGAAGCGCTTTGGTGCGCTGTTTGGACAATAAACCGTGTCGCGCGCCCTGAATGGCGTCATCCTGTTGGCGCTGATGTTGTTGGTGGCGATGCCGCTGCTGTTTATCGTACTGCAAGCGCTGTTTCCCCACTTTGGTGAAGGCAGCTGGCGCGGTGCGTTTAGCGCGCTACCGGCGCTGATTGACGATCCGCAGCTGACGCCGATGTGGCTGGGCACGCTGAAAATCGGCGGCGGCGTGGCGCTGTGCAGTTTGCTGCTGGGCTTGCCGCTCGGCGCGCTGCGCGGCCTGTTTCGCCTGCCGGGCGCGGCGTTGTGGGATCTGCTGTTTCTGATCCCCTTCCTGACGCCGCCGTATATTGTCGCGCTGTCCTGGACGCTGGCGCTGCAACGCAACGGCTATATCGAACAACTCACCGGCATCAATTTCGACAGCCTGCTGTTCAGCAGCACCGGCATGATTCTGGTGATGACGCTGAACATCTTTCCGGTGGTCTATTTCGCGGTGTCGCGATCGCTGATGGCGAGCGGACAGCGCCTGGCATGGGTCGCGCGCGTGCACGGTGCATCGGCGTGGCGCGCGTTTTGGCACGTGACGCTGCCGCTGACGTTACCGGCGCTGGCGGGCGGCGTGCTGCTGGCTTTCACGCTGGCGATTGAGGAGTACGGCGTGCCTGCAGCGTTGGGCGCGCGGGCCAACCTGACGTTGATGACGGTGGGGATTGAAACCAAACTGGCCGATTGGCCGATCGATCTGCCCGGCGCGGCGTCGCTTTCGCTGCTGCTGAGTTTGGTGGCGCTGAGCGCGTGGTGGCTGCAACGCAAACTCACCGGCAGCAGCGATGTGACGGCGGTAGGCGGCAAACCGGTGCATCAGGCGTTGGCGAGCGCCGGGCGTTGGCAGGCGCTGATGCTGCTGCCGTTTGTCCTCACCGTGCTGCTGGCGGTAATTTTGCCGTTGGGCGCGATGACGCTGAGCGGCTTGCTGAACACGCTTTCTGGCGGCGTGCATCTTGCTAACCTGACGCTGCGCCACTTCGGCGCGCTGTTCAGCCAGCAGGGCGACGCGCTGGCAGCGTTCTCAACCAGCCTCGGCCTGGCGCTGGGCGCGGCGCTGATCACCGGCGTGCTGGGGTTTCTCATCGCCTGGCGTGTGTCGGAAGGCAAAACCCGCTGGCTGGCAATGATGGATGGTTTTGCGCTGCTGCCAGCGGCCATGCCTGGCGTGGTGGTCGGCGTGGGATTGATCCTGCTGTGGAATCGCGGTTTCTGGCCGGTTTCCCCATATAACACGCTGTTTATCCTGCTGCTTTCCTATAGCTGCTTGCTGCTGCCGTGGCCGGTGCGCTACGTCAGCAGCGCGCTGCGCCAGTTAGCTCCCACGCTGGAACCGGCGGCGCGCGTGCATGGCGCGTCACGTTTACAGGCGCTGCGCCTGATCGTCTTGCCGCTGGTGACGCCGAGCTTGCTGGCAGCGATGATGATGGTGTTCGCGGTGGCTTCACGCGAGCTGGTGACGTCGCTGCTGTTGGCACCGGCGGGCACGCAAACCGTGGCGATCTTCATCTGGCGCCAGTTCGAGCAGGGTTCCGTTGGGCAAGGCATGGCGATGGCAACCCTGACGCTGCTGGCCAGTTTGAGCCTGATGCTGGCGGCGACGGCGCTGGCGCGACGTCAGCGTCAATAAGGTGATTAATCGCGCCATGGGCACCTTTTCGGAGTGCATTCATGCGCGCCAGATGCGCAACGCCAAACCCCTATCGGTACGTTTCGCTTAATCCTAAACAAACAATCAGTTACCGCCCTTCAACTACACTCTTCTGAGCCATTGATCACTCAGGAGAGTAAATGAACAACCTGCCACAGGAAAAAATCGGCCAGAACATTTTGGTCAAAATGGCGATGCTGGTGGTGATTCTGGCGGGCATTCGCGCTGCGTCAGAAATTCTGGTGCCCTTTTTGCTCGCCAGCTTTTTAGCCATTGTGCTCAATCCGCTGGTTACCATGCTGATGCGCCGCGGCGTGCGTCGTACTCTGGCGATCACCCTTGTGATCACGGTGATTTTTATTGTCATGCTGCTGCTCGTCGCGGTGCTGGCCAGTTCGGCCAGCGACTTTAGTGATACCTATCCGCAAATCCGCGCCCTGCTGGAGCAAAAGCTCTCGGTGGTGCAGCATCTTGCCGCCCGTTTCCACCTCAATATTTCCACTGAGGCGTTGGCTGCGCGGCTGGATCCCAATGTAGTGATGGACATGGCGACCACGCTGCTGAAGCAGCTTTCCGGCGCGATGACCAGCGTGCTGCTGTTGATTCTCACCGTGGTGTTTATGCTGTTTGAGGTGCGCCACCTGCCCTACAAAATGCGTAACGCGATGGTTAATCCGCAAATCCGCATTGCCGGGTTGCACAAAGCGCTGAAAGGCGTGACGCACTATCTGGCGCTGAAAACGCTGGTGAGTTTGATCACCGGGATCGCGGTGTGGCTGTCGTTGTTGCTGCTGGACGTGAAGTTTGCGCTGTTCTGGGGCGTGGTGGCCTTTATCCTCAATTTCATCCCCAACATTGGGCCGATCATCGCCGGCATTCCGCCGTTTATTCAGGCGCTGGTGCTCAACGATATTTACGATGCGATGCTGGTGGCGGCGCTGTTCAGCGCCATTCATATGGTGTTTGGCAATATGCTGGAACCCAAACTGATGGGGCGCGGCCTGGGGTTATCCACCTTGGTGGTGTTCCTGTCGCTGATTTTTTGGGGCTGGCTGCTCGGCCCCGTGGGCATGCTGCTGTCGGTGCCGCTGACCAGCGTGACCAAAATTCTGATGGAAACCACGCCGGGCGGCAGCCGGCTGGCGATCATGCTGGGGAATGGGCGACCCGGATCGCGGCCGCGTTAACCCTTTGCGCCGCTGGCATCGGCTGAGCGGCGCGATTTTTCCCTTCCCCCTGAGTTCAAATCACTCTGCTTGCCTGGCGCTGCGCGTCACGGCAAATACGCATTATCAGATCAGGAAAGGTCGATAGTTGACCTACATCAGGCAGGACAATGCTTAAATCGCTAACATGCACGGCCCAAGGAAAGTGGTATGCTGCTGACGCCGCAGTATGCCTGTTTTCAACCGCTTAACCCTACTGAGGATTGCCCGGTGCCTCTGCAAAAACGAAATCGCGATTTTGGCTGGCTGTTAATTGTCTGCGCCGGGTTATTACCGTTGGTGCTCGGCATTCTTTGTACCGCCATCGAAGCGCGGCATAACGTCAGCCAACAGCAGATTTCCACCGCTAATACCTTAATTACCCAAGCTGAAAAGATGAGCGACAACGCATGGAATATGATCACCGAGTTGCGCCAATACCATCTTCAGCCGTGCGAAAACATCAAAGATAAACTGCAACAAGCCGGCACGCTCAACGCTTACTTCCGCTCGATTGGCACTCTGCACGAGAGTGATATCGACTGTTCCTCCGCGTATGGCCTGAGTCACGGCAGCCTGGCAGAGATGATGATGCAGCCGCTGCCGATCACCGGCCGCGCGTGGTGGAGCCTGTCGATTCGCGGCACCGTCGGCGTCCCCCATCGTCCGGCGGTGGTGTTTGTGCGTCAGCTGCCGGATAGCACCGGTTTTTGGGCGGTTATCGACGGGCAATATTTGATGGATTTTATGCACGCCATTGGGGAATCGCGCGGCTATCAGATGAGCCTGCAGTTCGGCGGCGGCGCGGTCATCGCCAGCGGCCCCAGCGATGTGACGCCGAGCCACTATTTTAAAAGCGAATCCTATCTTGCTGAATCAGGCCGTTATCCCATTAGCGTTAACGTCACGGTGCCCGCTTCCGAACTGCTCAAAGCCTGGCGTCAGGCCTTGGTTATTTTTCTGCCGATGGCGGCGATTTTCTCCATTCTGCTGATGATTTTGACCGCTAACTGGCTGCGCCGCCGCATTTCGTGGCGCGATGAAATTCGCCGCGCCATCCGCAATCGTCAGTTCTCGGTGCACTACCAGCCGGTTTACAGCACCGAACTGCAACGCTGCGCCGGTGCCGAAGCGCTATTACGCTGGCAGCTGCCGAGCGGCGAAATGATTCGACCGGATATCTTTATCAGCGCCGCCGAGGCCGAAGGCATGATTGTGCCGCTGACGCAGCATTTGCTGGAGTTGATGGCGGAAGATATTCAGGACTGGGAGGTGCAACCTGGCTTCCATATGGGGTTGAATCTGGCGGCAGAGCATTTGCAGCATCCCGACTTTGTGCAGGATATTCAGCGCTTTGCCCGACGCATCAAAGATAAACAGATGTTGATCACGCTGGAGCTCACCGAGCGTAGCCTGATTGATGATGGCGAAATGGTGGCGCGCAAGCTGCGCTATTTGCAGTCGCACGGCATGAAAGTGGCGATTGATGATTTTGGAACCGGACACTGCTCGCTGAGCTATCTGCTTACCTTCCCGCTCGATTATCTAAAAATCGATCGCGGCTTTATTAACGCGATTGAGGGGCTGGAGGGGGAAACGCCGGTGCTGGATGCGATTATTAATCTGTGCCACAAACTCAAGCTCGACGTGCTGGGAGAGGGCGTTGAAACCGCAACGCAATTTGCTTATCTGCATCAGCGCGGCGTGATCTTTATTCAGGGCTACTACTACGCGCGTCCGATGGACAACCTTCGGCTGCAAGAGTGGCTTCGCGCGCAAGGCGATCGCCCGCTGCTGGCTGAAACATCTCATTCGCCTGAACAGCCTTAATCTTCAGCGCGGCGTCTGCTAATCCGCGCGCAGCGTGCGGCGTTTCTCCGCAATGCGCAGCGCCACTTCAAGGCTGTCTTCCACTGCTGCACACACCTGCGGTTGCCGCTGCGCATTCAGACGCTGATTGATACGTTCCAGCGTCGGCGTCAGTTGCCCTACCAGCTGCTGATATTCGTCAAGTTGAGTAATGGGTTGATTGCGCGCGATGCTGGTTTGCGTCAGGCTTTGTAGCTGGCGAAAACTCTCCGCCGCCTGCTGCGTTAACACTCCCGCCTGACGCCAACTTTTCAGGCGCTGCAGCAGTTCATCAGGCCGCTGCGCCAATAAAGCCAGCTGTGCATCAACGCGTTCGCCGCAGGCGATCCACGCGCTTGACGCCACGAGGCCGGGCGCGGTTTGCGCCACATGCGGCGCATAATTGATAAGCTCTCTTTCTACACTGTCGATCATCGACAGCCACGGATTCTCAAACGTCTGGGCGTTTTTACTCGACATAAACACTCCACCTGAGCCAAGCGGCAGAGTATTACCGAATGTTATAAGGCTGGCAAGCCTGCCTGCCGCTTCGCTTAATGGTTAGGATTACTTACTTATTTACGTCACCGTCAGGTGTGGCAATAAAGCCGCGGCATTCCAGAATAATTGATTATTTGATCGCCGTTAGGGAGCTGATACATCTGATAATAATCGGTATTTCCGGCACGCGCTGAAGTGAAAAGAATCTGCGCCGCCAGCGCGGCGGGCAAGGTATCGTCGGCCATGACGCGCACGCTGCTGGTATTCACCAGCATAAAATCGCCCTGACGATGCCAGCTGTTAGCCGAAATGCGGTGGACGCGATAGCGATCGGCGCCGAACGTCACCGTGCCAATCAGCGTCGAGATCCCCGTTCCATCCGGTTTGAAGCGGTTGCGCACGGTGGCATCAATATGGCCGCTCGCTGTTCCCTGATTGATGATGCGATACGGTACTTCACACCACTCTGGCACCGGCTCCGCCGGGCGCACCAATAACACCAGCGCCCACGGCAGCGCCAACGCCAGCAGCAACGCGGCACCCAGCAAGGATTTACGCATCGGGAAGCTCCTTAACCGATACCATCCACGACACGCATTCGTTGTTTTTCTGCGCGATCGGCTGCGGACAGAGAAATGCGCTGGTGAATACGCGGGTGCGCACCTTGTTGATATACAGCAGCGGCGCAACCCGACCGTCCGCGAGGCGCGGCTGCATCTGACGGAAACGCCGCAGCGCGTCTTGCACCACAAAGGAGTCCGGTTCGAGATCGGCAGCGATAAACACGTCGGTGTGATCGTCGCGCCCCAGCGCTTTATATTGCGTGCCGTCGTGTCCGGTGGGCGCGAACTCTTGCCGCGCCAACAGCGCTAACGCCAGGTTTACCAGCAATACGCCAGCGATGACGCCGCGCCACAGCCAGGATTTTTTCGATTGCGCTGCGGGAAGTGTGGCGGCCGCCGCTTGCGGCGTGACGGACGCGGGCGCGTCATCGGCATACGGCAGCACATCAACCTGCTCCGCCAGCACGCAGCCGATTAACGGCACCTGATGAATAAGCGCCCCCGGCGCCTGCGCCAGCTGCGCCAGCCGATTGATTTCGCTAATGGTGCCGGTGAGTCGTTCGGCGAATGAGAGATCTGAAGGTTCATGCTGGAACAAGGCATGCAGCGCCTGATTGCGTACCAGCTTGCCCTGCGCAGTTAATACGCGCCGCAACACCACGCTTTGCAGTGGGCTGAGCATGACGCATTGCGTGGGTGACGCGAGCGGATACAACACCTGCTGGTCTGCATCAAAACAGAGGCTTTTTGCAAACAAAACAAAGCGCGCCATACTGCTCCTGATTACCGAAACGTAAACTGGCGCAAGTATAAGTATTTTCCCCCGATGAAGCACGTTTCAGCAGAGAGATAGCGTGTTTTTGCGTGATTTTCAGCTCGTTTATTCACCTGTTTTTACCGCAGCATTAGCCAAAAAATAGCCAACCAGTGGTAGAAACATGACAAATATCACACAAAATCGGTATACTCTGTCGCGGAGTGCGATTATTGCACCCCTGATTATTACTGTTGTCAGTCCGTGATAAACGCCTTTTCACGGCTATGCTTTAATTTTCTCAACGCCGCGGACTTTTCGCTTAAGACCAGTCCGCAGCGTTGAGGATTTTTCGAAATCTACTACAGGGTAATTTCATGAAACTACGTAGGAAGCGTGTAAAACCTATCGGGTTAGATGACGTCACGATTATCGATGACGCTCGCTTACGCAAAGCCATTACTGCGGCTTCGCTCGGCAACGCGATGGAATGGTTTGATTTTGGTGTTTATGGCTTTGTGGCTTATGCCTTAGGTAAAGTGTTTTTCCCTGATGCGTCACCCAGCGTGCAGATGATTGCTGCGCTCGGTACCTTCTCTGTTCCCTTCCTGATTCGTCCGCTGGGTGGTTTGTTCTTTGGGATGCTGGGCGATAAGTATGGTCGCCAGAAAATTCTCTCTATCACCATTGTCATCATGTCGATCAGTACCTTCTGTATCGGCCTGATTCCTTCTTATGCCTCTATCGGCATCTGGGCACCGATTTTGCTGCTGCTGGCGAAAATGGCGCAAGGCTTCTCGGTCGGCGGTGAATACACCGGCGCATCGATCTTTGTCGCGGAATATTCGCCGGATCGTAAACGCGGCTTTATGGGCAGCTGGCTGGACTTCGGTTCAATCGCGGGCTTCGTGCTCGGCGCCGGTGTGGTGGTGCTGATCTCCACCATTATCGGTGAGGAGAAGTTCCTTGATTGGGGCTGGCGTATTCCGTTCTTCATCGCGCTGCCGCTGGGCATTATTGGTTTGTATCTGCGTCATGCGCTGGAAGAGACCCCGGCCTTCCAGCAGCACGTTGAGAAACTGGAGCAAGGCGATCGTGAAGGTCTGCGCGACGGCCCGAAAGTGTCGTTTAAAGAGATCGCTACGAAGCATTGGAAAAGCCTGTTGGCCTGTATCGGTCTGGTGATTGCCACCAACGTGACCTATTACATGCTGCTGACTTACATGCCGAGCTACCTGTCGCACAACCTGCACTACTCGGAAGATCACGGTGTATTGATCATCATCGCAATCATGATGGGCATGCTGTTTGTGCAGCCGGTGATGGGGATGTTAAGCGACCGCTTCGGTCGTCGTCCGTTCATCATCATTGGTAGCATCGCGCTGTTTGTGTTCTCAATTCCGGCCTTCATGCTGGTTAACAGCGGCGTGCTGGGACTGATTTTTGCCGGTCTGCTGCTGCTGGCGGTGATCCTCAACGCCTTTACCGGCGTCATGGCATCGTCACTGCCGGCTATGTTCCCAACGCACATTCGCTACAGTGCGCTGGCGAGCGCCTTCAACATCTCGGTGTTGATTGCCGGTTTAACGCCTACGCTGGCCGCCTGGCTGGTGGAAACCACCAACAATCTGTATATGCCAGCGTATTACCTGATGGTGGTGGCGGTGATTGGTTTGATTACCGGGATCTACATGAAAGAGACCGCGAACAAACCGCTGCGCGGTGCGACACCGGCGGCGTCGGATCTGGAAGAGGCGCGTGAAATCCTGCAGGAGCATCACGACAATATCGAGCAGAAAATCGAAGATATTGATGGCGAAATCGCCAAGCTTGAGGCGAAACGTAAAAACCTGGTCGAGCAGCATCCAGACATCAAAGAGTAATCTTCCCCACTCCCGCCGCCCGGCGGGAGTTTTCGTTTCCGCACACAATCCTTCATGCCATATGCCAAAAAGGGGTAGACTATTGCCACTTTTTTCACCTGCATGAGTCCTCTGCACATGTCTGAATTTAACCTTATCCAGCGTCCAAGAAGATTGCGTAAAAGCGCGTCGATGCGCGAAATGTTCCAGGAATCCCACCTCAGCCTTAACGATTTGGCCCTGCCGATTTTCGTTGAAGAGGGCATTGATGATTACGTTCCTATCAACGCCATGCCGGGCGTGAGGCGTATTCCCGAGAAGCGCTTGGCCTATGAAATTGAACGCATTGCGAAAGCCGGTATCCGCTCAGTAATGACCTTCGGCATTTCGCACCACACCGATGCCACCGGCAGCGATGCGTGGAATGAAAACGGCCTGGTGGCGCGTATGTCGCGCATCTGCAAAGACACCGTGCCGGAAATGATTGTGATGTCTGACACCTGCTTCTGCGAATACACCAGCCACGGCCACTGCGGCGTGCTGTGCGATCACGGCGTCGATAATGACCAAACGCTGATCAACCTCGGCAAACAAGCGGTAGTCGCCGCTCAGGCAGGTGCTGATTTTATCGCGCCATCCGCGGCGATGGACGGTCAGGTAACAGCGATTCGTCAGGCGCTGGATGCCGCCGGTTTCACCGATACCGCCATCATGTCTTACTCCACCAAGTTCGCCTCCTCTTTCTACGGCCCGTTCCGTGAAGCGGCTGGAACCGCGTTAAAAGGTGACCGTAAGACTTATCAGATGAATCCGATGAACCGCCGTGAAGCGATTCGTGAGTCGCTGATTGACGAAGCCGAAGGAGCCGATTCACTGATGGTAAAACCGGCCGGTGCCTACCTCGATATTCTGCGTGATATCCGCGAGCGCACTACGCTGCCGCTGGCTGCGTACCAGGTCAGTGGCGAATACGCCATGATCAAATTCGGCGCGCAAGCCGGCGCTATCGATGAACGTAATGTGGTTCTGGAAAGTCTTGGTGCGATTAAACGTGCCGGTGCCGACCTGATTTTCAGCTATTTTGCCCTTGATCTCGCCGAGCAAAAAGTGCTCTGATTATCGTTACGCTTGGTGATGGGCATCGCTACCCTCGCCAGGCGCTTTACGCCTTTGTGGCGCTATAACACCAGTGTATTCGTACCCCAATAATTCAAAGAGTCACGCGATGAAAGCACCTGCACTGCCTGCGGACGAGTCAACTCGTCTAGCCCAGTTACGTGCGCTCAACATTCTGCATACGCCTGCAGAAGAGCGTTTTGACCGTTTAACCCGCCTTGCCCGTCGTTTGTTTGGCGTGCCGGTAGCGCTGGTTAGCTTGCTGGAAGAGGATCACCAATGGTTCAAATCTTCGGCCGGTTACCATGCGCAAACGTCGCCGCGCAACACCTCGTTCTGCGGCCACGCCATTCTGCAAGATGATGTGATGGTGGTGGAGAACGCCCTCAACGACGCACGCTTCCACGACAATCCGTTGGTGAAAGGCGACGACAGCCCGGTGCGTTTCTACGCCGGTTGCCCGTTACGCACGCCTGCGGGAGCCAAAATCGGCACGCTGTGCATTATCGATCACCATGCGCGCCACTTTGATGCCGATGATATGCACACTCTGCGCGATTTAGCGGCGATGGCGGAGGCTGAACTGGTGGCGTTCCAAACGGCCACCTCCGATGAGCTGACGCAAATTACCAACCGCCGCGGCTTCATGACGCTGGGCCAGCTGGCGCTGAATGAGTGCCAGGTCAAGCGGTTACCGGCGAGTTTGACCTTCCTCGATCTGGATCGCTTTAAAGCCATTAACGACACGCTCGGCCACCGCGAAGGCGACCGGG
Organism: uncultured Pantoea sp.; assembly: GCA_966185695.1. Classification (GTDB taxonomy): domain Bacteria; phylum Pseudomonadota; class Gammaproteobacteria; order Enterobacterales; family Enterobacteriaceae; genus Pantoea. The sequence continues at coordinate 70,028 of CBIFUL010000007.1, read as the reverse complement.
CGCTGATGGATTTTGCCGATGCGATGAAGGTGAGTTTCCGCCACGCCGATATCTTTGCGCGTTTAGGCGGCGATGAGTTTGTGGTGCTGCTTATTGGCTTGCAGCAAGCCGATGCCGAAAGCGTGCTGGCGCGATTTGACCGCTTCCTGCAACAGCAAACCAAAGCGCTCGAGCGCCGTTACGCGTTGCACTTCTCATCCGGCATCGTGGAGTTTGATCCTGACCAGCCGCAATCGCTGGATCAGCTGCTGGAAAGCAGCGATGAGCGCATGTACGCCGCTAAAAACGGCAAAAAGCAGGCACGTTAAGCGCCTGCACCGGGTCATTTGCGCGTCAGATCGCTTATCAGCGACTGATTAAACTGCTGCGGTTCTTCCATTTGCGGCGCATGTCCCATGCCGGGAAATTCGATTAAACGCGCACCCGGAATCAGCTGCGCCACCTGCTTGCCCAACAGGTTGTAGTGTCCCAACGTGGCTTTGACGGCTGGCGGCGCGATATCGCTGCCAATCGCGGTGGTATCGGCGGTGCCAATCATTAAAGTGGTCGGCACCCGTAAGTCTTTAAACTCGTAGTAAACCGGCTGGGTGAAAATCATGTCGTAGATTAACGCCGAGTTCCACGCCACTTTCTTATGTCCCGGCCCGCTGTTCAAACCGGCCAACATATCCACCCACTGGTCATATTCGGGCTTCCACTGGCCGCTGTAGTAGGTCTGTTGCTCATATTTCTTGATGCCTGCGGCATCCAGCTTGAGTTCGCGCTGATACCATTGATCCACCGAACGCCACGGCGCGCCCTTGGCTTTCCAATCTTCCAGACCAATCGGATTCACCAGCACCAGTTTTTGCGTCTGCTGCGGATACATCAACGCATAGCGCGTAGCCAGCATCCCGCCGGTGGAATGCCCCACAATCACGGCCTTATTGACGCCTAGCTGCGCTAATAATTGGTGCGTATTCAACGCCAGCTGCTGAAAAGTATATTGATAATTGTCCGGCTTGGTTGAGGTGCAAAAGCCAATCTGATCCGGCGCAATCACGCGGTAACCTTGCTGGCTTAACGCTTTGATGGTGTCGTCCCAGGTTGCGCCGCAGAAGTTCTTGCCGTGCATCAGCACCACCGTTTCACCGTTGGCGTGCTGCGCAGGTTTGACATCCATATAGCCCATGCTGAGTGCTTGTTGCTGCGAAGAGAAGTTGAAGTGCTGTAGCGGATACGGATAGCGGAAACCTTCTAATTGCTCGCCATAAACGTTAGCGGCCAAGGCGGGGGTGGCGCTCAATAACGCCGCCGATGCCAACGTCACGGCAACACACTTTTTTAACGAATAACCAAAAACCATTCTGCCTCTCCTGCTATGGGTAAAAGCCTAAGCCTGGCATGTAAATCCTGTTGCGGTATTGATGAGGTGTGCCACCGCGATAATCTTTAAGCGCGGCAAGGCGATAAAGGATTTAAGTTAATAATAACGCGCGTTATTAGGTGACCTATTCACTATCAACGCATCAGGCAAACGTTCAATTACATAAATAACAAGAACGGTCTTGATGACAAATAATAAAAACCTAGTTTACTGATAAAACTTTACCCCTTCGGGATGATTGCACAGGTTAATTAACCTACACTATGTCGAGTTTAAGGAGGACCACGATGACACAGCAAAAATACAACGAAGGGGTTATTGATTCAGTGACCGAATGGATTATATCGAATCTGGATCAACGTTTAAGCATTGATGATATTGCCTTGAAGTCTGGCTATTCCAAATGGTATTTACAGAAGCTTTTCGCTCGCTATCACGATGAAACACTGGCGCGTTATATCCGTAAAAAGAAGCTTATTCTTTGCATCAGTGAGTTGAAATACAGCAACGCACCGATCATCAGCTTGGCCGTGAAATACCATTTTGAAAGTCAGCAATCTTTTACCCGTTCTTTCAAACAAGTCTTGGGCTGCACCCCGCTATTTTGCCGCAAACGCAAGCTTGGCGCAGACGCGCAAGCCACGCTGCGCACCAGCGACGATCCTTGTACCCTTTGTCGACAAATGGGATTTAATGCCAGCGAACGCGATAAAACCATTCGTCCGCTGGCCACGCGTGAGGGGAAATTTCTTCCACGTATTAGCTGCGTCGTACGCTAATCCATGCTGCCCGATAGAGGATCTATTTCGTCGCTTTTAAACCCCTTTCGGTTTTTTTCAACAACGCCGATAGCTCCATAAATAAACGGATGGTCAGCCATCCGTTTTTTATTTTAGTAACGGGCTTTTCCTGGCGTCGCCACCTGCGCTTTAAACCGGGCTAAGCGCTGATCTAATGCTGCGGTATACAGCATGGTATCCACGCCAACCGCCACGAAATTTGCGCCCCAACTTATTGCGCGTTCCGCCATGATGGGATTTACCGCCAAAAATCCCGCCGCTTTTCCTGCTTGTCGGATACGTTTAATACTGTGCTCAATCACACGCTGTACTTCCGGATGTTCCGCATTATCGGGATAACCCATTGAAGCGGATAAATCTGCCGGGCCAATAAAAATGCCATCCACCCCCTCGACCTCCAGCAGCGCAGCCAAATTATCAATCGCGGTTTTGCTTTCAGCCTGAATTAACAGGCACAGCTCGTCATTCGCGCGCGCCATATAATTCTCGACGCGGCCCCAACGTGCCGCTCGCGCCACGCCCGCGCCAACGCCGCGCGTGCCGAGTGGGGGATAACGCGTAGCCTGCACCAGCGCGTGCGCCTGCTCGGGGGTATCAATCATCGGCACCAGTAAAGTGCGCGCACCGATATCCAGAACCTGCTTTATCAGCGCGTTTTGGAACTCAACCGGACGAATCACCGGTTGGCTGCGATACGGCGCAATCGCCTGCAGTTGATGATAGAGATCCTGCACCGTGTTCGGCGCATGTTCGCCGTCGATCAGCAGCCAATCGTAGCCGCTGGTGGCGGCGATCTCAGCCAGATATGACGAGGTGCTGCTGAGCCACAATCCGATCTGCGTTTCGCCGCGAGCGAGTCCGGCTTTAAAGGGGTTGTTGAGAAAATCCTGCATACTGCCTCCTGCTTTAATGACTTACCTGTTGCGGCTGCGGCACGCGGCGCTCCACTTTCAGGCTGAGAATAATCAGTGAACCAACGGCAGCGATTGCTGCCAGCGCCAGCAATCCGGCGCTGCTGCTGTTGAATTGCATCTCGGCGTTAACGCGAATCAGCGGGGCGAGGAAACCGCCCACGGCACCAAACAGGTTCACAAAACCAATGCCCGCCGCTAACGCGGTGCCGGAAAGCAGCTGCGTCGGCATGGTCCAAAACACCGGCTGCACCGCGATAAAGCCCACTGCCGCCACGCTCAGCGCGATGATGGCGAATACCGGCGCAACCAACCCGGAAATGCCAATTCCCGCCGCTGCCGCTAACAAGGTGAACGCGGCCACGCGACGACGTTCTCCCGTGCGATCGGAAAAACGTGGAATCAGCCAGGTTCCAAATAGCGCCGCAACCCACGGAATGGCCGCCACCAGCGAAGCCACAAAACCGACTTTGGTGCCGAGCAAGGCGGCCACCTGCGAAGGCAGGAAGAAAATCAGCCCATAAACGGCAATTTGAATGGTCATATAGATGATGGCGAGCTGCCATACGCGGCCATGGCGCAGCGCATCACGCAGATGGGCGGTCGATTTCTGCTGCTCTTCGCCCGCCAGCTGGCGTTGCAGCGCCTGCTTCTCTTCTACGCTCAGAAAACGCGCTTTATCTGGCGTATCGTCGAGGTAGCTGAAGGTGAAAATGCCGGCCGCCACCGCCAACAAACCTTCAATGATGAACATCCAGAACCAGCCCGGATGGCCGAGCACGCCATGCATTTCCAGTAACGCACCGGAAAGCGGCGATCCGAGCGTTAATGCCAGCGGCGCGCCCATATAGAAAAGCCCCATGACGCTGGCACGCTGCTGCTGCGGGAACCACAGCGAGGTCAAATAGATCATGCCAGGGAAGAATCCGGCTTCCGCTGCGCCAAGCAAGGTGCGCACCAGCAGGAATGTGGCTTCGGTATCGGCAAAGGCCATCGCCGCCGAGAGAAAGCCCCACAGCAAGGTGGTGGTGCCAATCCAGCTGCGTGCGCCAAAGCGCCGCATCAGCAAGTTGGCGGGCACGCCAAGCAGCGCGTAGACCACAAAGAAAATTCCGGCACCGAGCGCATAGGCTTCGTTACTCAAGCCGGTATCGAGTTGGTAGGCTTCTTTGGCAAAGCCAATGTTGGCGCGATCGAGAAACGCCAGCACGTAGAGCATCAGCATGAAGGGAATAAGACGCGCGCGGTTTTTTTTCACCGCGCTGAGCACCAGATTATCCATGGTAAAACCCTCACGAAGGGGCTGCGACCCGCGCCGCAGCCGCAGCGATTAGTGTTGATAAGGACGTTTCAGCCCTTCGCGATTCAGCGCCACGCCAAAGCCCGGTTTATCCAGCACCGATTTGTGCATGCGGCCATTTACCGGCACCGGTTCATCAATCAGCAGAGGATCGAACTGCGGGCGCAGCGTGCTGCAATCTGGACTGGTCATCAGGAATTCACTGAACGGCGAGTTGGTGAAGGTGATCACCGCGTGATGCGAATACACCGATGATCCGTGCGGCACCACCAGCTGGCCGCGTGATTTTGCCAGCGCCGCCACTTCCACCAGCGTGGTCAAACCGCCGCACCAGCCGACATCCGGCTGCAAAATGTCGATGCCGGTTTCGGCCAGCGTGCGGAAGGATTGCAGCGTACCGTGATGTTCACCGCTGGTGATCAACATGCCCGGCGGGGCCTGACGCTTCAGCTGCGCGTAACCTTCAAACTGCTGCGGCGGCAAGCACTCTTCCAGCCACTTCAGATTGTACGGCGCGCAGGCATGCGCCAGTTTGGTGGCAAAGTTGACGTCCTGGCTCATCCAGCAATCAAGCATCAGCCAGAAATCGGGCCCGCAGCTTTCGCGGTAGTGCGCAATGCGCGCCACCTCTTTGCGGATGCCTTCGTCGCCGTCGTGCGGTCCCCATTGCACCGCCATTTTTCCGCCGATAAAGCCCATTTTCTGCGCCAAATCCGGGCGCGCGCCGGTGGCGTAGAATTGCAGTTCATCACGCACCGCGCCGCCGAGCAGCTGGTAAACCGGCATCTCGGTGACTTTGCCAAACAGATCCCACAGCGCCAAATCCACGCAGGAGATCGTGTTCATCACCAGGCCGCCGGAGCCGGCGTAGTACATCGTGGCGTTCATCATTTGGTCATGAATCAGTTTGATATCACTGACGCAGCGCCCTTCAATAAAGCGATTGAGGTGTTTTTCCACGATAAAGCAGCCCATTTCGCCGCCAGTGGTGATCGCAAACCCGGTTTGCCCGTTATCCGCTTCGACTTCAACGATCAGCGTGCCGAGCACGTTAATGCCGAACGACTGCCGCGATTGCTCATACTGCTTATATTTGCTCATTGGCGTCGCGACGTGGTCGTCGATCCAGTGATTGGCACCCTGATCGTGATAATCGCCGCCCGCCGCTGCTTTATCGGCCGTTGCGCCGCCAGCGAAGTAAGCACGTACAGTTTTGATTTTTGGTAGGGACATGATGTTCTCCGGGTTACGAGGCTTGTTGTTCTGCCGGGCTATGCCAGCCCAGCTGTCGGGAAATGTCGCGGGCGCAGGCCAGAGTTTGGCTGGCGAGGTAATCGCGTTTGTCGTCATCAATATCAAGCCGCGTACCAACCAGCGAAATGGCGGCCACCAGCTGTTGACGGGCATTAAAGATTGGCGCGGCGACGCAGCGCACATCGGGGTAATCTTCGCCGTTATCGAAGCTCCAGCCCTGACGGCGAATGCGTGCCAGCTCGGTACGTAACGCATCGGCACTGCGCAGCGAGGAGGGCGTAACGGCGACAAAGCGCAGCTCGCGGATAATGCGCTCCTGCTCTACCGGGGATTGCCACGCAAGCAGGCACTTACCAATGCCGGAGCGATGCAGCGACAGCGCTTTGCCTTCGTGAGAACGCACGCTGATGGTGGCGGCAGATTCCAGTTTGAGGATGTAACAGGCGTGGCCGCCATCAATGATGCCGAGATGGCACAGCAGATTGGTGTCCTGCATCAGGCGCGTGAGGCGCGACCGTGCGATATCGCGGATATCCATGTGGTGCAGCGCATGTCCCGCCAGCTCCACCAGCCGCGTCCACAGGCAATAGTTGTTGTTGCGATCGACGGTGATTAATCGCTGCTTTTTCAGCTCAGCGAACAGCAGATAAGCACTGCTTTTAGGCAGCGCCAGCGTCTCGATGATCTCCGCCGCGCTGCACGGGCCGTGCTGGGCAATAAAATCAAGGATGGCAATGGCGCGCGTCAGGGCGGGAACAGGGGTAATTTCCAACATGCTGGACTCCAGTCTGATGATCTGGAGGGCAGTGTTGGGGTTTTAAACGCGGAGAAGTGTGCGCGGCTTCAAATTACGCCCGTCATCGCGCCGAAGCGGCCAGCGCGTGTGCGGGAATGTGAGAAGCCCCGCGCTGCGAGTACAACCTGCTGTACTCAATGTGCAGGACGCGCCCGGATTATGCTGAAGACAGGGATCGCAGCCGGTGCGCTAATTAGTGTATTGCCTGATCCGGTAGCAATTTTTGCGACATTAAACGGCGGCAGGCGAGACTTTCCTGCCGCGCCTGTTGCTGCTGCTCGGCTGACAAATCATGCCACACCGTTTGCAGATGCTCTGCTAACCCGCGCTGAAAATGAATTTTCTGCAATGCATAATCCGTGTTACTGCCTTCAACGATCTGCTGCATCGCCTGCGGAGAGTGATCGTGCCCATCGTGCGTTAGCGTGCAGAACATCGCAATGTAGTAGCCTTTGTCTTCGTCGCTGTAGTGCGGCATCAGCCACCAAACCAGGGCGCTAATGGCGATCAGCGCGGGAAGCAGGAATTTGAGTTTTAACATGTGTGAATTTACCGAACAGAATTGAAAACGCCGCGTTTGCGCGGCGTGATGAGAGATCAAAGCGCCTGCGCACACGCCCAGGCTGAACTCCACGCCCATTGGAAGTTGTACCCACCCAACCAGCCGGTGACATCCACCACTTCGCCGATAAAGAACAGGCCCGGCACCTCGCGCGCTTCCATGGTTTTCGAAGAGAGCTGAGTGGTATCGACGCCGCCCAGCGTGACCTCTGCGGTGCGATAGCCTTCGGTGCCGTTGGGCTGCACGCGCCATTGGTGCAGCGTGGCGATCACTTCGCCCTGCTGCTTGCTGTTGAGCTGTTTCAGCGTGACGTCGGGAAGCTGTTTCAGCTCTTGCAGCACTTCCACCAGCCGTTTGGGCAGGATTTTCGCCAGGCTGTTTTTCAGGCTGAGGTTCGGGTGCGCCTCGCGCTGCACCTGAATAAAGTCATCCAGCGAGGTGGTCGGCGATAAATCGATCGTGACAAATTCGCCGGGCTGCCAGTAGCTGGAAATTTGCAAAATGGCCGGGCCAGATAAGCCGCGATGGGTAAACAGCATCGCCTCTTTGAACAGCGTGCCATCCTGCGCGGTGATGGCGGTCGGCAGCGCCACGCCGGATAAGGTATTCAGCTGCTCAAGCAGCGGCTTGTGCAGCGTGAACGGCACCAGCGCCGCGCGCGTTGGGAATACCTTCAGACCAAACTGTTCTGCCACTTTGTAGCCAAACGGCGTCGCGCCGAGTCCCGGCATCGACAATCCTCCGCTGGCGATCACCAGTTTTTCGGCCTGCACCTGCGTGCCGTTCAGCTGCAGGGTGTAGCCGTTTTCATCGCGTTCTACGCTTAACACCTCACTGCGCAAACGCAGCGTAACCTGACCGTTTTCACACTCTTGCAGCAGCAAATCGACAATCTGCTGCGCCGAGTCGTCGCAAAACAGTTGGCCGAGAGTTTTTTCGTGATAGGCGATGCCGTGGCGATTCACCAGATCGATGAAATCCCATTGGGTATAACGCGCCAAGGCCGATTTGCAGAAGTGCGGGTTATGCGACAGGTAGGCCGCAGGCTCGGTGTGCATATTGGTGAAGTTGCAGCGGCCACCGCCCGACATCAAAATTTTGCGTCCGGCTTTTTTGCCGTTATCCAGCAGCAGCACGCGACGCCCCAATTGTCCTGCCTGCGCCGCGCAGAACATGCCGGCTGCGCCTGCACCTATAATGATAACGTCAAACTTTTCCACTGCTGTATCCGCCTTAATTGAAAGGCGCTGATTGTAGAGATCTGCGGCTTTTAGCGCCAGCGTCAAAAAAATGCCGTAAATATGTCATATTTTAACCGTTTGATTTTAAGCGATTTTACGCTTAATGGGTTGGCGGCATTACAAATTTCAGACAATCAAGAGCTATATTTCTCTTTCATATCGCGCACGTTGTCGCAGATAATGCGCCGCGTTCATGTCCTCCCAAAAAATGGCGTAACGCTTATGCTACATCTGTTTGCTGGTCTCGATCTAAGCACCGGCCTATTACTGGTTCTCGCGCTGCTGTTTGTTTTGTTCTATGAAGCAATCAACGGTTTCCACGACACTGCCAACGCAGTTGCTACCGTCATTTATACCCGTGCGATGCGGGCGCAATTGGCCGTAGTGATGGCAGGCGTCTTCAACTTCTTAGGTGTTTTGCTCGGTGGTTTGAGCGTGGCGTACGCCATCGTTCATATGCTGCCAACCGATTTGCTACTGAATGTCGGTTCGGCGCACGGCCTTGCCATGGTGTTCTCCATGCTGCTGGCGGCGATTATCTGGAACCTTGGCACCTGGTATTTAGGTTTGCCCGCCTCAAGTTCTCATACTTTGATTGGTGCCATTATCGGGATTGGTTTAACCAATGCGCTAATGACCGGCACCTCGGTGGTTGATGCGCTTAACCTGCCGAAAGTCATTAATATCTTTATGTCGCTGATTTTGTCGCCGATTGTTGGCCTGGTGATCGCCGGTGGCTTGATCTTCATTCTGCGTCGTTACTGGAGCGGTACCACTAAGCGTTCGCGCATCCACATGACGCCCGCCGATCGTGAAAAAATTGATGGCAAGAAAAAGCCGCCGTTCTGGACGCGCATTGCGCTGATCATCTCAGCGATTGGCGTAAGTTATTCGCACGGGGCTAACGACGGGCAGAAAGGCATTGGCCTGATTATGCTGGTGTTGATTGGCGTCGCGCCGGCGGGCTTCGTGGTGAACATGAACGCGTCCGGCTATGACATCACCCGTACGCGTGATGCGGTGAATCATCTGGAACAGTATTATCAGCAACACAGCGCCACGCTGACGCACATCGTGCAGATGGCGCCGCCTGCGGTGCCAACGCCAGAAGAAACCGTGAGCGGCCCGCATGAGTTCCACTGCGACAGCGCGCGCGCGCTCCAGGCCATCACGCGCACGCAAGGTCTGCTGAATAATTTGCAGAGCTACGATCAGTTGACGGTGGATCAGCGCAATCAGATGCGCCGCCTGCTGCTGTGCGTTTCCGATACAGCGGAAAAAGCCGCCAAACTGCCGGAAACCAGCGCTGACGATAAGCGTTTCCTCAACAAGCTGAAAGGCGATCTGCTCGGTACCATCGAGTACGCGCCGATCTGGATTATCGTGGCAGTTGCGTTAGCGCTCGGCATCGGCACCATGATTGGCTGGCGTCGCGTGGCAACCACCATCGGCGAGAAGATCGGTAAAAAAGGCATGACCTACGCACAAGGGATGTCGGCGCAGGTGACGGCGGCGGTATCGATTGGCGTGGCCAGCTATACCGGCATGCCGGTTTCGACCACGCACATTCTGTCATCGTCCGTAGCCGGTACCATGCTGGTGGATGGCGGTGGATTACAGAGCCGCACCATCAAGAACATCGCCATGGCGTGGGTGTTTACGCTGCCGGTGTGTATTGTGTTGTCGGGTTCGCTGTATTGGATCGCGCTTAAGCTGATCTAATCCAGCGGCAGAAACACAACAGGGCGACAGCGATGTCGCCCTTTTTTATTGCCAGATTGCCATGGCAATCAAGCTGACCACCACCAGAAAACACAGGCCGCTGGTGAGCACGAATTGGCCGCGCACCCGTTCACAGCGGCGAATAAATTCGTCGTCGTGATGATCGCGATAGCGTTTATCCCAGATATAGCGCACCAGCCGCACCTGCTTGCTCGGTTGACCGTGCGAGGTGAAAAAGCCCGCGCCGTCCACGTATTGATACAGCAGCGGATCGCAGCCGCGTAGCACAGCCAATAATGAGCGCAGAGAAGAGAAGTAGCGCGCCATGTTCACCAGACAAACCACACACAGAGCCCAAAAAAGCGCGATAGTGCTGATCATGTTCCCCTCCCAGCTGGCGCCGCAACAACGTCAAATACAGCGGGGGAATGCTGTAGACGCCCCACGGGAAATTAACCAGCGACAGATGCATTGTTGTTATACGAACCCGGTTGCGCAACCCAGACGGCGTTGGCACTCATTTTCAGTGTAGGAGATCTGGCGAATTTTTTTCCAGCGATGATTTTCGTTCACGGCGAGTGAAGAGTGTAATAACGCTTGATCGGCTTCACAGCCGCGCCTGCGCTTACAGCATTTGTTAACGACTCTGGCTATACTCAAGGCAATAATAATAAATTGCCTGTGTGGCTTAACGCCGTTTCGCGCAAAGGAAATCACCTGCCGTGATGGCATGAGGGTTGCCCCCAGAATCTTGAGAAAGGAGTTTTATCATGGCTTATAAACACATCCTGATTGCAGTAGACCTTTCCCCGGAAAGCCAGTTATTGGTGGATAAAGCCGTTTCGCTGGCCCGTCCTTACGATGCAAAAATCTCGCTGATCCACGTTGATGTGAATTATTCAGACCTGTATACCGGCCTGATTGACGTGAACCTGGGCGACATGCAGAAGCGTATTTCTGAAGAGACGCACTCCGCGCTGAAAGCGCTTTCCGTTAACGCCGGATATCCGATTAGCGAAACGCTGAGCGGCAGCGGCGATCTCGGCCAGGTGCTGGTGGACGCGATTAAAAAATACGATGTCGATATGGTGGTGTGCGGTCACCATCAAGATTTCTGGAGCAAGCTGATGTCGTCCGCGCGCCAGCTGATCAACACCGTGCACATCGACATGCTGATTGTGCCGCTGCGTGATGAAGATGAGGAATAAAAAACAGGGCGGTTGATGGCCTAATGCCGATCAGCTAAGCCATCAAACGCGTAGTTATGCAGGTGCGCATGAATGCGCACCCTACGAAAGCCATGCGCTTACCTTGTAGGGTCGCCATTGATGGCGACCGAAAAGCGCTTAACCGCCAGGCATTACGCTAATGACCCTGTTTTTTTGCTGGAACGGGGTTGCTGGCGGCGCGGCAACCGCCTCACACCAGCGGCGGATAAATATCAAAGCGATGACTTTTGGTGACCACTGCCGACTGCGTCGCCACGCCAGCGAGCGGCGGCGCATAATCCGGGCGTTTCACTACGATGCGTTTTTTCGCCAGTTTGCGCGCCGGTTCCAGCAGCGCATCGGCATCCTCATCGGCACCCACCAGTGACTGAAACACGCGCATCTCTTTCTTCACCATGGCGCTTTTTTGCCGATGCGGGTACATCGGATCGAGATACACCACATCCGGTGCCGGCGTGATGTCATTCAGCGCCTGCTGACTTACCACGTGCAGCAGCGTTAAGCGTTCGCGCAGCCAGCCGCCGATCTCGGCATCTTGATAGCCTCGGCGCAAACCGTCGTCCAGCAATGCCGCCACCACCGGATGACGCTCCAGCATGCGCACCCGGCAACCCAAAGCAGCCAACACAAAGGCATCGCGGCCTAAACCGGCGGTGGCATCCACGACGTCCGGCAGATAACCGCCTTTGATGCCGACCGCTTTCGCCACCGCTTCACCGCGACCGCCGCCAAACTTGCGTCGATGCGCCATCGCGCCGGAAATGAAATCCACAAAGATGCCGCCGAGTTTTGGCTCGTCGAGCTTGCGCAGCTCAAGCTGCTCAGGCGTTAACACCAGCGCCATGACTGCCGCATCGTCATGCTCTAAACCCCAACGCTGCGCCAAATGTAATAAGGCGCCGTCTCCGGCGCCTGATTCATCGATTAAACCGATTTTCACAAGCAGGCTTATCCCTGAATTCCGTAGTGTTCCAGCATCGCATCCAGCTGCGGTTCACGGCCACGGAAGCGTTTGAACAGCTCCATTGGCTCTTCTGAACCGCCGCGCGTCAGGATGTTATCCAGGTAGGATTGACCGGTCTCACGGTTGAAAATGCCCTCTTCTTCGAAGCGCGAATACGCATCCGCCGCCAGCACATCTGCCCACAGGTAGCTGTAATAACCCGCAGCATACCCGCCCGCAAATACGTGGCTGAACGCGTGTGGGAACCGGCCCCACTCCGGGCTTGGCACTACGGCAACCTGCTGCTTCACTTCGCGCAGGGTTTCGAGGATCTGCGCACCTTGTTCTGGCTTGAACTCGGTGTGCAGGCGGAAATCAAACAGGCCGAACTCCAGCTGACGCAGGATAAACAGCGCCGCCTGATAATTTTTCGCCGCCAGCATTTTATCCAGTAACGCTTTCGGCAGCGGTTCGCCGGTTTCGTAGTGACCGGAGATAAAGGCCAGCGCTTCCGGCTCCCAGCACCAGTTTTCCATAAACTGGCTCGGCAGCTCGACCGCATCCCACGGCACACCGCTAATACCGGAAACGCCCGGCGCTTCGATGCGCGTCAGCATGTGATGCAAGCCGTGACCGAATTCGTGGAACAGCGTAGTGACTTCGTCATGGGTAAACAGCGCGGGTTTGCCATTTAGCGGACGGTTAAAGTTACAGGTGAGGTAGGCCACCGGCTTCTGCAAACTGCCGTCGGCTTTACGCATCTGCCCCACGCAATCGTCCATCCACGCACCGCCGCGCTTGTGTTCGCGCGCGTACAGGTCGAGATAGAAGCTGCCGCGCAGCTCGCCGCTGTCATCGAACAAGTCAAAGAAACGCACGTCAGGGTGATACACATCCACATCGGTACGCTCTTGCGCGGTGATGCCGAAGATGCGTTTCACCACTTCAAACAGGCCGCTCAGCGCACGCGCTTCCGGGAAGTACGGACGCAGCTGCTCGTCGCTGATGGTGTAGAGATGCTGTTTCTGCTTCTCGCCGTAGTAGGTCAAATCCCACGGATTCATCTCGTCTACACCGAACTCTTTTTTCGCAAAGGCGCGCAGCTGAGCCAGCTCTTTTTCGCCCTGCGGACGGGCGCGTTTGGCCAGGCCGGAAAGGAAATCGATCACTTGCGTCGGGTTTTCCGCCATTTTCGTCGCCAACGACTTGTCGGCGTAGGAATCAAAGCCCAGCAGCTGAGCCAGTTCGTGGCGCAGCGCTAACTCTTCCGCCATGATTGGGCCGTTATCCCATTTTCCGGCGTTCGGGCCTTGATCAGAGGCGCGCGTCGAGTAAGCGCGATACATTTCTTCGCGCAGCGCAGCGTTGTCGCAGTAGGTCATTACCGGCAGATAGCTTGGAATGTCCAGCGTCAGCAACCAGCCTTGTTGATCCTTGGCTTCGGCCTGCGCTTTGGCCGCGCCCAGCGCGCTCTCTGGCATCCCCGCCAGCTCGGCTTCATCGGTGATCAATTTGCTCCAGCCCATGGTGGCGTCGAGCACGTTGTTGCTGTAAGTCGAACCCAGTTCAGACAGGCGCGCCGCAATTTCACCGTAGCGCTGCTGTTTCTGTTTATCGAGGCCAATGCCCGACAGCTCAAAATCGCGCAGGCTGTTATCCACCGCTTTCTTCTGGGCGATATCCAGCGCGGCGTAGCTCTCACCCTGTTTCAGGTCGCGATAAGCCTGATACAACCCTTCATTCTGGCCAACCCAGGTGCTGTATTCAGACAGCAGCGGCAGCGTTTGCTCATAGGCTTCGCGCAGTTCCGGGCTGTTTTTCACCGAATTCAAATGGCTCACCGGCGAGAACAGACGACCGAGCCGATCGTCCACTTCGGCCAGCGGCTGCACCAGGTTGTCCCACGTATAAGGCGCGCCCTGTGCCACCACGCGCTCAACCGCTGCGCGGCAGTCATTCAGGGCTTCGGTCACCGCTGGCACCACATGTTCAGGTTTGATGGCAGAAAAAGGCGGAAGGGTAAAAGGCGAAAGTAATGGATTGGTCATAAGCGCAGTCCTTTCATCATGAAGTTGAGGCGCGAACGCTCGCGCGACGCAATCTGATTAACATGGAGTCTGACGGCGGGAAAATCAATGCCAGGCGCGCAGAGCGGTGAAGAAAAGCCCACCCGCACGCCGGGAAGGAGATTATTTCAGCGCAAGTTGGTAATGCACCACCTCGTAAGGCGCTACCCATGCCGGCAGCGGTTCGCGATTGGCGATATCTTTGGCCAACGCCCACCCCTCAACTGCGCCGCCTTTGCCGCTCAGCGCCATGCCTTCATACATCAACGGCGGCACGCTTGCACTGAATGGCACCGCTTGATCGCTGAAATCATTGATGACTTTGCCGTCCAGCGTGGTGACTTTCACTTGCACCGCCACCGTTTGATCCGCCACTAAGGCGGCATTGGCCTTTTTCACCATCAGCCATGAAACGGCCCGCTCTGTTTTCAGCAGTGTACGTTTGCCAATCTGCTGGGTAATTTTTTGCTGACTTTGGCCTATCAGCTTTTCCATGCCTTGTTGCATGCTTTGCTGCATTTCGCCGTAGCGATTCGCCATTTCACCCTCGGGAACCAGGGAGGGCTGTTGCTGAATACGCGCGGAAAAACCGGCCGCCAGGCGATCGGGATTTAGCTTCACGTCGGCAGCCGCTAATATTTTCATCATCGGTTCTGAATTGCTGGCAAAGAATTGACCCAAGGTATAGCTGTCACGCTCGGCATCGCCTTGTGGCTTATTACCGGCTATTTCTTTTGCTGACGCATTACGGGTCTCACTTATTTTTTTGGCTGCTTCCTGTAATTGCGCAATCTGCTGTCGCTGTTCACGTTGAATTTTCGCTTGCTGCCTACTTGCTTGCTGCTCGTTTGCCAATTGCACACGCAGTTGATGCAACTCTTTCGCCTGGATCTGATTTTTTTCTTTTAAGGTATCCAGCGCAGCGACATGGGTCGAAACGCTTTGCTGCGCGGCGGCAGGTAAGCTCTTTGCCACATCGCTAAAGCTATTTAATAAATTAGCGTCATTGTTGGCATGTGCTGCCGTTATGAATACCAGCGTCACCAGGCCAGCGTTCCACACGTTTTTCATATGAGCTATCTTCTCGTCAAACCAATATCAGGCGTAGCGAAAAAAGGCTTCATCTAAGAAAGATGAAACCCTTTATAACGCGCTTAATTTACTAAATAGAGGACACTTCTGCGGCTATTAGCCGGCCTGGCGAATAATCAGCTGCGTTAAACGGGTTTTAATTCGGAAGCATAATTCACGAATCTGGAACTGATAACGCGGCATAATCAGATCGTTAATATCTGAGCCAATGGAATCTTTAATTTGCAGATATTTATTGGTCTGCGCGCCCACTTTCTGGAACTCGGCCAAATAGGCATTGTAGGACGCCTGGCTATACATGCGCATTGCGTCTAACTCTTTACGGCACTGCTGCACATTGGCAGAACGATCGCCGGCGTCAGCAACCGGTGAAACAGACTCGCTGTTACGGGTAAACGCCGCGCCTTGCTCCGGCACCGGCTGAGATTCAGCAACCGGCTGCGCCGCTTCCGGCGGTGTTACCAGGCTCTGCGCAGGCTCTTGTTGTTTGGCGCAACCGGACAAAACCAATAAGCTTGCCACCGCGAGTCCAGAAAATTTTTTCATTATTTTCACCGATATAAATTTAAAAAGATGCAGTGACGCGAAGGTAATGTCATGTGCATACGAATAAGATCGACGGGCTAATTTTAGATTAGCCCGCTTGCGCTTGCGCGCGATTAGAAGCGGAACCGCAACTAACTTACTCAATGTTGAACCAAATTTCGAGTGTCGTGTCAGAAGTTGCTGCGCTTGATCAAATACGTATCTGGGTTCTTAACACTAAGACGACGCGAAAGCCGCAAACTTAAATGCGCTTTTTCACGTTGCACGGCATATCCGTCCAGCAATTTTTATCTCGCAACGTTATAATCCGGCGCAACTGCACTATCCATTCTTAGAGCTACCGCGGAATCCCCATCTTATGTTGAGTTATCGCCACAGTTTTCATGCCGGCAACCATGCCGACGTGCTGAAACACACCGTAGAAAGCCTGATCCTTACTTCCTTAATGGAGAAGGAGAAACCTTTCCTCTATCTGGACACGCACGCCGGTGCCGGACGTTACCAGCTGAGCGGTGAGCACGCCGAGCGTACCGGAGAATACCTGGAAGGCATTAGCCGCATCTGGCAGCAGCCGGACGCGCCTGAGCTGCTGAAACCCTATTTGACGGCGGTGCGCAATCTCAATCCGCACGGCACGCTGCGTTACTATCCGGGTTCGCCGCTGATCGCACGCTTTATGCTGCGTGAAGAGGACAAGCTGGAGCTGACTGAACTGCACTCCAGCGATTACCCGCTGCTGCGTAATGAATTTAGCAAAGATGCGCGCGCGCGCGTGGCGCGTGGCGATGGTTATCAGCAGCTGAAAGCCAAATTGCCGCCGCTGAGCCGTCGCGGCCTGATTCTGATCGATCCGCCTTACGAAATGAAAAGCGACTATCAGGACGTGGTGAAAGGCATTCAGGAAGGCCATAAACGTTTTGCCACCGGCGTGTTCGCTCTGTGGTATCCGGTGGTGATGCGCCAGCAGATCAAACACATGGTGAAAGATCTGCAGGCCACTAACATTCGCAACATCTTGCAAATCGAGCTGGCAGTGCGCCCAGACAGCGATCAGCGCGGCATGACGGCTTCCGGCATGATTGTGGTTAACCCGCCGTGGAAGCTGAAAGCGCAAATGGAAGAGCTGCTGCCGTGGCTGCATAAAAAGCTGGTTCCAGCGGGAACCGGTCACTACAGCGTGACACAAATTGTCCCCGAATAAGTTCGCGCACCGCACCGCCAGCCATAGGCATTAATTTAGGTGGAAAATCATTATGTGGATCATCCTGGCGGGCGCGCTTGCCGCGCTTTCGCCTGCCAAACGTCTGTCCGTATTACTGCTCACGCTCGCGACCATTCTCGCCCTGTTTCAGGATGTGGTGAATTGGCCGGCAATGACGCTGCTCGGCGCGATCGCGGCGATCGTCTGGACGCGCGTGGAAAGTACCGCGCGCTGGATTCAGCTGCTTAGCGAAGCGGCGCTGGTGGCCATTGCTGCCGGGCTGTTCCTGCATCTGTTCCCCGGCTTCACCACCTCGCGGCAGATTGATGAGGTGCAGGTGGGGCCGCTGAGCACGCCGTTCAGCTTCGCCTACAACTTTGATAAAGCGCTGATTCCGTTCCTGCTGTTTGCCTGCTACCCGACGCTGTTTCGCGCTAAAGCGGCGCCGCCGCGCTACAAAATTCTGTGGCTGGCACTGCTGGCGGCAATCCCGCTGCTGCTGCTGGCGGTGCAGGTGGATGGGTTGGCGCTGGAGTTACATTGGCCGGAGTGGATCGGCAGCTTTATGCTGGCGAATCTGTTCTTTGTGTCGCTGGCGGAAGAAGCGTTCTTCCGCGGGTATCTGCAACAGCGCCTGCGCCAAAAAATCGGCGCGTGGGCCGCGCTGCTGATCGCCGCGCTGCTGTTCGGTCTGGCGCATTTCCCTGGCGGCGTCATGATGATGGCGTTCGCCACCTTAGCCGGCGTGATTTACGGTTTGGCCTGGCAATGGAGCGGACGCGTGTGGATTGCCACCGGCGTGCACTTTCTGCTCAACATGACGCATCTGCTGTTCTTTACCTATCCGGCGTTACAGCACTAAATCTCGAACACCGCAAAATCCCGTGCCAGCTCGGTCGCTGCAAACACCGACTGGCACTCCGCCAGCAGTTTTTCCCGATCCTGAGCCAGATAGCGCGAGCTAAAGTGCGTGGCGATCATGCGCTTCGCGCCCGATTGCTTCGCCACCTCGGCAGCTTGTCGCGTGGTGGAGTGGCCGCGCCCGTTGGCTTTTTCCGCCAGCGCCGCTTCCAGCGTGGTTTCATGCACCATCACATCCACATTCGCCGCCAGCTGCAGCGCCGTTTCGGTTGGTGCGGTATCGCCGAAAATCGCCACCACTTTGCCTTTGGTGGCGGGGCCAAGGTAGTCTGCACCATTGATTTCGCGCCCATCCTCCAGCGTCACGCGTTTGCCCTGCTTTAAATCCTGATACCAAGGCCCGCGCGGCACGCCTGCGGCTTTCAGGCGCGGCGCATCCAGAAAGCCCGGTTTATCCTGCTCCTCAATGCGGTAGCCGTAGCACTCAATCACATGATTCATGGGATAGGCGGTGACGCGAAACGCGCCGTCATCCAAAATCAAACCGGCTTCAATCTCCACGATTTCCAGCGGAAAGGTGGTGTAAGAACCGCTCAAACTCAGCGACGTCTCGATAAACTGACGAATTCCGGCGGGGCCATAAATGGTCATCGGCTCCAGAATTCCGGCCATCGAGCGGCTGGTAAGCAGACCCGGCAAGCCGAAAATGTGGTCGCCGTGCAGATGGGTAATGAAGATTTTTTGCAGCTTGCCGGGCTTGAGCGCCGAACGCATATACTGATGCTGGGTGGCTTCGCCGCAGTCAAATAGCCAGGTATCGCCGCGCATTGAGAGCGTTAGCGCAATCGCGGTCACGTTACGCTGCAAGCTTGGCGCACCGCCGCCGGTGCCGAGAAAAGTCAGATGCATGATATCCTTCCCTGTATTCAGATGCGTGATTCAACGCTATTACAATCATAGGTGCAAACGCTGGGTTGTTTCCCCACCCAGCGTTACACTCTATGCCAATTTTCCTGCTAAAGATGGACATAACGGATGACCAGACATTTTGATTATCTCGCAATTGGTGGCGGCAGCGGCGGCATCGCCTCGATTAACCGTGCGGCGATGTATGGCCAAAAATGCGCGCTGATTGAAGCCAAAGAGCTGGGCGGCACCTGCGTCAACGTCGGTTGCGTGCCAAAAAAAGTGATGTGGCACGCCGCGCAAATCGCCGAAGCCATTCATTTATATGGCCCGGATTACGGCTTCGATACCACCGTGAACCGCTTCGACTGGTCGATTCTGGTGAAAAACCGCAGCGCCTACATTGATCGTATTCACACCTCGTATGACAACGTGCTGGGCAAGAATAATGTTGAGGTGATCAAAGGCTTCGCGCGCTTTATTGATGCTAACACCGTGGAGGTGAACGGCGAACGCATCACCGCTGACAACATCTTGATCGCCACCGGTGGTCGTCCAAGTCACCCGAACGTGCCGGGCGCGGAATACGGCATCGATTCTGACGGCTTTTTCGAACTGGACGCGCTGCCGAAGCGGGTCGCGGTGGTCGGTGCGGGTTATATCGCGGTAGAGCTGGCGGGCGTGGTGAACGCGCTGGGCGCAGAAACGCATCTGTTCGTGCGCAAACATGCGCCGCTGCGCAGCTTCGATCCGCTGATCGTCGAAACGCTGGTGGAAGTGATGCAGGCGGAAGGGCCTACGCTGCACACCGAAGCGATTCCCACCGCCGTGATCAAAAATGCCGACGGCAGTTTGACGCTGCAACTGGAGAACGGCCATCAACAAACGGTCGATTGTCTGGTATGGGCGATTGGTCGTGAACCGATGACGGATAACCTGAATCTGGCCGCCAGCGGCGTCGCGCTGAACGACAAAGGCTATATCAAGGTCGATAAGTTCCAGAACACCAACGTCCAGGGCATCTACGCGGTCGGCGATAACACCGGCGCGGTGGAGTTAACGCCGGTGGCGGTTGCAGCGGGTCGTCGCTTGTCAGAGCGTCTGTTCAACAACAAGCCGGATGAGCATCTGGATTACAGCAATGTGCCAACCGTGGTGTTCAGCCATCCGCCTATCGGCACCGTGGGCTTGACCGAACCGCAGGCGCGCGAGCAGTACGGCGACGATCAGGTGAAAGTGTACAAATCCTCGTTCACCGCGATGTATACCGCGGTGACGCAGCATCGCCAGCCGTGCCGCATGAAGCTGGTTTGCGTGGGCGCGGATGAGAAGATCGTCGGCATTCACGGCATCGGCAACGGTATGGATGAGATGCTGCAGGGCTTCGCCGTGGCGCTGAAAATGGGCGCCACCAAAAAAGATTTCGACAACACCGTGGCGATTCATCCCACGGCGTCGGAAGAGTTTGTGACGATGCGTTAATATTTACGCGCTAAATTAAAGCCAGCCGCAAATAAACGGCTGGCTTTTTTTTGCCTCATTTTTCCCTCCTCCCTACTCAATAATCTCCGCGCGGGATAATATTCAAATCTTGCTGGCAAATTTGGCGTCATTAGCGAGTATAACGACCGCATTTTCGGGTAGCGGCGCAATTTATTGCGCTTGTTTCAGCAGCCCAGCTGCTTCAGGTTCGCGCGATAAATCGCGCCGCTGCCCTGGGTGTGGTTGAGAAGTCACTAACACCAACCAAATTTAATCGCGTTTACTGGTACGGAGAGCGCAGTGTGAAGCAGAGTTTTGTTGCAGGCAGAAGATATAATCCACCCGGGATACGCAGATGAATATTATCGATATCATTATGTCCGCCGGCAAAACGTCGGTTGACGTGGCGTTATATACGTTAATTCCGATTATGGTGGTGATGTTATTCATCATGAAATATCTGGAAGTAAAAGGCGTATTAGATTTTGTGGTGCGTCATTCCACGCCGTTATTAAAACCCTTGGGTATTACCGGACTGGCTTTTTTTGCCATGATTCAGCTTAACTTCGTCAGTTTTGCTGCGCCGCTCGCGGCGTTAGCCATCATGGAAAAACGTGGCACCTCCGATCGTCATATGGCTGCTACGCTCGCCATGCTGTTTGCCATGGGGCAAGCTAGCACCTTTTATCCGCTGATCCCCGACGGGCTAAACTGGAGCCTGGCGCTGCTGATTTCCATCGGCGGTGGCGTATGTGCCGCAGCAACCACCTATCATTTCTTTGCGCGCCAACTTTCCAATGCCGCGCTGTTGAATGAAGATGAAGCCGCGAGTCATAGCGAACGCAAAATGGGGTTAATCGCCATTATCAATACCGCCGGTTCCGATGCGATTCGGCTGGCAATAGGATCGCTGCCGATGTTAATTCTGTCTTTATCGGTGGTGGGAATATTAAAAGAAGCGGGCGCCATTGAAATGCTAACGCGGATGCTGGCACCGCTGTTAAATAAGCTTAATATTTCTGAGGTCTATATTCTTCCGGCGCTTACCAAATGTTTAGCCGGCGGCACGGCGTATTATGGCGTAGTGGCGGGATTAGTGGAGAAAGGCATCTTTAGCGTGCATAACCTTAATGCATCTGCGGGATTACTGATTCAAACTTTTGATCTGCCAGGTATCGGCATCTACCTCGGATTATCCAGCCGCTTCCCGCGCCTGTTTCGCTTTGCCCTTCCCGGCATTTTGCTCGGCATCGCGCTACGCGCCATTATTCACAGCATGATTTTCTAATTAACGGCGGCGCTGAGGATTATTTTCAGCGCTGTTAAATAACATCATCATTCTCAGGTGTAATAACCAAATACCCTTACCGGTTTCGTTACTATTTTCACGCGTTGCACGCCAATCCACTTTGTGTTTATTATCATTAATAGTCATAGCGACAACGATAATTAACCCTTGTGATATTGCGGCCTTATTAATTATGGCTAATTAAATCCCATCGAATTATCCGGTTTCTCGTAATAGCTTTATTTTCTTGCAGGTAATGTGCCTGTGTATCTTCATACGCGTATGCAAATAAGGTAAATCCATGAGCGGTAAACAGATAACGTGGAATGGCGGCTTACAACCCGAAGCCATCGATATTTTGGCCAAAGAGGGTGGCATGATTGTCAGCCCGACTAAAGTGGGCTACATCATCATGACCTCCGATAAAGCCGGATTAGAACGTAAGTTCGAAGCCAAGCTGCGCAAGCGCAACAAACCCGGCGTGGTGCTATGCGGTTCGCTGGAGCAGCTGCGTTCACTGGCGCAGCTAACGCCCGAAATCGATCGGCTTTACCAGCAACATTGGGATCAGGACATTTTACTCGGCTGTATTTTACCGTGGCGCGAAGAGGCGTTGTCGCGTATTCCCAATGACGGTTCGCAAGAGTTGATGATGGATGGCCGCCAAACCAGCTGCTTCGTGATTAAATTCGGCACGCCGGGCGAAAATATCGCCAGAGAGTTATGGAACGCGCACGGTAAATTTTCGTTTGCCAGCTCGGCAAATCCCTCCGGCCAGGGGAATCGCGGCCTGGTAGAGGGCATTGGCGAACGCATCGCCGAACGCGCGGATTTAATTATTGAAGCCAACGCCTACGTAAAATCAATCCAGCCCAACGACGACAATAAAGTACGCTATGAACAAGGCGTGATGGTATCGATGGTGGATAACGCGGGTAAATTAATTCCACAGCAAAATGGCGAACGTAAAATCACGCCGTGCCCGATTCTGATCCGCAAAGGCTTAGATGTGGATAAAATCATGGCGCTGCTGTCCGATATTTTCCCATCATGGGATTACCGCCACGGCGATTATTATTAACCCTGGTTACAGCCACGCGGCATACATTGTGCTGCTGCAAGGCCGCCATAAATAGCGCAATGCCTCGGTTGTACAATGAACTCGCCAACCGTACATACGGTAGCGGCGCGATTCATCGCGCATCGTTACAGCGGCTGAGTCGCTGTCAGACGCGCAATAAATTGCGCCGCTACCAAAAAGTGCATTCATTCAGGCCATTAATGACCCGCCATCGCGCAATTCTGACCTACAATCAGCGCTCAACCTGGAGAGGCTGATGATTGCCGTAAAACGGGTCTACGACCCCATCACCGCTGACGACGGCTACACCGTTTTGGTGGATCGCCTGTGGCCGCGCGGCATCAAGAAAATTGATTTGCGCTGCGACGAGTGGCTCAAAGCCGTCGCGCCCTCCGCCGAACTGCGCAAGGCGCTGCACGCGGCAACCCTCGATTTTATCCACTTCGAACAGCAATATCGCGTCGAGCTAAGCAACAGCAGCGCTTTCAGCGCTTTGCAATCTCGCGCAAAACAGCAAAAAGTCACGCTGCTAACGGCAGTTAAACTCGATCAGCTAAGCCATATCACCGTACTGCAAAAGCTGCTGAATTAACCATCCGCTCCCAACGCCACCGCGCGCTGCGCGCGCAGCTCGGCCAGGCGAGATTCAAGCGCAGCTTCAATATTGCGATACGCGGTGCTGCCCAAGGCGAGCCGCAGCGGCATTTTCGTTTGATCGAGGGTGGCGATCATCGCCGTGACGCATTTTCCGGCATCGCCCGCGATCGGGAAATCGCCCGCCAAAATTGCGCGGCGCAGCTGCCCGGCTGCGGTGTCTTGATAAATATCCAGCGCCTCCGCCACATCCAATCCTGCGCCAAAGTTGGTGGCAGTGGGGCCGGGTTCCACCAGCAGGAAATCGATGCCGAAGCTGGCCACTTCCTGGCGCACCGCTTCGACGAAACCTTCAATACCCCATTTGCTGGCGTGATACAGGCTGAAGTTGGGATAGGCCACCTGCCCACCTTCCGATGAAACCTGGGCGATGCGTCCACCGCCCTGTTGGCGCAACAGCGGAATTACCGCACGCATCAATTGAATCGATCCGGTGAGATTGGTGGCTAGCTGGCGATCAATCTGCGCATCGCTCAACTCTTCCGCCGCACCGAATAAACCGTATGCGGCATTGCTCACCACGACATCCACGCGATCAACCGCCGCGAAGGCGCGTGCGATGGTCGGCGCGATGCTGGCGCTATCGGCTAAATCCAATGTGATCACATGCAGCTGCGCGCCGTAAGTTTGCTGTAAATCCACCAGCGCCTGTTCGCGGCGCACCGTGGCGATGACGCGATCGCCGCGCGCTAATAAACGTTCACTCATTAATTGGCCCAGCCCGCTGCTGGCACCGGTAATTAACCAGGTTTTCATGGTGTACTCCCGCAGTTGAAAACAGGAGCATAGATCGCTTTACTGGTGGTGATAATCCATCCAATTCCGCATGACCCGGTGAGGAATAACCACCAATGAAGCGACCTTCCTGGCACGAACTGCAAGCCATCAAAACGCTCGGCGAGCAGAAAAACTTCCGCCGCGCCGCCGAAATGCTGGGTTTACAGCGTTCATCGCTCAGTCATTTGGTGAAATCGCTGGAGCACAATCTTGGCGTGCAGCTGTTTCACCGCACCACGCGCAGCGTGGCGCTGACCGATGCCGGGCAGCAATTATTGGATCGGCTGGCGCCGTTGCTGAACGAGATGGATGACGTGCTGCACGACATCAGCGCCAGCCGCCACCCGCATTTCGGCACGCTGCGCATCAGCGCCAGCGATGCGGCGATTGCCTTGCTGCTGGAAAAAGTCGTGCCGGATTTTTGCGCGCGCTATCCCGACATTGAACTGGATTTGTCCGCGCAAGGCGCATTAGTGGATATCACCGCCGCCGGGTTTGATGCCGGCATTCGGCTACAGGAAGATGTACCGCAAGATATGGTGGCGATTGCGCTTGGCGGCCCGCTGACATTTGTCACCGTGGCGGCACCCGCCTATTTGGCAGCGCACGCGCCGATTCAGCATCCCCATGATTTGCGCCAGCAGCAGTGTATTCGCCACCGCTTGCCGAGCGGAAAACGCTATCAGTGGGAATATCAGCAGCGCGAGGAGAGCTGGCAAATTGACGTACCGGGCGCGCTAACGCTGGATAACAATGCGCTGATGGCGCAAGCGGCGCGCGCGGGTTTAGGCGTGGCGTATGTGCCCATGTTGTATGTCGAGAGTGAAATCGCCAGCGGCCAGCTGATCGAACTGCTGGCCGACTGGCGCATTGCGTCAGCCGGTTTAGCATTATGGTTCCCACCCAATCGGCATCAATCCATGGCGCTGCGGCTGTTTATTGCGGCGGTAAAACACCGGCTGCCGCATCAGGCGTAGCTTAAGCCTGACGCTGCGGTGCCTTGTGCACCATGGTGTAAGCGTAATCCACGCCCATGCCGTAGGCGCCGCTGTGTTCGCGCACCAGATCCATCACCGCATCGTAGGTCTCTTTACGTGACCAGTCGCGTTGGTACTCCAACAACACCTGCTGCCAGGTCACCGGCACCGCGCCAGCCTGCACCATACGCTGCACGGAACGTTCATGCGCATCCACGCTGGTGCCGCCTGAGGTATCAGTCACCACGTACACTTCATATCCGGCTTTCAGCGCCATCAGCGCCGGGAAGGTCAGGCACACTTCGGTCCACAGGGCCGAGATGATCAATTTCTTGCGTCCGGTTTTCTCGACCGCTGCCACAAATTGGGCGTCTTCCCATGAGTTCATCGAGGTGCGCTCAATCGGCTGTGATTCCGGGTGCACCGCGAGCAGTTCCGGCCAGATGTAGCCGCTGAAGCTTTCGGTTTCAACAGAGGTATAAATCACCGGCACGTCGAAAATTTTGCCCGCTTTCGCCAGGGCGACGGTGTTATTTTTGAGCTGCTGGCGATCAATGTTGGCGACGCCGAATGCCATCTGCGGCTGGTGGTCAATGAAGATCAGGGTAGAGTTCTGTGGGTCGAGCAGGTCGAGTTTAGACATGGTGATTTCCTCTAAAGTGGTGTTTGAATTTGTTTGTCGTGCTGCTGGAATGAACTTTAGAGAAAGGTCGGCGGAAGAGATAACGCAAAGAATTTTACAACTTGTTCAAACTGTTTTTAGAAGATTGATTTACAACAATAAAAAGGAATTTAGCGCGGTCATTTCACCCAAAAAATCGCAGTTTTGGGGGGCGAAGACCGGCAGGCGGCGCGGTTTTCACCCGGCGCCACTAGCTGAGATGATCTAACCAGCGCGCGTACGCCTGATCCCATAGAGCCGCAGGCGTACCGGCTCTGCCAAGCCCGAAACCGTGGCCGCCGCTGCTAAGCTCAATCAACTCTACCGGCACGCGATTGCGGCGACAGGCATCACGCATGATTTCGGTGTTGTGCGGGTTTGAGGTGCGATCGTCCTCGGCCTGCGCAAGAAACGTCGGCGGATAGGCGCGCGTGACGTAATTCTGCACCGACCAATTGGCTTCCTGCGTTGGCGTGGCGTGTTCGCCCACCATCATCAGCCGCGTTTTGGTGTTTTGATACGGCGCTTCCAGAGTAATCACCGGATAAATCAGGCCCACGCTATCCACGCTGGGGCGAATCTCCTCCAGCGAATCTTGCGGCGGATAGGAGGCAAAATCAGGACGTGCCGCCGCCATGCCGAGCAGATGTCCGCCCGCCGAAAAGCCCAGCACGTGCACTTTCTTCTCCATTGAACGCACCAGACGAATGGCGCGCTGCGCATCCTGTAACGGTGCCAGATTGCCAGCCTGCCACTTCTCGCCCGGCAGCCGGTAGCTCAGCACATAGGCGGTGTAACCGTTGGCATTCAGCCAGCGCGCCACCGGCCAGGCTTCGCGCCCCATGCCGATAAAACGATAGCCGCCGCCCGCCGCGATAATCACCGCTTCGCCGTTGGGATTTTCCGGGCGGAAGCGTTGGATCGCGGGCGATACCACATTGGTCCACGAGCCATGTCTGCTGACTTTGAGCAAACCCGACGGGCCGCCACCACCCGGTGGATCGTCGGGCCACAGTGGAATGATGTCATCACGGGCAAAGA
The DNA here is from genome assembly GCA_966185695.1 of uncultured Pantoea sp. Lineage (GTDB taxonomy): Bacteria > Pseudomonadota > Gammaproteobacteria > Enterobacterales > Enterobacteriaceae > Pantoea. The sequence continues at coordinate 43,271 of CBIFUL010000007.1, read as the reverse complement.
GTTTGCCGGTGGTCATGGAGAGGATTGTTGCTCCGCTAGCCAACAAAAAGTGACGACGTGTAATCATCTTGCCCAATGCCAAAGGGGTAAAAAGAGGCAGCTTTTACTGCCTAATGCTTGTCAGTTAAGCGCTTTTCGGTTGCCATAAATGGCACCCCTACAGGGGAAGCACAGGGCTTTCGTAGGGTGTGCATTCATGCGCACCGGCATAACGACGCGTTTGATGGCTTAAGTGAGCGGCATTAAGCTTTGACTGCCGAGTTTTATTTGTGACGCGAGTCTGATTTTCGCTGGCGATTATGTACGTAATTCATACAAAAAATCCATAAAAAAACGCGCCTAAAAAGGCGCGTATCGTGATTGAATACCCAAAATCATTGGCGCGAGATCAAAGCGGCAAGTGCCAGAATCTCAGGAGATTACATCAGTAAGTGACGGGGGTGAGCGCCCGCTATCGCGTCAATGATGCAGGACATCAGTCTTGTTGTTGGAATTGAATCATCACGGTTTGCTCGCACTGCTGCTGATTATGACGCAATTTGCCGCGTTCATCTTCGCCCAGCTCCAGCCACGCGCTGATCACTTCCTGCGCGATTTCTTCATTAAATTCAGTCTTTTCCACCGCCGAAGGCGATTGACTACCGGCCAGCTGCGCCTTCATCTTCTCGGTGTAGGTATCGAGATCGCTGCTCTGGGTTTCGCTGCTCACCAGATGACACAGCTGGCTGGCATAGACGTTCTGTTCTGGATTGGTATCGCCATCCGCTGCCAGGGCACCGGCCGAGAGTGACAGCCCAACGAGGGCGAGAATTAACGCTTTCATAATAGGCTCCAAAAGTTTCCAAATATCAGTTTTTATCCGCTGGCGCACGCGCCGCCTGACGGGCTGCGCGCCAATTCAATAACGGCGTCACCGTGATGCCGTGCAGCACAATGCTGCACACCACTAACGTCAACGCCATATCCACCATCTGTTCGGCTTCAGGCCCGCGCATACCGTGCACCCAGGCAAAGGCGATGTAGTTAATACTGCCAATGCCGCGAATGCCCAGCCAGCCAATTAACAGACGCCGCATCAACGGCATTTCACAGCGCGAGGTGGTAAGCCACACCGCCAGCGGACGAATCACCACGAACAGCGCCAGCGCCAAACCGATGCCGGTAAGATTCCAGTGCTGCGCCAGCGTGATGCCGAGCACCACCATCATCGCCGCTGCCAACAGACGCTCGATAGTATCACCAAACGACAGCGCATCGCCGATCACCAATCCCACCGATTTCACCATGCCGCCGCCGCCGTTCGCCAGCCGCTGATTGGGATTGACCCGCGCTTCGGCCGGTAAAAATTGCTCCTCTTCTGACAACTCTTCTTGCGGATAGTGCTTCACCACGCGCAGCTCCGCGCGCCGCAAGCCTACGCCCGCCGCAAAGGTGGCGAGGAAGCCCGATGCATCCACCGCCTGCGCCGCCGCATAGCTCAGCGCAATCAGCGCCAGCGCGAGAAAATCATTCGGCGCGACGTCCTGATGCGCGCTGCGCAAATGGGTAGCGAGCTGACCGATCGCGCGGCCCAGCAGATAACCGATCGCCAGCCCGCCGCCAATCGCCCACAGCGTATCTTTGGCCAGCCACTCGCCAAAGGTCGCCATACTCAGCGCGCCCGGCTGCATCATCAGCAGCGCCAACATCAACAGCGGCAGCGCCGATCCGTCATTCATGCCCGCTTCGCTGGAGAGTGCGACGCGCAGCGCATCGTCATCGCGCGCATCGTTCACTGAAATCAGGCTGGCGAGCACCGGATCGGTGGGCGCGACAATCGCGCCAAACGCCAGCGACAGCGCCCAATCAAAGCCGGTGACCCAGTGCACTAATAGGGTCATGCTGCCCACCGTCAGCAGCATCGCCGGGAAAGCCAGCCGCACGCCCACCCGCCATGCATGGGCTTTGAGCGGCAAACGCAATTTCAGCCCGGTGATAAACAGCGAGGCGGCCATGGTAATTTCGGTGATGTGCGCGGCGAGATTGGCGTGGCCGATGATATCGACCTGCAACAGATTGAGTATCCACGGGCCGCACAGGATGCCCGCGAACAGGTAAAGTCCGAACGAGGTGACCGGCCCCCGGTGAATCCAACCGGAAGCCAACGACATTAAAAGAAGAAGACCGCCGGTGGCGGCGGTCCAGGCCAGGAAGTTCATAACGCTCCGTTTTTAAATACTATTCTCCCTTAATCCTGGCACATGCAGCACGATCAGTTTTTCAAATGACGGCTGGCGAGACGAATTAGTAAGGCAAGCGCAGCGGCAAAAGTCGAAAGTGCTACCACGCCACTCCAGCCCCAATGCGCCAGCGCCAAACTGCCCAGCGCCGCCCCGCTCGCCATGCCGATAAACACCACGGTGAACATCAGCGCATTCAGGCGACTGCGCGCCTCCGGCGCCAGGCCGTACACCAGCGTTTGGTGCGCCACTAATGTTGCCTGCACGCCCAAGTCAAAACCGATGGTGCTGAGGATAATCAGGCCGATTTGCGCCGGCATCGGCAGCAGCGGCAGCAGGAACATCAGCGCGAACGACACCATTACCAGGCTGGCACCGTATTGCGTAACGCGCGCCGGGCCGATGCGATCGGCGATGCTGCCCGCCAGCGGCGCGGCCAGCGCTCCGGCTGCGCCCGCCAGACCAAAAGCGCCAGCAATCGCGCTATCAAAATGAAAGCGTTGGCTCAGCATCAGCGCCAGCGTTGACCAAAACGCGCTGAAACCCACCGACAGCAAGCCTTGCGCCAGTGCAGCACGCCGCAGGGTTTGATGCTGCTGCCACAGATGTGCCAGCGACAGCAGCAGGCGCGGATAGCTCACCGAGGTGCCCGGCGTAAAGCGCGGCAGCACGCGCCACAGCGTCAGGCTAATCAGCAGCACCGCCGCCGCCGCGAGCACGTACATGCTGCGCCAGCCGAAATACTCGGCCACAAAGCCGCTCACCACGCGCGACAGTAAAATGCCGACCAGCAATCCGGTCATCACCGTACCCACGGTTTTGCCTCGACTGCGCTCGGGCGCTAACGCTGCCGACGCGGGCACGATGTCCTGCGCCACGGTGGCGGTTAAACCGGTGACGAAGCTGGCGATCAGCATCGCGTTTAAGCCGCCAGAAAAACCGCACAGCAGCAGTGCGGCAACCAGCAGCAGGCCCTTGATCAAGATGATGGTGCGACGATCGTGGCGGTCGCCGAGCGGGGCCAGCAGCAGAATGCCCAGCGCGTAACCCGCCTGCGTCAGCATGGGGATCATGCCGACGCTGCCGATGCCCACGTTGAACTGTTTACTGATGATATCCAACATCGGCTGGCTGTAATAAATCGATGCAACGCTAAGGCCCGCGCCGGCGGCGAGCGTAAACACCAGCGGCGCTGGCAGTTTTTCCGCATTGATGGCAGATGATGACGACATGGCAGACATAGTGGTTTCCCCCGTGAAAGTGCGCTTATTAAAGCGCGCCACGGCCATACGCGGTAGACTCGCTGAACACAGAACTGTTATGCAGGTTACGTATGAGCAACTCAACCAGCGTAGATCGCATTGAACTGATGCAAACTTTTATCCGTATTGTCGAGAGCGGTTCGCTGTCGGCGGCGGCGGTGCAGCTTGGCACCACGCAGCCCACGGTCAGCCGTCGCCTGCAAGCGCTGGAGCAGCGGCTCGGCCTGAAACTGATTTTACGCACCACGCACGCGCTCAAGCTCACCGACGATGGCGAACGCTGCTATGCCCAGGCGCGTCAGCTGCTGGCGACCTGGCATGCGCTGGAGGATGAGCTAACCGGCACCAGTGACGATCCTATCGGCACGTTACGCGTGCGTGCGCCGCACGCTTTTGGGCAAGATCAGCTGATTGAGCCGCTGGTGGCGTATCTGCATCGCTATCCGCGCCTCACGGTGGAGTGGATGTTGAACGACCGCACGCCGGACTTTATCAGTGAAAACGTCGATTGCGCGATTCAGGTCGGTGCGCCAAGCGACCCGTCGATTGTGGCGGTGCTGCTGGCCGAAGTGCCGCGCTTTGTGGTGGCGGCACCGGCGCTGCTGGCGGCGCACGCGCCGGTCGAACAGGTGGAACACCTCGCGGATTTGCCGTGGCTGGCATTAACCAGCTTCTATCGCACCGAGCTGGCGTTACAGCGCATCAGCGACGGGCAGCCGATGAATTTGGCGATTGCGCCGCGTCTGGCGAGCGACAGTCTGTATGCGGTGCGCAAAGCCGCGCTAATGGGCATGGGCGCAGCGGCGTTGTCATCGTGGGTGGTGCAGGAAGATTTGGCCAACGGCGATTTGGTGCAGCTGATGCCCGAGTGGCAAGCGCCGCCGCTGCCGGTGTGGCTGACCTATCCGTGGGCGAGTTATTATCCGGCGCGTTTACGCCATTTTTTCGCGATGATCAAAGAGGTGATGCCGCAGCTGGCGGGCACGCAGCCGGTGCGGTAAAGAGTCAGGTCGCCAATAATGGCGACGCTTGATAGGCAAAATGATCGCACGTTGAGGTAGCGGCGCAATTCATTGCGCTTCTTGCAACAAGCCGGTGCTTCAGGTTCGCGCGATGAATCGCGCGAACCTGAAGGTGGCTGAATGGAGTCAGGCGCGCATTTATGCGCACCTGGAGACACTACTTCTTGTCCAGCTTCGACAAATTATCCAGCCAGCCCATCACAAACGCCGACAGCACAAACGTCAGGTGGATGATCACGTACCACATCAACTTATCGTTTTCGATGTTGCGCGCGTCCATAAAAATGCGCAGCAGGTGAATCGAGGAGATCGCCACAATCGAGGCCGCGACTTTGTTTTTCAGCGAGCCAGAATCCATCTTGCCCAGCCAGCTTAACTTCTCTCGGTTCTCATCAATATCCAGCTTAGACACGAAATTCTCATAGCCGGAAAACATCACCATCACCAGCAATCCCCCAACCAATGACATATCCACCAGCGACAGCAGCAGCAAAATCAGGTCGTTCTCGGCGATGGTGAAAATATTGGGCAACAGGTGAAAAATTTCCTGGAAAAACTTGATGGTTAACGCCAACAGCCCCAGCGACAAGCCGAAGTAAACCGGAGCCAGCAGCCAGCGCGATGAATACATCAGGTTTTCGACAAAACGTTCCATAATTTCCCATTAATCAATCAGCAAGAGGCCGAGTATAACTGAACTTATGTGAAGTTATTTCAGTCCATCTTCAGAAATTTCAGGCGCCGTGGGCAGCGGTAAAGAGAGGCGGAAACACGCGCCGCCCTGCGGCCGCTGCTCTGCCCAGATGCGTCCGCGATGGGATTCAACAATGGTTTTGGCAATCGCTAAACCCAATCCCACGCCCGGCACCGCCGACTCCTTATCGCCACGCGCAAACTTGTCGAAAATACGCGTGAGATTCTCCTCAGCAATGCCTGGCCCGTTATCCCACACCGCGATCTCCAACCGATCCGGCTCGCGCCACGCCTGAATGCCATGCTGCGCCGCGTTGCCGGCGTATTTCAGGCTGTTTTCGATCAGGTTGGTAAACACCCGTTCCAGCATCGCGCTGTCGCCTTTAATCAGCACCATGTCGGGCAAATCGAGCGTAAATTCACGCCCTTGCAGCGACGGCCCCATGCTGCGCAGCGCGCCGCCCACCACTTCATCCAGCGCCACCCACTCATCGCGCAGATTCAGCCCGCCGGATTGAATGCGCGCCATGTCCAGCATGTTGCTCACCAGCCGAATGGTGCTGAGCGTCTGCTCGCGAATCTGATTCGCCTGGCCGACCAATGTCGACTGCTCGCTGGCGAGATCCAGCATCAGCATCTCCGCTTGACCAAACAGCACGGTTAACGGCGTGCGCAGATCGTGCGACAGCGCCGACAGCAGCGCATTGCGCAGCTGCTCACGTTCCGCCGCCAGCCGCGATGCCGCTTCGCTGTGCGACAGCGCCATGCGCTCCAGCGCGTTAGCGATCAGCACGGTGAAGGTCTCCACTAAGCGCTGCTGTTCGGGGATCATTAGCTGGCGCAGATTCTCCGGCTCCACCACCAGCAAACCGCGACAGTGATTGCCGCTTTTCAGCGGCAGAATTTGGTACGGCACCGCGGTTAAGGTATCGGTGCCCGCGCCCGCCGGTTGGCCTTTACTGAAGCTCCACTTGGCGATGGCGAGATCGGGCGGCGTGCCGAGCGCGACATCGCCGACGCTGTACAGCTCGCCCTGCTCGTCCGGCAGCAGCAGCACGCTGCGCGCCTGCAGCGTGGCGTCGATGATGCGCTGGCTGGTGGCGGCAATATCCTGCGGCGTTAAGGCGCTGCCCAGCGATTTCGCCATTTCATACAGCTGCCGCGCGCGCTGTTCGCGATAGCGCGCCACCTTGGCCTGATAGCGCACGCCAGCGGTGAGATTCCCGACGATCACCCCGACCGCCAGCATCACGGCAAAGGTGACCAGATATTGCAGATCCGACACCGCCACGGTGCCGGTTGGCGCCACGAAAAACAGGTCGAAGGCGAGGATGTTGACAACCGTGGCGAACACCGACGGCCAGCGGCCAAAGCGCATCGCCACCAACACCACCGCCAGCAGATAAATCATCACCGCGTTGGCCGGATCGAACGCCACCAGCAGCCAGCGGCCCACCACCGTCACCAGGAAACAGAGCGCCAGCGCCATCAAACAGCCGCGCAGGTGCAGCCGCCATTTGTCACTGCTGGCGCGCTGGCCGCTGAGCGGATGTGGCGCATCGCGCAGCGGCTCATCCAGCGCGACCACCAGCAGGTCGAGATCCGGGCCGAGCTGACCAAGACGCTGGGCAAAACTGTCGCGCCGCCAGCGCCGCTGCGGCTGGCGTCCGCTGACGATTTTGCCGAGGTTGTGCTCGCGCGCGTAGCGCAGCACCGCGCGCGCTTCATCGGGATCGGACAAGGTGGCAGTTTCCGCGCCCAGCTCTTGTGCCAGCTGTAGCGTGCGCAAGATGGCGCGCCGCCGCGCTTCCGGCAGCCGATTGAGACGCGGCGTTTCCACGTACACCGCATGCCACACGCTGCCGAGACGTGCCGCTAAACGCGCGGCGGTGCGCACCAGCTTTTCGCTGCCGGTGTCATCGCCGATGCACAGTAAAATCGCATCGCGCGTGTGCCACACTTTGTCGCGTCCCTGCTGGTCGCGCCACGCGCGCATCTGATCATCCACGCGATCGGCGGTGCGGCGCAGCGCCAGCTCCCGCAGCGCGAACAGATTGCCTTTGCGAAAGAAGTTTTCGATGGCGCGTTCGGCGCGGTCGCCAACGTAGACTTTGCCCTCTTTCAGCCGCTGACGCAGATCGTCGGGCGGTAAATCCACCAGCACCACTTCATCGGCGCTATCGAAAAACGGATCGGGCACGGTTTCGCGCACTTGAATGCCGGTAATGCCGCCGACCACATCATTCAGGCTTTCCAGATGCTGCACGTTCACGGTGGTGATGACGTCGATGCCCGCTTCCAGCAGCTCCTCAATATCCTGCCAGCGTTTGGGATGCCGCGAACCCTGCACGTTGGTGTGCGCCAGTTCGTCCATCAGGATCACCGCCGGATGGCGCGCCAGCGCCGCATCCAAATCGAATTCAGCATGGCGCGAGCGCCCGGTCGCACGGCGCGGCAGCAGCGCTAATCCCTGAAGCAGCGCCGCCGTTTCGGCACGATCGTGGGTTTCTACCACGCCCGCCAGCACATCAAGCCCCTGCGCGCGCAGCCGCTGCGCCTCCTGCAACATGGCAAAGGTTTTGCCAACGCCCGCGCAGGCACCAAAGTAGATTTTCAGCGTGCCGCGATGGCTGCTGCGCTGGTTCAGCAGCAGCGCATCGGGATCGGGGCGGATCATGTCATCGTTCATCAATCATCCATTTTCACTGCGTATATCAACGTGGCTGACCGCACTTTTCGGTAGCGGCGCAATTTATTGCGCGTCTGGCAGCAACTCAGCCGTTGCGAAGATGCGCGATGAATCGCGCCGCTACCGAATGTGTGGTTGACGCGTTAATTGCTTAACCGCTCTTTTTTTGCCAACTATCCAGCGCCAGATTCAACCGCAGCACGTTCACGGTTTCCTCACCGATAAACGGCAGCAGCGGGCGCTCGGTGTGACGCGCAATCAGCGCTTCGACATCCTTCAGCGCCATGTTGCGTGCCGCCGCAATGCGTGGCGCTTGCCACCGCGCGGCGGCGGGCGAAATGTCGGGATCGAGGCCGCTGGCCGAGGCGGTAACTAATTCCACCGGCACCGCCTGCGGCGCTTGCGGGTTGGCGGCGCGCAGCGCGGCCACGCGTTCGGCTACCGCTGTATCCAGCGCCGGATTGCTGCCGGCCAGATTGCTGCCGCTGGATGCCAGTGAATTATAGGGCGCATCGCCGCTGGCGGAAGGTCGCCCCCAAAAATGCGCGGGATGGGTAAACTGCTGACCTATCTGCGCCGAACCGCGCACCGCGCCGTCCTGCTCAATCAGCGAGCCGTTGGCCTGTAGCGGAAACCACCATTGCGCCAAGCCGGTAGTGAGCAGCGGATAGACCACGCCCGTCAACAGCGTGAGCAGTATTAACAAAATCATAGCCGGACGTAACTGACTCATTCTTCTTCTCCTTACGCCACACCCAGCAGCGTCAGCAGCAGGTCGATGGCTTTAATACCGATAAAGGGCACCACCAAACCGCCCGCCCCGTAAATCCACAGGTTGCGGCGCAGCAGCGCAGCCGCGCTCAGCGGACGATAACTGACGCCTTTCAGCGCCAGCGGAATCAGGAACACAATCACCAGCGCATTGAAAATCACCGCCGACAAAATTGCCGAGTTGGGGGAGTGCAATCCCATCACGTTCAGCATATTGAGCTGCGGGTAGGTGGCAGCAAACGCGGCGGGAATAATGGCGAAATACTTCGCCACGTCGTTGGCAATGCTGAAGGTGGTGAGCGAACCGCGCGTCATCAGCATCTGTTTGCCGATGTGCACCACCTCCAGCAACTTGGTGGGATTCGAGTCGAGATCGACCATGTTGCCCGCCTCTTTCGCCGCCTGCGTGCCGGAGTTCATCGCCACCGCCACATCGGCCTGCGCCAGCGCAGGCGCATCGTTGGTGCCGTCGCCGGTCATCGCCACCAGGCGCCCTTCCGCCTGATATTGGCGAATCAAGGCCAGCTTGGCTTCCGGCGTGGCTTCCGACAGAAAATCATCAACACCCGCTTCCGCCGCAATCGCCGCCGCGGTTAACGGGTTATCGCCGGTGATCATCACGGTTTTGATGCCCATTTTGCGCAGCTCGGCGAAACGCTCTTTAATGCCGCCTTTGACGATATCTTTCAGCGCCACCACGCCCAGCACCTGCGCGCCTTCCGCGACCACCAGCGGCGTGCCGCCCGCCCGCGCCACCTCTTCCACCGCGCTGTTTACTTCCGCCGGGAAGCGACCGTTGCTGGCTTCAATGTGGCGACGCACCGCATCTACCGCGCCTTTACGGATCAGGCGATGCTGCACGTTAACGCCGCTCATGCGCGTTTGCGCCGAGAACGGAATAAAGCTGGCGTTCATGCTGCTGAGATCGCGCTCGCGCAGGTTAAATTTCTGCTTTGCCAGCACCACGATGCTGCGACCTTCCGGCGTTTCATCCGCCAGCGAAGCCAGCTGCGCCGCGTCGGCCAGCTGCTGCTCGCTGACGCCCGGCGCGGGCAGAAACTGCGTCGCCTGGCGATTGCCGAGCGTGATGGTGCCGGTTTTATCCAGCATCAACACATCAACGTCGCCTGCCGCTTCCACCGCACGTCCGCTGGTGGCAATAACGTTCGCACCCAGCATGCGGCTCATGCCCGCTACGCCAATCGCCGACAGCAGGCCGCCGATGGTGGTGGGAATCAAACACACCAGCAGCGCCACCAGCACCGTGACGCTAACCGGCGTGCCGCCGTAGGCTGAGAACGGCCACAAGGTGGCGGTAGCCAGCAGGAACACGATGGTCAGCGACACCAGCAAAATGGTCAGCGCAATTTCGTTGGGGGTTTTGCGGCGTTTCGCGCCTTCCACCATCGCAATCATGCGATCCAGGAAAGTTTCACCCGGATTGACGCTGCACTGAATCACCAGCCAATCAGAAAGCATGCGCGTGCCGCCGGTGACCGAGGAGAAGTCGCCGCCGGATTCGCGGATTACCGGCGCCGATTCCCCGGTGATCGCGCTCTCATCTACCGACGCGCCGCCTTCCAGCACTTCGCCGTCGCACGGGATGATGTCACCGGCTTCCACCAGCACCACATCGCCTTTGCGCAGCGATTCAGCGGCCACGCTGTGCCAGCGGGCGCCGTAGCGCGGCTCAGCCAATTGTTTGGCATCACGGGTTTTACTGAGGCCTTTTAAGCTGTTGGCCTGGGCTTTGCTGCGCCCCTCCGCCAGCGCTTCGGCGAAGTTAGCGAATAAAACGGTGAACCACAGCCAGAGAGCAACGCCGGCGGTGAATCCGGCGTTCCCGCTGAGCTGCCCGCCGACCATACCGAGCGCCAACAGCGTGGTCAGCACGCTGCCGATCCACACCAGGAACATCACCGGATTGCGAAACTGCACGCGCGGATCGAGTTTTTTCACCGCATCGAACATGGCGGTGCGCGTTAACGCCGCATCAAACAGCGCCAGTTGTTGACGACTCATGATTGCCTTATCCCTGAATAGATTGCAGATGTTCCGCCACCGGGCCAAGCGCCAGCGCGGGGATGAACGTGAGTGCGCCCACCAGTAATACGGTGCCGATCAGCAGCGCGACAAACAGCGGGCCATGCGTCGGCAAGGTGCCGTTGCCGACCGGTTGAATGGTCTTCGCCGCCAGCGAACCGGCAATGGCCAGCACCGGAATGATGATGCCGAAGCGGCCCAGCAGCATGCACACGCCCAGCAGCAGGTTCCAGAACGGCGTGTTGGCGCTTAAGCCCGCAAAGGCGCTGCCGTTGTTGTTGGCCGCCGAGGAGACCGCATACAGCACTTCGCTAAAACCGTGAATGCCCGGATTCGCCATGCCCGCGCGGCCCGCCTCGGTCATCATCGCCAGCGCCGTGCCCAGCAGCACCAGCGTTGGCGTCACCAAAATCGCCAGCGCGGTCATTTTCATCTCCCACACGTCGATCTTTTTGCCCCGGTATTCCGGGGTGCGACCAATCATTAACCCGGCGATAAACACGGCCAGCAGCACGAACAGCAGCATGCCGTACAGGCCCGCACCGACGCCGCCAAACACCACCTCGCCAAGCTGCATCAGCCACATCGGCACCATGCCGCCCAACGCGGTAAAGGAATCATGCATGGCGTTCACCGCGCCGCACGATGCCGCCGTGGTGACCACCGCATACAGGCTGGAAGTGAGGATGCCGAAGCGCGTCTCTTTGCCCTCCATATTGCTGGCGCTGTCCGCGCCGAGCGCCAGCAGGTGCGGATTGCCGCGCACTTCCGCCCACATCACCACGATTACCGCCAGCACGAACATGATGCTCATCGCCCACAGCAACATGTGGCCCTGACGCCGATCGCCAAGATGCTGGCCAAAGGTGAAGCAGAGCGCCGCCGGAATCAGGAAGATGCTGAGCATCTGCACCAGATTGGTCAGCGCATTGGGGTTTTCAAACGGGTGCGCCGAGTTGACGTTGAAGAAGCCGCCGCCGTTGGTGCCCAGCAGTTTGATCGCCTCCTGCGATGCCACCGGCCCGAGCGGCAAAGTTTGCTGCGCGCCTTCCAGGGTGGTGAGCGCGTGATAGGGTGCGAAGGTTTGAATGCTGCCCTGGCTGACATAGAACAGCGCAATCAGCAGGCTGAGCGGCAGCAGCAGGTAAAGGGTGATGCGCGTGAGATCGCGCCACGCGTTGCCGAGCGTCGCCAGCGAACGGTTGGCGAATCCGCGTATCAGCGCAAAGGCCACCGCGATGCCGGTTGCTGCTGACAGGAAGTTCTGCACCGTTAAGCCCGCCATCTGGCTGAAATAGCTCAGCGTGCTTTCACCGGCATAGGATTGCCAGTTGGTGTTGGTGACAAAGCTGATGGCGGTATTCAACGCCAGATGCCAGCTGAGATTCGGCAGGTGTTGCGGATTCAGCGGCAACGACGCCTGCGTCAGCAGCATCAGCAGCAGCACGGCAAAGCCGAGCGCGTTAAACAGCAGGATCGCCAGCAGATACTGCGGCCAGCGCATCGGCGCATCCTCGGCTCCCGCTAAACGCCACAGCGCGCGTTCGGTGCGCGGCAGCAGCGGCTTGTCGGCCACCATAACGGCGAGAAAACGCCCGAGCGGCTGTGCCAGCAGCATCAGCAGCAGCAGGAATCCCGCCATCAGCAGAAATGCATTTGCCGCCATTAGAATGCCTCCGCATTTAGCAGGGCATAAATCAGGTAGCCCAGAAGAATAAATACCAGCACGATGCCGGTTATCACGCCCACGCTCACAGCAACCTCCAGAAGATTAGGTAGTGCTGCAAGCATGCGCGGCGCGGCGTAAAGAAGAGGTAAAAAGGCGGGAGACGGGCGTAAAGAAAGTATAAAAATGCTGAGGAATTAAGCGCTTTCCAGCGCCCAGATGCGGTTGAGATCGATGTTGTGCCACAGGCTGCCCTCTTCCGCGCCGGTGATGCTGTCGGTGCTGAAGCTGTCGCCGAGATCGAGGGCTTCCGGTTTGATTTCACGCTGTGAATGCAGCGACCAGAAGACGTGCACTTTGGGTTTGAGCAGCGATTTTTCGCCCGCCTGCACCACCAGCGCCACGCGCCCGGAAGCGAGGCGGACCAGCGATCCCACCGGATAAATGCCGATGGTGCGCACAAAGGCGTGCAGCAGCGTGTTATCGAAGTGGCCGCGCCAGCTCAGCATGTTGTGCATCGCCTCAGCGGGCGTCCAGCCTTTGCGATAGGGACGATTTGAGGTCACCGCATCGTAGACGTCACACACCGCCGCCATGCGCGCATACAAGCTGATCTCCTCGCCTTTCAGCCCGTGCGGATAGCCGTTGCCGTCATATTTTTCATGGTGATGCAGCGCGATATCCAGCAGGTCTTCTCCGGCATCGGCTTCCATTAACATCTGCGCACCGACAATCGGATGCTGGCGCATTACGGTAAATTCTTCGTCGGTGAGTTTGCCGGGCTTGTTGAGGATCGCCAGCGGCACCGCCGCTTTGCCCACGTCGTGCAGCAGGCCGCCCATGCCCACGCGACGCAGCTGCTGTTCATCCAGCCCCATTTTTTTGCCGAGCGAAATCATCAAACCGCATACCGCCATGGAGTGCAGATAGGTGTAATCGTCGTGATTTTTCAGCCGCGCCACGCTGAGCAGCGCCGTGGGTTCGCGGGTGATTGAACCGGCAATCTCATCCACCAGATCCAGCATAAAACTGAGGTTGAGGCCTTGTCCCATGCGCGCCTCGTTGAACATCGCCAACACCTGCGGTTTGCCCTGATTGAAGATGGTTTGTGCCTGATCCAGCTCAGAGAAAAACGGCGTTTTGGGGATATCTTTTTTGGGCGCAGGCGCAACCGGCGACTGCACCGATTTATCGAGATCGATCCAGATCTGCTGGATCCCCTCGTTGCGGATCAGGGCGATCTGGCGTTTATCGGTGATCAGCATCTGGTTACGAATGCGTTTGTCTTGCAGCCACCAAACCTCAAGTTTGTGGATAAACATGCCTTGCCGCAATTCGTCAACCGTGATCATCTTTATCACGATATCGCTCCTTAATATCAGTGGATGGTAAGGAGAGGTATCGGCAGCTGAGCAAAAAATCTTCAGCAGTGATTTGTACTATCTGTGACGCAAAATGGCGCGCTGAGCAAAACGGCGCGGAGAAGTACGCCGTTTGTGGATTGGATGGTGGTGACGCATTTACCAGGTCGCCATAAATGGCGACCCTACAACTTCAGTATACGCTTTTGTAGGGTGCGCATTTATGCGCACCTGAAATGATTTCTCGCCTTCATCAATCGCTAAATTACCCGCGTCAGCACCGCTTCGCCCTGCGAGAAGGCCAACAGGTTTTCAAACACCAAATCGGCCATGGCGCGCATGGTTTCATGGGTGCTGCTGGCAAGGTGCGGGGTGATCACCACATCGTCGCGGCTGCGCAGCGCATCAGGTACCCGTGGCTCCTGTTCGAACACGTCCAAACCGGCTCCGGCGATGTCACCGGCTGCCAGCGCCGCAATCAGCGCGTGCTCATCGAGCACGCTGCCGCGCGCAATGTTGATGACATAACCTTGCGGCCCGAGCGCGCGCAGCACCTCGGCATCTACCAGATGATGCGTGGCCGCGCCGCCCGGCAGCGTCAGCACCAGAAAATCGGCCTTCTCCGCCAGCGAAAGCAGCGAATCGTGGCGCGTATAGGGCACGTCTGGACGCGAACGCGGATTGTAAAAATGCACGTCCATATCAAACGCCCGCGCGCGTTTCGCCAGCGCTTTGCCGATGCCCCCCAATCCCACGATGCCGCAGACTTTACCGCCCACTTTGGTGCTAAGCGGATAGCGTCCCTGCGTTGGCCAGCTGCCGGCACGCACGTAGCGATCGGCGGCGCTGATGCGGCGCGCCACGTCCAGCAGCAGCGCCATGCCGGTATCGGCCACGCAATCATTAAGCACGCCCGGCGTATTGGTCACCACGATGCCACGCGCCTCGGCGGCAGCGATAGCAATGGCGTCATAACCCACGCCGTTGCTGCAAATCACTTTCAGGTTGGGCAACTGCGCGATCAACTCCACGCTCGCGCCCATCAGCGCGTTGCCGCTGGTGACCAGCGCATCAATGCTCGCGCCCTGTTGCGCCAGCCATGCCGCCGGATCGTCCTGCTGCCACAGGCGCGTGGTGGTGAAGTGCGCATCCAGATTATCCAGCAAGCGCTGCGGTAATAGCGGGCCTTTGATCAAGACGTTAAACGGCGTTGATGCCATCTTTTTTCTCCTGAGTTGCATAAGAAGTACGAGAAGAATCCTGCGCTTCGCCGACGCGTTCGATCGGCCCCATCACTAGCAGGAACAGCAGCGCGGCCACCACGCAGTGCGCGCCGACAAACACCAAACCAATGCTGTAACTGCCGGTTAAGCCGACGATGATGCCGAACAGCAGCGGGGTGATAAATCCGGCCATGTTGCCGATGCCGTTAAAGATCGAGCCAGCCAGGCCAACCGCTTCTTTCGGTGCGGTGTCGCTGACAATCGTCCAGGTGCCCGCCCCCGCCGCCACGCCTTTGCCGAAGAAGGCGAACGACATGATGGCGATAATGCCGACGTTGCTGGGGATCACCGCCGCCAGAATCAGCGAGGCCGCCATCAGCATGCCGACGATGTAGGGCGCTTTACGTGCCCACGATAAGCTCCAGCCGCTCGCCAGCAGTTTATCGGAGATATAACCGCCGCTGATGCCGCCCAGGAAGCCAAACAGCGCAGGCGCGATGGTGGCGAATCCGGCATCAAGAATGTTCATGCCGCGCGCCTGCACCAGATAGATCGGGAACCAGGTAATAAAGAAGTAGCTGAGCGCGATGGTGCAGTATTGGCCGAGATAGGCGCACCACAACATGCGGTTGCTGAGCAGTTTTTTGAACATCGCTTTGCTCAGCGGCGGGCGCGCTTTGAGGGTTTGCGCGGCGTCAATATCCACCAGCGCGCCGCCCTGCTCGATGTAGCGCAACTCCTTTTCCGATACCTGCGAATGCTGGCGCGGCGTGCGCATGTAGCCAAACCAGACAAACACCGCCAGCACGCCGATGCCGCCCAGCACAAAGAACGGCCACTCCCAGCCGTAACGCGACACCAGCCAGCCGGAGAGCGGTGAGAAAATGGCAACGGCAAAGTATTGGGCCGAGGCAAACAGCGATGAGGCGCGTCCGCGTTCCGCGCTGGGGAACCACATGATCACCGCACGCGCGTTAGCAGGAAAACTTGGGGCTTCAATCAGACCCAGCGCAAAGCGCAGCACAAACATCAGCGTCAGCGCCATCATCATGCCGCTGGAAAACTCGCCAACAAATCCCATCAGCAGGGTAGAAACTGACCACAACGCCAGCGTCACGCCATACACTTTTTTGGTGCCGAAGCGATCGAGCAGCAATCCGCCGGGGATCTGGCCGATCACATATGCCCAGCTAAAGGCCGACAGGATCAAGCCAAGCTGGATCGCCGATAAACCAAACTCATCTTTGATCGCCGATCCAGAGATCGACAGGATCGAGCGATCGGCGTAAGCCACCACCGAAAGAAACAGGATCAGGCACAGGATCCACACGCGTACATGGCTGTTCTGCCTGCGATTGTTGGTATTTTGCATGGGCTGAATTCCTCTGGATAAGAGCACGATGTCAGGCAGGAAAACCGCTTAAATTTCACTGTTCAGCAACTATAGAGAGCCAATTGCGTAACGGTCATTGTGCGAATGGAGGAATTCACGGGCCAAATTCGCACCAGATTTGGCCACTGACACAACGCGAGGTGCGGCGCTGCACAGAACGCCACATTTCCCGTCGCGTTTGCCTCAGAGTGTGCGCCAGCTCTGAGAAAATCCTTCGCAGGAAAACTATGAGCGTACTAAGCCTCAACGCACCCGAGAGCAAAGTGTGCGCTTCACAGCAAAATCCCATCCTGCTGATTGCCAGCCGCCTGGTCGCCTCGTAGGCTGCAAATGGTTTCATTGATCCATTTAGTAAAACAATGAAATATCCATTCTAATAATCACCTGTTCTCTGGAGTCCGCGATGAAAACTTTCAAGGCGATAGTGTTGCTGGGTTTGCTGTCTACGTCTGCCTCGGCGCTGGCGGAAAAGATTGGCGTGTCGATGGCCTATTTCGACCAAAACTTTTTAACCATTATTCGGCAGTCGATTGATAAAGAGGCCAAAGCGCGTGGGCTGGATGCGCAGTTTGAAGATGCACGCGGCGACGTGGGTCGGCAAACCGATCAGGTGCAGAGCTTTATCGGCGCGGGCGTGGACGCGATCATCGTTGATCCGGTGGATTCGGCCAGCACGCCGCAGCTGACCAAGCTGGCGCAGCAGGCGAAAATTCCGCTGGTGTACGTCAACCGCACGCCGGGCGACAAGACGCTGCCGCCGGGCGTGGTGTTTGTGGGGTCGGACGAGCGCGAGTCGGGCACTTTGCAGATGGAACAGCTGGCGAAACTGGCCAACTACAAGGGCAACGTGGCGATCATGATCGGCAACTTAACCGATGCGGGCGCGCTGCAACGTACCAAAGACGTGGAGCAGGTGGTGGCGAAATATCCCGGCATGAAGGTGGTGCAGAAACAGCCCGCCAACTATGCGCGCAATGAAGGTATGGATCTGATGTTGAACTGGATCGGCAACGGCGAAGCGATTGATATCGTGGCCGCCAATAATGATGAGATGGCAATTGGCGCAGCGATGGCGCTGGCCAAGAGCAACAAGAAGATTTTGGTCGGCGGCATTGATGCCACGCCGGATGGCCTGAAAGCGTTAGCGCAGGACAAGATGCAGGTCACGGTGTTCCAGGATGCGGTTGGCCAAGGCAAAGCGTCAGTGGATGTGGCGCAGAAGCTGATTAAAGGCGAGAAAGTGGATTCCCACGTGTGGATTCCGTTCGAGCTGGTGACCAAAGAGAATATGCAGAAGTATGTGGAGAAGAGTCAGTAAGCACTTCATTCATCGACCACACATTCGGTAGCGGCGCGATTTATCGCGCGAACCTGAAGCAGCAGCCTGGCTGCAAGAAGCGCAATGAATTGCGCCGCTACCGTAAAGCGTGGGTTGTGAGCAATGCAGCTGCGCATCAGCATCAATCACGCGGCTGTAAAGGCGTTGATAAGCCGCCGTGTCGGCCGGTTCGCGACCGCGAATAATCAGATCCATATCGGTAATCCCTTATCTGTTGCACTAAGCTGTTTACTCTCACCAAACGGAAAGAGTGACTCTATGTTGTATCGTCGTTTTGAACGTTTTATCAATATTTTTCAGGATGCCCCCACTGATTCTCCTCCCACCCGCGTGTGGCCTTTTTACCTCTACTATCTGCGTCAGGTGTGGCCAAGCTTTATCGCGCTGCTGGTGGTAGGGTTGGGCCAGGCGCTGATCGAAGTGGCGCTGTTCAGCTATCTCAGCCGCATCATCGATTTAGTCAATCACTCCACGCCCGCCACGCTGTTTAGCGAACATTGGCAAACGCTGGCGTGGATGGGGTTTGTGGCGCTGATTCTGCGGCCGCTGGTGATCGCCGCACACGATATGCTGGTACACCAAAGCATCAATCCGAGTATGACCAGCATGATCCGCTGGCAGCATCACAACTACGTGCTGCGCCAAAGCCTGAACTTCTTCCAGAACGATTTCGCCGGGCGCATCGCGCAGCGCATCATGCAAACCGGCAACTCGCTGCGCGATTCTGCGGTGCAGCTGGTGGATGCGATTTGGCACGTGGTGATTTACGCCGTGACGTCGCTGGTGCTGTTCGCCGAAGCCGATTGGCGCTTGATGATTCCGCTGATTATCTGGCTGGCGGCCTACAGCGTATCGCTGCGCTTCTTTGTGCCGCGCGTCAAACAGCGTTCGGTGGTCTCCTCCGAAGCGCGCTCCAAACTGATGGGCACCATCGTTGATGGCTACACCAATATCGCCACCATCAAACTGTTCGCGCATAACGATCTGGAAAAACGCTACGCGCGCGAGGCGATTCAGGAGCAAACCGACAAAACCCAGCACGCCAGCCGCATGGTGACAACCATGGATGTCACGCTCTCCACGCTGAACGGCCTGCTGATTGTCAGCACCACCGGTTTGGCGCTGTGGCTGTGGAGCCAATCGCTGATCAGCGTCGGCGCGATCGCGCTGGCGACCGGCTTAGTGATTCGCCTGGTGAACATGTCCGGCTGGATTATGTGGGTGGTGAACGGCATCTTTGAAAACATCGGCATGGTGCAGGACGGATTGAACACCATCGCGCAGCCGCTCAGCGTGCAGGATGAGCCGAACGCTAAACAGCTAAAAGTGACGCAAGGTCAGATCCGCTTTGAGGATGTGCGCTTCGATTACGGCGGCAGCCGTCAGGTGATCAATCGCCTCAATCTCAACATCAAGCCGGGTGAGAAAATCGGCTTAATTGGCCCCTCCGGCGCGGGCAAATCCACGATGGTGAACCTGCTGCTGCGGCTGTATGACATCAACGGCGGACGCATCATGATTGACGATCACAACATTGCCGCCGTGACGCAAGAGAGTTTGCGCGGCCAGATCGGCATGATCACGCAGGACACCTCGCTGCTGCACCGTTCGATTCGCGAAAACCTGCTGTACGGTCGCCCGGATGCCACGGAAGAGGAGTTGCAGCTGGCGATCAAGCGCGCGCGCGCCGACGAGTTCATCCCGCTGCTGTCCGATCCGCAAGGGCGCACCGGCCTGGATGCGCACGTGGGCGAGCGCGGCGTGAAGCTCTCCGGCGGACAGCGCCAGCGCATCGCCATTGCGCGCGTGCTGCTGAAGGACGCGCCGATTCTGATCATGGATGAGGCCACCTCAGCGCTCGACTCCGAAGTGGAAGCGGCGATTCAGGAGAGCCTGGAAACGCTGATGCAGGGCAAAACGGTGATAGCCATCGCGCACCGCCTTTCGACCATCGCCAAGATGGATCGCCTGGTGGTGCTGGAGCAGGGGCAAATTGTCGAGATGGGTAACCACCGGGAATTGCTCACGCATAACGGGCTGTATGCACGCTTGTGGCAGCATCAAACCGGCGGTTTTGTCGGCGCGGATTAAGCGCCGCGTCGATACGGCAGGGATTCACGCGCGTCGATCGCCCAGGCGCGCATCCCTGTCCGTTCTTCTTCCAGATAGTGCGCCACCGCCGCGCGCAGTCCCGGATGATTCAGGTAATGCCACGAATAGGTGAGGTGCGGTGCAAAACCGCGCACCAGCTTATGCTCGCCCTGCGCACCGGCATCAAAACGCTGCAAACCTTCACGGATGGCGAACTCCATGCCCTGATAGAAACAGGTTTCAAAATGCAGCCGATCAAACTCCGCCAAACAGCCCCAGTAGCGGCCGTATAACGTGCTGCCGTCGAGCAAATAGAACGCCATCGCCGCCGGTTGGTTTTGTATCGTGGCGATTGCCACACGGATGGCGTGCGGCATGCGTTCGGCGAGCAGGCTAAAAAATTGACGCGTCAAATAGGGATGCTGGCCGCGCACCGCGTAGGTGTTGGCGTAGCAGGTGTAAACGAAATCCCACTGATCCTCGCGCAGCTGGTCGCCGCGATACCAATTGAACACAAAGCCGCTGGCGAACACTTGCTCACGCTCTTTACGCAGCTGCTTGCGCTTGCGCGACATCAGCGTGTCGAGGAAATCCTGGAAGTCGCGGTAGCCTTGATTGTGCCAGTGATACTGCACGCCCAGCCGCGCCAGCCAGTCGGGCTGCTGTTCCATTATGCGGTTGGCAGACGGCATGGTGAAGTTGATGTGCGCCCCGCTCAACCCCTGCTGCTGCAGATCGTCGGGCAACGCCGCTAACAGTTGCGCGATCGCCGCTTCATCGCCCAGCAAGCGCGCGCCCGTCACCGGGCTGAACGGAATTGCGCCCAGCCATTTGGGGTAGTACGCAATGCCTGCGCGGTGGCAGGCATCAGCCCACGCGTGATCGAACACGTATTCGCCCTGCGAATGGCGCTTGCGATAGCCCGGCAGCGCCGCACGCAGCGATCCGTTTTCGCGCCACAGCAGGTGATCGGACTGCCAGCCATTTTCCGGCCGCACGCAGCCGCCCTGCTCCAGCGTCAGCAGAAACGCATGGCGCAGAAAAGGTTGGTCGTCAGGTAACAGCGCATCCCATTCGCTGGCAGCGATCTCCGCCAGCGATGACAGATGAAACAAAGACATTCCCGGCTCCCGGCCAGATAGTAGCGAATGCGTAGTTCAACAGGTTTTGCCGCAGGGGGAAAGGTGCGGCGCACTGAAAGCGAAATGCCGGCAACGGGGGCCGGGTGCGCATAAATGCGCACCCAATGGGATGATTGTAGGGTCGCCATGATTGGCGAGCGGGTATACTCAACGCTTTGCACGCACGGGAAACCGCATGGATCGTCTTGATTGTGACCGCATGTTTGTCGCGGTGCTGGAAGTCGGCAGCTTTGCTGGCGCGGCGGAGCGCCTGGGTACCAGCAGCGGCCAGGCGTCAAAGCGGGTTGCGCGCCTCGAAAAAGAGCTTGGCGTGCAGCTGTTTAAACGCAGCACGCGCGCGCTGTCACCCACCGAAGTGGGTCGCGCCTATTACGAACGGGTGAAAACCCTGTTGGACGCCTTCGCCACGCTGGATGCCACGGTGCGCGACAGCGCCAGCACGCCCACCGGCCGCCTGAAAATCAGCGCACCCGGCACGTTCGGCACCGCGATTCTCGCCCGCGTACTAGTCGAGTTTGCGCGTCACTATCCTCATATTGAACTTGACGTTAACTTCTCCGATCGCGCGGTCAACATCGTGGATGAAGGCTATGATATGGCGATTCGTATCGGCAAACTTGATGACAGCAGCCTGATTGCGCGGCGGCTCAGCGATGTGCCGATTCGCGTTGCCGCATCGCCCGGCTATCTGCTGCAACACGGCACGCCGCAGCACTGGCGCGATTTGGCGCATCATCAATGCATCAGCGACACCAATTTCCGCGATCCCTGGCATTGGCCCTTCGTCACGCCATGCGGCGACAGCGTCAGCATGCCGATTCGTGGCCGGCTATGTTTCTCTAACACTGAAGCCTGTTTGCAGGCGGCGATGGCCGGGTTAGGTATTGCGCGCCTGCCCGGCTTTATCGCCGCGCCCGCCCTGTTGCGCGGGGAGATCACGCCGCTGCTGGAAACGTTCGCTACGCCGCCAATGGGCTTATTTGCGCTCTATCCGCCTGCCCGCCATCTGGCCCAAAAAACCCGCTTGCTGATCGACTTTCTCGCCAGCCACTTCCAACACCATCCGCCGGGCTGATTCCTTTCAATTTGGAAACAATGAAAGCCAGTTAGCCCGGATTATCACCCACTTTGCTGCACGATATGCTGCATCCATCATTTAAGCGGAGAGACGGCAATGTTGGTAAAGGGTGAATGGAGCGCAGAGTGGCATCCGGTGCAGGCTACGGATCAACAAGGCGGATTCGTCCGTCAAACCTCCAGTTTTCGGCACTGGATCACCTGCGATGGCTCCAGCGAATTTGCTGCCGAAGCGGATCGCTATCATTTATACGTCGCGCAGATTTGTCCGTGGGCGTCACGCACCCTGCTGGCACGCAGCCTGAAAGGCTTAGATCACGTCATTAGCGTCTCGGTGGTTGAACCGCAGCTCGGCGCACAAGGCTGGCGTTTCGGCGATTATCCGGGTGCCGACCACGATTGGTTAAATAAAGCGGAATACCTGCACCAGCTGTACACCCGCGCCGATGCCGATTTCACCGGACGCGCCACGGTGCCGGTTTTGTGGGATAAGAAAACCCACACCATCGTTAATAATGAGTCAGCCGATATTCTGCGTATGCTGAACAGCGGCTTTGGCGATTTGGCCGACGATCGGCTGGATCTGTATCCGCCCGATCTGCGCAGCGAGATCGATGCCCTGAACGAAACGATCTATCCACGCCTCAACAACGGCGTATATCGCAGCGGTTTCGCCACCACCCAGGTAAGCTACCAGCAGGCGTTTCACGAGGTGTTCGGTCAGCTTGATGAGCTGGAGCAGCGCTTGCAGGATGGCCGCACGTTCCTGCTCGGCGAACGCTTAACCGAAGCCGATGTGCGGCTGTTTGTCACGCTGGTGCGCTTTGACGTCGCCTATCACGGCCTGTTCAAATGCAACCTGCGCCGCCTGCGCGACTATCCGCTACTCGATCGTTACCTGAAAAGTATGCTGGCGGTTTCTGGCGTGCGGCAAACAGTTAACATCGACCATATCAAACAGGGCTATTATTCCATCAAGGCGCTGAATCCCAACGGCATTGTGCCGGCTGGGCCGGATATGGCGGACTACGGCTTTTAAGGAGCAGTTTGATGGCAAAAGCATTAGTGATTTTTTTACATGGCGTTGGCAGCAACGGCGACGATCTGGCGGCGCTGGGGCAACACTGGGCCAGCCTGCTGCCGGATGTGGCGTTTGCTTCACCCAATGCGCCCGAACCCTTTGAACATGCCATGGGTTATCAGTGGTTTAGCTTGACCGGCGTAACCGCAGAAAACCGTCCGGCGCGCGTACGTGCGGCGCGTGCGGCCTTTGATAACACGCTGCAACAGCTGATGGCGCAGCACAACATGGCGGATGCGTGGGACAAAGTGATATTGGTCGGCTTTTCACAGGGTTCGATCATGGCATTGGACGCGCTGGCGTCAGGGCGCTACCCGCTGGCGGGCGTGGTGGCATTTTCTGGTCGCCTGGCGTTTGACGGAGCCTTAACGCCGCAAGGGCACGCCCCTGCGCTGCTGATACATGGCAAAGCCGATGACGTGATTCCGTACAGTGAAAGCGAATCGGCGGCGCAGCGCCTGAATGACGCGGGCGTGACGGTGGAAGCACGTTTTGAAGCCACCACCGCACACACCATTTCGTCGCAGGGCGCGATGCAAGCGGCGGGCTTTATCGCGCAGTGTTTGCAGGATTAACCGAGTAAATTCACCACGGCGAAACCGGCAAAGGTCATTAACAGCGATCCGATCACGTGCACCATCACGCTCGACATCGCCCACAGGTATTTGCCGGTTTGCAGCAAGCCCACGATCTCCGCAGAAAAGGTGGAGAACGTTGTCAACCCGCCGCATAAGCCGGTGACAATCAGCAATTTCCAAAACGGGTCGATGTGAGGATTGCGCACAAAAAATGCCAGCGCCGCACCGATAATAAATCCTCCCACCAGATTCACCAGCAACGTGCCCGGCGGCAGATTGGGAAACAGCGCGTTAAAACGCAATGAGATCAGCCAGCGCAGCGAACATCCAACGGCACCGCCAATAACCACCGCTAATAACGACTTCAACATAATTGCAGCTCCTGAAAGGGATTACGCGCAGGGTCGCGGCAGATCAGAATAGCACCTGACACACCGCCGTCTCCCGCGCAGGGATACGAGTGTTGTCAGGCGTCATCAGCCGTCTGTGACCAGAACGGCGGTTGGGAAAGGTGGCACGCCATCACCTTAGCGGCACGATAATACGCTGGGGCAATTGAGCAGACAATAACGGGATGGATACAGGGTGTTACACCAAGTTAGCTTACCAACTGCACAAACGGCAGCGGCGCGATTTATCGCGCGAACTTGAAAAAGTTAAGTCGCTGGATGCAGCGCAATAAATTGCGCCGCTACCAAAAGTGCGATTCTTTTGACCGTTGACTGGCGAACAGGGAAAAGATTATTTATCGAAATGGATGACGCCTTTAATCAGCGCACGGTTGTTAATCACTTCAGGTTCGAAGGTTTCTGCAAGTGTCGAAAAATTATAATGGCGATTGAGCATGATATCCGCACGTAGCTGACCGTTGGCCATCAGTTCACGCACTTTCGCGAAATCTTCCTGCGTGGCATTGCGGCTGCCCATTAAGGTGGTTTCGCGCTTGTGAAACTCGATATCGGGGATCACCAGATCGCCTTTGTGCAGTCCCACAAATACGATGGTGCCGCCGTGGCGAATCAACGTTACCGCAGCGTTCATTGCCGCTGGGCTGCCGGTGGCATCAATCACTTTTGCGGCCAAGCGTCCGCCAAATTCGGCGCGCAGCGCGGCCTCGAAATCGGCGTCCAGCGGATTCACCGTCGCTAAACCCAACTTTTGCGCGACATGTTCGCGGCGCTGTTCGCTGGTGTCGGCCACCACCACCTGGGCGCCCGCCGCGTTAGCAATCGCCGCCACGCCCAAACCAATCGGGCCGGCGCCCACCACTAAAATCTGTTCGTCGGCGCTGACGGCGGCACGGCGCACCGCATGTGCGCTGATCGCGAAGGGTTCAATAAGCGCCGCCGCTTCCGGCTCGACATCATCGACCGCCAGCAAATTGCTGGCTGGCACGCTGAGGAATTCACAAAAGCCGCCATCCTGATGCACGCCAATCACCGAAATCTTTTCACAGCAGTTAGTTTTGCCGCTCTGGCAGGCATCGCATTGTTGGCAGGCGACATAGGGAATCAACGCCACGCGCTGGCCGACGCTGAAGCTGCTCGCCGCGCGGCCTACCTCCACCACCTCGCCGCACAATTCATGCCCCAGCACGCGTGGATAGCTAAAGAACGGCTGGTTGCCCGCCCATGCGTGAATGTCGGTGCCGCAAATGCCGGCGGTAATCGGCTTGATCACCACCTCGTGCGCGGCGGGCGTCGGTTTCTCGCGCTGCTGCCAAACCATGCTGCGCGGCTCGGCAACCACCAGCGTTTTCATCTTCGTCATGGGCTTCTCCTGTAACTGATGTCGCAGTTATGGCGAAAATCATCGATTGTTAATTTTTATGCCGCGAAAACTGTGAAGGTGGACGCTTTTTTTGGGCTTTGTATGGTTTTTAATAAATAAAAAACCGGAGGCGTTCATGAGCCGCAGTCAGAATTTACGGCAGAATGTGGTGAATCAAATGCTGGAAGGCATCGCCAAAAAGCATATTCAATCGCCGCTACCGCCGCAGGCCGCGCTGGCGGAAATGTTCAACATCAGCCGCACCACGGTGCGCCATACCTTGCAGCATCTGCATCAGCGCGGCGTATTAGATAAAGTTGATGAAACCTACGTGATCGTGCGCGATCCCGGCGAGGACGATGGTTTTAACGCCCTTGCGCCGCCGATCGACCAGCAGGTGCTGCAGTTCGAACAAACCTTTTTCAACCTGATCAATCAACGGCAATTGATGCCGGGCGATACCTTCAGCGAACTGCAGCTGGCGCAACAGGTGAAAGTCAGCCCCCTTGTAGTACGCGAATTCCTGCTGCGCTTTATGCGCTACGATCTGCTGGAAACGGTTAAACGTGGACATTGGCGCATGAAGAAGTTCGATCAGACTTACGCCGAGAACCTGTTCGAACTGCGGGAAATGCTGGAAACTCATGCGCTTACCCGCTTTGTCAATTTGCCTTCGCAGGATGAGCGTTGGATTCAGGCGCGCGATCTGCTGGATCGCCATCGCAGCATGCGCGATACCATCGCCAGCAATTACCGCCACTTCGCCGCGCTGGATAAAGAGATGCATACGCTGATTTTATCCGCTGCCAACAATCCGTTTTTTAATCAGTCGCTGGAGATCATTTCAGTGATTTTTCATTCGCATTATCAATGGGATGAAACCGATCTAAAGCAGAGAAACATTGTGGCGTTAGAGGAACATATGGCGATCCTGACGGCACTGATCAGCCGCCGCGATGTGGAAGCGCTGGTTGCGCTGCATAATCATCTTGGTACGGCAAAGTCATCAATGATTCGCTGCATTCGGCAATACAATTAAAAACCGATTAAAAACCACAAAGCATAAGCGCCCGCACGAATCTGAAACATCCTCGCAACATCTCCTCCTGTTTGCTTCTAGTCTCGGAAGCTACCCGCTGGGGCAGCACGTTTCGCTGCCGCAGGTTCCTACTGATACATGAGGTCGCAATGGAAAATAGTTCGGCTCGTGGCCGCGACAACGCGCCAGCGCCAGCGCCAGCTGCAAGCGGGCAAGATTTTGTCCCGTCACGCAGCGACGTGGTGCGCTCGCCGCGCATTAGAAAAATTCAAATTACCTCGATGCTGTTGCTGCTGTTTGCGGCCATCATTAACTATCTGGATCGCAGCTCGCTGTCGGTGGCCAATATGACCATTCGTGAAGAGCTGGGCTTATCTGCCACCGAGATTGGCGTGCTGCTGTCGGCGTTTTCTCTGGCCTATGGTTTAGCGCAGCTGCCGTGTGGCGCGCTGCTGGATCGCAAAGGCCCGCGCATCATGCTGGCGATTGGCATGTTCTTCTGGTCGCTGTTCCAAGCCGCTGCTGGCCTGGTGCATAACTTCACGCAGTTCATTTTGGTGCGTATCGGCTTAGGAATCGGTGAAGCGCCTATGAACCCGTGTGGCGTTAAGGTGATCAACGATTGGTTCAACATCAAGGATCGCGGCATGCCGATGGGCATGTTCAATGCCGCTTCAATGATTGGCCTCTCTATCGCGCCACCGATTCTCGCGGCGATGATGCTGGTGATGGGCTGGCGCGGCATGTTCGTGTTCATCGGCGTGCTCGGCATGATTCTGGCGATTGGCTGGTACTTGATGTATCGCGATCGCGATAACAACAAGCTGAGCGCAGAAGAGATTCACTATTTGCAGGCGGGCAGCGTGGCATCACGCAAAGAGCCGCTGAGCTTTGCCGAATGGCGCGGCTTGTTTAAGCAGCGCACCATGTGGGGCATGATGATTGGCTTCAGCGGCATCAACTACACCGCGTGGCTGTATATCGCGTGGCTGCCGGGTTATCTGCAATCGACTTACCATCTGGATCTGAAAAGCACCGGTTTGCTGGCGGCAATTCCCTTCCTGTTCGGCGCAGCGGGCATGCTGCTGAATGGATATGTGGTCGATGCCTTGGTGCGTCGCGGTATGGATGCCGTGAAGGTGCGTAAAGTGTCAATTGTGTCTGGCATGCTGTTATCGGCCGCATTCACCGCCTTTGTGACGCGGGCGACCGATACCACCAGCGCGGTGACCCTGATTGGTATGGCGCTGTTCTGTATTCACTTTGCGGGCACGTCATGCTGGGGCTTGATTCACGCCAACGTCACCGCGCGCATGACCGCTTCGGTCGGCAGCATCCAGAACTTCGCCAGCTTTGTCTTTGCTTCGTTTGCGCCAGTCATCACCGGTTGGGTGCTGGATACCACCAAATCTTTCAGCTTGGCGCTGATGATCTGCGCGGGCGTGACCCTGGTGGGAGCATTGGCCTATTTGCTGCTGGTGCGCAAACCGATTACGGATGGGGTGTAAGAATTCCGGGTCGCCATGAATCGGACGATCACTTAATTGGCCAACCGCACATAGGGTAGCGGCGCGATGGAGCGCGCATCTTTGCAGCGAGGATGTTACTGAAAGATGCGCAATAAATTGCCCCGCTACCGAAAAGTGCGGTTATTTAGCGGGTTAGCACCCATGCATACGGCCCCAGGCTGCATCAGGCTTATTCACCCCACGTTGCTTCCAGCACGCGCAGCCAGTTGCCGTGGCAAATCTTCGTTAGCAGCTCATGGGAATAGCCGCGCGCGGCCAGCGCGTTGACCAATAGCGGGAAACCGGCGACATCCTGCATATCGCCCGGCATTATGGCGCCATCGAGATCCGAACCAAAGCCAACGTTATCTTCACCCACTTTATCTAACAGATACTCCACATGCCGCACAATGGCATCTACGCCGGTTGGCGCGGTGGCATTGCCATCCTCTCGCAGAAACTGCACGGCAAAATTCACGCCGACAAAACCCTGGCTTTCGGCAATCGCCGCCAGCTGACGATCGGTGAGATTGCGCGACTGCGCGCACAGCGCATGCGCATTCGAGTGGCTCGCCACCAGCGGCGCATCGCTGATTGCGGCGGTATGCCAGAAGCCTTTCTCATCCATGTGCGACAGATCAACCAGGATGCGGCGGCGATTGCAGTCGCGCACCAGCTGCTTGCCCGCGGCGGTTAAGCCATTGCCGATGTCCGGCGAAGCGGGATAGCGGAACGGGACGCCGTCGCCAAACTGATTGGGGCGGCTCCACAGCGGGCCCAGCGTGCGCAACCCGCTGGCATACAGAATATCGAGCAGGTCACCTTGGGCATCCAGCGCTTCCGCGCCTTCAACATGCATGACCACCGCCAGCACATCGTTTGCCATGCAATGGCGGATGTCGCGCACGCTGCGGCAAATTTTCACCTGCCCCTGCGATGCCTGCTCAATGCGCAGCAGCAGCGCCAGCATCGATAACGTTGCATCGCGTGACGCGTTGACAATCTCCTGCGGAAAAGAGGCGAGATCGGATGCGGCGTCTGCCAGTTGAGGATGGGACGGCACCCACGTGGCGAAGATGCCCCCGAGCAGATTGCCCTGGCGGATGCGCGGAAGATCCATGTGGCCATTGGGCAGGCCAGTGAAAAAGGCTGCCACCGCCTCCGGATGCTGCCACAATTTGCTCAGCACATCGTTATGACCGTCAAATACCGGGATCGTAAAAGTAGACATATCGGTTTCCTGTTTCAACAGCAGGCTAGCGCGCCCGGGAGGCCACCATTAATCCGCGCGGAGGAGAGTGAAGTCAAGGACAGCAAGCAACAAGCAACAATTTATGCTGTTACTTATCAAGAAGTTGGATTTAGGCGCGCGGGTTTAAACGCAAAAAAGCAGCGGCGCCTGTCACGCCGCTGCCGTTGATCAGTACGGCGGGCTTCACATCACGCGGTGACGCAAACGGCCAATTTTTTCAATCTCGACTTCGATCTCATCGCCAGGGAACATAAATAGCGGCGGCGTGCGTTTCTTGCCTACGCCGCCCGGTGAACCGGTGATGATCACATCGCCCGGCGACAGCGGGCTAAAGGCGGAGATGTACTCGATGATTTTTGCCACCGGATGCACCATGCTGGCGGTGGTGTCGTTCTGCACTTCGCGCTGATTCAGCCAGGTTTTAATCGCCAACTGCTGCGGATCGGGGATCTCGTCTGCGGTGGTCATCCACGGCCCAAAACCGCCCGTTTGCTGCCAGTTTTTCCCGGCGGTGAACCAGGTAAACTGCATGTCGCGCACCGTGGCATCCATAAAGCAGCTGTAACCGGCAACGTGTTGCAGCGCGTCTGCCGCACTGACCTGGAACGCAGCTTTACCGATCACTACCGCCAGTTCACCCTCGTAATCAAACTCTTGCGTGGTGGCTGGCTTCATCAGCGGCTGTTCATGCGCGGCCAGAGAGTCAGCGAAACGGACAAATAAGGTCGGGGCTTCGATGGTTTCTGCAAACTCTTTCCGCTTATCGGCGTAGTTCATGCCAACACAGAACACTTTGCCTGGATTTTCCACCACCGGCAGGAAACGGATGGCGCTGAAAGAGTGATCGGTGGGCTGCGAAACGTAGGCCGCCAGGTCGCTCAGCGCACCGCGTTGCAGGACCGTTTTTAAATCCGGGCACGCTGCGCCAAGCCGCGCACCGAGATCGATGACGCCGTGTTCCTGCACAATGCCGTAACTTTTTCTTTGCTGGTCAATGAGATAAAAACTGCAAAGCTGCATGTCTGCCTCGATGTTATAGAAATATTGCGCGCAGGTTAGCAAAAGTCATCAGGGAATGCGGTACGACCTGAATGTTTCGTAAGTAATGTTCTTGAAGGGGAAAATCGCGGGAGAAGATCAGCGGGTGATAACCACAGGTCGATCCTTGACCGCGATTATCGAGGGTTTCAGTGGCGCAATTAGTGCATTGCGCCTGGCGGTACGTGTTTATAAGTGTCGACGTAAGTACGGAACACGTACTTGAAAAAACGTTTCATGGAGCACCTGGTTTCAAAAATTGTTGAATAAATACGCGAAAATTATATCTTCCGCGCGTTTTTCACGCAAATATTTTTGAAGCAGATCACAAAACTGGCAATTTACCTCAGCGGAAGCAATCAGCGAAACCAGCCCATATGTTCACCTAATATGGTGCAGCCCACGCTGATTAATACCACGCCGCCCAATACTTCCGCCCATTTGCCCATCACCGGGCCAATAAACCGCCCCACCAGCACGCCGGCAGTTGCCATGATCGTGGTCGCCGCGCCGATGGTCACTGCGGTGAGCAAGATATTGACCTGCAAGAAGGCTAAGCCCACGCCGACCGCTAAGGCATCAAGGCTGGTAGCCACCGCAGTCAATGCCAGCACCATAAAACCGTGACTCTGCGGCGCTTCGCACGGTTCGTCTGCGGTTTGACGGAAACCTTCCATCATCATGCGGCCGCCTAAAAAGGTTAACAGGCCAAAGGCTAACCAGTGATCCCACGCCATCACATAACGGCTGGCGGCCAGGCCAATTGCCCAGCCAATCAGCGGCGTAAGCATTTCAATCACGCCAAAAATCAGGCCCGTACGCAGCGCTTCTTTGAAATTCGGGCGATGCAATGATGCGCCCTTGCCAAGTGCTGCGGCGAAAGCGTCCATCGACATACCAAAGGCCAGAATCAGGGTTGCGAGAAATGTCATGGGTTTTCAATCAATGCCACGGATTAGCCTGTTAAGCCGCTACTTGTCCGCATCTATTGTTCAGTAATGAAAAAGTGCGCGCAGTCTAACACGCAGAATCGCCAAAAAAAAGACAGTAAAATCATGGATTTAAGTATAGCAAAGGCTATAACTCTTAACTGGCGCTATTTCTGCTGCTAAGTCGATGGAATAGAAGAATTTTCTGGGCGGGATGCGGCGCAGGGATTGCGCCGTGCCGCGGTTTTATGCGCTAATGCCCGCGCTCACTGAATTGGAAAAATTGCGATGAATAACCCGTTCGAAACCCTGATCATTCCCGGTGGAATTCTGCTGTTGGGATTCCTCTCCGCGCTGCTGCTGCCTGCACCTTCGTTTGGCTTAGAGTTGGCGCAACAGTTACAGCAAAAGCTGCATCTGATGGATGTGAATCAGCTTTACACTATTGTGTTTAGCCTGTGGTTCTTGCTGCTGGGCGCACTGGAATTTTTCGCGATCCGCTTTGTGTGGCGCCGTTGGTTCCAACGCTAATTGTTATCCTGATGTTATGCGTTTTTCCTCTGATGCGCGCACCTCGCTGCGCGCAGATTCATCATCACAACAACGTAACATTATTTTTACACAAACCGGTGCAACATCACGCAACAGAAAAAACGCATAAAAAATCAATTTAAGTTTAATCCTTATATATCATGAAGTTAATCTGTGACGCAGCTCACTCCCCTCATTTCCTCACCTGCTATTCGCTCACAATATCGCAACAACTGCATTACGCTAACCGCCTGAATCTGAGATAAAAATCCCTTATATCTGCCGGGTTGAGCTGATTAATTCTTATGCTGAATCATTTCCGCCTTTAAAAAATAAACAAACGTTTAATTCCGATACGAGAATGTTATATTCAAATGCATATGCATAACGTGCAGTTAACCGTTATCGTCCCCCGACTTAATTCTGAGTCTTAACCTTTGAGAGATAGCGCGACGCGCTCGAAAGAAGCGCGGCTATTTCGCCTGCGAACCTGTTGAACTTCAGGTCAACAGAGAGAGGAGATGTCGCCTCATGAGCACAACTGCGGTAAACCTGGCGCTCGCCGCCGCTGGCATGGAAAGCGCAAACCTTCAGGAACGTAAAGAAGTGGATGTCCTGCTGATTGGCGCAGGCGTGATGAGCGCGACCTTAGGCGCATGGCTGCAAGATCTGGAACCCGATTGGTCGATTGAGATGGTAGAACGTCTCGACGACGTGGCGGTGGAATCATCCAACGGCTGGAATAATGCGGGCACTGGCCACGCAGCGCTGGCCGAGCTGAACTATACGCCGCAAAGGGCGGATGGCAGCATCGACACCAGTAAAGCGGTGGCGATTAACGAATCGTTCCAGATTTCGCGCCAGTTCTGGGCGTATCACGTGCAGAAAGGTAACCTGCGCAATCCTAAAAGCTTTATCCACAGTACGCCGCACATGAGTTTCGTCTGGGGCGACGATAACGTTGAATTCCTGCGCAAGCGGTTCCAGGCGCTGCAAAAAAGCACGCTGTTCCGTGGCATGAATTACTCCGAAGATCGCGATCAGATTAGCCAGTGGATTCCGCTGGTGATGAACGGCCGCGACAGCACGCAAAAAGTTGCCGCCACCTGGACCGAAATGGGCACCGATGTGAATTTCGGTGAAGTGACGCGCCAGTTAATTGCTGCGCTGCAAAAGAGAGATAACTTCCGTCTGCGCTTGCGCCAGGAAGTGCGCGATATCAAACGCCTGAGCGATGGTCGCTGGCAGGTGAGCCTGCACAATTTGGCCAACGGCGAACATCGTCAACTGATTACGCGCCAGCTGTTTATCGGCGCGGGCGGCGCGGCGCTGCCGCTGCTGCAAAAATCCGGCATTCCCGAAGTGAAAGGCTACGCCGGTTTCCCGGTTGGTGGCTCTTTCCTGGTGACGGAAAACCCGGACGTTGTTGAGCAACACATGGCGAAGGTGTACGGCAAAGCCAGCGTTGGCGCCCCGCCCATGTCGGTGCCGCACGTGGATACGCGCGTGCTGGATGGCAAACAAGTGCTGCTGTTTGGCCCGTTCGCGACTTTCTCGACCAAGTTCCTGAAGCAGGGGTCGCTGCTGGACATGTTCGGCGCGATGAACGGCAGCAACCTGAAGCCGATGGTGCAGGTTGGCCTGAAGAGTTTTGATCTGGTGAAGTACCTGGTCGATCAGGTATTGCAAACCGAAGACGACCGCATGGAAGCCTTGCGCGCATATGTGCCGCAGGCGAAGCCGGAAGATTGGCGTTTGGTTACCGCCGGTCAACGCGTACAGATCATCAAAAACGATGAGAAAGAGGGCGGCGTACTGCGCCTTGGCACCGAAGTGGTGACCTCGGAAGATGGTTCAATTTCGGCCTTGCTTGGCGCATCGCCGGGCGCTTCGACCGCCGCACCGATCATGCTGGAGCTGATGGCGAAAGTTTTCCCGGAGCAGATGCGTTCACCGGAGTGGCAAACCAAAATCCGGGCAGTGATCCCGTCGTGGGGACGCAAGCTGAACGGCGACGTGGCGTTGACGGAAAAAGTGCTGGCCGATACCAGCCGCGTGCTGCAACTCGATTACGCACCAGTGATCACGCCGCTGGCCGCGAACGATGAAGGCCGCGTCACCGCGCAGGTGGTGGGGAAGTAAATTTTTAGTCCGCTTTACTGATCCGATCGAGCGGCGCGATGAATGCGCCGCTCATTAAAGTGCTTCAACTCATCTGCAGCGCATCAAACAGCATCCAGCCGGTGGTCGCTACCAGCGACAGCGCCATCACAGTGTTAAACGCCTGACGCTTCCACGCCACCTGCAAATGGCTGCGTAGGCGATCGCCAAGTACAGCCCAGATCAGAATGCACGGCAGGTTAAGGGCGGCGAATCCCAGCAACACGGTGATCACGCCGTTGCTGTTGGCGTACATCAGCGCCACGTTCGTGACCATCAGCCAGGCTTTGGGA
Source organism: uncultured Pantoea sp. (assembly GCA_966185695.1). Lineage (GTDB taxonomy): Bacteria > Pseudomonadota > Gammaproteobacteria > Enterobacterales > Enterobacteriaceae > Pantoea. Next base: position 9,101 of record CBIFUL010000007.1, on the reverse strand, counting down.
TTCACCGCCTGAAACAAGATGCCGCCCACCAGCGTCATCGGGCGCGGACGCTCACGCAGCTGCGGTGCGCCCGCGCAGTAGATTTTCCATGACAGCCACAGCAAATAGCTGCATCCGACGATAGTTAGCGGCAGGCGAATGGCACCCATCCAGTGCAGCAACACCTCAAGCGCCACGCTCGCCAACACCATTTGCACCGCACATCCCAGCAGAATGCCAAACAGCATCGGCAAGGTGCGCTTAAAGCCAAAATTGACGCCTGACGTTGCCAGCAGCAGATTATTCGGGCCGGGCGTAATCGACATAACGGTAACGTAGCTAAAGAATGAGGGATCGAGCATGGTGCAATTCCTGATAAGCCAATGTGAACACCATGCTACTGTGCAACTCCCAATGGAAACAGAGACACAAAACCTCTATTGTGATGGATACAGTTGCCAATAATATTAATTGTACCTATCGCGCGCGGAGGCTTTTGTGTCCCTTCCTCTTCTATCCGGCCAAACGCTGTATCAGCAATTGGCTGACAGTTTTGCCGAGTCGATTCATCAGGGTACGCTCAAGCCGGGCAAGCGGCTGCCGGCGATTCGTCGCGTGGCGCAGTCGCATCAGGTTAGTGTCAATACTGTGCTAAATGCCTGGCAAATTCTGGAAGATCGCGGCCTGATCGAAGCTCGTCCGCAGTCCGGCTATTACGTGCGGGGCGTGCTGCCAGCGGTGATCCGCCCGGTGAAGCCAATCCACGTCAGGATGAATAATCCCAGCACTCAGAAGCTGGAGCTGATTGAGCAGGTCTTCGCGGCGCAAAACAATGCCGATTACACCAACATCTCGCTGGCGTGTCCGCAGGATGGCACTTTCTATCCTGCGGCGCGTCTGGGCCGCATTACCGCGTCAATTTTGCGCCACAATCCCGACATCATCGGACGTTACGCGCTGCCGCCTGGTAGTGAGCGCTTACGGGAGGAGATTGCACGCCGCAGCTTGCATCATGGTATCAATCTCACCGCGCAGGACATCACTTTGACGCACGGCTGCATGGAAGCGCTTCAGCTGGCGCTGCGCACCGTTACCAAACCGGGTGATTGCGTCGGCCTGGAATCGCCAACCTACTTTTTCCTGTTTCCGCTGCTGGCGTCATTAGGCTTAAAGGCGCTGGAAATTCCCACCGATCCGCAGCACGGCTTATCGCTGGATGCACTGGAAATGTTGTTGCAGGAGCAGCGCATTCAGGCGCTGATTGCCATGCCGGGCGCACAAAACCCGCTCGGCTACGTGATGCCGCTGGACAACAAAAAGCGGCTGGCGAAGTTAGTGAACACTTACCACGTTCCGCTGCTGGAAGATGGCCTGTACGACGAATTGCAGTTCGACTGGCCGCTGTCGCCGCCGGTGAAGGCCTTCGATAGCGAAGGCTGGGTGATTTACTGCACCAGTTTCACCAAAACCGTTGCGCCGGATTTTCGCGTCGGCTGGTGCGCTGCCGGACGTTTTCATGAAGCCCTCGCCCGCCTGAAAGCCGTGTCATCGATGTCTGAATCGCGCTTGCTGTGCGAAACGCTGGCCGAATTCCTTGCCAGCGGCGGTTACGATCACCATCTGCGTTCGCTGCGTCGGCGCTATGCCGGCAATCTGGATGCGGCTCGCGGCATTCTGGCGCGCCATTTCCCGCAGGGCACGCGCGCCACGTTGCCACGCGGTGGCTTTGTGTTTTGGGTTGAGCTGCCGGGCAACGTCGACACGGTGACGATGTTTCATCGCCTGCTGCAGGAGCAGATCTGCGTGACGCCAGGCGCGCTCTACTCGATGAGCGAGCGCTATAACCACGCGCTGCGCCTCTCCTGCTGCTATCCGTTTGATGAGCGTTATACGTGGGCGTTGAAACGCACCGGCGCGCTGGCCTGCGAGTTAACGGGAATCGCGCCGGGGCAAGATCAGGGTTTACCGTTGCGGCCCCACGTGGTGTAGCCCTCACGCTCGGTTAAGCGTTCGTAATAGCGCTGCACCGCCGGAAAATCGGGGTGATCGAGCGGCGTTTCAAACCAGCGATTCACCGCCAGGCCAACCGGAATATCGGCCAGGGAGAAGTTGCGTCCCGTCACGTAGCGGCCCGACTGTTCCAGATGCTGGTTAAGGATGTTCATGGTATGCGACCACCCTTTTACCGCGGCCGCCAGCAGGCGCGGATCTTGATGCGCCGGCGAGTGACGCACCAGCGACATAAAGGCATAACGCCAGGAGGTGTTCAGCTCGGTGGCCTGCCAATCCATCCATTGATCCACCGGCGCACGGGCGCGAGGATTCTCTGGATAGAGCCATTCGCCACCGTAGCTGTTCGCCAGATAGCGCAGGATGGAGTTGGATTCCCACAGCACAAAATCGTCATCAACGATCACGGGCACCATCGCATTGGGATTCAGCGCCATGAATTCAGGCGAATGCAGCGCTTGCGGGTCTTCACCCCAGGGTTCCAGCTCATACGCCAGATCGAGTTCAGCACATAACCACAGTACTTTACGGACGTTAATAGACGTATCACGGCCAAGAATTTTTAACATACGGACTCCGATTCCAGAATTCTTAACATATTCATAACCCTGTTGCTGCGCTTACGCAATCGGCAGGATGTAAATCCGGATTTCACGTCATAACCAAGGAGCAAAAATGAAAGTCGCGTTTAAGCAGGTGGATGTGTTTACCTCGTCGGCCTTTAAGGGCAATCCGCTGGCGGTGATTATGGATGCCGCAGGATTGAGCGATGCGCAGATGGCGGCAATCGCGCGCTGGACCCACCTTTCCGAAACCACCTTCGTGTTGCCGCCAAACGATGCCGCAGCGGATTATCGCGTGCGCATTTTTACCGTGGAAGGCGAGCTGCCGTTTGCTGGTCATCCCACGCTGGGCACGGCGCATGCGCTGTTGGAAAGCGGCTGGCCGCTAAAAACGCCGGGCAAAATCGTGCAGGAGTGCGGCGTGGGCTTGGTTGAGGTCAACGTGGGTGCCGACGGTGCCTTGGCCTTTGCTGCACCGGCGGCCACGCTGACACCCTTCAACGATGCGCTGATCAGCAGCGCGTTAAACAGCGACGCCTTTGATAGCGGCCAGGCGCCTGCCATTGTGGATATGGGCATTCGCTGGCTGCTGATCCCCATGAGCAGCGCAGAAGCAGTGCTGAATGTTAAGCCTGCGGCCAGCGACTTGCAGCGCTTACAACAGCACGCGGGCGTGAATGGCGTCACCCTTTTCGGTGCCTTGCCGCAGGGTGAAAGTGAGCAATACGAAGTGCGCGCGCTGTTTGTTGAAAACGGCAGTTTGACGGAAGATCCGGTTACCGGTAGCGCTAACGCCTGCCTGGCGCGCTATTTTGCCGCGCAGGGGCAAGCCAGCGATTACCGCGCACGTCAGGGCAGCGCCATGCAGCGTGAAGGGCGAATTCAGGTGAGCTACCGCGAGGAGGCTATCTGGATTGGCGGTCAAACCGTGACGGTAATTGACGGCACCATTCAGTTGTAAGGTGTGCAGGTCGGCCTGCATAGCGCGTTTTATCAGGTGCGCCGTCGTGCGCACCTGGAAAAATCCGCGGTGATTACAGCGCCTGCCCGCCCGACGCTTCAATACGCTGAGCGTTGATCCAACCGCTCTCATCGCTCAGGATGGCGCTGATCGCATCGCCAATATCATCCGGTAAACCGACGCGACCCAGCGCGGTAGAGGAAGCGATAAAATCGTTCAGATCTTTGGTATCGCGCACGCGGCCGCCACCAAAGTCGGTTTCAATCGCGCCCGGTGCCAGAATATTGACGCGAATGCGGCGTTCGCCCAGCTCTTTGGCCTGATAACGCGTTAACACTTCCATTGCCCCTTTGATCGACGCATAGGTGCCAGAACCTGGCAGCGTCATGCGCGTTAAGCCGCTGGACACATTCAGAATACGTCCGCCATCCGCAATCAGCGGCAGCAGCTTTTGCGTCAGGAAATACGGCCCTTTGAAGTGTACATTCACTAACGCATCAAACTCATCCTCGGTGGTTTCGGCGAACAGTTTGTAGTGGCCGTGCCCCGCATTGTTCACTAAATAATCAAAGCTGCTGCGCTGCCAGGTCGCTTGCAGCGCCGCTTTTACCTGCCCCACAAAGTGAGCAAATTGCTGCGTATCGCCGACATCCAGCTGCAGCGCCACCGCGCGTGCGCCCAGCGCTTCAATTTCCTGCACTACCGCGTGAGCTTCATCTGCATGACTACGATACGTAAACAGGATATCTACGCCCTTCGCCGCTAATTTCAGCGCTCCATTCTTGCCTAAACCGCGGTTTCCGCCGGTAATCAACGCAATTTTATGACTCATGTTTTGCTCCAGTTGGAAAATTGAACACGGAGTAAGGATATTCGCGAATAATTAATCTATAAACGCAGTGAAATACGCAGCACTGTTTCACTTACAACAACAATCGGTGCACAACATGGATAAAATTCACGCAATGCAGGTTTTTGTGCGGGTCGCGGAAATGGGCAGTTTTACCCGTGCGGCGGAAAGCCTTGGCTTACCCAAAGGCAGCGTTTCGCGCCAGCTACAGGCGCTGGAGAATCAAATGGGCACGCGCCTGCTGCATCGCACCACGCGCCGCGTGCATCTGACGCAGGATGGCCTGGTGTATTACGATCGCTGCCTCGATTTGCTCTCGATGCTGGATGACATGGACAGCCTGTTCCAGCACGATCCCGGCACGTTAAGCGGTAAGCTGCGCGTCGACATGTCGGTGGCGATGGCGACCGGCTTTATCCTGCCGCGCCTGCCGGAATTTTTGCAGCACTATCCCGGACTTGAAATTGAGCTGAGCAGCAGCGATCGTCAGGTCGATGTGATTCGTGAAGGCTTTGATTGCGTAGTGCGCGTCGGCGAACTGAAAGATTCCGGCTTGATTGCGCGCAAAATCGGCTCGCATGCGCTGATCAACTGCGCCAGCCCCGATTACCTGTCGCGCTTTGGCATGCCGGTACGGCTGGAAGATCTGTCGCAGCACGCGATGGTGCATTACACCCAGCAGCTCGGCCAGCCTTCGCTGGGCTTTGAGTATTTTGACGGCAAGCAGTGCCATTACGTGCAAACCGGCGGCGTCGTCACCGTGAACAGCACCGAAACCTATCGCGCGGCGTGCATCGCCGGATTGGGGATTATTCAGGTGCCCGCGATTGGCGTGCAGCCGCTGCTGGAAACAGGACAGCTGGTGGAAGTGCTGCATCGCTTCCCCGCTAAGCCGATGCCAATTTCATTGCTTTACCCGCATCGCCGTAACGTGGCGCGCCGCGTGCGCGTTTTCATGGAGTGGCTGAGCCACGTCTTGCAGGAGTATGTGACGTAGCAGTCTATAATTTATCTTTTCGCCCTAACCAGGAAGCTAATCGTCTATGACGGACAAACATTCATCCGACGCAGCGCCCGAGAAGCCGCTGATCGACATCAAAACCGGCAACAAAACCGTGGACGGCTCCATTCAGCACGTTTCGCGTTTTGCCGAGTGGTTTCAAGCCATTCCCGCGGTGGCGCACTTTATCCGGGCGCTGGAGCGCTTTAACGATCGCCTTGGCAGCCAGTTTGGCGCGGCCATCACCTATTTCTCGTTTCTCTCGCTGATCCCGATTCTGATGGTTTCCTTTGCGGCGGTCGGCTTTGTGCTGGCCTCCAATCAGGATTTGCTCTCCGAATTGATCAACAAGATCGTAAGCAGCATCAGCGATCCCACGCTGGCGAACACCTTAAAAAGCACGGTGAATACGGCAATCCAGCAGCGCGCGACGGTGGGAATCACCGGTTTGCTGCTGGCGCTCTATTCCGGCATTAACTGGATGGGCAACCTGCGCGAAGCGGTGCGTGCGCAATCGCGCGACGTGTGGGAACGCGCGCCGGGCGATCAGGAAGTGTTCTGGAAAAAATATCCGCGCGATCTGCTGTCGCTGCTGGGTTTGATGCTGGCGCTGGTCATCACCCTGTCGCTGACTTCCATTGCCGGTGCGGCACAGGCGGCGATCGTGGATGCGCTGGGATTGGGTGACATCGAGTGGCTGCGTCCGGCGATGACCGCGATCGCGCTGTCGATCTCCATCTTCGCCAACTATTTGCTGTTCCTGTGGATCTTCTGGATTCTGCCGCGCCATAAGCCGCGTAAAAAAGCGCTGTTTCGCGGCACCCTGCTGGCGGCGATTGGGTTTGAGGTGATTAAGTTTGTGATGACGCTGACGCTGCCGAAGCTGGCAACCTCGCCCTCAGGCGCGGCCTTTGGCTCGGTGTTGGGGTTAATGGCGTTCTTCTACTTCTTTGCGCGTTTGACGCTGTTCTGCGCGGCGTGGATTGCCACGGCAAAATACAAAGATGACAAAGAACTGCCGCAGCCACATCAGGAGAAAGCGTGACGCCGCGTTGTTACATTTCTCTAACCAGCTAAAAATGTTTCCTGCTGGCTATTTTTCCAGCAGAAACCAGCAGGAAACGCTAGAGGGTCACTTTAATTTGGCCCTTTTGCAGAGATTCCCGCCAAAAAAGTGACGCTTCCCGTTCCCATCGCCCGCCGAATGCAGCAACTCACACATTATCCTCTTTTTCGCCGACAAAGCCCGGTTTGACGCGGTTTTTCGCCATTGAATGCAGCAAAACAGGTGCGTAAGATTCTCTGTCTACATTTACAATTAAGAAACACTTATGCAAGCGTCCATCACTGAATCACTCGATAAAAAACACGACGACACGCCGGTCAACTCACGCGGCAAAGTGGTTGTGGCATCGCTGGTCGGCACGGCCATTGAGTTCTTCGATTTCTATATTTACGCCACCGCTGCGGTGATTATCTTCCCGCATATCTTCTTCCCGCAGGGCGATCCTACGGTAGCCACGCTGCAATCGCTGGCAACCTTCGCGATTGCCTTTGTGGCGCGTCCGATTGGTTCGGCGCTGTTCGGCCACTTCGGCGATCGCGTGGGACGTAAAGCCACTTTGGTGGCATCGCTGCTGACGATGGGCGTGTCCACGGTCTTGATCGGCCTGCTGCCGAGCTATCAAACCATCGGCGTGGCGGCTCCCTTGCTGCTGGCGCTGGCACGTTTTGGTCAAGGCCTTGGCCTCGGCGGCGAATGGGGTGGCGCAGCCTTGCTGGCCACGGAAAATGCTCCCGCTAAGAAACGTGCGCTGTACGGTTCGTTCCCGCAGCTGGGCGCGCCGATTGGCTTCTTCTTCGCTAACGGCACCTTCCTGCTGCTGTCATGGTTACTGACCGATGAGCAGTTCATGAACTGGGGCTGGCGCGTGCCTTTTGTGCTTTCTGCGGTGCTGGTGTTGATTGGTTTGTACGTGCGCGTTTCGCTGCATGAAAGCCCAGTTTTTGCCAAAGTGCAGAAAGAGAATAAGCAGGTAAAAATGCCGATTGGCACGCTGCTGAGCAAGCACATGACGGCGACCATTCTCGGCACGTTCATCATGCTGGCGACCTATACGCTGTTCTACATTATGACCGTGTATTCCATGAGCTACGGCACCGCGCCTGCACCGGCTGGTTTAGGATATTCGCGTAACAGTTTCTTGTGGATGCTGATGGTAGCGGTGATTGGTTTCGGCGTGATGGTGCCGATTGCGGGTTTGCTGGCGGATCGCTTTGGTCGTCGTCGTACCATGATCACCATTACGCTGATGATTATCGCCTTTGCGCTGATGTTCCCGCTGCTGCTGGGTTCCGGTTCGCAAGTGCTGGTGATGGGTTTTCTGATTCTGGGCTTGAGCATTATGGGCCTGACGTTTGGCCCAATGGGCGCGCTGCTGCCTGAGCTGTTCCCAACGGAAGTGCGTTATACCGGCGCTTCATTCTCGTATAACCTGTCGTCAATTTTAGGGGCGTCGGTTGCGCCATATATCGCTACCTGGCTTAACGCGAATTACGGCTTGCAGGCGGTTGGTTTCTACCTGGCTTCGATGGCGGTGTTGACCTTGATTGCGCTGATTGCCTGCAAAGAGACGCGTCATCAAACGCTGTATGAAGCGTAAGCGCGGTTGAGCAGCAAGAGAACCCGGCTGAGTAAGCCGGGTTTTTTTATGGGTTGCGATTCGCGGAACGGGTGCGTTTTACCAGGTACGCATGAATGCGCACCCTACGAAATCAGCGCACTTACATTGTAGGGTCACCATTTATGGTGACCTGGAGCGAAGTCGATAACAGGCATAAAGAAATCCCGGCAGGACGGGTTTTTTATGGGTTGCGCCAGGCACGTTGTTTGAGAATCTGCCAAGCATTACGCACTTATCGTCAGGCGCACGTTCGGTAGCGGCGCGATTCATCGCGCTCATCATCACCGGTGCGAGGGGGAAAATGCGCGATGAATCGCGCCGCTACCGAGTGTGCTCTTAGCAAATTAAACCGTTGAATCGCTATAACAAGGTCGATAACAGGCATAAAAAAACCCCGGCAGGCCGGGGTTTCTTCGTGTGCTGAAAACGGTGACGCGTGTGGCTTAGCCAGCAACCGCGATGCGTTTCATGTCGGTCATGTAGCCACGCAGCTTGCGGCCAACCGCTTCGATGGGGTGCTGGCGAACGGCTTCGTTAACATCACGCAGCTGCGCGTTATCAACCTGTGAACCTTCAATCGCTTTGCCCAGATCGCCCGGCTGCAGGGTGGTCATGAACTCTTTCAACAGCGGAACTGCCGCGAAGGAGAACAGGTAGTTACCGTATTCTGCGGTATCCGAGATCACCACGTTCATCTCATACAGACGCTTACGCGCAATGGTGTTAGCAATCAGCGGCAGCTCGTGCAGAGACTCGTAGTAAGCCGACTCTTCAATGATGCCTGCATCAACCATGGTTTCGAAGGCCAGCTCAACGCCCGCTTTCACCATCGCAACCATCACAACGCCTTTGTCGTAATACTCTTGCTCTTCAATTTTACCTTCGAACTGCGGTGCGTTTTCAAATGCGGTAGCACCGGTTTCTTCACGCCAGGTCAGCAGGTTTTTATCGTCGTTCGCCCAGTCAGCCATCATGCCGGATGAGAATTCACCCGAAATAATGTCATCCATGTGCTTCTGGAACAGCGGAGCCATGATGGTTTTCAGCTGCTCGG
>CBIFUL010000006.1:0-186562 GCA_966185695.1 uncultured Pantoea sp. | reverse complement strand
AGTTGACTTTTAATCAATTGGTCGCAGGTTCGAATCCTGCACGACCCACCAATTATGTAGAAAGGTGCCCTAAAGGCGCCTTTTTGCTTTTCTGCGTTTGTTGAAAATTTATTTCGCTGTTAGCGCGGTGCTTAGCCAGATCAGGCGGGGCGGATCGCGAAGAAACCTCACACCCCTGTGGATCGGCCTCGCCATCCCTGACTGGGACGCAGTTGCCCCTTATCTCCGCCTGAAAGGCACTATTTGGGCTTCTTATCCGGCGTCAAACTTTTCCAAATATGTAAAACCGCATAGCTGCGCCACGGCCGCCACACTTGCGATAGACGCTCTGCTTCTTTCGCGCTCACGCCGCCCAGGTTATTCCGAATCGCAATATCCTCTTTGGGAAACGCATCCGGCCAGCGCAAAGCGCGCATCGCGATATAACTCGCGGTCCAGGGGCCAACACCTTTTAACGCCAGTAGCTGCTGCTGTACCACATCGGGATTCACCGCGCCATTGAAGCGCAGTGCGCCAGAAGCGCAGGCTTGCGCCAGCGATTGAATCGCCTGTGAACGCGCGCTGACAATGCCAAGGCTGGCGATATCATCGATGCTCGCCCTGGCCAGCGAGGTTGCCGTTGGCGGTAAACGCGAAAGCTGCGGCCACGGCGTGGTAAGCGGTTCACCAAAGCGCTGCGCTACGCGGCTGCTTAACGTGGTTGCAGCCTTTACTGTAACCTGCTGACCCAGTATGGCGCGCACACCCAACTCAAAGCCGTCAAACGCCCCAGGAACGCGCAGCCCAGGAAAGTGAGACAGGCTATCAGCTAACAGCGGATCCTGGCTGAGATGTTCGCTGATGCGCTGTGGTTGCGCATCCAAATCGAACAGGTCACGCAGACGTCGCAATAGCGCTGGCAATACCGGCGTTAACGTGGTGGTGAACTGCACGAGTAACGCGTTCTTTTCAGGCTGATGGCTCACGCGCACCCAGCCGCGATGCGTGCCCAGCGCCACCGTGCGGTGGTAGGCGCCGCTATCTACCCACTCCACGTCTTTCATAACACGCTGCTGCAGAAAATCGAGCATCGCCACCCAATCATACGGCGGGCGATAGCTCAGGCGCAGTTCAGCGCTCTCCAGCAGGGTGGTAACGGCATCAGGTTGGCTATGTTTACGTAGACGTGAAGGCGTCATGCGATAACGTGCCTGAAACACATCATTAAAACGGCGCAGGCTGCGAAAACCGCTGGCATAGGCAATTTCGGTGATCGGCAACGCGGTTTCCGTCAATAGTTGCTTCGCCAGCAGCATGCGCCGCGTCTGGCGCAGTTCCAGCGGGGAAACGCCCAGCTCTTGCTGCACCACACGTCGCAGCTGACGTTCGCTCAGATCAAACTCACCGGCAATGTCAGCGAGCGTCTCCTGCTCTTCCAGCAACCCTTCTTCAATACGGCGGATCAATCGGTCAGCGATGCGATGGTGGCTATCAACGGGCGCGAAACCGGGCGCTAATTCCGGGCGACAGCGCAGGCAGGGGCGAAAATGGGCTTTTTCGGCGGCTTCGGCGCTGCTGAAAAACAGGCAGTTCTTCTGCATCGGTGCTTTCACCGGACAAACGGGACGGCAATAAATGCCGGTTGAGGTCACGCCAACGAAGAACAAACCGTCGAAGCGACTGTCGCGCGAAGTTAGCGCCTGGTAAGCAATTTCAGGATCAAACATCATCGTCTCCGGCAAATAAACGGCATAGTCGCGCAAGCTGAGCAGGAAAACTCGCTGCTTTCGGACAGCTAACCAGTTTATGCTCATGACCGAAAACAGCCAGTTTATCGCGGTGAAAGTGCGATAATCGCGATCACATTTGCCGGAGGTGCTCTATGTATCATGCCAAAATGATTGCCACGCCCGTGGGCGAGCTGACGCTCATTGCCACCGACAAGGGGTTGTCGGCGATTTTATGGGAAAGTGAAGGTGCGCAGCGTGTGCCGCTGAAGCCTATCAGCCGCAACGATCAGCATCCTATTCTGTGTGAAGCCGAGCGCCAGCTGCGCGAATATTTCGCCGGCGAACGGCAGCAGTTTGATATGCCCTATGACACCGTGGGCACCGAGTTTCAGAAAAAAGTATGGCAGGCGCTGCTCACCATTCCGTTTGGTGAAACGCGCAGCTACCAGCAAATTGCTGAGCAGATTGGCCATCCGAAAGCGATGCGCGCCGTTGGTGCGGCGAACGGAAAAAATCCGCTGTCGATTATGGCTCCTTGTCACCGCGTCATTGGCAGCAACGGCAAACTCACCGGTTTTGCCGGTGGTCTGGCGGTAAAAGCGTTTCTGCTGGAGTTAGAAAGTCCGCAGAAGCTGCTAACCGGTTCCCTGCTGCTGTAGGCTGGATAAAAAACCACGACACTCGTCAGCATTTCCGCTATCGTGTTTAGCATATAAAACACGATGGCGGATATAATGCCACATCATCGCCGCAACAGGCGATTTTGTTAAATTAACAAAACGAGAGCCGTGTCATGAGCCTGATGTTTGATCCTGAAAGCGCGATTTATCCTTTCCCGCCGAAACCGTCTCGCCTTACTCCCGATGAAAAAGAGCAGTATAAGAGCCAAATCAGACGCTTACTTAAAGAACGTGACGCCGTGATGGTGGCGCATTACTACACCGATCCTGAGATTCAGGCGCTGGCAGAAGAAACAGGCGGCTGCGTTTCGGACTCACTGGAAATGGCGCGGTTTGGCAGTTCGCATCCTGCGAAAACGTTGCTGGTGGCGGGCGTTCGCTTTATGGGAGAAACAGCCAAAATTCTCAGCCCGGAAAAAACCGTTTTGATGCCGACGTTACAGGCGGAATGCTCGCTGGACCTTGGCTGCCCCATTGAAGAGTTTAACCGGTTTTGCGATCTGCATCCCGATCGCACGGTTGTGGTGTACGCCAACACTTCGGCGGCTGTGAAAGCGCGCGCAGATTGGGTCGTGACATCCAGCATTGCGGTTGAACTGATCGAGCATCTTGATAGTCTTGGCGAGAAGATAATTTGGGCTCCGGATCGTCATCTTGGGCGCTATGTTACGCAACAATCTGGCGCAGATGTGCTGTGCTGGCAGGGCGCCTGCATCGTGCATGACGAATTCAAAACGCAGGCGCTGCAGCGCATGAAGGCGCTGTATCCAAATGCGGCGGTGCTGGTGCATCCTGAATCGCCCCAGGCGATCGTTGATTTAGCCGATGCGGTGGGATCGACCAGCCAGCTAATTCAGGCGGCGCAACGCCTGCCGCATCCACAGATGATCGTTGCTACCGATCGCGGCATCTTCTACAAAATGCAGCAGGCGGTACCTGGCAAAGAGCTATTGGAAGCGCCGACCGCCGGCGAGGGCGCGACCTGCCGCAGCTGCGCGCATTGCCCGTGGATGGCGATGAATGGACTGAAAGCCATTGCCGAAGGTTTGCAACGCGGTGGCAGTGAACATGAAATTCACGTGGATAGCGCACTGCGCGAGGCGGCATTGTTGCCGCTCAATCGCATGCTATCCTTTGCAGCAGATCTCAAACTCAAAGTGAAAGGGAACGCCTGATGCGCGCCTTTCTGACAGGTGGCTAACATGGATTTCTTCAGTACCCAAAATATTCTGGTACATATTCCGCTGGGCGCAGGCGGTTACGATCTGTCGTGGATTGAAGCCGTGGGTACCGTCGCTGGCTTGTTGTGTATCTGGCTTGCCAGCCAGGAAAAAATCATCAACTACCTGTTTGGCATCATCAACGTCACGCTGTTTGCGGTGATCTTTTTCCAAATTCAGCTCTACGCTAGCCTGCTGTTGCAGCTGTTCTTCCTGGTTGCCAACGTTTACGGCTGGTACGCGTGGAGTCGGCAAACCGCAAATAACGAAACTGCGCTGAAAATTCGCTGGTTGCCACGGTCAAAAGCCGTCGCCTGGGGCGTCGCTTGCGTGGTGGCGATTGGGTTAATGACGGTATTTATCGATCCGGTCTTTGCCTTCCTGACGCAAACTGCCGTCGGCATCCTGCAGGCGTTTGGCTTGAACGTGGTGATGCCGCAGCTGCAGCCTGATGCGTTCCCGTTCTGGGACTCCTGCATGATGGTGCTGTCGATTGCGGCGATGATTTTGATGACGCGCAAATATGTCGAAAACTGGCTGCTGTGGGTGGTGATTAACGTGATTAGCGTAATGATTTTCGCCCGTCAGGGCGTGTATGCGATGTCACTGGAATACATGATTCTAACGCTGATTGCGCTTAACGGTTCGCGCCTGTGGATGCAAAGCGCACGTGACCAGGGTTCACGTGCGCTGTCGCGTTAATGATGATGATGTGCGTGACCGTCGAGCGTGACGTGATCCTGCCCCTCATTCTCTAAACACAGCTCGCAATCTGGCCCGATGCACGGTTGATACTCCATCTGCACCGTAGCGTGGGCGATGTGATAATGCTGATGCAGGTAAGTATGAATCCGTCGCAGCAGGCCATCGTGGTCGTGTGGCGGAATCACCTGCACATGCAGCGTTAACACCGGCTTTTCGCCCACCTGCCAGATATGTACATGATGCACGTTGCGCACTTCAGGCACATTGCGCGTTAACTCGCGCGCCAGTTTATCAGCATGGATATGGCTTGGCGCACCTTCCAGCAGCTCATGCAAACTTTCCCGCAGCAACGCCCATGCGCTGCGCACCACAAGAATGGCAACCAGCAGCGACAGAATAGGATCGATCGGCGTCCAACCGGTCAGCATGATGATCACTGCAGCGGCAATCGCGCCTACCGAGCCGAGCAAATCGCCCATCACGTGCAGCGCGGCGGCACGCACATTGAGGTTTTTCTCCTCGCTGCCACGATGCAGCAACCAGAACGACAGCAGATTCGCCAGCAAACCGGCAACGGCGATACCGAGCATCAAACCGCCTTCAATCGGCTGCGGCTGCGAGAAACGGCGCAGCGCTTCCCAAACGATGAGTACGGTAATGACTAACAGCGCGATGGCATTGACGAAAGCCGCCAGCGTGGTCAGGCGCAGCAGCCCGAAGGTGTGCCGCGCATTCGGTTTACGTTGTGCGAACTGCACCGCCAACAGCGCCATAAGGAGCGCGGCGGCATCGGTGAGCATGTGTCCGGCATCAGCCAGCAGCGCCAGCGAACCAGAAATCCATCCGCCGATCACTTCGGCGATCATAAACAGCGCCGTGACGCCAAACGCAGCAGCTAAGCGCGTGCGGTTGCCGTTGGTGGCGCTATGCGAATGTGTGTGTGCCATAATTTTCCAGTTGTTTTAGAAGCCGATTTGTTAATGATATCAGCAAATTGAAGTCATCAAGGTTTAACTGCTGCTGTTGTGCTTGCACGATCTGCTGTTGGCAGCGTGCGGCAATCTCATCCATTCCGAGCATCAGCCAACTGCCTTTCATGCGGTGCGAGGCGTGCTCCAGCGCTTGCCATTGTCGCGTGGCGGCGGCGTTGAGCAATGCATCACGATCCTGTTGCAGCGTGCGCTGTAAGGTTTGGCAGAGGCGCGGAATAAAAGCGCTATTGTGCTGTGCGAGAATCAGCAAACTGTCAGGCAATGAGCGCAGCGGATCGGGCTGCGCGCGCGCCAGCAGCGGCGCAAGATCGGCGAGTGTAATCGGCTTTAGCAGCAGAACTTCATCGTCTACTAATTGCAGTTTCAGAAGCTGCACATCAGCAGAGCACAGCACGCGCAGCGCTGCCGTGCCGCGTTGACGCTGGCGGCGACGCAGAATGCGCAGCAGCGTTAAACCATCCGGGCGCGGCATCATCTGATCGATAAACAGCACATCAAACGGCTGAAGTGCATCGGCGTGCAGCAGCGCGCGACCGTGTTCGAAGACGTCAGCGCGAATGCCAAAATTCGCCAGCTGCTGCTGCATCACCAACAAATTGGTGGGATGGTCGTCCACAATCGCCACCCGCAGCTGCGGATAATGCGGCCACGCTTCAACATGGTCAGCGCTGGCGTTTTCGCACAGCGTCAGCGGCAGCTGCACGCGCACGGTGGTGCCGCTACCCGGCGCGGAGGTCAACGTCAGTGTGCCCCCCATGCGCTGCACGATTTCACGGCAAATAAATAACCCCAAGCCGCTGCCTTGCACCGCGTGGCTTTTGCCAGAGGGGGCTTGATACCAGGGTTCAAACAGCTGCGCCTGCTCGCTCAGGGGAATGCCGCTGCCGCTGTCGCTAACCACTAAATCGATATGATCGTCAACGGCCAGCGACAATCGAACCTCGCCTTTACGGGTAAATTTCAGCGCGTTTGCCACCAGGTTATTTACCACTTGTTGCAGGCGATCGCCATCCAGCAGCACCGTGGCAGGCAGCGGCGTCAACGCCTCAACCCTCAATTTCGGCCCTGCTTCGCGCATCAGCGGGTGATAGAACTGCTGCTGTTGCTGCAACCAGAGCGTCAAATTAAGCGGATGGGGGGCGAGGCGGAAGCTGTGGTTTTCAATGCGGGCATGATCTTGCAGATCGTTGAGCAGCGCCATCAGCGAACGCGCGCTGCTGTGCATCAGCGCCAGGCGTTCACCCGGATTCTGCTGCTGTTCCAGCTCCAGCAAGCCGAGGATGGCCTGCATGGGCGTGCGCAGCTCGTGGCTGGCGGTAGCCAGAAATTGGCTTTTGGCGGCGTTAGCACGTTCTGCCTGCTCGCGCTGCAAACGCTCGCGGCGCTGTTGCAGATAGCGTCGCAGCAGCAAAACCAGCAGCAGCAATATCGTGATGCCAGCGGCGATTAAGATCAGCAGCGGCACATTGCGCATCGACATGTTCATCCCGGGCTGCGGCGGCTGCGACCAACTTACGCGCATCTGATTAAGCGTATCCGGAGGGATTTGCTGCAAAGCGTGATCGAGCAGCGCCCGCAGCTGCGGCTGCGCCAGGCTAACCTGGGGTGCCAGCGGCCAGGCAATGTCGCTGGCGGCAAACGCCAGATGTACACGATTATCTGCGTGGCTTGCCATGCGCCATCGCGCCGACAGCACGTTATCCGCCAGCGCATCAATCTGCCCGTTGTTCAACGCTGCCCACAGCTGAGCGCGATCGTCGAACTCCTGCGGCGTGACGCTTTCCGGCAGCAAACGCGGCGCTAAATCTTCACGCAGCACGCCAACACGCTGACCCTGCAGGGATTCCCAACTCATCGCCTGATGATCCGCTAAGGTATAAATGCCCCAAATCGCGCGCCATACCGGCAAAGTATTGTGGCTATCGTCGTCGTACAGCGGTTGCATCAGGTTCACCATCACCTGCTGCTGCTGTAATAAACTCGCGGCCTGCTGCGGATTGCTTACCCAGCGCGGCGTAAAGCGCAGGCCGGTGCTTTGACTCAGCGCGTTAAGCAGATCGATGCCAAACCCACGCGCGTTGCCGTGGTTATCGCGGTAGCTCCACGGCGCGTTATCCATTTCCACCGCGTAAGGAATCTCAGGATGCTGCGCCAGCCACTGCTGTTCGCTGGCGGTTAACATCAGGGTTTGCGTGTCCTGATAGCGCAGCAGCGGCGGGCTCCAGCGCTGCTGCACGCGATTGCTGAATTCGGCGGGCAGCAAGCGTAACTGGCTGTTGATCCACTGGATCAGGCTCGCATCGCGCGCGATCGCGTGTAGCGCGATCTCGCCCGCACCGGGATCGGCGGTGATTTGATAGATCTGACCCTGCTGGAGCTGCCCCAGCAGAAAACCGGCGCTGGCTTCGTCTGCCACCAGATAATCGCTTTGCTGATTGAGCAGCGCATACAGCGCCTGTAAATCGCCCGGCAAGCTATGCCAACGGTGCTTGCGTACGAAGTCGGCGGGCAGCTGCGCCAGCGTGGTCTCCGCGATGGTGAGTTGCGCGCTATCACTGTTGAACATCACCGCGCGCTGATTCTCACGGTTGCGATAGATGCGAATCGGGCTGCTGTACCACCTGTCGCTGCGCAACATATCGGACGGTAACCGCAGGTGTTCGCTGCTTAATACCATGTCGACATCGCCACGTTGCAGCGCCGCGAGCTGCTGGGCGCGATCGGCATAACTGTGCAGCGTGAAATGCGTGCCGGTGAGTTGGCTTAGCGCACTGAGATAATCGGCATCTATGCCCCAGATTCGGTCGCCGATACGCATCGCCCACGGCGCGCTGTTTTGCGCGGGCACCGCAACGCGCAAGGTGGGCGCTTGCCAGGGTTCGGCGTGTGGCGCAGGCATCATCGCGGGCAACATCACGCTGCTGGCGGGTTGTAAGTCGGCATGTGCAACCAGGCTAAACAGCAGGGCGCTTAGCAACAGCAGACGCTTCACTGCTGCGCTTTCCACAGCTCGGCCAGCTCTACCACCGACTGCACGCCGGTCTTTTCAAGGATGTTTTTCTTGTGGGTGCTGACGGTTTTGTTGCTGATGTGCAGCTGTTCGCCAATCTGCAAGTTAGATAAGCCGCGAACCAACAGTGCAACAATCTGCTGCTCTTTCTCTGTTAGCGGCAATTCAATGCGCGCAGGCAGCGGAGGAAAGGCTTGCTGACCGCCGAGAATTGCCAGAATCGCGCTCAGCAACTGCGCCATGCTTTGACTTTTTACGACATAGCCCGATGCGCCCAGCGAAACGGCGCTCAGAAGGGTATGACGATTGTGCTGAGCGGTATAAATCAGTACCGGATAAGCGTAATGCACGCGCAAGCGGCGCAGCAATTCCAGCCCGTCACAGTCCGGCAAACCAATATCCAGTATTACCAAATCGAATTGATGTTGCTGCAACAGCTGGCGCGCCTGCATTTCATCGCCAGCGGCAAACAGGTGAAGAGGAATGGGAGATTGAGTACAAGCCGCTTCCAGTGCGACTTCCACTAAGGGATGATCATCAATCAGCAGCAATGAAGCCATGACACAGTTCCTGTGGATTTCATTGCTTTAGCATAGCGGAAAAGGGCGGGCGGAAAAATAAAAGGGAGAGCCGAAGCCCTCCCTTTTAACGTGTTTAATCGAGCGTTACTGCGTGGTGCCGTCAGTTTTATGTTTAACGTCGCCGCCACCCTCTTTCGTGTCGACTTTCTTATTCATATCGGGGCATTTGCCGTCTTTACACATCGAGTTTTTGTGAATCTGTTCGGCAGACATATTGCTGGAGTCGGTGCCAGACGTTGCTGCGCTGTTGGTGTTGGTGCTGCCGGTATTAATTTTGCTGTTATCAACATTGTTTGGTGGCAGATTTTGTTTTGCACCGCCTGCTGCCGCGCCGGCTTCAGCGGACGCGTTGGCTTCGCCGTTGTTGTTATCTGCTGCCATTACGGCACCGCTACCCAAGGTCATCGCTGTCGTCAGAAGGATCATTGCAAACTTATTCATCATTATGCTCCGGTAATTAATGGATAGTTGCCGTCAAACACCATACGTGCTGAATGACGAGAAAGCGCGCCTGGTTGGAATTAAACTCCACATTATGCGCTTCGCTTTAAAATTAAATAAGGTAAGCAGGGCATTCCTTAGTGCTTACCATTAAAAAGCTTAGTCGCTGACTTAATAAATGCAACTTTGACACCCTCATTTTAACCCGTATGCGGAATTTACACTGATGGCGCGAAGGGCTACATTGGTCGGGTTGCGCCCGGCGCACGCCAGGCCAGAAATTTAGATGGAATGACGAATGGATTACCAGAACGACGATTTACGCATCAGAGAGATCAAAGAGTTACTTCCTCCTGTTGCATTGCTAGAGAAATTCCCCGCTACCGATAACGCCGCCGCCACTGTTGCGCAATCACGCCAGGCGATTCACCGCATTCTGCACGGTGAAGATGATCGTCTGCTGGTGGTAATCGGCCCTTGCTCGATCCACGATACCGACGCCGCCAAAGAGTACGCTACGCGTTTGCTGACGCTGCGTGATGAGCTGAAAGGCGATTTGGAAGTGGTAATGCGCGTATATTTTGAAAAGCCGCGTACCACCGTGGGGTGGAAAGGGCTGATCAACGATCCTTACATGGACGGCAGCTTCCAAATCAACGACGGCCTGCGCCTGGCGCGTAAGCTGCTGGTGGATATCAACGATACCGGTTTACCCGCCGCAGGCGAATTCCTCGACATGATCACGCCACAATACATGGCTGATTTAATGAGCTGGGGCGCTATTGGCGCGCGTACCACCGAATCTCAGGTGCACCGCGAGCTTTCCTCTGGTCTCTCCTGTCCGGTTGGCTTTAAAAACGGCACCGACGGCACCATCAAAGTGGCGATTGACGCAATTGGTGCGGCCAGCGCGCCGCACTGCTTCCTGTCAGTCACCAAATATGGTCACTCGGCGATTGTTGAAACCAGCGGTAACGAAGATTGCCATATCATTCTGCGCGGCGGTAAAGAGCCCAATTACAGCGCGGAACATGTGGCGGCAGTAAAAAGCGGTCTGGAGAAAGCCGGCCTACGTCCGCAGGTGATGATCGACTTCAGCCACGCGAACAGCAGCAAGCAGTTCCAGCGTCAGATGGTGGTTGCCAGCGACGTGGCGCAGCAAATTGCTGGCGGCGAGCAGGCGATCACCGGCGTAATGATTGAAAGCCATTTGGTGGAGGGTAACCAGAGCCTCGACAGCGGCAAACCAATGGTATACGGCCAGAGCGTAACGGATGCGTGCATCGGCTGGGAAGACACCGAAAAAGCGCTGCGTGAATTGGCGCAGGCTGTGAAGCAACGTCGCGGCTAAGCACCTCCGCTTAAGCAACAGCCACGCATAAAAAAGGCCAGACTCGCGTCTGGCCTTTTTGCTTTTCAGCTGAGGCTTACTTGGCTTTACCTTGGTTTGCTACGGCTGCGGCTTTCGCCGCAATCTCGTCAGCATCACCCAGATAGTAACGTTTCAACGGCTTGAAGTTCTCGTCGAACTCATACACCAACGGCACGCCAGTTGGAATGTTCAGTTCGAGGATCTCATCTTCGCTCAGGTTGTCGAGATATTTAACCAGCGCGCGCAGCGAGTTGCCGTGAGCAGCAACGATCACTTTCTCACCGCTTTTAATGCGCGGCAGAATGCTTTCATTCCAGTAAGGAATCACGCGATCGATGGTCAGCGCCAGGCTTTCGGTGGTAGGCAGCTGTGAATCGGTCAGTGATTTGTAACGCGGATCGTGGCCTGGGAAACGCTCATCAGCGCGATCCAGTTCTGGTGGGGTGATGGCAAAGCCACGACGCCACTGTTTTACCTGATCGTCGCCGTATTTCGCTGCGGTTTCAGCTTTATCCAAACCCTGCAGCGCACCGTAGTGACGCTCGTTCAGACGCCAGGTTTTTTCAACCGGCAGCCAAGCCTGATCCAGCTCGTCCAGCACGTTCCACAGGGTGTGAATCGCACGTTTCAGCACGGAGGTGTAAGCGAAATCAAACACGAAACCTTCTTTCTTCAGCAGCTGACCGGCTGCTTTGGCTTCGGTGCGACCTTTTTCAGACAGGTCCACGTCGTACCATCCGGTGAAGCGGTTTTCCTGGTTCCACTGGCTTTCGCCGTGTCGCACCAGTACCAGCTTAGTTACGGCCATAGCTTTACTCCTTAATGCTCGATTTACGATTAGTATTGAAACCGGCTGCGGCCGCCTGAACACGCGGCTCACTGATTGCGCCATACCATAGCGGAAAACGGCGCACGGCGTAAGCCTGTCGGCAGCGCTGTGCGCGTTTTTTAATCCAACGACTTAGCGCGACGTGAAGCGATAACGCGTCTGCGACTGCCAGGTGTCGCCGGGTTGCAGCCAGCAATCCGGCTGCGGCCAATCGCTGTGGTTCGGCGAATCCGGTAAATATTCGCTCTCCAGCGCAATGCCCTGGAAAGCAGTATAGCTGTCCTGCTCGCGAGCGCGGGTTCCAGCCAGGTAGTTGCCGGAATAGAACTGCAACGCGGGCGCGGTGGTAAAGACGCTCAGCTCCAGCTTGCCGTCCGCTGACCACAACTGCGCCGCCGGTTGGCTGCTGTCGCCCGCGCTATGCAGCAAGAAGGCGTGGTCATAGCCTTTCACCGCTTTTTGATCGTCATCGCTAAGAAACTCATCCGCGATGCGTTTCGGTTGGCGGAAATCAAAACTGTTGCCCTCAACCGATTTCAACGGTGCGTTAGGAATGCCTTCGCTATCGACCGGCAGGTAGCGATCGGCGTGCAGTTGTAAGCGATGCTGGCGAGCATCACCATGATTTGCATCAAGATTAAAGTAGGCATGATTGGTCAGGTTGACCGGGCACGCTTTATCGGTTTGCGCGCTGTAGCGGATTGACAAGCTATTATCGTCGTCGAGCGTGTAAACCACTTCAGCCAGCAAATTGCCTGGAAAACCCTGATCGCCATCTGGCGAATCGAGACGATAGCGCACTTCGTTTGCGCTCTGGCTAACAATTTGCCAGCGGCGTTTGTCGAAGCCTTCCGGTCCGCCGTGCAGCTGATGCGCGCCCTGATTCGCCGCCAGTAACAGGTTAAGCGGCTTGAGTTCTGCCGCGGCAATGCGATTGGCGTAGCGGCCCACGGTGGCGCCGAGGTAGGCGTCCTGATGCAGATAATCGGACGGCGTGGCGCAGCCGAGTAGCGCTTCACGCACGCTGCCGTTTTGCATTGGCACGCGCGCCGATAGCCAGGTCGCGCCCCAATCCATAAAGGTCACCACCATGCCCTGCGCATTGCGCAGCACGGTAATGCGCCACGGCTGGCCGTCTGGCGCATGAGAATTCACGTCACTTACCATACGCCTGCTCCCGCTGAAGCTTTGCATACGTAGAAGGTTTCTTTGATGCCGGTTTGCGCTTCATATTTCTCGGCAACTGCCGCCTTCACTTCTTCAACCAGCTCGGTTGGCATCAGCGCCACAATGCAGCCGCCAAAACCGCCGCCGGTCATACGCGCGCCGCCACGCGTGCCGAGCTGTGCTTTGACAATCGCCACCAGCTGATCGATCTGCGGCACGGTGATTTCAAAGTCATCCCGCATGGAAGCGTGCGATTCTGCCATCAATTCGCCCATGCGCGTCAGGTCGCCCGCGCTCAGCGCATCGGCAGCTTCTAACGTACGCGCGTTCTCGGTAATGACGTGACGTACACGTTTTGCCACCAGCGCATCCAGCTGATCTTCCACCGCTTCGAACGCCTCCAACGTCACGTCGCGCAGCGCCGGCTTATTGAAGAAGCGCGCGCCGGTTTCGCACTGTTCGCGACGGGTGTTGTATTCGCTGCCGACCAGGCTCCGACGGAAGTTAGAGTTGATGATCACCACCGCGACGTTTTCCGGCAGGGAAACCGCGCGCGTGCCAAGCGTGCGGCAATCCAGCAGCATGGCGTGATCGGGTTGACCCAGGGCAGAGATCAGCTGATCCATGATGCCGCAGTTGCAGCCAACGAACTGGTTTTCCGCTTCCTGACCGTTAACCGCAATCGCTGCGCCATCAAGTTGCAGCTGATAGAGCTGCTGGAACACCGTGCCAACCGCCACTTCCAGCGACGCCGAGGAACTCAAGCCCGCGCCTTGTGGCACATTGCCGCTGATCACCATATCCACGCCGCCAAAACTGGCATCGCGCTTCTGCAAATGCTTTACCACGCCGCGCACATAGTTAGCCCACATCGGTTCTTGCAGCGGCTCAATCGGCGCATCCAGCGAGAAAGTGTCTTGCTGATTGTCGTAATCCACCGCGATTACGCGTACCTGGCGGTCGTCACGCCTAGCGCAGGCAATCGCCGTTTGGTAATCGATGGCGCAGGGCAGCACGAAACCATCGTTGTAATCCGTGTGTTCGCCAATCAAATTGACGCGGCCCGGCGCCTGAATGTTGTGCGTGGGCTGATAGCCAAAGGTCTCTGCGAAAACCTGTTGAGTAAGGGATTTTAATGACATTTATTGCGCCTCGCGGAAATGGATATCGCTGACAGAACGCAGACGTTCTGCTGCCTGTTCCGCCGTTAAATCACGTTGGGTTTCGGCCAGCATTTCGTAGCCAACCATAAATTTGCGTACCGTGGCTGAACGCAGCAACGGCGGATAGAAGTGCGCGTGCAGCTGCCAGTGATCGTTGGCTTCGCCGTTAAACGGCGCGCCGTGCCAGCCCATTGAATAGGGGAATGAACACTGAAACAGGTTGTCGTAGCGGCTGGTCAGCTGCTTGAGCGCTAGCGCCAAATCGCTACGCTGTGCGGTGCTGAGATCGGTGATGCGTTTAATATGCGCCTTCGGCAGCAGCAGGGTTTCAAACGGCCACGCTGCCCACCATGGCACCACGGCCAGCCAATGCTCGGTTTCTACAACGGTGCGGCTGCCATCGTGCAGCTCGCGCGCCGCGTAGTCCACCAGCAGCGGTGAGCCTTTCTCATCGAAATAGCGGCGCTGGTTGTGATCTTCTTTTTGCGCTTCATTTGGCAAGAAACTGTTGGCCCAAATCTGCCCGTGCGGATGCGGATTGGAGCAGCCCATCGCTGCACCTTTGTTTTCGAACACCTGCACCCAGGGATAATGCTGGCCGAGATCGGCGGTTTGCTCTTGCCAGGTGCGCACGATCGCCTCTAAGCCGTTGAGGGAGATCTCCGGCAGCGTTTTGCTGTGATCCGGCGAAAAGCAGATGACGCGGCTGGTGCCGCGCGCGCTTTCGCAGCGCATCAGCAGATCGTCGCTGGTGGGCGCGTCGGGCGTATCGGTCATCAGCGCGGCAAAGTCGTTAGTAAATACGTAAGTGCTTTGATAATCGGGGTTTTTGTCGCCGGTAACGCGCGTGTTGCCAGCACATAAGAAGCAGTCGGGATCGTGCGCGGGCAGTTGTTCCAGCGCCGGGGTTTCCTGCGCGCCTTGCCATGGACGCTTCGCGCGATGGGGAGAAACCAGCACCCATTGATCGATCAATGGGTTATAGCGGCGATGCGGATGATCGACCGGATTAAATTTTTCCATGATGAGTCCTGGTAAACAGCAAATAAATAAAATGATTTTGATCAAAGTAGCACAGTGGCCCGCCAGAAAGCGTGATCCAGTCTGGATAAATGGTATCGTTTACACAAGGTGACGATTCTCATTTTGTGGGGTTGTTGGCGTTAATTGCGCATTAACCAGGCAGCATAATGGTAGCGGTTACATTAGGGCGCGCTGCGTGCGCGATGAATCGCGCCGCTCGCATATTGCGCGGATTGCGAATGAACTGCTTCTGGATTTGCATACTCGCTAGCGGCGCAATGTATTGCGCCATGTCCGTTGGGGCGTGTTGCCCCAAGCAGAGGGGATTAGCGCAAACTTTCCTGCACAAAACCGTATCCTGCGTCCTGTGCGACAAAACGTAAACGGTGGGTGATGCATTTGGGGGCGTCTTCGGCGTGATGCGACACAAAAAGCAGCTGCGTGCGGCCTTCACCAATTAACACATCAACAAAGCGGCGTACCAGCTGGCGGTTGATCGGATCTAACCCTTGCAGCGGTTCGTCGAGGATCAGCAAGGTGGGATGTTTCACCAGCGCGCGCGCAATCAGCACCAAACGCTGCTGGCCCCATGACAAACTGTGGAACGGCGCATCGGCCAGCGAGTTATCCATGCCGAGCAGCGCCAACCATTGCCGCGCCAGCGCTTTTTGCCGCTCGGAAACCGGCTGATACAAGCCAATCGAATCAAAGAAGCCGGATAACACTACGGTGCGCACGTTGCAGCTGACGCGGTAATCAAGGTGCAAACTGCTGCTGACGTAACCAATGTGCTGCTTGATATCCCAGATGGTTTCGCCGCTGCCGCGACGAATACCAAACAGCGTCAGGTCGTTGCTGTAACCTTGTGGATGATCGCCAGTGACCAGGCTCAGCAGCGTAGATTTACCCGCGCCGTTGGGGCCGATAATCTGCCAATGCTCGCCAGGATTCACCTGCCAATCCAGCCCGTCAATGATCGCCTTATCGTTGTACGACACCACGCCGTTACGCAGCAGCACGCGCGGCGCATCTTCTGCCAGCTGTGGCAATTGATCGGGGCGATCGGCTTCCGGCAGCGCCATGCCATCGAGTTTTTCACTGTGCGCCAGCTGCGCCACCAGCGCTTCGGCGAGAATCGCACGGCGCTCGCCGACGTGCGTCAGCGTGCATTCGGCCAGCACGCCAACCTGCTGCACGAAATCGGGAATATCGTCAAAGCGATTGAGCACCAACACCACGCTGTATCCGTTTTGATGCAGGCTATGCAGCGTTTCCGCCAGGCTGGCGCGCGAGGCCACATCTAAGCCATCAAAAGGTTCATCGAGAATCAGCAGATCCGGCTGCGCCATCAGCGCCTGGCACAACAAGGTTTTGCGCGTTTCGCCCGTGGAAAGGTACTTGAAGCGGCGATCGAGCAGATAGGTTATGCCGAACTGCTGTGCCAGCGCACGGCAGCGCGCCTCGTCTACTACCGCATCCTGGATGATTTGCGCTGCGGTGCGGCCCGTATCGTCCTCGCCTTCGCTCAGCAGATCGGTGTTGTTGCGCTCCCATTCGTCGCTCACCAGCTTTTGCAGCTGCTCCAGCGACAAACGCGTGCGGCGCTGAAAATTGCTGTTGACCTGGCCTTTACCCGGGCGCAGCTCGCCTGCGAGCGCACGCGCCAGCGCCGATTTGCCGCTGCCGTTCGCGCCGACAAAGGCCCAGCTTTCGCCGCGGTTAATTGTTAAATCGTTAAGTGACAGTGCTCGCGTGTCGCTAAGGTGAAATATGCCTTGCGAAATTTGCAATGAAGCCATGATTCATTCCGTTTTATGCATCGTGTCAGCTAGTTTTAGCCAGCGACGCCAGTGAAGTCAAATCATGGCTGCGATTCACACCAGCGTGGCGATGATGGCATGTTCCGCGTTGAAGCTGGCGATAACGCGATCGCCCACCTGCAAATTCTGCTGCTGCACCTCAAGGTTATTTAGCGTGGCGCACAGCGTTTCGCCGCCTGGCAGCGCCAGCAACACTTCACTGACCTGCTGGCCGGGCTCAATAGCGCTGATCGCCGCCTCAAGCTGATTATCGCCTTGCCCCGCGTCGCGACTGACCTGAATCCACGGCGCTTTAATCAGCACCAGCACTTCTTTACCGCTGTCGAGTTGCAGGCGATCGGCGCTGCGTTCGGTAATCGCCACCTGCAAACGCGTTGCACCATCCGCCAGCAGCACCGCAATGTGTTGCTGCACGTGTTGATGATCGCGTGTGCTCACGGTGCCGAACAACTGATTGCGCGCGCTGGTTTGCAGCGAAAAGCGGGCAATGGCGGCCAGCAGGCTGTCCAGCGGCAAGCTGTCGCTTTGCAGCGCATCAAAGGCTTTCTGCTGAATTTGCTCCATCAGCTGAAACAGCTGAATCAAGCGCTCGCCGTAAGGGGTTAACTGCGCGCCGCCGCCGCCTTTACCGCCGGTCGCGCGATCCACTAAAGTTTGATCGGCCATCTGATTCATTTCGTTGACGGCATCCCAGGCGCTTTTGTAGCTGATGCCCGCCAACTTCGCGCCCTGGCTGATCGAGCCGGTTTCTTTAACGCGTTTTAAGAGTTCGATACGGCGCGGATCGGCAAACAGCTTCTGCTGAAGTCGAATATGGAGAGAAAGTTCTGCCTGCATGTCAGCTCCTTAAGTTGAGGCTTCAGTGTAAGGCCAAAAGTATCCTCGTCATACTTCAAGCTGTAAGTGCGTTGGCTGCTCTCATTCACCCGAATCACTTACCTGTGTAAGCTCATCGGGAGGAACGCGTTTGCCGCCTCTCTACCGCTTGAGTTATTTAGGGGAGGTAAAGCACGAAAAGGGCAGTGCGTTTTTTTCCCCAACCGTTACAATCACTTTTTTATTTTCTGCGTGAGGTTTCCATGCTGGAACTGTTAAAAAGCCTGGCGGTGGCGATCATCATGGTGCCGATTGTCATGGCTGTGATGCTCGGATTGATTTACGGCTTAGGTGAAGTGTTCAACGTCATCTCTAAATTTGGCCGCCGCGACGATCGTCGTGCCAACAGCTCACAACATTGATGGCAACGCCCGCGCTCCGCGGGCGTTTTTAGTTATCTCTTCTCTCTGCTCTTAACTTCCCCAATCTCCTGCCGATATACCTCATGACAGTTTTCATACTCTCGTTGTATTATCAAATATATAACGTAGAGGAGCTGTACATGTTGAAACATACTTATCGTTGGGTTGCTGCATCCGTAATAACACTCTCTTTTGCCGGTCACGCGGTGGCCGCAGAGAAAATTACCGTGTTCGCGGCGGCCTCGCTGACCAACGCGCTGCAAGAGATTAGTGCCCAGTATCACAAGAAAACCGGTGTTGAAGTGGTGTCTTCCTTTGCCTCTTCTTCTACACTGGCGCGCCAGATTAACCAAGGCGCGCCTGCCGATCTGTTCATCTCTGCTGACCAGCAGTGGATGGATGATGTGGTGGCGAAAAAAAGCGTTATCGACAGCACGCGCTACACGCTGTTGGGCAACGACTTGGTGCTGATTGCGCCGAACAGCGCCGGTGAAAAAGCGGTGACCATCGCGGCCAATACCGACTGGAAAGGGCTGCTGAAAGGCGAACGTCTGGCGGTGGGCGATCCCGACCATGTACCTGCGGGCATTTATGCCAAAGAAGCGCTGCAAAAACTGGGCGCGTGGGACAGCGTAGCGCCGATGTTAGCGCCTGCCAACAACGTGCGTGCCGCGCTGGCGTTGGTTGAACGTAACGAATCGCCGTACGGCATCGTCTACGGTTCCGATGCGGTTGCCAGCCACAAAGTTCACGTGGTTGGACGCTTCCCGGAAAACAGCCACAAGCCGGTGGAATATCCTATGGCGGTGGTCAAAGAACATCAAAATGCAGCGGTTGACGCCTTCTACACCTATTTGCAGGGGCCGGATGCCGCTGCTGTGTTTAAACAGTATGGATTTACGCCGAAGAGATGATATTGAGCGATCCCGAATGGCAGGCCGTGTTTCTTAGCCTGAAAGTTTCAAGTGTGGCTGTGGTGTGCAGCTTGCCGTTTGGCATCATGATGGCCTGGATTCTGGCGCGCTGCCGGTTTCCCGGCAAAACCCTGCTTGATAGCGTGATTCATCTGCCTTTGGTGCTGCCACCGGTGGTGGTAGGCTATCTACTGCTGATTGCGTTGGGGCGGCGCGGCTTTATCGGTTCCTGGCTCTACGATTGGTTTGGCTTCACCTTTGCCTTTAGCTGGCGCGGTGCAGTGCTGGCCTCGGCGGTGATGGCGTTTCCGCTGATGGTGCGCGCGATTCGCCTGGCGCTGGAGGCGGTGGATACCAAACTGGAGCAGGCTGCACGCACGCTGGGCGCAGGCCGCTGGCGCGTGTTTTTCACCATTACGCTTCCTCTGACGCTGCCGGGAATCATTGTCGGCACCGTGCTGGCGTTTGCCCGCTCGCTGGGCGAGTTTGGCGCCACCATCACCTTTGTTTCTAACATTCCCGGTGAAACGCGCACCATTCCGTCAGCGATGTATACCTTGATTGAAACGCCAGGTGCGGAAGGCACCGCCGCGCGGCTGTGCGCGGTGGCCATTGTGCTGGCGCTGCTGTCGCTGGTGGCGTCGGAAATGCTGACACGTTGGGGACGTAAACGTCTGGGAGCGGCGAACGGATGCTGAAATTACATATTTCTCAGCAGCTGGGCGATCACCTGCTTGACGTTGACGTTAACATTCCCGGCAGCGGCATTACCGCGATTTTTGGCGTGTCGGGCGCGGGTAAAACTTCGCTGATCAATGCGATTGGCGGCTTAACGCAACCGCAAAGCGGACAGATTCAGCTCAACGATCGCGTGCTGTTTGATGCCGCCCGCAGCGTAAATTTGCCGCCGGAACAGCGCCGCATCGGCTACGTGTTCCAGGATGCGCGGCTGTTCCCGCACTATCGCGTGCGCGGCAATTTGCACTATGGCATGGCGGCCTCAATGAAGCCGCAGTTCTCCCGCTTGGTGGCGCTGCTCGGTTTAGAACCGTTGCTCAATCGCTATCCTGCCTCGCTGTCAGGCGGCGAGAAACAGCGCGTGGCGATTGGTCGCGCCCTACTGAGCGCGCCGGACATCCTGCTAATGGATGAACCGCTGGCATCGCTCGATCTGCCGCGCAAACGTGAGCTGATGCCCTATCTGCAAAAGCTGGCCAAGCAGGTCGATATTCCTCTTCTTTATGTGTCGCACAGCCTCGATGAGATTCTGCAACTGGCGGATAACGTGCTGGTGCTGGATAGCGGCAAGGTTAAAGCCTTTGGTGCGTTGGAAAAAGTGTGGAGCAGCGCGGCGATGCGGCCATGGCTACCGATTGCTGAACGCACCAGCGTGCTGCGCGTGCAGGTGCTGGAGCAGCATCCTGACTACCCGATGACCGCGCTGTCGCTTGGCGATCAGCACATTTGGGTCAGCCGCGTGAATCAGCCGCTGAAAACGCCGATGCGCATCCGCATAGCCTCAGCGGATGTGTCGCTGGCGTTGCAGCCTCCGCACAACACCTCGATCCGCAATATTCTGCCGGCGCAGGTGGTGGAGTTATTGGAGATTGACGATCAGGTCGAAGTGAAACTGCGCATCGGTATCAGCGAATTGTGGGCCAGAATTTCCCCCTGGGCGCGTGACGAGTTAGGAGTTCGCCCCGATCAATGGTTGTATGCACAAATTAAGAGCGTGTCGATTACCTAGTAACAGCTCGAACTACAGCAACTGCAATCTCAGCAGGGCCAGAAATGCCCCGCCTGAAAAGCAAAGCGTCCGAGCCTGGATGGCGAGGCCGATCGGCATGGATGCCGTATTCCTTTGCGATCGGGCGGGGCATTTCTGGCGCCAGCACCGACTAAACGGTCAAAGAACTTCCTGGTAAATGACTTCCGCAATTCCCGGCTCCATATTGGTGCCAATCACCTTTTTGGCGCGCGCCTTGATCGCCTCATCGGCATTGCCCATCGCCACGCCCAGACCAACCTGCTCCAGCATACTGAGGTCGTTGTAGTTGTCGCCAAACGCCAGCACGTCCTGCATGTTGAAACCCTGGCTTTCCACCCATTGCGCCAAACGCTTACCTTTGCTGTTACCGGCCTGCGCGATATCCACCTGATCGTGCCACGACCATTCACAGGCTAAACCGAGTTCGCTTTCGGTGCGCTCAGCAAACTGCTGCAACGCACGCGTATCGGGATGCGACAGCGCAAACTTCCAAATGGACTCGGCTTCCAGCGCCGCCTGCGCCAGGCTGGGCACCTGCAACAGCTGCGGACGCTGCGCTTCCGGCAATGACTGCGCCCAGTTCAGCGTGCGCGTCACGTGGCCGGTGGCTTCCTGATACAGCATGGCGTTATCGACATACAGCAAGCCGTGGATATTCTCCTGATCCAGCATCTCAATCACGCGCGCCGCCTGGCTTTCTTCCAGCGGGTCGGCGGCTAACACGCGCTGCGCCTGATAATCGTACAGATAGGTACCGTTACAGCAGATTGCCGGGGTGTCGAGTTGCAGCGCCTGGTAAAAGGGGTGAATAGCGCAATGATGGCGTCCGGTAACGATCAGCACTTTTACGCCCGCCTGCTGCGCGCGGGCTAAGGCTTCAAGTGATTCAGGCAGGATGGTTTTCGTGGCAGTTAGCAGGGTGCCGTCAAGGTCGAGGGCGATTACGCGATAGCTCATTACACAGTCCGTCCGGGAGTTGGCAAAGCATTGAGTCTACACCCGGCAGCGGCCCTGAGACAAAAAACACGGCACAAATCAATCCAGCGCGACAAAATGAAACGCGCTACAGTTATCCCTTTCATCAGGCAAGCGAATAAGGAAAACGCATGAAACAAGTCGTGTATACCGCCAGTCCAGAAAGCCAACAGATTCACGCATGGCAGATGCAGGGAGATGGCGCACTGACGTTACTGCAGGTCACGGATGTTGCCGGGCAAGTGCAGCCCATGGTGGTCAGCCCGAAGAAAGATTTCCTCTACGTGGGCGCGCGCCCGAATTTTCGCGTGCTGGCGTACCGCATTGCAGCCGACGGCCGCTTGAGCCTGGCCGGTGAAGCGCCGCTGCCGGGCAGCCCAACGCACATCTCCACCGATCGTCAGGGCAAATATCTGTTCTGCGGTTCCTATAACGATGCCTGCGTAAGCATCAGCCCGATTGACCATGACGGCGTACCGCAAGCGCCAAGCCAGGTGATTACAGGGCTGGACGGTTGTCACTCGGCGAACATCGATCTCGATAACCACACGCTGTTCGTTCCGGCATTGAAGCAGGATCGCATCTGCCTGTACCAGCTGAACGACGACGGCACCCTGGCACCGCGCGAGCAGGCGCAGGTCACCACCGTCGAAGGTGCCGGCCCGCGTCATATGGCGTTCCATCCTAACGGCGCGTATGGCTATGTGGTCAACGAGCTGGATAGCACCGTGGACGTGTGGGCGCTGAACAATGTGCAGGGTCAAGTTGAGCGGGTACAAAGCCTCGACATGATGCCAAAAGATTTCAGCGACACGCGCTGGGCGGCCGACATTCACATCACGCCGGATGGCCGTTTCCTGTACGCCTGCGACCGCACCAGCAGCACCATCACCGTATTCAGCATCAGTGAAGATGGCGCGGTGCTGGCGATCGAGGGCTTCCAGCCGACGGAAACGCAGCCGCGCGGTTTTAATGTTGATAACAGCGGGCAATATTTGGTGGCGGCAGGGCAGAAAAGCCACCATATCGAAGTGTATAAAATTCAAGAGCGCGGCCTGTTGCAGCCGCTGGCGCGTTACGCGGTAGGACAAGGCCCAATGTGGGTAGTGATTCATCAATTAGATTAAGCGCCGTTCGGCACTGAATCGATCAACTGCGCTGGCGGCTGTTGCCAGCGCAGTATCCTCCAGCGTTACTCTGGCAACGTCAAATACCTGCCACATTCCGCCTGCTGTGCGTCGCTGCTTAAATGCGGAATCTCACCGAGGAAGGGGGCATCAATGCGCTGGCGCAACGTTGCGAGATACGCCTGATGCCGTTTGCCCGGCGGCTGAATATCGTTGGCGATCCAGCCTGCCAGCCGCAGGCCGCTGGCTTTTACCGCCGCCGCTGTCAGCATCGCGTGATTGATGCAGCCCAGCTTTACGCCCACCACTAAAATCACCGGCAGCTGCTCGGCCACCACCCAATCGGCATAGGTTTGCGTCGCGGACAAGGGCGTAAACCAGCCGCCTGCGCCCTCCACCAGCACCCATTCTGCCTGCTGCTCCAGCGCGCGTAAGCCGGCGGATAACGCGGCGAACTCAATCGGTCGCCCCTCCTCGGCGCTGACGATATGCGGCGAGGTCGGCTCAACAAACGCCAGCGGATTCACCTGCTCATAACGCAACGGCAGGCTGCTGTAGCGCTGCAACGCCAGCGCATCGCTGTTGCGAATACCCGCTGGCGTGATGTCGCAGCCGGAAGCCACCGGTTTGTATCCGGCGGTGCGCAAACCGGCCGCGCTTGCTGCCTGCAATAGCGCGCCGCTGGCAACGGTTTTGCCCACTTCGGTGTCGGTTCCGGTAATAAACCAGCGTGTCATTTGCGTAAAACTCCATACATCAAGTGATAACTAAGCCGATAACCGGCCTCATCCTGCGGCCAATGCTGCTCCAGCTGCGCCAGCTGGCGGCGCGTCAAGACGCCGGTGCCGCGCCCGCTGTGCAGGTGCGTAGCGCCAATGCCTTTAAGGGAACGCATCGCGCTCAGCGCGCTGGGAAAATGCAGCGTAATAACCTGCTGCTCGGCCTGCAGCGGCAACGTTGCCGTCGCGGCTTGAAACTGCGCCATGCTGAGAAAACGGTTGGCGTGCGCACGCCCATCCACCTGCGCCCAGGCGTGATGCACTTCGTGCAGCGAGCCGTCGAGCAGGGTGGAGAACAGCACCGTACCGCCGGGGCGCGTCACGCGCAGGAACTGCTGGAGCGCCGTGTGCAAATCGCTGCTCCACTGCACCGCCAGGTTGCTCCACACGCCATCCACGCTGCCATCGTCCAGCGGCAGATCGTCGATATCACCCAGCAAATACTGCTGCGCCGACTGCTGACTGCGCGCGGTTGCCAGCATCTCTGGCGACAGATCGAGCGCCGTCACGCTGCGCCCGCGATCGCGCCAGCAGCGGCTGTACCAACCGGTGCCACAGCCAGCATCCAGCAGATGCGGGCCAAAACCCCCAGGCGCGCGCGCCAGCAGCGCATCGCCGCTTAACCGCTGTAGTTCAGCGTGCTGCTCGTAGTGCTGCGCCGCACGCCCAAACGCCTGCGCTACCGCCTGTTTGTTAACCTGCAGCGTCATACAGCGCCTCCAGCAAGCGATCAATATCTGCGGTGTGATGCGCGGCGGTGAGCGTGATGCGCAGCCGCGCGGTGCCCGGCGGCACGGTTGGCGGGCGGATGGCGCTGACCCAACAACCGGCGTCGGCTAACTGCTGCGAGAGGTGCAGCGCCGCGCTGTTCTCGCCAACGATCAGCGGCTGAATCGCGCTGTGTGACGGCATCAGCTGCCACGGCAAATCGGCCGCACCGGCGCGAAACCGTGCGATGTGGCTGTGCAGTCGCGCACGCAACGCATCGCCTTGCTGAACCTGCTGCAAAGCCGCCCGCAGTGCATAACACTGCGCGGGCGGCATGGCGGTGGAGTAGATCAGATGACGGGAAAACTGCTCGACGTAATCTGCTGTGGCGTCATCGCACAGCAGCGCCGCGCCGCTCACGCCGAAGCCTTTGCCGAAGGTGACAATCAGCAGCTGCGGCTTCACCTGCTGCTGCCAGCAGCTGCCGCGTCCTTGTGCGCCGGTCACGCCAATGCCGTGCGCATCGTCGACCAGCAGCCAGCCGCTGGCGCGCTGCGTGTGCGCGGCAATCGCCGCCAGCGGCGCGCTGTCGCCGTCCATGCTGAACACGCCTTCGGTGACCACCAGTGTGTTGCCCGCGGCAGGCGTTGCCAGTAGCTTTTCCAGGCTATGCGGTTGATTATGCGCAAAGCGCCTTAAGGTCGCGGGGCTGTTATGCGCCGCGTCCAGCAGCGAAGCGTGCGCCAGCTTATCGGCGAGGATGCGGTCGGATTTCTCCGCCAGCAGGTGAATCACCGCCTGATTGGCGGCAAATCCCGAGATAAACAGCAGCGCGCGTGAGTAACCCAGCCAGTCGGCCAGCTCCTCTTCCAGCTGGGCGTGATGGCGGCTGTAGCCGGTGACGTGGCCGGACGCGCCGGCGCCCGCGCCGGTTTCAGCCGCGCCCTGTTGCCATGCAGCGATCACCGCCGGATGCTGACTCAAACCGAGATAATCATTGCTGGAAAAGTGGCGATAGCGCTGCCCGTCCAGCGTGATGTCGCGCACGCTGTTGTGCTCAACGCGGCGGCGCTGACGCCAGCCAGCGGCGGCCCGCCGCGCCGCGAGCGCCTGATCGATCCGTTGTGACCAGCTCATTTACACGGCCGCGTTATAAAACTGCTCGGTATCGGCGTGCAGCAACTGCTCGCTGAGCTGATACTGCTGCTCGTTATCGCCGGTTGCCGTGGCGGTGTGCTCAGGATTGAGGCCAAGCTTGCGGAACAGAATCAGATCTTTGTCCTCTTCCGGGTTAGGCGTGGTCAGCAGCTTGCAGCCGTAGAAGATTGAGTTAGCGCCCGCCATAAAGCACATCGCCTGGGTCTGCTCGCTCATCTGCTCACGACCGGCAGAAAGGCGCACGTGCGATGACGGCATCATGATGCGCGCGACTGCAATGGTGCGGATGAAATCGAATGGCTCAACGTCATCGTTGTCCGCCAGCGGCGTGCCTTTCACTTTTACCAGCATGTTGATCGGCACGCTTTCCGGTGGCGTCGGCAGGTTCGCCAGCTGCACCAGCAAACCGGCGCGGTCTTTTACGGTTTCACCCAAACCGACGATGCCGCCTGAGCACACTTTAATGCCCGCGCCGCGCACTTTATCCAGCGTATCCAGACGCTCCTGATAGCTGCGCGTGGTAATAATATTGCCGTAAAATTCGGGCGAGGTATCGAGGTTATGATTGTAGAAATCCAGTCCGGCCTCGGCCAGGCGCTGCGCCTGGTTGCCGTCCAGCGTGCCAAGCGTCATGCAGGTTTCCATGCCCATCGCCTTCACGCCCTGCACCATCTGCTGTAAATAGGGCATGTCGCGCTCGTGCGGGTTTTTCCACGCGGCACCCATGCAGAAACGGCTCGATCCGGCGGCTTTGGCTTTGCGCGCCGATTCCAGCACCGCGTCTACTTCCATTAACCGCTCCGATTCCAGTCCGGTTTTGTAACGCGCGCTCTGCGGGCAGTATTTGCAATCTTCCGGGCAGGCGCCGGTTTTGATCGACAGCAGGGTGCTGACTTGCACCTGGCGCGGATCGAAATGCTGACGATGCACTTGTTGCGCTTCAAACATCAGCTCAAGAAAAGGTTTTTCAAACAGTGCCTGTGCCTGGGTTAGTGTCCAGCGGTTTGCCATTACGTACTCCCGAAAAAAGGTTCATCCCGACGAATGACGTGGTTATACTTGTAAACTAAATTTTTGTAAAATGGTTTACGATGCGCATGTTTACTCAGGATGACCTCGACTTCGACCGCCAGCATATCTGGCATCCCTACACCTCAATGCGCGATCCGCTGCCGTGTTATCCGGTGGTTGCGGCGCACGGCGGCCAGCTGCAGCTGGCCGATGGCCGCGAGCTGGTGGATGGCATGTCGTCGTGGTGGGCCGCGATTCACGGCTACAACCATCCGCGCCTCAATCATGCGCTCCAGCAGCAAATGGCGCAGATGTCGCATGTGATGTTTGGCGGCATTACGCATCCGGCGGCGGTGGAAGTGAGCCGCCAGCTGATTGCCATGACGCCGGAGGCGCTGGAGTGCGTGTTCCTCGCCGATTCGGGGTCGATCGCCGTCGAAGTCGCGATGAAAATGGCGCTGCAATACTGGCTGGGACGCAATCAAACGCGGCAGACATTCCTCACGCTGAAACGCGGCTATCACGGCGATACGTTTGCGGCGATGTCAGTGTGCGACCCGGAAAACTCGATGCACAGTTTGTGGCGCGGCTATTTGCCGCAGCATCTGTTTGCCAACGCGCCGCAGTGCGGATTTGATAGCGAATGGCACGAGGCCGATTTCGCTGATTTTGCGCAGCTGGCAGAAAGCCATCATCGTGAGATTGCGGCGGTGATTCTGGAGCCGATTGTGCAGGGCGCGGGTGGCATGCGCTTCTACCATCCGCGCTATTTACAGCAGGTGCGCGCGCTGTGCGATCGCTACGGTTTGCTGCTGATTGCCGACGAGATCGCCACCGGATTTGGCCGCAGCGGCAAGCTGTTTGCCTGCGAACATGCGGGCATCACGCCAGATATTCTGTGCCTTGGCAAAGCGCTGACCGGGGGCACCATGACGCTTTCCGCCACGCTCACCACGCGGGAAGTCGCCGACACCATTAGCCGCAGCGCGGCGGGCTGTTTTATGCACGGCCCGACCTTTATGGGCAATCCGCTGGCATGTGCGGTCGCCGCGGAAAGCCTCGCCATCGTCAATGAGGGGCATTGGGCGACGCAGGTGGCCAACATTGAGCAGCAGCTGCGGGCTGAATTGCTGCCGCTGCGTAACCATAGCGCGGTGGCCGATGCGCGCGTACTGGGCGCGATTGGCGTAATCGAAACGCATCAGGCGGTGAACATGGCGGCGCTGCAGCAGTTCTTCGTGGAGCGCGGCGTGTGGATTCGCCCGTTTGGCCGCTTGATTTACCTGATGCCACCTTATCTGATTTCTGCTGCGGAACTGACGCAGCTCACGCAGGCGGTGCGCGATGCGCTGGACGTAACGGCACACTTCCAGCCCTAGGTGGCTGGAAGTGCAGCAGATTTTCCACCATGATGGTGAACACTGCACCATTAACCTCAGGAGAGACGATGCGCATATTTAGTCAGGACTTTAATGACGGCGATAAAATGCCGGAACGCCATGTTTTCAACGGCATGGGTTATCAGGGTGATAACCTGTCACCGCACCTGGCGTGGGACGAGGTGCCCGCTGGCACCAAGAGTTTTGTCGTGACCTGCTACGATCCCGACGCGCCAACCGGTTCGGGCTGGTGGCACTGGGTGGTGGCGAACATCCCCGCTGACGTCACCGTGCTATCACAGGGTGCCGGCTCTGGCGTGGCCGAGCTACCGGAGAGCGCCATCCAAACCCGCACCGATTTTGGTCAAAGCGGTTACGGTGGCGCCGCGCCGCCGCAGGGTGAATCGCATCGCTATATCTTTACCGTGCACGCGCTCGATACCGATAAAATCGACGTTGATGCCGGAGCGAGCGGGGCGATGGTGGGATTCAACGTGCATTTTCATGCGCTGGCGAGTGCATCAATAACGGTGAAATACGCGTAGGCGACGCAACAACGCTTAAGGGCGGAAGGTGTTGGCGCAGGCCAGCATGTTTACACGGTGGTTTGCACAGTGCTGCTTTCGTACGCCATAGGCGTAGGCAGTTGCATTTCGCCGGTGCGGCGTCCGAGCAGAGGACGCCTGGCCGCGTCCTCTGCGCTCGGCGCTGCGGACGGCGCTCACAATCCTCGCCTGTGAATGCGTTGCCGCGAAATTTCATGCGGTGTTGTCTGCAAGGAGGGGAAGGGGCGCCATTCCTGGCGACCTGGTAGCGGCGCGATTAATCGCGCTATGTCGCCGTAAGCCATTTGCTCACGGTCACGTCGTCCAGCTGGGCCATTTTTCCCTGCGCCACGTTACGTCCGCGATGCAACAGCAAAAAGTAATCTGCCACCCGGCGAATAATGGAGACATGCTGCTCCAGCAGCAGGATGGTCAAACCGTATTCGTGATTCAGACGACTGATCAAATTGCCCATCTCCTCTTCCAGCCATGGCGACATGCCCTCGGTGGGTTCATCGAGAATCAACAGCTTGGGTTGCAGCACCAGCGCGCGCGCCAGCGCCAGATGCTGCTGCTGATCCATCGGCAATTCGCCACTTCGCTGATGACGCAGCGAATATAGCGCCGGAAACAGGTCGAAAACCATTTCGGGAATGGCACGGCTGCGATCGTCATGTGCCGCCATCAGCGCAATCAGCAGGTTATCCTCCACGCTCATCTGCGAGAAAATATGGCGTCCCTGCGGCACATAACCAATGCCGGTGCGGGCGCGCATTTCGGCCGGTTGCAGCAGCAAATTTTTGGGTGGCGAGCCATCTTCTTGCCACGTCATCGATCCACTGTTGATCGGTAACCGGCCCATTATGCAGTTCACTAACGTGGTTTTACCCATGCCAGGACTGCCCAGGACGCCGGTGCAGGTGCCCGGCGGCAGATCGAGATCCACATCCCACAGAATGTGGTTTTGACCGTAAAATTGATTCACCGAACGTAAACTCAGCATCTGACTTCTCCTTCCAGATAATTAGCCTGAATGCTCACGCTCTGTGTCGTCTGGCATACAGTCGTGCGCGGTGGGTGAACACCGCCGCTGTCATAGGCGCTTTCCTTTCCCGCGTCAGCAGCCTGAAATTCGTCACTCTACTCATGACACCTGCAATACCCAGGCCAGGTTAGGAGAGGGCGTGATTAAAGACGCAACACCGAT
Organism: uncultured Pantoea sp.; assembly: GCA_966185695.1. Taxonomy (GTDB): domain Bacteria; phylum Pseudomonadota; class Gammaproteobacteria; order Enterobacterales; family Enterobacteriaceae; genus Pantoea. The sequence goes on along the minus strand of CBIFUL010000006.1, from coordinate 157,041 downwards.
AAGCGCCGGGGCTAAGGTTGCAGGATTTCAGCGTATGTCCTGCCGTGATAAGCCGGCTGCACTGCCGCGGTGCTAATGGCTTAACGTAACTGGTGCATGTGATCCTCGGTAAAGCAGAGGCTAAAGTTTGAAAGGGTCTTAAAGACGAGGTTTTCTAAACTGGAAACGGGATGCACGGACAAAAAGAGACGTTAATACGACGCGAAGCGGGGGAAAAATAAACGCGAAAAAAAATATTTTCGTACAGCAGGAGCCGCCGGGGAAAATTATACACAGCCGATGGGCTACGGGCTGGATTCACTTATCCACTATTCCTGTGGATAACCTTGTGCATTAGCGACTGAAAACCCAGCGCAAGCGAGTAAAATCGCGGTGTTTACACATTCTGCTGCGAAACTGGACTTTTTTAGCTTATTTAATTAAATCAACAGGTTGTTTAAAAGCAAGCCTACGAATTATCTGTCTTGTCATCTGGCTGTAATTTGCCAGGGCTCGCTTGACAAATGTTAAAAACGTTCAGCGCTTGGGGATAACCTTGCGCAACATGCTTTTAGGCTGCGCCGCTTAAATGACGTTTAAGCATTACCTCAGGTTTCAGCCTTATCGTGCAAGATATCTGTAAATATATCCAGTATTTTTTTCTGGCAAAATCGCCACGGCAGAGTAGAATTATCAGCCTGCCAGCCGACTTCTCCAGCAGGAACCGCAAAACCATGAGCAAAGCTTTTAAACTCAACTCCGCCTTCAAGCCATCAGGTGACCAGCCTGAGGCGATTCGCCGTTTGGAAGAGGGGTTAGAAGATGGACTCGCGCATCAAACGCTGCTGGGCGTAACCGGTTCAGGTAAAACCTTTACGGTCGCCAATGTGATCGCCGACCTCAATCGCCCAACCATGGTGCTCGCACCCAATAAAACCCTGGCGGCGCAGCTGTATGGCGAAATGAAAGAGTTCTTCCCGGACAACGCGGTAGAATTCTTTGTCTCCTATTACGATTACTATCAACCCGAAGCGTATGTGCCCAGCTCCGACACCTTCATTGAGAAGGACGCCTCGGTGAACGAGCACATCGAGCAGATGCGTTTGTCCGCCACCAAAGCGCTGCTGGAGCGTCGCGACGTGATCGTGGTGGCATCGGTGTCGGCGATCTACGGCTTGGGCGATCCCGATCTCTACCTGAAAATGATGCTGCACCTGACGCGTGGCATGATTATCGATCAGCGCAGCATTCTGCGCCGTTTGGCGGAGCTGCAATATACCCGCAACGATCAGGCGTTCCAGCGTGGCACCTTCCGCGTGCGCGGCGAGGTGATTGATATCTTCCCGGCGGAATCAGATGACATCGCGCTGCGCGTTGAGTTGTTTGATGAAGAAGTCGAGCGCTTGTCGCTGTTTGATCCGCTGACCGGCCAGGTCGATTCAGTGATCCCGCGTTTCACCGTGTACCCGAAAACCCACTACGTCACGCCGCGCGAGCGCATTCTGCAAGCCATGAATGAGATCAAAGATGAGCTGGTGGTGCGGCGCAAAGTGCTGCTGGAGAACAATAAGCTGCTGGAAGAGCAGCGCATCTCGCAGCGCACCCAGTTTGATCTGGAGATGATGAACGAGCTGGGTTACTGCTCGGGCATCGAAAACTACTCGCGCTACCTGTCGGGACGCGGCCCGGGCGAGCCGCCGCCGACGCTGTTCGACTATTTACCGGCCGATGGCTTGCTGGTGGTGGATGAATCGCACGTGACCATTCCGCAAATTGGCGGCATGTATCGCGGCGACCGCGCGCGTAAAGAGACGTTGGTGGAGTACGGTTTCCGCTTGCCGTCGGCGCTGGATAACCGCCCGATGCGCTTTGAGGAGTTTGAAGCCGCCGCGCCGCAAACCATTTACGTTTCGGCGACGCCGGGCAACTACGAGCTGGAGAAATCCGGCGATGAAGTGATCGATCAGTTAGTGCGTCCCACTGGCCTGCTCGATCCGGTGCTGGAAGTGCGTCCGGTCGGTACGCAGGTCGATGATTTACTGTCTGAAATTCGTAAGCGCGTTGAAATCAATGAACGCGTGCTGGTAACGGTGCTGACCAAACGCATGGCTGAAGATCTCACCGAATATCTGGTTGAGCACGGCGAGAAGGTGCGTTATCTGCACTCAGACATTGATACCGTGGAACGCATGGAGATCATTCGCGATCTGCGTTTGGGCGAGTTCGATGTGCTGGTCGGCATCAACCTGCTGCGTGAAGGGTTAGACATGCCGGAAGTCTCGCTGGTGGCGATTCTGGATGCCGATAAAGAGGGCTTCCTGCGCTCGGAGCGTTCGTTGATTCAGACCATTGGCCGCGCGGCGCGTAACATTAACGGTAAAGCGATTCTGTATGCCGACAAAATTACGCCATCCATGGAGCGGGCGATGGGCGAAACTGAGCGCCGTCGTGAGAAGCAGCAGAAGTTTAACGAAGATCACGGCATCGTGCCGCAAGGGCTTAACAAGAAAATCACCGATATTCTTGAGTTGGGCAAAAATGTGGTGAAAACGCGCGGCAAAGGTAAAACCGCATCGCGCACTGCAGCAGAAGCGGAAGCCAATTACATGGCGCTTACGCCGCAGGCCATGCAGAAGAAGATTCACGAGCTGGAAGGGCAGATGCAGCAGCATGCGCAAAACCTGGAGTTCGAAGAGGCGGCCAACGTGCGCGATCAGCTGCATCAGCTGCGCGAACTGTTTATTGCGGCGTCGTGATTGGCGATTGCTTCAGCCGTCAAGCCTGCATGAGGGTTGTCAGGTGCGCAGGCGAGCGCACCTGAAGAGGCAAGCTAAAACGCCTGAATAGCGTGTTCCAGCGCAATGCGCAGCAGCTGGCGGTCGTGACGGTATTTGATGTCAGCGGCTTCCAACGGCTCGCGCACAATCAAACGATCCTCTACTCCACGAATATCCGCAACCGGGCTGACCACCACCGCATCAATCACCCGCTTGCCGATGGCGCATTCCATGGTTGCCAGCTGATCGGCGATGCTTAAACTGGCCGCCGCCGGGCTAAGTTCGCGGCCTAAATTACCAATAAATACCATGGTTGCTGGCGTACGACGCAGCGCGCGCGACATCTCTTCCATCAGCAAAATCGGCATCAGGCTGGTGTAAAAGCTGCCGGGTCCGATCAAAATCAAATCGGCTTCGGCCACGGCGTCAAGCGCTTCACGCGTTGGCACCACATTGGGATGCAGCATCAGCTCCTGCGGCGGCAGCGTCATTTCATCAATGGCGGTTTCGCCGTACACCATGTTGCCTTCGCCATCCTGCGCGACCAAATCAACCGGCTGTTCTGACATGGGAATCAGAAACGCGTCTACCTTCAACACATTACGAATGATGTTGATCGCTTCCAGCGGGCGCACGCTCAGATGATCCAGCGCCTTCAGCATCAGGTTGCCGAGATTATGCCCGGCCAACTCGCCGTTACCCGAGAAGCGATACTCAAACATTTTTGAGGCGACGCTGGGTTCGGTGATCAGCTGATTGATGCAGTTGCGCATGTCGCCCCAGGCAATACCGCCTTCAGAACGGCGAATACGTCCCGTCGATCCGCCATTATCGGTGGTGGTGACAATGCCGGTCAGGCGCGAGCCTAACGGTGCCAGCGCTGACATCACCCGGCCCAAGCCGTGCCCGCCGCCCAACGCCACCACGCGATCCAAATCTGACAGGGTGCGATTCATGCTGCTCCTTATGTTTTACGTCCACGCATTGAGGCGTAGTTGAACTGATGTGTATCAATATCTGCGGTGTATTTTAACGTATTCTGTCGCGAAAATGCGGTGATAAATACGTTATACATCAAGATATATAGCGAAAATCACTGATGGATGCTAACCGCCAATCGCGCTACCATTCACGTTAACCGTGTTGTCCACATGACAACAAACTCCCAAGCCTGTGTTCCTAAGTCATTGTGATACGGAATTAAGGCCGCAGCCGTGAGCTGCCAGGGTGCAGAAAGAAATGACTGCATCTCCCGACTTTGGAAAGGTGTTCAGGTGCCACAATTTTCAGATGCCTATGCGCGCAATTTTTACTATTTGCGCCTTTCGGTCACGGATGTTTGCAACTTCCGTTGTACCTATTGCTTGCCCAATGGCTATCGGCCAAACGGCGCGCACAACAAAAGCTTTCTCTCCCTGGATGAGATCCGTCGCGTGACGCGTGCCTTTGCGGCCGCAGGCACGGAAAAAGTGCGTTTGACCGGCGGCGAACCCTCGATGCGCCGCGATTTCACCGACATCATCGCCGCCGTACGTGAAAACGCCGCGATTCGCCAAATTGCCGTTACCACCAATGGTTACCGCATGGCGCGTGACGTCCGCGCGTGGCGTGATGCCGGCCTCACCAACATCAACGTCAGCGTCGATAGCCTCGATGCGCGTCAGTTCCACGCCATTACCGGTCAGGACAAATTTGCCGAAGTGATGGCCGGGATTGATGCCGCGTTTGATGCCGGGTTTGAGAAGGTGAAAGTCAACAGCGTGCTGATGCGCGATCTCAACAGCCGCAGCCTCAGCACTTTCCTCGACTGGATTCGCCGCCGCCCGATTCAGCTACGCTTTATCGAATTAATGGAAACCGGCGAGGGCAGCGATCTGTTTCGCCGCCAGCATATCTCCGGTGAAGTCATCCGCGACCAGCTGATTATGCAGGGTTGGCAGCGCCAACCGCGCGGCCGCAGCGATGGCCCCGCGCAGGTGTTTCGCCATCCTGATTATCAGGGCGAAGTGGGCTTGATCATGCCTTACGAAAAAGATTTCTGCGCCAGCTGTAATCGTCTGCGCGTCTCAGCCTTGGGCAATTTGCACCTGTGCCTGTTTGGCGACAGCGGCATTTCACTGCGCGATCTGCTGGCCTCCGATGAACAGCAAGCGGAATTGCAGGCGCGCATTGCGCACAGCCTTGGGCAGAAAAAGCAGACGCATTTCCTGCATCAGGGCAACACCGGCATCACGCAAAATCTCTCATTTATTGGTGGCTAACACAGGAGTTTTGGTCATGGGTAAACCTTCCGGCGAATTTGTCGCCCTTAATGTGGCGGTAATGACCGTTTCCGACAGCCGCGATGCCAGCAACGACACGTCCGGTGATTATCTGCGTGAAGCGCTGACGGAAGCCGGACATCACGTGGTAGATCGCGCCCTGGTGCCCGACAACCTGTACCGCATCCGCGCTACGGTATCGCGCTGGATCGCCAGTGAGGATGTGCAAGTGGCAATCATCAACGGCGGCACCGGTTTCAACAGCAAAAACAGCACGCCTGAAGCCCTGTTGCCGCTGTTCGATCGTGAAATCGACGGCTTTGGCGAGCTGTTTCGCATGATCTCCTACGAGGAGATCGGCAGTTCGACGCTGCAATCACGCGCCGTGGCCGGATTGGCCAATCAAACGCTGATTGTTGCCGTGCCGGGATCCACCAACGCCTGTCGCAGCGCGTGGGAACGCATCATTGCAGAGCAGCTCGATGCGCGCACGCGGCCATGTAATTTTGTTTCTCATTTAAAGAAGTTATGAGCATGTCCTTAACTCACATTAATGCTGCTGGCGAAGCCCACATGGTGGACGTTTCCGGCAAAACCGAAACCGTGCGTGAAGCGCAGGCGGAAGCGCTGGTGCGGATGAGCGCGGAAACGCTGCAAATGATCATGGATGGCCGCCATCACAAAGGCGATGTATTTGCCACCGCGCGCATTGCCGGGATACAGGCGGCGAAACGCACCTGGGAACTGATCCCGTTGTGTCACCCGCTGATGCTGAGCAAGGTTGAAGTCACGCTGCTGGCCGAGCCTGAACATCAGCGCGTGCGCGTGACCTCGCTGTGCCGTTTAAGCGGGAAAACCGGCGTAGAGATGGAAGCGCTGACGGCGGCCTCGGTGGCCGCGTTGACCATCTACGACATGTGCAAAGCGGTGCAGAAAGATATCGTCATTGACCAGCTGCGTTTACTGAGTAAAAGCGGTGGAAAATCCGGCGATTTCAAGGCGGTGAGCCATGATTAAGGTGCTGTTTTTTGCGCAGGTACGCGAACTCACCGGTACCAGCGCGCTCGAAATGAGCGACGCGTTTGCGGATGTGGCGGCGCTGCGTCGCGCCCTGGCCGCCAAAGACGATCGTTGGGCGCTGGCGCTGGAGTCGGGCAAATTGCTGGCGGCGGTGAATCAAACGCTGGTGCCGATGAGCCACCCGCTGCGAGCAGGCGATGAAGTGGCGTTCTTCCCGCCGGTGACCGGAGGTTAAACATGAACACGCACATCCGCGTGGGTACAGCCCCCTTTGATGTCGGCCACGAATATGCCCAGCTCTCTGCGCACGACAGCGATGGCGCGGTGGTGACCTTTACCGGCAAAGTCCGCAATCATAATCTCGGCGACAGCGTAGCCGCGCTGACGCTGGAACACTATCCGGGCATGACGGAAAAAGCGCTGGCGGCGATTGTAGAAGAGGCGCGTCAACGCTGGGCGTTGCAGCAGATTACGGTGATCCATCGCGTCGGCGAACTGTTCCCCGGCGATGAAATTGTGTTTGTCGGCGTCAGCAGCGCGCATCGCGGTAGCGCCTTTGCCGCCACCGAATTCATCATGGATTACCTGAAAACCCGCGCACCGTTCTGGAAGCGCGAAGCCACGGAAAACGGCGACCGCTGGGTTGATGCGCGTGACAGCGATCATCAGGCCGCCGAGCGCTGGAGCTAGTGCGCAAATTCCTCCCGCGCCGATAGCCGCAGGCGGCTGAAAACGTTAAGGTACGTTTTTTTATTGGCGTCAGGGATCAGGATGAAAACCACTAAGCGAATCAACGGCGCAGCACTACTTGCTGCGCTGGTGCTGGCCGGCTGTAGCAGCAAAAAAGAGCCGCAGGCGCCGGTGCGCCAACCGGCCGATGTCAAAGCGCAAATCCAACGTTTGCTGCCCAGCGACGTGCAGCATAAATCCGCATGGGCCGACGATATCTATGCCGCTTTCCGCGTGCAGGAGATCGATCCGAGCGCCAGCAACCTGTGCGCCGTCATCGCGGTAACCGATCAAGAGTCCAACTTCAGCGCCGATGCGGCGGTTCCCGGCCTGCCCAAAATTGCGTGGGGTGAAATCGATCGGCGCGCCGCCAAAGTGCATGTTCCGGCTTTTCTGGTGCGCACCGCGCTGCTGATCAAGTCGTCCAACGGCGAGAGCTACGCCGCACGGCTGGACAAAGTCAGCAGCGAAAAAGAGCTGAGCGCCATTTTCGATGATTTTATCGACATGGTGCCGATGGGGCAAAAACTGTTTGGCAACCTTAACCCGATTCACACCGGCGGGCCGATGCAGGTCAGCATTGAATTCGCCGAAGCGCACGCCAAAGGTTATCCGTATGCGGTGGACGGCTCAATTCGCCGGGAAGTCTTTACCCGTCGCGGCGGCATCTATTTTGGCACGCTGCATTTGCTGGGTTACCCCGCCGATTACAGCCAGCCGCTGTACCGTTTTGCTGATTTCAACGCCGGCTGGTACGCCAGCCGCAACGCGGCGTTTCAGGCTGCCGTGTCGCGCGCCAGCGGCATAAAGTTAGCGTTGGATGGCGATGTGATTCTGTATGGCAGCGAGCAGGCCAGCTCCACGGAACTGGCGGTGCGCAGCCTGAGTAAACAGCTGGACATGAGCAACCGCGAAATCCGCCGCGATCTGGAGAAGGGCGACAGCGCCGATTTCGCCAACAGCACGCTGTGGAAACAGACCTTTATTCTGGCCGATAAAATGGCCGGCAAACGTCTGCCGCGCGAAGTGTTGCCGGGCATTAAACTTGAAAGCCCGAAAATCACCCGCAATCTCACCACCGCCTGGTTTGCACAGCGCGTGAATGGGCGTTATCAACAGTGTTTGACGCGCCGTTGACGCAGGCGAGTGTAGAATCCACACTTATTGCCATATCTCACACATTGGAGGCACATCATGGATCGATATCCACGTAATGATTCACTCGTACAGCAGGCGTCAACCTCGCTGCAAACTTATATGGCGCAGGTGTATGGCTGGATGACCTGCGGCTTGCTGCTCACCGCGTTTGTCTCCTGGTTCGCGGCGAACACGCCAGCGGTGATGGAGCTGATTTTTGCTAATCGCATCACCTTCTTTGGCTTGATCATCGCGCAGCTGGCGCTGGTGTTTGTGCTGTCAGGCCTGGTGCATCGTATGAGCGGCGCGGTGGCGACCGGGCTGTTTATGCTCTACTCGGCGCTGACCGGGTTGACGATGGCGAGTATTTTCCTTGCGTATACCTATGCCTCGATTGCCAGCACCTTCTTCATCACAGCCGGGATGTTCGGCGCGATGAGTTTCTACGGCTACACCACCAAACGCGATCTGAGCCGTTTTGGCAGTTTGCTGTTTATGGCGTTGATCGGGATTGTGCTGGCGTCGCTGGTGAATTTCTGGCTGAAAAGCCCGGCGTTAATGTGGGCGATTACCTATATTGGCGTGCTGGTGTTTGTCGGTTTGACCGCTTATGACACGCAGAAGCTGAAAGCGATTGGCGAGAATATCAACGTCAATGACAAAGAGAACTTCCGTCGCGCTTCCATTATGGGCGCGTTAACGCTGTATCTCGATTTCATCAACCTGTTCCTGATGCTACTGCGGATTTTCGGCAACCGCCGTTAATCAAGACTGGGTCGTCAGACAGGACGACCCGCACTCTTTTGTCGGCTGCGCGTCCCTGCGCAGCTGAAACGCTAACCCGCTGTTTTCAACGCGACACCGACTTTTCCATCTCCCGCTCGTTCTTCTGCCGTAAATGTTTCGCGCGACTCTCCAGCCATAAATACAGCACCAGCGCTACCAGCAGCGGCAAAATGAAATAGAGCACGCGATAGGCCAACAGCGCGGCGATAATGCTGCCGTGCGACGCATGTTGCCCGCTGAGCAGCGCCAAAAATACCGCTTCCAGCACGCCAATGCCCGCCGGGATGTGGATGATCACGCCTGCAATGCTGCTGATCAACAGCACGCCTAACACAATCGGATAATCCACCTGCCGCGCCAGCAGCAGCCAGATGATGGTGCCCATTACCATCCAGTTGGCGCAGGATACCGCAAACTGAAACAGCGCCATACGCAGCGACGGCAGTTGCAGATGCTGACCTTTTACCGTCCAGCGGCGCTTCTTCGCAAAGGCGCAGGCCCACAAATAGATCGCCACCATCACCAGCAGCACCGCACCAATCATGCGCAGCGTGGTTTCGCCAATAAACCAGCCTGAAGGAATCGGCACCATGCCCGCGCTGAACACCACGCCCGCCAGCAAAATGTAGCCGAGCCAGTTGGTGGCAATACTCAGCGAGAAGATGCGCGTGATGGTGCCGCCGGGCAGCCCCAGCCGTGAATAGAGTCGATAGCGCATCGCCACGCCGCCCACCCAAGTGCTAAGCGTTAGATTGAAGGCGTAGCAAATAAACGACACCAGCATCACCTGCCGTTTCGACAGCTTATGCCCGCAATAGGCGCGGCCAATCAGGTCGTATAAGCCGTAGGTGAGATAACTGACGATCACCAGCGCGGCGGCGGTCAGCACCACATAGCGGTTGTAGCCCACGACCACCGTGTAGACGTCTTGCCAGTTGACCTTACGCGCGTAAACCACCAGCAGCACGATCACCGCGATAAAAAAGAGCCAGGTGAAAATCTTCTTCGCCAGCTGCCAGCGCGAGTGTTTTTTGCTCATCAGGGTTTCGCTCCTTCATTGTCGGTTTCAACCCGATCCTGCGTTTCCATTTCGGGTTGTACCGGCGGAAACACTTGCGCCAGTTTTGGCGTGTGCGCCGGTAACCAACCGGCAATGGCAGGGAAGTGACGTAAGAAGTGAAAGACGATCACGCTTTTCGTCAGATGCCACCAGGTGCGCGGCGGCAGCTTGTCTTCGTTGACGCGCACGCAGTCGCGTTGCAATAGCTGCTCAAGATTGTCGCGCAGCGTCTGATTGAAGGTGCGATCGTGCACCATCAAATTGGCTTCCAGGTTGAGGGATAAACTCAGCGGATCGAGATTGCTGGAACCCACCGTTGACCACTGCTGATCCTGCACCGCGATTTTGCCGTGCAGCGGGCGGCGGCAATACTCGTACACTTCCACACCGGCATCGACCAAATAGTTGTAGAGCATTTCCGCACCCACTTTAACAATCGCCATATCCGGCTCACCCTGCACGATCAGCCGCACCCGCACGCCGCGCTGTGCCGCGCTACGCATTTCACGCAGCAGGCGATAGCCCGGGAAAAAGTAGGCGTTGGCGATGATCACGTCCTGCTTCGCCTTGCGCAGCATGTCGAGATAATGCTGCTCAATGTCGTCACGATGCGCGTCGTTATCGCGATAGACAAACAGCACCTGCGCCTCGCCAGGCATACTGTTCACGCTCATCCGCTGCGATTTTGCGCCCCACCAGCGGCGCGTGACCTGTTGGCTACCGATGGCGTGCTGCACATAGCGCGCGATGTCCTGCACAATCGGGCCTTTCACCTCCACCGCGTAATCCTGCTTGGCCTGCGGGCCGTAATCGGTGTTGTGCTCGGCAGAAAAGTTGATGCCGCCGACAAACGCAATCACGTCGTCTACCACCACAATTTTGCGGTGCAAGCGGCGAAACACGTTGGTGCGCATTCCCATGACCAGCGGCCGCGGGTCGTAATAGACAAAGCGCACGCCGGCTTCAATCAAGCTTTGCACGAAATCCTCTGATAAATCCGGCGATCCGTAGCCATCCACCATCACTTCCACTTTGACGCCGCGCTGCGCCGCGCCGAGCAGTTCGGCGTGCAGAGCTTTGCCGACCGCATCTTCAAACAGAATGAAGGTTTCCAGCAGCAGCGTGCGTTCAGCACGCTGAATTGCGCCAAAAACGCGCGGGAAAAATTGATCGCCGTTCTCCAGCAATCGCAGTTGGTTACCATCGCGCCAGCTGAAATTCATAGGAAAATCTCCACTGCCAGGGGCGCATGATCGGAAAGATGTGACCAGGGTTTAACCGGCAGCGCCCAGGGTTGGCTGACGCTGGCGTTGCGGATGTAAATGCGATCCAGCCGCAGCAGCGGGAAACGCGCCGGGAACGTGCGCGCCGGGCGGCCATTTTTCAGGCTGAACACCTCTTGCAGACCTGCCGCGCGATGCAGGAAAGGGTTGGCGTGCACTTGCCAATCATTGAAATCACCGGCCACCACCAGCGGCGCATCCGGCGGCAGCTTGTCGATGATGTCGCACATCATCTTCATCTGCGCATGGCGATGTTTGGCTTTCAATCCAAGGTGTACGCAGAACACATGCAGCGGCTCCGTGCGATCGGGCAGGCGCAGCTGACAGTGTAAGATGCCGCGTTTTTCGCTGCCGGCGACGGAGATGTCGCGGTTTTCATACTCAATAATCGGAAAGCGCGACAGGATCGCGTTGCCATGATGTCCCTCGGGATAAACGGCGTTACGGCCGTAAGCAAAATCGTGCCACATGGTATCGGCCAAAAACTCGTAGTGTGAAGTTTCCGGCCAGTTATCAATGTGTAACGAATGGATGGCGTGCGTGCCCATCACCTCTTGCAAGAACACAATATCGGCGGAAGTGGCGCGAACGGCATCGCGCAATTCCGGCAGGATAAAGCGACGATTGAAGCTGGTGAACCCTTTGTGGGTATTGATCGTCAGGACTTTAAATGAAAATCCCTGTGTATTTTGTGGCATACTGCGCCGCTCTCCCTTTTGTCGTCATCAGCACAAAGTGTAGTCTTTGTCACAAATGGATGGCGTAAAGGGCAGAAATTTAGGGCGTAATCCGAAATTTGCTTTACATTGAGGACGTTCGTCTGGCACCAGCCAGATACACTTGGGCAGGCTGGTTATGCCTGCCAGGAGAAGAGAATGAAATGGTCTAATCGTGTTCAGATTGTAACCGGACAAACCTGCATGCACATCGCTACCCACCTGTTGGTGATTGCGGCGTTGGTATGGGGCTGGAAACATCAGGCGCTGGTTGAAGTGAGCAGTACCCTGGTGGCAGCTTATGCGGTGGTCTTTATCGCCATGTTGGTCATGCAGCGTAGTGCCCGTTTGCGTCGGTTCGGTGATGCGGTGGAAGAAGTTACCACCACCTACTATTTTGGTGCAGCGATGTTAACGCTGTTCCTGATCTCACGCGTTATCCACAATAACTTGCTGATTGGTTGCCTGGGCGTGGTGATGTTGGTGGGCCCGGCGCTGGTTTCGCTGTTGGCTAAAGAGCCCGCACAGCGTATCGAGAAGAAACGCAGTTAATCACGCTGCAAGAAAAGAAGGAGCCCAGGCGGCTCCTTTTTTGTTGGTCGCAGTCTGCAAGGAAAGCTGATAAACTCGCGCCCTTACGCATGGTAGTTTGTGCCCTTTTCACACGTTAGCCGCTGCGGCTGGCGTCATATCCCTCCTGAAAACTACATCGCCCACGGCGATCGGGACGGTTCGGAGTAATACACCTGCATGTCTTTTGACTCTCTCGGCTTAAATGCCGATATTTTGCGTGCGGTAGCGGAACAAGGCTACCAAGAGCCGACGCCAATTCAGCGTCAGGCGATTCCTGTGGTGCTGGCCGGTCGTGACCTGTTGGCCAGCGCGCAAACCGGTACCGGCAAAACCGCCGGCTTTACGCTGCCGCTGTTGCAGCGTCTCTCTGCCAATCCTGGCACGGCGCGCGGTCGCCGTCCGGTGCGTGCACTGATTCTGACCCCAACCCGCGAACTGGCGGCTCAGGTGGGTGAGAACGTGCGCGAGTACAGCCAATATCTCAATATCCGTTCGCTGGTGGTATTCGGCGGCGTCAGCATCAACCCGCAGATGATGAAACTGCGCGGCGGCGTTGATGTGCTGGTCGCCACGCCGGGTCGTTTACTCGACTTAGCGCACCAGAACGCGGTGGATTTGTCGCAGGTAGAAATCCTCGTGCTGGATGAAGCGGATCGCATGCTCGATATGGGCTTCATCCACGACATCCGTCGCGTGCTGGCGCGGTTGCCCGCCAAGCGTCAGAACCTGCTGTTCTCCGCGACCTTCTCCGATGAAATCAAAACGCTGGCAGAAAAACTGCTCACCAACCCAGAACAGGTGGAAGTGGCGCGCCGCAACACCGCGTCTGAGCAGGTTTCGCAGCAGGTGCATTTCGTTGATAAGAAGCGCAAGCGGGAACTGCTGTCGCTGATGATTGGTCGCGACAACTGGCAGCAAGTGCTGGTGTTCACCCGTACCAAACACGGCGCCAACCATCTGGCGGAGCAGCTGAATAAAGACGGCATCACCGCCGCGGCCATCCACGGTAACAAAAGCCAGGGCGCACGTACGCGTGCATTGGCTGATTTCAAATCCGGCGGCATTCGCGTGCTGGTGGCAACCGATATCGCTGCGCGTGGCCTTGATATTGAAGAGCTGCCGCACGTCGTGAACTACGAGCTGCCAAACGTCGCAGAAGACTACGTGCACCGCATTGGTCGTACCGGGCGTGCTGCGGCAACCGGCGCCGCGCTGTCGTTGGTGTGTGTGGATGAACACAAACTGCTGCGCGATATCGAACGTCTGCTGAAGCGTGAAATTCCGCGCATCGAGCTGCCAGGTTTTGAAGTGGATCCGAGCATCAAAGCGGAGCCGATCCAAAACGGTCGTCAGCAGCAGGGTCGTGGACAAGGTCAAGGTCGCGGTCAAAGCCAGGGACGCGGGCAGGGCGGCAACGTTTCACGCCCGCACGCCGGACGTTCCGGCAGCGGTGAAGCGCGTCCACAGGGCGAAGCGCGTGCTGCGCGTCGTCCAGGCGGTAACGGCGGGCAAGGCGCGCCGGCAGCCAACAGCGGCCGTCGTCGTTCAGCGCCGAAGAAAAGCGGGAACATCTAAAGTTATGCGGGTTTTACTGGCGCCAATGGAGGGCGTGCTTGATTCGCTGGTGCGCGAGCTGATCTCGGAAGTGAATGAGTACGATCTGTGCGTTACCGAGTTTTTGCGCGTGGTCGATCAGTTGCTGCCGGTAAAATCCTTTTATCGTTTATGTCCTGAGCTGCACCACAACAGCCGCACGCCTTCCGGCACGCGCGTGCGCATGCAGCTGCTGGGGCAACATCCTGAATGGTTAGCCGAAAACGCCGCGCGCGCGGTGGAACTCGGCTCCTGGGGCGTTGATCTCAACTGCGGCTGCCCGTCGAAGCTGGTCAATGGCAGCGGCGGCGGTGCCACCTTGTTGAAAGATCCCGATCTGATTTATCGCGGCGCGAAAGCGATGCGTGCCGCGGTGCCGGATCATCTGCCGGTGACGGTAAAAGTGCGCCTGGGCTGGGATTCAGGCGATCGCCGCTTTGAAATCGCCGATGCGGTGCAGCAGGCCGGTGCCAGCGAACTGGTGGTGCATGGCCGCACCAAAGAAGAGGGCTATCGCGCCGAAAGCATTAACTGGCAGGCGATTGGTGAAATCCGCCAGCGTCTGACCATTCCGGTGATCGCCAACGGCGAAATCTGGAACTGGCAGGACGCGCAAGATTGCCTGCGCATTACCGGCTGTGATGCGGTGATGATCGGACGCGGCGCGCTGAACGTGCCGAATCTGAGTCGCGTTGTGAAATACAATGAAGCGCCGATGGCGTGGCCTGATGTGGTGCAGCTGCTGCTCAAATACACGCAGCTGGAGAAGCAGGGCGATACCGGCATGTATCACGTTGCGCGCATCAAGCAGTGGCTCGGCTATTTACGCAAGGCGTATGGCGAAGCTGACGGGCTGTTTAGCGAAATCCGTACCCTGCGTGTTTCCGCTGATATCGCCACGGCGATTGAGCGGCATGCCGATCGGTTAAGCCATTAACGCATCAACTGCCTCGGTAGCGGCGCGATTTATCGCGCATCCCTGAAGCAACGGCATTATGGTAAGACGCGCGATAAATCGCGCTGCTACCGAAAACTGCGGTTGTTAAGGTAATGAGCTGAGAGCATGACGCCATGCTGAAGACCGTTATCACTAAAAAACCCGCGATCCTTAGTCTGCTAATCGGTATAGTGAACCTCCTCGTTCACCCACTTTTTTGACGCCAACTCTCTCATGCCTGACGCTGCCGTACTGAGTAACGCTCAGTTAAATAAACGTATTCTCTCCGTCATTGTCTTCACCTTCTTCTGCTATCTGTCCGTGGGTTTACCGCTGGCGGTATTGCCGGGGTTTGTGCATAACCAGCTGGGTTTCAGCTCGTTTATCGCGGGGTTGATCATCAGCCTGCAATACTTCGCCACGCTGCTCAGCCGCCCCCATTCCGGGCGGTTGGCGGATCGTTACGGCCCCAGGCGCGTGGTGATGATTGGCCTGCTGCTGTGCGGCATGAGCGGCGTGCTGTCGCTGATTGCCTCGCTGTTTAGCGCATCGCCGCTGCTGAGCCTGGCGCTGCTGGCGCTCGGGCGCTTGTTTCTCGGCGTCGGTGAAAGCTTCACCAGCACCGGTTCAACCCTGTGGGGCATGAATATCGTTGGCCCGCTGCAAACTGCTCGGGTGATCTCCTGGAACGGCGTCGCCACCTATTTTGCAATGGCGATTGGCGCGCCGCTTGGCGTGCTGCTGAACAGTGGTTTTGGCCTCAGCGGTTTTGCCGCGTTGGTGGCGATGATGGGGGTGATCGGCTTCTGGATGGCGCATGGCAAAGCCGCAGTGAGCGTGAGCGCGGGCGTACGCATTCCGTTTCATCGCGTGGTCAGCCGCGTGTGGCTGTTCGGCCTCGCGCTCGGGTTCGGCACCATCGGTTTTGGCGTGATCTCCACCTTCATCACGCTCTATTTCGCCAGCCGCGACTGGAGCGGTGCGGCCTTTGCGCTCACGGTGTTTAGCCTTGGCTTCGTGCTGGTGCGCCTGGTGTTTGGCCGCTTCATCACCCGCTTCGGCGGCCTGAAAGTGTCGCTGGCCTCGTTCACGCTGGAGTGCATTGGCTTACTGCTGATTTGGCAGGCGGACAGCGCGTGGCTGGTGGATGTCGGCGCATTCCTCACCGGCTGTGGCTTCTCGCTGGTGTTCCCGGCGCTGGGCGTTGAAGCGGTGAAGCGCGTGCAGCAGCAGGATCAGGGATCGGCGCTCGGCACCTATTCGGCGTTTCTCGATTTAGGCTTGGGATTGACCGGGCCGGTGGCGGGTTTGCTGATTGGGCATTGGGGCATGCAATCGGTGTATCTGGCGGCGGCGCTGATGGTGCTGGGCGCGTTCTTGATCACGTTACGCATCCAGCACCAGCACGGCCGCGCGGCCGCCGTGTCCTCGGTAGCTGATTAATACTTCTCCGGCACCACCATGTGCTCAGGCACCGGCGAGCGGCGGTAATCGTCAGAACGTTCGCGCGTCGGTAGCATGATGGATTTCGCTTCACTCACCTCGTACGGCATCTGCTGCAACAGGTGACTGATGCAGTTCAAACGCGCACGCTTCTTGTCCACGCCTTGCACCACCCACCACGGCGCTTCTGGGATGTGGGTGCGTTCCAGCATCTCCTCTTTCGCTTCGGTGTAATCCTCCCAGCGCCGACGACTTTCCAAATCCATCGGGCTGAGTTTCCACTGTTTAAGCGGATCGTGGATGCGGCTCAGGAAGCGCAACTCCTGCTCTTCATCGGTGATCGAGAACCAATATTTGATGATTTGGATGCCGCTGCGCGTCAGCATTTTCTCGAATTCCGGCACGCTGCGGTAAAACTCTTCCACTTCGTCGGCGTTACAGAAACCCATTACGCGTTCAACGCCCGCGCGGTTGTACCAGCTGCGGTCAAACATCACGATTTCGCCCGCAGCAGGCAAATGTGCGATATAGCGCTGGAAATACCACTGGGTTTTCTCGCGGTCGTTGGGGGCGGGCAGGGCGGCGACGCGGCAAGTGCGCGGATTGAGGCGCTGGGAAATACGTTTGATCACGCCGCCTTTACCGGCGGCATCGCGGCCTTCAAAAATGATCACCACGCGATGACCGGTGCGCATCACCCAATCCTGCAACTTTACCAGCTCACCTTGCAGATGCAGCAGTTCGCGGAAATAGCGCCGGCGGAAGGCTTTGTCGCCATCGGCCTGCTCGTCGCCGTGGTGGTTGACGCGCAGGTCATCCAGCTCCATCTCCAGCTCTTCGTCGTAGCTGTCGTAAAACTCTTGCAGCAGTCGCTGATTGAAGGTTTCGCTATGGAAGCCATTGTCATGTGTAGCCATGATGTGTTCCCGTTACAGGTGGATAAACAGGGCGTACAGCAGCCCCGAAAGTAAAACTGAAACTGGCAGCGTCAGCACCCACGCCATCGCCAGATTGCGCAGGGTGGCGAGCTGAAGACCGGAACGGTTGGCGGCCATCGATCCGGCAACGCCTGAAGAGAGGACGTGGGTGGTGGAAACCGGCAGGCCAAAGCCATCGGCCGCGCCGATAGTCGCCATCGCCACCAGCTCAGCGCTGGCACCTTGCGCGTAGGTGAGATGAGTTTTCCCGATGCGTTCACCCACGGTAACCACAATGCGTCGCCAACCAACCATGGTGCCCAGCCCCAACGCAATCGCCACCACCACTTTCACCCACATCGGGATAAAGCGCGTGGCGGCATCAAGTTCTTTCTTCACCGCGGTGAGGTTACGTGCGGTCTCTTCCGGCAGCGCGACCTTGGCTGACTGCAGATGTTTGATGGTTTCCGAGGCGAGGTACATGTCGTTACGCGTGTTGGTCACCGCCTGCGCCGGGATGTTTTCCACTGCGCCGTAGCGGCGAATCTGCTCGCCAACATCACCGAGCATCATGCCGAGCGCGGGCAGCACCTGCGGACGGTTTTGGTTAGTGCGCACAAATTCGGTCAACACCGCGCGCGGCGGCGGCATGGCGGCGGGTGCCGGATGCAGCGCCAGCAGCTGCTGTTCGGTGACCTGCGTCAGCGCCGCCACGCGTGGAATTTGTTCCGGCGGCAGCGAGCGGTTCAGCGCATAGGCGATGGGCATGGTGCCGACCAGAATCAGCATGATTAAGCCCATACCTTTTTGCCCGTCGTTGGAGCCGTGCGCAAAAGAGACGCCGGTGCAGGTAAGGATCAGCAGGCCGCGAATCCATACCGGTGGTGGCTGGTTGCCTTTTGGCGCTTCATACAGCTGGCGATTGCGGATAAACGCTTTCATCGCCAGCAGCAGCAGCGCGGCGCAGACAAAGCCGACAATCGGCGACAGCAGCAGCGCGTAGCCAACCTTGATCGCCTGATCCCAATCCACGCCGCTGGTGCCGCTGCGGCCGTGCAGCAAGGCGTTCGCCACGCCAACGCCAATGATGGAGCCGATCAGCGTATGGGACGAAGACGAAGGCAAACCGAAATACCAGGTGCCGAGGTTCCAGATAATTGCCGAGAACAGCAGCGCGTAAACCATCGCGAAGCCGTTACCGCTGCCCGCTTGCAGAATCAGCTCCACCGGCAGCAGCGAAATGATGCCGAAGGCGACTACGCCGCTGGAGAGCAGCACGCCGAGAAAGTTACAGAAGCCGGACCACACCACCGCCACGCCAGGCGACAGCGAATGGGTATAAATCACCGTGGCTACCGCGTTGGCGGTATCGTGGAAGCCGTTCACAAATTCAAAACCCAGCGCAATGATCAACGCCACGCCCAGCAGCACAAACGGCGTGTAGCTGGTCACCGGCGCGCCGGTGTCTTCAACATCGTTAACCAGGTTGATGCCAGCGAACATCAGCCCGCCGACCAGCAGCACCAAAAAGATGATGCGCGATACGCGACCGTTGCCCTGGTCGAGATTAGGACGTCCGCTGTGCGATGCGGACGATGCAGGTAAACTGTTTTCAGCCATAAAACACCTCGGTGTCAAAGTAGGATGCTCGAACGGCGCCCTTTGACTTCCAGTGTGATACGGGGTTTGTATGACAGAATGATGATGGCGATCGCAGTCTGTCATCGTGCTGTCACAGACCTGTCGCACGCTGTGGATCTGACCGCTCCGGGATCATCACGCCGCTATGCTCCAGCCCCTCTTGCCGCTCACCGCCTTGCCGGATTTCAATAACGAAGTCGCCGGACTGATTCACGGTTACGTGTTCACCCCAGAAGCGCCGCCGCAGCGGCTCAACGCGCGTGAAGCCGCGCAGCTGGCACAGCAAAAGCTGCCCGATACATGGTTTATCTGGCTGCATATCAACCTCAACCATGCGCGGGCCGAACGCTGGGTTCAGGACCACTTTGGCGTAGACGGCGATTTTTTCGATGAGATTCATTCGGCCTCGCCGCGTACCCGCTTAGCGCAGCAAAATGATGCGCTGCTGGCGGTGCTCAACGACGTGACCTTCAGTAAAGAGGAGCGCAGTACGCAAAACGCCACGCTGTGGATCTGGTGCTGCCCGCAGCTCATCGTCACCGCCCGCTATCGCCCGGTTGGCATGATTGAGCGCATGCACCAGCACTTTGATCGGCTGGCCTTTTCCGCACCCGACAGCATGCTGCTGTGGTTGCTGGGTGAGCAGGAGGTGCAGCTGGAGCACGTGGTGCGGCGCACCAGTTTGGCGGTCGATGCGATTGAAGAGCGGCTGTTGAGCGCCGCCATCAAAACCAATCGCCGCG
Source organism: uncultured Pantoea sp. (assembly GCA_966185695.1). Lineage (GTDB taxonomy): Bacteria > Pseudomonadota > Gammaproteobacteria > Enterobacterales > Enterobacteriaceae > Pantoea. Next base: position 137,446 of record CBIFUL010000006.1, on the reverse strand, counting down.
AGCTGGGCCATTTGCGTCGCATGCTGCTGCGCGTGCAGCGCCTGCTGGCCCCGGAACCGGCGGCGCTGTTTCGCTTATTGAACCGCCCGCCGCAGTGGCTGAAGCGCGATCCGCTCAGTGAATTGCGTATTTTCACCGAAGAATTTAGCGTGGCGCTCAACGATCTGGCGGGCCTGATGGAGCGCATCCGTCTATTGCAGGAAGAGATCGCCGCACGCCTGATGGAGCAGAGCAACCGCACGCTGTTTTTGCTGACGGTGATCACCGTGCTGGCGCTGCCGATCAACATCGTGGCGGGATTTTTTGGTATGAACGTCGGTGGCGTGCCGTTGGCGAACAATCCGCACGGCTTCTTGCTGCTGGTGTTGGTGGTGCTGGCATTTACGCTGGTGGCGGGGTGGCTGGCGTTTCGACGACCGCGGGAATGACGCAGAGGGCTTGCATATTAAGGTTCATAATGACCGCATTGTTCGGTAGCGGCGCAATTTATTGCGCAAACCTGAAGCAACTGTATTGTTGAAAGATGCGCGATTAATCGCGCCGCTACCGAGTGTACCTATCTGCGACGATAACGTTAATTCATACGTAACGACGCATTTACCCGGAAATAAAAAAGCCAGCTTAGCGCTGGCTTTTTCTGCGTCACAACCCGATTACAGGCTGGTGGTTGGCTGCGCGGCTGGCGCGACCTCACCTTGTGGCGTCATCGGTTCTTGCTTTGGCGTAGCGTCAGCAGATTCTGGCACTTCGACTGGCGCAGGCTGCACCGCATCGGCTGGGCCGTTGATCTTGATCGGCATACCGTTACGTGCCTGAATCGCATTATTCACCGCATCCTGATTGGTGCTGGCATCGGCAATCACTTTGGTTACCGCAGAAGTCAGCGTAATCGGTACCAGCTCACGTGAATTGAATTGCTCTTCGGTGGTCGACAGCGGGTTATGCACTTCAACATAACGCGAACCGTCTGGCTCAACGGCGGCCTTCACCGGCTGGTCGATGAACTGCACGCGCGTGCCTACAGGCACGTTGTCGAACAGCCATTTGATGTCATCAGCACGCAAACGCACGCAGCCGTGACTCACGCGCAGGCCGATACCGAAGTTGGCGTTGGTGCCGTGCACCGCATACAAACGGCCGATATACAGCGCATGCGAACCCATTGGGTTATCCGGGCCCGCCGGGAACACCGCAGGAATGTGCTCGCCTCGCGCCGCGTATTCCGCATGCATCGCTTTGGTTGGCGTCCAGGTTGGGCCGGCTTTTTTACGCTCAACTTTGGTGGTCCAGTTGATTGGCGTATCTTTGCCCAGCTCGCCGATACCAATTGGCAGCACTACCACGGTTTTGGTGCCTTTCGGGTAGTAATACAGGCGCATTTCGGCGCTGTTGATCACGATGCCTTCACGCGGCGCATCCGGCAGAATCAGCTGCTGAGGGATGATCATTTTGCTGCCCGCTTTCGGCAGGTAGACGTCAACGCCCGGATTGGCTTCCAGCAGGTTGCTGAGGCCCATCTGATACTGAGCAGCGAAAGCCTCCAGCGGAAGTTTGCTGTCTTCTGGAACGGTGATTTCAATGTTTTCGCCGATCAGACGGCTGTTAGCCGCTGGCAGCGGATAGACTACTGCAAGTGCCGACTGGCTAAATGCTGCCAGTGCCAGGGCGAGTGAAGCGAACGCGCGAATGCTCATTTTCATGTTTTTCAAGTCGTTATGGCCGTGTTTCAGGCTTGTCAGTGTATCGAACCCATCGTGGTCGAAATGACCCGGTGCGCATTATATGTGCATTGGCGCATTGATGGAAATCAGGATTTTTGCTGGTGCGATTACTTTACTCAATCTGGGGCGATTTCCAGACCTTTCGGTTGGAAACACCGCCCAAAATGTGAATTTTTCTAAGGTTGCCACAGCGTCACTTCATTACTCAGTTTGCGATTGAGGAAAAACGCGGCGCTAATCAGGGCCAAATGTGACAATGCCTGCGGCATGTTGCCCAGGGCATTGCCGTGCGAGGTAAACTCCTCGGCGTATAACCCGAGCGGATTGGCGTAGCTCAGCAGCTTTTCAAACTCAAAATGCGCCTCGTGAACCCGTCCGGCGCGCGCTAAACATTCGACGTACCAGAATGAGCAGGCGGCAAAGGATCCTTCTCCGCCTTTTAAAGCATCGGCAGGCGTTTCGTTAATGTTATAGCGGCGCACCAAACCGTCGCTCACCAGGTGGGTTTTGATGGCGTCTAAGGTGGCGATCCAGTCGGGATCGGTGGAGCTGACAAAGCGCACCAGCGGCATCAACAGCATTGAGGCATCAAGGGTTTTTCCGCCGCGCGTGGCGGTGAAGTGGCCAAGTTCCGGGTTCCAGAAATTTTGCCAAATATCGTCGCGAATCTCGCTGCGCACCCGGTCCCAACGCTCATACGGCATCGGCAGTGAACGCTTGAGGCCGAGTCGCAGCGCGCGATCCATCGCCACCCAGCACATCAAACGCGAATGCAGAAAGTGTTCTGGCTCGCCGCGCATCTCCCAAATTCCGGCATCGGGTTGATTCCAGATGGTGCAGACATAATCGATCATGCTGGACACGTGCTTCCAGCCGCGCTGCGAAATCGCTTCGCCATATTTGTTGGCAAGATAGATCGCGTCCATCAGCTCGCCGTAAATATCCAGCTGGGTTTGCCGCCACGCATCATTGCCGATGCGCACCGGGCGCGAATTGGCGTAACCGGAAAGATTGAGCAACTCGGTTTCGTGCAGCTCGGTGCCGCTGTCCAGGCGATACATCACCTGCAAATGCGGCGTGTCGTCGTGGCTGTGCTCCACGCAGCGTCCGACCCAATGGGTAAAATCACGCGCTTCTTCCACGTAGCCGAGGCGCATCAGCGCATACATGCTGAACGAGGCATCGCGAATCCACGACGCGCGATAATCCCAGTTGCGCTCGCCGCCGATCTCTTCTGGCAAACCAAAGGTGGCGGCAGCGGCAATGGAACCGTGCTGCCTGGAGGTCAGCAGCTTCAGCGCCAGCGCCGAGCGCGTCACCATCTCCTGCCAGCGTCCGCGATAAGAGCTGTGGCTGCTCCAGCGCCGCCAATACTCCAGCGTGTCGCGGAAGCACTGTTCGGTGGCGATGTTTTCCACCTGCGGATCGTCATCGCTGCCAAACACAAACTCGGCATGCTCACCAGCGTGCAGGGTAAATTCCGCCACCGCGCTGTGATTTTCCCGCGTCATCACCACCGTAGCGCTCAGGCGCAGCGCAGGTTGACCTTCAGCGAGAAACGCAATGCCGCCAGGGCGCAGTTCCGTGCGGGTTTCCGCGCGTGCGTAATCGTGACGCGGTGCGCACAGCAGGTGAAATTTGGCCGATCCGCGCACCATTTTCACCCGGCGCACCAGCCGTGGCGTTTTGTTGTGCGCATCGCAAATCGGCATGTAGTCGGTGATTTCCGCCACGCCAGCATCATCCAGCCAGCGGGTTTGCAAAATGTTGGTATCAGGCAGGTAGAGCTGCTGCTGACGCGCATGCTGCCAATCGGGAGCGAGCGAGAAGAGACCGGCTTCATCGCTGTCGAGCAGCGCGGCGAAAACGGAAGGGCTGTCGAGTTCCGGCCAGCAGAGGTAATCAATGGTGCCGTCATTGGCAATCATCGCGCAGGTGCGTAAGTCACCAATCACGCCGTGGTCGTCAATTCTGCGTTTAATCGCGCTCATCCTGCCTCCTTCTCTCTATGTAATTGTTAACTATAGACGAAACGGCGGAAGCGGCTGAGCCGAGGCACAGATGGATAACTTCTATACTGTGTAGACACCCTCAATCAGGAGCATGTTATGTCATTAGGAAAACAGAAAGTCGCCGTGGTCACCGCCTCGGATTCCGGCATTGGCCGCAGCTGTGCGCTGATGCTGGCCGAAGCCGGTTACACTATCGGCATTACCTGGCGGTCAGATGAAGCGGGGGCGCAGGAAACCGCGCGCCTGGTTGAGAGCCGTGGCCAGCAGGCGCAGGTGCGCCAACTCGATCTCTCCGATCCGCAAGCCGGTGGTCAGCAGCTGGCACAGCTGATCAACTCGCTGGGCCGCATTGACGTGCTGGTGAATAATGCAGGCGTGATGACCAAAGCCGATTTTCTCGACCTCACCTTTGAAGATTGGCGCAAGGTGTTTAGCGTGGATGTTGATGGCGCGTTTGTTTGCGGACAGATTGCCGCGCGGCATATGGTCGATCAGGGCGACGGTGGTCGCATCATCAATATCACTTCGGTGCATGAACATACGCCGCTGCCCGACGCTGCGGCCTACACGGCGGCAAAACACGCGCTGGGTGGCTTAACCAAATCGATGGCGCTGAGTTTGTTGCCGCATCACATTCTGGTGAACGCCGTAGCGCCGGGCGCGATTGCCACGCCGATGAATCAGATGAGCAACGAGGACGCGCACAGCCGCCGCATGCCGGAGATCCCGATAGGCCGCCCGGGCGATACGCGTGAAATATCGAGTCTGGTGGCATGGCTCTGTTCCGAATGGGCGACCTATACCACCGGGCAATCCTTTATCGTGGACGGCGGATTCACGTTGGCGAATCCGCAGTTCAAGGGTTATCACCACTAACCCGCGCGGCGGCGATTCCATTGGCGAATCAGGTAACGCAGCACAATGCCGAACACAATCGCCGCCACCAGCCACAGCAAAGGTTTGACGTGCTGATCGAGCTTATGCAGCCAGGGCGTGATGATCTCGCCGGCGAAATAGCCGAGCGTAACGAAAATCAGCGCCCACAGCGCCGCGCCGATCACGTTAAGAATAAAGAAGCGCAGCGGCTTAACGCGGCTGGTGCCGATGATTATCGGCCCGACGATGCGAAAACCGTACATAAAGCGCGAGCCAATCACGAACCAGTTGGGATGCTTTTGGATTAGGCGTTTGGCTTTGCCAATGGTTTCCTGATGTTTACTGAAGCGGCGCAAAATGCGCGTGCCGTAACGACGTCCCAGCCAAAACAGCAGCTGATCGCCGATGATCCCGCCGATCATCGCCGCTAAAACCACGCCGCTGAAGTGCAGTAACCCTTCGTGCGCCGCCACGCCACCCAGCAGCGTGAAAGTTTCGCCTTCGGCGATGCAGCCAATCAGCAAGGCCAGATAGCCGTATTGCGTGATTAATCCATTGATATCGATATGCAAACCGTCCTCCCTGTAAAAATTGAACCCGTAACAGTCTAGATGTCAGCGGCTTTTTTGCTGGCGCAGACCGCAAAAATAGCCATGCCGATTATACTTGAAGAGACGCTGCAGAGTGGTTCAGCCTTCCGCTGGCGCGGCAGCCCACTGCATCAGAGGAGTGATTTTATGAATCATGTCTGGGGTTTACTGGCGCATCCGAATCAGGAAATGCGCGACATCAAGCAAGAAAACGAGAGCGTTTCCCACCATTACACTCACCATGTTCTGCTGATGGCGGCGATTCCAGTGATCTGCGCCTTTATTGGCACTACGCAGCTGGGCTGGAATCTGGGTGAAGGGCAATACGTTCAACTCAATCTGCTCACCGGCATCGGGCTTGGCATCCTGTTCTACCTGATTATTCTCGGCGGCGTGGCGGTAATGGGCCGCGTAATCCACTGGATGGCGCGCAACTATCCGCAGCGTCCAAGTTTACAACGCTGCACCGTGTTTGCCGGCTATGTGGCCACGCCGCTGTTCCTGAGCGGATTGGTCGCGCTCTATCCGCTGGTGTGGCTGTGCGTGTTGGTTGGCGCCATTGCGCTGGTGTATACCGGCTATCTGCTCTACGTCGGCATCCCGGTGTTTCTGAGTATCGACCGTGATGAAAGCCTGCGTTTTTCCGGTTCGACGCTGGCGATTGGCGTGCTGGTGTTTGAAGTGCTGCTGGCGCTGACGGTGATTCTGTGGGGTTATGGCCCGCGGCTGTTCTAGCGTTATTGCAACCACAACCTGCATAAAGGTCGCCATTAATCTGGCGACCTTTTTTAACGCCCGGAAACAATCTACCTAAGAAATTTCTCAGGAAGATGCGTATTATATCGCGGCCAGCCCGCATCCCGCTTGGCTTGATGCGTGCGGCCTGTGTCTCAACACAGCGCAAAACTCCTCACCGGATTTTTTTGACACGATGTCTGCAAAATTACGAATTTCTCTGTTGTCCCTGGCCCTGTTGGTTGCTGCGCCCGCAGTAGTCACGCCTGCGCGGGCGGCACCTGCTGCGTTATCCAACCTCGCGCCGATTGCTCAACCGCAAATTGCCTCGGGAAGCGCGATGATTGTCGATCTCGAAAGCAACAAAGTGCTGTTCTCCAGCCATCCCAATCGCGTGCGTCCGATTGCGTCCATCACCAAGCTGATGACCGCGATGGTGGTGCTGGATGCCAAACTGCCGCTGGATGAAATGCTGTCGGTGGATATTAGCCACACCGCAGAGATGCGCGGCGTGTTTTCCCGCGTGAAGTTAAACAGCGAAATCAGCCGCCGCGACATGCTGCTGCTGGCGCTGATGTCGTCTGAAAATCGCGCCGCCGCCAGCCTGGCGCATCACTATCCGGGCGGTTATGACGCGTTTATCCGCGCCATGAATGCCAAAGCGCGTGCGCTGGGGATGACCAACACGCGCTACGTGGAGCCCACCGGCTTATCCACGCAGAACGTCTCCAGCGCCGAAGATCTGATCAAGCTGGTGAAGGCCACGCGCCAATATCCGCTGATTGGCCAGCTCAGCACCACCAAAGAAGACACCGCGGTGTTTAAACATCCGAACTATGCGCTGCCGTTCCGCAACACCAACCATCTGGTTTATAAAGACACCTGGCGCATTGCGCTGACCAAAACCGGTTATACCGATGAAGCCGGACATTGTCTGGTGATGCGCACGGTCATCAACCAGCGTCCGGTGGCTTTGGTGGTGCTGGATGCGTTTGGTAAATACACCCATTTTGCCGATGCTAATCGCCTGCGCGACTGGTTGGAAACCGGCAAAGCCGCGCCGGTTCCGGCGGCCGCGCTGGCGTATAAAAAGCAGAAATCCGGGCTGACGGCGAATAACGAATAGCGAAATTTCTAACGCCATACATTCAATAGCGGCGCAATTCATCGCGCGTTTTCCAGCAACGCTGTTGCTTCAGGGATGCGCGAGTAATCGCGCCGCTACCCCGTGTATTATTGATGTGTTAAAGGTTTAACGTATCGGCGCCAGCAAAATTCCTTATCGTCAGTACCAATGTTTTACACCTTCATTCCTATAGTTTCCGCTTCGGCAAAGTCCTACACTTGCCGCCACTCCTATTCAACCTGCACCGACTGTTATTGCGCTGGAATCTGACGCCTATGTTCAAGCTTCGCTCTCTTATTACCCCATTACTGCTGCTATTGGTGCTGATTGCGCCGGCGTTAAGCTATGCGGCTGATGATCCACCCAACGATCAAATGGAAGAGGAGGCACCGAAGGTTAACGCGTCGGTCGAACTGCCGAAAATGCAGAAAATCCTCGATAAGATTAAAGGGCAAGTGTCCGGCGATACCAATGAGAGTCAGCTCAACCAGCTCAATGAGATGGCGCTGGAGCTGTCAGGCAACGCCGAAACGCTGGGTCAGGCGCTGGTGCCGCAGCGTCAGCAGCTGGATGCGCAGTTAGCGGTGCTTGGCCCGAAGCCCACCGCCGATAGCGGCGTGAAAGAGACGCCAGAAGTAACGCGCAAACGTAGCGCGCTGGAGAGCCAAAAAGCCAAGCTCGACGACCAAATCAAGCAGGCGGACGGCATCAAAAGCGGTGCACTGGTTCTGTCTTCGCAGATTGTGAACCTGCGTCGTGACCAGCTGAAAAGCCAGCTGGCGCTGAATTCCGGCAGTATTTTTGGCCCGCGCTTCTGGGCGCCGGTGGTGAGCCGTCAGGATCTCGACGGTGAAAAAATCAGCGACTTTATTGATGAACTGCAGGATACCGCCGCGCTGTCGTGGGAATCCGGCTGGCGCGTGGGCACCATCGCCTGGCTGGTGGCGGCCATGCTGGTGATGACGCTAGGCCGTCGCTACAGCGAAGAGTTCCTCGCCTGGGTCAGCATCCATAAAATGCCGGAAGGGCGCTTGCGCCGCAGCTTCCTCGCCGCCGCCGTCGCGATCACCACGCTAGTGGCAGTGGTGCTGACCTTCAACTTTATCGCGCTGGCCTTTACGCGCCGCGATGAAGTCTCCAGCGACGTGCAGGATTTTGTCGATCGTCTGGTGCAGCTCAGCATCTATTGCGGATTGATTGCCGGTTTAGGCCGCGCGTTCTTATCCACGCGTCGCCCAAGCTGGCGTTTACCGGCGATTTCCAACGAAGTGGCGCTGGCGCTGAAGCCGTTCCCGCCGTTCACCGCGGCGCTGGTGTTTGTGTTCCAAACCGTCGAAGCCTTTAACTACAGCGTCGGCACCAGCCTGAACACCACCATTTTTGCTAATGGCTTAACCGCCTTGCTGATTGGCTGCACTGGCCTCGCGATCACCATGCGTACCAACCGCGTGCGTCGTCGCATGGTGCAGCAGGGACAGCAGCCGGAAGCGCGCTCCACGCTGGTTGGGCTGGTGCAGATGGCGCTGACCCTCACCGCGCTGGCGATTCTGATCTCGCTGATTATCGGTTACGTCACGCTGGCACGCTTCCTGAGCTACGAGGTGATTTGGTGCGGCATTATGTTTGGCTCATTCTATTTCCTCAGCCATTTGGTGAATGACGGCTGCGAAAGCCTGTTCTCCACCAGTAACGCCACCGGCAAACGCCTGCAGACCTCGCTCAACATCGACGAACGTCACCTGCAGCAGGCGGCGACGCTGCTGGCGGCCATCGGTAAAACCCTGCTGGTGGCGATTCTGGCGCTGGCGCTGCTTAACGGCACGTTCGCCTCGTCTACGCCGATTGAGCTGATCCAAAAGGTGATTGAGTTTTGGGGCGGCAAGGGGCTGGAATCGCTCAACATTGTGCCCGCGCATTTGGTCAACGCCATTCTGTGTTTGGTGGTGGGGATTTACGTGCTGCGCAGCGTGCGTCGCTGGCTGGATTACGATTTCCTGCCGAAGACCACCATGGATGTGGGCATGCGCGTGTCGCTGGTAACGCTGTTCAGTAATATCGGTTACGTGCTGATCATCCTGCTAACCCTGTCAATCATGGGCTTGCAGTGGAACAAACTGGCGTGGATTGTCAGCGCCCTGTCGGTAGGTATCGGTTTTGGCTTGCAGGAGATCGTGAAGAACTTTATCTCCGGTTTGATTCTGCTCACCGAGCGCCCGGTAAAGGTGGGCGATTTGGTCACCATCAGCGGTATCGAAGGCGATATTCGGCGCATCAACGTGCGTGCCACGGAGATCCAGCTGGGTGATAAATCCACGGTGATTGTGCCGAACTCACAGTTCATCTCACAGAACGTGCGTAATGCCACCATGGGCAACGCGCAGGGCGTGGTGACGATTCTGCTGACCTTTCCGCTGGATATCGATCCGGTGCGCGTGCGTGAAATTCTGCTGGAGGTTTACGCCGAGAACGAGCGCATTCTGGAGACGCCGGAGCCATCGGTGTCGTTTAAAGATCTCACCTCGGCGGGCATTGTGCTGAGCGTCACCGGCAACGTCGCCAGCCAGCGCCAGATTTCGGGTGCCAAGAGTGATTTGCTGTTCGATATTCTGACGCGCCTGCGTAAAGAGGGCATTGTGCTGTCAACGCCGCAAACGATGATTATCGAACGTCGCGCGCTGCCTGCGGCGCAGGATCAGGGCGAGCAGCTGCCATAAGCGGGCTGATTGAGTAATACGGCATTTACACGCGATGCACCCTTGGTAGCGGCGCAATTTATTGCGCGTCTAACAGCAACTCCCCCGCTGGCTGGATGCGCGATGAATCGCGCCGCTACCCTGTGTGCCGGGACGCATTAATGGCGACCTGGCATCGCTTACACCTTCACCGCCCACCCTTTCTGCTTACTGGTTTTACCAATGCCGGGATTAAAGGTATTGGTAGGATCGAGCTGACGATAAAACGCCTGCAACTGCGGCTTCGCCTGATACAGATGCCCGACGTTATGCTCAGCCGGGTACTCCGCGCCGCGCGTGGCTAAAATCGCCAGCATCTTCTCTTTCAACGCATGCGCATCCACGCCTTTTTTCACGATGTAATCCTGGTGGAACACGTGGCAGAAGAAGTGGCCGTAATACAGGCTGTGGCTGATATCCTGCGCAATCTCTGGCGGTAAGCGCTCGAACCAATCCCGATCGTTACGGCGCAGCGCGATATCCAGCGCCAAAATGTCCTCCACCTCATTGGCATGCACCGCGTGGTAGCGCACCGCCGCGCCCGCTGCGGCAAAACGATGCAGGAACGCGTGCGCGCCCTCTTTGGCGTCGCAGGCAAAGAATTCGCCGCCGCCTTCGCGGAAATAGTCATGCAGATAATCCTGCGCTTCGGTCACGCCGTCGCCGGACATCTTCAGCATCAGGTGATGCTCAAACTTGTCGCGATACTGCTTTAACCGCTTGGGCAGATGCGCGGGTAACCAGCCGCTGACGCGCTGGAGCAGGCGATCGCTGAGATGCGGTTTCACAATGCTGAGCTTGCCGAGGCACGCATCGACGCGCCCTTTGAGCGTAAAAAACAGCGGCATTTTGTCGGTGCCGAGCTTGTCGATCATCACAAAAGTGTCTTTGCCGTACACTTCGGCGATGTCGAAAATGTCGCGGTGCATGTATTCGCCCGCCACCGGCAGATTTTTGAACGCTTTCAGGATGTGGCGACGAATGTCGCCTAACACCGCCGGATCGTTGCTGCCAATGTAAAACACCTGCTGTTTCGGTTCGCTGGGGAAGGTATCCAGACGCACGGCAAACACCGCCAGTTTGCCCGCGCAGCCCGATGCCTCAAACAAGCGGCGTTCATCGGCATTGAAACGCGCGGGCGTATCCGCCTGAATGTCGCGTACGCGCTCGGCGTATTCATGATCCGAGGCGTGACGTTCATCCCAGCGCACATCGCTCTGCTGCCAGCGATCGTCATCTAAACGCCCCAGCATCTCTTCCGGCGAAGGGCCAAGATCGATGCCGAGATGGTTCACCAGCTTCAGCTTGCCGCTGGCATCCACCTGCGCGAACAGCGCCATTTCACTGTAGGCCGGACCGCGTTTAATCAGCGAACCGCCGGAGTTATTGCAAATACCGCCCAGCACCGACGCGCCAATGCAGGACGAACCGATCACCGAATGCGGTTCGCGTCCTAAGGGTTTTAAGGCTTTTTCCAGCTGATACAGCGTGCTGCCGGGGAAGGCGAGAATCTGTTTGCCGCCGTCAATCAGCTGCAATTTATCCAGCCGCAGGGTGCTGATAATCACCACCGGACGATCGTAATCATGGCCGTTGGGCGTAGAACCTTCCGTTAAACCGGTGTTGGCGGCCTGCATCAAAATTACCGCGTCGGCATTCACCAGCGCTTGCAGTGCGCGCCACAGCTCCAGCAGCGAACCGGGGAAAATCACCGCCAGCGCCTCGCCTTCGCCGGAGCGGAAGCCTTTACGGTAGCGCGCGGTTTGCTCCGCTTCGGTTAATACATGGGTTGACCCCACAAGGCGGCGCAATTCAGCCAGAAGTGTAGGGTGTGAAGTAGAGGTATTCATTGGCCTATCCTTGTCGTTAACGTGGCGCAATTACTGTAGCACGCGACAGCAGCAGGGTCGCGGTGTGACATCGGCGGCTACCTGCTATCCTCATCTTGTGGCAAACTGCCCCGGTTATTTCGATATTGCGCAGTCACTTAAGAGAACCCGACCTGATGAAATGGATTTGCTCTGTTAGCCTCGCTGTTTCCCTGGCCCTGCAACCCGCCCTGGCGGACGATCTGTTTGGCCCTCATCCAATGACTGAACAGGCGCGCGACGCCTTTGTAAATCAGCTGCTCAGCAAAATGACACTTGATGAAAAAATCGGTCAGATGCGCTTGATCAGCGTCGGCCCGGACACGCCAAAAACGGCGATACGCGACATGATTCATCAAGGCCAGGTCGGGGCGATTTTTAACACCGTGACGCGCCAGGACATTCGCGCGATGCAGGATCAGGTAATGCAACTCAGCCGCCTGAAAATTCCGCTGTTCTTCGCTTACGACGTGGTGCACGGCCAGCGTACTATCTTCCCGATTCCGCTTGGCCTCGCCGCCAGCTGGGATCTTGACGCCATCAAAGACGTCGGGCGCGTTTCCGCCTATGAAGCGGCAGATGACGGGTTGAATATGACCTGGGCACCGATGGTGGACGTGTCACGCGAACCGCGCTGGGGCCGCATCTCTGAAGGCTTCGGCGAAGATACCTTCCTGTCAGCGGAAATGGGCAGCGCGATGGTGAAAGCCATGCAGGGCAACAGCGCGGCCGATCGCTACTCAATCATGACCAGCGTCAAGCACTTCGCCGCCTACGGCGCAGTGGAGGGTGGACGCGATTACAACACCGTGGACATGAGCTCACAGCGTCTGTTCCAGGATTACCTGCCGCCGTATAAGGCGTCACTGGAGGCGGGCAGCGGCGGCGTGATGGTGGCGCTCAATTCGCTGAATGGCGTGCCGGCCACCGCCGATAGCTGGCTGTTGAAAGACGTGCTGCGCGGTGACTGGAAATTCAAAGGCATCACCATCAGCGATCACGGCGCCATTAAAGAGCTGCTGAAACACGGCGTGGCGAGCGATCCGCAGGATGCGGTGCGCATTGCGTTGAAATCCGGCATCGACATGAGCATGAGCGACGAGTATTACAGCAAATACCTGCCGGGGCTGGTCAAAAGCGGCGCGGTCAGCATGGCCGAAATTGATGATGCGGCGCGCCACGTGCTGAACGTGAAATATGACATGGGCCTGTTTAACGATCCCTACAGCCATTTAGGGCCGAAAGAGAGCGATCCGCAGGACACTAATGCCGAAAGCCGTCTGCATCGCGCCGAAGCGCGTGACGTGGCGCGTAAAAGCATGGTGCTGCTGAAAAACTGGCGTGAAACCTTACCGCTGAAAAAAGACGCCACCATCGCGCTGGTTGGCCCGCTGGCGGATAGCCAGCGCGACATCATGGGCAGCTGGTCGGCGGCGGGCGTGGCGAAACAGTCCATTCCGCTGCTGCAAGGCATGCGCAACGCGGTGGCGGGCAAAGGCACCGTGCTGTACGCCAAAGGGGCCAACGTGTCGGATAACAAAGGCATTCAGGACTTCCTCAATCTGTATGAGCAGGCGATCAGCATCGATCAACGTTCACCGCAGGCGCTGATTGATGAAGCGGTAGCGCAGGCGAAAAAAGCCGATGTGGTGGTTGCTGCCGTTGGCGAAGCGCAGGGCATGGCGCATGAAGCCTCCAGCCGCAGCGATTTAACCATCCCGCCCAGCCAGCAAAAGCTGTTGGCGGCGCTAAAAGCCACCGGTAAACCGCTGGTGATCGTGCTGATGAACGGGCGTCCGCTGACGGTGGTCAACGAAGATAAGATGGCCGATGCGATGCTGGAAACCTGGTTCAGCGGCACCGAAGGCGGCAACGCCATTGCCGATGTGCTGTTCGGCGATTACAACCCGTCGGGCAAACTGCCGATGTCCTTCCCGCGTTCAGTGGGACAAATCCCGATTTACTACAACCACTTGCCAACCGGACGACCGTATAACTTCGCCAAACCGAACAAGTACACCTCGCATTACTACGATGCGGTGAACGGCCCGCTCTATCCGTTCGGCTACGGCTTGAGCTATACCACCTTCAGGGTTTCGCCGGTGACAATGTCGTCGCGCACCATGCCGCGCAACGGTTCGGTAGACGCGACGGTAACGGTGACCAACACCGGTAAGGTGGACGGTGCTACCGTGGTGCAGCTCTATCTCAACGATCCGGTTGCCAGCATTAGCCGGCCGGTGCGCGAGCTGCGTGGTTTCAAACGCATCATGCTGAAAGCGGGGGAGTCGCAAACGCTGAGCTTTAAGATTGATGTCGATGCGCTGAAATTCTGGAATCAGAAAATGCAGCACGTTGCCGAGCCGGGCAAATTCAATGTGATGATTGGCCTGGATTCGGTGCGCACTGAAAACGCGCAGTTCGATTATCTGTAACTCACCTCTCGGCCAGGTGCGCAGCGCTGCGCACCTGGCATTATCACCGCACCCTCGTTGAAACCGCCATGAATCTGCGCCAACGTATCGAACAGCAAATCTTTCGCATCAACGGTTTATCCCTCAATGAGTTCGATCTCTCGCAGCCGCCTGGCGATCCCGGCTTGTTCGGCCCGGATTGCGTTATCTGGCGCGTGCACGGCGATTTTCCTGCGATGCTGTGCGGCGGTATCAGCGCCTTAATGCTGCAAATGTTGCATCCTGCGGCGCTGGCCGGCGTTTGGGATCACTCCCATTTTCGTCAGGACATGCTGGGCCGCCTGCGCCGCACCAGCCAGTTCATTGCGGTCACCACGTTTGGCAATCGCCATGACGCCACCCTTCTGATTGAGCGCGTGAAACGCATTCATCTGCGCGTGACCGGCGTGGATAACCTCGGCCAGCCGTATGCCGCCAGCGATCCGCACTTGTTGACATGGGTACATGTGGCGGAAACCAGCCGCTTTTTGGCGGCGCATCTGCGCTACAAAAATCCGCAGCTGAGTCTGGAAGATCAGGATAGTTATTACCGTGAAGCGGCGCTGATTGCCGAAGCGCTCGGTGCGCAGCAGGTGCCGAAAAGCGTGCAGGCGGTGGAAGCCTATTTGCAGCTGATGCGCGCGGAGTTGGTGTGCGATGCGCGCACGCAGGAAGTGCTCCACCTGCTGCTCAACGCGCCTGCACCCAGCTGGCAGGCGAAACCGGCGATGCGCGTGATGCTCAAAGCGGGGATGGGATTGCTGCCCGATTGGGCACAACAGCAGATTCAGCAGCCGATTGGGCCGGTGCAACAGTGGTGGGTGGATCGGCAAATCACGCTGATTGCTGGCGTGCTGCGCGCATCGATCCAGCACGGCGCATATGCGCGCGCCATGCAGCGTGTGGGACGTTAAACGTGAAACTCATCCTGCTTTTGCGTGTAGGTGCGCGGCGTGCGCGCCTCGCGTTGCAGCGCCAGACGCCGCTGCTGCTGATGGTGCATTAGCATGCCTAGCCCGACGCCCAGCAGCGCCAGCGGCAGCAGTGAATAGTAGATATCCAGCGGTAATAACAGCAGCAGCGCCGCGCCGCTCGCCAGCATGGCCAGCGCAGACATCACCCACGTATAGCGGATAAATAACCACACCAGAATCGCGATCATAACGATATCGCGCAGGTTCAAATCGAGATCTTGCAGCACCATCACGGCAGCTCCCAGCAGAGGAATGCGCAGACAATAGCATGCGCAGCGGGAAAAGAATCACGAAATAATTTGATGGTTGTCAGGGGGTTAGAGTGGCATTCATCAGCCATTCTCAACAGTCATGCCGCGCACTTTGAGAGTTTTACCCTTGTGCTACATGGCGCGAGTGTCGATCCTGCTCTATTCTCGGGGAAAATGGATTCCTCCAGGCATTGTCGAGGCGTTATGACCCACCAACCTCTGATTGCTGAGGTGCCGAATCAGCAACACACATTAACCGCGATTGTCGAGCAAGATGCGCGTACCGCGTATTTCTATATCTGGCCTAACGACCTGTTCCGCAGTCAGTATGCGGTGCGCGGCTGCTGGCTGCGTAACTTGCTGCCTGCGCCTGCCGAGGAAGATCGCGCCGCAATGGAGCAGGGCATTGCGCCGCTGCTGAGCGCCGAATATTGCCGCACGCTGGAAGCCGAGCCGATGCTCGATCCTGCCGGTTTACAAATTCTCTGGGAACCGAGCGATGACGGCGCGGCGCTGTGGTATTACGGCCAGCTGCTGGCGGTGATCCCGGGCTGGAGTCTGTATCAGGACAAGCAGGTGAGCTTTTCCGCGGGCTGCATCAAAGAGAATCGCCTCACCGCACCGCTCGGCTCGGCGTCCACCAACGATTACTACGCGTGTGCCGAGCAGCAGCGCCACTTCTGGCGCGACTGGCATGACGGCCATTTGTGGGATGTAGTGCAGCACGAGCTGATGCAGTGCTATCAGGCGCAGTACGGCGAATCAATCAAGTATTACTCCATCGATCAGGGCAACTGGCCGCCGATGGCGATTTCGCAGCACTGGCACAATGGCGTGTGGATATTTCTGACGCTGGGGATGAGCATTCGTCCCATGCCGCAGGTCGATCATCTGTTTGATGAGCTGGCACCGCAATATCGCCGCGTGGAGCTGGCGATGGCGGTAGACGGCGAGGTGATGACCGAGGCCAACGCGGTGCAGATGGCAAGCGCGCTGGCAGAGTTCGCGCATCTGCCGTGGGCGCGCTTAACCTGGATCGGTGAAGGCCACACGCTGGCCTCGGAAGTCGCCCCGGTGGGCTTTGAAAGCTTCCTGTTGGCGAATGGCCTGGCGCAGGAAACGGCGCAGTTCCGTTTGCCGAAACGCGACGGCGATCGGGTGAATTTATTGTGGTCAACGCCAATCACCGAGGCTGAGCGTCAGTTCGCGCAGGCTGATGAACGCGGCGGCCAGCAACTGTTGCAGCGTTTGCTGGCGGAGGGCAATACGCAGGTCTTCCGTCCGCGCCAGGAAGTGGTCGAGCCGCCAGAGGCATAATCTTCATCCCCTAAAGCCCGCCTTGATTACCAGGTGCGCAAGAATGCGCACCCTACGAAGAATTTGCGCGCACGCCGTAGGGTCGCCATTATTGGCGACCGGTTCGCAATGCTAAAAAACAGTGGTTAAGCGAAGCGATTGTCATCAACCTAATGATCACTAAAATCAACCATTTGATTTAAACGTGATCGCCATCACCTCAAGTTCCCTTTTAACACGCCGTTAACCTCGATCAGGCAACTCGCCAACCAGGGTAAGGGCACAACGATGTTAAAAACGACACAATCCCGTTTCACCGCGACCTTAGTCGCCTTTTTTGCTGTTTTACTGCTGGTAACCGTGCTGGTTATCAACCAATTTATTGCACCGCAGCTCGCCCACAATGAGAGCCGTTTAGTGCGTTATGAAGTGGACGGTTTAGCCGGGCGCATCGTAGAGCAGATGAACCGGGTGCAGGCGCAGCAGCGCGCGATCACCGAAGCCGCAGGCGTAATGGACAGCGCCGCCATCGATACGCTGCTGCCGGCGTTGGTAAACCAATATCAGGACAGCAACGTGTTCGGCGGCGGCATCTGGCCGCTGCCTAATCGTCGCGATCCGGCCAAGGAAAAAGACAGCTCGTTCTTTGCGCGTAACGGCAACAACCAGCTGCAGGTCAACACCTACTGGAACTCAGACGCCGCTGACAAATACTGGGAGCAGCCGTGGTACAAAGACGGCTTAGCCGCGCCGAAAGGCCAATGCGCATGGGCGAAAGCCTATCAGGATGCCGCCAGCCCGCAGCCGCGTACCAACTGCGCGATGACCATTTACCGCAACGGCACCGCATGGGGCGTCGCCACTATTGACGTCACGCTGGGCTTCTTTAACCAGCTGGCGCAGCAGATGGGCGATGCAATTCAGGGCCGCGTGCTGATTGTAGAGGCGGATGGCAAAGTGGTCGGCAATGCCGCGCTGCTGCAAGGTGCGCCAAAGCTGGAAAACCTGGCGGACACGCAACTGCCGATGGCGGCAGCCTTGAAAGGACTGCTGGCGCAAGCTGGCGGCCAGCCAACGCAAACGACGTTTGAAGGCGAAGATGGCGAACACACCCTGTTCCTGCAAGCCATTGCGGGCAGCCCGTGGTACCTCGCCAGCGATGTGCCCTCCAGCCTGCTGGACGCGCAAACGCACAGCATGTTGACGCGCCTCGGCGTGGTGCAGATTCCGCTGGCGATTATGCTGCTGCTGGTGTCGCTGAGCTTTGTGCGTGCGATGATGAAACGCCTTGGCGTGCTGCATCGCAACATCGAAGCACTTTCCACCGGCGGTGCCGATCTGACGCAACGTTTACCGGCCAGCAACAGCCCGGAGTTCAATGCGGTGGCCGAGAGCTTCAACCAGTTCATCGCCTATTTACAAGGTTTGATGCGCCAGGTCGGCGATAGCGCGTTAGCCATTACCGCCGCGTCGCGCGAGATCGCCAGCGGCAACGCCGATCTCTCGGCGCGCACCGAATCGCAGGCCAGTTCAATCGTTGAAACCGCGGCTTCCATGGAGCAGTTAACCGGCACGGTACGGCAGAATGCCGACAACGCCACCCATGCCAATCAGCTGGCGGATGGCGCTTCGCAGGTCGCGGCACGCGGCACGGAAGTGGTGCGCCAGGTGGTCAGCACCATGGGCGCGATCAACTCCTCTTCGCGCAAGGTGGTGGACATCATCAGCGTGATCGACAGCATCGCCTTCCAAACCAACATTCTTGCGCTGAATGCGGCGGTAGAAGCGGCACGCGCCGGTGAGCAAGGGCGCGGCTTCGCGGTGGTGGCGTCGGAAGTGCGTAATCTGGCGCAGCGTTCTGCTAACTCGGCGCGTGAAATCAAAAAGCTGATTGAGGAGTCGGTAGCGAATATCGACACCGGCAGCGAACTGGTGCAGCAAGCCGGACAAACCATGGATGAGCTGATGCAGGGCGTGAGCAGCGTGACCACGCTGATGAGCGAAATCATGTCGGCCAGCCGCGAGCAGAGTTTGGGCATCGATCAGGTGAACGTGGCGATTACCCAACTGGACGGCAGCACGCAGCAGAACGCCGCGCTGGTGGAACAAGTCTCCGCCGCTGCTCACGGCATGGAGCAACAAAGTGTTCAGCTGGAGCAGGTGGTGCAGAGCTTTAAGCTGTAATGCATTGAGGTGCGCAAAATGCGCACCCTACACAAATTCTCCACCTACGCCGTAGGGTCGCCATTATTGGCGACCACATTCCCCGCACCGCCCTAACAAAATCAATGTGCTCGTCTCTTTCATGGATGCCGAATCCTGCGCTGGCTGCTACGCTTGATGCAACGCCATTTAACGCACGGAATGTGCGCTATTTCCGCCAATTTCGCGTGAGAGCTTGTGTACAATAGCTGCGAATTTTCCGAAGGAGTTGTCATGCCCGCTATTGAAGTTATCCTCGTTGACCACCTTGATCGTCCCACCGGGAAAATGGAAAAGCTGGAAGTGCATGAGAAAGGTCTGCTGCATCGTGCCGTGACGGTTTACGTGTTTAATTCGCGTTATGAAGTGCTGCTGCAACGTCGAGCCAGCGGCAAATATCACTGTGGTGGCTTGTGGAGCAACACCTGTTGCGGTCATCCCTACCCGCAAGAGTCCACGCGCGATGCCGCCGAACGCCGCTTGCGTGAAGAGATGGGCATGCAGCTGGCGCTGACGCCGGTGTTTGAGCTGAGCTACAACCTGCCGCTCAGCAATGGCTTAACCGAGCATGAATATGGCCATGTGTTCTTTGCTATCAGCGATGAGCAGCCCGTGCTGAATCCCGAAGAGGCCGATGAGTGGTGCTACCGTTCGCTGGCGCAGCTTCAGCAGGAGATGCAGGACGATCCCACGCAGTTTACGCCGTGGTTCCTGCACACTTTCCCGCGCATTCCGCAGACGCTCGGCGAATTTCGCCTCACCGCGTAAACGAAAAAACGCCTCATTGCTGAGGCGTTTTACATTACGTCTTACTGAAAATCTTCCGCGTCCACGTCGTAGCCCGACGGCTCCCAGCGAATCGCCAGCAGCGCCAGCAAACCGATCAGCGGCGCAAGGAATATCACCCAAAATACGCCCGTACCCAACGCCGCCACCAGCAGCGGGAAGGCGAACAGCGACAGAGTTGAGCTGCCGCGCATCAAGGTTTGATTGAAGCCCACGCCGACGCCGCGCAGCGAGGCCGGATAGCTCAGCGAGGCAAACGTCATGGTGTGAGAACCCGGCCCGAACCCTTGACCAAACAGGAACAGCGCCAGCATAGCGATAGCAAACGCCGCCTGTTCACCGCCTTCTGGACGACCGATCAACGCTAACCCCAGCAGCGCCACGCATTGGCAGGCATAACCCGTTACCGACATTTTCCACGCGCCGAGTTTGGGCACCAGTCGCACCGCCAGCAGGCCGCCGACAAACGCAAACAGCAGATTCAGCGCCAGCGACACCAGAATGGTGGTGAGCATCGACTGCGCGAAAAAGCTGGAGATGATCACCGGTAAACCAAACGCCACCGCGTTATAGGCAAATGATGAAGCAATCGACGTCACGGTGGCCAAAATTGTGCGCCGACGGTATACGCCGTGCAGCAGCGCGCCGTAGTTGCGCCAGCTGGCTTTGCGCACCGGTTTTTGCGGCGTGAGATCGGCGTCCTCCGCCACCTGCGCATTGATGTTGTACGAATTCCGCAGAATCGCCGCCGCATCATGAAGATTGCCCTGATTCGCCGCCCAAATTGGCGATTCGCTCATGTAGCGGCTGCGAATGGCGATGATCACGATGGCCGGTACCGCTCCGAAGCCGAGGATCAGCCGCCAGAGCCAATCTGTGTGGGTTTCCGGCAGCACCGCATACAGCAGCAGCACCAGCAGATAGGAAATGCTGATCGCCGCGTACCAGGTGGGACACCACATCGCCACGCTGGCGGCCTTGTTGCCTTGCCCGCGCAGCTTAGAGAACTCGGCGAGAAACGCCATCGCGACCGGCAAATCAATGCCAACGCCCAGCCCCATGACAAAGCGTGCGCCCGCTAACACATATTCATTCGGCGCAAAGGCGCAGGCTAACGCCGCGATGACGAAAAAGAACATATCAGCCATGAACACGCGGTAGCGGCCAATTTTATCGGTGAGATAGCCGCCGATCAGTGCGCCGACAATCGCCCCAAAGGTGATGGCCGAGGCCACCATGCCGGTACCTGCAGGCGTCAGCTGAAATTCGCGCGTGACATCTTTGATGCCAAAGGCCAGCGCGCCAAGATCGTAAGCATCAAGGAACACGCCGCCCAGCGCAATGGCGATAACAATGCGCGCGTTGCTGCGTGATTCATCGCTGTTGTTGACCAGGCTTGAAACGTCGGCCGCGCCGCGTATCCACCGGGGTTCACCGCCTGGGGCATTCCCTGCCAGCGCGACGTGCGCCGAAGAAGCTAAATCGGACATGATGTAATGTTATTTTTTGTAAAGAGTGGGTCAGTGAGCATAAGCCGCCACGGCGGCAATAAAAATTCCATTTGGTTATATAACGGCGACTTTGGTTATAAGCAGTGGGCAATTGATAGCAAAAAATGGTCGAAGTTGACGTCTTGACCGCCCCCATCCGCTTTCGCCAGGCTACGCTTAATAGTTACAAATCGAAAATAATGCAGAGGGCAGTGCAATGATTAAGCAGGGTTTATTGGGCATGATCGGCCTGGCAATGAGTGTCGGCGCGGCAAATGCGGCGGACCCGGTCAAAGTGGGTTCAAAGATTGATACGGAAGGTTCGCTGCTGGGCAATATCATCCTGCAAGTGCTGGACAAGCACGGGGTGAAAACCGTCAACAAAATTCAGCTGGGCACCACGCAAGTGGTGCGCGGGGCCATCACCGCCGGGGAACTGGATATCTACCCGGAATACACCGGCAACGGCGCATTTTTCTTTAATGATGAAAAAGATGCGGCGTGGAAAAACGTGCAGCAGGGCTACGAGAAAGTGAAAAAGCTCGATGCCGAGAAAAATAAGCTGGTGTGGCTGGCGCCCGCGCCGGCTAACAATACCTGGACCATTGCGGTGCGCGGCGACGTCGCGCAGCAAAATAAACTGACTTCCCTCGACGATCTCAGCGCCTACCTGAAAAAAGGCGGCACCTTCAAGCTGGCGGCGTCAGCGGAATTTATCGAACGCAGCGATGCGCTGCCGGCGTTTGAAAAAGCCTACAACTTCAAGCTGCAACAGTCGCAGCTGCTGTCGCTGGCGGGCGGCGATACGGCAGTCACCATTAAAGCGGCCGCCCAGCAAACCTCGGGGGTTAACGCGGCGATGGCGTACGGCACCGACGGCCCGGTGGCGGCTTTGGGTCTGCAAACGCTGAGCGATCCCAAAGGCGTACAGCCGATTTACGCGCCCGCGCCGGTGATCCGTGCCAGCGTGCTGCAACAATATCCCGATATCGCCACGTGGTTGCAGCCGGTGTTCAGCAAACTGGACGAGAAGACCCTGCAACAGCTTAACGCGGCGATTGCCGTGGATGGGCAAGATGCGAGTCAGGTCGCGAAACAGTGGTTGCAGCAGAATAAGTTGCTGTAAGCGGTGTCGGCGCTGTTCTTAAAACCGCGCCAGCAGCCGGTGCTGCTGGTGCTGGCGCTGCTGATCACGCTGGCGCTGTTAGCCTTGCCGCTACTGAGTTATGCCGCCAATCGCCTGGTCTCCGGGCAACCGCTGCTGTTTTGGCAAGTGAGCAACAGCTGGCTGCTGCTGATCCCGCTGCTGTATCTGTGGCTGGGACTGTGGTGGCCGGTGTGTCGCCGCAATGCGGTATTGATGCTGCTGGCGGCGGACGTGCTGTTAGCGCTGCTGCTGTGGATTGCCGGACAACACGCCACCTTTCTCGCCAACAGCGGTAACCTGCTGGCGCGCACCGCCTTTGGCAGCGGCCTGTGGTGCGCCGCGGCGCTGACGCTGCTGCTGGCGGCTGAGGCGGTACGGCAAATCACGGCCAGCACCGCGTGGCGCATCTTGCTCAATCTGCAAATCTGGATCGTGCCGCTGCTGCTGCTGATTAATGGTCATCTCGATCGCCTTTCCCTGCTCAAGGAGTACGCCAATCGCACCGCCGTTTTTGATGCGGCATTCAGCCAGCATCTGCTGCTGCTGGGCGGTACGCTGGTGCCCACGCTGCTGATCGGTGTGCCGCTCGGCCTGCTGATTGCTCGCCGCCAACACTGGCAACATGCCGCGTTCAGCGTGCTTAACCTGATTCAAACCGTGCCGTCAGTGGCGCTGTTTGGCCTGCTAATTGCGCCACTGGCCGGATTAGCGGCGCACTTTCCGCTGCTGGCGAGCTGGGGCATCAGCGGCATTGGTATCGCGCCAGCGCTGATTGCGCTGGTGCTGTATGCGCTGCTGCCGCTGGTGCGCAGCGTGGTCGCCGGTTTGCAGCAGGTGCCGCAGGAGGTACGCGAAACCGCGCGCGGCATGGGCATGAGCGGCTGGCAGCAGTTTTGGCAGGCTGAGTTGCCGCTGGCGCTGCCCGTTTGGCTGTCGGGCTTGCGCGTGGTGGTGGTGCAAACCGTGGGATTAGCGGTGGTGGCGGCGCTGATCGGTGCAGGCGGCTTTGGCGCCATTGTGTTTCAGGGATTGCTAAGCAGCGCGCTGGATTTGGTGCTGCTCGGCGTGATTCCGGTGGTGGCGCTGGCGGTGATCTTCGATGCCGCGCTGCGTTTGCTGTCGGCACTGCTGGAGAGAAATCATGATTGAATTTCATCAGGTGAACAAAGCGTTCGCGGGCAAAGAGGCGATTCGCAACTTATCGCTCAAGATTGAAAAGGGCAGTTTCACCGTGCTGATTGGCACTTCCGGCTCCGGTAAATCCACCACCTTGAAAATGATCAATCGGCTGGTGGAGCACGACAGCGGTGAAATTCGCTTTGCCGGTGAAGCGATAGAACGCATGGATGCGCGCGCGCTGCGCCGCCGCATGGGGTATGCCATTCAATCGATTGGCCTGTTCCCGCACTGGAACGTGGCGAAGAACATCGCCACCGTGCCGTCGCTGCTTGGCTGGTCGCAGGCGAAGATTCACCAGCGCGTAGAGGAGCTGTTGGCGCTGCTGAATCTTGATAGCCAACTGGCTACGCGCATGCCGCATCAGCTCTCCGGCGGACAGCAGCAGCGCGTCGGCGTGGCGCGCGCGCTGGCGGCCGATCCCGAACTGCTGCTGATGGATGAACCGTTCGGCGCGCTCGATCCGGTGAATCGGCTGGCGCTGCAGCAGGAGATGCTGCGCATTCAGAGAATGTCGGGTCGCACCGTGGTGCTGGTGACGCACGACATCGATGAAGCCCTAACGCTGGCCGATCGGCTGGTGTTGATGGACGGCGGCGAAATTGTGCAGCAGGGCAGGCCGATCGAGCTGCTGACACAGCCGGTGAATGACTTTGCGCGCGAATTCTTTGGTCGCAGCGAGCTTGGCGTGCGTTTGCTGGCGCTGGGACGTGCGGGCAGCGCAGCGCGACGCGGCGAATGGCTGGACGGCGAACCGATCCCCGCGACGTTAACGCTGCGCGAAGCGCTGTCGCAGTTCATCGCGCGGCGCACCGACAAATTGCCGGTGGTTGATCAGCAGCAGCAGCCGCTTGGCGTCCTGCATTTTAGCGATCTGCTGCGCCAGCGGGAGGCGAGCTGATGCGGTTATTACGCGATCCGCTGTATTGGCTGCTGGCGGCCTTCCTGCTGCTGTTGTGGGGATTGCCGCACAGCGGCGCGCTGTTTGCGCACTGGTTTCCGCAGCTGGAACGGCCGCTGTATCAGCAGCAAAGTTTCTGGCGTCTGGCTTTAGCGCATGGGGTGTTAGTCATCAGCGGCAGCGCGCTGGCGGTGCTGGTTGGCGTGGGCTGCGCAATCTTTGCCACGCGCCAGGCGGGGCGCGCGTTTCGTCCGCTGCTGGAAACCGTGGCGGCGGCGGGGCAAACCTTTCCCCCGGTGGCGGTGCTGGCGATTGCGGTGCCGGTGATGGGATTTGGCGCAACGCCAGCGGTGATGGCGCTGTTTTTATATGGATTGCTACCGATTTTGCAGGGCACGCTGGCGGGCATTGATAGCGTGCCAGCCAGCAATCGCGAAATTGCCATTGGCCTCGGTATGGGGCCGTGGCGGCGTTTGTGGCAGATTGAGCTGGCGCTGGCTGCGCCGGTAATCATGGCGGGCGTGCGAACCTCGGTGATGATCAATATTGGCACCGCGACCATCGCGTCAACGGTGGGGGCAGAGAGTTTGGGATCGCCGGTGATTATCGGTTTGAGCGGCTTTAACACCGCTTACGTGATTCAGGGTGCGCTGTTGGTTGCGCTGCTGGCGCTGATCTGCGATCGCGTATTAGAACGCGTGCAGCGCCGGATCAGTTGGTATGCACAATAAGGCTGTAGCCGACCAGCATCATGCCGCCCATGCCACCAATCGCCATCACGGCAAACAACGAACCCACGAGGAATTTACTCCAGTTCATAAAGCTATCCGAGAAAGGAAATGGAGGCGGCATCATAACGCGCCCCAGCGGTGCGGCAAAGGCCGCGCGTGCGATTTTGGTTAAACCGGTTCGTGAACGTGGGTGGCAAAGCCTTGCGCTTGCCAGTGTTCAAATTGCTCCAGCTGGCGGCGCGTGGGCTTCTTGCCGGTCCAGATAAACAGATGCTGGCCGGGAAACAGTTCCGGGCGCGGCATATCCAGCGGTTCGGCTAACACGTCGATGCGCCAACCATGCTGTGATAAACGCCAGGCTTCCAGCCAAATGCGCGTACGATCTTCAACGCCCCAGCCCATCATTAAGGCATCTTTACCGGCTTTTTTACGCGCCCCTGCAAGGCAAAAGGCCACGTAATCAATCAGCGCGCCGTCGAGCAGGCTGCACATGGTACGCGCGGTATTTTGATCTAAACCCAGACGTTGACGAACCGGTACAAATACGTGGTCAATCAAGGCATCCACCGGATGTTCGCGCCCGATGGTGGCAATTTTGGTACGCAGTTTCGCTGCGCGCACGTGCCGCAGCACGCTCATCAACTCCTCCTGCAGCGCGGTCCAGCCGTCGTGCACGTTGATGGTTTCGCCTTCCAGCAAGGCTTTCACCTTGCCAACAGGCACGCCGCTTTCAATCCAGCGTTTGATCTCTTCAATTCGCTGAACATCTTCGTCATCAAACTGGCGATGACCACCTTCGGTGCGCTGAGGCTTTAACAGACCGTAACGCCGCTGCCATGCGCGCAGCGTTACTGGGTTGATTCCACAGCGCTCGGCCACATCACCGATACTGTACAAGGCCATAATGCCCTCAAGATACTGACATGCAATACAACACCTTAACCGCCCGACCATGGTTGTACAACGAAAATTTTATTGTACAACTTGACCCAAGGCGGAATTTGCCGTTTTATCTCTAATGTGAGATTTATTTCCCGATATTGAGAGGTGAAGATGTCTGTTCCCGATACCGACGATCGACTGGCTGCACGCCTGGCGGAGCTACGCGTGCAGCGCGGATGGTCATTAGATGAACTGGCGCTGGCAACGGGCATCAGCCGGGCGTCACTGTCGCGCATTGAGCGCAGCGAGACCAGCCCAACGGCGGCGCTGCTGAATCGTCTTTGCGTGGCGTACGGTTTAACCATGTCGCGCCTGTTAAGTGAAGTCGAAGAGGCATCAACGCTGCTGCTAACCGCCAGCCGCCAGCCGCTGTGGGAAGACAAAGTCAGCGGCTTTACGCGCCGCAATGTCTCGCCGCCCGCCAGCCACTTCAAGGCGGAGCTGGTGGAGTGCCAACTGCGTCCCGGTGCACGCATCGATTACGACGCGCCGCCGGTGCAGGGGCTGGAGCAACATATTTGGCTGCAAGCGGGCGAACTGATTATCACTATGGAGGCGCAAAGCTGGACATTGCAGGCCGGTGATTGTCTGCGTTTTCATCTGACAGGCACGTCATCCTTTACCGCACACGCGGAGGCGGGGGCACGTTATGTATTGGTGGTGTGCAAACCATGATTGATATCCGACAACCCAGCGCCGCGCAGGCGCAGCCGCTGCTGGCGGCATTAAGTGATGTATTGCAGGCGTGTGTGGCGGATGGCGCCAGCGTGGGATTTACGGATGTGCAGGATCGCGCGGCGATTGAGCAATTTTGGCAGCAGAAAATCGCCAGCCTGGCACAGCAGGATCATCTGCTGCTGGTGGCGTATCAGCAGGATAGGCTGGTGGCGACGGTGATGCTGGGATTTAGCGCGATGCCGAATGGGCAGCATCGCGCCGAAATCAGTAAATTGCTGGTGCATCCGCGCGCGCGACGTCAGGGCATTGCGCGCCGATTAATGCTGCAGGCAGAGCAATTGGCGGTGCAGCAGGGCAAAACCTTGCTGGTGTTGGACACGCGCAGCGGCGATGTCGCAACGGAGTTGTACCTGTCGCTGGATTGGCAGATTGCCGGAGCGATTCCCCAGTATGCGCAGTCAACTGCCGGTGAGCTGGATGCGACCACGGTGATGTACAAGGTGCTGCCTGCGTTGCGTTAATCCCACCTTGCACCTGATCGCTAGCGGCGCGATTCATGGCGCCGCGACGAAGGTGCCGATTGATAAACCGGGCGCTGCGTCAGCAGCAATGACTTGCAACCGGCTGTATAAGAATTAAACCCGCGCCGCCAGCTCGGCAATACGCTGCATCGCGCTCAGCAGCCGCGCTTCGGTCACCGTTTCCGCCATATTTTCCATGTCCGGCGCATGCACTGATTCGCGCACAATCAGCGCCAGTTCAGCGTCATCCAACTGCGCAATCTCGTCCAGCGTTAGCGGCACGCCGCAGTCGCGCGCCAGGCGCATCTCCGCCAGAATCTCCTCATCCGCCCGATCTTCCAGCGCCAGCAAACAGAGATTGCCGTAACCCACCAACAGACCATGACCAAACTCACGCGTTTTGTCGCAGAAGGTAAACCCTTCATAAATCGCATGCGAGGCTGCGGCGTGCGCGCCGTTACTCATCAGCGAGGTTAAACCGGCCCAGGTAAAAATCGCATCCAGCACCTGATCCAACGCGGCGCTGCTTTCGCCACGCTGTACCGCGGCATAGGCGGCCGGGCCATGCTCAGCAATCACGTCATAGCAGATTCGGCTATGCGCCAGCGAGGACAGCGCATTACCGTCACGCGCCGGATGTCGTGCGCTCACCGCGCGAAACTCATAGCCTTTCGCCAGGGTATCGCCTAAACCGGCCGCCAGCCAACGTGGCGGTGCAGATGCCAGAAGATCGCTATCGATGATCACCGCCGCAGGCGCTTGCGGCAGCGGGAAGATATCGAAGAAATTGCCGTTATCGTCGTAACGAATACTCAGCGGCGTTACCGCCGAACAGGTGGCGGCGATGGTGGGCACGGTGATAAAGGGCAAGCCGAGCTGCGCGCCGACGGCCTTCACGGTATCCAGCGCTTTACCGCCGCCAACGCCGATAATCACATCCGCCTGCACTTCGCTGGCGATGGCCGCAAGACGGTTAATGTGATTAATCGAGGTCTCGCCGCCAAACCACTGCTGCGCCACCAACGTCACGTTGGCCGCCAGCAGCTGGGCGCGCACCTGCGCTTCCACCGCCTGCAAGGCGTGATGTCCGCCAATCAGCAGCGCGCGCTGGCCCAATCCGGCACAAATCGCCCCAAGCTGGCTGATAACCCCCGCGCCGCGCAGCACGCGCGCCGGGAAAACTAGATTCTGCTGTGTCATGATTTTTCTCGTCGTGATGGTGTGTAGCCTGCATGATTACCGCTGCGCGCGCCGGGAAAAATCCTTGACAGCAAATAATCACTTCATAGATTGCTTAACTTTAGTCAGCATTCACTGAAGGAAACGCGGTGCAGACGCTTCCCAACCTCAAATTGCTCCAGGTGTTCGCCAGGGTGGTGGAAAATCAGGGCTATTCGCGCGCGCAGCAGGCGCTCAATATGACCACGCCCGCCATCAGCGCCTACATGAGCGAGCTGGAAACCCAGCTGGGCTTTATTCTGTGCCAGCGCGGGCGCGGCGGCTTTTCCCTCACCAGCAAAGGCGAGCAGTTTTATCGCTACAGTCAGGAGATGCTGGCGACCTTAACCGGTTGGCAACAGCAGGTGGAAACCTTGAAAAGCGCGCAGGGCGGCAGCTTCTCGCTGGGCGTGGTGGATGCCACGGTGACCGACAGCACGCTCGATCTGCCCGGCGTGATCGATCACTTCAATCGGCGTTTCCCGGCGGTATTTCTCCATTTAAGCGTGCGCGATCCTAATGAATTGCAGCAGCAATTATTGGAAGATCGGCTTGATTTGGCGATCGGCCACTTTCCGCTCCGCGCCAGTAATTTGGTCACGCTTCCCCTCTATGAAGAGCAGCACTGGCTCTATTGCAGCCCGCAGCATGCGCTGGCGCAGGGCGATGCGGATGTGCGCAGCGTGCAGCAAACCGGCATGGTGACGCGCCGCTACTGGAATCAGCAGGAGCTGAACAAGCGTGGCTTTCGCCAAAGCACGGCGTCGGTCGAGAGTATTGAAGCCCAGCTGACGCTGATTTTATCCGGGCGGTTTATCGGCTATTTACCCGAGCATTACGCGCGCAGTTGGGAACAGCAGGGCGCGCTGCAGCGTCTGCTGCCGCAGCATTTCCATTTCCGGGCGGCCTTCTCTTTTGCTTTTCGCCGTGGGCGCGCGCGCGAAACGCTGATCCGGGCGATGCGGGAAATTCTGAATCCAGCGCGAAAAAATAGCCGCGAAAGCTGACGCTGCGCTAATACTGTGTAAAAATACAGGCCAATTCAGCAAACAGTAATGAATATGGCCCTCACAGCAGCGATAAAAAGCCAGATTGCGCAATGGTATAAGGCGCTGCAACAGCAGGTTCCTGATTTTATTCCGCGCGCGCCGCAGCGTCAGATGATCGCCGAAGTGGCAAAAAGTCTGGCGGGCGATGAAGGCCGTCATCTGGCGATTGAAGCGCCCACCGGCGTGGGTAAAACGCTCTCCTATTTGATTCCCGGCATTGCGGTGAGCCGCGCCGAAGAGAAACGTCTGGTGATCAGCACCGCCAACGTGGCGTTGCAGGATCAAATCTTCAGCAAGGATCTGCCGCTGTTGAAGAAAATTATTCCCGATCTCACCTTTACCGCCGCGTTTGGCCGTGGACGCTATGTGTGTCCGCGCAATCTGGCGGCGCTGGCAGCCACCGACGATCAGCAGGGCGATCTGCTGTTATATCTCGATGAAGACGCGGTTACCGGCTCAAAAGAGGAGCAGACCTTTTGCGCCAAACTTGAAAAGCAGCTCAGCAGCTACCGCTGGGATGGTTTGCGCGATCACACCGATGTGGCGATTGAAGACAGCCTGTGGCAGCGCCTTTCCACCGATAAAGCCAATTGCCTCGGCCACCATTGTCGTTGGTATCGTGAATGCCCGTTCTTTGTCGCGCGGCGTGAAATTGAGCAGGCCGATGTGGTGGTGGCCAACCACGCACTGGTGATGGCGGCGATGGAGAATGAATCGGTGCTGCCGCCCGCTAAAAACCTGATGTTGGTGCTGGACGAAGGCCATCATCTGCCCGAAGTGGCGCGTGACGCGCTGGAGATGAGCGCGGAAATTACGCCGGGGTGGAGCAGCCTGCAGCTCGATCTGTTTGTCCGGCTGGTGGAAACCATTATGGCGCAGTTCCGCCCCAAATCCCCGCCGCCGCTCACCAACCCTGAACGCCTGAAAGGGCACTGCGATGAAATGCGCGAGCTGTTGCAGGTGCTGTGCAATGCGCTTAATCCGCTGCTGCCCGCCAACAATCAGCCCGGCGAATTCCGCTTTGTGCTTGGCGCGCTGCCGGAAGAGTTGCTTAGCCTGTGCGCGCGCTTGTTCAAGCTCAGCGATGCCTTGCGCGGGTTAAGCGAAGGGTTGCTGAATGAGCTGGGCGATCAAACCGGCAAAGCCGACATTATGCGCCTGCACAAAGCCATTATTCAGCTCAATCGCCACTTTGGCTGGTTCGAGTCGATCAGCAAATTGTGGCGCTTAGCGGCCATGGAAAAAGCCTCCAACGCGCCGGTTTCCAAGTGGATCACGCGCGAAGTGCGCGAAGGGCAGGCGCACCTGCTGTTCCACTGCGCGGGCATTCGCGTTAGCGATCAGCTGGAAAAAATCCTGTGGCGCAAAATCCCCCACGTGGTGGTGACGTCGGCGACGCTGCGCTCGCTGAACAGTTTTAACCGCTTGCAGGAGATGTCGGGCTTAAGCGAAAAAGCGGGCGACCGGTTTGTGGCGCTGGATTCACCGTTTAACCATATTGACCAGGGCAAGCTGGTGATCCCGCAAATGCAGTATGAGCCGCAGATGGCGCAGGAAGCCGAGCACATCGCGGAGATGGCGCGCTTTTTTCGCCAGCAGATGGCGGAAGAGAAACATAAAGGTGTACTGGTGCTGTTTGCCAGCGGACGCGCGATGCAGCAGTTTGTCAGCCACGTTACCGATTTACGTTTATCGATGCTGGTGCAGGGCGATCAACCGCGTTCGCGGCTGGTGGAGCTACATCGTCAGCGCGTTGAGGCGGGGAAAACCAGTATTCTGGTGGGGCTGCAATCCTTCGCTGAAGGGCTGGATTTGAAAGGCGATCTGTTGTCGCAGGTGCATATCCATAAAATTGCTTTTCCGCCGGTGGACAGTCCGGTAATTTTGACCGAGGGCGAATGGTTAAAGAGCCTCAAACGGTATCCGTTTGAAGTGCAAAGTTTGCCAAGCGCCTCGTTTACCCTGATTCAGCAGGTGGGGCGTTTGATTCGCAGCCATAGCTGTTTTGGCGAAATCGTGATCTACGATCGTCGCCTGCTGAACAAAGCCTACGGTAGCCGACTGCTGGCCGCATTGCCGGTGTTCCCGATTGAACAACCGCCGATGCCGGAAGCCAGCAGCGCCAAGCCAGCGAAGCGTCGCAGTAAAAAAACCTAGGTGTGCGGCTCGCACACCCTCACTCTTTTGGCAGCCGAACGTTGGCGCGCCCTGGAAGCGGGAATGCCTTGATGGAACTGAACAAAATCATTAAAGAGATTGGGCGCGGTAAAAACCACGCG
Organism: uncultured Pantoea sp.; assembly: GCA_966185695.1. Classification (GTDB taxonomy): domain Bacteria; phylum Pseudomonadota; class Gammaproteobacteria; order Enterobacterales; family Enterobacteriaceae; genus Pantoea. The sequence goes on along the minus strand of CBIFUL010000006.1, from coordinate 105,692 downwards.
CGCGATATCGATTTCGCCACGGCGCAGGCGCTGTACAGCGCGATGCTGGCCGGTGACGTGCCGGAGCTGGAGCTGGGTGGCGTGCTGATTGCGCTGCGCATAAAAGGTGAAGGCGAGGAGGAGATGCGGGGCTTTTATCAGGCGATGCAGCAGCAAATGATGCAGTTGCAGCCGCCCGCTAATCGCCCGATGCCGATTGTGATCCCCAGCTACAACGGTGCCCGTCGCCAGGGCAATCTCACACCGCTGCTGGCGCTGCTGCTGGTGAAACTGGGGTTCCCGGTGCTGCTGCACGGCGTGAGCGACGATCCTACCCGCATCACCACCGAAGCGGTGCTGGCGGCGTTGGGCATTTTGCCGGTTACCCGCGCCGATCGGGCGCAGGCCAAGCTCGACAGCGGCGAGCTGGCGTTTATCACCATCGATCACCTGTGCGCACCCATCGCAACCCAGCTGTCACTGCGCTGGCGCATGGGCGTGCGCAATAGCGCGCACACGCTGGCGAAACTGGCGACGCCGTTTGCCGAGCGCGCCGCGCTGCGTTTGGCGAGCGTGTCGCATCCAGAATACGTGCCGCGCGTTGGCAAATTCTTCCAGGATATTGATGCCCCGGCGATACTGCTGAACGGCACCGAAGGTGAGGTGTACGCCAATCCACAGCGCTGTCCGGCGATTAACTACATTCGCGGTGCGGGTGCCGAGGCGGAAGTGTGGGTTGAGCGTCAACCAGAAATCAGCGTTGAGCTGCCCGCCAGCAAAAGTGCGCAGGATACGGCAATCTGGATCAACCAGGTATTAGCCGGAGAGCGTGCAGTGCCGCAGGCGCTGCGTTTGCAGCTGGCGTGCTGTTTAGTGGCAACCGGGGAAGCGGCTAGTTTGGCGGATGCCGAGGCGCGGCTGCTGCAGGCGGGGATATAATTTCTGCTGCTGCAAAGTGCCGATCAATACATCGCGCAATAAATTGCGCCGCTACCAAGTTGTGCAGGGATGGGCAACCGCGGCGATTGATAGCCGAGCTAATAAACCGCACGTTTTGGTAGCGGCGCGATTTATCGCGCTTTTTGACTGTGGCGCTCCAAATTTGAGCGGTTCTGCATCAACTTCAGCGCTTCTCCAACACGCTTTCCACTAACTGCTGCCAGAAGCGGATGCCAATCGGCAGCAGCTCATCATTAAAATCGTAGTTGGCGTTGTGCAGCGGGGCAGAAGGCGTCACGCCGTCCGCGCCTAACCAGAAATAGGCACCGGGGCAGGCTTCGAGCATGCAGGCGAAATCTTCTGACGCCATGGATGGATTCACCTGCCAGTTCACCTGATCGTCTCCCAGCATCTGCGCCGCTACCGCGCGCACCTGCTCTGCGGGTTCCGCATGATTAGCGGTGACGGGATAACCGGGATACCAGTGAATCTCGCCGCTGACACCAAACGGACGCGGCAGGGTGGTGACAAAATCTTCAATCAGACCGCGCACGCGATTGCGCACGTCGGTCTGCAAACATCGCACCGTGCCACGCAACACAATCTGTTCAGGGATCACGTTAATCGCTTCGCCGCCGTGAATCTGCGTGACGCTTACCACCGCGGAGGCCAACGGCGACAGGCGCCGCGACGGGATAGTTTGCAGCGCCAGAATCAGTTCGGCCGCTACCACCATCGGATCGGCACCGCTCTCCGGCATCGCCGCGTGGCAGCTTTTACCGTGCAGCGTGATTTCGAAAGAGTCGAGCGAGGCCATCATCGCGCCTGGGTTCACCGCCAGCGAACCCAGCGGCAGGCCCGGCCAGTTGTGCATCGCGTACACCGCATCCATCGGGAAGCGCTGGAATAATCCCTCTTCCACCATTTTGCGCGCGCCGCCTAGATTCTCTTCGGCAGGCTGAAACAGGAAATGAACGGTGCCGCTAAAGTTGCGTGTGGCGGCGAGATGGCAAGCGGCGGCGAGCAAGGTCGCGGTGTGGCCGTCGTGACCGCACGCGTGCATCGCGCCCGGCTGCTGAGATTTCCACAGCGGGCTGCCTTTTTCGGTAATCGGCAGCGCATCCATATCGGCGCGCAGGCCAATTACCGGTCCCGCACCGTTTTCCAGCGTGCCGATCACGCCGGTACCGGCTAAGCCGCGAAACACCTGTAAGCCGGCGTCGGCGAGCACCTTAGCGACAAGCTCGCTGGTCTGCTGTTCCTGGTAACCCAGTTCAGGATGTTGATGTAACTGATGACGCCAGTTCAGGGCGTTTTCCAGCAGGGCAGCAGGCAGACTCATAAAGGGGGGATCTCCATCAGCAGCGTCAGCTGCGATTTCTCCGACGCGGGAAGTTAAGTGCTCACTGTAGTGGCAAGCCTTGCCCGGCGTCTATCGTGGAAAGGAATAATTTGGCTATAGGCTATAGCGGAATGGAATATAGGGCATTAACACGAACGCAAGACGAGAAAATTCGGTAGCGGCGCGATTTATCGCACAAACCCGCAGCAAAGGCGTTGCTGTCAGGTGCGCGATAAATCGCGCCGCTACCGAATGTACATAGTATCGGTGGCGGGGTGCGCATTCATGCGCACCGGGCAACCTTACTTCTGCATCGGCAGGTTTAAGCCGTGCTCTTTGGCACAGTTCTGCGCCAGTTCGTAACCCGCATCGGCATGACGCATGACGCCGGTGGCGGGATCGTTCCACAATACGCGGCTCAGGCGCGCATCGGCTTCTGGCGAACCGTCGCAGACAATCACCACGCCGGAGTGCTGTGAAAAGCCCATGCCGACGCCGCCGCCGTGGTGCAGGCTCACCCAGGTTGCGCCGCCGGCGGTGTTGAGCAGGGCGTTAAGCAGCGGCCAATCGGAAACCGCATCGGAACCGTCCTTCATCGCTTCGGTTTCACGGTTTGGCGAGGCGACAGAACCGCAATCCAGATGATCGCGCCCAATCACGATGGGCGCTTTCAGCTCGCCGCTGCGCACCATTTCGTTAAACGCCAGCGCCGCTTTGTGACGCTCGCCAAGGCCCAGCCAGCAGATACGCGCCGGTAACCCCTGGAAAGCAATGCGCTCTTGCGCCATGTCGAGCCAGCGATGCAGATTCTGGTGATCCGGGAACAGTTCCTTCAGCTTGGCATCGGTTTTATAGATATCTTCTGGATCGCCGGACAGCGCCACCCAGCGGAACGGGCCTTTGCCCTCGCAAAACAGCGGACGAATATACGCCGGAACAAAGCCAGGGAAATCAAAGGCGTTTGCCACGCCTTCATCCAGCGCCACCTGCCGGATATTGTTACCGTAATCCACGGTCGGCACGCCCATGTGGTGGAAATCCAGCATCGCCTGAACGTGCACTGCCATTGAGGCGCGCGCCGCCTGTTCAACCGCTTTGGGATTGCTGACGCGCTCTGCCTGCCAGCGCTCCACGTCCCAGCCCACTGGCAGATAACCGTTGATCGGATCGTGTGCCGAGGTCTGATCGGTCACGATATCCGGCCTGATGCCGCCCGCTTTGGCGCGTTTCACCACTTCAGGCACAATCTCAGCGGCGTTGCCGAGCAGGCCAACTGAAATCGCCTGTTTAGCTTTTGTGGCGTTCTCAATCAGCGTCAGCGCTTCATCCAGCGTGTAGGCTTTGTGATCGACGTAGCGGGTACGCAAGCGAAAATCAATGCGCGATTCCTGACACTCAATCGCCAGCACGCAAGCGCCCGCCAGCACGCCCGCTAACGGTTGTGCACCGCCCATGCCGCCCAAACCGGCGGTCAAGATCCAGCGGCCGCTGAGATCGCTGTGATAATGCTGGCGACCGGCTTCAGCGAAGGTTTCGAAGGTGCCCTGCACAATGCCCTGCGCGCCAATGTAGATCCACGAACCGGCGGTCATCTGGCCGTACATCATCAGACCGGCTTTATCCAGCTCATGGAAGTGATCCCAGGTTGCCCAGTGCGGCACCAGATTCGAGTTCGCCAGCAGTACGCGCGGCGCATCAGCATGGGTACGGAACACACCAACCGGTTTGCCCGATTGGATCAGCAGCGTCTCCTCCGGCTGCAGCGCGCGCAGCGAACGCAGGATCTGCTCGAAGCACTCCCAGTTGCGCGCCGCCTTGCCGATGCCGCCATACACCACCAGATCTTCCGGACGCTCTGCCACATCAGGATCGAGGTTGTTCTGGATCATGCGGTAGGCCGCTTCAATTAACCAGTTCGCGCAGTGCAAGGTATTGCCGTGCGGCGCACGGATTTCACGGGCTACAGCCTGAGTCAAAGTTTCGCTCATCATCGCTTCCTTAATTAACAGTCGAACGCTGGCTTGGCAGCAGCGCGGTAAGAGATTCAGGCCATACAGCACTGCTGGCCCACAAACGCATGGATTCGATATCCGGCGCCAGTAAACGATCGCAATCGAGGAAGGCCACTTTCTCGCGGATGCGGCTCATCTCCTGTTCCAGCGTGCTGGAGCTTTGCAGCGGGCGGTGAAAATCAATGCCTTGTGCCGCTGCCATCGCCTCAATGCCCACCACGGCGGCGCTGTTGAAGCACATGCTGCCGAGACGGCGGGCGGCGTAGGTCGCCATCGAAACGTGATCTTCCTGATTGGCGGAGGTCGGCAAGCTATCAACGCTGCCCGGATGCGCCAGCGATTTGTTCTCCGACGCCAGCGCGGCGGCGGTCACCTGCGCGATCATAAAGCCGGAGTTAACGCCACCATCATTGACCAGGAACGGCGGCAAGCCGGAAAGCCCGGTATCCAGCAGCAGCGCTAACCGGCGCTCGGAAATCGCGCCAATCTCGGCAATCGCCAGCGCCAGAATATCGGCGGCAAACGCCACCGGCTCGGCGTGGAAGTTGCCGCCGGAAATCACGTCGCCGCTGTCGCTGAACACCAGCGGATTGTCGGAGGCCGCGTTGGCTTCGATCTGCAAAATGCGCGCGGCGTGGCTGATATTATCGAGGCAGGCACCCATCACCTGCGGCACGCAGCGAATCGAGTAGGGATCCTGCACGCGGCCGCAGTGGCTGTGAGAACTGAGGATTTCGCTTCCGGCCAGCAGCGAGGTCACCGCCGCGGCCACGCCGATCTGGCCGATCTGGCCGCGCGCCTGATGAATGCGCGCATCGAACGGTTTAACCGAACCCTTAATGGCTTCCAGCGACAGCGCGCCTGCCATCAAACCGGCGGCGAACAGATTTTCCGCTTCGAACAGGCCGCGCAGCGCCAGGGCGTTAGAGACCTGCGTGCCGTTGAGCAGCGCCAGCCCCTCTTTCGGCCCCAGCACAATCGGCTGTAAACCCACGCGCGCTAACCCTTCGGTGGCAGGCAGCAATTCGCCCGCCACGCGCACCTGGCCTTCGCCCAGCAGCATCAAAGATAAGTGCGCCAGCGGAGCCAGATCGCCCGATGCGCCGACCGATCCTTTTTCTGGAATGCACGGCATCACGCCCGCATTGAACAGCGCCAGCAGCGCTTCGATCAGTTGCATGCGCACGCCGGAGTGGCCGCGCGCCAGGCTGATGATTTTGGTGGCGACCACCAAACGGGTCACGTTGTCCGGCAGCAACTCGCCTAATCCGACGCTGTGCGACAGCACCAGATTGCGTTGCAGCTCTGCCAGCCGCGCGGCAGGAATCTGCGTCTGCGCCAGCTTGCCAAAGCCGGTGTTAATGCCGTACACCACGTTGCCGGATGCCACGATGGCATCGACAGTGTGATGGGCGCGTTCGATGGCAGCGCGCGCGTCCTGCGCCAGGCTCAGCGTGACGTGGCCCTGATAAATCTGGCGCAAAGTGGCGAGGTCCACTTCTCCGGGAACGAGGCAAATTTCCTGAATCGAACCTGACATGGTCTGCTCCTGTCTATACAAGTGTGGTGGCAGCTTTCGCCCGCATGTTTCAAGTGGCATGAGGTAACGAATGGCGCTGGAGTGCGATGAGTGAAGCATATGTGTCTAATCTTGTCTATACAAGTAGCAAGCGCTGTGCCAGATTCGTCTCAATCTGTGAAACGTGCCGCAAAGCGGTGAGGCAGGCGAAATGCAGCGGCGCTTGCACCAAAAGTGCGCGCAGCCTGCACCGCTGCGGCGTCTGTTGCACCGTTGGATGTATATACATTTACGCCCCGAGACAGTAAACTTCGGGCATTATTCGCAAAAGGAACAGGAAATGGCTGAGCTAACAACAGTCGCACAGTTGGCGGCGGCGATGGGCGACGAACCCGCACCGATTTACCAGCGCGTGAAACAGGCCATCGTCAGCCAAATCCGTGAAGGTCACTGGAAGGCCAATCAGCGCGTGCCGTCCGAAAGTGAGCTGGTTAACGAACTGGGCGTAAGCCGCATGACCATCAACCGCGCGCTGCGTGAGTTAACCAGTGAAGGTTTTTTGGTGCGCATGCAGGGCGTGGGCACCTTTGTGGCCGAAATGAAGGGCTACACCGCGATGCTGGAGGTGCACAACATCGCCGATGAAATCGCCCAGCGCGGCCATCGTCATAGCTGCACTATTTTGTCGATTGGGCAGATGAAAGCCGATCCTGAACAGGCGGCGGTGCTGGGTTTATCCACCGGGCAAACGCTGTTCCACTCGCTGATTGTGCACTACGAAAACGATTTGCCGGTGCAGCTGGAAGATCGCCTGGTGAATCCTCTGATGGCGCCCGATTATCTCAGCCAGGATTATCATGCCATGACGCCCTATACCTATTTGATGCGCGTGGCGCCGCTGACGGCGGGCGAGCACATTGTGGAAGCGGTGCTGCCGGATTTGCGCCAGCGCAAACATCTGGCGCTTGATGAGCATGAGCCGTGCTTGTTAATCCGTCGCCAAACCTGGAGCGATAATAAGATTGTGACCTATGCGCGCCTGCTGTATCCCGGCTCGCGCTACAAGCTGCTGGGGCGTTTTAGAGGACACGGCTAAGCGCGACGAACAGCAATCGGGCATCTGCGCTGGCGGGTGCCAGATTCACCTCTTCTTCCACCCACCACGCACCTTGCTGCGCCGTCCACGTTTCTCCCGCGCCGTTTTGCCATGTTCCCGCCACCACATACGCCACGCCGTGTTCGCTGCTGACGGCATGTTCCACCACCTGCACGCTGGCGTGCCACGCATCGCGCCGCGTCATGATATTGAAGTCCTGGCAGCTGCCGCTGATGTGCGCCTCCATCGCCCATTCGCCGGGAAACGCCCATGGCTGCTGCGGCTGCAAACGCTGTTCGCCGTGCGCGTGGCGCAGCAATACGCTGTCGCCGTGCAACAGGGTGATGACGCGGTCGATGCCGGGGAAGGGGGAAAACGGCCCGCTGGCATCGATGGTCGCGATGCTGGCGCGCCAGGCGAACGGCGCGTCGTCCGGCGGAAAGCTGATGATTTCACGCGTGACGCCGCCGCCGTTGCGCCAGCGGCTAACCGGCAGCGCGTGGTAATCGAAGCGGGCGATCACTGCAGCGCCCTCATCGCCGCCGCGAAACCGGCGGCCGCCGCCGCTTCATGCGCGTGATGACCTTGTGCAATCACCTGCTGACCGGCCACAAACACATCGCGGATCTGGCTGCTTTGTCCGCCAAACAGCCAGCGATTAAGCAAAGATGCGCTGCTGACGCTGGCGAGAAACGCATCCTGCTCCAGCACCAGCCAATCGGCGCGTTTTCCCACCGCTAATTCACCGGCCTGAATGCCGCACGCCTGCGCACCGCCGGATGCCGCTTGCTGCCACAGCAGATCGCCCACCGAAGATTGATCGGGCAAAGTGATGCGGTTGCGGCGGCGATCGCGCAGCCGCTGGCCATATTCCAGCCAGCGCAACTCCTCCAGCGCGCTGAGCGAAACATGGCTGTCGGAACCAATGCCCCAACGTCCGCCGCGCGCAATGTACTCCACCGCCGGGAAAATGCCGTCGCCGAGATTTGCTTCCGTGGTCGGGCACAAACCGGCAATCGCGCCGCTCGCCGCCATCCGGGCGATCTCCTCGTCATCAAGATGCGTAGCGTGGATCAGACACCAGCGCGGATCGACCTCGAAGCGCTTGAGCAGCCAGGCAACCGGACGCTCGCCGCTCCACGCCAGGCTGTCGTTGATCTCTTTTTCCTGCTCGGCGACGTGAATGTGCACCGGCAAATCGTGCCGGCAGGCGGCGAGCACCTCGTGCATTTGCGCTTCATTCACCGCCCGCAGCGAGTGGAAGCAGATGCCGTGATTCAGCAGCGGCTGATCCGCTGTCCAGTTCGCCACGCACTGCTGCTGTTGCAGATACGCGTCGGTTTGCTGGATAAAACGCCGTTGGCCGCGGCTGGCCGGTTGCGATCCAAAGCCGCTGTAGCTGTACAACACCGGCAGCAGGGTTTGACCGATGCCCGCGTGCGCTGCCGCCGCCATCAGCTGCTGCACCATCGCATCATCGGCGTAGGGCTGGCCGTGCGGATCGTGATGCAGATAGTGAAATTCCGCCACCTGGCTGTAGCCGCCTTTGAGCATGTCAATGTAGAGCTGCGTGGCGATTGCGCCCACCTGTTCGGGCGACAAGCGCTGCACCATGCGATACATCAAATCGCGCCATGTCCAGAAGCTGTCTTGCGGATCGCCCGCCACTTCCGCTAATCCTGCCATTGCACGTTGAAACGCGTGTGAATGCAGGTTAGCCATCGCCGGGATGACCGCGCCCGCCAGCGGTGTCGCCGTACCGGGCGCGCTGTTGGGCGTGAGTGCGGTGATAAATCCAGCCGCGTCGATGTCGATCAGAACGTTCTCCTGCCAGCCAGCAGCCAGCAGTGCGCGTGGGGCAAAAAACACAGGCATAGTTGATCCTCAAGGGCGGAAAGTTGTATATACATATACATACTTTGAGATGCAGTGTAAATCGCCCAACGTAGAGGGGAGTGTGATGGCAGAAGCGAAACCGATCGACAGTTTGTGGCTGGGTGCCGACATCGTGACCATGCGGGATGGACACTACAATGTGATTGCCGACGGCGCGCTGGCGGTGGATCAGGGCAACATTATTTGGGTCGGCGCGCGCAGCGCGTGTCCCGCCTTTGCGCCACGTGAACAGCATCAGTTCAGCGGCGGCATCATCACGCCGGGTTTGGTGGATTGCCACACGCATTTGGTGTTTGGCGGTGACCGCAGCCAGGAGTTTGAACAGCGTTTGAATGGCGTAAGCTACGCCGACATTGCGGCGCAGGGCGGCGGCATTCTCTCCACGGTGCGCGCCACGCGCGCAGCAACGCAGGCGCAGCTGGTGGCGAGTGCGCGCTGGCGGCTGGATCGCCTGCTGGCGGAAGGCGTCACTACCGTTGAAATCAAATCGGGTTACGGGCTGGATGAAACCAGCGAACTTACCCTGCTGCGCGCCATCCGCGAGCTGGCGCAAACGGTGCCCGCCGATGTTCTGGCGACCTGTTTAGCCGCGCACAGTTTCCCGCCCGAATTCAAGGACAATCCGCAAGGTTGGATCGATATCATCTGCGAACGCCTGCTGCCGCAGGTGAAAGCGCAAGGTTTAGCCGATGCGGTGGATGCGTTTTGTGAGCATCTGGCCTTTTCTCCCCAGCAGGTCAGCCAGGTGTTTGACGCTGCCCGATCGCTCGGCATGCCGCTGAAACTGCACGCTGAACAGCTTTCGTCTTTGGGCGGCGCGACGTTGGCGGCGCGCTATGGCGCGTTATCCGCCGATCATCTGGAATACGCAACGGAAGCGGATGCGCAGGCGATGGCGCAGCACGGCACGGTGGCGGTGCTGCTGCCGGGCGCGTTTTATCTGCTGCGCGAAACCCAGCGTCCGCCGGTGGCGCTGTTCCGCAAACACGGCGTGCGCATGGCGCTGGCCAGCGACGCCAATCCCGGCACGTCGCCCGCGCTGTCGCTGCGCTTGATGCTGAACATGGGCTGCACGCTATTTGGTTTGACGCCGGAAGAGGCGCTGGCGGGCGTGACGCTGTGGGGTGCGAAAGCGCTGGGATTACAGCAAACGCACGGCTCGCTCGAAACGGGCAAAGTGGCGAATTTTGTCCATTGGCCGCTGGCTCGCCCGGCGGAACTGGTTTACTGGCTGGGCGGCGAATTGCCGTGCCAGGTTATCTATCGTGGAGAAGCGCAATGAACCCTTTTCATTTCACCGCAGGCAAACTGCCGCTGCTGGTTAGCATTCCGCATGCCGGTACCCAATTAACGCCGGAAGTCGAAGCCGGTTTGAGCGAGGCGGCGCGCGGGTTGCCGGATACCGATTGGCACCTGCCGCTGCTGTACGATTTTGTGCGCGATCTCGGGGCCAGCGTCATCACTGCTCACTATTCACGCTTTGTGATCGATCTCAATCGCCCGGCGGATAATCAGCCGCTGTACGCCTCCGCCACCACCGGTTTGTACCCGGAAACGTTGTTCGACGGCACGCCCACCTTTGCGGACGGCCACGCGCCGAGTGACGCGGATCGCCAGCGTTACCTCGACACGATTTGGCAGCCGTATCATCAGCAAATTCAGCATGAGCTGGCACGTCTTAAGGCCGAGCACGGTTACGCGCTGCTGTTTGATGCACACTCTATCGCCTCAGTGATTCCGCGCTTGTTTGACGGGCAACTGCCGGATCTCAATATCGGCACTAATCAGGGCGCGAGCTGTTCGCGCGCGGTGAGCGACGCGATACAGCAGGTTTGCGCCACGCAAAGCGTTTACCGCTGGGTGCTAAACGGGCGCTTTACCGGCGGATACATTACGCGCGCCTACGGCCAACCGGAGCAGGGCGTACAAGCCGTGCAGCTGGAACTGGCGCAGCTGAACTATATGGATGAGACGCCGCCGTTTGCCTGGCAACAAGATCGTGCCGTGCAGCTGCAACAGGTGTTGAAGCCGCTGCTACAGGCGTTTATCCAGGCCGGGAAACCGGAGTGAGTGGGCAATAAATAAACCCGGTAGCTATTTACCTACCGCACGAATCGGTAGCGGCGCAATTTATTGCGCAGTGCCAATCGCAGCACAATGTTGCTGTGTGGCACAATTTTAGATAGCGCGATGAATCGCGCCGCTACCCAATATGCTCGTTCAGTGCACGTCGCCGATAGGGTGCAATCCTTGCCTCATACCGGTGCAAAACCACTTTCCTATCGCGATTATCCCCTGATTACACCATCGTTGCCGATGTGGCACAGCACTTGCTAGCTTGTATGTACAAGTAAACACCGCGCAGTCATTCGCATTTTTTATCTTGTCTGGCTCACAAAAAGCTCATGCCAACAATGATCTGCCGCAGGTGAACTTGTATATACATGAGATGTCATCTGCGATGCAGCCATCCAGAGACAGTCAAACTTTGTTCAATACCAGGAGAAGCCGCATGACGCACCGTGCCCCGATTCGCCGTTTTTGCCTCACGACCCTGTTTGCCAGCCTGATGCTTAGCGGCGTAGCCGCGCAGGCTAAAGAGTGGAAATCGATCACTATCGCTACCGAAGGCAGCTACGAACCCTGGAACCTGACGCTGCCGGGCGGCAAGTTAGGCGGCTTCGAACCTGAGCTAATGGAGGACCTATGCAAGCGCATGGCAATCCAGTGCAAACTGGTGGTGCAGAACTGGGACGGCATGATCGCCGGACTCAACGCCGGAAAATATGACGTGATCATGGACGCGATCGTCATCACGCCCGATCGCAAGAAAGTGGTCAATTTTACCGTGCCTTACGCCTCGACGCCTGCCACTTTCATCACCACCAAAGAGAACCCGCTGCTGCCCGCCGATCCCAACATCATCAAGCTGCATGACGATGAAAAAGCCGTGAACGCGGCGATTGCCCCGCTGAAAGCGGCGCTCAAGGGCAAAACCATCGGCATCGCTTCCGGCACGGTTTACACGCCGTTCATTGATCACTACTTCAAAGAGGTTGCCGACGTGCGCGAATACACCGCGTCCGCCGATGCGATGCTTGACCTGCAATCGGGTCGCATCGATGCGGTATTCGATGACGTGACTTTCGCGCAGTCGATGCTGGCGCGCAAAGACAACAGCAATTTGACCTTCAGCGGCCCGCAGCTCGGCGGCCCAATTTGGGGCGAGGGTGAAGCAATGGGCGTGCGCATGGCGGATAACGATCTCAAAGCCAAACTTGATGCCGCCATCAACGCGGCGCTGGCCGATGGCACCGTGAAAACCCTGAGCGAGAAGTGGTTCAAAACTGACGTAACCCCATGAGGTGAAAGATGATGAGCCTGCTGAGTTTTGGTGCTGATGGCTGGGGACGCTTAATTCTGAGCGCCGCCTTTACCACGCTGCTGCTGTCGCTGGCGGCGTTGCTGATTGGCGCGGTGGTCGGTGCTGGCGTGGCGGCGGCCAAGCTGTCGCCCAAACGCTGGATGCGCGCATTGGGCGAAGCCTACTCCACAGTGTTTCGCGGCATCCCCGAGCTGTTGGTGATCTACCTGTTCTACTTTGGTGGATCGGGATTGATCACCCTGATTGGGCAGATGTTTGGCGCAGATGGCTTTATCGAAGCGCCGCCATTCCTGATTGGTGCATTGGCGATCGGGCTTATCTCGGGATCCTATCAAGGCGAAGTGTATCGCGCGGCGCGGCTGGCCCTGGCGAAAGGCGAGGTCGAGGCGGCGGTGGCCATTGGCATGCCGCGTTGGCGCATCGCGCAACGTATTTTGCTGCCGCAGGTGGTGCGCTATGCGCTGCCGGGCATGTCAAACGTGTGGCAGATGAGCCTGAAAGATTCGGCGCTGGTGTCGGTGACCGGCATCGTCGAGCTGATGCGCGCCAGCCAGGTGGCCGCCGGTTCCACCCGCGATTACTTCACCTTCTACCTGATTGGCGGTGCCTGCTATTTGGTGCTGACACTGCTGTCTAATCATGCGTTTCGCCGGGCGGAATCGCGCCTTGGTCGCGCGTGGCAAAGTCGCACGGCGGCACAGCACTAAGGAGCAGCAGCATGATCGACTTCGCCTTTCTTTATGACACGTTCCTCAAGCTGAGCGCCGCGCTGCCGGTGACGCTCGGCCTGTTTGTCAGCGCCTTTGTGTGCGGCGGCCTGTTGGCGCTGGGCATTCTGGCGCTGCGCATGAGCCGCTGGCGGGCGCTGAGCGGCTTCGCTCGCAGCTACATTCTGGTGTTTCGCGGCTCGCCGCTGCTGATCCAGCTGTTCCTGATCTATTACGGCCTGGGGCAATTTGGCGTGATCCGCCACAGCGTCATCTGGCCGTTCCTGCGCGAGCCGTTTATCTGCGCGGTGTTAGCGCTGTCGCTGTGCACTGCGGCCTATACCGCTGAAATTCTGCGCGGCGCGCTGCTGGCGGTGCCTGCCGGGCAAGTGGAGGCCGGATTGGCCTGCGGCATGTCGCGCTGGCTGCTGCTGCGTCGCATCATCGCGCCCATTATGTTGCGCTATGCGCTGCCCGCTTATTCCACCGAAGCGATCCTGCTGGTGAAATCTACCGCGCTGGCCAGCCTGGTCACGGTGTGGGATGTCACCGGCGTGGCGCAGCAAATCATTCAGCGCACCTATCGCACCATGGAAGTGTTCGTCTGCGCCGCCGCGATTTACCTGATTCTTAACTTCATTATCGTCCAGCTTTACGCGCTGCTAGAGCGGCGCCTGACACCGGCGCAGCGTATTGCAAAGAAGCCGTTGCCCGCCGTTAAACCGCTTGCCGGAGAATAATATGAACACATCAGCTGTGACCTTATCCGCCACCGATATCCATAAATCCTTTGGCGCGATGGAGGTGCTGAAGGGCATTTCGCTGCAAGCGCATCAGGGCGATGTCATCTCGATTCTCGGTGCCAGCGGCTCGGGCAAAAGCACCTTGCTGCGCTGCATCAACCTGCTGGAGACGCCGGATGCCGGCGTGGTGAGCGTGGGCGGCGAAACCATTGAGATGAAGCGCCACGCGCGCGGCCATCAATTAGCCGCCAACCCGAAACAGATTGAGCGCCTGCGCTCGCGGCTGGGCATGGTGTTCCAGAGCTTCAATTTGTGGTCGCACATGACGGTGCTGCAAAACGTGATTGAAGGGCCGCATTACGTGCTGAAGCGCGATAAAAAGAGCTGTATCGCGCAGGCGGAACAGCTGTTGGATCGCGTGGGATTACTCAACCGCAAAGATTTCTATCCGGCGCAGCTCTCCGGCGGACAGCAGCAGCGCGTGGCGATTGCGCGGGCGCTGGCGATGGATCCGGAAGTGATGCTGTTTGATGAACCGACCTCGGCGCTCGATCCCGAGCTGGTGGGCGAAGTGCTGAAAGTGATGCGCAGCCTGGCGGAAGAGGGGCGCACCATGTTGGTGGTGACGCATGAAATGGGCTTTGCGCGCAATGTCTCCAATCGCGTGGTGTTTATGCATCAGGGCACCATTGATTGTCAGGGTTCGCCGCAGGCGATGTTTGGCGCGCAGGGATCGCAGCGCTTTAAACAGTTCATCTCCAGCCATCAAAGCCATCACGCGGAGCAGCCAGCATGACAATAGTGTGGGGCGACGCGCCGCTGACGTGGCAACAACTGGTGCAGGTAGCGCGGCACGATGCCGAACTTACGTTAAGCCGCAGCGCCTGGCAGCGTATCGCGCAGGGGCGCGAGATTGTCGAGGAGATTGTGGCGCGCGGGCAGATTGCTTACGGCATCAATACCGGTTTGGGCGCGCTGTGCAACATCACGCTGCCGGAAGATCAGCTCAGCCTGCTGTCGCGCAACACCTTGCTGAGCCACGCGTGTGGCGTGGGGCCGTTGCTGACGCGGGAACAGACGCGCGCCGTTATGTGCGCGGCGGTGGCGAATTACAGCCACGGCAAATCGGGCGTTTCGGTGGCGCTGGTGCAGCATCTGCTGGCTCTGCTCAATCAGCAGATCACCCCGCAGGTGCCGTCACAAGGCTCGGTGGGCTATCTCAGCCATATGGCGCATATCGGTTTGGCGCTGATTGGCGTGGGCGACGTGACATACCAGCAACAGACGTTGCCCGCCACACGCGCGTTAACGCAGGCGGGATTAACGCCTTACCGGCCAGGTGCGAAAGAGGGCTTGAGCCTGGTCAATGGCACGCCGTGCATGACCGGTTTAGCCAGCCTGGCGCTGGATGATGCGGCGCGGCTGCTGGATTGGGCCGACGTTACCGGCGCGATGAGCTTCGAGGCGCTGCGCGGCCAGCTGGCGGCGTTTGATGAAGAGGTTATCGCGCTGAAAGCCAGCCCCGGCATGCAGCTTTGCGCCGCACGCTTACGCCAATTGCTCAGCGACAGCCCGCTGCTGGCAGCGAGCGTTGGCGTGCGCACTCAGGATGCGCTCAGCTTGCGTTCTATGCCGCAGGTACACGGTGCCAGCCGCGATCAGTTTGATCACGCGGCGCGCCAGATTAATGTCGAACTCAACGCCTGCACCGATAATCCGCTGGTGCTCGGCACGCCGGATAACTGGCGGGTGGTATCGCAAGCCAATCCGCACGGTGAATCGGTGGCGATGGCGGCGGATGTCTTGGCGATTGCGATGGCGGAGATCGGCAGTATCGCCGAGCGCAGACTGGATCGATTGGTCAATCCGCTGGTGAGCGGCTTACCGGCGTTTCTGGTGGCGCAGCCTGGCGTCAACTCGGGGATGATGATTGCGCAGTATGTTGCGGCATCCTTGTGCGCCGAGAATCGCCAACTGGCGCAACCGGCGGTGCTGGATAACTTCGTCACGTCAGGCTTGCAGGAGGATCACCTGAGCCTCGGCACCGGCGCGGCGCTCAAGCTGCTGAAACTGGTGGGCAACCTGTGGCAGATTCTGGCGATTGAGTATTTGCTGGCGGCGCAGGCGCTGGATTTCCACGGCGAAGATCAGCTGGCGCGCGGCACGGCGCAGGCGTTGCGCCAGCTGCGTGCGGTGGTGGCCAACTGGCAGGAAGATCGCTGGCTGGCACCGGAGATAGCGCGCGCGGTGGCGGTGTTGCAATCGCATCCTGCGGTCAGTTAAATGCACCATCGGTAGCGGCGCGATCGATCGCGCGCATCTGAAGCGACTGCGTAGCGAAAAGCAGCGCGATAAATCGCGCCGCTACGAGGTAGGCAATTGTTTAACTGCGCCGCGCATCCGGTCGCACCAGGTCAAAGCGATTCTCTTCGCTGATGCCGTAATAGGCCGAAGGGCCGCCCGCACGTAAAATGGGCTGCGCTTTGGCGGTTTGGTAAATGCCGTTTTCCAGCAGCGCTTCGTCAATATGGATCGCCACCACTTCGCCCAGCACCAGCCAGCTCTGTAGCGCGCTGCCCTGCGCATCCTGGAGCTGAATCAGCTGCGTCAGGCGGCACTCAAAATTCACCGGACTTTCCGCCACCATGCTGACATTCACATGCGAGGCGGCGAGGGGCGTTAATCCGGCCAGCGCAAACTCATCCTGCTCTGGCGGCACCGACGCCGAGCTTTCGTTCATCGCTTCAGCCAGCGGACGCGTCGCCAAATTCCACACGAACTCTTTGCTCTCGCTGATGTTCTGCACGCTGTCTTTCCAGCCGCTGCTGGCGAAGCCAATGATCGGCGGATGATAGTTGAAGCAGTTAAAGAAGCTGTAAGGTGCGAGGTTGCGCTGCCCGCTGAGGCTCAGGGAACTCACCCAGCCAATCGGGCGCGGGCCGATTATCGCGTTTAAGGGATCGTGAGGTAATCCATGTCCGGCGCGCGGTTGGTAGGAATAACGTAGACGGCTCATATTTATCCTTGTGTGAAAGGGTTGGTTAGCATTATGGATCACGGCGAAATTGCGTAAGCGGATTGTGCGCTGCTGCCATCCAGCGTATCTTACGCCCGCGCTACTTTCCGGAGAAACTATGAACAAGCCCGCTGCATCCTCGCCATTCCATCCGCGTAACCGCCATCAGGGCCGTTATGATTTTGCTGCTCTGACCGCTGCTCATCCGCCGCTGGCGGTGAAGGTGCGTCCCAACGGCTACGGCGAAGTGTCCGTGGATTTTGCCGATCCGGAAGCGGTTATGCTGCTCAATCAGGCGCTGATCAAACTGTTCTACAACCTTAACTGGCAGCTGCCGGAAGGTTTCTTAACGCCGCCGGTGCCGGGCCGCGCCGATTACGTGCATGCGCTGGCCGATTTACTGGCCAGCGACAACGGCGGCAAAATTCCGCGCGATCTTGATGTGATGGATATCGGCTGCGGCGCGAATCTGATCTACCCGCTGATCGGCCACGCCGAATATGGCTGGCGCTTCACCGGCACCGACATCACCGCCGAAGCCATCACCGCCGCGAATCAGATTGTGGCCAGTAATCCCGGCTTGCAGCGCGGCGTGCGTTTGCGTCGGCAAAAAGAGGCCGCGGCCATCTTCCACGGCGTGGTGCATAAAAACGAACGCTACCACGCGGTGTTGTGCAATCCGCCGTTCCACGCGTCGGCCGCAGAAGCGGCGATGGTGGGACAGCGCAAAACGCGCAATCTCGGCTTAGGCACCAACGCGCCGCTTAACTTCGGCGGTCAGCACAACGAATTGTGGTGCGAAGGTGGCGAGCGCAAGTTTGTTGGCCAGATGATCGGCGAAAGCGTCGCCTTCGCCGATCGCGTGGTGTGGTTCACGTCGCTGGTGTCACGCAAAGAGAACCTGCCTGCGCTGCGCGATCAGCTGCGCGACCTCGAGGCGTACGAGGTGCGCATCATTGAAATGGCGCAGGGTCAAAAGCAAAGCCGCTTCATCGCCTGGACATTCTTGCCGCCTGCCGTGCGCAGCAAACGCATCGCGCACCACGCTTAAGTCGCTGGCGGCAACGCCGGTAAACTGGCAGCGGAAGTGATATCGCTGCCGGTTTGCATCACGCTCACCGTTTGATGTGGCGCTTTAATGCCTGCCGCATCAAAGTGCTTTTTCACCTTGTCGTCCAGCGCGAAACGCACCGTCCACTGCTTCAGCGGCTGCGTGGTGAACGACACGCGCACGGTAAAGGCTTGATTGGTTAAGCCGACCAAACCGGCAAAGCTCGGTTCGCCAATCACCATGCCGCGGATTTCCGGGTTCTCCAGCAGCTCCTTGACCGCGGCTTGCAGCGTCGCGTTAACGCGCTCGGTCTCTTCAGCGCGATCCACATCGTAATTCGCTACAAACGAGCCGATGCCGCGCACAAAGTTGGCGAAGGTGGTGATCGATGACCAGGGAATGATGTGATACGCGCCGGTATCTTGCCGCACGCCGACCGACCGAATCGACATGCGCTCCACCGTGCCGGTAATCGGCCCAATCGTGACCAAATCGCCGGTATTCATGCCGTTTTCAAACTGGATGAAAATGCCGGTGATAATGTCTTTTACCAGGGTTTGTGAACCGAACGACACCGCTAAACCCAGCGCACCAGCACCTGCCAACAGCGGCGCGATGTTCACGCCCACCTCTGACAGCAAAATCATAATGGTAATGGTACTGATCACCACCGCCAGCGCGTTGCGGAACAGCGTCAGCAAGGTGCGGGTGCGGGCGCTGGGCATCGGACGACCGTGCGAATCCGACGCCAAACGGCTCTCGATCAAGCTGGCCAGCAGCGTCCAACCCACCGCCGATAGCAGCAAAATCATGACGATACGAATCAGCACATCGACCATCTTCTGTCCGGCGCCCAGCGTCAGCCAGTGCCAGAGATCAAACAGGTTCCATGCGTTGAGCAGCAGCAGCAGGGTGGCAAACACGGTGACAACGCGCGCCAGTTTCAGCAGCGCTTTAACCCAATCATTAACGCGCCGCTGTAAATCGGGGTAGTTGCGGCGCAGCTCCGGCGACAGGGTAACGGTTTTGCCAATCCAGCGCGTCAACATGCCGGAAATCAGCGCGGCAATCACCACAATCGCCATGCTGCGCACCGTGGCGGACATCATGAACTTCAGGCTGTCGCCCGGATTAAAGATAGAGAACAGGAACAGCGCGATAAAGTAGGCGCTTGCCAACCAGTGCCACACTAAGCCAAAGGCGCGGATAAACAGCGCAAAGAAACTCAGGCTGCGATCGGCCAGGCGCGCCAGCTCGTCATGGATGTTGCGCTTGTTGCGGAAGATCAGCCACAGCGCCCAGGCAGTCATGATCCCCATCACCAGCATGTTGACCAGCGCGGCAATCTGCACGTTGACCTGGTTGGAAACGATGGGGACCACCACCAGTAAACCGTAACCGATGATGCCGCTCAGCCAGCTTAACCGGGTGTTCCAGTATTTGGCGCGCGTATCGGACAGATGGAAGAAACGCAGCGTGGGGAAGCGCGGACAGAAAATCAGGCGCAGCACCGCTTTAAAGAACTCAATCAGCGCGAAGGCGTTGAGAAATAAGCCCTGCTGATAAGCGATGGTGCGATTGCCGCTGTGGTAGTTATCGCTGATGATCTGGCCGACAAACAGGGTTAATGCCAGCAGCAGTAAATCCAGCATAAACGCCAGCACAATGGTCATCGGCAGATGCAGCCATTTGGTGCGTTCAAGATTTTGATTGCGCCCCCAGCGCCCCATGCGTTGCCAGACAGGCGTCATTAACAGGCGTGCCAACCAGTAAATCGCAAATACCGCCGCCGCGAGGCCAAGGAAGTATTTCAAGGCATTGAAAAAAGTGTGCTGGTTAAAGGCCTTGTGCGGCGCATGGGTGATGCTGTTGTGCAGCCGTACAAACTGCGCCGCCACCGCGCCGCCGTATTCACGCGTCACGTTGGTGACGCTCTGTAACACGGTGGGATCTTCCTCATCGGCCTGTGGCGGCGCGAGCACCGGCTCATCGCTGGTGGTGGACGCAGTGGCGGCCTGACGCAGTTGATCGATCAGCTCTTCGCGCGACGCATTGTTATCGAGGACGTTGGCCAGCGCGGCGTAAGCGGCTTTTTTCTCTTCGAGCGTCGGTTCGCCATCGGTTTTTTCCGGGGAAGTTTGCGACTGCTGCGCAGCGGCCGCACCTTGCGGCAAGCTCACAGCGTGCGCCGTGGGAAGCCAAAATTGAATAGATAAACAGAGCAAAATCCACATGGCAGAACGCCACGGTGGGCTGGCAAACGGCATAGCTTTCTCCTGAGCAACGCGCAGCGACACAAGAGGCTAGTATAGACAGTGCTGAAAGATGACGATTCTGAAAGGGAAATCAGTTTTGTCAGGTTGTGCAGGGGTAAAAGATTGAGCGATTGTGACAGTGTTACGTTACTTGCGAATGAATGGGATGGTGAAGAGTGGCGTGATGGTTGTCAGTCTGACCCTATTTGCGCTTCCCAAGCTCCTGAAGAAAAAAAATAAAAACCACATGATCAAAAAAGCCGTCAACAGGTGACGGCTTGGTCGATGAATCCATCGCTATCAGGAAACGTGCTGCAAGAACTCGCGCAGACGATCGCTCGGCGGATTGGTGATCAGCTCATCTGGATTGCCATCTTCGGCAATGGTGCCTTTGTCGATGAAGATCAAACGGGATGCCACTTTCTGCGCGAAACCGACTTCGTGCGTCACAATGACCATCGTCATGCCTTCTTCGGCCAGATCCTGCATCACTTTCAACACTTCATGACGCAGCTCCGGATCCAGCGCCGAGGTTGGCTCATCAAACAGCATCATCTTCGGCTTCACTGCCAGCGCACGGGCAATCGCCACGCGCTGCTGCTGGCCGCCAGAAAGCTCAGATGGGAAATGATGCGCACGCTCGGCCAGACCAACTTTGCCCAACAGCTCACGCGCCAGTTTATGCGCGTCATCTTTCTTTGCGCCACGCACGCGAATCGGACCAAAGGCCACGTTATCGAGCGCGCTCATCTGCGGGAACAGGTGGAACTGCTGGAACACCATGCCGGCTTCCTGACGAATCAGGCGCTCATCCACTTTCGGATCATTGACTTTCATGCCGTCAACGATCAAATCGCCGGTGGTGATCTCTTCCAGCTTATTGATGCAGCGCAGTAAGGTCGATTTACCTGAACCCGAAGGCCCGATAATCACCACCACTTCGCCCTGGTTAATCTTCAGGTTGATGTCGTGCAGAACCTGGGTTTGGCCGAAATTTTTCGAGACGTTTTTAAATTCAATCACAGGATTTTCACCCTTTTCTCAATACGGCGCAGCACAAAGCTCAACACCAACGTAATAACCAAATAGATGATGGCGACGGCGCTCCAGATTTCTAACGCGCGGAAGTTACCGGCGATGATCTCCTGACCTTGACGCGTCAGCTCCGCCACGCCAATCACGATAAACAGCGAGGTGTCTTTGATGCTCACAATCCACTGGTTACCCAGCGGAGGCAGCATGCGGCGCAGCGCCAGCGGCATAATCACGTAACGCAGCGTTTCACGACGCGATAATCCCAGTGCCAAACCGGCTTCGCGGAAACCTTTATTGATCGACAGCACCGCACCGCGCGTGATCTCTGCAATGTAGGCACCCGAGTTAATCATGATGGTAACAACCGCCGCCGTGAACGGATCGATACGCAAATCAGGGAATGCCATCGGCAAGGCGAAGTAGATAAACATCACCTGCACCACAATAGGCGTGCCGCGAATCAACTCGATGAACACCAGCGCGATGTTGTTGGTGATCCAGCCGCCGTAAGCGCGGGCAAAACCGGCGACTAAACCGATAATTAACCCGCCAACCAGGCCGAGGACCGAGATCAGCAGGGTCATCTTGGCGCCTTCGATTAAAATCGGCAGGGCAGGCCAAATGACGCTCCAGTCAAACTCCATGGTGTCACTCCAGAATTTTTGTTGCAGTGGAAATATGAAAAAGCAGGAAGCAAAAGCTTCCTGCTTGAAAAGCGGCGTAAGCCTAAATTATTTAGGTTCGGTACCGAACCATTTTTTATAGATGGTGTTGTAAGTGCCGTTATCGCGCAGCGTTTTCAGTGCGCCGTTCACTTTTTCACGCAGATCGTCGCTGCCTTTCGGGAACGCGATGCCGTATTGCTGAGCTTCGATAGAGTCGCCAACGGCTTTGAAGCGGCCTTTACCGGCGGTATTGATGAAGTACAGAATGTTTGGCGTATCGTGCAGCACAGCGTCAGCACGGTTAGTGCCTAACTCCATGTAGGCGTTATCGATGTTCGGGAACTGACGCAGGTCTTTGGTTTTGATGTGCGCTTTCGCGTAATCCACTGAACCGGTGCCGCTTTTCACTGCCACGGTTTTACCGTTCAGATCCTCGATACCTTTCACGTCTTTTTCGTTTTCACGCACCATCACCAGCAGGCCGCTTTTGTAGTAGCCATCAGAGAACTCGATAGCTTTTTTACGCTCTTCGGTAATGGTGATGCCCGCCAGCGCCAAATCCACGTTCTTGGTTTGCAGTGCAGGAATGATACCGCTGAAATCCATTGGTTTCAGGGTGTAATCCAGCTTCAATTCTTTCGCGACGGCGTCCCACAAATCGATATCAAAGCCGACGTATTTGTCACCTTGTTTGAACTCGAAGGGAACGAAAGCGGTATCAGTCGCGACGATGAGTTTTTTATCTGCTGCGGTGGAGGAAAGCGAGAAGGCCAGCGCCAGCGCGGCCACGGAGACTTTAATCAATGACTTCATCATTATTTTCCTTATTACCCTTCAGGCCAGGCGACCTGATGTACGGCCTATCATATGAAAAAACTATGCCAACTTTTCATTTTTCATCGGAATCAGTCACATTCAAGAAAATGCTGACACGATTTTGCGCGAAAGGAAGGTTATGCACCATTTTAGGTCACCGAAATAGTGCAAAGTGCTGTCGTGGTGCAGAGCACAATATGCACCAAGGCACAGGCAAGGGAAAGGAGGGATTAAGAAATTGTTAACAACATCAAAAAAAGCACCACTTTGTTACAGACATAAAAAAAGGCGGGATAACCCGCCTGATTTTCACATCTTGATTACTCAATATTTGATTCGATAAACCACAGGAATTTATCCAGGTCACGCGAAGCGGCAGTGAAAATATCTGCGGTATCTTCGTCGCTGACTTCGGTGATGGCTTTACGCACATCGTTTGCGACCACAGCGTAGCGATCGGCTAACGCTTTCAGATGATCCTGCACGCTATGAATATTCAGCGGGTAGCTCTTCAGTGGCGTTTTATCGTTGACGATTTGGGTGGTACCCAACGCCACACCACCTAACTGCACCACGCGCTCGGCGATGGTGTCTTGGTGATCGGTAATCGCGGTACGGAAGCCATCCAGCATTTCGTGAACCCCGATAAAGTTGGCGCCGCGCATGTTCCAGTGCGCTTGCTTTGTGATCAGCGACAGGTCAATAAATTCCACCACCAGACGGTTGAGCACTTCGATGGTCGCTTTTTTATCGCTATCCGCAACGTCATTACGGGTATAAATCAGATCGGATTTGGTTACTAGTTTCGCGGTACTCATCATTAATATCCTCTTATTGATGGTTGTCCTAATCAAGCACGGAAATAAGTATAGCAGCGGATTTGAGATGTGCAGGATGGGTTAAATCAATAACTACAATAGTTAAAGCTTAATGTTGCGCAGGAAATGCTCGCTTGTTGTTTTTTTTGCTTACAAACAGAGGGTTAGCTCTTTTGTTAATTATTTTTTAATCGTGTTGCAAAATAATAACAAAGGCAGGAGCGGTATAAGAGTAAAAACCAGAACTGAAATGAGAATTATATTCAGCCTGCGGGCAAACAGGCTGAATAAATAAGCATTATTGCGGATGAGTAATATCGACTTCGCTTATTTTCGCCTTTTTTGGCCGCATGGTCAGCGTTGAACCCGCAGACGCGATGATGATTGCCAGCAGGGCAATCCACTGGCGCAGCGTAAGCAGTTCACCGAGAAACAGCATGCCGGACAGTGCCGCCATGGCTGGTTCCAGGCTCATCAGCGTGCCAAAAATGCGCGCTGGCAAACGCGTCAGCGCCATCATCTCTAGCGAATAGGGAATGGCGCTGGAAAGCAGGGCGATTAGCAACGCCAGCGGCAAAATCTCCCAGCTCCAAATGCCAGGTGCGGCAAATGTCAGGCCGAGCGGTACGAAAATTACCGATGCGATGAGCGATCCCATGGCAACCGTTGCCGGGCCGTGCTCCGCGCCCGCGCGTTGACCGGCAAGAATGTACACCGCCCAGCAGGCACCTGCGCCTACTGCCAGCAGCGCGCCAAGCGGATCAATATGGCTGATGCCATCGCCAATCGGTAGCAGGAACCACAATCCCACCACCGCCAGCAGCACCCACAGAAAGTCCAGCGGACGCCGCGCACCCACTAATGCCAACGTCAGCGGGCCTAAAAATTCCAGACCGACGGCAACGCCCAGCGGCACGGTACGAATCGATAAATAAAAGAGGTAATTCATGCAGCCGAGTGCCAAACCGTACATCAACAGCGGTTTGCGCTGCTCACGCGTGAAGCGCAATCGCCAGGGTTTGAAGATGACGCAAAGAATCAGCGTGCCCAAGCCCAAGCGCAGCGCGGTAATACCGGGTGCGCCCACGGTGGGAAACAGCGATTTAGCCAGCGAAGCGCCACCTTGCAGCGACAGCATTGCAACCAGCAGCACCGCAATCGGGAACAATACTGGAGCCATAGTTTTGGAATTGAGAGGCGCAGACATCCTGTGATCCAGTCCTGTGATGATGAGCAACAACGTAACAGTCAGCCAGTGTAATGGAATCTGTCTCGAAAAGGAGATGAGAAGCGGGAATAAAACGGGCGCTAACTGATGTAAAAACAACCCGCTTCAGGGCCATTTCAGTAAAGAAATGTCAGGTTAGTTTAGGAAAATACTTAAAGATGATTTTTAGGGAACTTATTTGTGTTGCAGAAATATTATGGTTTTTATAAGAAAAATGAATGACATAGGAACGTTCATTAACTTCCTGTTACACGAAACAATCTCTTGGACAACAAAATGCGGGCAGAGTTTCTGGCTGTTATTTGTTATATTTTTAGCGTTGTCAGGAGAGAAGTTTATTCACATTTGAGGTGGTTATGAAAAAAATTGCATGTCTTTCAGCTTTGGCTTGTGTACTGGCAGTTGCCGCAGGTTCCGCTATGGCTCAGAGCACCGTTACCGGTGGCTACGCTCAGAGCGATTACCAAGGCGTTGCTAACAAAGCAAACGGCTTCAACTTGAAATACCGTTACGAAGATGGATCTAACCCACTGGGCTGGATCGGCTCTTTCACTTACACCGAAAAAGACCACAACGTAGCTGGCTCTTATAACAAAGCACAGTACTACGGCATCACCGGTGGTCCTGCTTACCGTCTGAACGACTGGGCAAGCATCTACGGTGTTGTGGGTGTGGGCTACGGCAAATATCAGTCTAACGAAACTGCTGTACGTTCAACCTCAGATTCTAGCGACTACGGTTTCTCTTACGGCGCAGGTATGCAGTTCAACCCAATCGAAAACGTTGCACTTGACGTGGGTTACGAGCAGAGCCGCATCCGTAATGTTGACGTAGGCACCTGGATTGCTGGCGTAGGTTACAGCTTCTAAGTTCAGCTTAGATCAGCATTACATGAAAACGGCCCTTTAGGGGCCGTTTTTTTATGCCGCTAATTTGGCAAAAGCGTCTTTAGGATCGGCAGGCATAAAAAAATCCGCTACGGGAGCGGATTTCTTAAGAGATCAAATTGGGAGAGGTTAGCCGCGCCAGATCAGCTTTGGACACGGGCGATCAACCAGTTGCTTGCCGGTGAGCTTTTCAATCAGCATCAAACGCAGCGCAAAGGGTGAACGGCGAAACAGGCACAGCAGCGATTTCAGCTCAAAAGCCGGTTTGATTGACTCAACCTGGAAACATTTGCCGCAGTCGAGGCAGTTTTTCATGGTGGTCATGTTTACCTCCCAAAATATTCGACGTGAAAATAAGCTATTCGCTTACATTATCAACAAAGATAGCACTGGCTATACTAATTAGCCAACCCTATTTTAGGAAAAATTTGTGCTTATTTGTGCCTGGTTTACAATGAGCGCAGCCAGCCCGCACCGCAGGTAAAGTGCGGCAGATAATAAAGAGGAAGTTGAATGAGTCGTCGTGCAAAAACCGCCACCAACATGCCGCAAGGTCCGCTAAAAGAGATTGAGGAGCATGTCGAAGGATTTCGTCAGGTGCGTGAAGCGCATCGCCGCGAGCTCATTGATGATTACGTAGAGTTAATCTCTGATTTGATTCGTGAGTTTGGTGAAGCACGGCAGGTCGATATGGCAGCACGTCTGGGCGTTTCACAGCCAACCGTGGCGAAAATGTTGAAACGCCTGGGTACCACCGGTTTGGTTGAACAAGTGCCGTATCGCGGCGTGTTTCTGACCGCCGAAGGGGAGAAGCTAGCCGAAGCCAGCCGCGTGCGCCACCATATTGTTGAAACGTTCCTGCTGGCGCTGGGCGTAAGTCCGGAAACTGCCCGCCGCGATTCAGAAGGTCTGGAACATCACGTCAGCGATGAAACCTTGGCCGTCTTCCAAAAGTTTTACGAGAGCCGCTAACTCACAAGGCCTTCCACAATCATGCCCATCTTGCTGCGTTCCTTAATGCGTGACCGTATCTTGCATTTGCTGTTGCTATTGGGTGTGATGCTGTTGCCGCTGGCGGATTTCCGCTGGCCGCAGCTGCCCGCCGCGGTTGATTGGCATACCATCATGACGCTTACCGGCTTATTGATGTTGACCAAAGGGCTGGAAAACAGCGGTTATTTTGATGTGCTCGGCGCAAGGCTGATCCAGCGTTTTCAGCATGAGCGTGCGCTGGCGCTGTTTATGGTTTGCGCCGCCGCGCTGCTTTCCACTTTTCTTACTAACGATGTTGCGCTGTTTATTCTGGTGCCGCTTACCTTAACGCTGCGCAAATTCTCGCGCCTGCCGATTTCTCGCCTCATCATCTTTGAAGCGCTGGCAGTTAATGCCGGTTCGCTGCTGACGCCGGTAGGCAATCCACAAAATATCCTGCTGTGGAGCCACGGTACGCTCAGCGTGCCGGCCTTTATTCTGCAAATGGCGCCGCTCGCGGCCGTATTAATGTTGACGCTAATGGCGTTGACCTGGTTCAGCTTCCCGGCTCGCAGCATTGAGAAACACGATGACATCGCCACGCAGCAGTGGCGCAAGCCGCTGTTTATCATCAGCGTACTGCTGTACCTGGTGTTCATCGTCGCGCTGGAAATGAAAATGACCGGTTGGGCGCTGCTGCTGGTGGCGGCCTGTTTTTTAGTGATGGCGCGCAGCGTGTTAATCAGCATCGACTGGAGTTTGCTACTGGTATTTGTTGCCATGTTCATTGATGTATTTTTGCTGATGCATCTGCCGCTGCTGCAACCGCATTTCGCCGCAATCAGTGAGCTGGGCGAGGGCGGCTTGTATTTGCTGGCGATTGGCTTATCGCAAATCATCAGTAATGTGCCCGCCACCATTTTGCTGCTGCAAAAGGTACCGCCGTCCGATGTTGTCGCCTGGGCAGTCAATATCGGTGGGTTTGGTTTATTGCCAGGCTCGCTTGCTAATCTAATCGCGCTGCGCATGGCCAACGATCGCCGCGTGTGGTGGCGTTTCCACCTGTTTTCGCTGCCTATGCTCGCGTGGTCGATGCTGTGCGGCTGGTGGTTATTACAGGCGCTGCGCTAGAGGAATGCGTTTCTCCGGCCGCGGTCTGTCGGCTTATGTAAAGTTAGATTGGCATTTGTCAGTTTCCCATCTAAGGTTAGGTTGACCGTTTTCGTCCGGGGATCGGGACAACAGCCTACGATGATCAAACTATGAGTGAAAACCACAATCAGTCTTCAGACGGCGATCAGCAGGATGCGCCAACTTCCAACAATCAGTCCGACAATCAACCAGAACGTAAACGACCCGGCAAAAAGCCGCTGATCATCCTCGCCATTGTGGTGGTGATCATGCTGCTGGTCGGCCTATGGTTCTGGTTCAGCACGCGAAATATTGAAACCACCGACGATGCGTTTACCGAAGGCAACGCGGTGACCATTGCGCCGAAAGCATCCGGCTATGTAGTGAAACTGCTGGTGAAAGATAACCAACGCGTGAAGCGGGGCGATCTGCTGGTGGAGATTGATGCGCGTGATAACGCCGCGCAGCGCGATCAGGCCAAAGCCCAGCTCGGACTGGCGCAAGCGCAGCTGCATCAGGCGCAGGCGCAGTTAGCGCTGTCACGCGTGCAGTATCCGGCGCAGCGCGATCAGGCATTGGCGGAGCAGGCAAAAGCGCAGGCCAATTTACTCAATGCACAAGCCGACGATCGTCGTCAGCGCGGCGTTGACCCGCGCGCGACCTCGCAACGCAATATCGATAGCGCCGCTGCGCAACTGCGTGCCGCTCAGGCACAGCTGCAAAGCGCTAAGGCGCAGGTCGAAGTCGCCTCGCAGGTGAAGCTGCAAATTCGTCAGCAGGAAACCAATGTTGAAGCGCGCCAGCAGCAGGTGGCGCAGGCGCAGGCGCAGCTGAACACCGCGGAACTCAACCTTTCTTACACCCAAGTGCGCGCCCCGTATGATGGCTTTGTCACCAAGCGTAACGTGCAGCTCGGCACGCTGGTGCAAGCCGGCAGCGCGCTGTTCTCGCTGGTATCACCGGAAATCTGGATCACCGCCAATTTCAAAGAGTCGCAGCTGGCGCGGATGAATCCGGGCGATAAAGTCGATATCAGCGTTGATGCATGGCCAGATTTGAAGCTGGAAGGCCACGTTGATAGCGTGCAGATGGGTTCCGGCTCGCGCTTCTCTACCTTCCCGGCAGAAAACGCCACCGGTAACTATGTGAAAATCGTGCAGCGCGTGCCGGTAAAAATCGTGATTGATAAAGGTCTCGATCCGCAACATCCGCTGCCGCTCGGCTTGTCGGTTGAGCCGAAGGTCACCGTGGAATGAGTGCGAGCCAAAGCTGGCGTCCGGCCAGCAATCCGTGGCTGGTAGCGATCACGGTAACGTTGGCGGTGTTTATGGAGATTCTCGACACCACCATTGTCAACGTCGCGCTGCCGCACATCGCGGGTACGCTGTCGTCCAGCTACGACGAATCGACGTGGGTTTTGACCTCATATCTGGTCGCCAACGGCATCGTGCTGCCGATCTCCGCCTTCTTCAGTCGCCTGTTTGGCCGCAAGCAATTCTTCCTGATCTGCAT
Organism: uncultured Pantoea sp.; assembly: GCA_966185695.1. GTDB lineage: Bacteria > Pseudomonadota > Gammaproteobacteria > Enterobacterales > Enterobacteriaceae > Pantoea. The sequence continues at coordinate 76,688 of CBIFUL010000006.1, read as the reverse complement.
TGTGATGTTCACCATCTGCTCGTTCCTGTGCGGCATCGCTACCGAACTGTGGCAAATCATCCTGTTCCGCATTCTGCAGGGCTTTTTCGGTGGCGGATTGCAGCCCGTGCAGCAATCGGTACTGCTTGATTACTTCAAGCCAGAAGATCGCGGTAAAGCGTTCGGCCTGTCGTCAATTGCGATTATCGTTGCGCCGGTGATTGGCCCCACGCTTGGCGGCTGGATCACTGACAACTACAGCTGGCGCTGGGTGTTCTTCATCAATATTCCCGTGGGAATTTTAACGGTGCTGGCGATTTATCAGCTGCTGGAAGATCCGCCGTGGGAGCGCAAATGGGAAAAAGGACGCCTGAAAATTGATTACATCGGCATCAGCCTGATTACACTCGGGCTGGGCTGTTTGCAGGTCTTCCTCGATCGCGGCGAGGATGAAGACTGGTTTGCCTCACACTTTATCCGCCTTTTCGCGATGCTGGCGGTGATCGGCATCGTCGGCGCAATTTACTGGTTGATGTACGTGCGCAAACCGGTGGTGGATCTCACGGTGATGAAAGATCGCAACTTCTGGGTGGCGGGTCTGTTGATGGCGGGCATGGCGATGATTTTGTACGGCAGCTCGGTGGTGTTACCGCAGCTGGCGCAGCAGGATCTCGGTTACACCGCAACCTGGTCGGGGCTGGTGTTATCGCCCGGCGCGGTATTAATTGTGTTAACCATACCGCTGGTGCTGAAGCTGATGCCGCTGGTGCAAACGCGCTATATCATCGCTTTTGGTTTTACCTGTCTGGCCGGTGCCTTCTTCTACTCCACCACGCTGACGCCAAACGTCGATTTCACTACCTTAGTGTTGATGCGCAGCGCGCAGTCGATTGGGCTGGGCTTCCTGTTTGTGCCGCTCACCACCATTGCGTTTATCACCGTGCCGCAGCGGCTGAATGCGGATGCGGCGGCGCTGTTTACTATGTTCCGTAACGTTGCCGGTTCGATAGGCATTTCGCTGGCCACTGCCGGTATTACCGAGCGTATGCAGGCGCGCTCGGCCAGCATGGTGCACAACATGTCGCCGCTCAACGAACAGTACAATCTCACGCTGCAACATTGGGCCGAATCGATCCGCAACTTCACGCAGGCGGTAGGCGATCCTTTGATGCTGGCGAGCGGGCAGCTGTATCAGCAGATGATTGCGCAGGCGCGCATTCTGGCCTACATCGACGTGTTTATGGCCCTGAGCATCGTGGCCTTGCTGTTAATTCCATTATGTTGGTTGCTTTCGCCGATCAAGAGCGAAGGCGGTGCAGGAGCACATTAAAATGAACACCTTTTCGCGCTCACCGCTCACGCTGCTGGCGCTCTCATTACTGCTGGCGGGCTGCGCGGTCGGCCCCGATTATCAGCCGCCGCAAGCGCACACGCCGGGTAGCTATCATGCTTTGTCGTCGCAGCAGGCGTCTAAGCCGCTGGCGGCGGCCACCAACCCCTTATGGTGGAAAAACTTCAACGATCCGCAGCTGGATAGCCTGATTGAACGCGCGATTGCCGGCAATCTGACGCTGCAACAATCGGTGCTGCGTATTGCCGGTGCGCGTGAGCAGCTGGCGCAGGCGCGCGGGGGATTATTCCCGTCGCTAAACGGCAGCGCCAAAGTCACGCGCCAGCAGCTTGGGGTAAAAGGCTTACTGAAAGCCAACGGCGTTTACGATCGGGTGGACAGCGATGTTGCCAACCAGCTCAACGGCCTCGATCACTCGGTCACGCTGTATCAAGGCAGCTTCGACGCCAGCTGGGAGCTGGATTTGTGGGGCAAGGTGCGTCGTCAAATGGAAGCGGCCAATGCGCAGCAGCAGGCAGCCATTGAGCAGCGCAATGATGCGCTGGTGTCGCTGGAAGCCGAAGTGGCGCGCGCGTATTTGCAGCTGCGCGGTTCGCAGGCGGTATTAAGCACCCTGCAGCAGCAGATCGATGTCGCGCAGCAAACCTGGCAGCTTACGCAAAGCCAACAGCAAAATGGCCTGGCACCGCTCAGCGATGTGGAAAATGCCCGTGCGCAGTTGGCGACGCTGAATGCGCAGCTGCCGCAGTATCAAGCTCAGCAGATTCAGGCCATGAACGGGTTAGCGGTGCTGCTGGGCAAAACGCCGGGCGCGCTGGATAACGAACTCATGAACAGCGAAGCGCTGCCGACCTTGCCAAAAATGGTGGCGGTGGGCATTCCTTCCTCGCTGGCGCGCCGCCGTCCTGACATTCGTCAGGCGGAAGCAACGCTGCACGCGCAAACGGCTAACATCGGGGTTTCGGTGGCCGATCTGTTCCCCAGTTTGTCACTTACCGGCCAGCTTGGCGTGCGCAACACCGACGCCAGCTATTTAGATGACTGGAGCAGCCACTTCTTTAGCATCGGACCGGCGCTGTCTATTCCCCTTTTTCAGGGCGGCCGTTTGGTTTCCAGCGTGAAGCTGGCGCGCGCGCAGCAGGCCAGCGCGGCACTGGATTATCGGCAAACGGTGTTAACCGCTTTGCAAGATGTGGAAAACGCATTAGTGAGTTATCGTGCCGATCAGCAACAAGTGATCGCGTTAGAAGAGAGTAATGCCGCCTTGCAACGCGCCTTCGATCTCAGTAGCGACAGCTATCGTCAGGGAATTTCTACTTTCCTCGACGTATTAGCGGCGCAAAATCAATTATCGCAGCAGCAGGCGCAATTAACTCAGGCGAAAATGCAAACGACGCTGGATTTAGTTGCGCTGTATAAAGCGCTCGGCGGCGGTTGGGAAGCCTACCAAAATGTTGATCTGCCCGAGTATGCGGTATTTGGGGCGGCGAGCAACGTGCAGTAAATAGCGATATTGATTACCCGCGTGATATTTCTGGCAGCGCATTTTCACCCCGTTGCGCTGCCAAAATCACATTGCTTGCAGCGTTAACCGCACATTATTTATGCGCATCGTGGCGGAATAGCGTGCGCCCTCTGGTTTTTTTTAACCTACCGTGCCTAAAAAAATGAGATTTCCCTCTCATCCTCAGCAATATAATAATCACCGGGGAAAATAGGTTTTACCCAGCACCATTAATCCTTTTTAACCTTTATGCCCACATATGTTGCAAGGGGTTAATGTTGCTAAATGATTGTTTATAACGCGGGAATAAGCGAATGAAATCGATTCCCGCCGCCCGCTGCGCAAAAAAACGTGCATGTTAATTCATGGTTAATTAAAGCCATATAACGCGTTTAAAGCCAAACGTAAGAAATATGTTAGCCCGTTCGGAATAATCCGGGCTGTAAAATTAATTTATTTTTTTATTTGAATTAGGTAATCTTGCCACTACATTTTAATTAACACCCCTTAAGCAAGGACATTGTGATGAGTGATGCATTTAAAGTTCTGAACAACATTCGCACATTACGTGCGCAGGCGCGTGAACTGCCATTGACTGACCTGGAAGAAATTCTGGAAAAATTAACCGTTGTTGTGACTGAACGTCGTGACGAAGTGAATGCGGAAGAAGCGCAAAACCGCGAAAAAGAAGAGAAGCTGTCTAAATACCGTGAAATGCTGCTGGCCGACGGTATTGACCCGAATGAATTACTGGGCGCTCTGGAAACCGGTAAAAAACGCGCCAAGCGTGCGCCGCGTCCAGCTAAATATTCTTACACCGATGAAAACGGTGAAACCAAATCATGGACTGGCCAGGGCCGTACGCCAGCAGCGATTAAAAAAGCGCTGGATTCAGGTAAAAGCCTGGATACCTTCCTGATCAAATAAGCCGCACAATCCTTGTAGGTGGGAAGCCGAGAGCAATTAGCTCTCGGCTTTTTTATTTCTTTAATGGCAACAATGCGTTCACGCCGCCACCGCGACTGCTATCGGCGCAGAGGTAGCGCCCAAGGGGCCGCTTCTGGCATAATGCCCGCTGTTTTTTCCTCCACTGCGTAACAAAGGTCAATGCCGTGTTAGTTTCCAGCAATATCACCATGCAGTTCGGCAGTAAGCCGCTGTTCGAGAATATCTCCGTTAAATTTGGCGGCGGTAATCGTTACGGTTTAATCGGTGCGAACGGCAGCGGTAAATCCACCTTTATGAAAATACTGGGCGGCGACCTGGTGCCGACCGGCGGAAATGTTTCCCTCGATCCCAATGAACGTATAGGTAAGTTACGTCAGGACCAATTTGCCTTTGAGCAATATAGTGTGCTGGATACGGTGATTATGGGCCACAGTGAATTGTGGACGGTGAAGCAAGAGCGCGATCGTATATATGCTTTACCGGAAATGAGCGAAGAAGAAGGCTATAAAGTTGCCGACCTCGAAGTTGAATACGGTGAGATGGATGGTTACAGCGCGGAATCACGTGCCGGAGAATTATTACTGGGCGTAGGTATTCCGGTGGAGCAGCATTACGGCCCAATGAGTGAAATTGCGCCCGGCTGGAAATTACGTGTGCTGTTGGCGCAGGCGTTATTCGCCAATCCCGATATTCTGTTACTCGATGAACCGACCAACAACCTGGATATTGATACCATCCGTTGGCTGGAGCAGGTTCTGAATGAACGTAACAGCACCATGATCATCATTTCGCATGACCGTCACTTCCTGAATATGGTGTGCACGCACATGGCGGATTTGGATTACGGTGAGCTGCGCGTTTATCCCGGTAATTATGACGAATATATGACCGCGGCAACCCAATCGCGTGAACGTTTATTAGCGGATAACGCCAAGAAGAAAGCGCAAATTGCCGATCTGCAATCGTTCGTCAGCCGTTTTAGCGCCAACGCCTCTAAATCGCGTCAGGCAACTTCACGCGCCAAGCAGATTGATAAAATTAAACTGGATGAAGTAAAAGCCTCCAGCCGTCAGAACCCGTTTATTCGTTTTGATCAGGACAAGAAATTGTTCCGTAATGCGTTGGAAGTTGAAGCGCTAACCAAAGGATTCGATAACGGCCCGCTGTTTAATAAGCTCAACCTGATGATCGAAGTCGGCGAAAAAGTAGCGATTCTGGGTGCCAACGGTATCGGTAAAACCACGCTGCTGAAAACCTTGGTGGGTGAATTAGCCCCGGATAACGGCACGGTGAAATGGTCTGAAAATGCGCACATTGGTTATTACGCGCAGGACCACGCAGAAGATTTCGTTGAAGACCTGACCGTTTTCGATTGGATGAGCCAGTGGAAGCAGCCTGGCGATGACGAGCAGGCGGTGCGCAGTATTCTCGGTCGCCTGCTGTTCAGCCACGACGACATTGGCAAACCTGCCAAAGTGCTGTCGGGAGGTGAAAAGGGCCGCATGCTGTTCGGTAAGCTGATGATGCAGAAACCGAACATCCTGATCATGGATGAACCAACCAACCACCTTGATATGGAATCGATTGAGTCGCTCAACATGGCGCTGGAAATGTACGAAGGTACGTTGATTTTCGTCTCGCACGACCGTGAGTTTGTAAGCTCGCTGGCCACGCGCGTGATGGAGATGAAGGGCGATCGCGTGGTCGACTTCACCGGCAACTACGAAGATTATCTGCGTAGCCAGGGAATCGTGTAAGTCTTAACGGCGGCCTGGCATTTCAAAGCGCTTTTCGGCGCAAATGAGGGTCGCTCTATCAAGACAACGTCAATATTGCGCTGTCGCCTCATCTGCCGCACCCTGCGGCAGATGCTCTATTTCAAACCACTGGCCCCGCCGAAAAAACCGCTGGCGATCTCTCCGCCTCGAAACATATATATTGCTGTTTGCCAACCGGCAGCGGCAGAACTCTGCGCCGATATTTTAAGCCAGCTAACCAGCAGCATGCGCCGTGCCACACACTTCACACTGCGCATCCTGCGCCACCTTCATACTGCGAAACTCCGCGCTCATCGCGTCGTACATCAGTAACTTCGCGCTAGCGGGCGTGCCAAATGCCGTCAGCACTTTGATGGTTTCCAGCGCCTGCATTGTGCCAATAACCCCCACCAGCGGCGCCATTACGCCGGCTTCCACGCAGCTCAACACCTGATCGCCAAACAGGCGGCTAATGCAGCGGTAGCAGGGTTCACCCGCTTGCCAGGTGAATACGCTAAGCTGGCCTTCCATGCGGATCGCTGCGCCAGAAATCAGCGGCACCTGCTGCGCAAAGCACAACTTATTGATCTGCTCACGCGTGCTGACGTTGTCGCTGCAATCCAGCACCGCATCGTGACGCGCAATCAGCGCACTCAGCTGCACATCATCCAGCTGGGCGTTAATGGGTTCGAGCTGGCAATGTGGATTAATCGCCGCCAGCTGCTGTTGCGCGGAGGTCACTTTTGCCACGCCGAGCGTGGCGTCGCTGTGCAGAATTTGGCGCTGCAAATTGCTCAAGCTCACGGTATCAAAATCAAGTAAGGTTACATGCCCGACGCCCGCTGCGACCAAATAGGGCGCGGCGGCGCAGCCTAAACCGCCTAAACCGATGACCAACACCCGGGAAGCTTTCAGCTTCTCCTGGCCGTCAAAATCAAAGCCGCGCAGCACAATCTGGCGATTGTAGCGCAGCATCTCTTCGCGGTTTAATTCAACGCTCATTAGCCCTCCAGCAGGCCATTGAAGGCTTCAATTTCGACCCATTCGCCGGGTTCAACGCTGCCGCGATCGCGTTCCAACACGATAAAGCAGTTGGCGAGCGCAAAGGAGCTGAACACATGCGAGCCTTGTGCGCCGGTGCTGCGTACCTCCAGCACGCCATCGTCGCCACGCGTCAGGATGCCGCGCTGGAAATCAAGGCGACCCGGCGATTTCTTCAGGCGTTCCGCCGCGCGTACCCGCTGGCGCAGCGGCATAATGCGCGTGGTTTGCCCGGTTAGCGTTGCCAGCAGCGGCTGTACCAGCTGATAAAAGGTCACGGCGGCCGATACCGGATTACCCGGCAAGCCGCAGAACCAGCTGTTTGCCAGACGGCCAAACGCGAAAGGTTTGCCGGGTTTGATCGCCAGTTTCCAGAAGGTAATCGCCCCTAACTCCTCTAGCATCGTGCGGGTAAAATCAGCTTCACCCACCGAGACGCCGCCGGTGCTGATCACCACATCGGCCTGGCGATCGGCTTCGGTAAAGGCCTGGCGCAACGCATCCTGATTGTCGGCAACCACGCCGAGGTCGATCACTTCACAGCCCAATTTATGGAGCATCAGCGCCACGGTGAGACGGTTGGTATCATAGATTTGCCCGGCGGCCAGCGGTTGACCAACGGCCTGCAATTCATCGCCGGTGGAGAAGATCGCCACGCGCAGCTTGCGCAAGACGCTGACTTCGGCAATACCCAGCGATGCCAGCAGCGGCAATTCTGCCGCGCCGAGGCGCACGCCTGCGTCTAACACCTGCTTACCGGCCTGAATATCTTCGCCGATGCGGCGGATATTTTGTCCGGGCCGAACCGGCGCGGTAATCACAATACCGTTATCACGCTGCTCGGTTTGTTCCTGCATCACCACCGCGTCACAACCGGCGGGAATCGGCGCGCCAGTCATAATACGAATGGCGCTGCCCGCTGGCCACGCATCGCTGAACGGCGCACCGGCAAAGGCTTTGCCCGCCACCGGTAAAACCCGATCGGGCGTGATGTCAGCAAGGCGAACCGCGTAACCGTCCATTGCCGAGTTATCAAATGACGGCACATCCAGTGGGGAGAATATGGGGTGAGCGGTGATGCGCCCAGCGGCGGCAAGCAGCTCAACGTTGAGTGAATCGCTGATGGGCGTCAGCTGTTGCAGCATCTTTTGCTGCGCCTCTTCGAGGGAAATTAAGCCTGCGGTGAAAGGTTCCATGTCCGTTTATGCCTGGTTAATTGCAGATGCCGACTATTATGGTGCAAGGCCGCCGGCTTAGGCCAGGCGAGATTGCAACGTTCAGGAGTAACTTCAATCCGCACAATGAATCGCGCCGCTAGCGATGGGTGCGGCATGTCCATGCCGAGCCGGATAAATGCACATTCGGTAGCAGCGCATTTTATTGCGCAATGGCGCATGCGGTAAAAAAGCATAATCCACAATAAAAGGTTATGACCGCGCGGGCAGTTTCTGCTTTACAAGCACCGGGTGCCTTTCTATAGTCAAAAATTGCCTAAAAAAGATGAAAACCATTCTAAATCAGTGTTTTTGGTTCTCCTTCCTGAACAGGGTATCGGTTATGGCTAATGCAGTTATCGCAATTCACGGCGGGGCGGGCGCGATTACGCGTGCGGCAATGAGCGCCGAAAAAGAGCAGGAATACCGTCAGCAATTAACCGCTATTGTCAGCGCAGGCCAGCAGATTCTGGCCGCCGGTGGCAGCGCGTTAGATGCCGTGACCGAAGCGGTGCGGCTACTGGAAGTGTGCCCGCTGTTCAACGCGGGTAAAGGCGCGGTGTTCACCCATCAAGGCACGCATGAACTGGACGCCAGCATTATGGATGGCCGCACGCTGGATGTCGGCGCGGTCGCGGGCGTGAGCCACATCCGCCATCCTATTCTGGCGGCACGCAAGGTGCTGGAACACAGCCCGCACGTGCTGTTTATCGGGGCTGGCGCGGAAGCTTTTGCCGTTGAACAAGGTTTAACGCCGGTCGCAGCGGATTACTTCTCCACGCCCGAACGCTGGGAGCAGCTCCAGCGCGCCTTAAGCAGTAATCAAACCGTGTTGGATCACGATGGCGCAGCGCACCGCCACAGCGACGATCCGCTCGATCCCGATCGCAAATTCGGCACCGTGGGCGCGGTGGCGCTCGATCAGCAGGGTAATCTGGCGGCGGCAACGTCCACCGGCGGCATGACCAACAAACAGGTCGGGCGCGTGGGCGATTCGCCGCTGGTGGGCGCAGGTTGCTACGCCAATAACGCCACCGTGGCGGTCTCTTGCACCGGCACCGGCGAAGTGTTTATCCGCACGCTGGCGGCTTACGACGTCTCGGCACAAATGGAGTACGGCGGCCGCAGCCTGCAACAGGCCAGCGCCAACGTTATCCACGATAAAGTGCAGGAGCTGGAGGGCAGCGGCGGCCTGATCGCGGTGGATGCGCACGGCAACGTCGCGCTGCCGTTTAACAGCGAAGGCATGTATCGCGGATTCGCCCGCGTTGATGGCGAAGTTGAGGTAGCGATTTACCGCGACAGCTAAGGAGCAGGCATGACGGATCAACAGCGACAGTTTGCGCCAGAGCAGGTTCTGGCGGTGCGCAATCTCAACGTCAGTTTTACCCACGAAGGCCGCGTCACCGAAGCGGTGCGCAAGCTGTCGCTCGATCTGCATCGCGGCGAAACGCTGGCGCTGGTGGGCGAATCGGGTTCCGGCAAATCGGTGACCTCGCTGGCGTTGATGCGCCTGATTCAGCAGGCGGGCGGCGAGGTGAGCGGCGATATTCTGCTGCGGCGGCGCAACGGCGAGGTGCTGGATGTGATGCGCGCATCGGGCAGCCAGATGCGCAAAGTGCGCGGCGCGGATATGGCGATGATTTTCCAGGAGCCGATGACGTCGCTCAATCCGGTGTTCAGCGTTGGCGAGCAAATCGCCGAATCCATCCGCCTGCATCAGGGCAAAAGTCATCAGCAGGCGCTGGCCGAAGCGCGGCGCATGCTCGATCTGGTGCGCATTCCCGAAGCCGCCAATGTGTTAACCCGTTTTCCCCATCAGCTGTCCGGCGGCATGCGCCAGCGCGTGATGATTGCGATGGCGCTGTCGTGCAAACCGGCGCTGCTGATCGCCGACGAACCCACCACCGCGCTCGACGTCACTATCCAGGCGCAAATTCTGCAACTGATTCGCGTGCTGCAAAAAGAGATGCAGATGGGCGTGATCTTTATTACCCACGACATGGGCGTGGTGGCGGAGATGGCCGATCGCGTGCAGGTGATGTATCGCGGTGATGTGGTGGAGCGCGCGCCGGTGCAGCAGCTGTTTAGCGATCCGCAACAGCCTTACACGCGTGCGCTGCTGGCGGCGGTGCCGAAACTGGGCGCAATGAGCGGCCAACCGTTACCGGCGAAGTTCCCGCTGCTGCACAGCAACGGACGCGAGGAGACGCCGACGCCGCAAGACACGGTGCGATCGGAGCAGCCGCCGATTTTGCAGGTGCGCGATTTGGTGACGCGCTTTGATATTCGCGGCGGTTTGCTTAATCGCGTAAAACGCCGGGTACACGCGGTGGAGAAGGTCAGTTTTGATCTTTACGCCGGTGAGACGCTGGCGCTGGTGGGAGAATCCGGCTGCGGCAAATCCACCACCGGACGATCGCTGCTGCGGCTGGTTGCCAGCCAGGGCGGAACCATCACCTTCGACGGCAAGCGTATCGATACGCTGCACGGCAATGCGTTGGCGTCGCTGCGTCGCGATATCCAGTTCATCTTTCAGGATCCTTACGCCTCGCTCGATCCGCGTTTAACCGTTGGCTTCTCGATTATGGAACCGCTGCTGGTGCACAACAGCATGGATCGCCGCCAGGCCGAAAAGCGCGTTGCCTGGCTGCTGGAGCGCGTTGGCCTGCTGCCAGAACATGCGCAGCGCTACCCGCATGAATTTTCCGGCGGACAGCGGCAGCGCATCTGCATTGCGCGCGCGCTGGCGCTCAACCCCAAAGTGGTGATCGCCGATGAATCGGTGTCGGCGCTGGATGTGTCGATTCAGGCGCAGATCATCAATTTGATGCTCGATTTACAGCGCGAATTGGGTATCGCCTTCCTATTTATCTCGCACGATATGGCGGTGGTGGAACGCATCAGCCACCGCGTGGCGGTAATGTATCTCGGACAGATTGTGGAGATGGGGCCGCGTCAGGCGGTATTTGAACAGCCGCGCCATCCTTATACCAAAAAACTGATGGCCGCAGTGCCGGTGGCCGATCCGGCGCATCGGCATCGTGAGCGGGCATTAATGGTGGATGAAATCCCCAGCCCAATTCGCCCGTTGGGCGATGAACCAGAAGTGGCGCCTTTACTGGAGGTGGCGCCGGGACATTTTGTCGCCCGGCACGCCATTAGCGGCGCCTGAGCAGCAATCAACCGCGCGTCTGCGCGTCTAGCAGGGATTACAGGAGAACGATAACGATGCAGCACATTATGCGAAAAGGGGTTATCACTGCCGGCTTATTGAGTTCGGCATTGGCGTTGCCGGCTTGGGCGGCGAAGGATGCGGTGATTGCGGTGGCCTCGACCTTTACCACGCTCGATCCGTACGACGCGAACGACACGTTGTCGCAGGCGGTGGCAAAGTCTTTCTATCAGGGCTTGTTCAGCTTCGATAAAGACATGAAGCTGGTCAACGTGCTGGCGGAGAGCTATGAAGCCAGCAGCGACGGCCTAACCTACACCATTAAACTGCGCAGCGGCGTGAAATTCCAGGATGGCACCGATTTCAACGCCACAGCGGTGAAGACCAATATCGATCGCGCCAGCAATCCCGATAATCACCTCAAGCGTTACAACCTGTTCAAATACGTTGCCTCTACCGAAGCGGTGGATGCAAACACGGTGAAAATCACCCTGAAGCAGCCGTTCTCGGCCTTCATTAACAACCTCGCGCATCCGGCGGCGGTGATGATTTCTCCCACCGCGCTGCAGAAATACGGCAAGGACATTGGTTTCCATCCGGTGGGCACCGGGCCGTTTATCTTTGAAACCTGGAACCAGACCGATTTCGTTAAAGTGAAAAAATGGGACGGCTACTGGAAGAAAGGCTATCCGAAGATCGACAGCATTACCTGGCGTCCGGTGGTGGATAACAACACGCGTGCGGCGATGCTGCAAACCGGCGAAGCCACCTTTGCCTTCCCGGTGCCGTTCGAGCAGGCCAAGCGGCTGGAAGGTAACAGCAAGTTGGATGTGGTGACCACGCCGTCGATCATGCAGCGCTACATCAGCCTTAACGTCACGCAAAAGCCCTTTGATAACCCGAAAGTGCGTGAAGCGCTGGAATACGCGGTGAATCGCCAGGCGCTGGCAAAAGTGGCGTTTGCCGGTTACGCCACGCCAGCGACCGGCATTGTGCCGCCCACCATCGATTTTGCGCAGAGCTATCCGGCGATCAAATACGATCCGGCCAAAGCGCGCGCGCTGCTGAAGGAAGCGGGCTACCCCAACGGCTTTGAAACCACCTTGTGGTCATCACACAACCACAGCACCGCGCAGAAAGTGTTGCAGTTTACGCAGCAGCAGCTGGCGCAGGTGGGCGTGAAGGTGAAAGTCACGGCGATGGATGCCGGTCAACGCGCGGCAGAAGTGGAGAGCAAAGGGCAGAAAGAGAGCGGCGTGCGCATGTTCTACACCGGCTGGTCGGCCTCCACCGGCGAAGCGGATTGGGCACTGACGCCGCTGTTTGCTACCACCTCCTGGCCGCCGGCCATCTTTAATACCGCGTTCTACAGCAATCCGCAGGTCGATAAAGATCTCAGCGACGCGCTGAAAACCACCGATCGCGAGCAGAAAGCCAAGCTGTATAAAGATGCCCAGGATCGTATCTGGAGCGACCGTCCGTGGATCCCGCTGGTGGTGGAGCAGTTGCTTTCAGCCAACAATAAAAACCTGACCGGTTTCTACGTCATGCCCGATACCTCATTCAATTTCGATGAGGTCGATCTGAAGTAACAGGCGCGGCCAGCCTCGCGGGGCTGGCCGCTGCTGCGCAGGATTTCGCATGCTCAACTATTTTCTTAAACGATTGCTGGGATTGATTCCCACGCTGCTGATTGTTGCGGTGCTGGTGTTCCTGTTTGTACACCTGCTGCCGGGCGATCCGGCACGCCTGATTGCTGGCCCGGAAGCGGATGCTTCGGTGGTGGCGCTGGTGCGCCAGGATCTCGGGCTGGATCAGCCGCTGATTAAGCAGTTCTGGCACTTTATTCTCAACGCCGCGCAGGGCGATTTCGGCCAGTCAATGGTGTCGAAACGGCCGGTGTCTGAAGAGATTGCCGCGCGCTTCTTCCCCACGCTGTGGCTGACGCTCACCAGCATGGTGTGGGCGGTGATGTTTGGCATGGCGATTGGCATCACTTCAGCGGTGTGGCGCAACCGCTGGCCGGATCGCATTGGCATGACGCTGGCGGTCTCCGGCATCTCCTTCCCGGCTTTTGCGCTCGGCATGCTGCTGATGCAGGTGTTCTCGGTAGAGTTAGGCTGGCTGCCAACGGTGGGCGCTGACAGCTGGCAACACTACATCTTGCCGTCGCTAACGTTGGGGGCGGCGGTGGCGGCGGTGATGGCGCGCTTTACTCGCGCCTCATTCGTGGAGGTGATGCAGGAAGATTACATGCGCACCGCGCGCGCCAAAGGGGTACGCGAATCGGTGGTGGTGGTGAAACACGGCCTGCGCAACGCGATGATTCCGGTGGTCACCATGATGGGCCTGCAGTTTGGATTCTTGCTGGGCGGCTCGATTGTGGTGGAAGTGGTATTCAACTGGCCAGGTTTAGGCCGTTTGCTGGTGGATTCGGTGGAGATGCGCGATTACCCGGTGATTCAGGCCGAAGTGCTGCTGTTCTCGCTGGAGTTCATCTTGATCAATCTGATTGTCGATGTGCTGTACGCGGCAATCAACCCGGCAATTCGCTACAAGTAAGGAGTCGCAATTGAAGAACTGGCGACGCACAGCGGCAGCAAAAACGCTGCCGCTGATGACGGAAAACCGGGTACGTACGCCGTGGCGCGAATTCTGGCGGCGCTTTCGCCGTCAGCATGTGGCGATGCTGGCAGGCATGTTTGTGCTGCTGCTGATCGGGGTGGCGTTTATTGCGCCGTGGCTGGCGCCCTTTGATGCGGAAAACTATTTCGATTATGACCGGCTGAACGAAGGGCCGTCGCTGATGCACCTGTTTGGGGTGGATTCGCTCGGGCGCGATATCTTCAGCCGCGTGCTGGTGGGCACGCGCATCTCGCTGATTGCCGGATTTTTCTCGGTGGCGATAGGCGCGCTGATCGGCACGGTTCTCGGGCTGCTGGCCGGTTACTATGAAGGCTGGTGGGATCGCATCACCATGCGCATCTGCGATGTGCTGTTTGCGTTTCCGGGCATTTTGCTGGCCATTGCGGTGGTGGCGATTATGGGGAGCGGCATGAGTAACGTGATTGTCGCGGTGGCGATTTTCAGTATTCCGGCGTTTGCGCGGCTGGTGCGCGGCAATACGCTGGTGCTGAAACATCAAACCTATATTGAGTCGGCGCGCAGTATTGGCGCGTCGGATTGGACCATCATCATGCGGCATATTTTGCCCGGCACGGTGTCGTCGATAGTGGTGTATTTCACCATGCGCATTGGCACATCCATTATTACCGCGGCGAGCTTGTCGTTTCTGGGGTTGGGCGCGCAGCCGCCCACGCCGGAGTGGGGCGCAATGCTCAACGAAGCGCGGGCGGATATGGTGATGGCACCGCACGTCGCCATTTTCCCAAGTTTGGCCATTTTCCTGACGGTGCTGGCCTTCAATTTGTTGGGCGATGGTTTGCGCGATGCGCTGGATCCCAAGTTAAAAACCTGATTGCGTATCGTGATGCTCGTCAGTTGACGAGCATCACGACCGCACTTTTCGGTAGCGGCGCAATTAATTGCGCTTCTGCCAGCAACGTTGTTGCTTCAGGTTCGCGCGATAAATCGCGCCGCTACCAAATATGCGGATGTTACGCTATCCCGCCGCACGAATAATTGGCGTTTTCGGTCTTAAAACGTTTCCCAATTCGCGTTGCTGTGTGCGGCAGCGGGCTGCGGGCGAACGGACGCGGGCAGCGACGCTTTCACTGCTTTAGCGGCGGGCGCAACGGCAGGGCGTAAACCGGTATTAAAGCGCGCAACCGCGCCAGACAGGCTGCTGGCCTGCTGCTCCAGCGACGCCGACGCGTTGGCCGATTCCTGTACCAGCGTGGCGTTTTGCTGCGTAACGCGATCCATCTCGTTCACCGCCTGGCCAATCTGGTCAATGCCGCGACTCTGCTCGTCAGACGCTGACGCAATCTCACCCATGATGTCGGTGACGCGCGTCACCGCGCTGACGATCTCCTGCATGGTGTCGCCCGCGCTGCTCACCTGTTGCGAACCCAGATTGACGCGCTGCACCGAATTCTCAATCAGCAGCTTAATCTCCTTCGCCGCCTGCGCGCTGCGCTGGGCCAGATTGCGCACTTCGCCCGCTACCACAGCAAAGCCGCGGCCCTGTTCACCGGCGCGTGCCGCTTCTACGGCGGCGTTTAACGCCAGAATATTGGTCTGGAAGGCGATCCCATCAATCACGCTGGTGATATCGGCGATTTTTTTCGAGCTGTCCGCGATGTCGCGCATGGTTTTCACCACGCCCTCCACCACGTTGCCGCCTTTGTCCGCGGTTGCCGAGGCGGTTTGCGCCAGCTGCGTCGCCTGGCGCGCATTGTCGGCATTCTGCTTCACCGTGGCCGTCAGCTCTTCCATGCTGGCGGCGGTCTCCTCCAGCGACGCCGCCTGCTGCTCGGTGCGTGAGGAGAGATCGTTGTTGCCGCTGGCAATGTCGCTGGCGCTGCCGAAAATCGCATCGGCGCTGTCGCGCACATTATTAATGGTGCTGCGCAGCGCCTGCTGCATATGGTTCAGGCTGGCGGCAATCAACGCCATCTCGCTGCGGCCCTCAATCTGCAAACTGGCGGAGAGATCGCCCTCGGCAAACCGCTCCATCTGCTGCTGCACCTGCTTCATCGGTGCCAGTAAAATGCGGCGTACCAGCACCCACACCGCCACCAGCAGCAGCAGTACGATCAGCGCCATCGCGCCCACCATCACCAACATTCGCTGATAGGTGCTGTCGTTCTCAGCGCTGCGATCATTCAGCAGCTGCACGTTCTGCTCGCGCCAGGTTTTGTAGGCGGCTTCCAGCTCATCCTGCGCCTGCTGCGCGTCCAGTTCGCCGTACGCCGCGTAGTTATTGGCTTTCAGGAAGGTCACGGATTGCTGCAGCAAGGCGTAATAGGCCGTGAATTTCCCCGCCAGCAGACGCGTGGCATCGGCACTCTGTCCGGCAACAGGTGGGGAAGTCTGGTACAGGTCAAAATGGTGCTGCGCCTCTTGCAGCGAACCCTCGGCAGAGTTCAGCAGCCGGGCAATAGCGGCGCGCGCTGCGTCGTCAGTTTGGTTTTTCAGCATGCGGATCGCCACGCGGTTAATCACTACGCGCGTTTTCACCAGCGTTTGCCAGCCGTCGGCCAGTTCACGCTGCTGATGCGAAAGCTGGTTGCTGGTGGTGAAGTTGTGCTGTCCGGCAATCAGTGAGGAGAGGAAAAGCGAACCGGAAATCGCCTGCATAGCGGTAAAAACCACCAGTATCATCATGATGGCAGTCACAATTTTCATCTGTTTAATCATAGGAACTCTCGCGCGAGGGGATGTAATACTAAAGTTATCGGTGTAAAAACCATTCACTAAAGTGCCAGGAAGAAATAATTTCGCCATGCAATGATGGCGAGGCAGGAGGAAGCCATGAAACCCTTTGATTATGAGCAAGATTTCAAGAGTATCGATTTTCGACAACAGCCAGAACGCTATCAGGTGGGGCGCGGTGAGCAGGGCGTATTGATGGTTGAGCCTTACAAAGGTGAAATTTTGCCGCACTGGCGGTTTCGCACCGTGGAACTGGCCAAAGAGTCGTCCAGCAAAATCATGGAGCTGTTTGAAGAGTATCGCGCGCAGGATGATTTTGTCGGCATGGACATGGCACGCAAATTTATTCAGATGGGATATACGCGCGCGCGGCGCTACAGCAATCACAAAGGCGGGCGCAAATATGATGCGGACGGCAAAGAGCTGCCGCGCACCACTGAAAAAGAAAAGGCCGCTGCGGCGGCCATTTTTAAAGCGTGCTGGGATCGTTTACGCGCCGATACCGATTATCTGGCGCGTAAACGCGCGCATCAGCAGAAGTACGGTTAAACGCGGGTACCCCACAGATCGTACTCATCGGCGTGTTCCACTTTCACGCGCACCACATCGCCGACTTTCACCTGACGATCGCCGTTTAAGTAAACGGCGCCATCAATCTCCGGTGCATCTGCCATGCTGCGGCCGACCGCGCCCTCTTCATCCACTTCATCAATGATCACCAAAACTTCGCGACCAATTTTCTCCTGCAAACGTTCGCTGGAGATCTTCTGCTGCAACTGCATGAAGCGATCAAAGCGTTCCTGCTTCACCTCTTCCGGCACCTGATCCGGCAGCTGGTTGGCGGTGGCGCCCTCTACCGGGCTGTACTGGAAGCAGCCGACGCGATCCAGACGCGCTTCTTTGAGGAAGTCGAGCAGCATCTGGAAATCGTCTTCGGTTTCGCCGGGGAAACCAACGATAAAGGTGGAGCGCAGCGTCAGCTCCGGGCAGATTTCACGCCAGCGCTTGATGCGCTCCAGCGTGCGCTCAACCGCGCCAGGACGTTTCATCAGCTTCAGAATGCGTGGGCTGGCGTGCTGCAGCGGAATATCGAGGTAAGGCAGGATTTTACCTTCCGCCATCAGCGGGATCACATCATCCACGTGCGGATACGGATACACGTAGTGCAAACGCACCCACACGCCGAGTTTGGCTAACTGCTCACACAGGCTCACCATGCTGGTTTTCACCGGCGAACCGTTCCAGAAACCGGTGCGGTGCTTCACGTCGACGCCGTAAGCGGAGGTATCCTGCGAGATCACCAGCAGCTCTTTCACGCCCGCTTCAACCAAGCGCTTGGCTTCGTCCAGCACCGAACCAATCGGGCGGCTGTCGAGATCGCCACGCATGGAGGGGATGATGCAGAAGGTGCAGCGATGGTTGCAGCCTTCTGAAATTTTCAGGTAAGCGTAGTGGCGCGGCGTCAGCTTCACGCCTTGCTCTGGCACCAAACTCAGAAACGGATTGTGCTGCGGTTTAGGCACATAGGTGTGCACGTGCGCCAGCACCTGCTCGTAGCTGTGCGGGCCGGTAATCTCCAGCACTTTCGGATGCACTTCGCGGATCTGATCCACTTTGGCGCCAAGGCAGCCGGTGACAATCACTTTGCCGTTTTCGTTCAGCGCTTCGCCAATCGCTTCCAGTGATTCCTGTACGGCGCTATCAATAAATCCACAGGTGTTCACGATGACGATCTCCGCATCATCGTAGCGTGGCACCACGTCATAGCCTTCCGTACGCAGTTCCGTCAGGATGCGTTCAGAGTCGACGAGGTTTTTCGGACAGCCGAGGGAGACGAAGCCCACGCGTGGTGGATTGTTGACATGGCTCATAAGGTTAAAAATTCATCATCATTAGTGTGGATAGGGTGGCGATTGTACAGAGGTTGTAGGGGAAAATGTATAGCCTGCGGAAGAAACTCCTTTAAGGTAAAAACCGCGTTTACGGTTATGCTTAGCAAGGTCAGCCTGCAAGGGAAAAGTCGGCGCGTTCTCCGTCGCGGCGGTGATCCGAGTTGTGCAATGCGGCCCGTTTTGCTTAAATATTGGGTCGTTGATACTAAGTGGTTATCAATGTTAGAGAATTTTAATTCGCGCGGCGTGCTGTGCTGGCTTCGCAGTCGAAGTGGATAATGTGAGAGCAGACAAATGCAAGAGATCGTCAAAGGTTTTCTGAATTTCCAACAGAATGTATTCCCTGAAAGGAAGGATCTTTTCAAACGTCTGGCGTCAAACCAGAATCCTAAAGCGCTGTTTATCTCCTGCTCAGACAGCCGTCTGGTGCCGGAACTGGTCACGCAATCGGAACCGGGACAGCTGTTTGTTATCCGCAACGCCGGTAACATCGTGCCGCCGTTTGGCCCGGAGCCGGGCGGTGTGTCCGCTACTATCGAGTATGCGGTAGTGGCGCTGGGCGTTACCGAAATCATCATTTGTGGGCATTCAAACTGTGGTGCAATGAACGCTATCGCGTCCAATGCCAACCTGGAAAGCATGCCAGCCGTCGATCACTGGTTGCATTACGCCAATGCCGCCAAAGCGGTGGTGGACGAGCGTAACTACGAATCGGTGGAAACGCGTTTAATTGAGATGGTGAAAGAGAACGTCATCGCGCAGCTCAACAATATCAAAACGCATCCTTCCGTTTCTGTGGCGCTGCGCAAAGGTAAGCTGCGTCTGCACGGGTGGGTTTACGATATTGAAAGCGGCGGCATCAATGCCCTGACCAAATGCGGCGACAGCTTTATTTCCCTGTCAGATAATCCGGAAACCTGCTTCGAGTAACTGCTTCAACCACCTGCAATGCAGGTGGTTTTTTACTTTTTCCCTCCCTGAAAATCCCTCCCAAAGCGCAGCCTGCGCTCTACACTTGAAAAGCGTTTACCTCTGATAAGGGCTCTCTTATGCGATTTCCCACACGTGCTTCCGTTTTGACGCTGGTGCTGTTGGCGACCGGCTGTACTTCTCATGTAACAGATAAACAACAATATTCTGGCTTCCTTGGCGATTACAGCCAGCTGCAATCGACGCAATCACCGAGCGGCAAGCCGACGCTGCGCTGGATTTCCCCGGACTATCATGATGCGGATTATCGCAGCGTGGTGTACACGCCGGTGGTTTACTATCCGGCACCGCACCCTACGGCGCGTATCGATCAGTCCACGCTGGATGGCATCCGCCAGTACACGGATAGCCAGCTGAAACAGGCGATTGCCGCGCGTAAACCGCTGGTGTCGCAGAAAGGGCCGCATACGCTGGTGGTAAAAACCGCGATTACGGCGGTAGCGGCGGAAAATGAGGGCGTACAGTTTTACGAAGTGGTGCCGATGGCGGCGGTAATCGCCAGCACCATGGCTGCGACCGGGCATCGCACGCAGAACAGCGCCCTGTTCCTTGAGATGGAAGCGGTAGATGCCCAAACCGGCAAACCGCTAATCAAAGTGGTGCGTAAAGCCTTCGGCAAAACGCTGCCGAACAGCAGTGCGCCCATCACCCTGAACGATGTACGTCCCGGCATTGATGAGATGGTGCGCGATGCCGTGGCGTTTACCGCGCCATAAAGTGCATTGGGGTATTTAGGGTCGCCCTCAATGGCGACCCTAAAACTGCGCCGACCCGCCATAAAGCCCAGCCGGGCTTAATGTTTTGTAAATCCTGCACATCCTTGCTCATACGCTGACTACGCTTTACGGCACACCGTGACAAAGGAGAACCCCATGCGTTTATTGCCCGCTGCGCTGCTGCTTGGCGCCTTCAGTTGTGCGACATCGACTTTCGCAGCCGATGTCCAGGTGCAAGTGCTCCAGGACAAGCTCGATCATCCGTGGTCGGTGGCGTTTCTGCCGGATAACCAAACGCTGTTGATCACCGAACGTTCCGGGCAGCTGCGCAGCTGGCAGCCGGGGAGAGGTTTATCGCAGCCCATCGGCGGCGTGCCCAAGGTGTGGACCGAACGGCAGGGCGGATTACTGGATGTGGTGCTGGCACCCGATTTCGCGCAGAGCCGCCGGGTGTGGCTCAGCTACACCACGGCGGATAGCAATGGACGTGCCGGCGGCGTGGTGGGATATGGGCAGCTCAGCGCCGATAATCGCCAACTCAACGATTTCAAGGTGGTGTTAGAGCAAACGCCAAAACTGTCGGGCGGCGCGAATATCGGTACGCGGCTGGCGTTTGATGCGCAGGGTTTTCTCTACGTGGCATTTGGCGACAACTTTGCCAGCGGCAGCGCACAACAACTGGATAAGCTCTCCGGCAAAATTGTGCGTCTGACCAAAGATGGCCACATCCCGCCCGACAATCCTTTCGTTGATCGCCAGGGCGCTCGCGCAGAAATCTGGTCATACGGCGTGCGCAATCCACAAGGGTTAGCGCTCAATCCGTGGACGCAGCAAATGTGGGAGAGCGAACATGGCCCGCGCGGCGGCGATGAAGTAAACCTCGCGGAGAAAGGCAAAAACTACGGCTGGCCATTAGCCACTTACGGCGTGGATTACAGCGGGATGAAAGTGCCGGAAGCGCAGGGCACCCATGCCGACGGCACCGAACAGCCGCTGCATTACTGGAAAATCTCGCCCGCAATCAGCGGGATGGCGTTCTACAACAGCGCGCGTTTTCCGCAGTGGAAAAATTCGCTGTTTATCGGCGCACTGAAAGAGAAAAATGTCATTCGCCTGCAGGTGAACGGGGAGAAAGTGGTGGAGGAGCAGCGCTTGCTCGGCGATCGTAACGAACGCATTCGCGATGTGCGTCAGGGACCGGACGGTTATCTGTATGTATTAACCGATGAGTCGAACGGCAAGCTATTGAAAGTGGGGCTGGCGGAAGACGCCAGCGCCACGCGCGGCTAGCTTAGCGCGCCCAGTTGCACACTTCCCAACCGCGCTGCTCGGCTTCCTGCAACAGCAGCGCATTGGGATTGATCACCCAGGCGTGATCGGCATGCGCCAGTAACGGCAGATCGTTAATGGAATCGCTGTACGCCCAGGTGCGTGCAAAATGTTGATTCTGCTGCAGCGCTTTCCAGTCGCTGAGACGTGTCACTTTGCCTTCGCGATAGGTGGTGGTGCCGTAAATTTGCCCGCTGTAACGCGCATCAACCACTTCAACGCCAATCGCTAACGCGCCGTGCACGCCAAGACGCTCTGCAATCGGTACCGCCAGATGATCGCCGCTGGCGGTAATAATCATTACGGTATCGCCGCGCTGCTGATGCCACTCAATGCGCTCGCGTGCCGCCGGGAACACACGTGGCAGAATGTCGCGATGGATAAAGCGTCGCATCCAGCCCTCAACGGTTGAGGTCGCTAATCCGGCCAGCGGTGCCAGCGTGGTGCTCATGTACTCTTCAATTGAAAGCGTACCCGCATGATACTTTTCCATCAGGATCTGCTCCTGCTGGATAATGGCGGCGGGGGCAAAACCCTGTGAAACCAGCCAGCGCAGCCATAAGCTGGTGCTGTCTTCACAAATCAGGGTTTCATCCAAATCGAAAACGGCTAAGTCCATCGTGGTTCTCCTCGGGCTGACTGAAATCAGGTTAGCGGAAAATTGTGACTGCCTTAACCGTTCTGCGAAAAATCGGAATTTCTCGCATTTTTTCACTCGCGCCAACGCGGCAAAAGTGGCAGCGCAGCGGCGTTGATGCCAGGGTTACTCTAATAAACTCTATATAACTTT
Organism: uncultured Pantoea sp.; assembly: GCA_966185695.1. Lineage (GTDB taxonomy): Bacteria > Pseudomonadota > Gammaproteobacteria > Enterobacterales > Enterobacteriaceae > Pantoea. The sequence continues at coordinate 54,665 of CBIFUL010000006.1, read as the reverse complement.
ACGATCGGACGGTTTTTTTCAGTGGCATGAACCTTTAGCGTTGTGTAAGCCTGCAAAAAATCATGATTTAACAAGGACAATTCGGTCACGCTCATGAGAAAAAACACACTTGTTTCTGCATTACGGCCTTTGGCTGCCTCGACACTGCTTCTGCTTTTTATTCCCGTCACTACCCTGGCTGAACAGGCACCTGCGGCACCGCAAATTGATGCTAAAGCCTGGATTCTGATCGACTACAACAGCGGCAAAGTGCTTACCGAATCCAATGCCGACCAGCGGCTTGATCCCGCCAGCTTGACCAAAATGATGACCAGCTACGTGGTTGGCCAGGCGTTAAAAACCGGCAAAATCAAAAACGACGATATGGTCACTATTGGTCAGGATGCGTGGGCGACCGGCAATCCGAAACTGCGCGGTTCGTCGCTGATGTTCCTGAAGCCAGGCGATCGCATTCCGGTTTCTGAATTAAATAAAGGCGTGGTCATTCAATCAGGTAACGATGCTTGCATCGCGCTGGCGGATTACGTGGCGGGCAGCCAGGATTCGTTTATCGGCCTGATGAACAACTACGTGAAAGCGTTTGGCCTGCAAAATACCCACTTTATGACGGTGCACGGCCTGGATGCAGAAGGGCAGTACAGCACCGCGCGCGACATGGCGATTATCGGTCAGCGCCTGATCGGCGATGTACCGGAAGAGTATGCCCTCAATAGTCAGAAAGAGTTTACCTTCAACAATATCAAACAGATGAATCGCAACCGCCTGCTGTGGAGCAGCAACCTGAAGGTGGATGGCATCAAAACCGGGCATACTTCTGGCGCGGGCAACAATCTGGTGGCGTCAGCCACGGAGGGCGATATGCGCCTGATTTCGGTGGTTCTCGGTGCCGCCACCGATGCGACGCGTTTCCGCGAAAGCGAAAAGCTGCTGACGTGGGGGTTCCGTTTTTATGAGACCGTTACGCCGATTAAAGCTGATAAACCCTTTGCCCAACAGCGCGTGTGGTTTGGCGATAAGAGCCAGGTAAATCTAGGCGTGGCGAAAGATGCCGCAATCACCGTGCCTAAAGGGCAGATGAAGAATCTCAAAGCCAGCTTCACGTTGAACGCGCCGCAGTTGGAAGCTCCGCTGGAGAAAAATCAGGTGGTAGGCACCATCGATTTCCAATTGGACGGCAAAACCATTGAGCAGCGTCCGCTGGTGGTCATGGAAGCGGTACCGGAAGGCGGTTTCGTGGGCCGAATTTGGGATTTCATCATGATGAAATTCAACGGCTGGTTCGGGAAGTGGTTCAGTTAAGGTTCAGGCGGCCAATATGGCCGCCTTTTTTGTGCGTTAGCCGCGAATCCAGCCCTTCTTAATCGGTACGGCGAACAGCGCGCGATAAATCTGATGCGTTAACGCCAGCATCTTCTCGCCATAAAGCTGCCACGCCATATGCGATGCCAGGCAGGCCAGCAATCCCACTAAGAATCCGCCCAGCATATCCATCGGCCAATGCACGCCGAGATAAACACGCGACCAGGCAATGGCAATGCCGATTGCCAGCAACATTACGCCCGACCACACGCGATGCCAGAGCATAAACGCCAGCGCGAAGGTAAATATGCTGGTGCCGTGATCGCTGGGATAAGAATCATCCGCTGCGTGCGACAAAAATTGATGCCCAAAGTTGATGGCGAACGGGCGCGGATGCGGCATGAGCTGGCCGACGCACCAGGAAATGCTGAGCGCATATATCAGCGCCATGCCGGTTTTCAACACCAGCGCACGTTGCGAGGGCAGCTGTTGATGCGGCCCCCACAACCACAGCGCGACGATAAGCAACGGCACAATGGCAATCAAATCTTTGGCGATAAAGGTCGCCAGGCTCAGCAGCCACGACGGCGAATCGGGCGTCGCGTTAATCCATAAAAACAGCGCGTGGTTAAGAGCTTCCATTACGTTGTGTTGTCCTCGTCTTGTTTACCCAAAAAGAAACACTGGCAAAAATCATGACCTGGCTCAGCCAAACCCACCAGCCGGCCCACAGGTTATGCGAAAAGAAGTGCGCACCGCGCATCACCTGGCCGTAGCCCATCAGCAAGCCGATAATCATACCTGCCAGCAGCGCCAACAGTGCGCGACGCGGCTGTTCCGGCCACCACAGGAAAAACAGCGCCATCAGCGCAAAGCCGCTGGAAGCATGGCCGCCGGGAAAACATTGCCCAGGCCCGCTGTGAGCGGGAACGGCATCCAATAGCGCAAACGTGGCCGCCTTGCCGCCAAACATCGCCAGATCCCACGGGCAGGAGTGCGCGCTGTGCGCTTTGATGATCCCCACCACCAAGGATCCCATGCCAAACAGCAGCGCCACCAACATGCGGCGAGCATCGCGCAGCTGGATACCGCGCAATAACAGCAGCACCGCGCCCGCGATAATCGCCTCCTTCAGCAGGCGATGATTGATCAGATCCAGCCAGCGATTGTGCTGCCACGGAAACCGCTGGGTGCGTGGATCAAACCAATATTGGCTCAGGGCGATATCGAGGCTTTCATGGCGTGACCACAGCAGGAACAGCAAACCAGAAATTGCCAGCAAAATAAGGTTGATAGCGTAAAAGCGGCGCGAAAGAGAATAAATAGTCGCGCTCTTAAACTGCGGGTGGGTTGTGAAAGTGTTTAGTTTTGATGACGGTTGCATGACATTTTGCGCCTGGTGAAATCAGAGTCGCAGGGTCGCAAAGTTCGCTTAGTTCAACCTTAAGGAGCAGAACGATCGGGCATAAAAAAACCCGCAGGTCAGTGACCGGCGGGCTCCACAATTTGGGGATTTCAAAGAAAAGCAGTGGCACTTATTCAGACTGCGGCCCAGTTAAAAAGTTCTTACTGCTATTGAAATATTTTTAAAACGGCAGCAGCGGCCAGATGATCACGATTAACGTGCCCGCTAAGGTCAGCAAGACGTTCGCAATTGCGTAGGTTCCGGCATAACCAAGCGCCGGAATACTGCTGCGTGCGGTGTCGCTAATGATCTCCATCGCTGGCGCGCAGGTACGTGCGCCCATGATCGCGCCGAACAGCAGCGCGCGGTTCATGCGCAACACGTAAGCGCCAAATAAATAGCACATCACGACCGGCAGCAAACTCACCAGCAGGCCGCTCAGCAACATCAAGGCCCCCGCGCTGCCAAAGCCGTGCTGCAAACCGCTACCGGCGCTAAGGCCCACGCCCGCCATAAACACCATCAAACCGAACTCTTTCACCATCGTCAGCGCACCTTGTGGGATGTAGCCGAACGTCGGGTGGTTGGCGCGCATAAAGCCAAGCATGATGCCCGCGAATAACAAGCCGGCAGCATTGCCGATGCCAAAGCTAAAGTTACTGAACTGGAAGGTGATCAAACCGATCATCAAGCCCACGATAAAAAAGGCGCAGAACGCCAGCAGATCGGTGATCTGGCTGTGAATCGCGATAAAGCCGATGCGATCCGCCAGACTTTTTACCCGACGCGCTTCACCGCTGACCTGCAAAATATCGCCTTTATTAAGCATGATGCTGTCATCAATCGGCATCTCAATCTGGCTGCGGATCACGCGGTTAAGGAAGCAACCGTGATCGGTGAGTTTCAGGTGGCTTAAACGTTTGTTTACCGCGTTGTGGTTTTTCACCACGATCTCTTCCGTCACGATGCGCATATCGAGCAGGTCGCGATCGAACACCTCTTTGCCGTTGCGGAAACTGGGATCGAGACGCGCGTGCGCATCGGGATAACCCACCAGCGAAATATCATCGCCCAGTTGCAGCATGGCATCGCCATCGGGGCTGGCAAGAATGCCGTTGCGACGCAGGCGCTCAATGTAGCAACCCGTTTGGCGATGAATACCCAGCTCGCGCAGATTCTTTCCGCCGCTCCACGCCACTAATTCCGCACCGACGCGGTAAGCGCGGATCACGGGTAAGAACACCTTGCGCTGGCTGTCGGCATCCAGGCCGCGCTCGCGGGCTATTTGCTGGGCGCAGGTTGGCAAATCTTGATGTTGCAGGCGGGGCAAATAGCGGGCACCAAAAATCAGGCTGACCAAGCCCATCAAATAGGTGAGGGCGTAGCCGAGGCTGAGATTATCCTGCATCTGCGTGAGCAGATGACTATCGCTGATGCTTTGCCGCAGCGTGTCGCCCGCGCCCACCAACACGGGCGTGGACGTCATTGAGCCAGCCAACATGCCGGCGGTTAAGCCGATATCCCAGCCGAAGACTTTGCCCAGCGTGAGCGCAATCAGCGAAGCGCTGCACACCATGACAATCGCCAGGAAGAAATAATTTTTACCGTCGCGGAAAAATATCGAGAAAAAGTTTGGCCCGGCCTCCACGCCAACACAAAAAATAAACAACATAAAGCCCAGACTTAATGCGTCGGTATTAATCGCGAAGTGTTGCTGACCTAAAATCAACGACACCACGAGAACACCAATGGAATTACCGAGTTGAACCGAGCCTAAGCGTAATTTACCCAGGCAGAGTCCGAGAGCAAGTACGACAAATAATAACAGAACGTCATTTCCGCTTAACAATTCTGCGACGTTAATGTTCACGCGTTAACTTCTTATTTACTTGTAACCGGTTGATGGGAGGGCGTTTTTTCGCTATCTTGTGCCGACTGAAAATCGCCTTGCTGCCGCGAAGGCGAGCCCAAATTTTAGGGCGACCAATTCTAATCATAATTAATTTTCTGAGCTATCAGCCGCTTCCATCTATTTTGCTGACCGCTGTTGCTTTTTATTTCCACTTGCACGCATCAGAGCCTGAAAAGTTTCAATATTGTTAACGTCAAAGTTGAGGAGTGTTATGTTGCAGCGCAATAATGGCTGGGCAGCATCGGTTCTGGGCGTGATGCTTTATACGCTGGTGTTTATTTATGCACATCATTTTTGGGCGGCGAGCGCGGAACAAGCGGTACGCGGACAGCCTGAATTACTGCTGTTTTTGTTGCCGGGGATGTTAATGGCGCTGATGCAGCCGGAACGACCGCTGATCGGCACTTTGTGGATCGCGCTGGGCGGCACGCTGCTGGGTTGGATGTGGATCATGCTGGCGTTAACGCTGGCGCACAGCTGGCTGCTCATGGTGGCGTGGAGTTTAAGTGCGCTGTTCTGGGCGGGGTGTGGCGCGTTAATCGTGCGGCTGCTGCGTATTATGCTGGCGATGCGCGCCGATTAGCACGATTAAAAACGGGCCCGCAGGCCCGCCTTATTACGCTTCCACACCCAAATTTTCTTTCGTCCACGCAGCAAATTCGGTGTAGCCACCAATGTGCCGATCGTCGAGGAAAATCTGCGGCACGGTCGTCACCGGTTTACCGGCACGCGCTTCCAGATCGGCTTTGGTGATGCCGGTGGTCTGAATATCCACGTACTGGTAGTTGAAATCGTCGCGCTCGCCGGTCAGCTTAGCGGCTAACGCTTTGGCTCGTACGCAGTAGGGGCAGCTTTCACGACCAAAAATCACTGCAATCATTGCTTCTCTCCTTCTCAAGCTGTTTTGTGACCGATTTCACACGCCAGCGGGAACAACGTCAAACATCATGCCCGCCCATACCGCTTAATTAAAGTGATAAATGCCTGTTACTCTAATGCGCTTAGCCTATTGCCTTGCTATAAAAAAGGCAGCAAAGAGAGTGAACAACGGGGGAAACATCGCATGCGTAATCTGGCATCTCTGCCCAAACCGGCTTTAGTGCTGGAAGCGCTTGGCGTGATCGCCGTGATCGGCGCGCTGCTGTTGATTAACGACTGGATCGCCGCACCCGAATTTATGGCGAAAAAGTCGCTGGCGACGCTGCTGTTTTTTGCGGGTGTTGCGCTGATGCTGCCCGCCGCATGGTTGATGATGTGGCGAACGGCGAAAGCGATGGCCCCGCAGTTGTTCAATCACCCCCCTAAAAAGAGATAACCGGAGAGGATTATGACGCCGACCATTGATTTACTGTGCAGCCACCGTTCCATTCGCGCCTTCACTGAACAAGGCATCGATGAGGCGCAACGCAGCGCCATTATTGCAGCGGCACAAGCGGCTTCAACCTCCAGCTTTTTGCAATGCTCTTCTATTATTCGCATCACCGATCGCGCCCTGCGTGAGCAGCTGGTGCAACTCACCGGTGGTCAACCTTGGGTGAGCGCGGCAGCGGAGTTTTGGGTGTTCTGCGCCGATTTTAATCGCCACCAGCAGATCTGCCCCGACGCGCAGTTAGGCCGCGCCGAACAGCTGCTGCTCGGCTGCGTGGATACCGCGCTGATGGCGCAAAATGCGATGACCGCCGCAGAATCCTTGGGTTTAGGCGGTGTGTTTATTGGCGGAATTCGCAACAGCATCGCTGAAGTGACCCAACTGCTGGCATTGCCAAAATTTGTCTTGCCGCTGTTTGGCTTCTGCATTGGTCATCCCGATGCCGACCCGGATGTGAAACCGCGCATGCCACAGGCGATGCTGGTGCATGAAAACCGTTATCAACCAATCGATCACAGCGTGTTGGCCCAGTACGATAATCAAATCACCGCCTATTATCAGCAGCGCGATAGCAACCAGCGCTCAGAAACCTGGAGCGAACTGATTCAGCGCCTGATCATCAAAGAAACGCGTCCATTTATGTTGGATTACCTGCATCAGCAGGGTTGGGCAACGCGCTAAGCACAAGGAACACCGCAAATGAAAATGGCCATTCTCACCCGCGATGGATCGCTCTATTCGTGTAAACGTCTGCGTGACGCCGCGGAAGAGCGTGGTCATCAGGTGCAGATCATCGATCCGCTCTCCTGCTATATGAACATCAATGCGGATTCACCGGCCGTGCACTATCGCGGTGAACCGCTGGGTCATTTTGATGCGGTGATTCCGCGCATTGGCACCGCCACCACCTTCTACGGCACGGCGGTGCTACGTCAGTTTGAGATGTGCGGCAGCTATCCGCTGAATGAATCGGTAGCGATTACCCGCGCGCGCGACAAACTGCGGTCGCTGCAGCTGCTGGCGCGTGAAGGTATTGATATGCCGATCACCGGTTTCGCCTCATCCCCGGACGATACGCAAGATTTAATTGCCATGGTGGGCGGCGCGCCGCTGGTGGTGAAACTGGTGGAGGGTACGCAAGGCATCGGGGTGGTTTTAGCGGAGACGCGGCAGGCAGCGGAAAGCGTTATTGATGCTTTTCGCGGTCTGAATGCGCATATTCTGGTGCAGGAATTTATCAAAGAAGCGCGCGGGCGCGATATTCGGTGCCTGGTGATTGGCGGTGAAGTGGTGGCGGCGATTGAGCGTGAAGCGAAGGAGGGCGATTTCCGCTCGAATTTGCATCGCGGCGGTACCGCGCACGCGGTAGAAATTACGCCGCAGGAGCGTGAAATCGCCGTCAAAGCTGCCAGCACGCTGGGCCTGGAAGTGGCGGGCGTAGATATCTTGCGTGCACAGCGTGGCCCGCTGGTGATGGAAGTCAATGCATCACCCGGCCTGGAAGGTATTGAAGGCATCACTGGTATGGATATTGCCAGCCTGATGATCGGCTGGATTGAACAGCATGCCTGCCCTGGTTATCGTCTTAAAACCGGCGGCTGACCGCGCTTTACAGCAGTTTTCGTGGCATCAACCGCACTTTTTCCGTAAGCTAAGGCGCTTATTTCTTCACCCCACAGGACATAACGATGGATTCACTGGTCGTTCCAGACATCGACATGCTGCGTCGCTGGCTGGATCAACAAAATATCACCTGGTTCGAATGCGATGCCTGTCAGGCTTTGCACCTGCCGCATATGCAGAATTTTGACGGGGTGTTTGATGCAAAAATTGACCTGGTGGACAACGTCATTCTGTTCTCCGCGCTGGCGGAAGTGAAACCCACGGCGCTGATCCCGCTGGTGGGCGATTTATCCCAAATCAACGCCAGCTCGCTCACGATAAAAGCCTTTATTGATATTCAGGATGATAATCTGCCCAAGCTGATTGTCTGTCAGTCAATCAGCGTCAGCGCCGGCATCACCTTTGGTCAGTTCTCGCACTTTATGAAACAGAGTGAAGAGGGCGTTTCAATGGTGATCATGGAAGCCTTTGCCAATCATCTGTTAATGGTTGGCGATGAAGAAGAGGAGCGACAGCCCAGCACCAGCAGCCATGCCATGCTGCACTGAGTTTCTCGCCCTGCTAACTGCCGCTCTTTGCGGCAGTTTTCATTTCGGCCCCACCACGTTTTATTCTGCATTTTGCCCTTTATTGCCAGATATTAGTCGTGCTTTGTGCCAGATGTGCCAAACCCCATAGCAGAAACATGCATAACTTATCGCGAAAAGGCGTTTTTTAAGCTGGGATCTGGCACGCATGAATCAAGGGGGCTATTCTTGCGGGGCTGCCTGGGACCCGCAACCTCAGCGCAAATATAGGTTTTTGCTATTAAACTCCCGCTGAATATTGATTCATTGTGTGTCGGTTAATTTAACCGATCTCACAACGTTCGGATCGCGTGTACAGCGTTGTAATGACCCGCTCAGGAGGATAGAAAACATGATCAACCAACGTAAAAAATGGTTGCCAGGTGTGGTTGCAGGTGTGCTGATGGCTTCGGCTGCCGGTGCGCAGGCAGAAGATAAAACGCTGCACGTGTATAACTGGTCTGATTATATTGCGGCCGATACCGTACCGAACTTTGAAAAACAGACCGGCGTGAAAGTGGTCTACGACGTCTTCGATTCCAACGAAGTGCTGGAAGGCAAACTGATGGCCGGCAGCACCGGCTATGACGTGGTGGTGCCTTCATCCAGCTTCCTTGCGCGCCAGCTGCAATCCGGCGTATTCCAGGAACTCGACCGCAGCAAAATGCCTAACTACAAAAACCTCGATCCTGAGCTGATGGCCAAAGTCGCGCAGCACGATCCGGGTAATAAATACGCCATTCCTTATCTGTGGGGCACCACCGGCATCGGCTACAACGTCGATAAAGTGAAGGCCGCACTGGGAACCGATGCGCCTGTAAACAGCTGGGATCTGGTGATGAAGCCAGAAAACCTGGAAAAGCTGAAGAGCTGCGGCGTCTCCTTCCTGGATGCACCGGAAGAGATTTTCGCTACCGTGCTTAACTACCTTGGCAAAGATCCCAACAGCTCCGATGCCAAAGATTACTCTGGCGCGGCGACCGATCTGCTGCTGAAACTGCGTCCCAACATCCGTTACTTCCACTCGTCGCAGTACATCAACGATCTGGCGAACGGTAACACCTGCGTCGCGATTGGCTGGTCGGGTGACATCCTGCAGGCAAAAGATCGTGCGGATAAAGCCAACAACGGCGTGCACTTAGGCTACAGCGTGCCGAAAGAGGGCGCGCTGGCGTTCTTCGATATGTTTGCGATTCCCAAAGACGCGAAAAATCTGGATGGCGCGTATCAGTTCCTCAACTACATGATGGATCCGGCGGTGATTGCCAACGTCTCCAACAAAATCAACTATGCCAACGGCAACAAAGCTTCGGTAGCGTTGATCAACGCAGACGTGCGCAACAACCCGGGCATCTTCCCTACGCCGGAAGCCATGTCGAAGCTGTTTGTGCTCAAAGTCCAGGATCCGAAACTGGATCGTGTGCGTACCCGCGCATGGACTAAAGTAAAAAGTGGTAAGTAATTCGTTTTAAACGAAATGCTTTTTGCAGATGACAACAGAGGCGCAGTGATGGCCTCTGTTGTGCCATTGGAAGCGGCTGTGCCGCGCGATTTAAGCGCCGGAGAAATGTAAGTGAACGACGCGATTCCCCGCCCCCCAAATAAAACGGCTAAGGCGTTAACGCCGCTGCTGGAAATTCGCAACCTGACCAAATCCTTTGACGGCCAGCACGCCGTGGATGATGTCAGCCTGACCATTTACAAAGGTGAGATTTTTGGCCTGCTGGGCGCATCCGGCTGTGGCAAATCGACCTTGCTGCGTATGCTGGCCGGTTTTGAGCCGCCCACCAGCGGGCAAATTGTGCTGGATGGCCACGATCTGTCGCACGTGCCGCCCTATCAACGCCCAATCAATATGATGTTCCAGTCCTACGCGCTGTTCCCGCACATGACGGTTGAACAAAACATCGCGTTTGGTCTGAAGCAAGACAAGCTGCCGAAAGGCGAAATTACCAGCCGCGTAGCAGAGATGTTAGCGCTGGTGCACATGCAAGAGTTTGCCAAACGCAAACCGCATCAGCTTTCCGGCGGTCAGCGTCAGCGCGTGGCGTTGGCGCGTAGCCTGGCGAAGCGTCCAAAGCTGTTGCTGCTCGATGAACCGATGGGCGCGCTGGACAAGAAGCTGCGCGACCGCATGCAGCACGAAGTGGTGGATATTCTGGAGCGTGTCGGCGCAACCTGCGTGATGGTGACGCACGATCAGGAAGAAGCGATGACCATGGCAGGACGCATTGCCATCATGAACCGCGGCAAATTCGTGCAGATTGGCGAGCCCGAGGAGATTTACGAGCATCCTACCAGCCGCTACAGCGCCGAGTTTATTGGTTCGGTCAATGTGTTCGAAGGCTTGCTGCGCGAGCGCGGTGACAATGCGTTGATCATCGATGCGCCAGGTTTGGTGCATCCGTTCAAAGTGCAAAGTGATGTTACGGTGACGGATAACGTGCCGGTGCACATTGCACTGCGTCCGGAAAAAGTGATGCTGTGCGACGAAGTGCCCGCCGATGGCTGCAACTTTGCCGTGGGTGAAGTGGTGCACATCGCTTATCTCGGCGATCTGTCGATCTACCATGTTCGTCTGCACAGCGGTCAGATGATCAGCGCTCAGCTGCAAAACGCGCATCGCTATCGCAAAGGTGCGCCAACGTGGGGCGACGAAGTGCGCTTGTGCTGGGATGCCGACAGCTGTGTGGTTCTGACGGTTTAAGGGGGCGAAATGAGCCAGATTTCTCAACGCAGCGCACCTAAATTACTCGGTACGCCGCTACAACGCTGGGCGACGCGCATCAAAATGCAGCACGGCCGCAAGCTGGTCATTGGCTTGCCCTACGTGTGGCTGATTTTGCTGTTTATGCTGCCGTTCCTGATTGTGCTGAAGATCAGCTTTGCCGACATTGCGCGCGCCATCCCGCCTTACACCGATTTGGTGACCTGGGCCGATGGGCAGCTCAATTTGGTGCTGAATCTTGGCAACTACTTCACGCTGACTGACGATCCGCTGTATATCGATGCGTATCTGACCTCGCTGAAAGTGGCGGCAATCTCAACCCTTATCTGTTTGATCATTGCGTATCCGCTGGCGTGGGCGATTGCGCACAGCAAGCCTTCGATGCGCACCATCTTGCTGCTGCTGGTGATTTTGCCGTCGTGGACCTCATTCCTGGTGCGCGTTTACGCGTGGATGGGGTTGTTGAACAACAACGGCATTCTCAATCGCTTCCTGATGTGGCTTGGGGTGATCGATCATCCGCTGGTGATTCTTTACACCAATACCGCCGTGTATATCGGTATCGTTTACTGCTATTTGCCGTTTATGGTGCTGCCGATTTATACCGCGCTGACGCGTCTGGACTATTCGCTGGTGGAAGCGTCGCTCGATTTGGGCGCGCGTCCGCTCAAAACGTTCTTCCAGGTGATTGTGCCGCTGACCAAGGGCGGAATTATCGCGGGTTCGATGCTGGTGTTTATTCCGGCGGTAGGCGAATACGTTATCCCGGAACTGCTTGGCGGCCCGGACAGCATCATGATTGGCCGTATTTTGTGGCAGGAGTTCTTTAACAACCGCGACTGGCCGGTGGCCTCGGCGTTAGCGGTGATCATTCTGCTGCTGTTGATTTTGCCGATTGTCTGGTTCCACAAACATCAAAATCGCGTAGGAGAGAAGGCATGAGTCAGTTACCGGTGATTCGCTCTCCGTGGCGTACCGCGATTCTGGCGGTGTGCTTCTTGTTCCTGTACGCGCCAATGCTGCTGCTGGTGATTTACTCTTTCAACAGCTCGCAGCTGGTAACCGTGTGGGAGAGCTTCTCGTTCCACTGGTACAAGGTGCTGTTCCAGGATGATGCCATGCTCGACGCGATTGGGCTGAGCCTCACCATTGCCGCGCTCTCCGCGACCATGGCGGTGGTGCTCGGCACCATGGCGGCGGTGGTGATTGTGCGCTTTGGTCGCTTCCGGGGACATAACGGCTTTGCCTTTATGCTTACCGCGCCGCTGGTGATGCCCGATGTGATCACCGGTTTGTCGCTGCTGCTGCTGTTCGTGGCGATGGGCAATGCCTTTGGCTGGCCAAGCGATCGCGGCATGCTGACCATTTGGCTGGCGCATGTCACCTTCTGTACCGCTTATGTCGCGGTGGTGATCAACGCGCGCCTGCGCGAACTGGATCGCTCCATCGAAGAAGCGGCAATGGATCTCGGCGCAACGCCGGTAAAGGTGTTCTTCGTGATCACCGTGCCGATGATAGCGCCAGCGCTGGTGACCGGTTGGTTGCTGGCCTTTACCTTGTCGCTCGACGATTTGGTGATCGCCAGCTTTGTTACCGGACCGGGCGCGACCACCTTGCCGATGGCCATCTTTGCCACCGTGCGCCGTGGTGTGAACCCCGAGATCAACGCTTTAGCCTCGCTAATTCTGTTTGTGGTCGGTTTGGTTGGCTTCATCGCCTGGCGTTTTATGGCGCACGAAGAAAAGCAACGTTTGCGCGATATTCAGAAAGCTAAACGTGGCTGAAAGCCGTAACATTTGCCAATATAAGCAAGGCTGGAAGGGTAGCTCTTCCAGCCTTTTCTCATGGAGCATGGCAGATGTCGGAAACCCTTAAATCCCGCTCATTGATGAGCACAGCGCCGGTGCCGGTGATGGTGGCGGGCATAGCTATCATTATTACGCGCTGCCTGAGCGTGCTGATGCTGGCGAACGAACTGGGTTACGATGAAATCGTTAACTTTGTGCATCGCAGCGCGCAAGCCTGGGACTCCACCCTGATCTTTATCGCCAGCCAGCTCATTTTCCTGTTTGAACTCCGCTGCGCCTTCACGCTGATGCGCGGCAACAATCGCGGACGCTGGGGTTATGTGGCGACGCAAATCATCGTGCTGCTGTATATGTTGATGGCGTCAATGGGCTGGATCTACCCGGAAATTTTCAGCATTTCCGGCGAAAGCAACGCGCAAATTGTTCACCACACGCTGATGCAAAAACTGCCCGACGTGCTGGTATTGGCGCTGCTGTTTCTGCCCGCCAGCAGCCGCGCATTTTTCCGTGCCCGGTGATACAATCGCCCCCCATTTTTTCACCCGATTTTGAATACAGGCCTTTTCATGCATTGCGCGCTTTATGACGCTGGTCGCTGTCGCTCCTGTCAGTGGCTGGAAAAACCCTATCCGCAGCAGCTCAGCGACAAGCAATCGCTGCTGGAGCAGCTGCTGGCTGCCACGCCGGTGGCGCAATGGCTGCCGCCGGTAAACTCGGCGCCGCAGGGGTTTCGTAATAAAGCCAAAATGGTGGTAAGCGGCAGCGTGGAGCGCCCGATATTTGGCATGGTGGCGCGCGACGATCGGCCAGTGGATCTCTGCGCCTGTCCGCTCTATCCCGCCAGCTTTAGCGCGGTGTTTGCGGTGCTAAAACCCTTTATTGCCCGGGCGGGATTAACTCCGTACAACGTGGCGCGTAAGCGCGGTGAACTGAAATTCTTACTGCTGACGGAAAGTACCCAAGGCGGCATGATGCTGCGCTTTGTCCTGCGCTCGACCAGCAAGCTGCCACAGCTGCGCGCCGCGCTGCCGTGGCTACAGCAGCAGCTGCCGCAGTTAACGGTAATTGCCGCCAACATCCAGCCGGTGCACATGGCGATCCTGGAAGGGGACGAGGAGATTGCGCTAACGCCAGTGCAGGCGCTGGCAGAGAATTTCAATCAGGTGCCGCTGTATATTCGCCCGCAAAGTTTCTTCCAGACTAACCCGCAAGTTGCCGCCGATCTGTATGCCACCGCGCGCGATTGGGTGGCGCAGCTCAATGTCAGCAGTATGTGGGATCTGTTCTGCGGGGTAGGCGGTTTCGGCTTGCACTGCGCGACGCCCGACATGCAGCTGACGGGGATTGAGATCAACGCGGAAGCGATTGCCTGCGCGCAGCAGTCGGCGCAGCAGTTGGGGTTGGATAAGGTGCGTTTTGCCGCGCTGGATTCCACGCAGTTCGCCACCTCGCGTGAGCAGGTGCCGCAGCTGGTGCTGGTCAATCCGCCGCGTCGCGGCATTGGTGCGGAATTATGTGCTTATCTCAGCCAGATGGCGCCAGGCTATATTCTTTATTCCAGCTGCAATCCCACCAGCATGGCGCAGGATATTGCGCGCTTAGCGGATTACGCGGTGAGCCGCGTGCAGCTGTTCGACATGTTCCCGCACACCGCGCACTTTGAAGTGCTGACGTTACTGACCAGAAAGGGCGGAACAGCGTAGCGTTGGCCTGAACTGAGGACGTGCAGAACCGGTCAGGTTTCGCACTACGCCATTCCATTATCTGCGGCTTATTCCGGGAACCACTTCTGATTAATCTGCTGCCAGGTGCCGTTGGCTTTAATGGCCACTAACGCGCTGTTCAACTCTTTCAGCAGCGGCGCATTGCCTTTGCGGACTGCAATGCCTAAACCGGTGCCGAAGAATTCGGTATCGGTGATGTGCTCGCCGACCGCGCTCAAATCTTCATTCGCCTTCAGCCACTGATTCACCACCGCTGTATCACCGAACACGCCGTTCAGGCGACCGTTTTTCAAATCAAGAATCGCGTTCTGATAGCTGTCATACGCCACGGCGATAACCTCTGGATGCTTCTCCAGCAGGTATTTCTGGTGCGTGGTGCCGTTCTCAACGCCAATGCGTTTGCCTTTCAGCTGGCTGAAATCGGTGAACTGGCCTTTGTGGGCAATAACGATGGCGGAATTAGCGTAATAGGGTTGGCTGAAATCCACCTGCTTGCTGCGCTCGGCGGTAATGTCCATACCAGAAATTACGGCATCGTAGCGGCGGAACTTGAGCGAGGGAATCAGGCTGTCAAAGGCATTGTTAGTGAAGCTGCATTCGGCTTTCATCTGCTGACACAGCGCTTTGGCCAAATCAATGTCAAAGCCAACAATTTGGTTATCGTGATCGAGTGATTCGAACGGAGGATACGTCGCTGAGGAAGCAAAGCGGATTTTTTCGGCGGCATAAGCATTCATTGCCAGAGTTGCCAACGCAGCGGCAACGATCCATTTTTTCATTATATAACTCCTGTAAACCAAGCCTGAGACAGAACGGTTTACACGATGCCAGTTAATGAATTTATATGCAATATTTATGATTAAAAAATTATTTAATGGGTGGGCGTATTATTGGGTAGCGGCGCAATTTCTTGCGCCTCTGTCAGTAACTCAACCGCTGCCAGGATGCGCGATACAGCGCGCCGCAACCTGATAGGCGCTAATTGCGACGCTCAAACGCCAGCGCGCGCTTCTCAACCAAACGCATCATCAACGTCAGCAAGCCGTTCACCACTAAGTAAATCAAACCGGCAGCGGCGTACACCGAAATATCGTAGGTGCGGCCATAGAGTAATTGCCCATGTCCCATCACTTCCATCAGCGTAATGGTGTAAGCCAGCGAGGTGCTTTTGAACACCAACACCACTTCGTTGGAATAAGAGGAGAGGGCGCGCTTAAAGGCATAGGGCAACAGAATCCGTAGCGTGTCTTTGCGGTTCATGCCCAACGCCGCGCACGATTGCCACTGTCCTGACGGAATGGCGCGTACTGCGCCATAAAACAGCTGCGTGGTATACGCGGCGCTGTTTAGCGACAGCGCCAGCAGCGCACACAGCCACGGTTGCGACAGCAGGTGCCACAGCCACGGAATGTTTTGAATGCTGGGGAACTGGCCGGGACCGTAATAGATCAGGAAGATCTGCACCAGCAGCGGCGTACCGGTAAACAGCGTGATGTAGCCTTTTACCAGCCAATTCAGCACCGGCACTTTCAACGCCAGTACGATGGTGCACAACACGGACAACACCAGCGCGGCAATCAGCGATGCCAGCGTCAGCGTCAGGCTGGTGTGCAGCCCTTTCAATAATTCGGGTAAGTAATCCAACATGCGTCAGGCTCCTCGCTCGAAACGCGTGGTGCGCGACTCAATGCGGCGCAGCACTGCCTGACTGAACAGCGTGATAAGCAAATAGATTGCTGCCGCCACTAAATACCAGGTAAACGGCTCTTGGGTGCGCGTAGCAATACTTTTGGTTTGCAGCATCAAATCATTCACGCTGATCAGCGAAACCAGCGCGGTATCCTTCAACAGTACCAGCCACTGATTGCCCAGGCCCGGCAGCGCGTGTCGCCACATCTGCGGCATAATCAGGCGCAGGAAAATGGCCGACTTCTTCATGCCCAGCGCCTGACCCGATTCCCATTGTCCCACCGGCACCGCTTTCAGCGCGCCGCGCAGCGTTTGTGACGCGTAAGCGGAATAGAGCATCGCCAGCGCAATCACGCCGCACAGGAACGGGCTGACATCGAAGTTCTCTATCTGCATCTGCACCGGAATGCTGAACACACCAAGATTGATGTGGAAACCATCGGAGAGCGTCAGCAGCAGCTGCGAAGCGCCAAAATAGATGAACAGCACCACCAGAATTTCCGGCAGGCCGCGTATTAAGGTCACCAGCACGGTGCCGAGCCACGCCAGCGGTTTCCAGCGCACGGATTCCCAGCCAGCAAAAATCATCGCCAGCACAAGGCCGGCGATTAAAGCACAAACAGCAAGGCCGACAGTCATGCCGGCGGCGCTTGCGAGTGGGATCATTTCATTCATTGGAAATTACTGCTGGAACCATTTGCTGTAGATGGTTTTGTAGGTGCCGTCAGCTTTGATCTTATCCAGAGCGGCGTTGAACTTGCCCTGCAGTTCGGTGTTGCCCTGACGCACCGCGATACCCAAACCGGTGCCGAAGTAACCTTTATCCGTAACTTTCTCGCCCAGCGGCGCAAGGTTAGCGTTCTGCTTCAGCCACTCGTTCACCACGGCGGTATCACCGAATACCGCATCAATACGGCCATTTTTCAGATCCAGTACCGCATTTTGATAGCTGTCGTACGGCACAACGGTGACGTCGCTCAGCTTGTCAGACAGATATTTTTGGTGCGTGGTGCCGTTCTGCACGCCCACGCGTTTGCCTTTCAGCGCGGCGACATCGGCCACTTTGCCTTTCTGCGCGATGAAGATAGCGGAGTTGTCATAGTAAGGTTTGGAGAACAGCACCTGCTTCTCACGCTCTGGCGTGATGTCCATGCCTGCCATCACCGCGTCAAAACGACGGAATTTCAGGCTCGGAATCAGGCTGTCAAACGCCTGGTTGGTAAAGGTACAGGTGGCATCAATCTCTTTACACAGCGCATTCGCCAGATCGACATCAAAGCCCTGAATCTTGTTGTCCGAATCGACAAATTCAAAGGGAGGATATGAGGCTTCGGTGGCGAAACGCAGGGTTTGCGCGGCGGAAGCGCTCAGGCTCAGGCTGGCAAGCAGTGCAGCAAGTACAACTTTTTTCATTAGAATCATCCTGACTTAGTGCGAAAGATAGTTGGCAAACGCCTCGGTTTGCGGCTGTGTAAAGTGGCTGGCATCGCCCTGTTCCACGATGTGACCGTTTTCCATGTACACCACGCGGCTGGCGGTTTTACGCGCCACTTCCACTTCGTGCGTCACGATCACCTGCGTGATGTTGGTTTGCGCCAGCTCACGAATAATGCTGACAATCTGCGCGGTGATTTCGGGATCCAGCGCGGCCGTCGGCTCATCGAACAGCAACACCTGCGGCTCCATCATCAGCGCACGCGCAATGGCAACGCGCTGCTGCTGACCACCGGATAAATGCAGCGGGAAACGCTCGGCGTAAGGCGTTAAGCGCAGGCGGTCGAGCAACTTTTCGGCACGCGCACGCGCGGCCTCTTTGCTGAGTCCGAGCACGCGGCACGGCGCTTCGATCAGGTTTTGAACCACGGTAAGATGCGGCCACAGATTGTATTGCTGGAACACCATGCCGACGTTTTGACGCAGTTCGCGAATCGCACTATCGGAGGGTGTTTTGCTGAAGTCGAATTGATTACCGGCAATATGTAAGCTGCCGGAACGCGGCTGTTCCAGCAGATTAAGCACGCGCAGGAGCGAACTTTTACCCGCGCCACTCGGGCCGAGCAACACCAGCGTTTCACCCTGCGGGCAAGCCAGGTTGATATCGAACAGCGCCTGATGGGCACCGTAAAAACAGTTTATGGCGTTTAGTTGAATACTCATGCGCTAAAAATGAATAGTAATTAGTGTCGCAAATAGTAACGTCACCAGAATAGTTATGCAATTGTGGTGGGTTAAAATTTATTAAACAGCAGTGAACCCCCCAAAGCGTAGCACAAAATCGGGCGAGGCCCGCGTTGTCGGGGTTTAGCTGGCGCATTCCATGCAGGGTGAATCAATGAAAACGCGCCGCAAGGATGCGGCGCGCTAATGAGTGGATTTAACAGCTGAAAAACCAGGCGGCTACGGCTTCACTTCCAGCAGCTGGCTGAGCGAACCGCCACCCGCGTGCGGCCAGTCGCCGACGTATCGCACGTCATCAACCACCCAGCAAGTGCCTTCCTGAATCATCAACACTTCGTCATGCCACTGTTTATCGTCGCGACTGAGTTTCACGCGCAGTGGAATATTGCGCGCGTCGCGGTTAGGAATGGTTGAGGCGCTGGCGACATCCGCAGACGTCGGGCCAAGTGCCAGACTGGAGAACAGATCGCCCTGGCTCCACAGCGCGGGTTTGCGGGGTTGGCTATTGGCGCTTAACAGTTTCTGATACAGACGATCGCTCAGGTAAGGGCGGTATTTCGCCAGCGTAGTGCTGTCCGGTAAACCTTGCGTAGGTTGCTCAATCCGCACATCGTAGAACTGTTGCGCGACGCTGTCTGGACCGCCATCAACACAAGCGGCGGTGCGTGGCCCGTTGTCCTTGATCACCGGTTCCACGGTGGTACACGCGCTTAACAGCAGCGCGGCTGGCACAAGCAGCGCAAAGGCATGGTTTCTCATCTCGATTTCCTTATTGTTCACTGGCAAAGCGCCATTTTTAGCATAAAGTATAGCCTCGCTTTTACGCTCTACGAGCTATACCCGGCATACTGCAAGCTGCAGGTGCGCGGGCTGCTCTGGTTCACCTGCATCACTGACTTGCGTAACATCATCAGGATGAACTTGTTTGCCACTTTCCTGCACCGCAACCAGGCTCCATGAGAGGGCTTGAAGGGGTTGCGCCTATTGTCAATGGATTCAAAACAGGAGGAATCATGAAATTTTCGACGACGCCAACGCTGGAAGGACACAGCATCAGTGAATATTGCGGAGTGGTTGCCGGTGAAGCAATTCTGGGTGCCAACATCTTTCGCGACTTCTTTGCCGGTATCCGCGACATCGTTGGCGGTCGTTCCGGCGCCTATGAAAAAGAGCTGCGCAAGGCGCGGCAAATTGCGTTTAAAGAGTTAGAAGAGCAGGCCAAAGCGCTTGGCGCGAATGCGGTGGTCGGCATTGATATCGATTATGAAACGGTCGGCAAAGAGGGCAGCATGCTGATGGTGAGCGTTACCGGCACCGCGGTCATTATTCGCTAATGCGCGTGTTGATGTTACTGGCAATGGCGCTGCTGCTCAGCGCTTGCCAGTCTTCCATTGAAGCGCGTCATGGCTACTATGTCGATACCGCGCATCCGGCGCAGGGTGCGCGTCCACGCATCAAAGTGGTGGTGATTCACTACACCGCCGAAGACTTTTCGAGTTCGTTGGCGACGCTCACCGATCGTGAAGTCAGCGCACACTATTTAATTCCTCAACAGCCGCCGCAGAAAAATGGCAAAGGTGTAATTTGGCAGCTGGTGCCCGAAAGCCAGCTGGCGTGGCACGCCGGGCCCAGTTTCTGGCGCGGTGCCACGCGCATCAATGACACCTCGATGGGTATTGAGATCGTCAACAGCGGTTATCGCCGCACCTTAACCGGTGTGGCGTGGCAGCCGTTTACCCCTGCGCAGATAAGCGCGCTGCAGGCGTTGGTGAAAGACATCACGCAGCGCTATAACATTGCGCCGGAAAACGTGGTGGGGCACAGCGATATCGCGCCGCAGCGTAAGCAAGATCCTGGGCCGCTGTTTCCCTGGCAGCAATTGGCGCAGCAGGGTTTAGGTGCGTGGCCGGAGGCCGCGACGGTGCAGCGTTATCTCGCTGGACGTCAGGCAGATGAGCTCGTTGATCAGGCGGAGTTACTGAAGATCTTGCAGCGTTATGGCTATGACGTGGCAGCCGCTACCTCGCCGCAGATGCAGCGCAAGCTGATTGCGGCTTTTCAGATGCATTTCCGTGCGCGCGATTATCGCGGATTCGCCGATGCCGAAACCCTGGCCATCGCGCGCGCGTTATTAGCCAAATACGGTGCGGCGCAGTAGCGCGCCGCGTTGTTATTGCTGTAAGAAAGCTTGCCAGTGCGCCACCAGGCGCTGCAAATCGTGACGATTCACATCGAGATGCGTCACGATGCGCGTCACCGGACCTACACTTAGCAGCACATCGCCGGAGTGCATCCAGCGTTTCAGCGCGTCAACCTGCTCGGATGGCACCTGCACAAACAGCATGTTGGTGTGCTGATTCACCACCTTGACGCCGATGGCGCTGAGCTGCTCGCCCAGCCATGCGGCATTGTCATGATCCTCTTTCAGGCGCGTTACGTTGTGTTGCAATGCATACAAGCCCGCCGCCGCTAAAATCCCGGCCTGACGCATGCCGCCGCCGACCATTTTGCGCCAGCGACGCGCCTGCTCAATGTAGGCTTCATCGCCGCAAAGCAGCGAGCCGACCGGCGTGCCGAGGCCTTTCGACAGGCAAATGGTCAGCGTATCGCAATACTGCGTGAAGGTTTTCAACTCCACGCCCAACGCCACCACGGCATTAAAAATGCGCGCACCGTCGATGTGCAACGCCAGCTGGCGTTCGCGCGTGAGTTGCCATGCCTGCTGGAGATAGCTGAGCGGCAGCACTTTACCGTGATGGGTGTTTTCCAGGCTCAGCAGGCGGGTGCGAGCGAAGTGAATATCATCCGGCTTGATGGCTGCAATGATATCTGCCAGCGGCAGCGAACCATCGGCGGCGTGTAAAATCGGCTGTGGCTGAATGCTGCCCAGCACCGCCGCGCCCCCGGCTTCATATTTGTAGTTGTGCGCCTGTTGGCCCACCAGATATTCATCGCCGCGCTGGCAGTGACACAGCAGCGCCACCAGATTGGCCTGCGTGCCGGTAGGGAAAAACAGTGCGGCGGCTTTGCCGCTCAAACGCGCGGCTTCAGCTTCCAGGGCTGCGACCGTGGGATCATCCCGATACACATCATCGCCGGTTTCGGCGGCCATCATCGCATCCAGCATGGCGGCGCTGGGGCGGGTTACGGTATCACTGCGTAAGTCGATCACGTCGCTCTCCTGAAATAAAAAGCGGGCTGAAGCGCCCGCGTTATCGTGGTGTGTAGCCTGAATGGTTTTACCTTAGCCAGTTGGTTTTCGCCAGCTCCACGATTTCATCGCCGCGCCCGTTCATAATCGCGCGCAACATATACAGGCTAAATCCTTTGGCCTGTTCGGCTTTGATCTGCGGCGGCATCGACAACTCCTCTTTGGCGGTGATCACATCGAGCAGCACCGGTCCGTCATGAGCGAAGGCTTCCTGCAGCGCCGCATCCAGTTCGGACGCTTTCTCCACGCGAATACCTTTGATACCGCAGGCGGCCGCGATGGCGGCAAAATCGGGATTGTCGAGATCGGTACCGTCAGTGAGATAACCGCCAGCCTTCATCTCCATCGCCACAAACCCCAACACGCTGTTGTTGAAGATCACCAGCTTAACCGGCAGCTTCAACTGCGCCACCGAGATAAAATCGCCCATCAACATGCTAAAACCGCCGTCGCCACACAGCGCCACCACCTGACGCTGTTTATCCAGCGCCTGTGCGCCCAGCGCTTGCGGCATGGCGTTAGCCATCGAACCGTGATTGAACGAGCCAAGCAAGCGGCGCTTGCCGTTCATCTTCAAATAGCGCGCGGCCCACACGGTGGGCGTCCCGACATCGCAGGTGAAAATTGCGTCATCGGCGGCAAAGTGGCTGATCTGCTGCGCCAAATATTGCGGATGAATCGGCAGTTTGTCGTTGGCGGTAGCCAGTTCATCGAGGTCTTTGCGCGCATCAACATAATGTTCCAACGCCTTATCCAGATGGTGACGATCGCTTTTGCTGCTGAGCTGCGGCTGCACAGCTTGCAGCGTGGCTTTGATATCGCCGACCAGCGCCATATCGACGCGGCTATGGGCGCCCAGGCTGGCGGGATTGATATCAATCTGGATGATGTTGGCATCGGCCGGATAAAACGGACGATAGGGGAACTGCGTGCCGAGCAGCACCACGGTGTCGGCGTTCATCATGGCGTGGAAGCCGGAAGAGAAACCGATCAGGCCGGTCATGCCGACATCGTAAGGATTGTCGTATTCAATGTGTTCTTTGCCGCGCATGGCATGCACGATCGGCGCTTTCAACGTTTCAGCTAATTTCACCACTTCGGCATGCGCGCCTGCGCAGCCGCTGCCGCACATCAAGGTGATATTTTGTGCGCCATTCAGGGCGTCGGCTAAACGTGCCACTTCGCTGGCCGAGGGCACCACATGCGGCAGCTGTGGCGGATACCATTCGCTGCGCGCGCTTTCTGGCGCCGGTTGCAGCGCCACGTCGCCAGGGATCACGATCACGGAAACACCGCGATGCAAAATCGCTTTACGCATCGCAATGCCGAGCACCTGCGGCAGCTGCTCTGGATTGGAGACCAGCTCGCAATAATGGCTGCATTCGCGGAACAACTCTTGCGGATGGGTTTCCTGGAAATAGCCGCTGCCAATTTCGCTGGAAGGGATGTGCGCGGCAATCGCCAGCACCGGCACGTGGTTGCGATGGCAATCAAACAGGCCGTTAATCAAGTGCAGGTTGCCGGGGCCGCACGAACCGGCGCATACCGCCAGCTCGCCGCTGATGTGCGCCTCTGCGCCTGCGGCAAAGGCCGCCACTTCTTCATGCCGCGTAGGCATCCATTCAATGGTGCCCATACGATTCAGGCTGTCGCTCAGACCGTTCAATGAATCGCCGGTAACCCCCCATATGCGCTTTACGCCAGCGTTTTCGAGGGTTTTTGCCAGCAGTGCGGCCACAGTTTGCTTCATCGTTTGCTCCTTAAGCGATTGCGCCATCCATGCCGATGGCAGAAACGTGTCAGTCACAAAGGGTAGACGATAGCTTTAGCCCGCAGCCGTGAAAAAATGCGCTGCCGGATCAGGCGGCGAACAGCGCAATCAGAATCGGTGCTAATAAGCTCATGATAAAGCCATGCACAATCGCTGCCGGTACAATTTCCATGCCGCCGGTGCGTTGCAGAATGGGCAAGGTGAAATCCATCGAGGTGGCGCCGCTTAAGCCCAGCGTCATGCTGCGCTGCCGGGTGATGAGCAGCGGAATCAACATGATGGTGATCAGTTCACGCAGCAGATCGTTAAAGAAGGCGGCGCTACCGATCACCGGGCCAAAGGATTCGCTCATCAAAATGCCCGAAAGAGAATACCAGCCAAAACCGCTCGCTAATGCCAGCCCGGTTTTGATCGGCAGATCCAGCACCAGCGCGGCCAGCATGCCGCCGATCAGCGCGCTTACTAGCGACACCACTGCCACCATCATGCCGCGCCGGTTCAACGTGATTTGACGTAGCGTCATGCCGCTGCTGCGCAATTGAATGCCGACCAGCAGCAACATCAGCATCAGCGCATATTCACTGATGGTGGAAGCGTGGCGCAGCGGCGACCACTGCGTTAGCCCTAACAGGAAGCCAGCCAATACCGCACCGCACAACTGAAGCGATTCCAGCGCCATTTGTAGCCGCGACGGCAAGGTTTGCGTTTTATGCGTGTGGCGCCACGGTACGCGTTTTTCTAGTAACCAAAAGGCCAGCAGCGAGCAGGTAAGAATGCAGATCATGCTCACCAGCGCGATGTGGAAAATGCTGAGCAGATTGCTGCTGAGGTTATCGAGAAACGCCAGACTCGTGCCCATAAAGAACAGAATGATGTACACCAGTGCGCTAAGCAGGCGGGCAACCGCGCGTAATAAGGACGCGCGCGTGAGCGGCATTACATAGCCAACAATTAACGGTAATAAAATGATGATTACGCCGTACATCGCGAAATTCGATCCAGGATAAAAGGGCTGCCACGCTAGCTAAAAACGGTTGAAGTGTAAACCTTTTCCCCGCGTGCTGACTTGACCAACGCAACGCCGCAGACCATGCTCAGGCAACGTACAGAAGGGACTGAATGATGATTCTGGAACATATCGATATTCAAGGTTTTCGCGGTATTAATCGTCTGTCGCTGCCGCTCACTGAGACCAATCTGCTGATTGGCGAAAATGCATGGGGAAAATCCAGCTTGTTGGACGCGCTGACGCTGCTGTTGTCTCCTGCGAGTGAACCCTATCAATTCACTGAATTCGACTTTCACTTTCCGCCTGGCGATCTCGATGCGCGCCTGCGTAAGTTGCAGCTGATCTTTCGCTTTCGTGCTGCACACGACGATACCGACGCGCTGTTTCAACCTTTCTGGCAGCACGATGAAAATGGCCGCTATATCCGCTTCAGTACGCGGGCCAAGCGCAGCGAGCATGGCGTAAAAACCACATGGCGTTTTATTGACGTCAACGGCGATGTGCTGCCTGAAAATGGCACCGATGCCGCACTGGCGCATCTGCGCGCCTTCTATCCGGTATTGCGATTGCGCGATGCACGCTTTGGACGACGTGGCCGCCACGCAGAAACGGAAACGGCGCGGCGCGCCTCCACGCTCAGCGCGTTGGCGCAGGAAGTGGACAAGCTGACGCGCGATTTGGTGGTGCGGCCGCAAACGCTCAGCGATGATTTACTGCGCCAGGGCTTGCACACCATGCAGCAACTGCTGGAACACTATTTTCTGGTGCAGCAGCCCGGCAACAGCGCTGCGCGCGTGGCACCGGAAACGCGTGACGGCAGCCAGGGCTGGCGATCGCTCGACAAGCTTAATCATCTGATTACGGGCACTGAATCGCGCAGTCGTCAGGTGATTTTACTGCGTATGTTTTCGCTGCTTATTCAGGCGCACGGCAGCGATGCGCTGCCAGCGGGCGCGCGACCTTTGCTGCTGGTGGAAGATCCAGAAACGCGGCTGCATCCCATTATGCTGTCGGTGGCGTGGAATTTGTTGGAACTGATGCCGCTGCAAAAAATCGCGACCACCAATTCCGGCGAACTGCTGTCGCAGGTGGCGTTAGAGAATATTTGCCGGCTGGTACGTGAGCCAACGCGCGTTGCAGCCTGGCGCATCGGCCCGGAAGGACTGGGCGCGGACGAGAGTCGCCGCATCGGATTTCATATACGCGTTAACCGTCCTGCTGCGCTGTTTGCCCGCTGCTGGCTGCTGGTGGAGGGCGAAACGGAAGTGTGGATCATTAATGAACTGGCACGGCAGCGCGGATATCACTTTGCCGCCGAAGGGGTGAAAGTGATCGAGTTTGCCCAATCGGGCCTCAAGCCGCTGCTGAAATATGCACGCCGTATGGGCATCGCCTGGCATGTATTAACGGATGGCGATCAGGCGGGCAGTAAATATGCGGCGACGGCGCGCAGTCAACTGCTCTCCCACGAGCGGGAGAGCGATCATTTGACGCAGTTCCCGGCACCGGATATTGAGCAATTTCTCTATAAACAGGGATTCAGCGATGTTTATCATCAGACGGCGCACCTGCCGTTAAACGTGCCAATGAATGCCCGGCGTATTATCACTAAAGCCATTCAACACAGTTCGAAACCCGAACTGGCCATTGCCGTTGCGATGGCTGCGGCCGAGCGTGGGCCGGAGGCGATTCCGCCGCTGCTTGATGAGCTGTTTGCTCGCGTGATGTGGTTGGCGCGGGGCCGGGCGGATTGAGATAGCAAGAGAATCAGGCACAAGAAAAATGCCAGCGTAGGTGGCTGGCATTTTTTTTCGGGAGTGTTCAGAATGTGTGAAGTGACTCGCGCGTCAGGCAACCTGCGCAATTTCACAGGGCACAATCAGGCTGGCGTGATTGCCTTTCGGTCCTTCATGGACATCGAACTGAACCTGCTGTCCGGCCTTCAGCGTTCTGTATCCCTCCATCTGGATCGTGGAGTAGTGTGCGAAGATATCTTCGCCGCCGCCAATCGGGCAGATAAACCCGAAGCCTTTGGCGTTGTTGAACCATTTAACAGTACCCGTCTCCATGCTTTTACTTCCCTCGCAAGACATTTTGATAAGTAGGTGAGGTCATTGAAGCTGTGAGTCGAGTTTGTTTAAAACTCAATCAGCTTGTGTCAGTAGAATGTAGAGAAACGGTCCTTATCGTCAAGCAAACGGCCCTGACGCATGGGGAGAAATTCATCAAAATTTGAGGCAGTTAACGCTATTGCAAATTTTGTGATACAGGTCGCGCATGTGCTTTTAGGGCCGATTTTTGCTATGGGCAAACTGGCTTGACAGGCATGTTAAACTTAACGAATGGGCACAGAAGTGTGCACAACCGTAACGCAGAATTTCGACGGAACATTATGGCAAACACAAACGACTGGCTTAATTTTGAACATCTGGCCGAAGATAAAGTACGCGAAGGGTTAAAGCCGCCTTCAATGTATAAAGTCATTCTCAATAATGACGATTATACACCTATGGAATTTGTTATTGACGTGGTGCAAAAGTTCTTTTCTTATGATGTTGAACGTGCAACGCAGCTGATGTTGAAAGTTCACTATCACGGAAAGGCGATCTGTGGTGTATTCACTGCAGAAGTGGCAGAAACCAAGGTCGCCCAGGTGAACAATTACGCACGAGAGAATGAACATCCGTTGCTGTGTACGCTAGAAAAAGCCTGAAGCCGTCACCATATAGGTGAAAGGTCGTCAGAGCGATAATTGGGGGAGGTGCCAAATGCTCAATCAAGAACTGGAACTCAGTTTAAACATGGCTTTCGCCAGAGCGCGTGAGCACCGTCATGAGTTTATGACCGTCGAGCATCTGTTGCTGGCTTTGCTTAGCAACCCGTCGGCCAGAGAGGCATTGGAAGCCTGTTCGGTGGATATCGTGGCTCTGCGTCAGGAACTCGAAGCCTTCATCGAACAAACTACACCGGTGTTGCCAGCCAGCGAAGAAGAGCGCGATACCCAACCGACGCTTAGCTTCCAGCGCGTGCTGCAACGTGCCGTTTTCCATGTCCAGTCATCCGGGCGCAGTGAAGTTTCGGGCGCTAATGTGCTGGTCGCCATTTTCAGCGAGCAGGAGTCGCAAGCGGCTTATCTGCTGCGCAAACATGAAGTCAGCCGCCTTGATGTGGTGAACTTCATCTCGCACGGTACGCGTAAAGATGAGCCGGGCCAGCCGCAAAACAACAGCGCGGAGAATCCGGTTAACGAAGAGCAAGCAGGCGGGGAGGAACGTATGGAAAACTTCACCACCAATCTTAACCAGCTTGCTCGTGTTGGCGGAATCGATCCGTTGATCGGCCGCGATAAAGAGCTGGAGCGGGCTATTCAGGTGCTGTGCCGTCGTCGCAAGAATAACCCGCTGCTGGTGGGGGAATCGGGCGTAGGTAAAACCGCCATTGCCGAAGGCCTTGCCTGGCGCATTGTGCAGGGCGACGTGCCAGAAGTGATGAAAGAGTGCACCATTTATTCGCTCGACATCGGCTCGCTGCTGGCTGGCACCAAATACCGCGGTGATTTCGAAAAACGTTTCAAAGCGCTGCTGAAACAGCTGGAGCAAGACAGCAATAGCATCCTGTTTATTGATGAAATTCACACCATTATTGGTGCGGGTGCAGCCTCAGGTGGACAAGTGGATGCGGCGAATTTAATTAAACCGCTGCTTTCTGGCGGCAAAATTCGCGTAATGGGTTCCACTACTTATCAGGAATTCAGCAATATCTTTGAGAAAGATCGCGCGCTGGCGCGTCGTTTCCAGAAGATTGACATTACCGAACCTTCTGTGGAAGAGACCGTGCAGATTCTGAACGGTTTGAAACCGAAGTACGAAGCGCACCACGATGTGCGTTATACCGCTAAAGCGGTGCGTGCTGCGGTCGAGTTGGCGGTGAAATACATCAACGATCGTCATCTGCCGGATAAAGCCATTGACGTGATTGACGAAGCTGGCGCGCGCGCGCGTTTGGTTCCTGTTAGCAAGCGCAAGAAAACCGTTAATGTGTCTGATATCGAAACTGTCGTGGCACGCATTGCACGTATTCCAGAGCAAAGCGTGTCAGCAACCGACCGCGATACGCTGAAAAACCTTGGCGACCGCCTGAAAATGCTGGTGTTTGGTCAGGACAATGCCATTGAAGCGTTGACCGAAGCGATCAAAATGAGCCGTGCAGGTTTGGGCCAGGATCGTAAACCGGTCGGTTCGTTCCTGTTTGCCGGGCCAACCGGTGTCGGTAAAACTGAAGTCACCGTTCAGTTGGCGAAAGCCTTGGGTATCGAGCTGCTACGTTTCGATATGTCCGAATATATGGAGCGTCACACCGTAAGTCGTTTGATCGGTGCGCCTCCGGGATATGTTGGCTTTGATCAGGGCGGCTTGCTTACCGATGCGGTGATCAAACATCCGCATGCCGTGGTGCTGCTGGATGAAATTGAGAAAGCGCACCCGGATGTCTTTAACCTGTTATTGCAGGTTATGGACAACGGTATGCTGACCGATAACAATGGCCGCAAAGCGGACTTCCGCAATGTGGTGCTGGTGATGACGACCAATGCCGGCGTGCGTGAAACCGAGCGTAAGTCGATTGGCCTGATTCATCAGGACAACACGACCGATGCGATGGAAGAGATCAAAAAGATCTTTACGCCAGAGTTCCGTAACCGTCTCGACAACATTATCTGGTTCCGCCATCTGTCCGCTGAAGTGATTCATCAGGTGGTTGATAAATTCATCGTTGAATTGCAGGCGCAGTTGGATGCGAAAGGCGTGTCGTTAGAAGTCAGTGATGATGCGCGCGCCTGGCTGGCGGATAAAGGCTACGA
Source organism: uncultured Pantoea sp. (assembly GCA_966185695.1). Classification (GTDB taxonomy): domain Bacteria; phylum Pseudomonadota; class Gammaproteobacteria; order Enterobacterales; family Enterobacteriaceae; genus Pantoea. Next base: position 25,515 of record CBIFUL010000006.1, on the reverse strand, counting down.
CAAAGCGATGGGGGCACGTCCGATGGCTCGCGCCGTGCAGGAAAACCTGAAAAAACCGCTGGCGAATGAGCTGCTGTTTGGTTCGTTAGTCGATGGTGGATCGGTATCGGTGGCGCTGGATAAAGAGAAAAACCAGCTGACTTACCACTTCCTGAGTGCGGAAAAACGCAAAACCGAAGGTACAGTGCACTGATGTGCTAACGTGCAGATAAGAAAAGGCCGGATAAGAATCCGGCCTTTTTTTTCGCGCTCAGTGAATGCCACAAACGCGAGATGTGGACAACAACTTAACGACTACGGAAGACAATGCGGCCTTTGCTCAGGTCGTACGGGGTCAACTCGACAGTCACTTTGTCGCCCGTCAGGATGCGGATGTAGTTTTTGCGCATTTTACCGGAGATATGGGCGGTAACCACGTGGCCGTTTTCAAGTTCTACGCGGAACATGGTGTTAGGTAACGTATCCAGTACGGTACCTTGCATTTCAATATTGTCTTCTTTAGACATCGAATCCTCTGGGTGAACTACCAAACTGTTGAACCGGCAAGATAATGCCGAATTCCATGATGTATGTAAAGAACCGTTGGTGATTAAACCAACGCTTCGCCGTTGCGCGTGCGTTACGGATAAATTTGAGTGTTTTGAGACGTCTGCGGGGGATTAGCGGGCTAAGAAACTGTTGTCATCGGCATCAGGTGTGCAATCAAAACAGTTTCGGGAAATGGATGAGATTCCCAACCTGGCAATTCCGGCTCGCCACAGCGAAGCGCGGACGACATACTAAACTTGCTCATTATACCACTTTTGTCGGGAATGGTGTGCAAAACATCGGGAAGCGGGGCTAAAAAAGCGTTTGTGTTTGCCAGCAGCCCTCATTAACCGGCTGCTGAGCCAGCGTTTGCACATAATGTAAATAATCTACACGAGGTATTTCAACTGCGCCGAGCGAAGCGGTATGAGGATTCAAAACCTGACAGTCAATTAACCGCCCTTGGTGTGCCAGAAAATGCTGGGAGAAAACCCAAAGCGCCGTTTTTGAGGCATTTTCCTGGCGGCTAAACATCGACTCGCCACAAAAGATCTGACCCAGCGCTAAGCCGTACATGCCACCCACCAGCCGTTGCTCATTCCACACTTCAATAGAGTGCGCGTGTCCGAGTTCATATAAACGCAGCCAGGCGCGTTTGACTTCATAGGTGATCCACGTACCTTCCTGACGACCGGTGGCGCAGCCCTCCAACACCTGTGCAAAAGCGTGATTCATGGTGACGCGAAAGGGCGAACGTTTATGAAAACGCGCCATACTGCGGCTTAGGTGAAAAGATTCTGGCAACATCACGGCGCGCGGATCGGGCGACCACCAAAGAATGGGATCGCCAGGCGAGAACCACGGGAAAATGCCACGCTGATAGGCGTTCATCAAACGAGCGGGGGAGAGATCGCCGCCCATCGCCAATAAACCATTAGGCTCACGCAGCGCCATTTCGGGCGGTGGAAAATTTAGCGAATCCCGGGAAAGTTGTACCAATCTCATGCGTTAATCACCCCATGCTGTTCGCTAAAACTATAGCGCAAAGCGTTGGTGGAAACGCCAATAACGACCTGCTTTTGAGATTAATGCGGCGTGGGTACCCGACTCAATTATCTGACCTTGGTCCATAACACAAATGCGATCCATCGCTGCAAGTCCGCTGAGGCGATGCGTCACCATAATCAACGTCTTACCGCGGCTAACCTGCTGCAATAACGTTAAAATTTGTTGTTCGGTAACGGCATCTAATCCTTCAGTCGGTTCATCCAATAACCACAGATCACCATCGTGTAACAGGGCACGCGCAATCGCCAGTCGGCGCAGTTCGCCGCCAGAAAGCAGGCGTCCACCATCGCCCATCCAGGCATTCAGCCCTTCGTTGTGTTCGACCAGATGCGTGAGTTCAACCTGTTGTAGTGCAGCAATCAGTTGCGCATCGCTGGCATCGGGCTTCGCCAGCAGCAGATTATCGCGCAACGTTTGGCTGAAAAGATGCACCCGCTGTGTGACCACGCTAATGCGCTGGCGCAGCGAAGCTTCATCCCAATCGGCCAGCGCGATGTTATTTAACCTAATCGAGCCTTGCTGGACTTCCCAACCGCGCGTGATCAGCGTTAACAGGCTGGATTTACCACAGCCGGTTGGACCCAGTAACGCCACCCGCTCACCGACTTGTAATGAGAGCGAGAAATCTTGCAGCACCGGTTCCGGGCGTTGGGGATAGCTGAAGGTAATTCGGTCAATTTGTAAGTGAATGCCCGATTCAGTGTGCACCGGGACAGAGGGAAAATGGATCGCCGCAGGCTGATCGATGATCTCTTTTACGCGCCGTGCTGAGCTCGTGACCTGCGCCAGCGGTAAAAATGCCCCGGCTACCGGCGCTAATGCCTCAAAGGCAGCCAATCCACAGAACACAAAGAGCGCGATAAGCGCGCCGGGAGATGTGTTTGCGCCCACGCTGCCTGCTGAAATCCACAGTAGCAATGTTACTGTGGTTCCGCTGATCAGCAGCAGCATACTCTGCGCTAACGCCTGTAAACGGTGTTGACGACGCTGCGCCAGTTGCCATTCACGTTCTTCACGATCAAGTTTGCTGCGCCACAATTGCGCCGCGCCATAAATTTGCAGCTCGGCGAGCCCAGTAATCCAATGGGTTAACTGCAAGCGCCACTGCGCCTGATGCTGGGCAATTTGCTGTCCGGCCGCTGCGCCAAGTCGCCAGAATAGCGGCGGCATCAGCAGTAAAGTCAGCAGCATGATGCTGCCGAGCAGTAGCGCCAGCGGCACATCCAATAGCGCTAAACCGCAGGTGACAACCACAATAACCACGGCTGCGCCGACCAAAGGAGAGATTACCCGTAAATAGAGATGGTCGAGCGTATCGACATCGCTCACAAAGCGATTAAGTAAGTCACCTTGACGAAAACGTGCCAGCTGCTGCGGTGCAAGCGCAATCAACTTGCCGAAGGTGAAAACGCGCAGATGTTGCAATACGCGGAAGGTTGCATCATGGCTTACCAGGCGCTCAAAGTAGCGCGCGGCGGTGCGCGTGATCGCCGCGCCGCGCACGCCAGCGGCGGGCAGCATATAGTTGAAAGTATAAAGCCCGGCCGTCCCGGCTAATGACGATGCGGCGAGAAACCAGCCTGATAAAGTCACTAAGCCAATGCTGGCAAGCAAGGTGAGAATGGCTAATAACACGCCAAGCCCTAAGCGCCAGGGATGACGACTGAACAAATGCAGGAAAGGGGATAAAGAGTTCATCACACAATCTCCTGTTGACGATGTTGAGCCATGGCGCGTAGCGGCCCATCTTGCTTTATCAGTAGATGCCAATGTCCTTGTTGCACCAGTTGTCCTGCTTCCATCACCCACACCTCATCCCAATCGGCGAGGTCGCTAAGCTGATGGGTGATCATTAAGGTCGTTTGTCGGGAGGCTGCGTGATGCAAGGCACCCATCACGCGCTGTTCACTTTGGCTATCCAGCCCCGAAGCCGGTTCGTCCAGCAATAACAGGTGTGCGGGTTTTAGCAGCGCACGCGCTACGGCAATGCGTTGCGCTTGCCCCACCGATAATCCGATGCCACCGTCACCCAAAGGCGTATCTAATCCTTCTGGCAGACGCGTCAAAAATTCATTAACCCCTGCGCGCTCGAGTGCCGATTCCAGCGTTTTGTCATCAACTTGCCCATCAAGCAGCACGTTTTCACGCAGGGTTGCTGCTGGCAGATGAGGATTTTGTCCCACCCAAGCGAGTTGTTGTTGCCAGCTTTGACGACTGATATCACGCAACTCATGGCCATTAACGCGTAACGAACCTTGATAAGGCATAAAACCGAGCAGGACGTTCATCAGCGCTGTTTTACCTGCACCGCTCTGTCCCACCAAAGCAACGCGTTGGCCGGAAGCCAGCGAAAAATTGAGTGGCTGCGACAGGGCAATGCCGCTGGCAGTCATCACAACGACGTCTTTGGCCTCAATGGTTAACGGTGCGTTCAATGTTATTGCTGAAGAGGCCTGCTCAGGCAGAGCTTGTGGGCTTTCGCGCAGGAACGTTTCCAGCGCATCCGCACCGCCAATCGCCTGTGCTTTAGCGTGATAGAAAGTACCGAGATCGCGCAGGGGTTGAAAGAATTCCGGTGCCAGAATCAAGGCCAGGAAACCGGCAAACAGCGTAACGCCGGTGCTGTAATGACCAAAATTGAGTTCGCCTAAATAGGAGAAACCGAAATAAACCGCGACAACGGCAATCGCCAATGAGGCAAAAAACTCCAACACTGCTGAGGAGAGAAAGGCGAGGCGCAAAACTTCCATTGTTCGCTGGCGAAAATCAGCGGTGCTATCGGCGATGGCCTGCTGCTCGGCGGCAGCGCGATGAAACAGACGCAGCGTTTCGCGGCCGCGCAGGCGATCAAAGAAATCGCCGCTCAGACGCGCGAGCGCGAGGAAATTACGGCGATTGGCATCTGCCGCGCCCATCCCCACCATTGCCATAAACAGCGGAATCAAGGGGGCGGTTGCCAACAGAATTGCTCCCGCCATCCAGTTGATGGGGAATATGGCGATTAGAATGGCTGCAGGAATGAATACCGCTAACGTCATTTGCGGCAGATAGCGTGCATAATATTCCTGCATCTCTTCAATTTGTTCGAGCAGCAAAGTGGCCCAACTACCGGCTGGTTTGCCTTGAATCCATGCTGGGCCAAGTTCATTTAATCGGTCTAAAACCTGCTGACGCAAAGCGAGGCGAATGGCCGTGCCAGCGCGATGGCCAGCCATTTCACGCGCAAAGTGCAAACCCGCGCGCAGGACGAAACAGAGTAATAGTAGGGCGAAATCGGTGAGCAGCGCTGTACGCGGTTGCTGTGCGACAATCAATGCTTGTAGCAGAGAAGCCAGCAGCCAGGCTTGGGCGATAATTATCAAGGCGCCAGCAAAACCCAGCAGCGAAGCGGCACGCAAATTACGCGCACCATGATGACGTTGTTGACGCAGCCAGCGAAGCAGTTCTTGTTGCCGTGATTTGTTCATGCGAAGCCATTTTGATAACGCAAAAAATAAGCGAATCTCGGACGAATAACCCGGCGTTGCGGGCGGAAGAACTTTAGCATGCAGCAATAAAAAAAGGCGACCTAAACTGGTCGCCTTTTGATAATTATGATCAGGTTATTAACAACTTACTTATCGTTTTTAACCAAACCATCGAGGAAACGTTCAGCATCCAGCGCCGCCATACATCCGGTACCTGCCGAAGTGATTGCTTGACGATAAATGTGATCCATAACGTCGCCGGCAGCAAAAACGCCCGGAATACTGGTTTGCGTAGCATTGCCATGCAAACCGGACTGCACTTTGATGTAGCCGTTTTCCAAATCTAGCTGGTCCGCAAAGATAGCGGTATTAGGGCTGTGACCGATTGCCACGAACAACCCTGCTACTTCCAGTGATTTCTCGGCTTCACCCTGAGTAGAAAGCAGTTTCAAGCCGGTTACACCCATTTGATCGCCAACCACTTCTTCCAGCGTGCGATTGGTATGCAGCACAATATTGCCGTTGCGCACTTTTTCCATCAAACGGTCAATAAGGATTTTCTCAGCGCGGAAACTGTCGCGACGGTGAATCAAATGCACTTCAGCCGCGATATTTGCCAGATAAAGTGCTTCTTCTACCGCCGTGTTGCCGCCACCAATGACCGCGACTTTCTGATTGCGATAGAAGAAACCGTCGCAGGTGGCACAAGCAGAAACACCTTTACCTTTGAAGGCATCTTCTGATGGTAAACCCAAATAACGAGCGGAAGCGCCGGTGGCGATAATCAAGGCATCTGCAGTGTATTCGCCGCTATCGCCAATTAACCGAAACGGACGATTTTGCAAATCTGCGGTGTGGATATGGTCGAAGATGATTTCAGTATTAAATTTTTCAGCATGCTCTTGCATGCGCTCCATCAACGCTGGACCGGTAAGATCGTTTGGATCGCCTGGCCAGTTTTCAACCTCGGTCGTTGTGGTGAGCTGACCACCTTTTTCCAGCCCGGTAATCAGCACCGGATTCAGGTTAGCGCGCGCTGCGTAGACTGCAGCAGTGTAACCAGCAGGGCCAGAGCCTAAAATAAGTAGCTTACTGTGTTTAACAGAACTCATGCGTTCCTCAATTTTTTTCTGACAACATAGTTTCTGATTGTAGGGAAATTAACGTCGCAAAAAAAGAGTTCAGCAATTTTGTTAACAATTGCTGCAAGCGGCGTAGACGATGAGTGCCACTTTTGCACGTGCGATGCGCTAAAAGGGGGCATTGCTCCGCAATTTGTGGTGCAACAGCATTTAAATTCTCATTTAAAAACAGCAACCCAGGACGCTATCTGGCATCTTGTACTGAATTTAGATGTTTTACTTTGACAATCGCCTGCTGTTTTGCGAAAACATTGGGGAGAAGCAGAGAATATTTAGCCGTTGAAAACAGAATTTCATTGCTGTTTTAAGCGTTTTTGCCGAATAAACTCAGCCTGACATTGGTAATGACGCATGATGTGGACAGACAACATGCGTCATACGGATGGTGGCGTTAGCGCACAGGCTTATGGTCTTCACTTCAGTAAGGCCCTGAACAATGAGCGTTTTCAGGGTATGGCAGGTAAAGGGAAGGAATTAAGAGAGACAATAATAATGGTAGACAATAAGAAACGCCCCGGAAAAGATTTGGATCGTATCGACAGAAACATTCTGAATGAATTGCAGAAAGACGGTCGTATTTCCAATGTTGAGCTTTCGAAACGTGTTGGACTATCCCCAACACCGTGCCTGGAACGTGTGCGTCGTCTGGAGCGTCAAGGCTTCATTCTCGGCTATACCGCTCAGCTTAATCCACACTATCTTGACGCTTCACTGTTAGTGTTTGTTGAGATTACTCTGAATCGTGGTGCGCCGGATGTATTTGAACAATTTAACGCCGCAGTGCAAAAACTTGAGGAAACTCAAGAGTGTCACCTCGTTTCCGGTGACTTTGACTACCTGTTAAAAACCCGCGTTCCAGATATGTCCGCCTATCGCAAACTGCTCGGTGAAACCTTGCTACGCCTGCCAGGTGTAAACGACACCCGTACTTACGTGGTGATGGAAGAGGTTAAACAGAGCAATCGTCTGGTTATTAAAACTCGATAACGCAGTACAGATGCAAAGCTTGCAGGATTTAGGTACACTCCTGTGAATTCATACAGGCACGGCGTCGGGCATATCCGGCGCTGTTACCTTCTTAATTTACAGGCACCTGGAGAGATCTCTTGAGCCAGGAATATACAGAAGATAAAGAAGTTTCGTTGCAACCGCTGAGCAGTGGCCGCAGGCTATTGGAAGCGTTACTCATTCTTGTGGCCTTATTTGCCATCTATTTGATGGTGTCGCTGGTAAGCTTCAACCCCTCAGATCCCAGTTGGTCTCAAACTGCATGGCATGAGCCCATTCATAATTTGGGCGGCAGTGTAGGCGCGTGGCTGGCGGACACTCTGCTCTTCATTTTTGGTGTTATGGCCTACGCCATTCCACCGGTCATTATTGGTTTGTGTTGGATTACTTTCCGCCAGCGCGATCGCCATGATTACATTGATTACTTTGCTGTAGGTTTACGCCTTATCGGAGTTTTAGCGCTGGTGGTAACCACCTGCGGCCTTGCTGCGCTTAACGTGGATGACATCTGGTATTTTGCTTCCGGCGGTGTAATTGGCAGCTTAGTCAGTAATGCGATGGCTCCCTGGTTCAGCTCCGCGGGTGGCACCTTAACGTTGCTATGTGTATGGGCAGCAGGCATTACACTCTATACCGGCTGGTCTTGGCTAACTATCGCCGAGAGAATTGGCGGCGTGGTCATGGGTGTACTGACTATTGCCAGTAATCGCTCGCGCCATGATGAACCTTGGCGGGAAGATGAGTATGACGAGGAAGACGAAGCGACCGATGCTGCGCCTTCACTGCATTCAGCGCGAGTACATGATGATGAAGATGTACTTTTGGCTAAGCCCGCAAAAGTCAGCGCTCCACTGCTTGACGAATTAAGCGACGATCCGCTCCTGGCGAAGGCCAGCGCAGCGACCGCGACGGCTATTGCCGTGACATCACAAGCTGCGCAACAGGCACCTTTGGTTTCACAGCCCGCGGCAAGCGATCCCGCATTACCTTCTGCGGCGTCGCTTCCTGTAAACGTTGTGGCTTCCCCACCACCTACGACACATGCGGCTACGTTTGCGGCGGAACCTGCTGCGCAATCGGCCCCGCCACTCTATCGCTTTGAAGTTCCTAATGACCCTACGCCATCGCCGTATTCTCCAGCAGAAGACGATGAAGGCCCAAGTATGGGAAATTGGCAAGATGCATCACAGACGCCAGCACTATTTACTCCCGCTACCAGTGCAGCATTAGCGGCTGGTGCGGCTAAAGCGGCCTCTACTTCTGCAGCAGCCACCCCGGCTTTTGATATCGTGCCTGAGCGCGATTACAACCCGCAGGTTAAGCAGGGTATCGGTCCAGAATTGCCGCGCCCAAATAAAGTGAAATTGCCGACGCGTCGTGAATTAGCTTCTTACGGTATCAAACTGCCTTCGCAGCGTATGGCAGAAGAGCAAGCGAAAGATGCAGAACAGCTTCAGCCTGAAGTTAGCGCTTCCTTTAGCGAGCCTGCCCATGAAGACGATGTTGCATTGCAAGAAGCCCAATTGCGCGAGGCCTTTCAGTCACAGCAAGAGCAGCGCTACGGCGAAAGCTGGCAGCCTCAGTCGGAACCTGATGAGGAAGAGGCGCAACAGCAGGCGCAGCTTGCACGACAGTTTGCCGAGCAGCAGCAACAGCGCTATCGCGAACCTGAAACCAATACCGCACCGGTCTTCAACCTGGATACGGCCGCAGCCTTCGATTTCTCGCCAATGAAAGATTTGGTTGACGACAGTCCAACGGAACCTCTGTTTACGCTTTCCGCTACAACAGAACCGGAACCTGCCGCCGCACAGTGGCAGCAGCCATCAACGCCGTCACAAACGGTTGAACCGACGCAGCCAGCTTCTTCAGTTCCATCATTGAGTGAAGAATCCAGTCCCTGGTCATCGCCAGAACCGGAGGCCTACTCTGCGCCTGCGGCAGCGGTTAAACCGGCTGCGCCAGCGCAAGATAGCTTGTTCCATCCGTTCCTGGTGCGCCATGAACGGCCATTGGAAAAACCCACGACGCCACTGCCGACTTTAGATTTATTGGAGTCTCCGCCATTAGAAGAAGAGCCGGTTGATATGTTTGCATTGGAGCAAACCGCGCGTCTGGTGGAAGCTCGGCTGGCAGATTATCGCGTAAAAGCGGAGGTAGTGGGCATTTCGCCGGGTCCCGTGATCACGCGTTTCGAACTGGATTTGGCTCCCGGCGTTAAGGCTTCGCGTATCTCCAATTTGTCTCGTGACCTGGCTCGTTCGCTCTCAGCAGTGGCAGTGCGTGTCGTTGAAGTAATTCCCGGCAAGCCTTATGTGGGTCTCGAACTCCCCAACAAGCATCGTCAAACTGTTTACTTACGTGAAGTGCTGGACTGTGCGAAGTTCCGTGACAATCCATCACCGCTTTCCGTCGTGTTAGGGAAAGATATTGCGGGTCAACCGGTGGTTGCTGATTTGGCTAAAATGCCGCATCTGCTGGTTGCAGGTACGACAGGTTCTGGTAAGTCAGTTGGTGTTAACACCATGATTATCAGCATGTTATATAAAGCGACTCCGGAAGAAGTACGCTTTATTATGATCGATCCGAAAATGCTGGAACTGTCTGTGTATGAGGGCATTCCGCATCTGTTGACTGAAGTGGTTACCGACATGAAAGATGCAGCAAATGCGCTGCGTTGGAGTGTGGGTGAGATGGAGCGCCGCTATAAGCTGATGTCGGCGCTCGGCGTGCGTAACCTCGCGGGTTATAACGAGAAGATTGAGCAAGCTGCGGCAATGGGACGCCCAATTCCAGATCCGTTCTGGAAGCCAGGTGACAGCATGGACATGACGCCGCCGGTGTTAGAAAAGCTGCCGTATATTGTGGTGTTGGTTGATGAATTTGCTGACCTCATGATGGCCGTCGGTAAAAAAGTGGAAGAGTTGATTGCTCGCCTGGCGCAAAAAGCGCGTGCAGCGGGTATCCACCTCGTGCTGGCCACGCAACGCCCATCGGTTGATGTCATTACCGGTTTGATTAAAGCCAATATTCCGACGCGTATCGCTTTTACCGTCTCCAGCAAAATTGACTCGCGGACTATTCTCGATCAGGGGGGAGCGGAATCGCTGCTTGGCATGGGTGACATGCTATACATGCCGCCTAACTCCTCAATGCCAGTTCGTGTTCATGGCGCCTTCGTGCGCGATCAAGAAGTGCACGCCGTGGTGCAAGACTGGAAAGCGCGTGGCCGTCCGCAATATATAGAAAGCATTACCGCGGGTGAAGAGAGTGAAAGCGCAACGGGATTAGCGGCTGACGAAGAGTTAGATCCGTTGTTCGACCAGGCTGTGTCATTCGTAGTAGAGAAACGTCGCGCTTCGATTTCAGGTGTGCAGCGCCAGTTCCGCATCGGTTATAACCGCGCTGCGCGCATCATTGAGCAAATGGAAGCGCAGGGCATCGTTTCTGAACCAGGTCATAACGGCAACCGCGAAGTGTTATCGCCGCCGCCACACGAGATGTAACTGAGTAGGGCAATATGTTTACTTTTGGGCCAGTTTACACTGGCCCATTGTTTATCTGCGGATCGATCCCCATCTCTTCGGGAGCTTTCGGCTTTTTCTCCTGTCAAATAGACGGTGCGGCAACTACGTTTAATACGCTAAGTGTCGGGAAATCATGAATAAGGAATCGAATCAGATGAAATTACGCGTTATTGCCTGCGGCCTGCTGGCCAGTTTTGCTTCCGCATCGGTATTGGCGGATGCATCCAGCGACTTACAACAGCGTCTGAATAAAGTTAACAGCTTCCATGCCAGCTTTGATCAGAAAGTCACCGATGGCAGCGGTGCCAATGTGCAGGACGGAGAAGGGGAGTTGTGGGTTAAGCGCCCCAGCTTGTTTAACTGGCACATGACGGCACCTGATGAAAGCGTAATTATTTCCGATGGTAAAAACCTGTGGTTCTATAATCCATTCGTAGAACAAGCCAGCGTGAGCCTGCTGCAAAATGCTACCAGCAACACGCCTTTCATGCTGATTGCACGTAATCAGCCGAGTGATTGGCAACAGTACAACATTAAACAAAAAGGCGATGACTTTGAGCTGACGCCAAAAAATAGTGACGGCAACCTGAAGCAGTTCACTATCAACGTTTCGTCGTCAGGTACCATCAACAAGTTCAGTGCAATTGAGCAAGATGGTCAGCACAGCGATTACCAGCTGAAAAGCCAGAAGAATGGCGCCATCAGTCCGGACAAATTCACCTTTACGCCGCCAAAAGGGGTAACGGTGGACGATCAACGTCAGTGAGGTCACGGTGAGTAACCTGTCTCTGGATTTTGCCCCGTCAAATGAGTTCAAACCACTGGCCGCACGAATGCGGCCAGTTACATTGCAACAGTACATCGGACAACAACATCTGCTAGCGCCAGGCAAACCTTTGCCGCGCGCAATTGAGGCAGGACATCTGCATTCAATGATTTTATGGGGGCCGCCAGGCACAGGCAAAACCACGCTGGCTGAGATCATTGCGCATTATGGTAAAGCCGATGTTGAACGCATTTCAGCGGTGACCTCGGGTGTGAAAGAGATCCGTGAAGCGATTGAACGGGCGCGACAAAATCGTCAGGTTGGGCGTCGAACCATTCTGTTTGTTGATGAGGTTCATCGTTTCAACAAAAGTCAGCAGGACGCCTTTCTGCCCCATATCGAAGATGGCACCATTACGTTTATCGGTGCTACCACCGAAAATCCTTCTTTTGAGCTGAATTCGGCGCTGCTTTCACGTGCCCGTGTCTATCTGCTGAAATCTCTAACCGCTGAAGACATTGAGCACGTTTTGCTGCAAGCCATGCAGGATCAAACACGAGGTTACGGTAATAGCGACATTTTGCTACCAGATAATACGCGTCGCATGATTGCCGAATTAGTAAATGGTGATGCGCGGCGGGCGTTAAATACGCTGGAAATGATGGCTGACATGGCAGAAAGCAATGGCCAGGATCAGCGTGAGTTAACGCCGCAACTTCTTAATGAAGTGTCAGGAGAAAGAGCGGCGCGCTTTGATAATAAAGGCGACCGTTTTTACGACTTAATTTCAGCCTTACATAAATCAGTGCGCGGTTCTGCGCCGGATGCCGCCCTTTATTGGTACGCCCGCATCATCACGGCGGGCGGCGATCCCTTATATGTTGCGCGTCGTTTGCTGGCAATCGCATCAGAAGATGTCGGAAATGCCGATCCGCGTGGCATGCAGGTGGCTATTGCTGCATGGGATTGTTATACACGCGTTGGCCCTGCTGAAGGTGAGCGGGCGATTGCCCAAGCCATTGTCTATTTAGCCAGCGCACCGAAAAGCAACGCGGTGTACAACGCATTTAAAGCGGCGATGCGCGATGCGCGGGAATTTCCTGATTACGATGTACCGGAGCATCTGCGTAATGCCCCTACCAAGTTAATGAAAGAGATGGGCTTGGGTAAAGAGTATCGTTATGCACATGATGAGGCCAATGCCTATGCCGCCGGAGAAGTCTATTTCCCGCCAGAAATGGCACAAACTCGCTATTATCAACCCACGACACGTGGGCTTGAAGGGAAAATTGGCGAAAAACTCGCCTGGCTGGCTGAACAGGATCAAATTAGCCCGATAAAACGCTACCGCTGATAAATACGTTACGGTAAGGTTAGCAAGTATTTCAATGCATCCAAAGGGATGCATCCCTTCATTCGTTCAATCAACCTTATTACACAGGATTAGCATGCTCGATCCCAATCTGCTGCGTAACGAGCCAGACGCAGTCGCAGAAAAACTGGCGCGCCGAGGATTTAAACTGGATGTGGAAACGCTGCGTTCGCTCGAAGAGCGTCGTAAAGTTTTGCAGGTAGAAACTGAAAATCTGCAGGCAGATCGCAACTCCCGATCCAAATCCATCGGTCAGGCCAAAGCCCGTGGGGAAGACATCGAGCCGCTGCGTCAGGAAGTGAACGCGCTGGGTGAACGCCTCGACGCGGCTAAAGCAGAACTGGATGTCCTGCAGAACGAAATTCGTGATTTTGCTCTTGCACTGCCCAATTTGCCGGTGGATGAAGTTCCGTTGGGTAAAGATGACAGTGAAAACCAGGAGATTAGCCGTTGGGGCGAGCCGCGCAAATTTGATTTCGCGCCAAAAGATCATGTTGAGCTTGGCGAAGCGGCTAAGGGACTCGATTTCGCAGCTGCGGTGAAACTAACAGGCTCGCGCTTCATTGTCATGCAGGGCCAGATTGCGCGTCTGCATCGTGCGCTTAGCCAATTCATGATTGATCTTCATACCGAGCAACATGGTTACCTTGAAACCTATGTGCCTTATTTGGTAAATCAGGAAACGCTTTATGGTACCGGTCAGCTGCCGAAATTTGGAGAAGATCTGTTCCATACTAAGCCGCTAGGTGAAGAAGCAGGAAGCAGCAACTATGCGTTGATTCCCACCGCTGAAGTGCCTCTTACCAACCTGGTGCGTGATGAAATTGTTGAAGAAGAAAATCTGCCGCTAAAACTCACTGCGCATACGCCATGCTTCCGCTCTGAAGCCGGTTCCTACGGACGCGATACGCGCGGTCTGATCCGCATGCATCAGTTCGACAAAGTAGAAATGGTGCAGATCGTCGCACCAGAGAACTCAATGGATGCGCTAGAAGAGTTAGTCGGCCACGCTGAGAAAGTGCTGCAGCTGTTAAATCTGCCATACCGTAAAGTACTGTTATGTACCGGAGATATGGGTTTCGGCTCTGCTAAAACCTACGATTTAGAGGTATGGTTGCCTGCGCAAGATACTTACCGTGAAATCTCCTCTTGCTCCAATATGGGAGATTTTCAGGCGCGTCGTATGCAAGCACGCTGCCGGAGCAAAACGGACAAGAAACCACGCTTAGTCCATACGCTTAATGGCTCTGGCTTGGCAGTAGGTCGTACTTTGGTCGCGGTATTGGAAAACTACCAGCAAGCAGATGGCCGCATTGAAGTGCCGGCAGTATTGCGTCCTTATATGGGCGGCCTGGAATTTATTGGTTAATACTGTCTCTCGGTAAAACCCGGCAATTGCCGGGTTTTTTTATTTCTTAAGCTCGTTTTTGATTATTTTTTAGTAAGAATTAATCACAAATAAACGTTATCGATGTTGATTCGCTCCTGACGGTTAAAAACCCATAAATTCATAGGGATAGTTTAACGTCTGAGACGCTTCTTACCCTTCCTAACCTACTGAAGATAAAAAAAATAAATTGTCTCGCAGCAAATTGTGCGGCGGCTAATTTCTGCACATTGACTTTATAAAAGTGGATGGCAAACTGCGCGCAAATATCTTCGTTCCTTTGGTTTCAATCTCTATGTCAACCTGGTCGCGCCCCGTCCTGCTGCTGCTTTGCGGCTTAATGCTTATGACGGTGTCTATTGCTGTGCTCAACACGCTGGTGCCGTTATGGCTCACCCATGGTCAACTGCCAACCTGGCAAGTAGGCATGGCAAGTTCGGCTTATTACAGCGGTAATTTGCTGGGTACACTGCTGGCGGGCTGGTTGATCAATCGTTACGGTTTTAATCGTTGTTTCTATCTTGCCAGCGTACTTTTTGCATTGGCGACCATGGGCATGGTGCTGCTGGAAGGATTTTATAGCTGGACGATTCTGCGCTTCACCGCAGGCGTGGGTTGCGCATTGATTTGGGTAGTCGTGGAAAGCGCATTACTATGCAGCGGCACGGTGCGCAATCGTGGTCAGCTGCTGGCGGCCTACATGATCATCTATTATCTCGGTACGGTGGTTGGGCAGCTGTTAGTTAGTCGAGTTTCAACAGAGCTGCTGCATGTCATTCCTTGGGTGACCACACTGATTGTTTGCGCTGTTCTGCCCGTAGTGTTTGTGCAGGTCAACGCAGGGACGGCGACCGAAGAGTCTTCAACCGGGCGTATTTGGCTGATGTTGCGTCGTCGCAGCTCTCGTCTTGGCATCAATGGCTGTATTATTTCCGGTATTGTGCTCGGATCGCTGTATGGTTTAATGCCGCTTTATCTGTCCCATCGGGGCATGAGCGATGCGACAGTAGGTTATTGGATGGCGCTGTTGGTGAGCTCAGGCATTGTCGGTCAGTGGCCTGTAGGTCGTCTTGCCGATCGTTTTGGCCGCCTGATGGTGCTGCGGGTACAAGTCTTTGTTGTGATCTTGGGCGCAATCGCCATGTTAGGTGATGCAGCAATGGCGCCTGCGCTGTTTGTGCTGGGGCTTGCCGGTTTCACCCTTTATCCCGTTGCGATGTCGTGGGCCTGTGAAACTGTGGCTCATCACGAATTAGTGGCGATGAATCAGGCTCTGCTATTCAGCTATACCGTGGGAAGTCTGGTTGGGCCGGGAATGACCTCAATGCTGATGCAGAATTACTCTGATCGTTTATTGTTTGTCATGATTGCCGCAGTCGCGCTGGTATATCTGGTAATGCTACTACGCAAAGCCGATCAGCATGCCACTCCTGTTGCCCATGCCTGAATCCGTTTATCGACAGAATTGAAAAAGGGGGAGCTCCGGCTCCCCCTTTTTTTGCTACTCTTCGCTTAGTACATCACTTCATGACCATAGCTGGCAAGAATGCTTTTCACCCGCTCCATCGTCTCTTTTTTGGGTGGCTTCACGCCATCAAGCTTATATTCTTCGCCCATGGCCACCCACTTATGCTTGCCCAACTCGTGATAGGGCAGTAGCTCAATCTTTTCAATATTAGCCATATCCTTGGTGAACTCGCCTAACCGATGCACGGAATCATCATCATCGGAATAGCCAGGCACGACAACATAGCGAATCCATGTTCGTTTGCCTCTCTTCTGCAAATAGCGGGCAAAATCCATGGTGCGGTGGTTAGACACACCCACCAAAATTTGGTGTATATCATCATTAATCTGTTTGAGGTCGAGCATTACTAAATCTGTAGCATCAAGCAATTCATCGATAACGGGGTCATAGCGGCGAACAAAACCGTTTGTGTCCAGGCAGGTATGGATGCCTTCGGCCTTGCAGGCGCGGAACCAATCACGAACAAATTCAGCCTGCAGAATAGCTTCTCCGCCGGAAGCGGTAACGCCACCACCAGATGCATTCATAAAGTGGCGATAAGAACGAGCATCGTTCATCAAGTCTTCAACGGTGACTTCTTTGCCACCATGTGTATCCCACGTATCGCGATTGTGGCAATACAAGCAACGCATCAGGCAGCCCTGAAAAAAAGTGATAAAGCGGATGCCGGGACCATCAACGGTGCCGCATGATTCAAAAGAGTGGATACGACCGATTGCTGACATTGCGATATGTTCTCCATTTAAGCCTGACATACAGGCAGCACACTCTATGTTGCGCTTCTAATACGTAAATCGATTTTGTGAGGTTGCCCATGAGCAATCTGGCAAAATGGACTTTGGAGAAAAGGCTCCCGGAGGAGCCTTTTTAATTCAGTGAAAGTTGATTACAGCGATTGAGTGAAAGTACGGGTTATAACGTCTTTCTGCTGTTCTTTAGTCAGAGAGTTGAAACGTACAGCATAGCCGGAAACGCGGATGGTAAGCTGCGGATAATTCTCAGGATGTTCCATGGCATCCAACAGCATTTCACGATTCATCACGTTAACGTTCAGGTGCTGGCCGCCCTCGATATTGGCTTCATGATGGAAATAACCATCCATCAAGCCGGCGAGGTTGGTTTTACGCACATTATCGTCTTTACCCAGCGCGTTTGGCACGATAGAGAAGGTATATGAAATACCGTCTTTTGCGTAAGCAAACGGCAGTTTTGCTACAGAAGTGAGTGAAGCGACTGCGCCTTTCTGATCGCGCCCGTGCATGGGGTTAGCACCCGGTCCGAATGGTGCGCCAGCGCGACGACCATCTGGCGTGTTACCCGTTTTCTTGCCATAAACCACGTTAGAGGTGATAGTCAGCACTGACTGGGTTGGCACCGCATTACGATAAGTTTGCAGTTTCTGAATTTTCTTCATGAAACGTTCAACTAAGTCACACGCCATATCATCTACGCGTGAATCATTGTTACCAAACTGCGGATACTCGCCCTCAATTTCGAAATCAACCGCTAAGCCATCTTCATCACGAATAGTTTTCACTTTTGCGTATTTGATAGCAGACAGTGAATCGGCCGCCACTGACAAACCAGCGATACCACAAGCCATGGTGCGATATACATCACGATCGTGAAGCGCCATCAGCGAAGCTTCGTAGCTGTATTTATCATGCATGTAGTGGATGATGTTTAAGGACGTGACATACTGTTTTGCCAGCCAATCCATGAAGTGATCCAATCGCGCCATAACGGTGTCGAAATCGAGGTACTCATCAGTAATTGGCGCTTCTTTAGGGCCAACCTGCATTTTCAACTTCTCGTCAACACCACCATTGATTGCATACAGCAGCGTTTTCGCCAGGTTAGCGCGTGCACCGAAGAACTGCATTTGTTTGCCGACAATCATTGGGCTCACACAGCAGGCGATAGCATAGTCATCGTTATCGAAGTCTGGGCGCATCAAGTCATCATTTTCATACTGCAAAGAAGATGTATCGATTGAGACTTTAGCTGCATATTTTTTGAAGTTAACCGGCAGTTTTTCTGACCACAGGATGGTCATATTGGGCTCCGGTGAAGGCCCCATAGTGTAGAGTGTGTTCAAAAAGCGGAAGGTGCTTTTAGTGACCAATGTACGACCATCAACGCCCATACCGGCTAAGGACTCGGTTGCCCAAATCGGATCGCCTGAAAAAAGCTCATCATATTCTGGCGTGCGCAGGAAACGCACCATGCGCAGTTTCATGACCAGATGATCAACTAACTCCTGTGCAGCTTCTTCAGTTAATCTGCCAGCCTGAATATCACGCTCGATGTATACATCCAGGAAAGTAGAAACACGACCAAAGGACATCGCAGCACCGTTCTGCGATTTCACCGCCGCGAGATAGCCGAAATAAGTCCACTGGACGGCTTCTTGTGCAGTCGTGGCTGGCAGAGAGATGTCTGAACCATATTTAGCGGCCATCTCTTTAATTTGTCCCAGCGCACGATGCTGTTCCGAAATCTCTTCGCGTAGACGAATGGTCGCTTCAAGATCAACGCCATTTTCCATATCACTTTGCAGTGAATTGAACTGGGCTACTTTATCCTTCATCAGGAAATCAATACCGTAAAGCGCTACGCGGCGATAGTCGCCAATGATACGGCCGCGTCCATACGCATCAGGTAAACCGGTCAGCACGCCAGATTTACGGCAGCGCATGATATCAGGGGTGTAGACATCAAATACGCCTTGATTATGAGTTTTACGATAATCAGTGAAGACCTTTTTCAGCGCAGGATCGAGTTCGCGACCGTAAACTTTGCATGAGCCTTCGACCATCTTGATGCCGCCAAACGGAATGATGGCGCGTTTCAGTGGTGCTTCAGTTTGCAGACCAACGATTTTTTCCAGCGACTTGTTAATATAACCTGCATCATGTGACGTAATGGTTGAGGCTAAATCAGTATCGAAATCAACGGGCGCGTGAGTACGGTTCTCAATTTTGATGCCTTCGAGCACGCTATCCCACAGTTTGGTGGTTGCTGTTGTCGCACCCACAAGAAAGGATTCATCGTCTTCATACGGGGTATAATTTTTTTGGATAAAGTCACGGACGTTGACACTTCTCTGCCATTCGCCGGCGCTAAATCCTTCCCAGGCTGACGCCATTTTTTCATTCAGTTCGGACATGATATACCTGCCTTATTTAGGGAGACTTTCAAGGATGACGCGCTTATGCAGCACGCCCGTACCAATTACTTAATGCACCGACTCATCGCCGCGCAGGTAGATTACCCAGTAGGTCAAACCGACCAATAATCCGCCGCCGATGATGTTGCCGATGGTCACGGGAATCAGGTTGTTGATAATAAAATCGCCGAGATCGAGTGCCGGGAATTGTGTCGCACTCGCACCAGTCATTTGCCAGAACTCAGGGCTGGCAAAATCGCGAATTATGATGGCCATTGGAATCAAAAACATATTGGCAATACTGTGCTCAAAGCCGCTAGCAACAAACATGGCTACCGGTAAGATCATTGCCACCATTTTGTCGAGCAGACTGCGGCCGGAGTAACTCATCCATACGGCTAAGCAAACCATCAGATTGGCGAGGGTGCCAAGGCTTACCGCTTCAATAAAAGTGTGATGCATTTTGTGGTCTGCGGTTTGCAGCACGTTTAAGCCCCACGCTCCGTTTGCCACCATATGTTCCCCTGCTAGCCAAATCAGCGCCACAAAGAATAGGGCGCCAAAAAGGTTTCCTATATAGACATTCAGCCAGTGACGACCCAATTGCAGCCAGGTAATGCGACCGCTGGCTTTCGCCACAACAATTAGTACAGTTGAGGTAAACAGGTCCGCACCGCACACCACGACCAGCATAAGCCCAAGTGAAAAACAGACTCCGCCAATTAATTTTGCGATACCGAAAGGAATGCCTGCGCTGCCAGTCGTAGCCGTTATATAGAAGACGAAAGCGATAGAGATAAATACGCCAGCGGTGATGGCAAGGAAGAAAGTCGTTAAAGGATGTTTTGTTGCTTTATATACGCCAGCATCTTCAGCAACTTTTGCCATTGCGGCAGGCAATAATGAATTAAAAGGGTTGTCAGCTTTCACACTAACGCTCTCCAAAGATTGTCTGAGAGAATACTAACAAAGGAGTATAGGTCAGAAATTGACATGGATCATATTTGACCAATAGGTAGAGGTAAGCGAAACGATTTAGATGGGTTTTTCTAGGTTAACTTAATGAATTAAAGGAAATAAATTATTTTTAATAAATGCAAAAAAATTTGAATTAACTAAGCGGATTGACTGGGCTTGTTAAATAAAATCATTCAATAATTATCAATTGTTATTCAATAATTAAAATTTTTAGTTAAAGCAAAATTGAAAAAGGCACTAATTTTCATTAGTGCCAATGAAATCTATTAATTAATAAAGTTGAGGACTATAAAATATTATTTTTCAGACCAATAGCGACGTTTAGCAATCTGCAATTTTTCATAAGCCGCTAATAACGCTTGATGCGCAGGAAAAGCTTTAAGATCCAAATCTACTGCTTGCAGGCCATAAAAAGGAGCTTCACCGCTAATAGCGGCAGAGGCTGCTTCAACAGCATCTGTGCCATACATGCGAACAAAGGCGCGATGATATTGTAACGGATCGCGCTCTTCTTCAATCGCCAGCAGTAACAATGTTTGCAAGCAGCGATAATAATTTGCGCGCTCAGCGCTGAAGATCGATTGATTAAACTCCATCGTCCACTCAGTCCATATCAGGGCCTGATCAAGATCTCCACCCGCTAAAGCCAACATGGCTTTCAGTTCGCCTATACGGAGTGTGTACCAGCCATTATCTTTTCCAGATGCCAAACCAAGCAGCTCACGAACGCGAGTGAAATCATCGTGACCCTCTTCATCTAATTGCTCAATTAGACTCAGATAGGCTTCTGGCTCCCATTCACTTGCCGGTAATGCCAGCAACGTTTCACGCAGGGAAGCGCCCATACTGTTGTTGGCCAAAAGCAAATCTTCGGCAGGATAGATGTCTGACATGCCGGGGACAATAATACGGCAGGCGTATACGCTCAAATGTTCATAATCTGCGATATACACTTCCTGGTCTTCTGCACGGAAAATCGCCATTAACGTGTCGAATTCTTCCTGTGTACTGCCGGCAAAACTCCAGTCAGCAAAAGGATAATCAGCATCGTCTTTGAACATATCCCAAGAAATCAGGCCGCTTGAATCAATAAAGTGCGTTTCCAGGTTAGCGTGTTCTGCGACTTCTTCATCATCAAACGTTGGTGGCGTAAAGACGTCCAAATCCTTTAAGCCACGGCCTTGCAGCAATTCTGTTACCGTGCGTTCCAATGCAACGCCAAAATCGGGATGCGCACCAAACGAAGCAAAGCAGGTGCCGTTTGCCGGGTTGAACAGGACAACACAGATTACCGGATATTTTCCACCCAAGGACGCATCATAAGAGAAGATAGGGAAACCTTCGGCTTCCAGACGCTCAATTGCCTCAATCACGCCAGGATAACGCTGCATTACTTCCGACGGTATTTCTGGCAGGCTAATAGATTCTGCAATAATGCGGTTTTTAATATGACGTTCAAAAACTTCTGATAAACCTTGCACCCGCGCTTCGTTGGCAGTGTTGCCCGCAGACATGCCATTGGAGACATAAAGATTGCCAATAATGTTCATCGGAATATAAACGGTTTGCTGATCGGACTGGCGTGTAAACGGCAGACCACAAATTCCGCGCTGATCATTACCTGATTGTAAGTCGATCAGATCAGAGGCATTCAAACTGTTTTCGGGATCATAAAATTCACGCAGGCGCGCATCTAATATCCCTTCTGGAAGGCTACCATCATCAGTTAACGGGAACCATTTTTCGTTCGGATAGTGAACGAAGTCCCCGTTTGCGATCGATTTGCCCAGCCAAAAATCAGCAAAGAAATAGTTTGTTGAGAGACGCTCAAAATATTCACCTAACGCTGAAGCCAATGCGGCTTTTTTGCTGGCACCTTTACCGTTGGTAAAACAGAGTGGGCAATCGCGATCGCGAATATGTACAGACCAGACGTGTGGTACCGGATTGAGCCAAGAAGCTTCTTCAATGTTGAAGCCCAAGTCCTGCAATTTTTGCTGGAAGCGTGCGATGGAGTCTTCTAATGCGGCATCTTTACCGGGAATAAACGTTTGCGTCATGTTGGCGCTCTCTCAAGTCAGTGGGGGGGGGCGTAAAGCGCGCAATAATACGGGTTTTGCGCTTGCTTCGCTATTCACTACGCAATTATCTCCCGGCATTGTTACGGCCTTTACACTCACTGACTGCACGCTGTTCAAGCTTAAGGAAGCAGCCTCACAAAATTCCGCTGCTCGTTGCATCCGTGACATAAGCTGCGGTGGGGCTGGCTCTGGAAATGTGATCTCGGCTGGATTAATGATTGCAGCGTTTCTGAGGCAATGATAAAACCGGTCATGTATTCATAACCGTTCGATATGACAGTGGTGAGGGGAAATGACGCAGGTTTATAATTTTAGCTCCGGCCCGGCAATGCTGCCGGTGGAAGTGCTCCGTCGTGCAGAACAAGAACTGACAAATTGGCACGGATTAGGCACCTCGGTGATGGAGATCAGTCACCGTAGTAAAGAGTTTATTGCGGTCGCCGAAGCGGCTGAACAAGATTTTCGCGATCTTCTTAAAATTCCGTCCAACTACAAAGTTTTGTTCTGCCATGGCGGCGCTCGCGCACAGTTTGCTGCTATCCCTGGTAACCTATTAGGTGAAGCCACAACCGCTGATTACATCGACGGGGGTTACTGGGCGCACAGCGCAATTAAAGAAGCAGAAAAATTCTGCGCGCCGAATACCATTGATGTTAAGACCACCCGCGAGGGTAAGCGTGCTTTATTACCGATGCGTGAATGGCGGCTGAACGATGATGCGGCCTATGTGCATTTCTGCCCTAACGAAACCATCGACGGTATCGCCATTGATGAAGAACCTGACTTTGGCGATAAAGTCGTTGTCGCGGATCTTTCATCGACCATTCTTTCTCGTCCCCTTGATATCAGCCGTTATGGTTTAATCTACGCTGGCGCACAGAAAAATATCGGCCCAGCCGGTTTAACGCTGGTGGTGGTACGTGAAGATTTATTGGGCAAAGCCCAGCGCTGGGTACCGTCGATTTTGGATTACAAAGTACTGGCCGAAAACGAGTCAATGTTCAACACACCGCCAACATTCGCATGGTATCTCTCTGGCTTAGTCTTCAAATGGCTAAAGGAGAAAGGTGGCGTAGCCGAAATGGACAAGATGAATCAGGCCAAAGCCGATCTGCTGTATGGCGTGATTGATAACAGCAATTTTTACCGTAACGATGTTGCCACTGAAAATCGCTCACGCATGAATGTGCCTTTCCAACTGGCGGATGCAAGTCTGGATAAGCTGTTCCTTGAAGAGTCACTTGCAGCAGGTTTACATGCTCTGAAAGGCCACCGTGTTGTTGGTGGAATGCGCGCATCGATCTACAATGCGATGCCGCTAGAAGGCGTGAAAACCTTGACTGACTTCATGGTTGATTTCGAACGCCGTCACGGCTGATTACCTTTTCATGTCAGCTTGTCTGGCATCCGACCCTGTCATCCGACGGGGTCTCGTATTTTCTGGAGATTTGGTTTCACATGCAGGACTCCCTGACTCTACAACCGATTGCCCGCGTTGACGGCACGGTAAACTTACCGGGCTCAAAAAGCGTTTCAAATCGCGCGCTATTACTAGCGGCATTGGCAAACGGTACTACGCGCCTGACTAACTTGCTTGATAGCGATGATGTAAAACATATGCTTAATGCCCTAAAAGCGTTAGGTGTCAGCTATACGCTATCCGCTGATCGCACCGTTTGTGAAGTGATTGGTAATGCGGGTCCGCTTCATGCCGAGCAATCTCTGGAGCTGTTCCTTGGTAACGCTGGCACGGCAATGCGCCCCTTAGCCGCAGCGTTATGTCTTGGTCAGCAATCCATCGTGCTGACCGGCGAACCGCGTATGAAAGAGCGCCCCATCGGTCACTTAGTTGATGCTTTACGTCAGGGCGGCGCCAGCATTGATTATTTGGAACAAACTGATTATCCGCCTGTGCGTTTGAACGGCGGATTTATGGGCGGTGAGGTGAGCGTTGACGGCAGCGTATCCAGTCAGTTCCTGACAGCATTACTAATGACTGCACCGCTAGCGCAGCAGGACACCATTATTACCATTAAAGGTGAGCTGGTTTCTAAGCCCTATATTGATATCACACTGCATCTGATGCGCTGCTTTGGCGTGGCAGTTGATAATCAAAATTACCAGCAGTTTGTGGTTAAAGGTCAGCAGCAGTACCAATCGCCAGGCGACTATTTAGTTGAGGGTGATGCTTCATCGGCTTCATATTTCCTTGCGGCTGCAGCGATTAAGGGCGGCACTGTCCGCGTGACCGGTATCGGTCGTAATAGCGTGCAAGGTGATATTCGCTTCGCAGACGTATTAGAAAAAATGGGTGCTGTGATTGAGTGGGGCGATGACTATATCTCATGCACGCATGGTTCATTAACCGCAATCGATATGGATATGAACCATATTCCTGATGCGGCAATGACCATTGCGACTACCGCGCTATTTGCTCAAGGCACTACGTTAATGCGTAACATTTATAATTGGCGTGTAAAAGAGACCGATCGCTTGGCGGCGATGGCTACAGAATTACGTAAGGTGGGCGCTGAGGTCGAAGAGGGGCATGATTTTATTCGCATTACACCTCCGGCGCAGTTGCAGCATGCGGACATCGGTACTTATAACGATCACCGTATGGCAATGTGTTTTGCGCTTGTTGCGCTTTCAGATACACCGGTAACGATTCTTGATCCCGGCTGTACGGCAAAAACCTTCCCGGACTATTTCCAGCAGCTGGCAAAAATTAGCCACGCTTCTTGATTGTTTACCCGGTGCGCTTGTACCGGGTTTCTTTGCCCCAACGTGGTCTTGTTGGGCGGAAATTCTTCTGAATCTTTCTATTTTTCTAACACTGTCTACGCTAAGGGGTAACTAACCTCCTGCGGGCAGCGTATAATGCCGCGCAATCCAGACGGCTAAGAAGGCCGACAATAAGCATGCAGCAACAGGAGAGAACAATGACGGCAATCGCCCCGGTTATTACCATTGATGGGCCAAGTGGCGCTGGTAAAGGGACTTTATGTAAAGCGATGGCGGAGTCGTTGCAGTGGCACTTGCTTGATTCTGGTGCCATCTATCGCGTATTGGCTTTAGCAGCACTTCATCATCAGGTTGATATTGAATCAGAAGAAGCGTTAGTGCCGATGGCTGCACATCTTGATGTTCGTTTTCTGTCGATTGATGGCGAAATGCAAGTTGTATTGGAAGGCGAAGATGTCACAAGCGAAATTCGTACTCAAGAAGTTAGCAATACTGCTTCACGTGTTGCTGCTTTCCCGCGTGTACGCGAAGCATTGCTGCGACGCCAGCGTGCTTTCCGCGAAGAGCCTGGCTTGATCGCAGATGGCCGTGATATGGGAACCGTGGTTTTCCCTGATGCGCCCGTTAAAATCTTCCTTGACGCCAGCTCTGAAGAGCGTGCGCATCGTCGTATGCTACAGTTGCAGGAAAATGGCTTTAGTGTTAACTTTGATCGCCTTTTATCCGAGATAAAAGAGCGCGATGACCGC